>NZ_CP015612.1:3183333-4600000 GCF_002138415.1 Stenotrophomonas maltophilia
ATCACGCAGCTTTGTGTCAACTTTTATGCAAGATGCGCAAATGCCTGCTGGCACCAGACCATGATCGGGTTCCAGGCCAGGCCCAGCGCCAGCAGTGCCAGCGCGTTCACGCCCAGCACCAGGCCCAGCACGCGGTCGTTGCTGCGCGGCATGGCCTCGCCCACCGGCTCATCGAAGTACATGACCTTGATGACGCGCAGGTAGTAGAAGCAGCCGACCACGGCACACAGCACGCCGAGGATGGCCAGCCACAGCAGGCCACCGTTGACGGCCGCGCCCAGCACCGCCAGCTTGGTCCAGAAGCCCAGGAACGGCGGGATGCCGGCCAGCGACGCCATGATGCACAGCACCAGGCCGGCCATCCACGGGTTGCGGGCATTCAGGCCCTTGAAGTCTTCGATGTTCTCGGCTTCGAAACCGGCACGCGACAGCGCGATGATCGCGCCGAAGGCGGCGGTGGACATGATGGCGTAGGCCAGTGCGTAGAACAGCGCGGCGGCATAGCCCTGCGAACCGCCACCGGCAATACCCATCAGCAGGAAGCCGATGTGCGAGACGGTGGAGAACGCCAGCATGCGCTTGAGGTTGCTCTGCGCGATGGCCATCAGGTTGCCGATGACCAGCGAGACCGCGGCCAGGCCGGCAATCAGCAGCTGCAGTTCGGTCGACAGCGGGCCCACGCCCATTTCCAGCAGGCGGTACGCCATGCCGAACGCGGCCAGCTTCGGCGCCGAGCTGATGAACAGTGCGATCGGTGCCGGGGCACCCTGATACACGTCCGGCAGCCACATGTGGAACGGCGCGGCACCCAGCTTGAAGGCAACGCCGGCGATCATGAACACCGCACCGGTGATCAGCAGCACGCGCTCTTCCGAGTGCGGGATGGCCTCACGGATCACGTCCAGGTGCAGGCTGCCGGTGGCGCCGTAGATCAGCGACATGCCGTACAGCAGTAGGCCCGAGGCCAGCGAACCCAGCACGATGTACTTCATCGCCGCTTCGGAGGCCAGGCCGTTCTCACGATTGCTGGCAACCAGCGCGTAGGAGCACAGCGCCAGCAGTTCCAGGCCCAGGTAGACCATCAGCAGGCTGCCGGCCGAGACCAGGATCATCATGCCGGCGGTGCCGAACAGGATCAGCACCGGGATCTCGCCCTGGAACAGGTTGCGGTCACGCAGGTAGCGCCAGCCGTAGACCAGGGTCAGGCCGCTGAGCAGCACGATCCCGGTCTTCATCACGTCCGCGGCGGTATCGCGCACGAACATGCCATGGAAGACCTCCCCCTGCCCGCCCACGCCGGTGGCCAGCATGAACAGCACCACGGCCAGCGCAGCGAGCGAGAACAGGTGGGTGACGATCTTGTTCCGGTTGCTGACGAACAGGTCGAGGATCATCAGGGCGAAGGCACTGCCGATCAGCACCAGCTCGGGAGCGAGCGGTGGCAGGTCAGCGGCGGTCAATGGCAGCAGCGGCGAGGTGGTCATCATCAAATCCTGGAATTACAGCAGCTTGCTGGATGCGATCTGCATCGCCAGCTTCGCGATCGAGGGCTCCATCAGGTCGGTCAGCGGCTTGGGGTAGATGCCCAGCGCCAGCACGCCGATGGCGAACACGCCCAGCACCAGCCATTCGCGGCCGTTGATGTCCTTCAGTTCGGCCACGTGGCTGTTGGCCACCTCGCCGAAGAAGATGCGCTTGTACAGCCACAGGGTGTAGGCGGCACCGATGATCAGGGTGGTGGCCGCGCCCAGTGCGATCCACGGATTACGCTGGAAGGCCGACAGGATGACCATGAACTCACCGACGAAACCGCTGGTGCCCGGCAGGCCGGCATTGGCCATGAAGAACAGCATGGCGAAGGTGGCGAACCACGGCATCACGTTGACCACGCCGCCGTAATCGGCGATGCGGCGGCTGTGCATGCGGTCGTACAGCACGCCGACGCAGGAGAACATCGCACCGGACACGAAGCCGTGCGAGATCATCTGCACCATGGCGCCCTGCAAGCCCAGGCGGGCGGCATCGGCGTTGCCGGCTTCACGCACCAGCCACAGCGCGATGAAGGTGCCCAGGGTGACGAAGCCCATGTGCGCGATCGACGAATAGGCGATCAGCTTCTTCATGTCGTCCTGCACCAGGGCGACCAGGCCAACGTAGATCACGGCGATCAGCGACAGCGCGATCACCAGCCACGCCCACTCCTGCGACGCGTCCGGGACGATCGGCAGGTTGAAGCGCAGGAAGCCGTAGCCACCGATCTTCAGGGCGATGGCGGCCAGGATCACCGAACCGGCGGTCGGCGCTTCCACGTGGGCATCCGGCAGCCAGGTATGCACCGGGAACATCGGCACCTTGACCGCGAAGGCGATCAGGAACGCGAAGAAGATCCAGGTCTGTTCCTTGGCCGACAGCGGCAGCGCGTACAGGTCGGCCAGCTGGAAGCTGCCGCCCTTCATGTACAGGTAGATCAGTGCCACCAGCATCAGCACCGAGCCGAGGAAGGTGTACAGGAAGAACTTCAGCGCGGCGTAGATGCGGCGCGGGCCACCCCAGACACCGATGATCAGGAACATCGGGATCAGCATCGCCTCGAAGAACACGTAGAACAGCATCGCGTCCGTGGCCGAGAAGATACCGACCGTGACGCCTTCCAGGATCAGGAAGGCGGCCACGTACTGGTTGACGCGCTTGTCGATGGCGCTCCAGGCGCCGATCAGGGCAAGCACGCTGACCAGGGTGGTCAGCAGGATCAGCGCCACGGCGATGCCGTCCACGCCCAGGTTGTAGCCGATCTTGTACGCCGGGATCCAGCCATGGGTCTCGACGAACTGCAGACCGTCGATGCCCGCGTTGTAGCCGCTCAGCAGCGAGAGGCTCGCCACGAACGTCAGCACCGCTACGCCCAGGGACGCCCAGCGGGCGGTCTGCGCATCACGGATCGCAAGGATCAGGGCGCCACCGATGATCGGCAGCCAGATGAGGACACTGAGTAGAGGCCAGTTCGACACGTCTTCTTATTCCGTACAGGTCATCAACGCAGGTAATGCATCAGCACGCCCAGAAGGGCAATCAGGCCGATGATCATCGCGAAGGCGTAGTGATAGAGGAAACCGGATTGGGTACGACGCAGCACGCCGGCTGCGACGTCCACAACACGTGCCGAAAGATTGACCACGCCGTCGACGATGTTGCTGTCGATCCAGCGTGCGACCTTGCCCAGCTTTACGCTGCCACCGGCAAAGCCATCGATCCACAGCTTGTCGAAGCCGTACTTGTTTTCCAGCACCGACACCAGCGGAGCGAAGGTCTTGCGAGCCTTGCCCGACAGGTCCGGCTTCCACAGGTAGAACAGCGCAGCCAGCAGGAAGCCCGCCAGGGTCAGCCAGAACGGCGGCAGCATCATGCCGTGCAGCGCAAACGCCACCGGCCCGTGGAACTCTTCGCCCAGGAAGGCAACGGTGTTCTTGGCCGGATCGTAGAAATCGACGATACCGGTGAAGAACGTGTTGACCTGGCCCTTGATGGCGTCGTGTGCATGCTGGCCGGCCCAGTCGGTGCCGTGCAGCATCGGACCGATGCTGAAGAAACCGATGGCGATCGACGGGATGGCCAGCAGGATCAGCGGCAGGGTCACCACCCACGGGGTTTCATGCGGCTCATGCGGACCGTGGCCATGGCCGTGGTCGTCATGGGCATCGCCGTGGTGGGCATCAGCATGGTGGGCGTCAGCGACGTGGTGATCGTCATGGCCATGGCCGTGATCATCATGCGCGTCGCGGAAGCGCTCCTTGCCATGGAAGGTCAGGAACAGCAGGCGGAAGCTGTAGAAGCTGGTCACCAGCACGCCACCCAGCACGGCCCAGTAGCCATAGGTGGCCACCCAGCTGTTCTGCAGGTGCGCGTGGATCTCGGCGGCCTCGATGATGGTGTCCTTCGAGTAGAAGCCGGAGAAGAACGGCGTACCGACCAGGGCCAGGGTACCGATCCACATGGTGACGAACGTGATCGGCATGTACTTGCGCAGGCCGCCCATCTTGCGCATGTCCTGCTCGTGGTGCATCGCGATGATGACCGAGCCGGCACCCAGGAACAGCAGCGCCTTGAAGAAAGCGTGGGTCATCAGGTGGAACACGGCGGCCGAATAGGCCGACACGCCCAGTGCCACGGTCATGTAGCCCAGCTGCGACAGCGTGGAGTACGCGACGACGCGCTTGATGTCGTTCTGCACGATGCCGATCAGGCCGGTGAAGAACGCGGTGGTGGCACCGATGAACAGGATGAAGTTCAACGCGGTCTGCGACAGCTCGAACAGCGGCGACATGCGGGTGACCATGAAGATACCGGCGGTCACCATCGTCGCGGCGTGGATCAGTGCCGAGATCGGGGTCGGGCCTTCCATCGAGTCCGGCAGCCACACGTGCAGCGGGACTTGGGCCGACTTGCCCATGGCACCGATGAACAGGCAGATGCAGATGACGGTGGCGATCGACCAGATCACCGGCTCGTTCAGCAGCTGCATGCCGAACATGGTGCCGTCCCAGATCTGCAGCTGGGCGCGCGGGTCAGCCAGCATGCCGGCCTGCGAGAACACCTGCGAGTAGTCCAGGGTGCCGAACACCCACAGCACGCCGGCGATGCCGAGCAGGAAGCCGAAGTCGCCGACGCGGTTGACCAGGAACGCCTTCATGTTGGCGAAGATCGCGGTCGGGCGCTTGAACCAGAAGCCGATCAGCAGGTACGACACCAGGCCCACCGCTTCCCAGCCGAAGAACAGCTGCAGGAAGTTGTTGCTCATCACCAGGGTGAGCATCGAGAAGGTGAACAGCGAGATGTAGCTGAAGAACCGCTGGTAGCCCGGATCGTCCTGCATGTAGCCGATCGTGTAGATGTGGACCAGCAGCGACACGAAGGTCACCACCACCATCATCATCGCGGTCAGCTTGTCGACCATGAAGCCGACGTGGGCCGAGTACTGGCCGACTTCGAAGAACGTGTAGATGTTCTGGTTGAACGGCTGTGCGCCGCCCCAGAGCAGCTGGTAGAGCGTGTACATCGACAGGGCGCAGGCAACCGCAACGCCGAGGATGGTGATGGTCTGCGCGCCGAAGCGCTTGACCTGGCGACCGAACAGGCCGGCGATGATGCTGCCGAACAGCGGCGCAAGCACCACTGCGATCAACAGACTCTTGGAGAGAGTGATTTCCATCTGTGGATCAGCCCTTCAACGAATCGACTTCGCCGACATTGATCGTGCGGCGGGTACGGAACAGGGTCACCAGGATCGCCAGGCCGATGGCGGCTTCCGCGGCGGCGACGGTCAGGATGAAGAACACGAACAGCTGGCCGGACGGATCGCCCAGCTGACGCGAGAACGCGACGAAATTGACGTTCACCGACAGCAGCATCAGCTCGATCGACATCAGCAGGACGATGACGTTCTTCCGGTTGAGGAAGATGCCGGCCAGGCTGATGGCGAACAGCACCGCGCCCAGCGCAAGCATGTGGCCAAGGGTAATCACGGCTGGGTCTCCTCGCCGGCGGCCGGCTTGCTGTTGCTGTGCACGACCGGTGCCTCGGCGCCCATCTTGACCATGCGCAGGCGCTGACCGGCCTTGACCATGGTCTGCTCGCCCGGGTTCTGGCTCTTCACGCCGGTACGGCGACGCAGGGTCAGCATCACGGCGGCAACCACGGCCACGGTCAGGATGACGGCGGCGAACTCGAACGGCAGCAGGTACTCGGTGAACAGCGTGCGCGCCAGCCAGGTGACGTTGGAGCTGTCGGCGGCGAGCGCAGCGGCGTTGTCGGCCGGGAACGGAGTAACCGCCCTGCCCTTCACGCCGATCAGGATCAGCATCTGCACCAGCATGGCCACGGCAACGATCAGGCCGACCGGCAGGTAGCGCACCCAACCCTCACGCAGCTTGGTGGGGTCGATGTCCAGCATCATCACCACGAACAGGAACAGCACCATCACCGCGCCGACGTAGACCAGCACCAGGGCGACGCCGAGGAACTCGGCACCCACCAGCAGCCACACGCAGGCGATGGAGAAGAAGGTCAGCACCAGGCAGAGCACGGCGTGAACCGGGTTGCGCACGCTGATCACCGCACCGGCCGAAACCGTTGCCGCGATGGCGAACACCCAGAAAGCGATATTTACCCAATCCATCTCTCGACCTCAGCGGTAAGCGGCATCGGCGGCGCGACGCTCGGCGATCTCGGACTCGAGACGGTCGCCCAGGGCCAGCAGCTGCGGCTTGGTAACGATGTTTTCGCCACGATTCTCGAAGTGGTACTCGAGGATGTGGGTTTCGACGATCGAGTCCACCGGGCAGCTTTCTTCGCAGAAGCCGCAGAAGATGCACTTGAACAGATCGATGTCATAGCGCGTGGTACGGCGGGTGCCGTCTTCGCGCTTGGCCGAGTCGATGGTGATGGCCAATGCAGGGCACACCGCTTCGCACAGCTTGCAGGCGATGCAGCGCTCTTCACCGTTGGGGTAACGGCGCAGGGCGTGCAGGCCACGGAAGCGCGGCGACTGCGGGAACTTCTCCATCGGGTACATCATCGTGTACTTGGGCTTGAAGCTGTACTTCAGCGTCAGCCAAAGACCGCCCAGCAGTTCGAGCAGCAGCAGGCTCTTGAAGTAATGGGTAATCCTGTTCATCACTTAGACGCCCTTTTGAATCACGCCGAAGAACACCATGACGGCGGTAACCGCGATCCACAGAATGGCCAGCGGGATGAAGACCTTCCAGCCCAGGCGCATGATCTGGTCATAGCGGAAGCGCGGGAAGCTGGCACGGAACCAGATGTAGGCACTGGCGAAGAAGAACACCTTGACGAACAGCCACGGTGCACCGCCCTTCCAGATCCAGTCGACCAGCGGCGAGACGTCGCCGAAGTTGACCCAGCCCTGGATGGGGCTCAGCCAGCCGCCGAGGAAGAAGATCGAGATCAGGAAGCTGATCAGGATCATGTTGGCGTATTCGGCCAGGAAGAACAGCGCGAACGCACCGCCGGAGTATTCGACCATGTGGCCGGCGACGATTTCCGATTCACCTTCCACCACGTCGAACGGCGCGCGGTTGGTTTCGGCAACGCCCGACACCCAGTAGATGACGAACAGCGGGAACAGCGGCAGCAGGAACCAGTCGAAGAAACCGGAATTGCCGGCCTGCGCCATCACGATGTTGCTCAGGTTCAGGCTGCCCGACGCGATCATCACGCCGACCAGGGCGAAGCCCATGGCGATTTCGTAGCTGATCATCTGCGCCGAGGCGCGCATCGCACCCAGGAACGCATACTTCGAGTTGGATGCCCAACCGGCCAGGATGATGCCATAGATGCCCAGCGAGGTCATCGCCAGCAGGTACAGCAGGCCGGCGTTGGCGTTGGACAGCACGATCTGCGAATCGAAGGGGACCACCGACCAGGCCGCGAAGGCCGGGGCCAGGGTGATCAGCGGGGCCAGCAGGTAGATCGCCTTGTTGGCGCTGCTCGGCTGGACCACTTCCTTGAACAGCAGCTTGAAGACGTCGGCGAAGGCCTGGAAGATGCCCATGCCCACGTACATCGGGCCGTGGCGGACGTGCATCCAGCCGATCAGCTTGCGTTCCCAGACCACGTAGAAGGCCACCGAGATGATCACCGGAACGGTGATCACCAGGATCTTCAGGATGATCCAGATCAGTGCGCCGATGTCACCAAGGCCAAGCAGCCACTGGTGCAGCGGGTCGACCGCGTTCAACAGCAATTCGTTCATGCAGCCACCACCGTTACGCGAGCGGCACCCAGCGGCGCGGTCGCGCCGTGGCCCGATTCAATCCAGACCGAACCCGCAGCGACGCGGGCGTCGACCACCACCGGCAGGGTGGCCTTGCCGGCATCGGTGCCGACCTTGGCCATCTGCCCTTCCTGCAGCTGCAGGCGAGCGGCATCTTCAGCGTTCAGCACGATGCGCGGGGCATTGTTGAGCGGATGCGACTGCAGCGCCGGGGCGCGACGGACCACCGCATCGGTGCGGTAGATCGCGGCGGTCGAAGCCACTTCCAGGCCTTCGCCGGCAACCACCGGCTGCGCCGAAGCGGCAACGGTGACCGACACCGGGGCCAGGCTGACGCGCAGGCCGGCCAGGTCGGTGAAGTCGAAACCGGCTACCGCCAGTTCGCCGCCAAGGGCGCGCAGCACGCGCCAGCCTTCACGGGCCTCGCCCGGCAGCTTGCCGCCGGCACGGGCCGACTGCTCGCGACCATCGAGGTTGGTCAGGGTGGCGTCGATTTCCGGCAGCGCGCCGATCGGCAGGATCACGTCGGCAACGTCACGGGTGGAGGCACAGGCGAACTGGCTGAAGGCCACCACCTGGGCACCGGCCAGCGCCTTGCGCGCGGCGGGTGCATCGGCGAAGTCCAGGCCCGGCTCCAGGCCGTACACCACATAGGCCTGGCGCGGCTGCGCCAGCATCGCGGCGACGTCCTTGCCGGCCGGCAGCACGCCGGCGCGGGTCAGGCCAACGGCGTTGGCGCCCTGCGGGATGCGGCACAGCTTGGCACCGGTGGCGGCAGCGAAGTCGCGCGCGGCGGCGCGGATCGCGGCAGCCTGCGGGTGGTTTTCGGCGATGCCACCGACGATCAGCACGGTGTTGTTGCCGCCCTGCACCGCCGAACGCAGCTCGGCGTTGGCCAGCGCGTCGACGAACTTCGACGGCGCAACGATCTGCTTGCCGGCGATGCTGAAGGCGAAGTCGAAGTCCACCGGGTTGACGACGTGGATCTTCGCGCCATTGGTGGTCTGCGCCTTGCGCAGGCGGGCGTGCAGCAGCGGCAGTTCGTGGCGGATGTTGCTGCCCAGAACGACGATGCGGTCGGCGCCTTCGATCTCGGCCAGCGGCAGGCCGAACACTTCGGCGGTGGCAGCGTCGGAGAAATCGCGGTTGTTGATGCGGTGGTCGATGTTGCTCGAGCCCAGGCCCTTGGCCAGGCGGGCCAGCAACGCGCCTTCCTCGTTCGAGGTGGACGGGTGCACCAGCACGCCCAGGTTGTCGCCCTGGTTGGCCTTGAGGATCTCGGCGGCCGCGGCCAGGCCTTCGGCCCAGCTCACTTCCTTCCACTCGCCATTGACCTTGCGCAGCGGCTTGACCGCACGGTCTTCGCTGTACAGGCCCTGGTGCGAGTAGCGGTCGCGGTCGGACAGCCAGCACTCGTTCACGGCTTCGTTGTCGCGCGGCACGGTGCGCAGCACTTCGCCGCGACGCACGTGCAGGAACAGGTTCGAACCCATCGCGTCGTGGTAGCCCAGCGATTCGCGCGCGGTCAGTTCCCACGGACGGGCGCGGAACTGGAACACCTTGTTGGTCAGCGCGCCGACCGGGCAGACGTCGACGACGTTGCCGGACAGCTCGGTGGTCAGCGGCTTGCCGTCGAAGGTACCGATCTGCAGGTTCTCACCGCGGTACATGCCACCCAGCTCATAGGTACCGGCAACGTCGGCGGTGAAGCGGACGCAGCGGGTGCACTGGATGCAGCGGGTCATCTCGGTGGCGACCAGCGGGCCCATGTCCTCGTCCGGCACCACGCGCTTGCGCTCGTTGAAGCGGCTGACCGAACGGCCATAGCCCAGCGACACGTCCTGCAGCTCGCACTCGCCGCCCTGATCGCAGATCGGGCAGTCCAGCGGGTGGTTGATGAGCAGGAACTCCATCACCGAGCGCTGGAACTTCAGTGCCTTTTCGCTGCGGGTGGCGACCTTCATGCCATCCATCACCGGGGTGGCGCAGGCCGGCGCCGGCTTCGGCGACTTTTCCACGTCCACCAGGCACATGCGGCAGTTGGCGGCGATCGGCAGCTTCTCGTGGTAGCAGAAGCGCGGAATCGAAATGCCGGCCTTGTCGGCCGCCTGGATGATCATCGAACCCTTGGGCACGACCAGGGACTTGCCATCGATTTCGATGGTCACGTGATCCGGTGGCACGTTCGGGTTTACGGGTTGCGCGCTCATGCGGCGGCTGCCTCCACCTTCTTGCCGTCAACCATCGAATGACCGTTGACGATGTAGTACTCGAATTCGTCCCAGAACTGGCGCAGGAAGCCCTGGATGGGCCATGCAGCCGCTTCACCGAACGCACAGATGGTGTGGCCTTCGATCTGGCCGGCCACCGCCTTGAGCTGGTGCAGGTCTTCCATCGTGGCCTTGCCGGCGACGATGCGCTCCAGCACGCGGTGCATCCAGCCGGTGCCTTCACGGCACGGGGTGCACTGGCCGCACGATTCCTTGTGGAAGAACTGGCTGATGCGGCAGGCGAACTTGACGCAGCAGACGCTGTCGTCGAGCACCACGATCGCACCCGAACCCAGGCCGGAGCCCAGCGCGCGGATGGTGTCGTAGTCCATCGGCAGATCCTTCAGCTCGGCTGCGGTCAGCACCGGCATCGACACGCCGCCCGGGATCGCGCCCTTCAGGGTACGGCCCGGACGCAGGCCACCGGCCATTTCCAGCAGGTCGTGGAATTTGGTGCCGAGCGGCACTTCGAAGTTGCCGCCGTTCTGCACGCAGCCGGACACCGAGAAGCACTTCGGGCCGCCGTTGGCGGTCAGGCTCAGGCCCTTGAACCACTCCGGACCGTTGCGGATGATCGCGGGCACCGAACCGTAGGTTTCGGTGTTGTTGATCGTCGACGGCTTGCCGTAGAGGCCAAAGTTGGCCGGGAACGGCGGCTTGTAGCGCGGCTGGCCCTTCTTGCCTTCCAGCGATTCCATCAGCGCGGTTTCTTCGCCGCAGATGTATGCGCCGGCGCCCAGCGCACCGTAGATGTCGATGTCCACGCCCGAGCCCATCACGTTCTTGCCCAGCCAGCCATTTGCATAGGCGTCGGCCAGGGCCTGCTCGAAGTGCTCGAACGGCTCGTGGTGGAACTCACCACGCAGGTAGTTGTAACCCACGGTCGAACCGGTGGCGTAGCAGGCGATCGCCATGCCTTCCACCACCGAATGCGGGTTGTAGCGCAGGATGTCGCGATCCTTGCAGGTGCCCGGCTCGGATTCGTCCGAGTTGCAGAGGATGTACTTCTGCATGTTGCCCTTGGGCATGAAGGACCACTTCAGGCCGGTCGGGAAGCCCGCGCCACCGCGGCCGCGCAGGCCCGAGGCCTTGACCATCTCGATGACCTGCTCCGGCGGGATCTTCTCTTCGAGGATCTTGCGCAGGGCGGCGTAGCCACCGGTCTTCAGGTAGCTTTCGTACGACCACGGGGTGTCGTAATGCAGGGTGGTGTAGACCACCTGGTGCGGCAGCGGCGCGGGGCCGACCGGACCCTTGGATTCGTGGTGATGTGCCATGCCCTTACTCCAGCCCGTCCAGCAGCTCGTCGACCTTTTCCAGGGTCAGACGCTCATGGTAGTGACCGTTGATGACCATCATCGGCGCGCCACCGCAGCCGGCCAGGCACTCTTCCTCGCGCTTGAGGTAGACGCGGCCGTCCGGGGTCGATTCACCGTGCTTGATGCCCAGCTTCTTCTCGCAATGGCGCACGATGTCCTCGGCGCCATTGAGCCAGCAGCTGATGTTGGTGCAGATGGCCACGTTGTTGCGGCCCACCTTCTCGGTCTCGAACATCGAGTAGAAGCTGGCGACCTCGTAGGCCCACACCGGCGGCAGATCAAGGTACTTGGCCACGCCGGCGATCAGTTCGTCGGTCAGCCAGCCCTCGTTCTGCTCCTGGGCCGCATGCAGGCCCTGCAGCACGGCAGAGCGCTTGCGGTCCGGCGGGAACTTGGACAGCCAGTGATCGATGTGAGCGCGGGTCTTGTCGCTCAGCACCACCATCGGGTCGACGTCGCGCGCCGCCTCGAAATTACCTGTCGCCTTCATCGGCCGACCTCAGCGAAATGCATAACGTGAAATTCCAGAAACTGCGGCGCCGGCTTGCGCCGGCTGCCTGCAGCGGGCGTTGGCGTGGCGGACGGCATTACCGGTCAACCTCGCCGAACACCAGGTCGTAGGTACCGATCATCGCCACCACGTCGGCCAGCATGTGGCCGCGCACGATCGAATCGATCGAGGACAGGTGGGCGAAGCCCGGTGCGCGCAGGTGCACGCGGAACGGCTTGTTGGCGCCATCGGAGACCAGGTAGCAGCCGAACTCGCCCTTGGGCGCTTCCACTGCCGCGTAGGTTTCGCCGGCGGGCACGCAATAGCCTTCGCTGAACAGCTTGAAGTGGTGGATCAGCGCTTCCATGTCGTCCTTCATGTCCTCGCGCTTGGGCGGAGCGACCTTGAAGTTCTTGACCATGACCGGGCCGGGGTTGGCCTTCAGCCATGCCACACACTGCTTGATGATGCGGTTGGACTCGCGCATTTCGGCAACGCGGACCAGATAGCGGTCGTAGCAGTCGCCTTCCTTGCCCAGCGGGATGTCGAAATCGACGGCATCGTACTTGGCGTACGGGCGCTTCTTGCGCAGGTCCCAGGCAACGCCCGAGCCACGCAGCATCACGCCGGTCATGCCCCACTGGTGCGCCAGTTCCGGCGTTACCACGCCGATGCCGACGGTACGCTGTTTCCAGATACGGTTGTCGGTCAGCAGGGTTTCGTATTCGTCGATGCGCTTGGGGAACTCAACAGTGAAGTTCTCCAGGAAGTCCAGCAGCGAGCCTTCACGCGAAGCATTGAGCTGCTTCAGCGCCTTGCCCTTGTGCCAGCGCGATTCCTTGTACTTCGGCATGTGGTCCGGCAGGTCGCGGTAGACGCCGCCCGGACGGTAGTACGCCGCGTGCATGCGCGCGCCGGAGACCGCTTCATAGCAGTCCATCAGCTCTTCGCGCTCGCGGAAGGCGTACAGCATCACCGCCATCGCGCCCAGGTCGAGCGCGTTGGAGCCCAGCCACATCAGGTGGTTGAGGATGCGGGTGATTTCATCGTACATGGTGCGGATGTACTGGGCACGCTCCGGTGCCTCGATACCCATCAGGGTCTCGATCGCGCGCACGTACGCGTGCTCGTTGCACATCATCGACACGTAATCCAAGCGATCCATGTAGCCGATCGACTGGTTGAACGGCTTGGACTCGGCCAGCTTCTCGGTACCACGGTGCAGCAGACCCACGTGCGGGTCGGCGCGCATGATGGTTTCGCCGTCCATTTCCAGGATCAGGCGCAGCACACCATGAGCGGCCGGATGCTGCGGGCCGAAGTTCATGGTGTAGTTGCGGATTTCCTGCCGGCTTTCGGCGGCGTTGCTGGCGAATGCTTCGCCGGCCTGGTGTACGTGGCTCACTTCACTGCCTCCTGCGCGCGCTCACCTTCTGCGGTCTGCAGGCGGGCGTCGTCGCGGATCACGCGCGGCACGCCGACGCGCGGCTCCACCGAGGTGACCGGTTCGTAGATCACGCGCTTCTTTTCTTCGTCGTAGCGGACTTCGACATTGCCGATCAGCGGGAAGTCCTTGCGGAACGGATGGCCGACGAAACCGTAGTCGGTCAGGATCCGGCGCAGGTCCGGGTGGCCTTCGAAGATCACGCCGTACAGGTCGAACGCTTCGCGCTCGAACCAGTTCAGGCCCGGCCAGATGCCGGTCAGCGAGGACACCACCGGCAGCGCTTCGTCAGGGGCGAAGCAGCGCAGGTGCATCATCAGGTTGTGCTGGTACGAACGCAGCTGGGCGACCACGGCGAAACGCTGGGTCGGCATGTGCTGCGGGCGGGCACCGTCGGCACCGTTTTCCTCGGTGGGGAACTCGCCCCACGCGAAGCGGCCCTGGGCCTTGCCTTCGACGCCACGGCTGAAGCCCTGCGAGGACACGTCGGCGGTGTCCCATTCGTCGGAGCCATAACCGAGGTAGTCGACGCCGCAGAGATCCACGGCCTGCTCGAAACCAAACTCGTCACGCAGCGCTAGGGCGGTGGCGTGCCACTCGGCGGCAGGCACTTCCAGCGTCACTTCGCCGCGGGGTTCGACCACGATGACCTTCGCACCAGCGAAACGTGCGGAGAGTCGGTCGATGAAGGATGCTTGCTCTGCCATGGGGGCTTGGCGCGCTCTTGTCAGGTGAAGGGGTCAGCGGGCGATGGTCTGTGTACGCCAGATCTTCTTCTGCAGCTGCAGGATCCCGTACACCAGCGCCTCGGCGGTCGGCGGGCAGCCCGGGACGTAGACGTCCACCGGCACCACGCGATCACAGCCGCGCACCACAGAATAGGAGTAGTGGTAATAGCCGCCACCGTTGGCGCAGCTACCCATCGAGATGACCCACTTCGGGTCCGGCATCTGGTCGTAGACCTTGCGCAGCGCCGGGGCCATCTTGTTGACCAGGGTACCGGCCACGATCATCACGTCGGACTGACGCGGCGACGGGCGGAACACCACGCCGTAGCGGTCAAGGTCCAGGCGCGCGGCGCCGGCGTGCATCATCTCGACCGCGCAGCAGGCCAGACCGAAGGTCATCGGCCACATCGAGCCGGTGCGTGCCCAGTTCAGCAGTGCATCGACGCTGGTGGTGACGAAGCCCTTTTCCAGCAGCGGGTTGTCGCCTTCCGGCCGCAGGATGTCATCAACCCGGCCTTCCGGCGTGGGGTTGTTCATGAGGCCATCGAGAGTCTGAATCACTCCCATTCCAGCGCTCCCTTCTTCCAGACGTAAATGAAACCGAGGAACAGCATGCCGACGAACAGGCCCATGGTGATGAGCGAACGGGCACCCAGCTCCATGAAGACCTGGGTCCACGGCACGATGAAGATGATTTCCAGGTCGAAGACGATGAACTGGATCGCGATCAGGTAGTAGCGCACGTCGAACTTCATGCGCGCGTCTTCGAAGGCCTCGAAGCCGCACTCATACGGCGACAGCTTTTCCAGATCGGGGCGGCGGGGACCGAGGAATCGGCCAACCAGCATCAGCGTAATGCCGATACCGGTGGCAACGATCAGAAACAGCAGAGACGGCAAATATTCGGCCAGCACAGCGATTCTCTCTTGCCTCTGCCGCTGCGCCTGCAGGCGCTTTGGCATGGGGGAGTGGACGGGAATCTGCCTGGCGCCTTGCGCGCCAGACGAACCCGCTTTACTTACAAATGGTGCCCAAGAGGGGACTCGAACCCCTACGACTTGCGTCGCTACCACCTCAAGGTAGTGCGTCTACCAATTCCGCCACCTGGGCAAACGATCACATCAGACTATCTTCCCGATGCGCCGCGTATTGTAACCGGCTTCAGTCTTTCTGGGAGCCTTCCGAAGGCTTTTCTTCACCAGAAACCGAAGATTCCGCCTTAGCCGGCACATTCGCGGCCGGAACCGGGGCTGCCGGGACCGCATCGGCCTTCGGAACGGCCGGCAGTTCGCCCGCCGGAGCCGCCGGAGCGACTGCCGCCGGGGCGGACATCAGACCCAGATCCTGGTCGGCCGCCGGACGGGTGCCGTGACCGGCATACCAGGCCATGAAGAGACTGATGCCGAAGAACACGACAGCCAGCCACTTGGTCGACTTGGACAGGAAGTTCGAGGCGCCACGCGCACCGAACACCGTGCCCGAGGCACCGGCACCAAAGCCCGAACCCGCCGCCGCACCCGAGCCACGCTGCATCAGGATCAGCGCGATCATGGCCACAGCGACCAGCACGTAGACGACATTGAGGATCAACATCAGCATTGGAAACCGCCCTCGGACAAAACTTCTAGGATTAGTTCGCGGCCGCCGCCCGTGCGATGGCCAGGAAGTCCGCGGCCACCAGGGAGGCGCCGCCGACCAGCCCACCATCGACATCCGGCTGCGCGAACAGTTCCCCGGCATTGTCGGGCTTCACGCTACCGCCGTAAACAATGGGCAGTGAATCAGCGATTCTAGCATCGATACGCGCGACTTCGCCACGGATGAACGCGTGCACCTGCTGTGCCTGCTCCTTGGTCGCGGTACGGCCGGTACCGATGGCCCAGACCGGCTCGTAGGCGACCACGGCCTTGGCGAAACCGGCCGCGCCGACCAGCTCCAGCACCGGCGCCAGCTGGCTGGCGATGACCGCTTCGGTCTGCCCGGCCTCGCGCTGTTCCAGGGTCTCGCCCACGCACAGCACCGGCACCAGGCCGGCATGCTGGGCGGCGGCGAACTTGCGCGCGACCAGCTCGCTGCTTTCATGGTGGTACTGGCGGCGCTCGGAATGGCCGACCAGGCCATAGCGGGCGCCGACCTCGACCAGCATGGCCGCACAGACCTCGCCGGTGTAGGCCCCCTTCTCGTTGCTGCTTACGTCCTGTGCGCCGAAGGCCAGGCCGGTCTCACCGAAGTCCTCGACCAGCTCGCCCAGGTACGGCAGCGGCGGCAGGATCACCACGTCCACCCCCTCCAGCGGCAGCCCGGCGGCGACCTGCCCCAGCAGTTCATTGGCGAATTGACGGCTGCCATGCAGCTTCCAGTTTCCGGCGACGATCTTGCGGCGCATGAGCGGGTGGCTCCTGTGTGAAGTCAGCCGGTCATGATACCCGCTACGGCAAAAATCCGTTTCCGTGTAAGCGGTTACATGGATTTTCAGCGAACGGCGCAGCCCCTCGTGGCGGGGGTGGGGTTGGGTTGGTCGCGGAGAGCCCGGTTGGATTTGGGGCTTGGCCGGGCGGGTGGGACTGCGCAGGGGGCGCTGCAAGTACGTCTCTGTAAGCTCGGTCGCCGCATCCATGCGGTTCACGCCCCTGCGCAGCCCCACCCGCCCGGCCTCTGACACATTCTGGCGGTTCCGCCCACCACGGAAAGAAAAAAGAAGATCAAAAGCAAAAGCGGCATTGCGGGTAGCTGCCGGGGTCAGATCCCTTTTCCGTAGGAAAAGGGATCTGACCCTACCCCACTTCGATCTGACAGATGTGTCGACAAGGTCGACACCTACCAGAAGCCGCCGGTACTCACCGTCACCGGGAAACTGACGGGGGTGGGGCGGTGTGGGTTGGCAGGACCGTTGGCGCCATGGATGGCGCCATCGAGCCCCCAGGGATGGGTTTACGGCGTGTCCTGCCAACCCACACCGCCCCGCACAACCAGCAGAAACCCAGAGCCGCTTTGGCTTTGGCCTCTGCGGGTGCAGGGCGCAGCCCTGCAAAGAGAAAGGCCGCCTTTCGGCGGCCTTCACTTCTCATTACTTCAGCTTGATCTCGCGCAGGCGTTCCTCGAGGAAGCCGTGGGCCGTGATCGCCTCCGGGTACCGGCTCGGGTTCTCCGGGGTGATGCACGACGGCAGCACATCGATCAGGAAGTCCGGGTTCGGGTGCAGGAAGAACGGCACCGAGTAGCGCGGCTGGCGGGCCAGGTCACCCGGGGGGTTGACCACGCGGTGGATCGTCGACGGATACACGTGGTTGGTCAGGCGCTGCAGCATGTCGCCGATGTTGACCACGATCGTGTCCGCATCTGACGTAAATGGCACCCACTCGCCGTCATGCGACTGCACTTCCAGGCCTGCGGCACTGGCGCCGACCAGCAGGGTGATGAAGTTGATGTCGCCATGGGCACCGGCACGCACGTTCGGGATGTCGTCGGTGGTGATCGGCGGATAGTGGATCGGGCGCAGGATCGAGTTGCCGAAGTTGGTCTTGTCGGCGAAGAAGTCCTGCGGCAGGCCGATGTGCAGGGCCAGCGCCGACAGCACGCGCGAACCCAGGTTGTCCAGCGCCTGGTACAGGCCGTAACCGCGCTCACGGAAGCCCTCGACCTCGGTCGGCCACAGGTTCGGCGCCATCACGTCGCGGTACTTGGAGTCATCAGCGATTTCACGGCCGATGTGCCAAAACTCCTTCAGGTCGAAATGCTTGGAGCCCTTGGCGGTTTCCACCCCGAACGGGGTGTAGCCGCGGGCACCGCCGCTGCCGGCCACGTGGTACTTGCGCTTGACCTCTTCCGGCAGGGCGAAGAAGGCCTTGAAGGCATCGTAGGCCGCGTCGATGTCGGCCTGCGGGATGCCATGGTTGCGGATGCCCGCGAATCCCCATTGGCGGTAGGCCGCGCCCAGCTCGGCCACGAAGGCCTCGCGGTCGCTGTCGAAACGGGTGATGTCGAGGGTGGGGATCTGGCTCACAGCGGTTCCTGGCTTGTCGTTGGGTCTGGGGGGCCAGCGCATTCATGGCCCGCCTGAACATTGTGACAGATCGCCCGGCGAACGCGACTCGATACAAGGAAACAAACCGATACAATGCGCGACCCGCGTACATTTAACGAATCCTTACGTTGCTGGCGCGCCGTCCTTCCGCGCCATCTCACCCCGCCTGCACCATGCCCATAGCTCCAGACCCCATCGCCACCTCCCCCGCAGGCCCTGCCCGCCGCTGGCGCAGGCTCGCATGGTGGTCGCTGTTCGTCATGGGCAATGCATTTCTGGCGACGATGATCACCCTCGGCAACGTGCCGCTGCGTGACAACCCGGGCGGCAACCAGGGCCTGGCCTATCTGGCAGTCGCCCTGCCCGGCCACCTGCTCGCCTTCGGTGCACTGGCCGGTGTGCTGCCGCTGCTGCTGGGCCTGTGGCAGCGCAGTGCGCGCACGCTGAGCATCAGCGCAGTGTTGCTGCAGGGCCTGTGGCTCTGCCTGCTGCTGGTCGATGCCAAGGTCTTCACCCTCTATCGCTTCCACCTCAATGCCATGGTCGTGAACATGGTGTTCGGCGGCGCACTGCAGGACCAGGTCGCGCTGTCGTGGAAGACCTGGGCGCAGGTCGGCCTGCTGGTCACGGCGATCTTCACTGCCGAAGGCATCCTGGCCTGGGCCTGCTGGAAACTGCTGCCTGCCGCGCCGCGCCGGCGCCGGGTGCTGCAGGCCTGGACGGCGGTCGTCCTGCTGATGGCCGGCGGCCAGGTGGCCACCGCCTACTACGACGCGCGCGGCGACCGTGACGTGATCGCCCAGTGGAACTACCTGCCCTGGGCACAGCCGATCACCGCCAAGAGCTTCATGCGCAAGCTGGGCGTGGTCAGCGAGCAGCAGGTCGGCCTGCCCGATCCGCGCCATGCGCAGCTGCTGTATCCGCTGCAGCCGCTGCGCTGCCAGAGTCCGCAACGGCCCAACGTGCTGATGGTGGTGCTGGAATCACTGCGCCACGACGCCCTCACCCCGCAGATCATGCCGAATACCTCGGCACTGGCGCAGTCCGCGCGCGTCTTCGACCGCCACTTCAGCACTGGCAATGCCACCCGCTATGGCCTGTTCGGCCTGCTCTACGGCCTTCCGGGCGGCTACTGGCCAAGCATGCTCGACGAGCAGCGCGGCTCGCAGCTGTTCAAGGTGCTGGGCCAGCAGGGTTACGACCTGCATCTGTACGGCAGTGCACCGATGTACAGCCCCGAATTCGACCGCACTGCGTTCGCGGACGTCCGCGAGCAGTTGCACCAGGGGCCTTCCCAGCTGGGCTCTGAAGGACGCGACCGCAGCATCGTCGACGCGCTGCGGAAGGACATCCTGACCAGCCAGGCCGCGCACAGGCCGTGGTTCGGCTTCGTCTTCCTCGATTCCACCCATGCGCCCTACCACATGCCCCCGGGCTACCCGCCGCTGGCGACGCCAATGGCCAGTGAAATCGACTTCCTGAAGTTCGGCCCGGACCACGACCCAACCCCCGAACTGAACAGGTATCGGACCGCCGTGCACTACGCCGACAGCCTGGTCGGCACGCTGCTGGACGACCTGCGCGCGCAGGGCCTGGACCAGGACACGATCGTGCTGGTCACCGGCGACCATGCCGAGGAATTCAACGACCTCAAGCTGAACTACTGGGGTCACAACGGCAACTTTTCCGACTACCAGCTGCAGGTGCCGTTCGTGCTGCACTGGCCTGGCAAGGGCAATGCCCATGAAACGCGCGTCAGTTCGCACGAGGACTGGGTGCCTACCCTGATGCGCCACGCGCTGGGCTGCGAGAACGCGCTGACCGATTTCAGTACCGGCCAGGACCTGCTGGCCGAACCCGCGGGCGAGCGCGCGCTTGTGGTGGAAAGCTGGTCGCAACGCGCCGTCCGCCACGGCAACGCCATCTACGTGTTCGACAAGTTCGGCAATGCGACCTCGCTGGACCTGCACTATCGCCCACTGCCGCAGCAGGCCCCGGATGCCGCTGCCGTCCGTACCGCATGGGAAGCGCTGACCCGCTTCCGCAACCGCTGACCACAGAGGATGGTTTCCATGAAACGCGCACTGCGCATCCTGCACACCGAAGCCGCCAGGGGCATGGGTGGCCAGGAGATCTACATCTTCCGCCACATGCAGGTGATGCGTGCGCGTGGCCACGAGGTATCGCTGCTGTGCCAGCCCGACGCGCGCCTGGCCCAGTTGGCACGTGATGATGGTTTCACCGTACACACCCTGCGCATGGGGGGCATGGCCCGGTTGCTGCGCGGCATCTGGTCGGTATCGCGCCTGGTGCGCCGCGAGCGCTACGACGTGGTCAACACCACCAGCCGCCGTGACGCGCTGATCGCGGCCGCCGGCGCACGCCTGGGCGGTACGCCGCTGGTGGTGCGCTCACGCCACCTGATGAGCCCGGTCAACTCGCTGCTCACCTATACCGGTCTGCCGCACCGGATCATCACCGTCAGCGACTTCGTCAAGCGACTGCTGATCGACCGTGGCATCGCTGCGGATCGCATCGGGATCGTGCCGCCCATGGCAACGCCGCCACGCTGGGACGCCGCCGCGCAGGGCGATCCCTGGACAAGACTGCAGGACACCCGTGCGCAGGTGCGTGCCGAACTCGGCTTCGCCGAGCGCGATATCGTGGTTGGCTGCGTGGCCGTGCTGCGCGAACCCAAGGGCCATGCCGAACTGCTGCATGCCATTGCACCATTGTGCAAGGCCAACCCCGACCTGCACCTGGCCGTGGTTGGCGACGGCGAGCCGGTGATGGGCCGCCTCCAGGCCCTGCGCAGCGAACTCGGCCTGGAGCAGCAGGTGCATCTGCTCGGCTTCCGCAGCGATGCCCACCGGCTGATGGCCGGTTTCGACATCTTCGCCCTGGCCACCCACAAGGAAGCTTCGGGCACGGTCTTCCTCGAAGCCGCGCAGGCGGCGCTGCCAATTGTCTCGCACCGCGTTGGCGGCGTGCCTGAAATGCTGGTGGAAGGCAGCAATGCCATCCTCACCCGGCTGGGCGATGACGCCGCCCTCACCGGCGCGTTGCGCCTGCTGGTGGACGATCCGGAACGTCGGCGGCAGATGGGCCGTGCCGGTTGGGACTGGATCCGCAGCACCCCGCGGTTCAGCGCGGCCGGTCATGGCGAGGCCACCGAAAATTATTACCTCCAATGGTTGAAGGAGCTGGGTCATGGCTAATGCCAGAACCGTACCGGTGCTGATGCACCACCATGTCAGCAACTCTCCGGGCATGATCACCGTCTCCCCTGAGAACTTCGAGAGCCAGATCGCCTGGCTCGCACGTACCGGCTGGACATCGCTGACGCTGGACCAGTACGCCGACTTCCTTGCCGGCAAGCCGGTACCGCGCAAATCGATCGTGATCACGTTCGATGACGGTTACCTGGACAACTGGGTCTACGCCCATCCGATCCTGCAGAAGTACGGCATGCATGCGGTGGTGTTCGTGGTTACCGGTTGGATGCACGAAGGCCCGATGCGCCCGCACGCCGGCATCGAAGGCGCCGAGCTGCCGGTTACGCCGGAGCACCGTGCCTGCGAAGACCTGATCTACAAGCAGGGCCGCAGCGACGAAGTGATGATGCGCTGGAGCGAAGCACGCGCGGCGATCGAAGCCGGCACCTTCGAGGTCCACTGCCATACCCATAGCCACACCCGTTGGCTGAAGCGTGACGACCTGGACCGTGCACAGCGCCGGGAAGGCATCAGCGGCGACCTGGCGATGGCCAGGCAGACGCTGCTGGAGAAGCTCGGCGAAGTCTCCGACACCCTGTGCTGGCCCTATGGCGACTTCGACGATGACTACATCGAAGTAGCGCGCGAACAGGGCTTCCGCTACCTGCATACCACCCATCCGTTCGGCCGCAACGTAGTCGGTGGGGATCCGGAACGCATCTACCGCTTCGCGATCCGCAACCGCCCGGCCAGCTGGCTGCGCAAACGCATCGCGTGGAGCTACAACCCGCTGATCGCACCGATTTTCAACGGCTTCAAGGCCCGGCAGAAGAAGATGGTGCCGGGCCCGTAAACGGCGCGAAGGCGCCCATCCCCGCGATTGGCAGTACCCGATTCTTGAATGGATTCCAAGGAACAGTGAAGGCAATGAACGTACTGGTGACCGGCGGCGCTGGCTATATCGGCTCGCATGCATGCGTCGAGCTGCAGCAGCAGGGGCACGACGTGGTCATCGTGGATTCGCTGTGCAACAGCGACGCCGGTGTCGTCGAGCGCATTGGACGGATCACCGGCACCGCACCGGTGTTCGTGCAGGCTGACATCCGTGATCGACCGCGCATGGCCACCCTGATGCAGCAGCATGCGATCGATGCGGTGCTGCACTTCGCGGCGCTCAAATCCGTGGGCGAATCGCAGAAGGTGCCCCTGCAGTACTTCGACAGCAACATCAACGGCACGATTGCGCTGCTCGGTGCGATGCAGGATGCCGGCGTGACGCTGCTGGTCTTCAGCTCTTCCGCCACCGTGTACGGCAACCAGGAACACTGCCCGGTTGCCGAGTCTGCTTCAACCTGTGCAATGACGCCCTACGGCCGCACCAAGCTGGTGGTGGAGCAGCTGCTTGCAGACCTGACCGCGACGGACCAGGGCCTGCACGTGGCGACGCTGCGCTACTTCAACCCGGTCGGTGCGCATGACACGGCATTGATCGGTGAGCTGCCGCACGGCACGCCGAGCAACCTGATGCCCTACATCGCGCAGGTTGCCGCAGGGCTGCTGCCGGAAGTCCAGGTCTTCGGTGATGACTACCCGACCCGTGACGGCACCGGCGTACGCGACTACATCCATGTGCAGGACGTTGCCAATGCCCATGTGCTGGCCCTGCAGTTCCTGCACGATCAGCGGCGCAGCATCACGCTCAACCTCGGCACCGGCCAGGGCCACAGCGTGCTGGAACTGATCCAGGCCTTCGAGCACACCACCGGGATACGGATCCCGTTCCGCATCGTCCCGCGCCGCAATGGCGACATCGCGGTCAGCTTTGCCGACGCCTCGCTGGCGCTGCGCGAGCTGGGCTGGAAGGCCCGTCACACGCTGGCCGACATGTGTCGTGATACATGGAAGTGGCAGCGGGAAATGCCGACCCAAGCGCCACCAACACGCCCGTGAACGAAACACCGCACCTGCCTGTGCCATGACGCAGGCAGGTTCTGTCAGTCAGAAGAATCGCCCGTAGACGACCTGCACGATCTCGCCGTTGCCCGTGTTGATCAGCAGCGCATCGGGCCCATAGCGCACCCATTCAAAGCCTATCGGCGGCATGTCCAGGCCGAACAGCCAGAAGTCGTTGAGGATATAGTCGCCGACCCAGTAGGGGCGCGGCAGGATCTGACCGTAATGCCAACGCTGGTAGGCGTAGCCGACCGGCGGATGGTACGGGCCGATGCGGAAGGCATGGTCGGCGCGGAAGTTGTGCCGGTAGTCTTCGCGGAACGCCGGGCGTGCATTGCCCAGCTCTCGTGGCCGTTCCATCCGCGTGTAGCCCCACGGCGCCCGCAGGGGCTCTTCGCGTGGCGCGGACATGTGCGGCCCTCCTTCGGGCCGGCGTTCGGCGCTGGCAGTGGAGACACCGCCCAGCAGCGGCAGCACCAGCAGCGCCCCTGCCAGCAGGCGGCGGCCGTAGCGCAGTGAGGTGTTCATGGTCATGGTCCTTGCAACGAAGGAAGAAGGATGGAGCGTGGTCCGCTCCGACCGGGTCCCCACCTGCGCATGGCGTGCGTCGATGCAGGGATCCTGATGCCGGGGATACGCCGCACATCGTTCAAAGCGCGTCACAAAGCGCACAGCAGCAGCTGAACGTGATCGCAGGTCGCGATCGGTTCAGCCAGTGGCGCTTGAAAGCGACATGGCCGCAGAAGCGGCCATGTCGGGGTGCCAGGTTGTACCGTCGCCGGGCTCAGGCCGCGGCGTCGCGCACCGCAGCGGACAGGCGGTCCAGCGTCTCCTGCATCAGCGTTGCGTCATCGGCCTCGACCGTAACCCGCACCACAGGCTCGGTACCGGACGGGCGCAGGAACGCACGACCACGACCCGCAACCGATTGCTGCGCGACGGCCAGCGCGGCCTGCACGCTGTCGGCCTGCACCGTGGCCTTGGCCGAGACATTGCCCAGCCGCACGTTGACGGTCTTCTGCGGCACCCGCACCAGGCCCTTCAGTGCCTGCCGCAGGGTCTGCCCACTGTTGCGCAGCGCCACCAGCACCTGCAGGGCGCTGACAATGCCATCGCCGGTGGTGGCCCGGTCCAGGCACAGCAGATGGCCTGAAGCTTCACCACCGAGCACACCACCGCCTTCGACCAATGCCTGGTGCACGTAACGGTCACCGACATTGCTGCGCACGAACGGAATCTGCAGGTCGGCAAATGCCTTCTCAACGCCGTAGTTGCTCATCAGCGTGCCGACCACCGGGCCGCGCAGGCGGCCTTCGTCCTTCCATGCGCGGGCCAGGATGTACAGCAGATCGTCACCATCGACCGGGTTGCCCTGATCGTCTGCCATCAGCACACGGTCGCCATCACCATCGAACGCGATGCCGAGATCGGCGCGGGTCTCGCGGACCTTGGCCGCCAGGTTGTCGATATGGGTGGAGCCCACACCGGCGTTGATGTTGACGCCATTGGGCTCGGCCCCGATGCCGATCACTTCGGCACCCAGTTCGCGGAACAGCAACGGTGCGATCTGGTAGGTGGCGCCGTGCGCGCAATCCAGTACCAGGCGCACGCCACGCAGGTCGAACGCGCGCGGCACGCTGGCCTTGCAGAACTCGATGTAGCGCCCAACCGCTTCGCGCGCGCGCGATGCCTTGCCCAGCTTCTCCGATTCAGCGGTGGTGAACGGAATGTCCAACGCCGCTTCCAGGGCCAGCTCGGTGGCATCGTCGAGCTTCTCGCCCTGGGCGGAGAAGAACTTGATGCCGTTGTCGTAATGCGGGTTGTGCGAGGCACTGATGACGATGCCGGCATCCACGCCCAGCGTGCGAGTCAGGAACGCCACCGCCGGGGTCGGCATCGGTCCCAGCAGCTGCACGTCGGCGCCGGCGGCGACCAGGCCGGCTTCCAGTGCGGCCTCGAACATGTAACCGGAAATGCGGGTGTCCTTGCCGATCACCACGATCGGCCGGCGCCCGTCCTGGCCGCGCTGGGCAACCAGGACACGGCCCAGGGCGTTGCCCAGGCGCAGCACGAAGTCGGCCGAGATCACGCCCTGGCCGACCCGTCCACGGATGCCATCAGTACCGAAGTACTTGCGGCCTCCCATCAAGCCACCTCCGGCGCCGGCTGACGGCCCAGCATCGCCAGCAGATCGGACAGGCGGTCGCGCATTTCGCGGCGGTCGCAGATCTGGTCGATGGCACCGTGCTCCAGCAGGAACTCCGAGCGCTGGAAGCCTTCCGGCAGCTTCTCGCGCACGGTCTGCTCGATCACGCGCGGGCCGGCGAAGCCGATCAGCGCCTGCGGTTCGGCGATGTTGATATCGCCCAGCATCGCGAACGAGGCCGACACGCCGCCGGTGGTCGGATGGGTCAGCACCGAGATGTACGGCAGGCCGGCTTCACGAAGCTTGCCCAGCGCGGCCGAGGTCTTGGCCATCTGCATCAGCGAGAACAGGCCTTCCTGCATGCGCGCGCCGCCGCTCTGCGAGAAGCAGACGTAGGGCGCACCGATCTCGACCGCGGTTTCCGCGGCCAGTGCGAAACGCTCGCCGACCACCGAGCCCATCGAGCCGCCCATGAAGGCGAAATCGAACGACGAGGCGACCAGCGCACGGCCCTTGAGCAGGCCGCGCATGGCGATCAGCGCGTCATATTCGCCGGTGTTCTTCTGCGCGATCTTGATGCGCTCGCTGTACTTCTTCTGGTCCTTGAACTTGAGCAGGTCGGTCGGACCCAGGCGCGCACCGATCTCTGTGGTGCTGTCGGCATCGAACAGGGCGGCCAGGCGCGCACGCGCGCGGATCGCCATGTGATGGCCGCACTTCGGGCAGACTTCCAGGTTCTCTTCCAGTTCCGGACGGTACAACGCGCTGCCGCAGTTGCTGCACTTTTCCCACAGGCCCTCGGGGACACTGCGCTTCTTGCTGGGGGTGTTGTCGGTGCGGATGCCGGACGGCATCAACTTGCTGAGCCAACTCATGCGGGAGGACACTTCCGTTCAGGGCGGCCCAGGGGCCGCAAAGGCGGACAGTCTAGCTCCGCTTTCCCTGCCCGTGCACCCCCTTGCCGGCCTGTGGGCCACCGGAAAAAACCATGCTGGGACGTACGTTTAGCGCGGGGAAGTGCCAGCCGCTGCCCGGCAACCCTTATGTACAGACCGATGGGTAGTGCCGGCCGCTGGCCGGCAGCCCTGTGCGCAGGCGGGTATGGAGGATGCCGGCCAGCGGCCGGCAGTCCTGTTACGCGTCCAGCGCCTGCCGCAGCGGGGCCAGGAAGGTTCGAGCGCGCTGCGCGGCCTCTTCAGCCGAGTCCGCTTCGGCCAGCACCGCCACCAGCGCACTGCCCACCACCACGCCGTCGGCCTGGCGGGCCATCGCCGCGGCGCTGTCGGCATCCTTGATGCCGAAGCCCGCCACCACCGGCACCGACGCACGCGCGCGCAACGCCTGCAGGCGGGCACTGGCGGCATCGCTGTCCAGGCGCTCGGACGCGCCGGTGACACCGGCAAAGCTGACGTAGTAGAGATAGCCGCGGGCCAACGCCAGCAGCTTGTCGGCGCGCGCCTCGCTGGTGGTCGGCGACGCCAGCAGGACCAGCGCCAGGCCGGCTGCGTCGAACGCCTGCTGGGCCTCGCCCGCTTCTTCCGGCGGCAGGTCGACCAGCAGCACGCCGTCCACGCCGGCGTCCACGGCGGCCTTGGCGAAGGCCGCGTAGCCATGGATCTCCACCGGGTTCAGGTAGCCCATCAGTACCACCGGGGTCTGCGCATCGCGCTCGCGGAACTGCGCCACGGCCTGCAGCACGTAGCGGCTGCCAGCACCGCGCGCCAGCGCGCGCTCGGAGCTGCGCTGGATGGTCGGGCCATCGGCCATCGGGTCGGAGAACGGCACGCCCAGTTCGATCACGTCGGCGCCGGCATCGACCAGTGCGTGCATGACCGGCACCGTGGCCTCCAGCGAGGGATCACCGGCAGTGATGAAGGGAATCAGCGCCTTGCGCTGCTGCTCGCGCAGGCGCTGGAAACAAGCATCGAGTCGGGATACAGACATCTCAGGCACATCCTTCAATCAGTTCAATCGCATCGCTGGTCCCCCAGTACATCCGGGTGACCTTCCCTTCAAACAGTTCCAGGCGGATGCCCAGGTCCGAACCCGGGTCCTGCCAGGTGAGGTACTCGCCCTGGTCACCGTCGTAGGCATGCGGGCTGGACACCGGCGGTTTCGGGAACTGGGCCATGGCCTGGGCACGGGTCATGCCGATGCGCAGGCCGAACGGTCCCGGCTGTTCAACCGGCAGTTCCGGCTCGTCGCCCGGCTTCAGATCAAAACGGACCACGCGGTCGTCGTCGGTCATCATCGACACGCCCGGCGGCAGCCCCTTGCCGTCGTAGTACTCGCAGTCGCCTTCGAAGAATTCCTTCGCGCCCTGCGCCTTCCAGGGACCCAGTGCCTTCAGGTCACTCATGTGCTGGCCAACCAGCACGTCACCAGCATGATCCAGCGCCACCGAAGCCACCGCGGGCGCGTCATCGCCGCTCGTCCCTTCTTCGGAGGGGGCATCGACAATGGGCGTACGCGCCATCGGGTCGAGATCATCGTTGGCCGCGTGCTGCACAGGCTGCGTGTTGGCCTTGGCGGCCGGTGCCAGCACCGGCGGCTCCGGCGGCTGGCACGCGGCCAACCCCAGCGCCATCAGCAGCGCGCCACTGTTCCGCAGCAGCGCGCTCACAGCACCAGCCCTTCGCGCGCGGCGATGGTGTGCACGTCCTTGTCGCCACGGCCGGACAGATTGCAGAGGACGATCTGGTCACGCGGACGACCGCGCGCCAGCTTGATCGCCTGCGCCAGCGCATGGCTGGACTCCAGTGCCGGCAGGATGCCTTCGGTGTGCGCCAGCAGGTGGAAGGCCTGCAGCGCTTCTTCATCGGTGATGCCGAGGTAGCGCGCGCGGCCGGTATCGGCCAGGAACGCGTGCTCAGGGCCGACGCCCGGATAGTCCAGGCCGGCCGACACCGAATGGGTCTCGATGATCTGGCCGTCGTCATCGCACAGCACATAGGTGCGGTTGCCGTGCAGCACGCCGGGGCGACCCGCCGCGATCGAGGCGGCATGGCGCCCGGTGCTGATGCCATCACCGGCAGCTTCGGCGCCGACGATCTCGACCTGACGATCGTTGAGGAAGGCATGGAACAGGCCGATGGCGTTGCTGCCGCCGCCGACGCAGGCGGTGATCGCATCCGGCAGGCGCCCGTACTCGGCCAGCATCTGCTCACGCGCTTCGCGGCCGACGATGGCATTGAAGTCACGCACCATGCGCGGGTACGGATCCGGTCCAGCCACGGTGCCGATGATGTAGAAGGTGTCCTGCACGTTGGTCACCCAGTCGCGCATCGCTTCGTTGAGCGCGTCCTTCAGGGTGGCCGAGCCGGAAGTGACCGGTACCACCGTCGCGCCCAGCAGCTTCATGCGGTAGACGTTGATCTTCTGCCGCTCGATGTCGGTGGCACCCATGTACACCACGCATTCCAGGCCCAGGCGCGCAGCAACCGTGGCACTGGCCACGCCATGCTGGCCGGCACCGGTCTCGGCGATGATGCGCTTCTTGCCCATGCGCGCGGCCAGCAGCGCCTGGCCGATGGTGTTGTTGATCTTGTGCGCGCCGGTGTGGTTCAGGTCCTCGCGCTTGAGCAGGATCTGCGCGCCGCCGACGTGATCGCTCAGGCGCTGGGCGTGATAGATCGGGCTCGGCCGGCCCACGTAATGGGCCAGGTCGCGGTCATAGGCCGCCTGGAATTCGGGGTCCTGGCGGGCCTGGTCATAGGCCTGGGCCAGTTCCTGCAGCGGGCCGACCAGGGTTTCGGCAACGAAACTGCCGCCGTAGCGGCCGAAGTGGCCCTGGGCATCCGGGAAAGCGTGGTAGTCGGCAATGGGGGAGGCAGACATGGATACGACCGGTGGTTCAGACAGGTGGATACTCTAGCGCACGGGTCGTGACCGGAAAATGGATATTATCTGGCGCATATCGTCAGGAAATCTCACATGAGCCGTTCCCTGCTTCCGCCGCTCAATGCACTGCGCGCGTTCGAGGCCACTGCCCGCCTTGGCGGCGTGGGTCGCGCCGCACAGGATCTGCACGTCACCCATGGCGCGGTCAGCCGGCAACTGAAGCTGCTGGAAGATCATCTGGGCCTGGCACTGTTCCAGCGTGCCGGTCGCGGGCTGCGCCTGACCGCTGCGGGTACGCGCCTGCAGGCAGCGTGCAGCGAAGCCTTCGGCGGCATCGAAGACTGCGTGCGAGAACTGCGGCGGCCGGCGGCAGCCCCGGCGCTGGTACTGGGTTGCAGCGGCAGCGTGCTGGCGCGCTGGATGATCCCGCGCCTGCCTGCGCTGCAGGCCGCCCTGCCCGGCGTGCGCCTGCAGTGGTCGGCGCTGGATGGCAGTTTCACCGAAGCGCAGGCAGCACTGGATGCGGTGCTGCTGCTGGCGCAGGGGCCCTGGCCCCGGGGCTGGCAGGTGCGTGAGCTGGCGCCGGAACGGGTCGGCGTGGTGGTGGCCCCCTCGCATCCGGCCGCGCAGCGCCTGCGGCATGTACCGCCCTCGGCGCTGCTGCAGGAGACGCTGCTGCACACCAGCTCACGGCCACAGGCGTGGCCGGCGTGGGCGCAAGCGCACGATCTGGACGTGTCGAAGCTGCAGCTGGGCATCGCCTTTGAGCACCTGTACTACTTGTTGGAAGCCGCAGTGGCCGGGCTGGGCCCGGCGATCGCGCCAGAGCCGCTGGTGGCCGAGGACCTGGCCGCAGGCCGGCTGGTCGCACCGTGGGGATTTACCGCCACCGGCGGCTTCTGGGTGCTGGCGCGGCCGGATGGCCCGGCAGATGGGCGCGTGGATGCGCTGGCCGACTGGCTGGGCCAGCAACTGCGCTGACAACAAAAGGGGACGGAGGGGATTAAGTCGCAAGTGGCACAAACGACTTAATCCCCTCCGTCCCCTTTTTTCAGCTGGCGGTCGGGGTGGCCAGGCGCTGCTGCAGGTCTTCGCGCAGGCGCGACAGCTCGACTTCGGCCTGCTGCCGCTGCTGCATGCCTTCGCGATGGATGCTGCGCACTTCCTCGACCGTGGCGATCAACTGGTCGTGCACGTGGCGCAGCGTGGCCACGTCGATCACGCCGCGCTGGTTGCTGCGCGCGGTATCCACCGAGGCCTGGCGCAGCAGATCGGCATTGCGGCGCATCAGCTCGTTGGTGGCATCGTCGATGGCGGTGGACAACTCGACCGCGGCCTTCTGCTCACCCAGCGAAAGCTGGATGGCGAACTGGCGCTTCCACGACGGGATGGTGATCTCGCGCACCGTGTTGAACTTCTCGATCAGCTGCAGCGCGTTGGCCTGGATCAGGCGGATCATCGGCAGCGACTGATCGGCCGCATGCTGCATCAGCTGCAGGTCGGACACGCGCTTTTCGATCAGACGGATCGCGTTGTCGACTTCGCCCTGGCGGATGCGCTGCTGCGGATCCTCACTGCCCTGCCCGGCCTGCTGCTCGGCCTGCAGTTCGGCCAGGCGCTGCTTGCCGGCGGCGGCATACAGGCCCAGTGCATGGCGTTCTTCGCGGACGATGTCATGCATGCGGTCGAACTCGCCCACGCGCTTGCCCATCAACGCCTGCTGCACACCGACATCGCCCAGCAGCTGCTCGATCTGCGCGTTGGTGTCGCTGAACTTCTGCACCAGCTCGCCCTTGGATACGCGCAGGCGGTCGATCAGGCCACCGATCACCGGCACCTTCGACCGCTGGGCGAAGCCGTCCAGCTTCAGGCTGCGCGCGATGCGCACCACTTCGCCGAGCTTCTCGCCACTGGCATCCAGGTCACGATTGCGCACCTGGTCGAGCAACTGGCTGGAGAACGCTGCGGTGCGCGTGGCCGCTTCGCGACCGAACACCTGCAGGTTGCCCGGGCGCAGGTCATCCAGCTCCAGACGGATCTCGGCGATGCGCGGCAGATCCTCGCGGACCAGGCCAAGCGCCTGCAGTGCGCCTTCATCGAGCGGAGCGGCGGTGGTCGTGCCGGGCACAAGGGCACCGGGGGTCTGGCTGTCCTGGGTCATCGGGCAGTCTCCTTGCAGTTGGGTAAGCGGCAGCGGCGGCCGGCTCAAGGCAGTCTAGCCTGAGCCGCCGCGACCTCGTCATCGATCTGTGCGTGCAGCATGGCGGCCTTCGCCGCCAGTGTGGCACCGGCCGCGGCCTGGCCCGCCACGGCGGCCTGCCGCCAGGCCGGCAGCAGGACGTCATGGATGCGCGCGAAACGTTGCAGCAGCACGTTGTCCTGGTCCTGCAGCAGCTGCCACTGGCCGGCCTCGAGACGGCGCAGCGAGGCCAGCCGGCGCAGATGATCGAGCCGTTGCGACAGCGCGGCCTGGCCGGCGATATCCAGCGACGCCAGCCGCGCGGCAGCCAGCCCGACCCAGTCGTCCAGCGCTGCGGCCGCCGCTGAATGTCCGGCAATGGCCATGGCTCGCAGCTGCAGGTGCTGCTGCAGGTGCTGGGCCTGCTCGCGCGCCTGCAGGGCCAGCACGCCCAGCTGCGACTGCAGCGCACGCCCTTCCGCCTCGCGATCGACATCGCGCCCCAGCAGGCGGCCCCACCAGCTCTCCTGCTGCCGGATCTGCGCCGGGTTACTGGCCTGCAGCGCCAGCGCGATGCGTGCCAGTGCGGCCACCAGGCCTTCGCCCGCGCCCGGCAGCAATGGTGTTTCGCGCCGCGTCAGCGCCTGCAGCAACGGCGCACCATAGTCGGCCAGCACGGCAACATCGGCCGTGTCCGGCAAGCTCGGTGGCGGCAGTGGCGCCTGCGTGGTCACGGCAGCGGCGGCGGCTTCGGTGTCGTTGCCGGAATGTCCTCACTGTCGTCCGGCGGCAACGACTCGCCGTAGAAGTGGCGCATCAGGGCCTCATCCAGTGCGCGCTCCTCCGGCGTCGCGGCACGGCGCACGCGCGCACGCTGCGCAACCACGGCACTCGGCCCGCCGCGCTCGACCTGCTGCCGTGCCCAGCCGGCGAACGCAGCCAGGGTCTGCGACACCTGTGCCTGCTGCGCCTGTGATGCCGCAAGCAGTTCCACCAGCGGCGCCAGGCCTGCCTGCAGATCTTCGGCCAGGACCGTGGCCGGCACACTGGGTGCCGCCGCGACCGGCACCGACGCGGCGGGTGCAGGGCGTGCTTCGGAGAGTCGCTGCAGGGCCTCGAGCAAGGCCGGCCACGGCGCAGGGTCGGCGACGGCAGCGGGGGCCGTCTCCGGCGTTGGCGGTGGCAACTGCAACGCGCTGGCGATGTCTGCCAGCTGCGCGACCACGCGCCCGCCGACATCGCTGTCGTCAGCCCCCATGGCCTTGTTGCGCAGGAAGTCGCGCTTGATCTGTGCCCAGCGCTGCGCCTGCGTGTCATCCAGTACGCCGCGCAGTTCGGCCAGCTTCAGCAGATTCTCTTCGGCGCCGGTGGTGAGCAGCTGCGCCTCGCCCAGATAGTGGTCGGAGATCAGCTGCTGCAGCTCGTCCTCGTTCATCACCGGCGAGATCTTCTCGGCCAGCTTGTTCATGTTGCGGTAGCTGCCCTGCAGCCGGAACGGCGGTTCGGTGCGGTAGCGGTCATCCTGCGCGGCACTGGCGATGTACTGCTGGTTGACCCGGTAGACCACGTCGCGCACGCGCAGCATGCGCTGCAGGGTGGCGGTGATCTCGTTGATCTCGGCACTGCTGTAGGCATGGCTGAGGCCATTGGTCGAGACCTCCTTGCCCATCGCACGCTCGACCAGCACGTACAGATCGGCCATGTCACGCGTGGCCAGCGGCGCCAGCACCGGGTTGGAGGTCAGGCTGTTCTCGATGTAGCTGAGCGTGAAAGCAGCCTCCATGCCACCGAGCACATCACCGAGGTTGTAGATGTCGGCACGGTTGGCCAGCATGTCCGGAATCTTGAACACCTCGCCGGACTCGGTATACGGGTTGCCGGCCATCACCACGCAGAACTTCTTGCCGCGCATGTCGTAGGTGCGGGTGCGGCCGCGCCACACGCCTTCGATGCGACGGGTGCCATCGCACAGCGAAATGAACTTCTGCAGGAACTCGGGATGGGTGTGCTGGATGTCGTCGACATACAGCATGGTGTTGTTGCCCATTTCCAGCGCCAGATTGAGCTTTTCCAGCTCCTGTCGCGAGGTCGCGTCGGGCGCCTGTGCCGGGTCCAGCGAGCGCACCTCGTGACCCAGCGCCGGGCCGTTGATCTTCATGAAGACCAGGCCCAGGCGGTGCGCCACGTATTCCATCAACGTGGTCTTGCCGTAGCCGGGCGGCGAAATCATCATCAGCAGGCCCATCAGGTCGCTGCGCTTGTTCTCGCCAACCGTGCCCATCTGCTTGGCCAGGTTGTCACCGATCACGCCCAGGTAGACATCGTTGATCAGCTTGTTGCGTACGAACGAGGACAGCGGCCGCGCCTTGAACTCGGAGAGACGCAGGGTCTCGCGCTCGCGGCCGATGATGCCCTGGCGCAATGCCTGATAGGCATGGAACGCCGGCACGAAATGACGCAGGTGCTGCTGCAGGCGTGTCAGGAAGTCATCCAGCGACACCACCAGCGTGCCATTGCCGATGCGCGCGTGTTCACCGAGCAGGCCGTTGACCTCTACCCGCAACGCGGCGTCGCTGGCACGGGTGCGCAGCTGGCGCTGCACCAGCAGCAGTGCCGCCGCTTCATCAACATAACCGGCATGCATGGCGTACGCCGGCGTACCCGCAAGTGCACGCAGCCATTGCCCGGCCAGTGCCCAGCGCGTGGCCAGCGGATCCTGGCTGCGCTGCAGGGCGCGTTCGACCGCCTCGCGCTGCCCGGCCTGCTCCAGCTGCTGCGCCAATGCCTCCAGCAGTGCCACCGCATGACGGCTGCTGCTGAACACCGGATCGCCCGCCGCCAGTTCTTCGCCCAGGTAGGCGGCTGCGGCCTCAGCGGCATCGACGTCGAACGGCAAGGCATGGGACTGCGCGTAGGACAACAGTGCCTCGGCCATCTCCGCACGCAGGGCCTGGCGTCCCTCGTCGGACCCGAACACTCGTGCCAACGCCTCGGCACCGGCCTGCCGCGCTGGCCACTGCGCCACTGCCTCGCGTCGCTGCTCGGCCGCCCAGAACAGCAGCGCCAGCGCACGCACCCGGGGGGCATGGCGCAGGCTTCCAGCGGCCTGCTGCAAGGGCAGCAACGCACGCAGGATCAGCGCGGCATCATGGTCATGGATGCCGCGTTCGTAGCCTTCGCGGTAGCGCGGTGCGGCGAATGCGCGCACGCGCTGGTCCAGTGCTTCCGGCGTGGCGACGTCGTGCTGCAGCGCGGCCAGGTCAAGGCCATCGCGCCCCTCCTGCGCGGCCATCAGCAGGCTGCCGGCCAGATACTCGCCGCGATACAGCGTGGGCGATTCCGAGTCCAGGGTGACCGGCCAGAACGGCTTCAGCGCATCCAGCTCCGGATCGTGCAGGGTCTCCAGGAAGTCGGTGCCGGTCAGATGGATCGCCAGCGTGTCACCACGCGGCAGCAGGGTCAGGTCCAGTGCCTGGGTGTTGACGCTGAAGCGGTGGCGCGGCCCCAGCCGCACCACGTTGCCGCCGGCTTCGTACAGATCGCTGCGATCGCGCAGCTGGCGCACCGCCTGGTCACGCACACCCTTCAGCCGCGCCTCGATGTCGTCGGCCTTGACGTTGTCATGCAACGCGCGCAGGCGTTCGGCCAGCTCACGCAGCTTGAGGATCAGCGGATCGCCGGCGAAGAAGGCGTTCAGCTCATCGGCGGTGGCGAAGCGTTCGGTGCGCTTGGCCAGGCCATCGAGGATGCGGTTGGCCGCATCCAGCACCGAACGTGCCTTGCGCTGGCGGTCATCCAGCAGTGCCTGCTTGTGCGTCTCGAAGGCTTCAACCAGCTCTTCGCGCTTGCTCAGGATGTCGCCAAGGAACTGCTCGTGCTCGCCGAACTGGCTCTCCAGCTCCTCCAGCTGCACCAGCAGGCGAGACAGCTGCTCGTCGGCGCGCTCCGGGTCGGTGGCCAGCGCCAGCGCGCTGGTGATCGACTGCGAGAACAGCGCGAACTGCGCGGCGAACTGCGCCACGGCCTCGGCCGACCCCAGTGACCTGCGGCGCTGGTCGGCGCGCGCACGCGCCTGGTTGAGGCGGCCGTACAGCACCGAGATCGACTCGACCACGCGGGTGCGGGCAGTGGCATCGTCCACCTTCAGGCCGGCCATCAGCTCGGACAGCATGTCCAGGTCGGCTGCCATCCCACGCAGTCCCTCCAGCTGCTCGTCCAGCTGGCGGGCGCTCTGTGCCTGCTGCGCCGCTTCATCCAGCGCCTGCAGGCGCGTGGTCAGCGGCGCCAGCGCGGCTTCGTCCGCAAGGAACTCGCCAGTGGCGGCGCCGACGCGGTCCTGCGCCTCCACCAGCTCGGCCGCCATCACTTCGATGCGCGCGGTGTCGATGTAGCGCAGCTCACGGATGGTCAACAGGCGTCCGCGCAGTGCAGTGATTGCGTTGAGGGCCTCGACGAAGGCCTGCACCTCGTTCCAGTTCTGCGGCTGCAGCCGTCCCAGCAACGCCTTGTGCGCGGCCTCGGCCTCGACCATCGCCTGCGCCGACTGCTGGCGGATCGACTGCACTTTCTCGTATTCGTCCAGCACCGATTCGCCGGTGGCGCTGATCTGCCGCAGCAGCGTCTCTGCACCATCGCAGGCCGCGTCACCCAGCCAGTGGTGGGCATCGAACAAGCGTCGTGTATCGGCCACCAGGCGCTGGTAGCGCTGCACCGACACATCCTGACCGTCGATCTCGCGTGCCAGGTTGAACAGGTTGGAAATGCCGCGCACCAGCTCGGCGTTGCCGATGCGGCCCATGAAGGTGTTGCCGGGCGGCCGGCTGGCGGCGAACTCGTCACTGCTGAACGGGGTCTGCCAGACCTGCATCGGATGGATGCGGGTCGGTTCGTTGCCTTCGGCATGGAACAGCACCATGCGTCCATCCTGCATGAAGGCGTAGCCATGGCCGAACACCGGGTTCTGCAGTACACGCTGGATGGTGTTGTAGACGAACAGCGCCGAGCGCCCACCTTCGCGCTCGTAGAAGATGTACAGCACATCCTCGCCATTCGGCGAACGGATGCTGCGCTTGAACTGCATGCCGGCCATCGAGGCGTCGAATGCCTTGTGCTCGCCGCCCTGCAGGTAATAGCCACCCGGGAAGATCACACCGTGGTCTTCAGGCAGCTGCACGCAGGCCTGCACGATCGCATCGTTGCGCACGATGCCGCCGGTCAGCGTGTTGTAGATCAGGCCGCGCCACTCGGTCTCGCGGTACGGCAGCACCTTCAGCAGTACCAGCGAACCCACCCGGGCGAATTCGAACTGGGCGTCGTCCAGCGACTGCGTGCTGTCCTCCACCGGTTCGCTGTAGATGCCCTGCCCGGTCTCGGTGTTGTTCTCGACCTTGATGGTGAGGTCGCCGCCGGTGGTCTCCACGAACAGGGTGTCGAGGATGTTCAGGTGCGAATGGCGGCCACTGACCGCCAGGTCGCGCGTGGCCTTGGTCCATTCGAAGTCGAACGGCGGCGGCAACGCGATATCGCGTTCGCCGCGCGCATCCAGATAGGTCAGTTCGCCGTCGCGCGACAACGCCCAGCGAAACACGCGCACGTCGCTGCTGCGCTCGCCGATCTGGAACGAAGCCAGCAGCTTGTCGCCCACCACGATCAGCTGCAGCAGGCGTGCGTGCTTGTAGTAGGCGTACAGCTCGTTGAAGTCGTGCACGAAGCCGGGCTGGTCGAGGAAGCTGCCCTTCAGCTCCAGCGCGGCCACATCGTAGCCGTCGTTGCCCTGCACCAGCCGGTACAGGCCGAACACGTCCTCGATGCGGGTCTGGGTCTTCAGCCCGATGAACACGTTGTAGCCGAACAGCAGGCGGTCCGGCCCAACCTGCACGATGTCGCGGCCGACGCAGTTGTTCTCGCTGCGGATGCGGAAGCGCCCGGCCACTTCCAGCCGGCTGTCGCCGAATTCGGCCAGGCGCTGGCGATTGAGCGTCTCGGCCAGGGTCTGCAGACGCTGGCCCTGCTCGACCAGGCGGCGGCGCAGAACTTCGTAGGCACCGCCCTGGGCGACGGCCTGGTCGACGGTGTTGCCGCCGGCCTCCGGCGCGGGGGTTTCGGCGGACGGATGGGTTTCAGACATCAGCAGGCTTCCAGCTCACGGGCGAACGGCCGCGCGTGCGGCCGGCACGGGCGGGCGATGGCCAGGCCGGCCATCGCCCGGTGCATCAACGGGCGCTGTCGACCACGGTGGCCGACACGGTCGGGACCGCTTCGGCGTCCTCGGCGATCTGACGCGGGGCCGGTTCGGCCACGGCCACGCCCAGGTAGCGCTGCATCAGCTCCTGCACGATCGGGCTCTTGCCGGCGAAGCCTTCGATCGACTTGCCCAGCGAGACGGCCTTGACCAGGTTCTCGAACATGCCGCCGTCGCCACCGACCAGGTCGATGTCGGCGTTACGCAGCGCGCTGGCGATGACGTTGGCGTTCTCGCGCGAGACTTCCTTGCCGGCTTCGATCGAGGCCAGCGCCTGCTTCAGGCTGTTGTCCAGCATCATGCGGAACTCTTCGTGGCCACGTGCCTGGTCGCTCAGCGAGGCGATGGCTTCGAACTTGCGCACCAGGCCCTCGGCCTCGGCCAGCAGCTTCTTCTGCACCACGCCGGCTTCGGCGTTGCCCAGCGACTCCGTCGCGGTGGCACGGGCCAGGCCCATCTTCTCCTCGCCCTGTGCCTGTGCCTGCAGCGTCTGCGCCAGCACCTGGGCCTCGTTGCTGCCCTGCTTCAGGCTGGCTTCGGCCTTGGCTTCGATCACGCGCGCTTCGGCAATGCCGACCTTCTCGATGGCCAGCGCGGACGCCTCACGCACCTGCGCTTCGGCCAGGCCCGGCGCGGCCTGTTCGGCACGCAGCGCGTCGGCCAGCAGGCGCTTGGCTTCGGCCTGCTTGCCAGCCGCTTCATGCTCGGCCTGGGCCAGCGTGGTCAGTTCAACCGCGCGGTGCTTGGAGGCGGTTTCGCGTGCCTGCGCTTCCTTCACCTCGCGCACCAGCGATTCCTGCGCCTTGGCTTCGGCTTCCAGGATCAGCACCTGCTTCTGGCGATCGGCCTCGGAGACTTCACGCACCTCCTTGATGCGCTCTTCTTCCTGCGCCACCGTCTTGTCGATGGAGATGCGTTCGCGGGTGATGTTGGCCACGTCCATCTTGCCCTGCTCGACCACCTTGTCGCGCTCCACGCCCTGCAGCTGCACTTCGCGGTCGGTGGTGACCTGCTCCAGCTGGCGTGCACGCTCCACGCGCTCGGCCTCGATGGCCACGGCACGCTGGCGGTTCTGCTCGGCCACTTCCACTTCGCGCAGGCGGTTCTGGTCGCGGATCTCGATCAGCTGCTGTGCTTCGATGCGGGCATTCTCGGACAGCTGGCGCTGCTCTTCCTGCACCTTGGCGGTCTCGGCCTCCTCGCGCGCGCGGATGGTCTCGATCTCGCGCTTCTGGCGTGCTTCGGCTTCGGCCTGCTGGCGTTCCAGCGCCAGCAGCGCTTCACGCGCTTCCACGTTCTTCTTGGTGATGGCGAGCTTCTCGTTCTGCTCCAGCTCGTTGGTCACCACGTTCTGCGCGGCGGTCAGCTCGGTGATCTTGCGGATGCCCTGCGCGTCGAGGATGTTGAACTGGTCCAGCAGCGACTTCGGGGTCTGCTCCAGGTAATCGATCGCCACGTCTTCCAGCACATAGCCGTTGAGGTCGTTGCCGATCACCGCAATGATCTCGTCGCGGAACTCCTGGCGCTTCTCGAACAGTTCGGTGAAGTCGAACTTCTTGCCAACCGTCTTCAGCGCTTCGGAGAACTTGGCGTTGAACAGCTCATCGACGGCGTGCTTGTCCGACGCACGGTCGGCACCGATCGCCTTGGCTACGCGCAGCACGTCGGCCTGGGTCTCGTTCACCCGCAGGTAGAAGGCCACGGCGATGTCGGCACGCATGTTGTCGCGGCAGATCAGGCCTTCCTTGCCGCGGCGGTCGATCTGCAGGGTGATCAGGCTGATCCGCATCAGCTCGGCGCGGTACAGCACGGGAATGATCAGCGCACCGGTGAAGTGCACCTTGGGCGTGGAACTCATGTCGTTGACGATCAGGGCCACACCCTGGTCGACCTTGCGGTAGAAGGCCTTGAACAGGCCGGCCAGGCCGAGCAGACCGACCAGCAGGACCACCACGCCGATCAGGAAGGGGGCCATGGTTGCCAATGTCATCAGTGATTCTCCTTGTTGCCCGGAAGCAGGTTGTCCTGGAAATCGAGGGCGACCGCATCAGCGCGGACCACCCGGTAATAGTGTTGTTCGGCCATGTGCTCGACCAGCACGATGCGCTCGCCACGCTGCAGTTCGGTGTCGCTGCGCACCTGCAGCACCAGCCCGGCACCACCGTCGTCGAAAGTGGCGTGACCGCTGCGGGCATCCACCCGGGGCGAGGCGACCACGCCGGTCCGCCCCAGCAGTGAGGCCTGCGCCACCGGCCGCAGCCGCAGCAGGAACCGGCGGATGGGCCGCAGCAGCAGCGCGGTGACCGGTACCGCCGGCAACGGCGCCAGCACGGCCACGACCGCACCGATCAACCAGCGCAGCAGGTCCGGCAGCGGCAGCAGCACGAATAGATGGATGAAATAGGTGACGATCCAGGCGAAGAAGCCCAGCAGCGTCACCACCAGCATGAGCGGCACCCCGCCCAGGCCCCAGCGGGCCAGCAACGCGGACAGACCCTGCAGGTCGTGATGATCGCCATGCAGCGCACCATCGGCGCCGGCATCGCCGAACCCGTCATCGACCAGCCCGAACGCCGCCAGCGCCCAATACAGCACCGCCACCGCCAGCACGATGCTGTACGGCAGAGTCGGGAAACCGAACACGACGGTGAGGAATTCCTGCATCGTTTGCCTTCCTGGGCTGTGGGCGGCGGTCGCCCGTTCGGGACGCGCAGAGCGCGCCCCGTCGATCCCCGCGCCGGCCCTCATGGCAGGCGCGCTTGGGTCCATCCTATGTGAAGAATGCGTGCAGGCTCAAATCCGGGCGCTGACCAGAGCAAATAGTGACGCGAATCACTCGAGAACCGTGCAGTCCGCGCGGCGCACTTCCTCGACGAAGGTGCGCATCTTGTAACCGTCCTTGATGCCCGGCTCCAGCTCGATGCCACTGGAGACGTCCACGCCCCACGGCAGCGTGGCCAGCACGGCGTCATAGACGTTTTCCGCGTTCAGGCCGCCGGCCAGCAGGAACGGCCGGTGCAACCCGGTCGGAATGCGACCCCAGTCGAACGCCACACCGGTACCGCCACCGCCACCCGGAGCATGGCTGTCGAACAGGAAGCCGGCGGCGCTGGGATAGCGCAGTTGCAGGGTGCGGGCATTGACCTCTTCACGCCCCCCCATGGCAATCGCCTTCAGGTACGGCATGTTGAAGCTGCGGCAGAAGCTCTCGTCTTCCTCGCCATGGAACTGCAGCAGGGTCGGACGTACCGTGCGCAGCACCTCGCGCACTTCCTCCTTGCTGTTGTTGCGGAACAGCGCCACCACATCGACCATCGGCGCGATCGCCTGGCGCATCGCGCGGGCCTCGGCGGGCGCGACCCGGCGGCTGCTCTCGCGGGCAAAGATGAAACCCACTGCGTCCACGCCCAGCTCACCGGCCAGGCGGACATCGCCGGCACGGGTCATGCCACAGAACTTGATGCGTGTACGGTAGTAGGAACGGCTCATAGCGTGACCTCGGCGGGCAGATGCCAGTTGTCGGGGTACAGGGGCCCAAGGAACACCAGGCCCTGCGGCGGTGCGGTGGGACCAGCTACGGTGCGATCGCGCCCAGCCAGCAGCTCAGCGATCCATTCCACCGGTTTTTCGCCGCTGCCCACCAGGATCAACGATCCGACGATATTGCGGACCATGTGATGAAGGAATGCATTGCCCTGCACAGCGACCTCGATCACCTCGCCCTGGCGGCTGACCTGCAGTGACTGCAGTTCACGCCGGGCGTGCAGCGCCTGGCACTGTACCGAACGGAACGCACTGAAGTCGTTCTCGCCGAGCAGGGCCTGGCCGGCGGCATGCATCAGCGTCTCGTCCAGCGCCCGGCGCTCCCAGCTGAGGATCTGCCGCTCCAGCGCCGGCCGCACTTCGCGGTTGAGCAGTCGGTAGCGGTAGCGGCGCGCACGCGCCGAGAAACGGGCATGGAAATCATCGGCCACCGGCACGCACCAGCGCACCGCGATCGAGCGCGGCAGGCGGGTGGTGGTGCCGAGCATCCAGGCGCGCGGATCGCGCACCACGTCGGTATCGAAATGGACAACCTGGCATTGGCCATGCACACCGGCATCGGTGCGACCGGCACAGACCACCTGCAGCGGCACATCGGCCACCGACGACAGGGCCTGCTCGAGGCTGGCCTGCACGCTGGGACCACCCTCGCCCAGGTTCTGCCAGCCCCTGAAATCGCTGCCGTCGTACTCGACGCCAAGCGCATAACGCATGTGCTACCTCGATGTTGCGGATGGGGCGGCGCTCAGGCCGGGTCGCGTTCGGACCAGACCGCCAGTTCGTTGCCACCGGGCTCGACGAACTGGAAGCGGCTGCCGCCGGGGAAGGAGAACACCGCGCGCACGATCTCGCCGCCGGCGTCACGCACCGCCGCCTCGACCGGTGCCAGCTCGTCGGCATACAGCACCAGCAGCGGTGCACCGCTGTCGCTGGCCCGCTGCGGCTGGCCACGGAAGAAGCCGCCCTGCAGGCGGCCATCGTCGAAGGCGGTGTAGTCGCTGCCATAGTCGACGAACGACCAACCGAACACCTTCTCGAAGAACGCACGGCTGGCCGCGGGATCACTGGAGGCGAATTCAACGTAGTCGATGCGGCGCTCGCGGCTCATGGCACGGTCCTTGTCAGCAGGTTCGGTCACGGCAGGCGGGCCAGCAGTTCGCGCGCCTGTGCCTGACTGTGCAGGTCGCCGCCTTCTGCGACTTCCAGCAGCAGGGTACGCGCAGTCTGCGCGTCGCCCAGGTCGAGATAGGCGATCGCCAGCTCCAGGCGCTCCTGGCCCGCACGGGGCGACCAGCCAGCGTCGGTGCCCGCCGCTGCGGTGATCGGCGCGGCATCCAGGTGATGTTGGGCATCGATGCCGTCGCGGTCGATGGGCGCCGGATCGATGGCATCGACCGGGGCGTCGACGTCGTGCGTTTCCGCCGGCAGATCGAACACGCCACGGAACTGCGGCTGCTGTTCGGCATGCAGCGCATAGTCCGGCACACCCACGTCCGCCGGGGCTTCCAGTGCAATCGGTTCATCCTGCACCGGCTCGACGACGACACCCTCGCCGCTGGCGATCGCGGGTTCGTCCCAGCGCGGCAGATCGGTCACCGCCTCGGGCAGTACGACCACGTCTTCGTCGCGCAGTGTGTCAGCCCGCCACTCGGGCGGCGCCACGGGGTCGGTGGTCGGATCGACCGCTGTTTCGGCCGGTGTCTCGGGCTCGCTCGCCCAGGCCGGCATCGCCGGTTCGTGGCGGCCGCCATCGGCTACCGCCGACCACGAAGCCTGCTCGGCCAGCGTATCCAGCGCCCCGCCCGCCGGCACCGCTGCGGCCAGGCCGGCGGCATCGTCTTCCTCGCGCAGCGGCGGCAGCGGCGACGGCTTGCGACGACGCAGCAGCCAGGCCGCCCCCGCCGCCAGCAGCAGCACCGGCAGCCCCAGCCAGTACCACGGCGTTGCCGCATCGCGGGCATCCGGCGCCTGCGCCAGGCGCTGCTGCGCGGCGGCCAGGTCGTTGTCCTTCATCGCGATCAGCGACTGCTGCTGTTCCTTGAGTTTCTCCAGGTCGGCCACGCGCTGCTTCAGCTCGCCGATCTCGGCATCGCGGGTGGCGATGTCCTCACGCGCCTGGCGCAGTTGTTCGTTGCCCAGCATGTCACCCTCGCTGCCGGCAGCGGTGCCGGTGGTTGTGCCCGCGTGCGCGGCGTCGGACGCCAGCGCCGGAGCGATCTCAAGTCGCGCCCCGTTGGCCGCAGCCGGGGAAGAAGCGTTCGTGGTTTCGGCCTTGGCGACCGGGGCGACGGTACCCGCGGGTTGCGGCACAGTACGCGCCTGCCGCCATTGCGCAGCATGCTCGCGCACGAGCGTCGCCGCTTCGGCTGCGTCGACCGCAGCAAGCGCATCGCTGCCTGGCATGCGCAGCACCGCCCCCTGCTTGAGCAGGTTGACGTTGCCACGGATGAAGGCTTCGGGATTGGCACGCAGCAGGGCGATCATCGCGCGGTCGCGACTGACCTGGTTGCCACGTGCCACCGCACTGGCGATCTGCGACAGGGTCTGCCCGCGTTGCACGGTGATGCTGCCATCTGTCGGCGCTGCAGCAACCGGCGCGGAGGCCGCACGCGGGCGTGCCGGCGCTGGCGCCGCCGCAGGTGGCGGCGTGGTGGGCGTCTCTGCTGCTGGCACCGTTGCCGAAGCCGGCGCAGGTTCGCGCACGATGGTATTGGAGAGCGTGCCAGCCGGTGCGACGATCTCCGGCTCGGCCACGGCCAACGCACTGGGCGGCGCATCGACCAGCGCCGAGTACTCGCGCACCAGGCGGCCCTGGCCCCAATCGGCTTCGATCAGGAAGCTCAGCGACGGCGTCTCCACCGGCGCCTGCGAGGTGACGCGCACCACCGCCCTGCCCTGCGTGTCGCGGGTCAGTTCGAACTGCAGTTCACTGACCAATCCGGTTGGCCGCTGCAGGCCGACACGTTCGAAGGTGACCGGTGAGGCCAGCGCCACGCGCAGGTTTTCCAGCTCGGACGGGTCCGCCGAGACCACCGGGATTTCGGCCAGCAGGGGCTGGCCCGGTTTGGACAGGACCCGGATGTCGCCCAAGCCCAGGGCGAGCGCCGAACTGCTGGCCAAGGCGAGCAGTGCGGCGGACAGATAGGTGAGCGGGCGCTTTGCGCCCTTGGCCCGTTTATTCATGGGCGACACTATAAAGCGTGCGGACCGGGGTCCGCACCCACCGGAAAGCCCCTTGAGGTAGTGCCGGCCGCTGGCCGGCAGTTCCTTCAGTCGATGGATCAGGGCAATGCCGGCCAGCGGCCGGCAGTACCGACAAGCAGTCGAGCATGGCTCGACTCTACATAGCCGGAGATCAGCGCTGCTCGGCGGCGACCAGCTCGGCCAGCTGCACGGCATTCAGGGCAGCACCCTTGCGCACGTTGTCCGACACGATCCACAGGTTCAGGCCGCGCGGGTGCGACAGGTCCTCGCGGATGCGGCCGACATACACCGCGTCGGTGCCCGAGGCGTGGGTGACCGGGGTCGGGTAGCCACCGGCTTCATGGCGGTCCACCACTTCGATGCCCGGCGACTGCTCCAGCAGCGCGCGCGCCTCGGCCACGGTCACCTTGTCGCGGGTCTCGATCGCCACCGACTCGGAGTGGCCGTAGAACACCGGCACACGCACCGCAGTCGGGTTCACCAGGATGCTGTCGTCGCCGAGAATCTTGCGGGTCTCCCAGATCAGCTTCATCTCTTCCTTGGTGAAGCCGTTGTCCTGGAAGTCGTCGATGTGCGGAATCAGGTTGAAGGCGATCTGCACCGGGAAGCGCTGCGGATCGATCTCCTGGAAGCTCAGCAGCTGGCCGGTCTGCTTGCCCAGCTCCTCGGTTGCCGAACGGCCGCCGCCGGACACCGACTGGTAGGTGGAGACGTTGATGCGCTCGATGCCGTACTTGCGGTGCAGCGGCGCCAACGCCACCAGCATCTGCATGGTCGAGCAGTTCGGGTTGGCGATGATGCCGCGCGGACGGTTGGCGACCTGCTCCGGGTTGACCTCGGACACCACCAGCGGTACGTCATCGTCGTAACGGAAGGCCGAGGAGTTGTCGATCACCACCGCACCGGCGGCGGCGAACTTCGGTGCGTATTCCTTGGACACGCTGCCACCGGCCGAGAACAGCGCGATCTCGACGCCGGTCGGATCGAAGGTGGCCAGGTCCTGGACCGTGACCTTCTGGCCGTTGAACTCGATCTCGCCACCGGCCGAACGCTCGGAGGCCAGGACGCTCAGGGTGCCGACCGGGAAATCACGCTCGGCCAGGATCGACAACATGGTCTCGCCGACCGCACCGGTGGCACCGACGACGGCGACGTGGAAACTGCGCTGTGCATTGCTCATGGGGGAAACTCTCACGAAAACGGGGATAGGAAAAAAACACGCACGACAGCTGGGTTCGGGGAACCTCCTCAAGCGGGGCGCGCGGAGGTTCCCTATCGTTTCCCGGTTTTTTTGCCCAGAGTCACGCGCGCGGCCATCGCCGCGTCAGCGTTGATCGCGCTCGGCATGCGCGACGGGCCGCCGTCCAGGCCGAGCCCGGCAACCAGATTATCGACGGCCAGCTGTACCATCGCCGTGCGCGTGGCCAGCGAGGCGCTGCCGATATGCGGAGTGAGCACCACATTGCGCAGCGCCAGCAGTTCGGGGCGTACCTTTGGCTCGCCTTCGTACACATCCAGACCCGCTGCAGCAAGGCGACCGTTGGCCAGTGCATCGGCCAGCGCGATTTCATCGACCAGGCCTCCGCGGGCGATGTTCACCAGCGTCGCTGACGGCTTCATCTTCGCCAGCGCGGCGGCATCGATCAGGTGGTGCGAAGCCGGTGTATACGGCAGCACCAGCAGCAGGTGATCAGACTGCGCCAGCAGCGTGTCCAGGTCCACATAACGGGCCCCCACTTCCGCTTCGGTCGCGGCCGGCAGCTGCGAACGGTTGTGGTACAGCACCTTCATGCCGAAACCGTGCGCGCCGCGGCGGGCGATGCCCTGGCCGATGCGGCCCATGCCAAGGATGCCCAGCGTGCTGCCGTGGATGTCGGCACCGAGCATGGTCTGGAACGACCACTGCTGCCACCGTCCCTCGCGCAGCCAGCGCTCGGACTCGGTGATGCGGCGCGCGGTGGCCATCAGCAGCGCGAAGCCGAGATCGGCGGTGGTTTCTGTCAGGACATCCGGCGTGTTGCTGGCCAGGATGCCGGCCGCGCTGAGCGCGTCGACATCCAGGTTGTTGTAGCCGACGCCGACATTGGCGATCACCTGCAACTGCGCGGCGTCGGCCACCTGGGCCGCACCGATGCGCTCGTTGAGGGTGATGATCGCGCCGTCGGCGCGGGCCAGCTGTCCGGCGATCTGGTCCGGCGACCAGGCGGTGACGGTGTCGGTGACGCGCAGCTGCACGCGATCGCGCAGCGGCGCGATGGCCGCGTCGATCAGCGGCTGGCTCACCCACACGGTCGGCCGCGTGTCAGCCATCGATCTGCCCGGGAATGCGCGGGGTGATCGTGCCGACATCGCCGCACTGCGCGCGGTGGCGCAGCGCCTGGTCCATCAGCACCATCGCTACCATCGCCTCGGCGATCGGGGTGGCACGGATGCCAACGCAGGGGTCGTGACGACCGGTGGTGACCACCTCGACCACGTTGCCGGCGGTATCCAGCGACGGGCCCGGCAGGCGCAGGCTGGAGGTCGGCTTCAGGGCGATCGAGGCGACCACCGGCTGGCCGGTGGAAATGCCACCGAGGATGCCGCCGGCGTGGTTGCTGGCGAAGCCCTGCGGGGTCAGCAGGTCGCGGTGTTCGGTGCCCTTCTGCGCGGCGCTGGCGAAACCGTCGCCGATTTCCACGCCCTTCACCGCGTTGATGCTCATCAGCGCGGCAGCGAGTTCGCCATCAAGCTTGCCGTAGATCGGCTCGCCCCAGCCCGGCGGCACGTTGTCGGCGACCACGTCCACGCGCGCACCGACCGAATCTCCGGACTTGCGCAGCGCATCCATGTATGCCTCCAGCTCGGGCACCTGTGCCGCGTGCGGCCAGAAGAACGGATTGCCTTCCACCGCCGACCAGTCGAAACCGGCCGGGGTGATGTCGCCCAGCTGCGACAGGTAGCCACGCACGGTGACGCCGAAGCGCTCGGCAAGCCACTTCTTGGCGACCACGCCGGCGGCCACGCGCATGGTGGTCTCGCGCGCCGAGGAACGGCCACCGCCGCGCGGGTCGCGGATGCCGTACTTGTGCCAGTAGCTGTAGTCGGCATGGCCCGGGCGGAACTGCTGGCCGATGTTGGCGTAGTCCTTGCTGCGCTGGTCGGTGTTGCGGATCAGCAGCGCGATCGGGGTGCCGGTGGTCAGGCCCTCGTACACGCCGGACAGGATCTCGACCTCATCGGCCTCGCGCCGTGCCGAGGTGTGCCGGCTCTTGCCGGTGGCGCGGCGCTGCAGGTCATGGGCGAATTCGGCCGCGTCCAGCGCCAGCCCCGGCGGGCAGCCATCGATCACGCAGCCGATGGCCGGCCCGTGCGACTCGCCGAACGTGGTGACGGTGAACAGCTTGCCGAACGAATTGGAGCTCACGGGCGCTGCGCCGCCAGTTCGGTGATGCGTGCGCTGTGGGCAATCAGCTCGCGGCATTCAACCGCGAAGATGCCCATCTGGCCGACCTTGAATTCGATCCAGGCGAAATCGACTTCCGGCAGCAGCTTGACCAGATGCTGTTCGGACTCGCCCACTTCACAGATCAGCAGGCCGTCTTCGCTCAGGTGCAGCGGCGCGTCGCGCAGGATCTTCAGCACCAGGTCCAGGCCATCGTCACCGGCACGCAGGCCCATTTCCGGCTCGTAGGAGTATTCCTTCGGCAGCGCATCGGTCTCGTCGTTGGTGACGTACGGCGGATTGGTGACGATCAGGTCGTAGTGGCGGCCGGACAGGCCATTGAACAGGTCCGACTTGATCAGGTTGACGTTGTACGCCTGCAGGCGCTCCCGGTTTTCTTCAGCCAGCGACAGCGCGTCGTCGCTCAGGTCGACGCCGTCCACCTGCCAGTTCGGGTAGTAGTGGCCCATGGCGATGGCGATGCAGCCCGAACCGGTGCACAGGTCCAGCGCACGGTACACGTCGCGGCCGGCCAGCCAGGGCTCGAAGCCGCACTCGATCAGTTCGGCGATCGGCGAGCGCGGCACCAGGGCGCGCTTGTCGCTCTTGAAGCTCAGGCCGGCAAACCAGGCCTCACCCGTCAGGTAGGCGGCCGGGATGCGTTCGTCGATGCGGCGCTGGAACAGCTCCAGCACGCGCAGCTTCTCGGCCTGCAGCAGGCGCGCCTGGCCGTAGGCCGGGCCGAGGTCGTGCGGCAGGTGCAGGCTGTGCAGCACCAGCTGGGTGGCCTCGTCCAGCGCGTTGTCGTAGCTGTGCCCGAAGGTCAGCCCGGCTTCGTTGAAACGGCTGGTGCCGTAGCGGATCAGATCGATGATCGTGTGGAGTTCGGCGGCCGTTTCAGCGGTCATGGCGGTACTGCGGGCAAAGTGGCCCCCGATTATAGGGGCTGGCGCCCGCGGCGGCATCCGTTGCGGCGGAAACGATCGGGCCACAGCCGGTATGATGGAGCCCATTTCGCGCGGGAGCCCCCATGTTCAATCGCAACGCCGGCATCATCCTGCTGATCGCCCTGGCGGCGGGGCTCGGCCTGCTGGCCGCCCAGCAGGTGTTCGCGCCGAAGCCGCCGGCCAACGCCCCGGCCACCGAAGCGATCACCCTGTACCCGCAGCCGCGCGAACTGCCCGATTTCAACCTGGCCCAGTCCGATGGCACCCGCCTGATCCCGGGCGAACTGAAGGGCCACTGGACCCTGGTATTCCTGGGCTTCACCTTCTGTCCCGACGTCTGCCCGACCACCCTGGCCGAGCTGGCCGGCGCGCAGAACCAGTGGGAGGCCCTGCCCGATGGCCTGCGCCCGCGCGTGCTGTTCATCTCGGTCGACCCGGACCGCGACAGTGCCACCCGCCTGGGCGAGTACGTGCACGGCTTCCACAAGGACACCCTGGCCGCCACCGCCGATATCCCCTCGCTGGAGCGCTTCGCCACCTCGCTGGGCTTCGTGTTCCAGAAAGTGCCCGGCAAGCATTTCGACGAGAATCCCGAGGATTACACCGTCGAGCATTCGGCCAGCCTGGCCGTGCTCGACCCGCAGGGCCGTCTTGCCGGCCTGGTGCGCCCCCCGTTCAACGCGCCGGCCATTGCCCGCGACCTGCAGAAGCTGACCGAGAAAACCGCCCCATGAGCCTCACCACCGCCCTGACGTACGCCCTGCCCCATCGCCTGCTGTCCTCGATGGCGCGTTCGCTGGCGTACTCGGACGATCCGCGCGTGTCGCGCTGGCTGATCGACACGGTCACCCGCAAGTTCAACGTCAACCTGGATGAAGCGGCCAACCCGGACCCGCGCAGCTACGCGACCTTCAACCAGTTCTTCACCCGTGCACTGAAGCCGGGCGCGCGCGTGGCCGATGCCGATCCACGCAGCCTGGTGATGCCGGCCGACGGCCGCATCAGCCAGCTCGGCAGGATCGAGGCCGGCCGCATCTTCCAGGCCAAGGGCCAGTCGTTCACCGCCGCCGAACTGCTGGGCAGTGACGAGGACGCCAAGCCGTACAACGACGGCCTGTACGCCACCGTGTACCTGTCGCCGCGCGACTACCACCGCGTGCACATGCCGTGGACCGGCACCCTGCGCGAGACCGTGCACGTGCCGGGCCGCCTGTTCAGCGTCGGCCCGGCCGCAGTGAACGGCGTGCCGCGCCTGTTCGCCCGCAACGAGCGCCTGGTCTGCCATTTCGATACCAGCTTCGGCCCGATGGTCAGCGTGATGGTCGGTGCGCTGCTGGTGTCCGGCGTGGAAACCGTTTGGAGCGGCGAGGAGATTCCGCACTATGGCGACCGCATCACGCGCAAGGACTACCGCGGCCAGGGCATCAGGCTGGAGCGCTTTACCGAGATGGCGCGCTTCAACTACGGCTCCACCGTGATCGTGCTGCTGCCGCCGGGCGTAGCTGAGTTCGCCCCGCAACTGGGCGCTGAAAGTCCGGTGCAGCTGGGTCAGGCGCTGGCGAAGCTGCGCTGAGGCTCATGTAGAGCCGAGCCCATGCTCGGCTGCTGGCTGCAACTGGTCATGCATTTCTGTGCGCAATAGCAGCCGAGCATGGGCTTGTATGTTCCTTCCGGCTCCTACGAGGTATGTAGGAGCCAGGGTGGAGGGACCGTCAACATGATATCTGCGGGTAGCAGCCGACAGACGAGCCGAGCGATCCCCATCCCGCACCTTAACGTCGATAAAGGATCTAGCGGCCTTTGAGGACCGCCGATGTAGGCAAGCCAACGTGGTGCGGTACCACCCCAGCCCCTCAACAATAGCTGGGAGTTGTGCAGATGTCAGATCGTCACGCTGTCGGTATCGATACCGATTCAAGGACCCTGGTGGTGGCGTGCCACGGCACCAAGGGCAGCATCCGAATCGCCAATTCAGCCTCGGCCATCAACAAATGGCTGTCCAGCCTGCCCGCGAAGTCCCGTATTGGCGTTGAGGCAACCAACCGCTACCACGAGCTTGTGGTTCACGCTGCCCAGAAGGCCGATCACGCCGTCTTCGTGCTCAATCCTCGCGATATCAAGCACTACGCCAAGGGCGTGGCCTGCCGCGGCAAGACCGACTCCGGCGATGCCCAGGTCATTGCGCGCTACATCGCCAAAGAGGCCGACAATCTGCACGAGCATGTCGCTCGCTCGCCCGAGCAGGAGCGGCTGCACGTGCTGCTCCAGCAACGTGACAGTCTGGTCCGGAGCAAGGCGAAGTTGAATCTCTCTCTGGGCGCGGGGGCGTCGGAGTCCGCCCTCTTTGGGCGCATTTTCAGTAGCCTGAAAGAGGCCATTGCCATGCTGGACCAGCAGATTCAGCAGCTGTGTCGCAGCGGCCAACAGCGCGACCTGTACCGGCGGATCATGACCATCCCCGGGATCGGGCCGACGGTGGCTGCCTTCGTCACCCATCACATCACCCGCTGGCCGCTGGCCAACTCCGACGCTTGGATCGCCTGCACCGGTCTGGATCCGCGACCCAACGAGTCCGGCGCACGGATCGGCCGACGCCGATTGTCCAAACGAGGCAATGCCAGCCTGCGCCAGATCCTCTACATGGCCGCCATGGGCCTGACCCGATCCAAAGGCGGCAAGCCTCTCTACCTCGCCATCCGCGAGCGCGGACACAGCAGCACCGCCAGCTTCAACATCCTGGCCAGAAAGCTGGCCAAGATCGCCTGGGGCGTCTTCAAGAGCGGCAAGGATTTCGATCCCGCCATGCTGAAGGTGGGTCAAACCTGCTTCCAGCAGGCTTGACCGCGAACATAGGATCTCGGCTCTACAGACGCAAGACGATTACTGCAAGGCCGGTGCCGGGCCGACGTCCATGCCGTCGTAGTCTTCCACGCCCTTTTCCGCGGCCAAGGCAGCGAATTCCTGGTTGCGGCGGTCCAGCGAGGCTTCGTCATGGATTTCCACGCGCTCTACATGCAGCACGTGGAACGGCGCGTCACCCTCTTCCGGCTCCTGCTCGAACAGTTCGACGAAGCTGTAGCCCTGCGCCTGCAGGTGCTCTGCCAGTGCCTGCAACGGCTCGGCAGTGGAGTGCACGAAGAAGTACCCCCACAGCAACGGGCCGTTGATGTCCCAGTCGGTGTTTTCGCGGAGGTTGGCGAACAGGTTGCGGGTGTCTTCGAGGTCCATGCGGGTTCCAAGGTCGTGGGGGGTTACTTGTCGCAGCCCTGCAGCTTCAGCGTCTGGCCGTGGCGCAGGCTGTAGGCCGGGGCCTTCAGGCCGTTGGCGCGGGCCAGGGTCGGAACGTCGCACTGGAACTTCGCCGCGATGGCACCCAGGGTCTCGCCCTTGCCCACCTTGTGGCTGCGTACCGGCTTCGGCCGGGCGGCCGGTGCCGGGCGCGGCGTCGCCACTGCGGCCACCGGCGCGGTCGGCACGCTGGTGGATGCGGCTGCGTCGGCCACCGGCACGACACCACCCACCGCCACGCTGCCGGTATAGCTGGCCGCGGTCGGGCGCTTGATCGCCGCATTCAGATCGGCGGTGATCAGGGTGCGAGCCAGGTCGGCACGCGGGCCACTGACGCAGTTGCGCTGGTACAGGCCCGCGATGCGGGTGGTGGCGTTGATCAGCGTGCCGGCCGGAATCCAGCCATCGGCTTCATAGCGCGGATTGAGGTTGCGCAGCGCGCGCATGTAGCCATCACGGGTGCCGTGGCTGCCCAGGCAGATGGTCAGTTCGTAGATGGTGGTGGACTTGGCCAGGCGCAGCGTGGCCGGCTGGGCGCTGATCTTCGGGAACTCCACGCCGTACTGCTGCGGGTGCAGGAAGATCCAGGCCGCGGCGATCACCATCGGCACATAGTCCTTGGTCTCGCCCGGGAACTGGTTGTAGACGCTGTCGGTCCAGAAGCTCTGGCCAGCGCTCTGCTTGAACACGCGCGCGGCACGGCCTTCGCCACCGTTGTAGGCGGCCACCGACATTTCCACGTTGTTGTTCAGTTCGCGCAGGCGCTCATTGAGGTAGCTGGCGCTGGCCTCGGCCGCACTGCGCGCGTCGAAGCGGGTATCGAAGCCGGTGCCGTCCGGGCCGAGGCCGAAGCGGCGTCCGGTGGCCGGCATGAACTGCATCAGGCCGGCGGCACCGGCACGCGAGGACGCATGCACGCGACCGTTGGATTCCTTGGCCATGATGCCGAACAGCAGTGCCTCGGGCAGGCCACGCTTCTCCCACTCCGGCCACATCACCGCGCGCAGGTTCTGGTAGTTCTCGTAGCTGGTCAGCAGCGCCGGGCGCATGTCGGTCAGCCAGCGGCGGATGCCGGCCTGCACCGCCGGGTTGTATTCGACCATGCTGTCGAAGGCGTGCCGCTTGTCGTTCAGCAGTGCAGCAGCGCGCGCGGCCTCGGGCACGTCCGCGGTCAGCGGGCCGATGTGGTCGGGGTCGGCTTCCAGGCGGTCACCGCCCTCGTCGGCCACGTCATCGCTGGCGGCGGCATCCGCGTCGTGCTTGAGCAGGCGCTTGTAGCTGGCCAGCAGGGTGCCCATCTGGCAGCCCTTCTGCTTCACGCAGTCGTTGAGGACATCTTCCATGTCCTCCAGCGCCGCGTCGGCCTCGTTGCTGCCCTTGGGGTCGGCATTGGCGACCAGCAGCAGGGCATCGCTGTAACGCTTCTCGGCGGCGGTCATGCGCTGCTGCAGCGCATCCACCTTCACCTTGTCCCGGGCCGAAACCCGCTGTGCATGGGCGTCGGGTGCCAGGGAAACCAGGCCGGCCAGGGCCAGCAGCGGCCAACCGCGGGAAATCAGGACAGGAACGGGCATTGATGGCACTGTGTGCGAAACAGGCAGGCAGAGTAGCGGCGCCGCCAAGGTCCGGGCAAGCCGACCTTCGGACCGTCACCGCCGGCGGTTAACATTGGGCTATTCACCACAAGGGCTGGACCATGGATCCGATTCTGCTCGGCAAAGGCATCACCGACGATGTTGCCGTCACCCTGCTGCCGAAACTGGGCAACCGTCACGGTCTTGTGGCCGGCGCCACTGGCACCGGCAAGACGGTGACCCTGATGACCCTGGCCGAGGGCTTCTCGCGGCTGGGCGTGCCGGTGTTCCTGGCCGATGTGAAGGGCGATGTGTCCGGCCTGGCCGTACCCGGCACCGGCGCCGAGAACCTGCTGGCACGTGCTGCTGAAATCGGCGTGGCCGACTATGCACCGGCCGCCAGCCCGACCATTTTCTGGGACCTGTACGGCAAGCTGGGTCACCCGGTGCGCACCACCGTCAGCGAGATGGGCCCGACCCTGCTGGCACGCATCCTCGAGTTGAACGACACCCAGTCCGGCGTGCTCGACATCGTGTTCAAGCTGGCCGACGACCGTGGCCTGCTGCTGCTGGACATGGACGATCTGCGCGCCCTGCTTGGCCTGGTGGCCGAGGAGCGCAAGGACATTTCCACCGAATACGGCCTGGTCAGCGCGCAGTCCATCGCTGCGATCCAGCGTTCGGTGCTGCGCCTGGCGCAGGATGGCGGCGAGAACTTCTTCGGTGAGCCAGCCCTGGAACTGGCCGACATCATGCGGGTCAATCACGACGGCCGCGGCATGATCGGCATCCTCGCCGCCGACCAGCTGGTGCTCAAGCCCAAGCTGTATTCGACCTTCCTGTTGTGGCTGCTGTCGGAGTTGTTCGAGCAGCTGCCGGAGGTGGGCGACCTGGACAAGCCGAAGCTGGTCTTCATCTTCGACGAGGCGCACCTGCTGTTCGACGACGCACCGGCCTCGCTGGTGCAGCGCATCGAGCAGGTGGTCCGCCTGATCCGCTCCAAGGGCGTGGGCGTATATTTCTGCTCGCAGTTCCCTGACGACGTGCCGGGCAACATCCTCGGCCAGCTCGGCAACCGCGTGCAGCATGCGCTGCGTGCATTCACTCCGCGCGACCAGAAGGCGGTGAAGACCGCTGCCGAAACCTTCGTGCCGAACCCGAAGCTGGACGTGGCGAAGGTACTGAGCCAGCTCGGTACCGGCGAAGCGCTGGTCTCCACGCTGCAGGACAAGGGCGTGCCGATGCCGGTGCAGCAGACGATGATCGCGCCGCCACGCTGCCGGATGGGACCGATCACCGAGACCGAGCGTGCCCAGGTGCGCGCCGGCAGTCCGGTCGGCAGCCGCTACGACACCGCGATCAACCGCGAATCGGCCGCCGAACTGCTGGCCCAGCGTGCGCAGAAGACCGTCGAACAGGCGCAGGCGCCGGCCGCGCGCAGCCGCGAGCAGGACGAAGCGCAGGAAGGCGGTTTCGGCCAGGCGATCAAGGATGCGATTTTCGGCACCAAGCGCCGCCAGGGCATGATCGAGACCATGGCCAAGCAGACCACGCGTACCGTCGGCACCAAGCTGGGCAACCAGATCGTGCGCGGCCTGCTGGGTGGCATCTTCGGCGGCAAGCGCTGATCTGTCGCTGCCGGGGTCAGAGCCCTTTCCCCGGGAAAGGGATCTGACCCCGGGGTCGGATCCCTCCCGCCAGGGAGGGCTCCGACCCCTCTCCCCTTCGTCATCCAGAAAAGAAGTCGTACTGCATGTCCCGTTGGCGTCCCCCCGCAGAAAAAAGCACCGCCCTGATCACCGCCTCCGGCCACGCTCGATTGAAGGCCGAACTGGATGACCTGTGGCGTGTGCGGCGCCCCGAGGTGGTGAAGGCACTGGCCGCCGCCGCTGCAGAAGGCGACCGTTCGGAAAACGCCGAGTACACCTACCGCAAGAAGCAGCTGGGCGAGATCGATCGTCGCGTGCGCTACCTGACCAAGCGGTTGGAATCGCTGCGCGTGGTCGACACCACACCGACCGATCCGCAGGCGGTGTTCTTCGGTGCGTGGGTGGAACTGGAGAACGTGGACAGTGGCGACACCAGCCGCTATCGCATTGTTGGCCCGGATGAGACCGATGCGGGATTGGGTTGGATCAGCATCGATTCGCCGCTGGCGCGTGCGCTGCTGAAGAAACGGCTGGATGAAGAATTTTCGGTGGAACTGCCCGGTGGCCAGTTCACCTTTGCAGTGATCGGGGTGGAGTACCCGCCGTTGTAGAGCCGAGCCCATGCTCGGCTGATGGGCAAACGCAGCCGAGCATCGCTCGGCTCTACAACGGCAACAGCGCCAGCGGCGGCGGGTACTGCCGGCCAGCACGCAGCGGGCGGAAATAGCTGATATCTGCGTAGAAGGCAGCGTCCTGCACCTGGTGCCAGCCAGGAATGCCAGCCAGCGGCAGGGGCCGCAGTTGCAAGGGATCGGTCACTGCCCTGCCCTCAGCGATGGCCGCGGTCACTGCGTCAACGCAGGCATCATCGACTTCGCCCTGCACCACCACGCACTTGCCAACCAGCAACCGCCCCGGCAGCAGTGCCTGTTCCATCAGCGCGTGTCCGAATACCGCGGCGATGGCGATGTCGCCGCTCAGCCAGTGTCTCGATTCGAACAGCGCACACCAGTCGTGCACATTCCAGGCAGCCAGCAGCGTGTGATTGCGCACGCGCACGATCACACCGGTTTCGTCGAACTGGGTCAGTGCCGCCTGCGCGCGATTGCGCTGGCCCGGCGGCATGGATGCGATATGCCTGCACTGCTGCACATTGAGCGCCTGCTTGAGCTGCGGGTAACGGGCCCACACCAATGCATTGAACAGGTCATGCCAGTTGTCGGCGCGGGTGGCGATGCGCCCCTGTGCGATGCGGGCTTCGTAGTGCAGGCCGTCGGCCAGCAGCGTGGCATCCTGCTCGACCAGCTGCTTGCCGGGCAGTGCGAGGCGTGCCTCGAGCGCTGCAATGGACGGCCACTCCGGGCCTTCCAACAGATCACGAACATCGCGCAATCCGGTAAATACAGGGTGCGCGAACACCTGCGGATCGACCGCCGCACGCGGCGGCGGCACGAAGCGGCGAACACCGCTGCCGTCACCGGCCGCGGTCATCGCTGCGGTCACAGCATCTTGAGATCGAATGCCGGACGGGGGGCGGCCGGCAGCGCATCACCGTACAGGTCGTGCTCGTCGCTCTCGGTGATTTCCACATCGACGAACTCGCCTACGCGCAGCGGCACCTGGTCGGCGTTCTGGATATGCACCAGACCGTCGATCTCCGGGGCATCGGCCTTGGAGCGGGCCACCGCGATATCGCCTTCGATGGCGTCGACCAGGCACTGCTGCACGGTGCCGATCCTGGCCTCCAGGCGCGCGGCGGAAATCTGCGCCTGCTTCTCCATGAAGCGGGCCAGGCGTTCCTGCTTCACTTCCTCCGGCACAGCGTCGGGCAGGTCGTTGGCGGTGGCGCCTTCCACCGGCGAATAGGCGAACGCACCGACGCGGTCCAGCTGCGCTTCGTCGAGGAACGACAGCAGCTCTTCGAACTCGGCCTCGGTCTCTCCCGGGAAGCCGACGATGAAGGTCGAACGCACGGTGATGTCCGGCGCGATGCGGCGCCAGTTCTGCACGCGCTCCAGAGTCTTTTCGACCGCGCCCGGACGCTTCATCAGGCGCAGGATGCGCGGGCTGGCGTGCTGGAACGGGATGTCCAGGTACGGCAGGATGCGGTTCTCGGCCATCAGCGGCACCACCTCGTCCACGTGCGGGTACGGGTAGACGTAGTGCATGCGCACCCACGCATCCAGCTCGGACAGGCCTTCGCACAGTGCCTTCAGGCGGGTCTGGTAGGCCTTGTCGCGCCACATCTTCTCGGCGTACTTCACGTCCACGCCGTAGGCCGAGGTGTCCTGCGAAACCACCAGCAGCTCGCGCACGCCGCCGCGCACCAGGCGCTCGGCTTCACGCAGCACCTCATCGACCGGGCGCGAGACCAGCTTGCCGCGCATCGACGGAATGATGCAGAAGCTGCACTTGTGGTTACAGCCCTCGGAAATCTTCAGGTAGGCATAGTGACGCGGGGTCAGCTTGATGCCGTAGTCGGGCACCAGGTCCACGAACGGATCGTGCTTGGGCGGCAGCGCTTCGTGCACCGCTTCCATCACGCTCTGGTAATCCTGCGGGCCGGACACCGCCAGCACGTTGGGGTACGCCTCGCGGATCTGCTCCGGGCGCTTGCCCAGGCAGCCGGTGACGATGACCTTGCCGTTCTGGTTCATCGCCTCGCCGATCGCGTCCAGCGATTCGGTCACTGCCGAATCGATGAAACCGCAGGTGTTGACCACCACCACATCGGCCGAATCGTAGGACGGGACGATGTCGTAGCCTTCCGAGCGGAGCTGGGTAAGGATGCGCTCGGAATCGACAAGGGCCTTCGGGCAGCCAAGGCTGACGAAGCCGACTTTGGGGTTCAGCTGGGACATGGAATCGCGGGACTCTGGGGGCCTGGGCCCCTGCCGTCGTGGCAGGGGTTCCTGGGGGCCGGGGCCTGAAAGGGCGCCAGTATACCGGGGTTGGCGGCCTCGCTCTGAATGACCAGCCGCCCGATCACGCACAGCCGCTGACACCGCGCTAACCCACGCAGCACCGACAATGCTGGTCTGTTCCCCGCAATGAGGTAGAAGCGATGGCCGAGTGGATCACCCTGGATACGCATCACGGCCCGGTACGGGCCTGGCAGGCCCTGCCGGAAGGCACCGCGCGTGGCGGCCTGGTGGTGGTGCAGGAAATTTTCGGCGCCAATCCGCACATCCGCGGCGTGGCCGAGCGCTTCGCGGCTGAAGGCTATGCGGTGCTGGCGCCTTCGTTCTTCGACCTCGTCGATGGTGCCGAGGCTGATCCGGATGCCCTGCCCTACGACGCCGACGGCGTGAAGCAGGGGCTGGAACGGGTCAGTGCGCTGGGCATGGAAAAGGCGCTGGAGGTGGTCCGTGCTGCGGCAACCCGGCTGGCCCCCTACGGCAGGGTCGGCACCGTCGGCTACTGCTGGGGCGGCAGCGTCGCCCTGCTGTCCGCGCTGCGCCTGGGCCTGCCCTCGGTCAGCTACTACGGTGCGCGCAACGTCCAGTTCCTGGATGAGACGCCCAAGGCCCCGGTGATCTTCCACTTCGGCGCCCAGGACCGCAGCATCCCACCTGAGGCCGTGCAGGCCCACCGCGAGAAGCTGCCGCAGATGGCCACCTACGTCTATCCGGCCGATCACGCCTTCAACCGGGAGGTCGGACATGCGTATGATCCAGACAGCGCCGCCCTGGCGCTGCAACGCACCCTGGACTTCTTCTCGGAGCATCTTGGATGAGCGAATTCGAACTCGATTCACGCCTGGCCACCGATAGCGTGCTGGTGGCCGAAGGACCGTTGTCGCAAGTGCGGCTGATGAACGACGAACGATTTCCCTGGCTGGTGCTGGTACCGCGCCTGGCCGGGGTGACCGAGTGGATCGAGCTGGACGGCGAGCAGCAGGACAAGCTGCGCACCGAGCTCAACCGCGCCTGCAAAGCCCTGAAGGGCGCCGACGGGGTGGAGAAGATCAATATCGGAGCGCTGGGCAACATCGTGCGCCAGCTGCATTTCCATGTGATCGGCCGCCATGACGGCGACCCTGCGTGGCCGGGACCGGTCTGGGGCAGCGGCCCGGCGCACCGCTACGAGCCGGCGGCGCTGGACCAGCATGTCGCCTACTGGAAGGAACGGCTAGGATATCCAGCCCAGTCCTGAGCCTTCGCCGACCCGATGCGATTCAACCTCGTTGCCGCCGTCCTGCTGATCCTGATCGGCCTGTTCATGCTCGCCAGCAATCTCGGCTGGACGCACCTGAACCTGTCCAAGCTGCTGTTGACCTGGTGGCCGGTGGCCCTGGTGGGCGTTGGCATCGCGATGCTGTTCGGTCGCGGGAAATGAGGTAGCGCCGGGCCATGCCCGGCGAGCGCAGCGCGCGGCCCCACAAACGGAAACGCCGGGCATGGCCCGGCGCTACCGATACGCGCTGACGCAGGCAGTCAGGTCCGCGGCAGGGTCACCCCGGTCTGGCCCTGGTACTTGCCACCACGATCACGATACGACGTCTCGCAGACGTCATCGGCCGCTGCCTGGAAGAACAGCATCTGCGCGACGCCTTCATTGGCATAGATGCGCGCCGGCAGCGGCGTGGTGTTGCTGAACTCAAGGGTCACGTGGCCCTCCCACTCCGGCTCCAGCGGGGTCACGTTGACGATGATGCCGCAGCGCGCGTAGGTGCTCTTGCCCAGGCACACCACCAGGGTGTCGCGGGGAATGCGGAAGTACTCAACGGTACGCGCCAGCGCGAAGCTGTTCGGCGGAATGATGCACTCGTCGGCGGTGATGTCGACGAAGCTGCCCGAGTCGAAGTGCTTGGGATCGACGATGGTCGAGTTGATGTTGGTGAACACCTTGAACTCGCGCGAGCAGCGCACGTCGTAGCCATAGCTGGACGTGCCATAGCTGACGATGCGCTGGCCGTTGGCCTGCTTGACCTGCCCTGCCTCGAACGGCTCGATCATGCCGTGCTGCTCGGACATGCGGCGGATCCAACGGTCACTCTTGATGCTCATGCTCTGTCCTGGGGAATACGAGGGGGCGCGAGGATTCTAGCAGGGGGCCGGGCATCGTCGCCGGCCCTGCCCCCCCGACATTTACAGCAGCGACGACAGGATCGGTATCGAAGCACGCGGGCGCTTGCCTACCTCTTCGATCAGGCGCTGCGCGGCATGGCGGTAGGCCTGGGCCGGGACCGAATCGGGCTGCGCCACGGTGATCGGCGTACCAGCGTCGCCCTGCTCACGGATGCCGATCTGCAGAGGCAGCGAACCCAGCAGCGGCACACCGTATTGCGCGGCCATGCGCTCGCCACCGCCCTCGCCGAACAGATGCTCGACGTGACCACAGTTGCTGCAGGTGTGCACCGCCATGTTCTCGACGATGCCCAGCACCGGCACTTCGACCTTCTCGAACATCTTCAGCGCCTTCTTCGCATCCAGCGTGGCAATGTCCTGCGGCGTGGTGACGATCACTGCACCGGCCAGCGGAATCTTCTGGGTCAGGGTCAGCTGGATGTCACCGGTACCCGGCGGCAGGTCGATCAGCAGAAAGTCCAGGTCGTCCCACAGGGTGTCGTTGAACAGCTGGGTCATCGCCGACGTGGCCATCGGCCCACGCCAGATCATCGGCGTGTCTTCTTCAATCAGGTAGCCGATCGACATCGTATCCACACCGAACGCACGCAGCGGCTCAATGCTCTTGTTGTCGGGGCTTTCCGGGCGGCCAGACAGGCCAAGCATGGCCGGCACGCTTGGGCCGTAGATGTCCGCATCGAGTACGCCTACGCGTGCACCAAGCTGCTGCAGCGCCACTGCCAGGTTCACCGACGTGGTGGACTTGCCGACACCGCCCTTGCCCGATCCCACCGCGATCACGTTGCGGATGCGCGCATGTGGCGTGAGTCCCTTCTGGACCTGGCTGGCATGGGGACGGCGGGGAGAACTGTTCACAACGAGCACCGGCGGGGTCAGGGGGATAACCCAGCATCATACAAGCTGGACGTAGCCTGACTGAAATTCAGGATTGCTACAGATTCGTGCACAGATTGTTAAGTTCATGTTACGTTCGCAAAGCACTGTTTTTGGCTGCAGGGCTGGCTTTCCAGCGCGCACGATGGCGCATGCGCAGTGCCGTTTTTGTTATTTGCTCTTTATTGGAACTACATGAACTACGTAAGCAACACCGCACGTCGCAGTACGCTCTCCGTCGCCCTGATCACCGCTCTGATGGCCGCCGCCCCGGCAATGGCCCAGGACAAGGCGACCAATCTGGACAAGATCACCGTCACCGGTTCGCTGATCCCGCAGACCCAGGTTGAAACCCAGACCCCGGTGATGTCCATCACCTCCGAAGACATCCAGGCACGCGGCTTCACCAGCGTTGCCGAAGTCCTGCAGCAGTCCTCGCTGACCACCGGCGGCCTGCAGGGCGGCCAGACCTCGGGTGCCTTCACCCAGGGCGCCGAAGCATCCGGCATGTTCGGCCTGAACCCGGGCTACACCAAGTACCTGATCAACGGCCGCCCGATGCTTTCGTATCCGGCGCTGTACAACGGCAGCGAGTCGTTCAACAACCTCAGCGGCATCCCGGTCGACATCGTCGAGCGCATCGAAGTGCTGCCGGGTGGCCAGTCCTCCCTGTACGGTTCGGATGCCATCGCCGGCGTCGTCAACATCATCCTGAAGGAGCGCATGGACGGCGGCACGATGACCGTCCGTGGCGGCACCTATACTGAAGGTGGCGGCAGCAACCTGCGCATCAGCGGCGCGCATGGCTTCACCGCCGTCGACGGCCGCTTCAACGCACTGGTCAACGTCCAGTACGAAAAGGGCAACCCGATCTGGGGTTACCAGCGCGATATCACCCGCCAGAACAACCCGGTCGGCTTCAGCCCGCAGGCTCCGTCGAATGACTTCCTGGTCACCGGCGGCGGCAAGTACTACATGATGGACCCGAGCCGTTGCGCCAACGTCGCCGGCCTGTACGACGGCACCACCACCGTCGGCTTCCGCGAAGGCAAGGGTGAATCCTGCGGCTCGATCTACAGCGCGGGTTACAAGACGCTGAAGAATTCCAAGGACAGCGGTCAGTTCTACTCGACCATGACCTTTGATGTGAACGACAACCTGCAGCTGTTCGCCGACGTGCTGTACAGCAAGGAAAAGACCGAGTTCACCTCCGGCTCCAGCGCCCTGTGGTGGGGCACGCAGTCGGGCATGGGCGGCTTCTACGACCAGGGCCTGGGCAAGGTCGTGAACCTGCAGCGCGCCTTCGCGCCGGAAGAAATCGGCGTCGGCGACTACAACAACATCCTCAATGCCGACCGCAGCCGTTCCTACCAGGTCACCCTGGGTGCGAAGGGCATGTTCGGTGACTGGGACTACAGCGCCAGCTTCACCCGTGGCGAGTACCGCCTGGACCAGGACCGCTTCGTGCGCTGGAAGGACAAGATCAACGGCTTCTTCGCCGATCGCGTCCTCGGCCAGGAACTGGGCACCTACATCGACCCGAAGACCGGTGGCGAGTTCGGCATCTACAATCCGAACTATGCGGCGTTCTACTCGCCGATCACCCCGGAAGAGTTCGGTAGCTTCACCGGCTACGGCACCCATCACAGCAAGACCTGGCAGAACCTGGGGCGCGTGCAGCTGACCAACGGCTCGCTGTTCAGCCTGCCGGGCGGTGACGCCGGCCTCGCCGTGGTCCTGGAAGGTGGCAGCGAAGGCTGGAACTACTCCCCGAACCAGTCGTTCATCGACGGCAACGTCTGGGGCACCACCGCCGTGGCCGGCGCCGGCCACCGCAGCAACTATGCGGTGACGTCCGAACTGCGCATGCCGCTGCACGACATGGTGACGGTCAGCGCCTCGGGCCGCTATGACGCCTTCAAGATCGCCGACAGCACTGTCGACAAGGCCACCTACAGCATCGGTGTCGAGTTCCGTCCGCTGGAAAGCCTGCTGTTCCGCGGCAAGTACGGCACCGCCTTCCGCGCGCCGACCCTGTCCGATGCGTTCCAGGGCATGAGCGGTTCATACTCGTCCAGCCAGAACGACTACTACCGCTGCAACCAGGCGGGCTTCGGGCTGAACGACGACCTGTGCCCGTACTACAAGAACACCTCGGTCTACAGCGAAAAGTCCGGCAATCCGGACCTGAAGCCGATCACCGCCGACGTGTGGAGCGCGGGCGTTGTGTGGGCACCGGTCAGCAACTTCTCGCTGTCGGTTGACTACTACAACTGGAAGATCAAGAACGAGGTCAAGACCCTGAGCAGCGACCAGCTGCTGCTGGCCGAGTACGCCTGCGCCACCGGTGCGGTGAATAACACCTCGGCCAGCTGCCAGGATGTTGCCAACTGGATCACCCGTGACAACGCCGGTGCGATCACCCGGGTCTACACTCCGAAGCTGAACGTGGCCAGCCAGAACCTGGAAGCCGTCGCCGTCAGCGCGAAGTACCAGCAGGACATCGGCCGTTTCGGCTCGCTGAACTTCTCCGGCAACTACACCAACATGCTGAAGCGTGAGCTGCAGCCGCTGCCGGGTGCCCAGAAGATCGACCTGCTGAGCGACCCGTACAACATGTACTACTACGACAACTACGCCAAGGTGCGTGGCGACCTGTCGGTGGCATGGAACATCGACAAGTTCACCACCACTGTGTACGCGAACTACGTCGGCAGCACGCCGAACTACGTCGCCTACCTGGGCCGTAGCTACGACTACACCAACCGCTACGGCGCCAAGGCCGGCAAGTGGGGCTCGTACACCACGTACAACATGAGCTTCGCCTACCGCGCACAGGAAGACCTGACCCTGTCGCTGATGGTCAACAACGTCTTCAACAAGATGCCGACCGGCCAGCGCTACAGCTACGAGGGTACCGACGGCTCCCCGTACAACAGCGCCTTCTACAGCATCTACGGCCGTTCCATCCAGGCTCAGATGAAGTACGACTTCGGCAAGTAATCCCGTCGTTTTCCAGACTTCGTGTCTGGACCAGGCCCCGCTTCGGCGGGGCCTTTTTTTGGCACTGAACAAACCGGAAAATAATCGAATGAGTGTCTCGATTATTAATCACCCTCATTTGATCGAAATTCATTCCGCCATACTCAGCAAAACCAGACAATATTCGTAAGTTATTGTTTTAAAAAACAAGGAAGCGGAATTGTGACGGCACCCGTCAACCTCGGTGACAAATCGGCGCATTTCAAATTAAGTGCATGTTAGGTTTCAGCCACCGCGCGCGGCATGATCCGCTGACGCGGGCGAACAGAAACCGAGCCCCTGGAAGGGAAAACGCGTTCTTACGATCACACGGAGTAATCGCATGTCTCGCAGTCGCTTCTTGTTCTCACGCCACCCGCTCACCAGTGCCGTGCTCAGCGGCTTGTTCCTTGCCAGCGCCAGCACTGTCGCGCTCGCTCAGGAAAGCAAGAGCGCGGCCACCAACCTTGACCGCGTCACGGTCACCGGGTCGCTGATTCCGCAGACGCAGATCGAAAACCAGACGCCGGTGCTGACCATCAGCGCCGAGGCGATCCAGGCGCGCGGCTTCTCCAGCGTCGCTGAAGTGCTGCAGCAGTCCTCGCTGACCACCGGCGGCCTGCAGGGCGGCCAGACCTCCGCGTCGTTCACCCAGGGCGCCGAAGCGGCCGGCATGTTCGGCCTGAATCCGGGCTACACCAAGTACCTGATCAACGGCCGCCCGATGCTCTCCTACCCGGCGCTGTACAACGGCAGCGACGCGTTCAACAACATCAGTGGCATTCCGATCGACATCGTCGACCGCATTGAAGTCCTGCCAGGCGGTCAGTCGTCGCTCTACGGTTCGGACGCGATCGCCGGCGTGGTCAACATCATCCTCAAGGAACGCATGGACGGCGGCACCCTGAACGTGCGTGGCGGCGCGTACTCGGATGGCGGCGGCGCCAGCTTCCGCGTGAGCGCGGCCAACGGCTTCAACAGCCGCGACGACCGCTTCCGCGCACTGGTCAACGTGCAGTACGAAAAAACCAACCCGATCTGGGGCTACCAGCGCGACATCACCACGCAGAACAATCCCCGGGGCTACACCCGCCAGCTCCCCTCGAACGACTTCCTGGTCTTCGATGCGGAAACCGACGACTTCCTGATGATGGACCCGAACAACTGCGCCGGCGTTGCCGGCCAGTTCGACGGCACCACCATCCTCGGTACACGCCGCGCTGGACAATCATGCGGCTCCGCGTTTGGCGCGGGTTACAAGACGATCAAGAACAGCAAGGAAAGCAGCCAGTTCTATTCGTCGCTGACCTACGATGTGAATGACAACCTGCAGCTGTTCGGCGACGTCCTCTACAGCTACGAAACCGTCAAGTACAACACCGGTGCCGGCTACAACTACTGGGGCACGGATATCAGCATGGGTCCCTTCTTCGATCAGTCCAGCGGTCGATATCTGGGCCTGCAGCGCGTGTTCGCCCCCGAAGACATCGGCGGCGGTGGCTACCGCGACATCATGAATACCGACCGCAGCAAGTCCTATCAGGTCACGTTCGGCGCGCGCGGTTCGATCGGCAGCAACTGGGATTACGAGGCCAGCATCACCCGCGGCGAGTACAAGCTCAATGAGCGCGGCTATGCGCGCTGGAACGATCCGATCAACAACTGGTTCGCCGACAACGTGCTGGGTCCGGTGCTGGGCGAAACCGATGATGGCTACAGCATCTACAACCCGAACTGGAACGCCTTCTATTCCAAACTGCCAGACGGGGCGTTCCAGAGCTTCACCGGTTTCACCACCAGCCGCAGCCGCACCTGGCAGACCCAGACCCGGGCCCAGCTCACCAACAGTTCGTTGTTCAAGCTGCCCGGTGGCGATGCCGGCTTTGCGGCAGTGGTCGAGGGCGGCAGTGAAGGCTGGGACTACACCCCGGATGTGCGCCTGACCGACGGCACCGTGTTCGGAACCACCTCCGTGGCCGGCAATGGCCACCGCAGCAACTATGCGGTGACCGGCGAACTTCGACTGCCACTGCACGACATGCTGACGGTGACGGCCTCGGGTCGGTATGACAACTTCAAGATCGCCGGCCATACCGTCGACAAGCCAACCTACAGTATCGGCGTCGAGTTCCGGCCCTTCGAAAGCCTGCTGGTCCGCGGCAAGTACGGCACCGCGTTCCGAGCACCCTCCCTGCCCGATGCTTTCCAGGGCAAGAGCGGCTACTACGCCAATGGCTCCAAGGACTATTACCGCTGCGGCCAGCTCGGTTTCGATCCGTCCAACACGGTGGACTGCCGCTATGGCAGCGTGTCGGTGTTCGGCACGCAGTCGGGCAATCCGGCACTGAAGCCGATCACTGCCGATGTGTGGAACGCCGGGCTGGTGTGGGCGCCGATCAACAATCTGTCGGTGTCGCTGGACTACTACAACTGGAAGATCAAGAACGAGGTCAATACCCTCAGTTCCGACCAATTGCTGCTGGCCGAGTACTACTGCCGCAACGGCCTGACCAACACCGCGGGCGCCACCTGTGACGAGGTGGCCAACTGGGTCACCCGTGACGCCACCGGCGCCCTGGAGGAGATCTACACACCGAAGCTGAACGTGGCGCGCCAGAACCTCGAGGCGCTCACCGCGAGCTTCAAGTACGTGCAGGACATCGGCCGCTTCGGCTCCCTGCAGTTCGCCAGCAACTACACCAACATGCTCAAGCGCGAACTGCAGCCGCAGCTCAATGATCCGTTCCTGGATCTGCTCGGCAACCCGTACGCAATGTGGGTATATGACTCCTACGCCAAGGTCCGCGCCGACGGCTCGATCGGCTGGGCGTTGGACAAGTTCACCACCACCCTGTACTTCAACTACATCGGTCGCACGCCGAACTACATGTCCTACCTGGGGCGCGGCTACGACTTTGTCGACCCGACGTCCGGCTACAAGGCCGGCAAGTGGGGCTCGTACACCACCTACAACCTGAGCGTGAGCTATCGCGCGATGGACAACCTGACGTTCTCGCTGATGGTCAACAACCTGTTCAACAAGGTGCCGGACAACCAGCAGCACTCCTACGCCGGCAACATCGACGTGCCCTACAACAACTCCCTGTACAACGCCTACGGACGGGCGATCTATGTCCAGGCGCAGTACGACTTCGGCAGGAAGTAAGCCCATTCCCTGTTGAACGCCCCGCCCTGGCGGGGCGTTCTTGCAGTGCACTAGGCCCCTGCTTCGGCGGGGTCTTTTTCCATGCGACGGACAGCGGCGGGCCATATGGCCGCCTGCCGCATTCCGGCTCTGAACGCAGCCCCCAGCCCGTAGCCAACGGCCGACCGCACGCTGCCCGCCTTCGAACGGCTGACTGAACGAGCCGTTATACGGCCCCTCCCCCCTCCTCGGACGGCATCCTTCGCCGCTTCCCGAGACGCCTGTTCGCGCAAAGTTGCGCACAACACCACATTCAGCTTTACGTCATCAAGTTGTGAAGAATAAATCACAAATGAGACTAAGTTGCTGTAAATATTGCATTTTTATGTATCTCCAGAGTGAAATCAGAGACATTGAGTGACATTGGCATGCATTTCTCGTTAAGACCGTGTTAGGTTCCATGAACGACGCTTGTTATATGAACTCAAACGTAACAAGCGGACGGAACGGCACGCTTCAATTCATTAGGGGATCCATCACGATGACGTACAACCGCTCACCTGGCCGCCACCCGCTGACCAGCGCCCTGCTCGTCGGCCTGCTCGCCGCGACCTCGGTGCCTGCTTTCGCGCAGGAAGCCTCCTCCAACCCGGTCGATCTGGACCGCGTCAGCGTGACCGGCTCGCGCATTGCGCGTACGGGCTTCGTGACCTCTTCACCGGTTACCGCCATTACCGCTGAAGAAATCCGCCAGACCGGCGCGCTGACCATCAGCGACCTGATGAACAAGATGCCGCAGCTGGCACCGTCGTTCACCCTCGGCAACTCCACCCGCTACATCGGTACCGCCGGCCTGGGCCTGATGGACCTGCGTGGCATGGGCTACGACCGCACCCTGGTGCTGGTCAACGGCCGCCGCCATGTCGGCGCCAACCCGGGCAGCACCTCTGTCGACGTCAACACCATTCCGGTGGAGTGGATCGAACGCGTTGAAGTGATCACCGGTGGCGCCTCGGCCATCTACGGCGCGGACGCCGTGGCCGGTGTGGTCAACTTCATCATGAAGAAGAACTACGAAGGTTTCGAAGCCCGCGCCCAGAAGGGCATCGCGGGTGAAGGCGGCTTCAACCGCGGCTTCGTGTCGGCCACGGCGGGCACCAACTTCGCCGACGGCCGCGGCAATGTGGCCGTCGCCGTCGAGTACAGCGAGCAGGGTCGTTTCGGCCGTGGCGACCGTTCGATCGGTCAGCGCTACGACGTGACCGTGCCCAATCCGAACTTCGACAGCACCAAGCCGCCGAGCGAGAGCAACCCGCAGACCGTCCTGGCACGTCCGGGTGGCAACTACTCCACCTCCTACGGTGGCACCTTCGACCTGGGCGGCAAGTTTGATTTCACCAAGCCGGGCACCTACCAGTACCGCTACCACTTCAATCCGGACGGCAGTTTCAGCCGCAACCGCTTCGATGGCCCGGTGGTCAGCCCGAGCACCTGCGTCAACTGTGATTTCGCCGATCTGAACGCCGTTGCCGACCTGCAGCCGAAGTTCGACCGCGTCAGCGTCAACACCGTCGCCCACTTCGACCTGACCGACAAGCACCGCCTGTTCTTCGAAGGCAAGTACACCAAGACCGAATCGACCTTCTTCGGCCAGCCCGCTTTCGACAGCACCCTGCGTATCCGTCGTGACAACGCCTTCATCAGCCCGGAGCTGGGCGCGCTGATGGACGCCAACGGCGTCAACCAGTTGCAGATGGCCCGCTTCAACGTCGATGCCGGCCGCCGTGGTGAAGAGGTCAAGCGTGAGACCAAGCGCTTCGTCCTGGGCATCGAAGGCATGTTCGGCGACAACTGGAGCTACGAGGCTTCGGGCAACTATGGCGAGACCGAGATCAACCGCGTCAACGTCAACAACCGCATCAACGAGCGCTGGCAGGCCGGCCTGGATGCCGTCCGCGATCCGAGCGGCAAGATCGTCTGTCGTGTCGACCTCGACCCGAATGCCACCAACATCAATGCAGGTGGCCGCAAGTACAACCGCGACCTGATCGGCTCGGGCTGCATTCCGTTCAGCGTTCTGGGCAACGGTGCCGTTTCGCAGGAAGCGGCCGACTGGTTCAACACCCGTTCGCACTACTTCGGCAAGCTTCAGCAGACCGTGTTCAGCGCATCGGTGAACAACAGCTCGCTGTTCTCGCTGCCGGCCGGTGACGTCGGTATCGCGGCCGGCGTGGAATACCGCAAGGAAAAGAGCCTGGAGCGCACCGATCCGCTGGCGGCTTCCGGCGCCACCTTCCTCAATGCCATCAACGGTGGCGGCGGCTCGTACAACGTCAAGGAAGTGTTCGCCGAAACCAACATCCCGCTGCTGGCCGACATCCCGGGCATCCGCCGCCTGTCGCTGGACCTGGCTGGCCGCTATTCGGACTACAACACCATCGGTTCGACCAAGACCTGGAACGTCGGCTTGGATTGGGAAGTGATCCCGTCCCTGCGCGTCCGCGGTACCCTGGCCAAGGCCATCCGTGCTCCCAACATCGGTGAACTGTACGACGAGCAGTCGCAGAACTTCGCCACCATCAACGATCCCTGCAACACCAACGCCACCAACTCGAACCGTCCGGCCACCGCTGGCGATCCGGCACTGCGCGCCGCCAATTGCGCTGCGCTGGGCATTCCGGCCAACTGGGTTGACTCCTACAGCGCCAACCGTCCTGGCCTGAGCGGCGGCAACCCGGACCTGAAGCCGGAACGCGCCGAGTCCACCTCGATCGGCTTCGTCTGGCAGCCGGAGTTCTTCGAAGGCTTCGGCATGTCGGTCGACTACTGGCGCATCACCCTGAAGGATGCGATCGGCTCGGTCACCGCGCAGACGCTGGCCACGCGCTGCGTCGACTCGCCGGGGGGCATCAACAACTCCTTCTGCGACAAGATCAAGCGCGCACCGATCGGCGGCGCAACCGGGGCCAACGGCGCCGAGTTCCCGGCGTACAGCATCTACGACTGGACCGCACTGGCCGAGAACCTGGCCAAGAGCCGTCGTACCGGTATTGACCTGGAAATGAACTACGACTTCGGCATGTTCGGTGGCCACACCAACCTGCGCCTGGTCGGTACCCGCCTGCTGGAATCGCGTGAATGGGAGTTCCAGGACTTCCCGAGCGACTACAAGGAACGCTCGAACTACGTGACCAATCCGCGCTGGCGCGGTCAGTTCACCGCCAAGTACACGCTGGGCAACTTCCGCGCCAGCTGGGACATGGTGTACATCCATCGCAACCTGCGCGTGTTCCCGGAGAGCTACAACAGCAACCCGGGTTCGCAGAGCCCGATCTGGAACCCGTCGTACACCTACCACAACATGCAGATCGGCTACAAAATGGCTGATTCCGGTGTCGAGGTGTACCTGGGCGTGGACAACGTGTTCGACAAGGATCCGCCGGTCAACTACTTCGGTGCGGACCTCGGCTCGGCCTACTACGACAACGTTGGTCGCTTCATGTATATGGGCGTCAACTACAAGTTCTGATTCTTCCGGACTTGATGCAACCCGCAGACCCGGCTTTTGCCGGGTCTGCTTTTTTGTGCCCGTAAAGCCCCCCTTGCGCCCGGCCATGACCTTCGACACCCTTGCAGGGCAGGCCGGCGGCGTATCGTTCGGCCCACGGCCGTTCCGCGGCCCTTCCCTGACTCACTCGGCCTGGAGGCCATTCAAGTGACCCGTACTCCCAAGATCGTGCTGCTGACCCTGGCCGTTTCGGCCGCATTGGTTGGCTGCGGCAAGACTGAAGCCCCGGCCAAGGACGCCACCGCCTCCACGCCGGCTGCGACCGAAGCCACCCACTACACCCTGGACGAGAGCAAGCTGCCGGCCTACAACGCCTTCCAGCCCAGCGATCTGGATACCAGCAAGGACGCCTGCGGTGCCTTCGGCGACTACGTCAACAGCACGTGGCTGGCCGCCAATGAAATTCCGGGCGACCGCACCAGCTGGGGCGCCTTCACCATCCTCGACGAGCGCTCGGTGGCCGTACAGCACCAGCTGGCCGAGCAGGTCGCACAGGTGAAGAACCCGAACCACATCGAGAAGATTGTCGGTGACCTGTGGGCCACCGGCATGGACGAGGCCAAGATCAACGCCCAGGGCATCGAGCCGTTGAAGGCCGACCTGACCGCGATCGACGGCCTGCAGGACAAGGCGGCCATCGCCAACTACCTGCGCAGCAGCGCCGCCAAGGGCGACAACGTCCTGTTCGGCTTCGGCGCCGAAGCCGACTTCAAGAACTCGGCCGTGAACATGGCCTACGCCAGCCAGGGCGGCCTGGGCCTGCCGGACACCACCTATTACACCGATGCCAAGAACGCCGACAAGCTGAAGGCCTACCAGGCGCACGTCGCCAAGGTGCTGGAACTGTCCGGTGTCGCCGCCACCGATGCGGCCAAGCAGGCCGAGGAAGTCGTCAAGTTCGAGACCCGCCTGGCCAAGGCCTCAAAGTCGCGCGTGGAGCTGTCGCGCAACGTCGAGCTGTTCTACAACCCGGTCACCCTGGCCGACGCCGACAAGCTGACCCCGAACTTCAGCTGGACCGAGTTCTTCAAGTCGCAGGGCGTGGCCGCACCGGAGAAGTTCTCGCTGGCCATGCCGGCTTTCCATGAGGAAGTGAGCAAGGCACTGGGCGACACCGATCCGTCGGTGTGGCGCGCCTACCTGCGCTTCCACACCGTGGACAGCGCCTCGCCGTACCTGGCTGATGCCTTCGTGCAGGAGAACTACGAGTTCTACGGCAAGACCCTCAACGGCCAGAAGGAACAGAAGCCGCGCTGGAAGCGCGTGCTGGGCACCATCGAGAACGATGCCGGTGAAGCCTTCGGCCAGCTGTACGTGAAGGTGGCCTTCTCGCCGGAAGCCAAGGCGAAGATGGAAGAGCTGGTGAAGAACCTGGCCGCGTCGCTGAAGGAACGCATCCAGGGCTTGAGCTGGATGAGCGAGGAAACCAAGGCCAAGGCCATCGCCAAGTGGGAAACCTTCACCCCGAAGATCGGTTACCCGGACAAGTGGCGTGACTGGGCGGGCCTGCAGACCCAGCGTGACAGCTACCTGGGCAACGTGCGCGCCGCCAGCGAATTCAACTACAAGTTCAACCTGTCCAAGATCGGCAAGCCGGTGGACAAGACCGAGTGGGGCATGACCCCGCAGACGGTCAATGCCTACTACAACCCGCTGCAGAACGAGATCGTGTTCCCGGCCGCCATCCTGCAGCCGCCGTTCTTCGATCCGAAGGCCGACGACGCGCTGAACTACGGCGGCATCGGTGCGGTGATCGGTCATGAGATGACCCACGGCTACGACGACCAGGGTGCGCGCTTCGGGCCGACCGGCAACATGGAAGACTGGTGGACTCCTGCCGACAAGAAGAACTTCGAAGGTCTGACCGGCAAGCTGGTCAAGCAGTTCGACCAGTACAAGGTCGACGGCCAGGCAGTGAACGGCCACCTGACCCTGGGCGAGAACATCGCCGACCTGGGTGGCCTGGCCACCGCCTACGATGCCCTGCAGAAGGCCACCGCCGGCAAGGAAGATGCAAAGGTCGATGGCTTCACCCGCGACCAGCGCTTCTTCTTCAACTGGGCCACCGTGTGGCGCACCAAGTACACCCCGGAGAACGCCAAGGTCCGCCTGGCCACCGACCCGCACGCCCCGGCGCAGTTCCGTGCCATGGGTGCGCCGTCGAACCTGCCGACCTTTGCCGCGGCCTTCCAGTGCAAGGCCGGTTCGCCGATGGCCCGCACCGGCGAGCAGCAGGTGGTGATCTGGTAAGCGGTGAAGAGCGATCAGAACGCCTGCCAAACCTGAACAAAATGTGAATTTTTAGCGCCATCCGGCGATTTCGGAAGGCTTTTAAAGGCCCGGACCTGGTTCCGGGCCTTTTTTGTGATCAACGTCAAGCCTTGTGCCACAAAGGCTTATCTCAGATCTGTGAAAAAAACATTACGAACCGGTTGCGCCCATGTGAGTTCATCTGTTATTCATTGATTCAGGGGTTTGTTCAACCCCTGTTAATTTTCCATCTTCACTTTCGGGGAACTCGATGAGCAAGCATTCCAAGCAGCTGCGTCGCGCGGGTCTGACTGTGGCGCTGGGCCTGTGCCTGGCGGGCGCCGCACACGCCCAATCCGTGACCGGCAACATCTATGGTTCTGGCGAGCCTGGCAGCACCGTGACCGTCCAGAATCTGGGCACCGGCTTGAGCCGCACCGTGACCGTGGACAAGAACGGTCGCTACCGTGCAGCTGAGCTACCCAACGGCAACTACAAGGTCACCCTGCAGAAGAACGGCGAAGTCGTGGCCACCCGCGACTCCGTGCAGGTGATCATTGCCAGCGGTACCGACGTCTCTTTCGGCGCGGGCGGCAATGTGCAGAATCTGGACCGCGTGGAAGTAACCGCTGCAGCTGTTCCGCGCGTGGACGTTACCCAGATCGACACCCGCACCGTGTTCACCGCCGAGCAGATCAACAAGATCGCCGTTGGCCGTGACATTGCCAGCATCGCCCTGTTGGCACCGAGCGTGGTGTCCAACTCCGCCTATACCGCCAATGGCAATACGGTACCGAGCTTCGGTGGTGCAGCCTCCTCCGAGAATGCCTATTACATCAACGGCTATCCGGTCACCAATCCGCTGACCTCCATCGGTTTCACCACGCTGCCCTTCGATGCCCTGGCCCAGCAGCAGACGCTCACGGGCGGCTATGGCGCCGAGTTCGGTCGCGCCACCGGTGGTGTGGTGAACGTGGTCACCAAGCGCGGCTCCAACGAGTTCCATGCCGGTGCGTACACCTACTGGAGCCCGGAATCGCTTCGTTCGGACCCCAAGGATCTGTACTTCCCGAATACGGGCTTCTACGGCGATGACAACGCCGACCCGACCAAGCGCACCGACGGCAAGCTGTACCAGACCCGCAAGAAGTCCCAGAGCTGGACCCAGAGCAGCGGCATCTATGCCAGCGGCCCGATCGTGCAGGACAAGCTGTTCTTCTACGCAAACGTCGAACTGACCAAGCGACAGGGTGAAGGCGTGGCCTCCACGTCGCAGGCAGCGGCGACCACCACAAATGCATGGCAGGAGTACGAGTATGAGTACCCCCGCTGGGCTGCGAAGATCGACTGGAACATCACCGACAACCATCTCCTCGAGCTGACCGGTGTTTCCGACGTCACCAAGTACTACAGCGATGGCTACACCTACGACTACGCCACCGGAACCGCGGGCAACGTCCAGAACGCAGGCACTTATAACGAAGACAAGGCACGTCTGTACGTCGGCAAGTACACCGGCTACCTGACTGACGACCTGACCATCTCGGCCCTGTACGGTACTCAGAAGGTCGATCACAGCCAGTCGCCCTGGGGTTACGACCCGGCGTGCCCACGCACCTCTTCTTCGGCCACCACGCGCGCGCCAGGCATTCCGGCTGCCAACTATGCAGGTTGCTGGACTGCGGCTACCGTCAACGTCCCGGGCGCCTATGACGAAACCAAGGGCTTCCGCTTCGACGTCAACTATCGTCTGGGCAACCACGACCTGCGCGCGGGTCTGGACAACATGGAAGCGGAGTCGTTCACCGGTAGCGAATACGGTGGCGGTTTCATCTGGGTCTACTCGCGCACCAACAATCCGAACGCAGCCATTGACGCCTCCCATGGCGTAGGCTCCCCGGCCGCAGCCGGCGGCCTGGGCAACCAGGGCTACTACGTGCGCCAGCAGTACTACACCCAGATTGCTAAGGTGAAGACCAAGCAGAGCGCGCAGTACATCGAAGATCGCTGGCAGGTTACCGACAACCTCCTGCTGCAGCTGGGCCTGCGCAACGAGACCTTCAAGAACTACACCAGCGCCGGTGAGATGTACGTTAAGCAGGACAACCAGTGGGCTCCGCGTCTGGGCGCTGTCTGGGACGTCCATGGTGATTCGACCCTGAAGCTGTTTGCCAATGCCGGCCGTTACCACCTGGCACTGCCGAACAACGTCGCCGTGCGCGCCGCTTCCGGCTCTCTGTACACCATGGAGTACTTCACCTACACCGGCGTCGCCGCCGACGGTACGCCGACCGGCCTGGTGAACGTGCCCGTGGACCAGAGCAAGGGCTACACCTGCCCCGGCAAGCCGAATGCAATCTCGTCCAACCTCGAATGCGGTGACGCTCCGGATCCGCGCACCGTGGCAGCCGTGAACCTGAAGTCCCACTATCAGGACGAGTACATCGTCGGCATGGAACAGGCCCTCAATAGCAACTTGACCTGGGGTGCGAAGTTCACCTACCGGGACCTGAAGAGCGCGATCGACGACACCTGCACCCCGGCACTGGGCGGTGGCTGCTTCATCTTCAACCCGGGCGAGAGCAACACCTTCTGGCAGGAGCAGGCAGACGGCAGCTTTGAGCAGGTCACCTACTCGGCAGCAGAGCTGAATCTTCCCAAGCTGAAGCGTCGCTACTATGCCGTCGACCTGTTCCTGGAAGGCTCGATTGGCGAGAAGTTCAACGGCAGGATCAACTACACCTTCTCACGCAACTACGGCAACACCGAAGGCCAGCTGGCCTCCGACCTCGACACCGGTACCGGTGGACAGACCGACGTTTCGGCGACCCAGGACTGGGATCTGCCGCAGCTGATGGTCGGTGCAAATGGCCGACTGCCGAACCACCGTGCCCACCAGATCAAGGCATTCGGCGCCTACCAGATCAGCGAAGAATGGCGCGTGGGTGGTTCGGTGCTGATCGATTCGGGCCGTCCGCGTTCCTGCACCAGCTTCTACCCGACCGCAGACCAGGGCCTGTACAACGGCGCCTACTATCACTTCTGCGGTCTGGCGGGCAGCGGCACCGCTCCGGGCTCGGCAGGCTACATCCCGCCGTCCAGCGACTACGCCTTCTCTGCCCGTGGCAGCAAGGGTGACACGCCGTGGAACTACACCCTGAACCTGTCGCTGGCTTACACCCCGCTGTGGGCTGAAAAGAAGTTGACCCTCCAGGCAGACGTGCTCAACGTGCTGAACCGCCAGGAGCCGACGTTCTACTACAGCAATTACGCGACTGATCGCGTGACGCCGGATCAGCGCTACAACCAGCCTCTGGGCTACACCGCACCGCGTCAGGTTCGACTGTCGGCGCGTTACGACTTCTAAGCAAGTCGAGCGACTGTTCCAATCTTGGCTATGGGGTCGTATGCACCCCAGTCATCTCTCCTCCCCCTGCTTCGGCAGGGGGTATTTTTTTCCGGGCAAGGGCGTCGCGAGCCCCTCATCCCATGTCTCTCCCCGGCTTGCTATAGTGCGCGCGCCCTCAATCCATCACGGATTCGTTCCACATGCCCAATTTCCGTCCGCTTGCCATCGCCCTGGGCATCAGCCTGGCGACCCTGGTCCCGACCCACGATGCGTTCGCCGCCGCCAAGAAAAAGGCCGCGCGCGCCCCGGCTGTCAGCGCCCAGTGCAGCGACTTCTACGACGCCACCAATGCAGGCTGGCTGAAGGCCAACCCGGTACCGCAGACCGGTGCCATCACCGCGCTGGGCCAGCTGGTCGACCGCAGCCGCCAGCAGCAGCGCGAACTGCTCGACGCGGCGATGAAGTCGCCGCAGGGCAACGTGCAGAAGCTGCTGGGTGATTTCTGGGCCAGTGGCCTGGACGAAGCGGCCGTGGAAGCGGACGGCTCCAACCCGATCGCACCGCTGCTGACCCGCATCAACGCGATCAAGAAGGCCAAGGATGTACCGGCTTCGATCGCGGCACTGCACCAGGTCGGCATCCCGGTGGCCTTCAACTTCGGCCCGGACGTCGACCTGAAGGCACTGGACCGCCACATCGGCTACTTCATGCAGGGCGGCATGGGCCTGCCGGATCCGGCGTTCTATACCCGTACCGACGCCGACACCGTGGCCCTGATGGGGCGCTATCGCAACTATGTCAAGCAGATCCTGGCGCTGACCGGCACCCCGGCAGCCAAGCTGGATGCCGAGTCGCAGGCGGTGATCGCGCTGGAGACCGAGCTGGCACGCAATGCGCAGTCGCTGGCCGGCATCAACAACCCGTTCAACAACTACGCGCCGATCTCCACCAAGGAGCTCAACAGCCGTTACCGCAATCTGCAGCTGGACGCGTTCCTGAAGGCACAGGGCGTGGATGACGACCTGGTCTCGCTGGCCGACCCGGGCCTGTTCAAGCAGCTCGATGGCATGGTCACCAAGCTCAAGCCGGACCAGTGGAAGGCCTACCTGCGCTGGCGCGTGGGCGATTCGATGGCACCGTACCTGTCCAAGGCCTATCGCGACGCCGAGTTTGAATTCCGTGGTCGCGTGCTGCGTGGCGAGACCCTGCCGCCGCAGCGTTGGGAAGACGTGCTCGATGCGATCAACGTGGCCGCTGGCCCGATGGTCGGTCGCGAATACGCCGCCCGTTACCTGTCGGCCGAAGACCGTCGCCAGGCGGCGTGGATCGTCGACAAGGTGCGCGAAGTGCAGATCGAAGCGGTCAAGAACAGCAGCTGGATGAGTGCCGAGGCCAAGACCGAAGCGCAGGCCAAGCTGGCCGCGCTGAAGATCGAGATCGGCACCCCGCTGCGCGACCTCGACTACAGCGTACAGCCGATGGGCCGTGGCTCGTTCGGCGGCAACATGCTGATCGCTTCGACCTGGCGCCACCGCGAGGAAATGAAGCGCATCGGCAAGGGCAACGCCGACCGCCGCTGGGATGTGCTGCCGCAGCAGCCGTCGCTGGCCTACGACCTGGCCCAGAACCGCCTGATCGTCACCGCCGCGATCCTGCAGGGCCCGGTGTTCAACGCCAAGGCCGACGCCGCCGACAAGTTCGGCAGCTTCGGTGGCCTGGTCGGCCACGAACTGACCCGTGCGATCGATGCAAAGGGCGCTCTGGTCGACGCCAAGGGTGAACTGCGCAGCTGGTGGACCCCGGCCGACAAGACCGCCTGGACCCTGCTGGGCAACCGCGTGGCCGCGCAGTACAGCGCCTACGACTTCCCGGGCGTGAAGGGTGCCAAGGTCAACGGCACGCTCACCCAGGAAGAGAACCTGGCCGACATCGCCGGCCTGGAGCTGGCCTGGGCGGCCTATACCGCGCAGGAGCCGAAGGCCAAGCAGGCGCAGCAGCAGGGCTTCTTCCGCGCCTGGTCTGCACTGTGGGCGCAGCAGTTGGCGCCGAACGAGGCCGTGCGCCGCCTGACCGCCGACATCCGTGCACCGGGCGTGTGGCGCAGCAACGGTACGCTGGCCAACCTGCCGGCCTTCGGCGCCACCTTCAGCTGCAAGGCCGGCCAGCCGATGCAGCGCAGCGAAGCCGACCAGATCAAGGTCTGGCGCTGAGGTTTGACGGTTTGGTGACGAAGAAAGGGCGCCTCCGGCGCCCTTTCTTTTGTAGAAAAGGTTTAAAAATGGGCCCTGACGGATCAGGGCCAAACCACCCCGCGTGGAGAGAGAGCCTCTATACGCGCAGGTCAAAAGTCGTACGACGCGCTCAGGCGTACCGTTCGCGGTGGCGTGAAGTAAGTGCCCATGTCGTACAGGTTGGAGACCGTTCCCGGCCCAGTCTGGTACTTCGCGGTCGACTGGCGCTGGCGCCGTTGGTTAAGCACGTTGAATACGTCCAAGCCAAGACCGAGTCGGTTCTCGGCGAACGCCGGCCGATACATCAGGCCCATGTCCAGTTGTGCCGTCCACGGCTGTCGGCCCGCATCGCCGGGCCGCGAAGGCTGGCCGTTGCAGTAGTGGTAGGAGGAACCGTAGCCACCGGCAGGGTCGCTCTGATCCGCACCGTAGAAGCCCAGGCAGCTCTTGGGCATCCCCGACATCACCCGCATTGTCGCCGAGGCCGTCCATTCGTCATTGACCTGATAGGCGCCGAATGCCTTCAACTGGTGCCGACGATCATTGGCGAGGTAGCCACCGGCGTACTCCATCAGCGACACCGCATCCCAGTCCTGCGTCTTGGAGACATCATCCTGGCCGATATCCGACTTCACCTGGCCTTCGGTATTGCCGAAGCTGCGCGACCAGGTGTAGTCAACGCGTCCGTACCAGCGGTCGGACATGGGGTGCTCGATGAACAGGTCGATGGCAACGTACTGACGCTTCGCCTTCTTGCCGTCATAGCCCCAATCCGACGAACTCATGCTGACCGGCGTGTAGCCGGAGCCGTCTCGGTGTCTGACTTGGAAAGTGTTGGTGCGGCCAGGGTTGAAGATCACACATCCAGGCAGTTCGTACCCGTCAGGATCCAGGCCCATCCCAGCCAGCCTCTCGGCAAAGCGATCGGAGTCGCAGATATCGTCAATGGCCGACTGCAGACGGCGGAAGCTTAGCTTTGCACCGCTGTTCCATGCAGTTCCCAAGGTCTTTTCGAAACCGAGGATCAGTTCGTCCTGGTACTGCGAACGCAGGTCGGTCGGCGCTACCGAGCGCGGATCAGGGGCCTGCCCATACTCGCCATTGGTCGACACCGGCCCCGGCCCCAGCGGCGTGAGGCCGGTCGGGTTGCCGTTGGCATCGATGCCGGTATAGGTGAAGTACTCACGCGTATAGGTCGAGGCGGATGCGCCGCGGATGGCCACGCTGTTGGGCAGCGCCAGGTAGTAGCGGCCGAGGTTGGCGAAGACCTTCAACGACGCATCGCCGAAGACATCCCAGCTGGCACCCAGCCGTGGCGCCCATTGGTCGCCGCTCTCCACGTAGGCCTTGCCGTCGCTGTTGTAGTTGGTGAAGCGATCATTGCGCAGGCCGAGCGTAAGCAGCCAGTCGGGCGTCAGCTGCCAGCGGTCCTCCAGGTAGTAGGCCTTCTGCTTCACCGACATGCTGGTCGTGGTGGAGAAAATGTACTTCTGCACGAAGTAGCCATCGCCACCGGGGGGCGTGATACCGAAACCGGGACTGGGCGACGCACCGGGATTGCCGCGGGAGTAGATCCAGGCATGGCCGGGGCCGGTCATCGATTGACCTTCGTTGTGTGCCCGGTAGGTCATGTTGTCGATACCGGCGGTCAGCTCGTGGGTGCCGATGCGGTACTGCAGGTCCATGCGCAGGCCCTGTGTGGTGCTTCCTGCATCGGACGCCTTGGTGTACAGGTCGGGCTGGTCGTTGCGGACCGGGGTGCCGCCGTTCAACGACGGATCCTGGTTGCCGGCGCCGCTGATGTAGGGATTGCCCGATGCCAGCGGATTGAACTCCAGATTGGCGGTGCGGGTGCGACCCCACACAGTGCTGAAGGTCAGCGCATCATTGAGATAGCCGGTGTACTTGAAGATATCGACATCGGTGGTGGCCTTGGTCGTATTGGGGAACGTGCTGGTGCGATCCCCCTCCTGCAGCGTGGTGTAATCGAAGGCCGTGTAGTAGCCGCCAGAACGGTCGGTATCCTGGAAGCGGGTGTACTCAAGGGTATTGCTGTCGTTGATGTTCCAGTCCAGCTTGCCGTAGAACTTCGGGGTGTCTACACGGTAGTGGTTTCGCGCCTGCTGCGCGGCGGCTTCACTGGCGGTTGACACCCCTTCGCGACGATTGGACTCCGCGGCCAGATGGATGAACAACCGGTCCTCGATCAACGGCCCACTGACATAGCCGCTGTAGGTGGTGGTGGTTTCCTTATCGCCACGCCGGTAGCGATAAAGCGTGCCAGGTTTGGCCTCGTTCTCGTAGGCATATCCTTCCGGTAGGCCCATGTCCGGGTACTTCACCGATGCCGGAGACTCGGCGAGCCCGGCCGGTGCCCAGGTGACCTGCGCACCGAAGCGCCACGCGTTGGTGCCGCGCTTGCCCAGCTGATTGATCACGCCACCGGTGGAGCGTCCGTAGCCTGCACCGTAACCACCTGTAAATGTCTCCTGCTGGTCGATGGAGCCATACGGCAGACTGATACCACCGAGGTTGTTGAGCGGGTTGGTGACGTTGAAACCATTGAGATAATAGGCATTCTCGGTGACGCTGGAGCCACCGAACGACAGCACCGAGCGCGATCCGTTCAGGAACGCACCGCTGCCGGCCACCACACCGGGGGCGAGCAGCGCGATCGATTCAGCGCTGCGCCCCAACGGCAGCACGTCCAGCTGCTCGGAGGTGATGACGGACTTGGAGACAGTGTGGGTGACATCGATCTTCGGAATGTTGGCCGCGGTGACATTGACCGCATCCAGCGTCGTGGCCGGGCCATGCGCGGCGAAGCTCACTTCGGTGCCGCTGCCCACCCGCAGCTGCACATTGTCATGCTGTTCGATGATGCGCCCATCACGCTGCAGGCTGATGCTGTAGCGGCCTATCGGTAACGCGCCAAAGCTGTATCGCCCCTGCGCATCAATGGCGGCTGTACGTTTGAGGCCACTGTCGCTCTGGGCAACGACGATTGCGCCTTCGGAACTCGCCGCGGTGCCGTACAGAGTGCCGGTGGTGCTCTGCGCAGCAACGCTTCCGACGATGGAAAACAATAGTGCCGAAAGCGCACTGCGCTTCAGCACACGATGTGTGGATGCAACTGCCATGAAGCTCTCTCCGGTGATGGAACTGCCGGAGAGTTATAGGCACGTGTGTGTCGTGAAGGGCAGTGCATCGACTTCCAACGAATCATGCCGAAAGCATCAGATCAGCAGCCATGGGGCCATCGCAGACATGCGTCATGTCATTGAAAAAACTACTGATCAGGCCGCGAATGGCATCCGTTGCGCCCATCATCGTGACGCCGCAGATCAGACTGTATCCGACACGCGACGGTGAGTAATACGTCGTCGTGTCTGCTTGGCATTCCGGGAATTCGTTCCGATTCCGACACTCAATTTGTATGCGCGCACGTTCCAGTACTCGATGCGCTGGCTCCAGTCCCTCCCGGGAATGCACGTTGCGGCCGACCTGTGGCGCGCCGATCTCAACATCGACTACGAACCGCCTGCACACCACGTGCCTGAAGCTGTTCTCGCCGGATAGCAACGCGCGTGGCAACGGGGTGCCCGGTATCGATCAGCAGCGCGGTATCAGCGGCGGCAGGCCGCCGCCCCGCCGCACCTCCGCCCTGCCCTGCCAACATCGCCCCGCCGCCGGCGCCGGCCGCTCGCACCTCAACTGTTTGCGGATCAGCGCTTCGATGGCCATCGTCGGAATGTAAACACCGTCATCGGCCTCGGCCAGCAAATGCCAGCTCTGCAGTATCGACGCGCCATCGCCCCTGCCGACCGCATGCACGATCATGCCGAGGTGGTGCTCGCCAAATTTCACCAGGTTCAGCACCGTGCAGAACCACGGCGACAACAGCTCCAGCGACGGCAAGGTCGGCCACATCCAACAACAAAAAATGCAAGCTACTCAGCGGTATCCGGCCCGGCACCGTCACGATGAAGCGTCGGCTTTCGGCCAGGCACGATCTCCCCCAACTGCGACGCGGCTTCAGCGGCTCGCCGGCATCGCCGACCACCGCCCGCATCACCTTCAGGCCGACACCTGCGTAGGGCGATGGCAAGATGCGACCTTACGCGCTGATGATGTCCATGCGCATAGCCATCGTCCTCAGCAGTGCGGCGGTCAGCACCGGAGCGCTGGCGGCCGTAGTCCTGGCAGGAACCGGAGGCATCAACCACCAGCTCCGGCCGCTCGGCCTGCAGAACCGGCGCCGGCAGTTCCAGTTGTGGCAGGTCGCCAGCAACCGTACCAATCGTCCTCCAAAAACCCCGTATCCGCTCAGGATCACGATCTTCACGCGTCGTCCCTGTTGTGCTGTCATGGATGGCAACTGGGCTGCAGCCGCATGGTAGCGTGGTCCCGCAGTGCAGCACGATCCCGGGTTAACGCCGGGCGTGCTATCGCTGCGGCTTCGTCCATCGCGGAGCCCCGACATGGCACACAAGAACACGATCTGTATCTGGTACGACGACGGCGCGCTTGAGGCCGCCACCTTCTACGCCAGTATCCTGCCCGACAGCGCGGTGACCGCCGTGCATCACGCCCCCGGTGACTATCCGGACGGCAAGGAAGGCAACGTACTGACGGTCGAGTTCACGGTCTGTGGTATTCCCTGCGTCGGCCTCAACGGCGGCACCGCGTTCAAGCACAGCGAAGCGTTCTCCTTCCAGATCCAGACCGAGGACCAGGCCGAGACCGACCGCCTGTGGAATGCGATCGTCGGCAACGGTGGACAGGAGAGCCAATGCGGCTGGTGCAAGGACCGCTGGGGCATCTCCTGGCAGATCAGCCCGCGCATGCTCATCGAAGCGGTGACCAGCAAGGACAAGGCACTGGCCAAGCGCGCATTCAACGCGATGATGCCGATGAAGAAGATCGACATTGCCACCATCGAAGCGGCAATCAAAAAAGGGGACGGAGGGGATTAAGTCGTTTTTCCCCATTGCCGGTGACCCCATGCGAATTACGACTTAATCCCCTCCGTCCCCTTTTCCGAGGTGCTGATGTCCTGGGATGCGATCATCGTTGGCGGTGGCCACAACGGCCTGGTCTGCGCGGCCTATCTGGCGCGTGCCGGAAAGAAGGTGCTGGTGCTGGAACGTCGTGGCGTTCTCGGCGGTGCCGCCGTCACCGAGGAGTTCCATCCCGGCTTCCGCAACTCGGTCGCGTCGTACACGGTCTCGCTGCTGCAGCCGAAGGTGATCGACGACCTGCAGCTGCATGCGCATGGGCTGCGCATCGTCGCGCGTCCGGCCAACAACTTCCTGCCATTGCCGGACGGCCGCTATCTGTTGTCGGCACCTGGCCGCACTCAAGCCGAAGTCGCCAAATTCTCCGAGCGGGATGCACAGCGCCTGCCCGCGTACGAGGCGCGCCTGGAAATCTTCGCCGATGTGCTGCGTGCGTGGGCTCTGCGCGCGCCGCCGGACATCGGCGTTGCCGGCGGCTGGCGTGCACTGCCCGCCCTGTGGCAGGTGGGCCGTCTCGGTCGCGAACTGGCCACGCTGGATGCCTCCCTGCGGCAGGAACTGCTGGACCTGTTCACGCTGTCGGCGGCGGAGTACCTGGACCGCTGGTTCGAGAGCGAACCCATCAAGGCCTTGTTCGGCTTCGACGGCATCGTCGGCAACTACGCAAGCCCGTATACACCGGGCAGTGCCTACGTACTGCTGCACCATGTGTTCGGCCAGTGCAATGGCGTGAAAGGTGCGTGGGGCCATGCGATTGGTGGCATGGGCGCGATCAGCCAAGCCATCGCCACCTCGGCGCGCGAGGCCGGTGCGGAACTGCGCGTGGAGGCCGGTGTGCAGCGCGTGCGGATTGAACAGGGCCGCGCGGTGGGTGTGGAACTGGTCAACGGCGAAATCCTGCGCGCACGCGCGGTGGTCGCCAACGTCAATCCGAAACTGCTGTACGAACAATTGCTGGAACCGGCACAGGTACCCAACGCAACACGCGAACGCATGGCGAACTGGCGCTGCGGTTCGGGCACCTTCCGGATGAACGTGGCGCTGTCGCGGCTGCCGGAGTTCCGCGCCCTGCCCGGCCCCGGCGATCATCTCAGCGCCGGCATCATCATGGCGCCCAGCCTGGAGTACATGGACCGGGCCTGGCTGGATGCGCGCCGCGACGGCTGGTCGCGCGAACCGATCGTGGAAATGCTCATTCCCAGTACGCTGGACGATTCGCTGGCACCGCGCGGGCAGCATGTGGCCAGCCTGTTCTGCCAGCACGTGGCACCGGTGTTGCCTGAAGGCCGCCATTGGGATGATCACCGCAAAACCGTGGCCGACCTGATGATCGCCACCGTCGAACGGTATGCGCCCGGCTTCGCCGACAGTGTTCTCGGTCGGCAGGTGCTGTCCCCGCTCGATCTGGAACGCACCTTCGGACTGGTCGGTGGCGACATCTTCCACGGCGCGCTGAGTGCCAACCAGTTGTTCTCGGCGCGGCCGATGGTCGGCCAGGCTGGCTACCGCGGCGCCCTGCCCGGCCTGTACCTGTGCGGCTCGGGCACCCATCCCGGCGGTGGCGTCACCGGTGCGCCCGGGCACAATGCCGCGCAGGTGGTCTTACGGGATCTCTGAAGGCGTGCCAACCAAGGTTGGGAACTACCGGGCAAGGTGTGCCGACCAACGGGCGGCACCTACCGCGTCAAATGATCCCATTCAAAGCGTGCCAACCAAGGTTGGCACCTACCCGCGTGGGACAAGGTGTGCCGACCAAGGTTGGCACCTACCGCGTCAAATGATCCTTCGGATCATTTGACGCTGCGCAGATGGTTCGGGCGCTTCGGTGGGCCGGGCGGGCGGCGCTTGTTGAACGGCGGCTGCCCACGCCAGTAGCGGATCAGCAACCAGCCGAACAGCATGCCGCCGAGGTGCGCGAAATGGGCCACGCCCGGCTGCCAGCCGGTCATGCCCAGCACCAGCTCGCCCACGCCGAACAGGATCACGAAGGTGCGTGCCTTCATCGGAATCGGGGGGAACAGCAGCATCACCCGCTGGTGGGGGAACAGCATGCCGTAGGCCAGCAGCAGGCCGAACACGCCGCCGGAAGCGCCCAGCACCGTGGCCGGGTTTTCCAGCAGCGTACCCACCAGCAGTTGGCAGACGCCGGCACCGGCCACGCACACCAGGTAATACAGCAGGAAGCGCTTCTCGCCCCAGGTCTGCTCCAGCGGCGCGCCGAACATGAAGACGGCCAGCATGTTGAAGAACAGGTGGCCGAAGCTGCCGTGCAGGAAGCCATAGGTCAGCAGCTGCCATGGCTGGAAGTTGCCGCCCGGCGAGAACGCATCGAAGCCCTGCTGCAACGGTTGCAGCATGAACGGCTCGAAGGTCTGCATGCCGAGCAGGAACGGCTGCTGCAGCAGGAACAGGATCGCGTTGGCGATCAGCAGGGCCTTGGTGACGGTAGGCAGTCGCGGGAACATGGGAGCACCGGCATGGAACGGCCTCCATCATAGCCGCAGCACCGTGTCTTGTTGGCGACTGGCAGGCGCAGCCTGTTCAGTCGCCAGCGGTGCTCAGCCTGGGCCCCACACGGCGGCATCCAATGCCGCCGCCGGATCAGTCGCGGGCATCCGCACCCGGCCGTTCTCCACCACCACGCCCTCCGCGCGCAACCGCTGTGACTGCTCGCGCCAGCCTGCCGACCCTTGCTCCATGGCGATGCGCCCATCCGAGCGCAGCACGCGGTGCCAGGGCAGGTCCGGGTCGTCGTTCTGGCCCAGGATGCGCGCGGTCAGCCGCGCACGCCCGGGCAGGCCTGCGCGCATCGCCACCTGCCCATAGCCCATCACCTGCCCCGCCGGGATCGCGCGGATCACCGCCAGGATGCGCGCACGCGCCTGCTCCGGCGTCAGCGCCGCAGGCGGGTCACCAGCAGAACGCCGATCAGCACCAGCACGGTGCCGGCGATCTGCGCCGGCCCCATCGGTTCGTCGAGCAGCCATAGGCTCATCACGATCGTGGAAACAGGGCCCAGCATACCGACCTGCGCGGCCAGCGACGAACCCACGCGCTGCACCGCCAGCATGATCGCCAGCACCGGCAGCACCGTGCACACGGTGGCATTGACCAGCGACAGCCATTGCACCGGCGCCGGTGCCTGCCACAGCAACGGCAGCGGATGGGTCACCGCGAAATGCAGCAGCACCAGTACGCTGGCCACGCAGCTGGCGTAGGCGGTCAGCCGCACCGCACCGATGCGCGCGACCACCTGGCCGCTGCCGAACAAGTACAGCGCATAGCTGAGTGCACTGCCCAGCACCAGCAGGCTGCCAACGATGATCTGCCCGCCCTCACGCTGCAGGTCATGACCGAACGCCAGCAACACGCCCAGATAGCTCAGCACCAGCGCGCCGATCTGCCACCGGCCCGGCCGCTGGCGCGCCAGCAGCACGTTGATCAGCAGCACCAGGGTCGGGTTCAAGTACAGGATCAGCCGTTCCAGGGTCACGCTGATGTACTGCAGCCCCTGGAAGTCGAGCAGGCTGGACAGGTAGTAGCCGGTGAAACCCAGCCACAGCACGCGGGTACGGTCGGCCCAGGACAGCGGCTCGGCCCGGCGTGCAGCCCACAGTGCCATCAGTACGAACAGCGGCAGCGCCATCAGCATGCGCAGCGCGAGCAGCGTGGTGGCATCCACGCCATGACGCAGGCCGAGCTTGACGATGATCGCTTTGCCGGAGGCGGCAATGGCGCCGATCGCGGCCAGGCCGATGCCACCCAGCGCGATGCGTGGGGAAGCGGTGGCGATACGGGAAGTGGGGCTGGACATCAGGACGACGGCGGGCCGCGCGGGGCGGCTGGGGAAAGCGTGGGGGCGGCCATTGTCGCATGGAGGCGTCCGATCCCCTGTAAAGCCGAGCCCGCGCTCGGCTGCACCATGTCTGGCGAAAAGCAGCCGAGCATGGCTCGGCTCTACAACGGCCCGGCTCAGCGCATCAGCACCACTTCCTCGGCCGAGGTCGGGTGGATCGCCACGGTGTCGTCGAACTGGGCCTTGGTCGCCCCCATTTTCACCGCCACCGCGAAGCCCTGCAGGATCTCGTCGGCCGCTTCACCCAGCAGGTGAATGCCCACCACCCGTTCTTCCGGACCGGCACAGACCATTTTGAACAGGCTGCGCTGGGTACCGTTGGCCAGGGCCTGCAGCATCGGACGGAAACGGCTGTGGTAGACGTTCACCTGGTCGAAGCGCGCGCGCGCTTCCTCTTCGCTCATGCCCACCGCGCCCAGCGGCGGATGCGAGAACACCACGCTGGCCACGTTCTCGTAATCCATCTTCGACTGCGGGCGGCCACCGAACAGGCGGTCCATCAGGCGCCGCGATGCCGCCACCGCCACCGGGGTCAGGCCAACCTTGCCGGCGATGTCCCCCACCGCATGCACGCTCGGCACGCTGGTGGTCTGCCATTCGTCCACCTGCACCTGCTGGTGCTCACCGATGCCGATGCCGAGCGCTTCCAGACCGAGGTCACGGCTGTTGCCGCGGCGGCCGGTGGCGAAGAACACCGCGTCGAATACGCTGTCGAGCGGGCCGTCATGACCGAACGCACGCACGCGTTCGCCATCGCGCTGCAGTTCGCGCAGGCGATAGTCGAAATGGATGCGCACGCCCTGTTGCTTCAGGTTCTCGGCCAACTGATCAGTCAGCTCGTAGTCGAAGCGCTCCAACAGGCGCTTGCCGCGCACCAGGAGGCTGACCTTGCTGCCCAGTGCCTGCAGCAGACCGGCCAGCTCCACCGCGATGTAACCGCCACCGATGATCGCCACCTCGGCCGGTGCCGCGCGCAGATCGAAGAAATCATCGGAGACCAGGCCCAGTTCCGCGCCGGGAATGTCGGGCCGCAGCGGGTGTGCGCCAGTGGCGATCAGGATGTGCTCGGCGCTGTAACGCACGCCATCGCTGCAGGCCACGGTATGCGCATCGAGCAGATGACCGCGCGCCGGAATGCGCACCACGCCGGTTTCATCCAGGCGCTTGTGATAGCTGGTGTGGATGTTGCTGATGTAGGCCTGGCGGTGGATCACCAGCTCCTTCCACGACAGCGCCGGGCGCGCTTGGACATCGAATCCCATCGCACTGGCCAGGCCGATGCGCTCGTGCAGGTCTGCCGCCAGCCACATGGCCTTCTTCGGCACGCAGCCGACATTGACGCAGGTCCCGCCCAGTTCACCAGGCTCCAGCATCGCCACGCGCTTGCCGTGCTGCGCGGCGCGGATCGCGCCGGCCAGGCCAGCGGAGCCGCCGCCAAGGACGATCAGGTCATAATCATAGGGTGCTGTGCTCATCGGAATCGCTCGGGTCGGTAAGGGGCAGGATCGATCGCTGGCGTGCGGCCGCAGACGAGATCGGCGATCAGCTGGCCGGTGCCGGCGCTCATGCTGATGCCGAGCATGCCATGCCCCGCTGCAAGCCAGACGTGAGGATGCGCAGGCGCGCGGCCGATCAACGGCACGTCGTCCACGCTCATGGGGCGCCAACCGCACCACTGTTCCTGCAGCTGCGCACCGCGCGGCGCACGCAGGTAATGATCGGCAGCCTGCTGCAGGGCCTGCAGGCGGGTCGTGCGCAGCTGCGGATCGGCACCGGCGAATTCCATGGTGCCGCCCAGTCGCAACGCCTCGCGCCAGGCAATCACGAACACGGAATGGTCCTTCAGGACCACCGGGCGCTTCGGCACCTGAGACGGTCGCGACCAGGTCAGCGAATAACCCTTGCCGGGCTGGATCGGCACGCGCAGGTCCAGTTGCCGCGCCCAGCGCGGCGACCACGGCCCGGTCGCCAGCACCAGCTCGCGTGCGTGCAGCGTGCGTTCGCCGATGTGCACGCGCACACCCTGCGCGTCGGCGCTGAAATCCTGCACGTCCGAGTGCTCTTCGATCACCACGCCCTGCGCGCGCAGCACGCGCGCCAGTTCAGTGGTGTAGCGGTCCGGCCGCAGTTGCGCATCGCCGGGAAAGTGGATCGCACCGGCGAGGCGATCATGGAACGCCGGATTGTCGCGCGCGTAGTCGGCGCCATCGATGCATGCCGTGGCAATGCCCTGCGCGTTCAGCGCCTCACACTCGGCAGCGTGGTGATCGAAATTGCGGGCGTCACCGAACACATAGTCCAGACCGCGCGCCTCGAATTCGCAGTCCAGCGCATGCGTCTGCACCCACTGCGCCAGGCGCAGCCGTGAATCATTCAACAGTGCGCCGCGTGCCCGCGTGGAGTGCAGCCAGTCACGCGCGTTGCAGCGCGCCCCGAACTGCAGCAGCCAACGCCACAATGCAGGGTCCAGGCGCGTACGCACGTACAACGGCGCACGCGGATCGAGCATCCAGCGCAGCGCACGCAACGGCACGCCGGGGGCCGCCAGCGGTGGCGCATGGCTGGGCGTGACGGTGCCGCAGTTGCCATGCGACGTCGCGCCGCCGACGCGCCCTCGGTCGATCACCCGCACCTGCCGGCCCTGCGCGCGCAGCGCCAGCGCGGCGGCCAGTCCAATGGCACCGGCGCCGACCACGATCACATCCTCGCGCGCGCCCTGCATCGATCAGCCCTGCCCGGCCCCACGCCGCATCGGCGGCCACTGCCGGTAGGTCATCGCACGCCACAACCATTCCATGGGCCCGAAACGGAAGCGGCGCAACCAGACGTGCGAAAGGGCGACCTGCACGGCAAACAACAGCAGCGCGAACAGCAATTGCACGCTGCGCGGCATCAGCCCGAAGCCGCCCAGGCCATAGTGGTAGAACAACCACGTGCACAGCAGCGACTGGCCAAGATAATGGGTCAGTGCCATGCGCCCCACCGGGGCCAGCCAGGCCAACCGCGCACGCCAGTGCACGATCCACGCCAGGTAACCCAGGCACATCGGCAGTCCGCCGATCGTCACCAGTGCCATTGCGGCTGTCACCGGCAGGTCGTAGGCCCCCGGTGCCAGGTAAGGCTTCCAAGCAACACCGATCAACGTGACCAGCAGGCCCAGCGGCAACGCGATCCAGCGCAGCGACGCATACAGCCGCGGGAAGCGCTCCGGCGCCGCCAGCGCACCACTGCCGGCGAACCAGCTGCCGATCAGGAACATGCCCAACACTTCCGGGCCGGTGATCAACAGCGCGCCCATCGACGTGCTGAACTCGCTCAGCCGCTGCACATTGGCCTGCATCCAGCTGCCCTGGCCATAGACCTGGCGCTGCAGCTCGATGCTCTGCTGCGCGTCGGTGAGCATCTTCTGCACGTCTTCCACCGAAGCCATCGACACCATCGCGCCGACCAGCAGCATCATGGCCACGCCGCCCAGATAGACGATCACGCCCATCCATGGCAACCAGCTGCGTGGTGCCTCTCGGCAGGCCAGCAACGGAAGCGAGATCAGCGCATACATCACCAGGATGTCACCGGACCAGACCAGCAGCGCGTGGCACAGGCCGATCAGCAGCAGCCCGGCGCTGCGGCGCAGGTAGAACGGGGTGAAGTCGCGTCCGGCCACTTCGGCGCGTTGCGCCATCACCGCAAAGCCGGCGCCGAACAGCAGCGAGAACAGGGTGAAGAACTTGCCCTGCACGAACACGTAGACGAAGGCATCGGCCCAGTAGTCGATACCCTGCCAGTGCACGTCGATGCCCGTGAAGGCCAGATCCAGCGGTCCGCTGAAGGCCTCGATGTTCATCAGCAGGATGCCCAGCAGCGCGGCACCGCGCAGCACGTCCAACACGGCGATGCGTTCGCCGGAAGCCACCGGCTGCAGGGAAGGAGAAGCGGCGTTCACGGGGCGTCCGTCAGGCAGGTCCGCCATTATGCCGCCGGCCCACACGCCATGGATGGCCGCGTCGTGTTCCAGAAACGCAACGGCCCGCCAAAGCGGGCCACTGCTGCCATCACGATCGCGCTGCAATCAGTGGTGGTGGCCGCCGTCGCCGTGGACGTGGCCGTGGTCGATTTCTTCCTGGCCGGCTTCGCGCACGTCAACGATTTCGACGTCGAAATGCAGGTCCTTGCCAGCCATCGGATGGTTCAGGTCGACGTCGACGACGCTCATGCCGACCTTCTGCACGGTCACCGCACGCGGGCCGAAGTTGGTCTGCAGCACGACCTGCTGGCCCGGAGCCAGCTTGGTGTTGCCGAAGTGCTTCTTCGGCACGCGCTGGGACAGGCCCTCACGACGCTCGCCGTAGGCATCGGCCGCCTTGACGTCGACGTTGAAGGTCGCGCCGGCTTCCTTGTCCATCATGGCGTTTTCCAGGCCCGGGATAATGTTGCCGTGACCGATCAGGATCGCCAGCGGCTCGCCGCGGTCCTTGGACGATTCGATCGGCTCCTGGCCGACTTCGGAAACGGTGTAGTGGAAGCGGACAACGCGGTCTTTTTCGATCTTCATGCGCAACTCTGTCTGGATCTGCCGGAGGCAGGCGGGTTGGGGCGGGTTGTCGCCCGGCGGGGACGCCGCCATCATGACGGCCAATCCTAAGGTGGCGCATTATCCGGAGATCATGCACATCACGCCAGTTTCGTCCGGCCTGCGCCGGCTCCTCGCCCCGGCCCTGCTGCTGGCCCTGCCCGTGCTGATGACCGCCTGCGGCGGCGGCAAGGTCACCCGACCCGCGCCGCCCCCGCCGACCGCGAACTGGCCGAAGACCGTGCCGGACAATCCCGAGGCGGCAAACTCGGTGCTGATGCGCGCCATCAGCCTGGTCGGCACCCCCTATCGCTATGGCGGCAATACCCCCGACTCCGGCTTCGACTGCAGCGGCCTGGTGGCCTACGTCTACCGCGAGATGCTGGACCTGAAACTGCCGCGCACGTCGCGCGACCTGGCGGCGGTACAGGGCCCGAAGATCGACCCGCAGCGCCTGGCCACCGGCGACCTGGTGTTCTTCGGCAGCCGCGGCAGCGTCACCCATGTCGGCATTTATGTGGGTGAAGGGCGCTTCGTGCACGCGCCGAGCACCGGTGGCACGGTCCGGCTGGACTCGCTCAGCGGTCCGTACTGGAAGGACCACTACACCGGGGCGAAACGCGTCCTTCGCTAAGATGAACAGGCGATATGTTCAAAACTGTGACGTTCATCACCCACAAACTAACGATTTACTAACGGAATTTTTAACTTATTGCCGCTTTTACAGGGCATGATGCCCCATCGTTTTTTTCCTGTGACCGACGCGTGACGACTGACGACCTGAAAAGCGAAGGCCAGACTTCCGTATCTTCACGTAGTGCCCGCCCGCTGTTGCTTGGCTTGGCACTGTGTCTGACCAGCCTTCCGGCCTGGTCGCAGACTGCTCCGAACCGTTCCGATGTGACCCCGGCCCCGGTGGCCGAGAGCACCGCCCGACCGGCCACCAAGGCCGAGGCTGCTGCCCCGCAGCGCAGCCGCGTCGATGCCGCCGCCAGCGCCACGCTGGCCGCCCTGCTGCCGCACCTGGCCGCCAATGACACCATTCCGCTGATGGACCGCTCGGCCGTGGTGGCCGGCGACCTCAGCCGCCTGCTTGCCAACTACGACACCAGCAGCGCTGCCAATGGCAGCGTTGTCGGCACCGCCGCCGACAACGGCAAGGTGCAGTCGCTGCTGCGCCGCGCGATGACCCTGCTGGGCACCCCGTACCGTTGGGGTGGCAGCAACCCGGACAGCGGCTTCGATTGCAGCGGTCTGGTCGGCTACGTGTTCCGCTCGGCCCTGGGCATCGAGCTGCCGCGCGTCTCGCGCGAGATGGCCCACGATGACAAGGCCGAACTGATCAACGACCGCACTGCACTGGCCGCAGGTGACCTGGTGTTCTTCGGCCGCAAGGGCCGTGTTGACCACGTCGGCATCTATGTCGGCGACGGCCGCTTCCTGCACGCGCCGAGCTCGGGCAAGGACGTCCGCGTGGACACCCTGCTCAGTGGCTACTGGGGCAACAAGTTCATGCAGGCCCGCCGGGTCGACCTCTGACCCGCTGGCGCTACGGCGCCGCCTGAAAGACAGAAAGCCGCTGCCCTGCAGCGGCTTTTTTTGTTGGCCCCGTGCAATTGGTGGGTAGCGGCCGACCTTGGTCGGCACTGTCGCCATCCACGCATGGCGTGGATCTACTGTGGCCCCGCCTGAGTCGGCTCCTCCGATCAGGCGGGTGCCTGCCGGTGGGTGCCGACCTTGGTCGGCACCGCCTTCATCCACGCATGGCGTGGATCTACCAGGGCCCACCTTGGCCGCCACCGCGCCAGCCAGCTCCCAAACAAAAAAGCCCGCCGGTCAGGGCGGGCCTTTCATCTCCACGCAACCTCAGCCGCGTGGCGGAGTCGGGTCAGGATCGTCCACACCCACATTGCTGGACGGGTTGTCATACACCGCCTGGTCGAGCAGCCCGGTTTCCTTGGCCACGATCACCGGCACCAGCATCTGGCCGGTCACGTTCGTCATCGTGCGCATCATGTCCAGGATGCGGTCGATGGCATACAGGTAGCCGATGGTCTCCAGTGGCAGGTTGGCCGCGCTCAGCACCACCGTGGCCATGATCACCGCCGTACCCGGCACGCCGGCCGTACCGAAGCTGCCCAGCACCGAGGCGATCAACACCACCACATACTGTTCCGGGGTCAGCGGCACGCCGCTGTACTGCGCGATGAACACCGCGCACAGCGCCGGGTAGATCGCACCGCAGCCATCCATCTTGATGCTGGCGCCCAGCGGCACCGCGAACGAACCGTAGTCCTTGTTCACGCCCAGGTTGTGGGTGATCGAACGCAGCGCCACCGGCATCGCGGCGAAGCTGGACGAGCTGACGAAGGCGACCTGCATGCCCGGCGCCGCGCCACGGAAGAACTTCAGCGGATTCAGGCCGTGCGCCAGCAGCAGCGCGCTGTAGACCACTACGATGTGCAGGGCGCAGGCCACGTACAGCGCCAGCACGAAATGCCCCAGCGGCAGCAGCTTCTCGAAGCCATAGCTGCCGACCAGGCCGGCGATCAGGCCGAAGGTGCCGATCGGGGTGACTTCCAGCACGAAGCGGGTCACCTGGATCATGATGTCGCTCATCTGGCCGACCAGCTTGCGAGCCTCGGTCACCTTCTCGCCCAGCTTGACGATGGCAAAGCCCACCAGGCCGGCGAAGAAGATCACCGGCAGGATCGAGCCACGTCCGGCGGCCAGCACGGTTTCACCCGCTGCGTTGACCTTGGTGCCGATGCCGGACAGCGCATAGAAGACATTGGCCGGCACCACGTCCAGCAGCACCTGCACCACGCTGGGCACTTCGCGCGGCACGTAGTTGCTGGCCATGGTCAGTTGCAGACCACCGGCGCCGGGCTGCAGCACGGTGCCCACGCCCAGGCCGACGCACACCGCCAGCGCGGCGGTGATCACGAACCAAAGGAAGGTGCGGCCACTGAGCGCGGCGACCGACTTCTGGCCGTGCAGCGACGAGATCGCGTTGATGACCGCGAAGAACACCAGCGGCACGGCGATCATCTTGATCAGGGTGACGTACAGCTCGCCGAGCGGGCCGAACCACGTTTCCGCGGCCGGGCCGAGCGCCCAGCCGGCCAGCGCGCCGAGCACGAAGCCACCGACCACGCGCTGCCAGAATGGAATCCGCAGCCAGGCAGAGACCAGCTTCATAGGCAATCCAGAGGGGAGGGAAGGGATGCTGGCACGATAGCCCAAGGCGGCCCGCAGAACGACCGCCCGGCCGGCAAATCAGTGTGTCATCGGCGTGCCTTGCGGGGCCGGGCATAATGAACGTCCCGTTACAGTTTGTGAGATCCCAGCGTCCATGCGCCGTTCCGTCTCCCTGTTGGCCGCCTGCGCCACCACCCTGCTGCTGGGCGCCTGCGCCAGCACCGCCCCCGCATCCGCCCCGGCCGGCCTGAAGGTCGCCGTCGATCCCGTCGTCCATCCGGCCGGCGAGACCCCGCAGTGGTGGTACCGCAGTGGCGCCGCCCAGGCCGCCGCCAACGGCGCGATGTCCGGCAAGGCCAAGAACGTCATCCTGTTCCTCGGTGACGGCATGAGCCTGACCACCGTGGCGGCCTCGCGCATCTACGAAGGCCAGCAGAAGGGCGGCTCGGGTGAGGAGAACCTGCTGTCCTGGGAGCGCTTCCCGGCCACGGCGTTCAGCAAGACCTACAACACCGATTCGCAGACCCCGGATTCGGCCGGCACCATGACCGCCATCACCACCGGCGTGAAGACCCACATGGGCGCGATCGGCGTCAGCGCCGGCAGCCGCACCGACTGCGCCGACAGCCTGTCCAAGGGCCTGCTGACCTGGCTGCAACTGGCCGACAGCGCCGGCCTGGCCACCGGTGTGGTGTCCACCGCACGCCTGACCCATGCCACCCCGGCCGCCACCTACGCGCACTCGCCCGAGCGCAACTGGGAAAACGACACCGACCTGACTGAAGCCGCCAAGGCGGCCGGCTGCAAGGACATCGCCCAGCAGCTGCTGTCGACCTCGCGCTATGGCCGTGGCCCGCTGGTCGCCCTCGGCGGCGGTCGCGGTGAATTCACCACGGTGGAAGAGCGCGACCCGGAATACGACGACAAGGTCGGCCAGCGCCTGGATGGCCGCAGCCTGGTGCAGGAATGGCAGCAGGCGCACCCGCAGGGTGCCTACGTGTGGAACAGCAAGCAGCTGGCCGCCGCCGCCAACGCGCCGGCCATCCTTGGCCTGTTCGAGCCGGACCACATGCGCTACGAGTACGAGCGCCCGCAGGACCCGGGCGGTGAGCCGAGCCTGGCCGAACTGACGGCTGCAGCCATCAAGAATCTGGCCAAGCACCAGGAAGGCTACGTGCTGATGATCGAAGGCGCGCGCATCGACCACGCCAACCACAGCGGCAACGCCTACCGTGCCCTGACCGAGACCGTGGCCCTGTCCGACGCGGTGCGCGTGGCCAATGAACTGACCTCGGCCGACGACACCCTGATCATCGTCACCGCCGATCACTCGCACACGCTGAACTTCGTCGGCTACCCGGCACGCGGCAACCCGATCCTGGGCAAGGTGAAGGACAAGGGCGGCGAAGACGGCGCCGGCAAGCTGGACTATGCACTGGACGGCAGCGGCCAGCCGTACACCACGCTGAGCTACGCCAACGGCCCGGGCCATACCGGCAGCAGCAACCAGCAGCCGGCCGGTCCGAAGCGCTACCCGCACAACCCGAGCAGCTTCGAACCGGCCAACGGTCGCCCGAACCTGCGCGAGATCGACACCGAGCATCCGGACTACATGCAGGAAGCACTGGTGCCGATGAAGTCCGAGTCGCATGGCGGCGAAGACGTCGGTATCTGGGCACGCGGCCCGGGCAGCAAGGCGATCCGCGGCACGCTGGAACAGAACGCGATCTACCACATGATCGTGCAGGCCACCCCGGCCCTGCGCGAGCGCCTGTGCCAGGCCGGCACCTGCGATGACAAGGGCGTGCCGGTGCAGCTGCCGGCACCGACGGCCTTCGAACGCAAGGCCGAAGCCAAGTGATCACACGGCAGGCCCGCCCTGCCCCCGCCAGCGGCCGCTTCGCGCGGTCGCTGGTCCTGCTTGGCGTGCTGGTCAGTGCCAATGCAGCGGCACAGGCACCGGCGTGCAAGCTGCTGACCGACGAACACGGGTTGTGGCCGCTGCCCAACTGCGAAGTGGTCGATCACCGGCCGAAGATCAGTGCCGACACCTTGAAGGACCTGAATTACGACGACCATGGCCTGGCCGTGGTGTACGCCGACCAGGGCTTCCACTACGTCAACCGCAAGGGCCGCAGCCTGCCGGTACTGACCTGGGACAACGGTCCGGAAACACCGCAGGAAGGCCTGCTGCGCGCCCGTGTCGGCAACCGCGTCGGCTACTTCGACCTGAAGTTCCGCCAGGTGGTACCCGGCACCTTCGATTTCGGGTGGCCGTTCCAGGATGGCGTGGCCGAGGTCTGCAACGGCTGCCGGCGCGGCACGCCGGATGCCGATGGCCACACGCCGATGGAAGGCGGAGAGCGGTTCCGCATCGACCGCTCTGGCCGTCGGGTGAAGTAGGTTTTTCGGCAGGGCTGCGCCCTGCACCTGCCGAAGCCGAAGCCAAATCGAGATCAAAAGCGGCTCTGGTTTTCTGTGAGTTGGGCGGGGCGGTGTGGGTGGTCAGGACACGCCGTAAACCCGTCCATGGGGGCTCGATGGCGCCATCCATGGCGCCAACGGTCCTGCCCACCCACACCGCCCCACCCCCGACAGATTTCCGGTGACGGTTGGACCATCCACGCCATGCGTGGATCAGATCTGTCAGATATCGAATTGAATCCGGGGTCAGATCCGTTTTCCGCAGGAAAACGGATCTGACCCCATCAACATGCCCAACAGCTCGCAGGAAACTGTCGAAGGCGGGGTGGGTCCGGTTGCGGGAGTGTCCGCGGCATGGATGCCGCGGCCAAGCCCCCATGGACGGGTTAACGGCGTCTCCCGCAACCGGACCCACCCCGCCAACCCTCAGGAAACCAGCTGTTGCTGTTGCTTCGGCCGTTGCCGTTGCTTGCGCGTCTGCGGGTGCAGGGCGCAGCCCTGCCGACCAACCCTATACTTGCCGCCGTGACTGCCTTCCCTGCCCTTGTTCCGCTGGATGCGCCGCTGCTGGTGGGCTACAGCGGTGGTATCGACTCCACCGTGCTGCTGCACTGGCTGTGGCGCTGCGCCCAGGCCTCCGGCACGGCGCTGCGCGCGGTGCACGTGCACCACGGCTTGCAGCCCGATGCGGATGACTGGGTGCTGCACTGCCAGCAGCAATGCGAGGCCTGGGGCATCGAACTGGCCGTGCATCGCGTGCAGGTCGACAACCGCGCGGGCCTCGGCCTTGAAGGCGCGGCGCGGCAGGCACGACGCGCCGCGTTCGCGGCGGAACTGCGCGACGGCGAAACGCTGGCACTGGCGCAGCACCTGGACGACCAGGCCGAGACCTTCCTGCTGCGCGCCCTGCGCGCGTCCGGCGTTGATGGCCTGGCGGCGATGTCCACCCACAGCCGCCTTGGCGAACATCCCTTGTGGCGCCCGCTGCTGGCGGTACCGCGCAGTGCGCTGATCGACCATGCCCACCAACATGCGCTGCACTGGATCGAAGACCCCAGCAATGGCGACGACCAGGCGGATCGCAACTTCCTGCGCCTGCAGGTGCTGCCATTGCTGCGCCAACGCTGGCCGCATGCCGCTGCGGCGCTGGCGGGCAGCGCAATGCACTGCGGGCAGACCCGCGAACTGCTCGATGAGGAAGACGCCGAGCTGATCGCACACCTGGAAGTCGCCCCACGCGTGCTGTCGCTGCAGCTGCTGCGCCAGGTCTCACCGGGCCGTGCCGCACGCGTGCTGCGTGCCTGGGTGGCCGGCCACGGTGCGGCGCCGCTGCCGGCCACGGTGCTGCAGCAGGCACTGCACGAGCTGCTGCCGGCCGACAACGATCGTCAGGCCCGTGTGAGCTGGCACGATCACGCGATCCAGCAGTGGCGCGACCACGCCTACCTGCTGCCGGCCCAGCTGCCTGCGCTTCCCCTCCAGTGGCAGGTCGAATGGGATGGACGCGCACCGCTGCCGCTGCCCGATGGCGGACAGCTGCGCCTGCAGGGCACCCCGGCCTTCGAACGCCCGCTGCAGGTCCGTGCACGCGTGGGCGGTGAGCGCATTCTGCTGCCCGGTCGCCAGCATTCGCATGCGCTGAAAGACTGCCTGCAACGCGAACACCTCGCCCCCTGGCGACGCGCGCAGCTGCCGCTGATCTTTGATGGCCCGCAATTGCTGGCCGCCGCCGACGTGGTCATCGCGGCCCCTCTGCACGCCTGGTTGCAGGCCCATGATGCTCAGCTGCAGTGGCGTCCCGGCGGCTGGTGAATTGACCCCCGCGCGCGGCCCGTCCACACTTGCCACATGGCCAAGAAGTCCCCCGAAAACGCCTCCCCGGTTGCCCAGTTCGAGCAGTCGCTCGAATCGCTGGAACAGCTGGTGGAGCAGATGGAAACCGGCGAGCTGAGCCTGGAAGCCTCGCTCAGTGCTTACGAACGTGGCGTCGGTCTGTATCGCCAGTGCCAGCAGGCGCTGGAACAGGCCGAACTGCGCGTGCGCCTGCTCAGCGATCCGGCGCAGCCGGAAGCATCCGAACCTTTCGATCCACCCAGCCATGACGGCTGAGGTTCTGTTCGCGCGCTGGCGCGACCGTATCGAAAGCCAGCTCGACGCCGCTCTGCCCTCGCCTGCCGAAGCACCGCAGCGCCTGCACCAGGCCATGCGCCATTCGGTGCTGGGCGGTGGCAAGCGGATGCGCCCGCTGCTGGTGTACGCCAGTGGCCACCTGTTCGGTGCGCAGCCGGAAAGCCTGGATGCGGCGGCCATGTCCGTCGAGCTCATCCACGCCTACTCGCTGGTGCATGACGACCTGCCGGCGATGGATGATGACGCGCTGCGCCGTGGCAAGCCGACCACCCACATCGCCTTCGACGAAGCCACCGCGATCCTCGCCGGCGACGCCCTGCAGACCCGTGCCTTCGGCCTGCTGGCCGATGCACCGGTGCCGGCCACGCTGCGCGTGGCCTGCCTGCAGACCCTGGCCCACGCCTCCGGCGCGTCCGGCATGTGCGGCGGCCAGGCGCTGGATATCGATGCCACCGGCCAGCAGCAGACGTTGGCGGCGCTGACCCGCATGCACGCGCTGAAGACGGGCGCGCTGATCCGCGCAGCGGTGCGCATGGGCGCGCTGTGCGGTCAGGCCCACGAACCGCAGCTGGCCCAGCTGGACAGCTTCGCCGATGCGCTCGGCCTGGCCTTCCAGGTACGCGACGACATCCTCGATGTCGAGGCCAGTTCCGAGCAGCTGGGCAAGACCGCCGGCAAGGACCAGGCGCAGGACAAGAGCACCTTCCCCGCCCTGCTCGGCATGGACGGCGCAAAGGCCCAGCTGCACGAGCTCGCAGCGCGCATGCAGGCGATCCTGGCTGGATACGGCGAAGAGGCCGATGCACTGCGTGCGCTGGCGACGCTGGCGGTCGAACGCGATCATTGATCGCTGGTGGTGATGCTGCCGCGCTGCGCGCTCGCCGGGCATGGCCCGGCGCTACCGTCAAGCAAAAACGCCCGGCAATGCCGGGCGTTTTCAGTTCCGCATGCAGCTGGTTTTACTTGACCAGGCGCAGCGCGAACGGGTAGCGGTACGCTTCGCCGTTGTTGGCCTTGACCGCTGCAATGATGCAGAACACCAAGTTCAGGATGCCGACGATCGGGGCCAGGATGCCGCCGATGATCACGATGGTCAGCACGATGCAGATCAGCATCGCGATGGTGATGGTGATCTGGAAGTTCAGCGCTTCCTTGGCCTGGTCGGTCACGAAAGCCTTGCTGGCGTCGTCCTTGTTGATCAACCAGATGATCAGCGGACCGATGAACCAGGTGAAAATGCCCAGCAGGTGCGCAGCCAGCGCCATGGTGCGCTGGTCGGCCGGGGCCTCGGTGGTGGCCGGCGGCGGCGGGACGTTATCGAATTCGCTCACGACAAAACTCCTTTTCATTGGGTGGTCTTGACCAACCAGCACCCAGCTGGTTGCGTCAGGCGGGCATAGCTTACGCCATCAATACCATCAATCATTACCGGCGATGGTCATCCGCCCCAGCAGGATCGAGCCGGTCCGGATGTGCGAGCGCGGGTCGACGTCACTGCCGACCGCCTCGATGCTGCTGAACATCTCGCGCAGGTTACCGGCGATGGTGATGCCATCCACCGGGTACTGGATCTCGCCGTTCTCGACGCGGAAGCCACCGGCACCGCGCGAGTAGTCGCCGGTCACCCCGTTCACGCCCTGCCCCATCAGCTCGGTCACCAGCAGGCCATCGCCCATCTGCCGCGCGATCTCCTGCAGGGAGCCCGCGTTGGCGGCCAGCTGCAGGTTGTGCACGCCGCCCGCATTGGCGGTGGTCTGCAGGCCCAGCTTGCGTGCCGAATAGCTGCCCAGTACGTAGCGCTGCAGCACACCGTCACGGACCAGTGCCGAAGCACGGGTGCCCACGCCGTCACCGTCGAAGGCGGCCGAGCGCAGGCCGCGGCGCAGGTGCGGCAGTTCCTCGATCTGCATCCAGTCCGGGAACAGCTGCTGGCCAACGCTGTCCAGCAGGAAGCTGGCCTGGCGGTACAGGGCACCGCCGGACACCGCCGACAGCAGGTGACCGACCAGGCTGCGCGCCACTTCCGGGGCGAACAGCACCGGCATGCTGCCGGTGGCCATCGAACGCGGCTGCAGGCGGGCGACGGTGCGCTCGGCGGCACGACGACCGACCAGGCCCACCTCCTCCAGATCCTCACGGGCCAACGCGCTGGTGTACCAGCCATCGCGCTGCATGCCATCACCCTGGCCGGCAATCAGCGCACAGCCCACCGAATGATGGGTGCCACGCTCACGGCCGAAAAAGCCATGCGAATTGGCGTACACCGACAGGCTCTGCATGCTCGACACCGAGGCGCCGTCGGAATTGCGGATCTGCGCATCGGCCTCGCGGCCGGCGTTTTCACAGGCCAGGGCGATGTCCACCGCCTCGTCGGCCTGCAGCGCCCAAGGGTGCCAGCTGTCCAGGTCGGGGAAGTCGGTCGCCATCAGCGCCGCCTCGGCCAGGCCGGCGGCCGGGTCGTCCTCGGTATGGCGGGCAATCGCGCAGGCTTGCTCGACCGTGGCGGCAAGGCTGGCCTCGTTCAGGTCGCCGGTGCTGGCGCTGCCCTTGCGTTGGCCAAAATAGACGGTGACGGCAATACCGCGGTCGCGGGTGGACTGCACGGTCTCAACCTCGCCAAGGCGGACATTGACCTCCAGGCCACGGTCCTCGCTGCAGCTGACCTCGGCCTGGCTGGCGCCCAGCGCACGGGCACGGTCGAGCAGCTGCTGGGAGAGGTCGGCCAGCCGTTCCAGCCGGGCCGGGCTGTCGTCGCCGACGGCCACTTCAGGGGCGATCACGTTCAATGCTTTATCCTGTACGGGTTGGGCCCGGCATCACGCCGGGCGACTTTTTTTGAGATCAGGTAGGAACGATGCGCGGACGCGACGAAGAAACCGGTGAATTCCACGACAAGAGCCGCAGCCAGAACCGGCGCGACGCGCTCGACGTCCTGGCCCTGGGCGAGAAGCTGGTGTCGTTGACCCCGGCCCAGCTGGCGCGCCTGCCGATTCCGGAAGACCTGCTGCCGCATATCGCCGAGTGCAAGCGCATCAGCGCCCACATCGCCCACAAGCGCCAGCTGGCGTTCCTGGCCAAGCACATGCGCCGCGAAGAAGACGCCACGCTGGATGCGATCCGCGATGCGCTGGACGCCAACAGCGAAACCGGCCGCCGCGAAGTGGCGATGATGCACCGCGTGGAAGACTGGCGCGAGCGCCTGCTGGCCGAAGGAGACAAGGCGCTGGCCGCCCTGCTGGACGATTACCCGCAGGCCGACCGCCAGCAGCTGCGCACGCTGGTGCGCAACGCGCAAGCCGAGAAGGCGAAGAACAAGCCGCCGCGCGCCTACCGCGAGATCTACCAGGTGCTGCGCGCGCTGATGCTGCCGGCGGCGCTGGGCCTGAAGGCCAGCGCCGAAGACGCCGACCCCATCGAGAACGACGAAGCCGACGAGGACTGAGTGCCCGTCGGTCGGGGCGGTGGCGCTGGCCATCGCCCGGCTCAGGCCTGGGTACCGCCGACGGTGATGCCCTCGATCAACAGCGAGGGCTGGCCGACACCCACGGGCACGCTCTGCCCGTCCTTGCCGCAGATGCCCACGCCCTCGTCCAGGGCCAGGTCGTTGCCGACCATGCGCACCTTCTGCATGGTTTCCGGGCCGTTGCCGATCAGGGTCGCGCCCTTCACCGGTGTGGTGATGCGCCCATCCTCGATCAGGTAGGCCTCGGTGGCCGAGAACACGTACTTGCCGCTGGTGATGTCGACCTGGCCGCCGCCGAAGTTGACCGCGTACAGGCCCTTCTTTACCGAGCGGATCATCTCCTGCGGGTCGTGCTGGCCGGCACGCATGTAGGTGTTGGTCATGCGCGGCATGGTCATGTGCGCGAATGATTCGCGGCGCCCGTTGCCGGTCGGCGCCACGCCCATCAGGCGTGCATTGAGGCTGTCCTGCATGTAGCCGACCAGGATGCCGTCCTCGATCAGCGTGGTGCACTGGCTGGGATGACCCTCGTCGTCGATGTTCAACGAACCACGGCGTCCGTCCAGCGTGCCGTCATCGACGATCGTCACCCCCGGTGCCGCGACACGCTCACCGATGCGGCCCGCGTAGACGCTGGTGCCCTTGCGGTTGAAGTCGCCTTCCAGGCCATGGCCGACCGCTTCATGCAGCAGCACGCCGGGCCAGCCCGGGCCCAGTACCACCGGCATCACGCCGGCCGGTGCCGGTACCGCCTCAAGATTCACCAGCGCCTGGCGCAGCGCCTCACGGGCGAAGGCTTCCGGGCGGCCGTCGGCGAACAGCTCCTCATAGCCATAGCGGCCACCGCCACCGGCATAGCCGGACTCGCGACGGCCGTTGTGCTCGACGATCACCTGCACGTTCAGGCGCACCAGCGGGCGCACGTCGGCGCCCAGCACGCCGTCGCTGCGGGCGATCAGCACCGTATCGACGCCGCCGGACAGGCTGACCATCACCTGCTTCACGCGCGGGTCGGCAGCACGCAGGTAGCCGTCCAGGCGCTTGAGCACCTCGACCTTGGCCTCGTTGCCGACGCCATCAATCGGGTCCAGCGCCGGGTACAGCGCGCGCGCATTGCCGCGCAGCAGCGAACGCCCGGTCTGGGCGCCACCTTCGCGCGAAATCGCACGCGCCGACTGTGCCGCAGCCAGCAGCGCGTCGGCATGGATGTCATCGGAGTAGGCGAAGCCGGTCTTCTCCCCGGCAATCGCACGCACGCCCACGCCCTGCTCGATGGAATGGGCACCGTCCTTGACGATGCCATCCTCCACGCTCCAGCTCTCGCGGCGGGCGTGCTGGAAGTAAAGGTCACCAAAGTCCACACCGGGGCCGAGCAACTGCCCGAAGGTGCGCTCCAGGCCAGCGGTATCCAGGCCACCAGGGCGCAACAGGCGGTCTTGGGCAAGTGTCAGGGCGATATCAGTCATGGTCCTCGATCTGGGGATGCGGGGGCGTTCAGGCAAGCCCCGTGAACGGGAACACCAGGCTCAGCGTGAACGCGAGCGTGGCAGGTCGGTCACCGTCGGCGGAACCGCCGGTGCCGGTGTGGGTGCGGGCGGCGTCTTGTCGCGGTTGCGTTCGATCACTTCCACCTTCGGCTCCTTCCATGGACCGGTCACCTTGTAGGTACGGGCGCCGATTTCGCCCAACGGTTTGGACAATACCGCATTGGTGGCGGCGCCGAGTGCCGCACCCACCGGCCCCCCCGCCACCGCGCCGACCACGGTCAGCAGATTGCCGGCGCGCGGGTTGACGTCGATGGTCTGGTCGAACTGCTGGTTGCGCAGGTCGGCCTGGCCGCGGATGGTGATGTTCGCCGCCGGACCCTCGATCAGCACTTTGTCGGTACGGGCCATGCCCTGGCCGAACTGCACGCTGCCATCGACCTGGTTGAACGCGAAGCCCTTGGAAAAGAAATCACGGAAGTCGAACATCAGGCGCCGCGGCAGCTGCGCGACACTGAGCAGGCCGAGCACGCGGCCTGCGCCGGGTTCCAACTCCAGCAACTGGCCGTTGCGCGCGTGCAGATCGAGCCGGCCCTGCAGAGTGGCCAGCTGGAAGTCCGAAGGACCGCCGCTCCACGAGGCCTGCAGCTGGGCCTGACCGGAGCCGCCGCGCAGCTGGCCACCGTAGTCCAGGTTCTGCATCAGGCCGCCCAGGTCCTCACTGCGCACCTGTGCGGTCAACTCGGTGCGGGCGCCACCGGTGCGGCCCAGCCAGCGACCGCTGATGTCGATCTCCTGGTCGGGCGCACGGAAGCGCAGCTCGTCCACGTTCAGGCCATTGGCCAGCGGCCGCGTACGCAGCACCGCCTGGCCGAGTACGACCTCGCCGAACTGCAGATCGGCAATGTCCAGCGCGAATGGCGGCAGCTTTGCCGGATCCATGTCGTTGGCGCCGGACTGTACCCGCGCCGGCGCAGCCGGTGCGCCCGGTGCGGCCGGCAGCGACTGCCAATGCACACGGTCGAGCTGGCCGCTGATGGTGCCGCCCTCGGCATTGGGAACGGTCAGGTGGCCCGCCAGCGACGGCCCATCCAGGCGCACATCCAGCGCCTGCGGGCCAGGCTGCAGTTTCAGCCGTGTCTGCTCGAAGACGCCGCCGATCAGCATCAATTTGCCGACCTGCACGTCCACCGCGCGCAGCGGCATGCCGTCGTCGTCACCGCCTCCACGCGCCAGGCTGATCCACTCCAGCGCATCCAGGGTCGGGCTGCGACCGTTGACGGTCAGCCCGCTCGGTGGCGGCTCACGGTCAACGTGGTCGCTGCCGAGCGTGACCTGCACGCCGGTCTGGTTGTTGTGGCTGCGCGCGGCCAGGGCCAGACGCTGGCCAAAGGCCACGTCGATGCGGCCTGCCCCCATCGGCAGCTGCGCGGCCACCGTGGTCGCCAACGGTTCGGCGGCCGGCTTGTCCAGCGGCGCCGGCAGGTCCAGGCGGGTGCCCACCAGATCCGAACTCAGGCGCAGCTCGCTGGGCGGTGCAGGCGCCCCCGGCGCGACCTTCGGCAGGTTCACCGCAACGGTCCACGGTGAGGTGCCGGCGATGTAGGGCTTCAGCCACGCCATTTCCGGTGCGCGGTCGATCAGCACGCCAGCATCGAGGTTGGCCGACAGCTGCGATTCAAAGGCCAGCTTGCTGTCGTGCACGTAACCGCCGGCACGCAGGCTCAGGCGGCCGTCCTGGCCGAGGTGGCGCACCGCAAGTTCCTCGGCGCCGAAACCGCCGTTGCTGTAGCGCGCCTGCCCATGCATGTTGTCGAAGGTCAACTGGAACCGCTTGTCGACCAGCTTCACACCGTTGAGGTCGACCGTACCCTGCAGGTGGCCCTCGCCTTCATCCAGGTGCAGCGGCTGCAGCAGATCGAAGGTTACATGCGCCGGTCCCGCAGCGGTGAGGTTGTCGAGGGTGTCGCCATAATCCTTGTGCAACGGGCTCTGCCGCAGCATCGACAGCAGCTTGCCCGCCTCGCTGAGGGCATCGGCACGCACGTACAGCGGCCGCTGGCCGAAATCCGGAATGCCCGCTTCGAACTTCTGCACCGCCACACCGGCCAGGTCGCCGCGCCCACGCATGTCGAAGCCGGGGCCGATGAAGGCGATATCGGCATCGACCTGGCTCATCAGCGGCCAGTCGTGCTGGAAGCGGATGTCGCCGTTGGTGATGTGGCCGGTGGCCTCGAAGCGGCCATCGTTGTTGTCGAACGGCCAGTCGTCCAGGTCACCGCTGACCAGGCCGACGCCATTGCGCACCTGGCCGCCGGCCAGCGCCATGTCCAACCAGTCGGTGGCGCCCTTGCTCATCTTGGAGTGGATCCAGAAGCGCTTGGCTGCGGTCATCGGCACATCGTCCAGCTTGGCCGCCAGCTGCAGCCAGGGCCGCGTGCCGTCGCCCTGGAACCAGACACCACCGCGCACGTCGGCCGCGTAGTCGGTGCCTTCCACGCGCATCGCCGCAGTGCCGATACGCCAGCCACCGCCCTCGTCGCGCCATCCCACCACCTGTCCTGCCAGGTGCAGATCATGGCGCACACCAAAGCCGGTCGGCCAATCGAACTGCAGCTGCCGTTGCGGCTGCAGCTGCAGGCTGAAGCCATCGGCATCGCCCTCGAAACGTCCACCCAGGCCACGCAGGCCCGGGGAATGCCCAACGCTGGCGAAACCCAGCGACTGCAGCTCTCCCTGCGCCCACAGCGCGCCATCGCGTTCGCCGGCCAGTTGCAGCTCTCGCACATCCAGCTGCGGTTTGGACAGGAACAACCAGTGGCGCAGGCCTGGTTCGAGGCGATCACTCAGCGCCAGCGCACGCAGCGCGGTACCGGCCTGTACTTCACCGGAACTCACCCGCAGCTGCCTGCCAACCTGCAACTGCAGGCCATCGAGCCGTTGCTCGCCGTCTTCCGTCTTCAAACGAAGACGCGGTACCTGCAGCGCCCAACCATCGGCCTGGCGCTGCCAGCGCAGGCGCGCCTGCAAGCGCTGCAGCTGCAACTGCGGCGTCGCCACGTCGGGCATCGGTGCACCGTCGATGCGCACGTCACGCAGGTCCGAATCGGTGGTCAGCGCCACCGGCGCGAAGTCGCGCAGGGTCATCCACAGGTTCAGCTCACCCTTGCCTTCGCGCAGGCGCACGCCACCGGCCGCCAGCAGCGGCGACCAGGCGTGGAAATCAACAGGATCGGCACCCAGCCAGGCCTGGCCGTTGCCGCGCGCGCGGTCCACGTCCAGCACTGCGGTCAGCGGCAGCGCATCGGTCTGCGCCCAGGCACGCACGCCCACACGCAGGCGATCGCCATTGACGCGCAGGCGCAGATCGATACGCGGCAAGGTAGTGTCGATACCCAATCCCGGTGCATGCACGCCCAGGCGGCCATCGATCACCTGCAGCTCGCCCAGCCGGCGCAGCGCGTCCAGCGGGTCACCGCCCGTGTCTGACTTCGGCAGGCCGCGCACCGACCAGCGGCCGTCCTCGCCCTGCTGCAGGTCCAGCGCCAGGCCACGCAGGCGCAACTCGGTCAGCGAGCGGCCAGGCAGCATCCCGCTGTACATCGACACCAGCACTTCGGCCTCGCCGATCGCCAGGCCCCGGCCGGCGCCGATGCGCAGGCCCTTCAGCTGCAGCAGCGGGCCACGACGGGTCCAGGCCGTCTGCAGCTGGTCGAAACGCACCGGCTGGCCGGCACGCTCACTCAGCCAGGCGGCAATCTTGTCGGGATGTCGCTCGGCCAGCGGCAGCAGCTGGCTGAGCGTGCCCACCAGCAGTGCAAGCCCGACCAGGCCCACCGCGCAGGCGGCAATGAAATGACGGCGGATCCTTCGCAGTCGCAGGCGCGGCGGCGCGCTCATCGGCCACCGCCGGCCTGCAGCCGGCGAGGATCAGAGCAGAACAACATCGAATTGCTCCTGCAGGTACTGCTCGTCCGCCTGGAAGCGGATGCTCTTGCCGAGGAATTCTTCCAGCTCGGCCACCGCCGAAGACTCCTCGTCGGTAATGCGTGCAACGACCTTGGTCGAAGCGATCACCAGCAGGCGCGCCGCATCGAACTGGCGCACCGCGCGGGTGATCTCGCGGAAAATCTCGTAGGTCACCGTCTCGGTGGTCTTGATGCTGCCACGGCCGCTGCACTGCGGGCAGGTTTCCGACAGCTGGCGCTCCAGGCTTTCCACCGTGCGCTTGCGGGTCATCTCCACCAGGCCCAGCGGCGAGAAGTCGTACACCGTGGTCTTGGCATGGTCACGGGCCAGCGCCTTTTCCAGGGTGCGCAGCACCTGGCGACGATGCTCGGCATCGTCCATGTCGATGAAATCGATGATGATGATGCCGCCCAGGTTGCGCAGCCGCAGCTGCCGCGCCACTGCCTGCGCCGCTTCCAGGTTGGTGCGGAACACCGTCTCTTCCAGGTTTCGCTGGCCGAGGAACGAACCGGTGTTCACATCGATGGTGGTCATCGCCTCGGTCTGGTCGATCACCAGGTAGCCGCCGGATTTCAGCGGCACCTGCTTGTCCAGCGCGCGGCCGATCTCGTCCTCCACGCCGAACATGTCGAAGATCGGTCGGTCACCCGAATACAGTTCCAGCTTCTCGGCCAGCACCGGCATGTACTTGGCCACGAAGGCCTGCAGCTGCGCGAAGGTTTCCTTGGAGTCCACCTTCACCTTGTCCACGTCCTTGCGGATCAGGTCACGCACCGAACGCAGCGGCAGGCTCAGGTCCTCATAGATGTTGCTGCACGAGGGCGCTTCGCGGCCACGGCGCTCAACCACGTTCCAGACCCGCGACAGGTAGGCGATGTCCTCGGCAATGGCCTCGGCCGGCTGCCCTTCGGCATTGGTGCGCACGATGTAGCCGTAGCCGCCATGCTGGGCCGACAGTTCGGTCACCAGTGCCTTCAGCCGCGCCCGCTCGCCTTCATCCTCGATGCGCGCGGACACGCCCACCACCTTGGACTGCGGCAGCAGCACCATGTAACGCGAGGGAATGCTGATCTGCGTGGTCAGGCGCGCGCCCTTGGTACCGATCGGGTCCTTCACCACCTGCACCACGATGTCCTGGCCGTCGCGCAGCAGTTCGACGATCGGCACGCTGGACGGCGGCGGCAGCGTGGTGTTCTCGGTGTCCGCACTGGCCACCGGCGCCGGGCGCACCACGTCGTTGGCGTGCAGGAACGCGGCGCGCTCCAGCCCGACCTCGACGAAGGCCGCCTGCATGCCGGGCATCACGCGCTGTACCTTGCCCTTGTAGATGTTGCCGACCACACCCCGGCGCCAGCCGCGCTCGATGTGCAGCTCCTGCAGCATGCCGTTTTCGATCACGGCGACCCGGGTCTCGCGCGGGGTCACATTGACCAGGATTTCCTCAGACATCGGCAGCCTCCCTGGCGGCATCAGCAGTGGGGGCCGGCACGCCGCAGCGCGCCAGCAGACGATCGGTGTGCAGCAGCGGCAGTCCCATCACGCCGGAGTAGCTGCCTGAAAGATGTTCGATCCAGCGCTCGGCCCCGCCCTGGATGGCGTAGGCCCCGGCCTTGTCCAGCGGTTCGCCGGTGGCCACGTAGGTGGCGATGTCGGCGGCGCTGATCGGCGCGAAGGTCACTTCGGAAATGACCAGCTCGCTGTCCAGCCCCTCCGCAGAGACCACCACCACCGCAGTCATCACCTGGTGGGTGCGGCCGGCCAGCCGGGCCAGCATCACCCGCGCGTCGGCGGCATCGGCCGGCTTGCCGAACACTTCACCGTCCAGCACCACCTCGGTATCCGAGCCGAGCACGCGCGCCTGCGGGTCGTCGGCCAGCACCTGGGCCAGGCCGGCACGCGCCTTGTCGGCGGCGACCCGGCACACGTACTGCTCGGCACTTTCAGTCGCCGCGCGCTGCTCGACGACCTCCAGGTCAAGGGCCTGGAAGGGGCGTCCGAGTCGGGCCAGCAACTGGTTGCGGCGGGGGGAGCGGGAAGCAAGATAGAGCATCGGCACAGCATAACTGAGGCCGCCACCTGAATCGTCGGCAACCCGTTCCGGAACGCGTTCAACCCCGAACAGGCTCACAGCGCGTTCATCGCTATGACACCACCCTCAACGGCACAACAAGGAGTACTCCATGCGCCTGACCGCCACCCCGCTGCTGCTCGCCCTGTCCCTCGCCCTTGGAACCTCGATGACCGCCCATGCTGCCCCGTCGTCGCCGTCGCTCGCCGCCCCGACCGAAGGCACCCTGCTGAACATCTCGGCCAACGCCGAGGCCACCCGCGTGCCGGACGTGGCCACCCTGTCGGCCGGCGTGGTCACCCAGGCCGCCGACGGCAACAGCGCCATGCGCCAGAACGCCCAGCAGATGGACAAGGTGCTGGCCGCGATCAAGGCCGCCGGCATTGCCGAGCGGGACGTGCAGACCAGCGGCGTCAGCCTCAACCCGCAGTACCGCTATGCCGACAACGAAGCACCGAAGATCACCGGCTACCAGGCCAGCAACACGGTCAGCCTGAAGGTGCGCGACATCGCCAAGCTCGGCAAGGTACTGGACGCATTGGCTGCGCAGGGCGCCAACCAGATCAATGGCCCCAGCTTCGAGATCGACCAGCCCGAGCCGGTCTATGACGAAGCCCGCCTGGCCGCGCTGAAGAAGGCCCAGGCCCGCGCCCAGACCTATGCGAAGTCGCTGGGCCTGCAGGTGCGCCGCATCGTCAGCATCTCCGAGAACAGCAATGGCGGTTTCCGTCCGATGCCGATGATGCGGGCGATGTCGGCCGGCGCGGCGATGGACAAGGCCACCCCGGTCGCGCCAGGCGAGTCAACCGTCTCGGTCAACCTGGATGTGGTGTTCGAACTGGGTCGCTGATCGCGCCCAGCACCGGCAACGAAGGCGGGTTCCGCAGGGGGCCCGCCTTTTTTCATGCCTGCGGCCGGCACTGGCTGAAGGCCAGCCCAACGATACCGACCCTGCCTCTAGGCAGTAGCGGCCCCATCGCGCTACTGATGCACTGCCAGCCGCGTGCGGCAACCCCGCCACGGGCCCTGGTGCGTTGAGGACTTCGTCACTGGCATGGAGGTGGACCATGGTTCGTACGTATCCCGTTGCATCCCCGCACTTCGACCCCGCCCGCGTTGCCGCCTGGAGCGCGGCCATCGCCCTGCATCTGCTCGCATTGCTGTTGCTGCTGATCCCCGCGACCTACCAGGCCGTACAGGTTCCGCGTGACAAGACCACGGTACGGCTGATCGAGAAGACCCCGCCACCGCCCCCTCCGCCGGTACGGGTGAAACCAAAGGAGGTCGCACGAGTGGTGCCGAAGCCGCATGCGCAGCCGGTAGCGCCGCCCCTGCCCGCTCCCACTGCAACCGTGGAGGAAACCCACGGCATCGCATTGCCGGCAGCCGAACCGTCACCGCCGCAGCTCGCACCAAGCGTCGACAGCTCAACACCGCTGTCCGGAGCACAGCTGCAGTACCGTAGTGCACCGCCGCCGACCTATCCCGTGCCGGCCCTGCGCAATCATGAGCAGGGCACGGTGCTGCTGCGGGTGGAAGTCGACAGCAGCGGGCAGCCGGTCGCGGTCAGCATCGAGCGCAGCAGTGGCTCACGCAGCCTGGACCAGGCCGCGCGTCAGCAAGTGCTCAAGCGTTGGCGCTTCGAACCGGCCCAGCGTGATGGCGTAGCAGTGCCGGCCATCGGGCTGGTACCGGTGCAGTTCTCGCTGCCGGACTGATTGTCCCGGGCCGGTCCGGCGCCTTGCCGGGCCGGCCTTCACACTCGAAAAGACAGACTCGGCAAAGTTGCCGGGCAAGCGTTACGAATTAAGCAAAATTTCACTGCTTCGTCACCTGCAGGAAACCTAGATTGGCCCGTCCCGGCATCTTCCGGAGACAGCCCTCAACGCTATGGTTTTCCAGTTAGGAGAGAAGCTGTGAAACACCTGATCCAACGGCCCGCCAGCCGCCGCCGCTCCACCCTGGCATCGTCCATCACCCATATCCTTACCGGCGGCACCCTGCTGCTGGTTGGCGCGGTGGCTTCCACCTCCGCCTTCGCACAGGAGCAGGAAAAGGCCACCAACCTCGACCGCATCACGGTCACCGGCTCGAACATTCCGCGCACCAACACCGAAACACCGTCCCCGGTGCAGGTAGTGACCCGTCAGGAAATCGACCGCACCGGCAAGACCTCGCTGTCCGAGTACCTGCAGACGCTGACCGCTGATGGCGCCGGCTCGATTCCCAAGTCCTTCGGCAGCGGTTTCGCCGGAGGTGGTGCGGGCATCTCGCTGCGCGGCCTCGGTGCCGGTTCGACCCTGGTGCTGTTGAACGGCCGCCGCATGGCGACCTACGGCCTGGCCGACGACGGCCAGAAGGTCTTCACCGACCTGAGCACCATCCCGCTCGACGCGGTTGAACGTGTCGAAGTGCTGAAGGACGGCGCCTCCGCGATCTACGGCTCCGATGCCATCGCCGGCGTGGTCAACATCATCCTGCGCAGTGACTTCACCGGCGCCATCCTGCGTGGCTCCTACGGGATGTCCGGCGACGGCGACGGCGACCAGAAGAAGGCGACCCTGACCGCCGGTACCGGCGACCTCGCCACCGATGGCTGGAATGCGTTCTTCAGCCTGGATGTCGGCAAGAGCGATGAGATCAAGATCAGCGACCGCAAGAACCGCAAGTGGATCGGCACAGGCGACACCCGCCAGTGGGGCTACGGCAACAATGCGCAGTTCCTGGGTGGCGCCTATACCAACGGCGGCGCCAGTGGCGGCGTGGGCCCCAATGGCTCGTACTACAACTCCGCCGGCCTGCTGGTACCGCTGCCGGGTTGCCAGGGTCTGACCACCATCGGTGGCCAGACCGATGCCTCGGTGGCCGCGCAGGGCTGCCTGTGGGATCCGAACCAGCAATACCGCGACATCTCGCCGGAGGAGAAGTACGTCAACGTGTTCGGCCGCGCCAGCTTTGCCTTCGGTGAAGGCGGAGAGGTCTATACCGAGATCGGCTACTCGAAGAAGGAAACCACCTTCAGCAACACGCCATCGAGCGTTTCCGGCGGTTGGGGCTATCCGGGCCACACCGTCAACGCCAACAGTGGCTCGGGGGCGACCATGCTGGGCGCCAACCATCCTGACAATCCGCTCTATGGTCAGGCGGGTGCAGTTCCGGTGCGGGTACGCTATTCGGCGTGGGACGTCGGCCCGCGCGTGACCGAGAACACCAACGAGTTCAATCGTTTCCTGGTCGGCGTCAAGGGCAACTGGGGCGACTGGAGCTACGACACCGCCTACCTGCATTCGGGCACCGACCTGACCAGCAAGCGCAACGGCTTCCTGCGCTACAGCGCCGTGCGCTGTGCGCTGGGTGACGGCAACTGCGCCGGCGGCGTATGGCGTATCGGCGAAGATGCAGGCAAGAACTCGCAGGCGCTGTACAACTACATCTCCCCGACCATCAACGCCAACGCCAAGTCCAGCCTGGACATGTTCGACTTCACCGTGTCGCGCAGCCTGATGGACCTGAAGGGCGGCCCGCTCGGTCTGGCAATGGGTACCGAATGGCGTCGCACCAGCAACAGCCTGACCCCGCAGACCTACACCGACGTGGGTGACATCATCGGCCTGGGCTATTCGGCCTACGACGGCATCCAGAACGTGTACGCCGGCTACGTCGAGTTGTCCGCGCCGGTGCTGGAATCCCTCGAACTGTCCGGCGCCATCCGCTACGACAAGTACGATGGTGGTGACGGCAAGGCCACGCCGAAGCTGGGCATCAAGTGGACCCCGGCCGACTGGATCGCGCTGCGCGCCAGCTATGCCGAAGGCTTCCGTGCCCCGAACCCCGCAGAGAACGGTCGCGGTGGCTTGGCGGCCTTCTCCAATGCGGAAGATCCGGTGCGCTGCGCCGCACAGAACAACACCACCAACTGCAGTGCGCGCTCGGTGGCCATCATCACCACGCCGAATCCGGACCTGAAGCCGGAAAAATCCAAGAGCTATTCGGTGGGCGTGGTGCTGCAGCCGACCCGCAGCACGTCGCTGACGGTGGACGCCTGGGAAATCAAGCGCACGGACGAGATCGCCGCCAGTGATACCGACGACGCCATCGCCGCCGGCAACGTGGTCCGCGATACCGACCTGATCAACGGCATTCCGGGTACCGGCAGCATCCTGGCCGTCAACACCGAGTACGTGAACGCCGCTTCGTCGCGTGTTCGCGGTATCGATACCGATATCCGCCAGACGTTCGATATCGGCCCGGGCCAGCTGGAAATGGACCTGCAGTGGAGCCATCTGCTGAAGTTCGAGCGCACCAGTGGCGGCAGCACCGATGACTACCTGGGCACGCATGGCAACTGCGACGTGACCAACTGCATCGGCACGCCGAAGGACAAGATCAACTTCGGCACCACCTGGCGCCAGGGTCCGTGGAGCGTCAGTGGCGTCGCCAACTACATCTCCAGCATGGACAACGTTGGCAAGCGTGGCGGCAACTACCTGTTCCGTTATGCCGACGGCACGCCGGTGAAGAAGATTTCCTCCTTCACCACCTTCGACCTGTCCGGCCGCTGGAGTGTCACCGAGCAGTTCGAACTCAATGCCTCTGTGCAGAACCTGTTCGACCGCATCGCTCCGCTGGATCCGGTCACCTATGGCGCTGTGAACTACAACCCGATGCATTTCAGCGGTGCCGTTGGCCGCTACTTCACGGTGGGTGCCAAGTACTCGTTCAAGTAACAGCGGTCATTGCGACCTCCTCGAAGGCCCGGGCACCTGCCCGGGCCTTCGTCGTTGCGGCTCTTGCAGGCATGTTCACGAGCACATCGCTACCGTGTGCATGCGGCATCACCGCCGCAGGGGATCTGCATGGCCGCGACATCGCAGCGCCTGGGCCTGCCCGCGTTGACCGCACTGGTGGTCGGCTCGATGGTTGGCGCCGGCATCTTTTCATTGCCGCAGAACGTGGCGCGCAGCGCTGGCCCGGCAGCGGCGCTGATCGGCTGGGCGGTAAGTGGCGCCGGCATGCTGATGCTGGCCTTCGTGTTCCAGGCCCTGGCCAACCGCCGGCCGGATCTCGATACCGGCATCTACGCGTATGCGCGCGAGGGCTTCGGCAACTACATCGGTTTCTCCGCAGCATGGGGTTACTGGGTTGCCTCGGTGCTTGGCAACGCCAGCTTCTTCGTGCTGATCTTCAGCGGCCTCGGCCATTTCCTGCCGATCTTCGGCGAAGGCAATACCCCGGCCGCCGTGGCCGCTTCGTCGCTACTCCTCTGGACCGTGCACCTGCTGGTGCTGCGCGGCCTGCGCACCGCCGCCATCGTCAATGGACTGGTGACGGTGGCCAAACTGCTGCCGATCGCGCTGTTCCTGATCCTGGCCGCCGGCGCGTTCCGCATGGATGTATTCCGTGCCGACTTCCTCGGTACGCCTGCACTGGGCGATCTCGGCCAGCAGCTGCGCGGCATGATGCTGGTGACCGTATGGGTGTTCATCGGCATCGAAGGCGCCAGCATCTACTCGGGGCGCGCGGCCCGGCGCGCCGATGTCGGCCGCGCCACGGTAATTGGCTTCCTCGGCGTCTGGCTGCTGCTGGTGCTGGTCAGCCTGCTGTCGATGGGCGTGCTGTCGCAGGCCCAGCTGGCCGGGCTGCCCAATCCGTCGATGGCCTACGTGCTGCGCGCCATCGTTGGCGAATGGGGCGCGACGGTGATCATCATCGGTTCGATCATTTCGGTGCTGGGCGCGTTGCTGGCCTGGGTGCTGCTGTGCGCCGAAGTGCTGTATGCCGCCGCAGGTGACGGCACCATGCCCGCCTTCCTCGGCCGTGAGAACGCGCGTGGCGTGCCGGCCAATGCACTGTGGTTGAGCAACGGGCTGATCCAGTTGTTCCTGTTGCTGGTGCTGGTCAATGCCGGCAGCTACACCGGGCTGGTGCTGCTGGCCGCGTCGATGAGCCTGGTGCCCTACTTCATGTCCACGGCATTCGGCGTGCAGCTGGCCTGGCGCGGGCAGGCCTACGTTGGCGAACCACGCGTACGCTGGCGTGATTTCGGGGTGGCACTGCTGGCCAGTGCGTATGCGCTGTGGCTGGTGTATGCCGGTGGCCTCGACAATCTGCTGCTGTCGGTGCTGCTGTACGTGCCCGGCGTAGTACTGTTCGCACTGACCCGGCGCCAACGCGGCGAACAGGTATTCACGCGTTGGGAGTGGATGCTGTTCGGCGCGATCCTGATCGTGGCGATCGCCACGCTGGTGGCGTTCTGGCGAGGAACACTGACATTGTAGCCAAGCCATGCTTGGCTGCTGCGGATGAACCAGCCGAGCATGGGCTCGGCTCTCCAACAAGGCAAAAAAAAACCTGCATCTCGCGATGCAGGTTTCTCAAGGTGGCGCCCGAAGTTGGACTCGAACCAACGACCCCCTGATTAACAGTCAAGTGCTCTAACCGGCTGAGCTATTCGGGCAGACGACTAGTATAACCGCTCTTCACGCGCGATGGTAGGGGTGATTGGCAATCATTGCGGCAGCCCGGTACAGCTGCTCGGCCACCACCAGGCGCACCAGCATGTGCGGCAGCGTCAGCGGTCCGATCGACCACTTCTCATCGGCCAGCGCGGAGACTTCCGGCGAATGTCCTTCCGGGCCACCGATCAGGAAGGCGAGATCCCTGCCCTGCCCGCGCCAATGTTCCAGGCGCTGTGCCAGTTGTTCCGAACTGAGCTGGCGGCCGGGCACATCCAGGGCCACCACATAGGCGTTCTTCGGCAGCGCGGCGATGACCCGCTTGCCTTCATCTTCAGTGGCGCGGCGCGGATCACGCCCCTTGCCGCGCAGGCCGGGCTCGATTTCCACCAGCTCGAACGGCAGCCAGTGCGACAGCCGCTTCTGGTACTCGGCGAAGCCCTGCGCGACCCAGCTGGGCGCGCGTTCACCGGTGGCGATCAGGCGGGCTTTCATCTACACGGTCCTCCAAAACGTCGACGGCGCCATCGGCGCCGTCGAAGGGATGCATCAACGTGCGGCTCAGGCCACTTCGTCGTCGCTGGACGGCGGCTGGTCGCCAACGGTCCACAGGCGCTCAAGGGCGTAGAACTCACGCACGCGCGGCAGCATCACATGTACGATCACGTCGCCCAGGTCGACCAGCACCCACTCGGCTTCGCGCTCGCCTTCAACACCCAGCGGCATCACGTCGATGTTCTTGGCGAAGCGCACGACTTCATCGGCGATCGACTTGACGTGGCGGGTCGAGGTGCCCGAAACGACGATCATGTAGTCGGCAACGCTGGACCGGCCGCGCACGTCGATCTCGACCAGGTCCTTGGCCTTCAGGTCTTCGGTGGCTTGGCGGACGCTGGCCAGCAGTTCCGGCACGGACGGCGGCGGGCTGGGCAGATCGACCTTGATGGTCTGGGGCTGGGTCTGGTTGCTCAAAGTGGATCGACTCGATAAACGTGGGGGCGATTATACGGGGATGGCGCCGCCGCGCCATTCACGGCGTGGCGGGTCGGTACAGCCCGTGTGCAGCCACAAAGTCGGCCACGGCCGGCGGCAGCAATGCACGCCAGGGGCCGCCGGAGGCGATCTGTGAGCGCACGGCACTGGCCGATTCCTCGCGCAGCGGGTGGTGCAGGCGCAGGATGCGCCCGGCCGGGCTGGCAAACAGGGCCTGTTCGTTGTCGGCCCAGCGCCCTTCCAGCGCGCGGCCCAGCTCGCCGTCGATCGAGGCCCGCAGCGGGCTGCCCGGCCGTTCAGCCACAACGAAATGGGCCAGCCCGAACAGGGCCTCCCATTCGTGCCAGCTGGACAGGCCCAGCAGGCTGTCGGCGCCGACCAGCCAGGCCAGCGGCCGGCTCGGGCCGAGTTCGCCACGCAGCTCGCGCAGGGTATCGACGGTATAGGAAGGACGACCGGGATAGCGGGCAGCACGGTCCAGCTCGCGCCGGTCCAGCAGCAGGCCGGGTTCGTCGCCGATGGCCAGAGACAGCATGCTGCAACGCTGCTCGGCCGTGGCACCGGGCACCGCACGGTGCGGTGGGTCGGCCGCCGGCAGCATGCGCACGGCAACCTGCAGTTCGTCACGGGCAGCCCGCGCGATCGCCAGGTGACCGAGGTGCACCGGATCGAAGGTGCCCCCGTAATAGATCCGCAGGCTCATTGCTCAGGCCCGCGCCAGCAGGCGCACGGCACGCGGTTCGGCCACGGCCACCAGCAGGCGCTCCAGTGCCAGCCACGCATCGCCGTCGGCCCGCCCCTTGGCGATGCGGTCGACCAGGCCCGCTTCGGCCACGAAGCGCTCCCAGCGTTTGCCTTCCGGGTGCCGCTGCAACGCGCGCTTGTACGGCGCCTGACGCGATTCCCAGATGCCGCGCGATTTCATTTCGGCGGCCAGGTTGCCGCCACGGGCCTGCACCCGGGCCAGACCGGCACCGGCCAGCAGCTCGCGGATAACCATCGGCATCAACGCAGCCACCGCCTCACCCTCGCCTCGCAGGCCGGCCAGCATGCGCAGCACCGCTGGCGGTTGCCCGGAGAATGCCGCCTCCACCAGCCGGAACACGTCATAGCGGGCGGCATCGGCCACCAGCGACTCCATGCGCTCCACATCCAGCGGCTGGCCATCGGCCAACAGCGCCAGCTTGTCGATTTCCTGGGCGGCCGCCAGCAGGTTGCCTTCCACCCGCTCGGCCAGGCGCTGCACGGCGGCCGGGTCCGCGCGCAGGCCCTTGCCACGCAGGCGGCGCTCGATCCAGTCCGGCAGTTCGTGCGGCTTGATCGCCCACGCCACCGACAGCACGCCGATGCGGTTGACCGCCTCGGCCCACTTGCCCTGATGGGCCTTGCTCCATTCGTTGGCAGTGATCATCAGCACCACGTCCGGCGCCGGGTTGGCGCAGAACTGGCTGATCACCTCGGCGCCGTCCTTGCCCGGCTTGCCGCTGGGCAGGCGCACCTCGACCAGGCGGCGGGCGCTGAACAGGCTGGGCGCATTGAAGCTGGCGTCGAGCTGGTTCCAGTCGAAATCGCGGCCATCGGCGTCGAACACCTCGCGCTCGCCAATACCGGCTGCACGCGCACGTGCACGGATGGCGTCGGCGGCCTCCAGCACGCGCAGGGTTTCCGGGCCGGCAATCACATAGACCGGCGCCAGCGCGGTATCAGCGCTCTGGCCGGCCAGCTGCTCCGGACGCAGTTCCATCGCCGCGGCTCAGTGCTTGGCTGCGGGGACCGGCTCGGCCGGCACCGCACCATCATCCGGCTTGGCCTTCGGCGCCGACAGACTGCCGCCCTTCTCGATCTCGGCACGGACCACGCTGTCGATGCGGCGGATGATCGACGCCGACATCTCCCGGCGCAGTTCATCGGCCAGGATCTCGCGTTCGGTGGTGGTACCGGTGGCGTCGGTTGGCGGCGACACGTAGTCACGCGAGAGCTCGATCACCTGCTGCGGCACCAGCTCGCTGCCATCCTCGCGACGGAAGATGAAGATCACCGCATAGCGCAGGCTGTATTCCTGCGCACGGCCCTGCGAGTCGATGGCGATCGGCAGGTCGCCCCAGCGTTCGGACAGCACCTGCAGCTGGGTACTGGGTTCCTTGCTGTCCTCATCGGCCAGCTTGGCGCCGGACGCCAGCAGGCTGCGATTGAGCAGCTTGACCAGTTCGCTGTACGGCGCGGTGGAGACCACCTTCACCGGCGCCGTATCGGTCGGCAGCATCAGCTTGTTGCGCAGATGGAAGCCGCAGCCGGCAAGGCCGAGGGCAAGAACGAGGGCAAGCAGGATTCGGGTCATGGAGACAGTCTGGCGGAGCCGGGCGATCACGGCAACACACAGCGTGCCCGAAGCCGCGTGAATGCAGGGCCATCATGCACATGGCCCTGCATCGGAAAGGCACCGGCCACCACGCGGGTGGCCGATGCGGGGTACGTCAGGCAGCGACGATGTTCACGATCTTGCCCGGAACGATGATGATCTTGCGCACCGTCAGGCCTTCCATGAACCTGGCCGCGTTCGGCTCGGCCAGGGCCAGCGCCTCGATCTGCTCGCGCGCGGCATCGGCCGCCACCTCGATGGTGCCACGCAGCTTGCCGTTGACCTGCACGGCCAGGGTCAGCGCATCGCGCACCAGCGCGCCGGCGTCGGCCTGCGGGAACGGCTGGTCTTCCAGCAGCGTCTCGCCATGGCCCAGCACCTGCCACAGGGCGTGGCTGGCATGCGGAGTGATCGGGTTCAACAGCAGCACGATGGCCTGCAGCGCTTCCTGGCGCACCGCGCGGCCCTGCTCGCTGCCGTCCTCGAACTTGGCCAGCGCGTTCATCAGTTCCATCACTGCGGCAATGGCGGTGTTGAAGCTGTGGCGGCGGCCATAGTCGTCGCCGACTTTGCCGATGGTCTCGTGGGTCTTGCGGCGCAGCGCCTTCTGGTTGGCATCCAGTGCGGCCACGTCCAGCGCCGGAGCGGCACCGTCGGCGGCATGCTTCTGCACCTGGGCCCACAGGCGGCGCAGGAAGCGGGCCATGCCGTCCACGCCGGCTTCGTTCCACTCCAGCGACTGTTCCGGCGGGGCGGCGAACATCGAGAACAGGCGCACGGTGTCGGCGCCGTACTTGCCGACCATGGCCTGCGGGTCCACGCCGTTGTTCTTCGACTTGGACATCTTCTCCGTGCCACCGACCACCACCGGCTGGCCATCGGCGATCAGGGTGGCGCCGGTGATGCGGCCGCGCTCGTCGCGCTGCACTTCTACATCGGCCGGGTTGATCCAGTCCTTGGAACCATCCGGGTTCGGGCGGTAGTAGGTCTCGGCAATCACCATGCCCTGGCACAGCAGGTTGCGCGCCGGTTCGTTGCTGTCCACCATCCGCGCGTCGCGCAGCAGCTTGTGATAGAAGCGGAAATACATCAGGTGCAGGATCGCGTGCTCGATGCCACCGATGTACTGGTCGACCGGCAGCCAGTAGTTGCCGCGCTTGTCGACGGCATCACGGGCACCCGGCGAGGTGTAGCGGGCGTAGTACCAGCTCGACTCCATGAAGGTGTCGAAGGTGTCGGTCTCGCGCTCGGCCGCGCCGCCGCAGTCCGGGCAGGTGGTCTTGCGCCATTCCGGGTCGGTCTTGATCGGCGAACCGGTGCCCGAGAACGCCACGTCCTCCGGCAGCACCACCGGCAGCTGTTCTTCCGGCACCGGCACCGCACCGCACTTGGCGCAATAGATCACCGGAATCGGGCAGCCCCAGTAACGCTGGCGGCTCACGCCCCAGTCGCGCAGGCGGTAGTTGACGCGGCGCTGGCCCTGGGCCTTGCGCTCGAAACGTTCGGCCAGCGCTTCGAAGGCGCCCTGGAAGTCCAGGCCGTCGAACTCGGCCGAATTCACCAGCTCGAAGGCACGGCTCTTGTCGCTGTACCAGTCCTGCCAGCGGCTGCCGTCCCAGTTGCGCTCTTCTTCGGTGCGCGCATCCTTCAGCGCGATCACCTGCTTGATCGGCAGGCCGTACTTGTTGGCCACTTCGTTGTCGCGCTGGTCATGGCCCGGGACGGCCATCACCGCGCCGGTGCCGTAGCCCATCAGCACGAAATTGGCGACCCAGACCGGCACCGGTTCGCCGGTGACCGGATGCAGCGCGCGCAGGCCGGTATCCATGCCGCGCTTTTCCTGGGTCTCCAGTTCAGCCTCGGACACGCCGCCCTGCTTCAGGTCGGCCAGCATCGCCGCCAGCTCCGGGTTGTTCTTCGCCGCATGCAGCGCCAGCGGGTGCTCGGCAGCGATCGACACGAAGGTCACACCCATCACCGTGTCCGGGCGGGTGGTGAACACGCGCAGCGGGTCCAGCGCGCTGCCGTCGACATCGCGCACGTCGAACTGGATTTCCAGACCTTCCGAACGGCCGATCCAGTTGCGCTGCATGGTCTTGACCGATTCCGGCCAGCCGTCCAGCTCATCCAGGCCGTCCAGCAGCTCCTGGGCGTAGTCGGTGATGCGCAGGAACCACTGCGGGATCTCGCGCTTCTCGACCAGCGCGCCGGAGCGCCAGCCGCGGCCGTCGATGACCTGCTCGTTGGCCAGCACGGTCTGGTCGACCGGATCCCAGTTCACCACCGCGTTGCGGCGGTAAGCCAGACCCTTGCGCATCAGGCGGGTGAACATGCGCTGCTCATGGACGTAATAGTCCGGGCGGCAGGTGGCGAACTCGCGCGACCAGTCGATGGCATAGCCGAGCGACTGCAGCTGGCTGCGCATGTGGTCGATGTTCTTGTAGGTCCACGCCGCCGGCGCGGTCTTGTTCTTGATCGCCGCGTTTTCCGCCGGCAGGCCGAACGCGTCCCAGCCCATCGGCTGCAGCACGTTGTGGCCGGTCATGCGCTTGTAGCGGCTGATCACGTCGCCAATGGTGTAGTTGCGCACGTGGCCCATGTGCAGCGCACCGGACGGATACGGAAGCATCGACAGGCAGTAGTACTTCGGCTTGTCCGAGGCTTCATCGACCTCGAAGGCACGGGTGGCATCCCAGTACTGCTGGGCGGCGGATTCAACCTGCTGCGGATCGTAAACGTTGGGTTCGACGCTGGTCATGTAACACGCGGTTGCGGCGGCAAAGCGGTACAGCGTACCGCAGTGCGGCAAATGGCTCCAATCCCGCCCGCCCGACGCAGGCGCCGGCAGCGTCCGGAACCTGTCTCAGCGTGGCCGCGACAGCGGCAAGGCCAATGCCAGCCAGACCGCCCAGCAGGCAAAGGCGACCCGCTGCGCCAGCGGTGCCGGCAGTACGCCCTGCAGGGCGAAGGCCGCCAGCGCCGCCAGTACGCCGCAGGCAACCGCCACCCCGCCCAGCGCGCGGCCGTGCGTCTGGCGCAGCTGGGAGATGCCCAGTAACAGGGTGCCGGCGACGAAGCCCAGCACCCAGACCATCCAGGCACTGGCGTGCAGCTGGCTGGCCGGCCCGTGCAGATCGTCCACATCCAGCGGCAGCAGGCCCATCGCGGCGAAGGCCAGCCCGCCCAACAGCAGCATCTGGCTACCCACCCGTGGCGCCCAGCCAGCGCTGGCCGGCAGGCGCCGGCGCAGGCACTCGGCCACCACCACCGCCAGCAGGCCCGGCAGCACGAAACCCAGCAGATTGAAGGCCAACGCGTGTGGCACGCCCTGCGCACCCAGCAGGGCCACCGGGTGCCGCGCCTGCGCATAACCTTCCAGGCCGGAGCCGAAGCCGGTCACGGCCAGAATGAACACGGTTGCAGCAAGCAACCCCAACCAACGATCACGCTGGAGCACGGACATCGCGCGAATTCACCCGGATAGGAAATGGACCGCCGCATTGTCGCGGCAGCGGCGCGTTGCGCCAAGCACTGCGGATTTCAGATCAATTCGATGTCCATGCGGCGCTCCTCCCGCAATGCTGTCGCCATGGCAGATCCGCCATGCCGGGAGTCCCCCATGATCCAACGCATCTTCATCGCCACCACGCTCAGCCTTGGCCTGGCCACCGCCGCCCACGCCGCCGAATTCAGCTGCTATGCCAAGGTCGGCCCTGCCAGCGCCGCCCAGAACAGCGGCACGCTGATGGGGGGCGTCAGTGCCGCCAACCTGCAGGCGGCCGAAGCCGAGTATTTCAAGCGCACGTCGGCCACGAAGCCGGTCAGCTCCGGCAGGTGGGTGATCCATGAGCTGTATTGCGTGCCGCGCACGTAAAAACGGCAGGGCGGGTCCGCGGGCCCGCCGACACCGGATCACAGGCGTGCTGCGTGATGACAGGGTTGAGACCGACGTCGATCGTCACCATAGAATCGGTCTCCAGATGCCAAACGATGCCTCCCCCATGACCGAGACGACCTACGTATTCGACGCCACCACTGCGACCTTCGAGGCCGAAGTCCTGCAGAAGTCGCTGCAGACGCCGGTGCTGGTCGACTTCTGGGCCACCTGGTGCGGGCCGTGCAAGACCCTCGGCCCGATGCTGGAAAAGCTGGCCGCCGAATACAACGGCGCCTTCGAGCTGGCCAAGGTCGATGTCGACGCCGAACAGCAGATCGCTGCGGCCTTCCAGATCCGCTCGGTGCCGACCGTATTCCTGGTCAAGGGCGGCCAGCTGGTGGATGGCTTCCCGGGGGCCATCCCGGAAGGTCAGCTGCGTGAATTCCTGGCCCAGCACGGCATCGTGCCGGCCGACATCGGCGACGCCGCTGCCGAGGACGAGGCTCCGCTGGACCCGCAGGCACAGGTGGATGTGCTGCGCGCACAGATCGCCGCCGAGCCGGACAAGGATGAGCTGAAGCTCGACCTGGCCCTGGCCCTGCTGCAGATCGGCGGCGTGGACGAAGCCGGCACGCTGATCGACGGCCTGCCCGCCAACCTCGCTACCGACGACCGTGCCGTACGCGCCCGTGCCCGCCTGTCCTTCGCCGCCGCGCTGAAGGACGCACCCGCAGCCGAGGTGCTGGACGCGCGCATTGCCGCCGACGGCAAGGACCTCAAGGCCCGTCACCTGCGCGGCGTGCAGCTGCTGCTGGGCGGGCACGATGAGGCCGCACTCGCCCAGTTCCTGGAAATGCTGCGGATCGACCGCGCCTTCGAGGAAGGACTGCCGCGCAAGGCGCTGATCGACGCCTTCAATGTGATCTCCGACGAGGACCTGGTTGGCCAGTACCGCCGCCGGATGGCCTCCCTGCTGTTCTGAACGGGAACGCACTTCGTTCAGAATCCCTGCACTGAACGCGGGCAATAATGCGCGGGATGGCGGCCGTTCGGCCGCCACGATCCGTTCGGGGGGATGAGGTCGGGGCCATGGGGTCTTGCAGCTGCACCCCCGTTTTGCCGGGATTGCAAACTGTGACCTTCGTCCGCTCGCTGTCGTTCGCCATGCGCTTCCAGGGCATCCTGCTCTGTGCCCTCCTCCTGCTGCCAGCCGTGGCCGCCGCCCAGGACTGGAACTACCGGGTCCGTCCCGGCGATACCCTGTGGGATCTGGGCAGCCTGTACCTGAAACCGTCGGTACGCTGGCAGCAGCTGCAGCAGCACAACCGCATCGACAATCCTTACCAGTTGCCTCCCGGCCAGCTGCTGCGCTTCCCGATCAGCTGGCTGCGCATCGAGCCTGCGCCGGCCCGCGTGCTGTCGGTGCGCGGCAGGGTCGAACTGTCCGGCGCCGATGGCAGTGCCACCCGCGCCATCCTGGCCGGCGAGCAGCTACACATCGGTGACACCGTGCAGACCGAGGGCGAATCCAGCATCACCCTCGAATTCGCCGACGCCTCCCGCCTGCAGCTGCGTGAATACTCCCGCCTGCGCCTGGACCAGCTCAGCCGCTATGGCCATACCGGCATGGTCGATACCCGCCTGCGCCTGCAGCAGGGCCGTGCCAGCAACCGGGTGACGCCCGCCCGCGGCCCGGCATCGCGCTACATCATCGATGCCCCCACCGCGACCAGCAGCGTGCGCGGTACCGTGTTCCGGGTCAGCGCTGGCGACACAGCCCATGTCGCGGCCACCGAGGTCCTGCAGGGCAAGGTGCAGGTCGGCAACACCCATGGCCAACGCATGGTCCAACCTGGACAGGCCACCCGCAGCAGCAGCGCAGACGCAGCCCCCGCTGCGGTCTCGCCCCTGCTGCCGGCGCCGACGCTGCGAAATGACCAGCTCCGGCTGGCGCCGCTGCCGACCTTGCTGGCCTGGGAAGCGGTGCCCGGCGCCGCGCACTACCGCGTGGAAGTGGTCCAGGCGGCAACACCGGAAATCCTGCTGTTTGCCGCTACCACCGAAGACACCCGCCTGGCCATCGGCGACCTGCCGCCCGGTCAGCTGCGCATGCTGTTGCGCGCCGTCGACGCGCAGGGCGTGGAAGGCCTGGATGCCAGCGCTGATTTCGAACTCAGCGACCAGCCGCCGCCGCCGCTGACGGTGGCCCCGCTGCATGGGCAGACGATCAACAGCGACCGGCCGCGTTTCCGTTGGAGCCAGGCCCCCGGCGCACGCAGCAGCGTGCTGCAGATCGCCGCCGAGCCAAGCTTCGTGCAGCCACTTCAGGAACAGACGACCCAGGGCACCGACCTGCGCCTGGCGCAGCCACTGCCGCCGGGCCAGTACTTCTGGCGCATCGCCTCGCGCGATGGCAACGGACACCAGGGCCGCTATGGTCAGGCGCTGCCGCTGCAACTGAGCAATGAACCGGTCGATCCGGCCCTGCAGCCACCGGAGGCCGCGCACGGTGAACTGACCCTGCGCTGGCAGGCCGGCAGCGAAGGCCAGCGCTACCGGGTGCAGGTCGATCGCCGCGGCGACTTCAAGGCCCCCCTGGTCGATGAGACGGTTGCCGAGCCCCAGGTCAGCTTCAAGCGGCCGTGGAGCGGCACCCTGCACGTACGCGTGCAGTACATCGACGATGACGGTCATGCCGGCGAATATTCGCCGGCGCAGCAGATCAAGCTGCCGTGCCGCCTGTGCTACAGCGCCGGCGGCGGCGCCCTGCTGCTGTGGCTGTTGTTATGAGGCGCTCGCCGCTGCCGTGGCCGAAGCGGATCCTGCTGGCACTGCTGGCCGGGGTGCTGACGGTGATCGCCAGCCAGGGCCAGTGGCTGTGGCGGCAGGACGAAGCTGCCTACGACGCCATGGTCGGCAACTGGGACTATCGTCCCGACCCGAGCGTGCTGATCGTGGCGATCGACGAGGGCAGCCTGCAGCGCATCGGCCAATGGCCCTGGCCCCGCTCGGTCCATGCCCGCCTGCTGGACCGGCTGACCGACGCCGGCGCCGAACGCGTCGCACTGGACCTGATGCTGTCCGAGCCGGACCGCCGCGACAGCCGCCAGGACGAAGTGCTGGCCGCAGCCATCCGCCGCAATGGCCGGGTGGTGCTGCCGGTGCTGGCCGCGCCCGCGGCCGGTGATCGCATGGCTGAGGAAATGCTGCCGGTACCGCAGATTGCGGCCAGTGCCGCCGCCATCGGCCACACCGACGTTGAAGTGGACGGCGATGGCGTTGCCCGCGGCGTGTACCTGCACGCCGGCATCGGCCAGGCGCATTGGCCGGCGCTGGGCCTGGCGCTGGCCGACCTGCCGCCGGGCGCGGTGCACGGCCTGCCCGACCCCCATCCGGAAATCGGCTCGCCCTATCAATGGCGGCGCAACGACTACGTGCGCGTGCGCTATGCCGGGCCGCCCGAGCGCCTGCCGCAGGTGTCCTATGCCGACGTGCTGGATGGTCACGTGGACATGGCGATGCTGCATGGCCGCCGCATCGTGGTGGGCATGACCGCCAGCGGCATCGCACCGCGGCTGCTGACCCCGACCACCCGCGAGTTCTGGATGAGCGGCAGTGAGTACCAGGCCAACATTGCTTCGATGCTGCTGCAACACAAGCAGATCGATCTGCTGCCACGCCTCTGGCAGCACGCCATCAGCGGCGTGCTGGTGGCGCTGTGCGTGATCCTGCTCGGCCTGCGCCTGCCATGGCTTGCTGCGCTGTGCTCACTGCCGCTTCCTCCGCTGCTGAGCTGGTTGCTGTTGCGCGCCGGTGACCTGTGGTGGGCACCGGCCAGCGCCATGCTGGGCATCCTGCTGGTGCTGCTGGCCTGGGCGATCTGGCGAGTCTCGGCCTGGCACCGCCTGGCCAACCGCGATGCACTGACCGGTCTCGGCAATCGCCTGCGTTTCGAGCAGTCGCTGCAACAGGAATGCGATGCCGCGCGACGCAGTGGCAAGTCCCTGAGCCTGGCGCTGATCGACGTTGACCATTTCAAGCGCCACAACGACCGCCACGGCCATCAGGTCGGCGACCGCGTGCTGCGCGATGTCGCACGCCTGATCGGTGCGCATGCGCGACGCCCTCGCGACATGGCCGCGCGCTACGGCGGTGATGAGTTCGCACTGGTGCTGCCGGATACCCCGGCCGAAGGCGCGCGCCAGGTCATCGAGGACCTGATCGCCTGCGTGCGTGCACTGCCGGCGCCCGGTGACGGCAGCGAAGCAGGCGTCACCCTCACCATCGGCGTGTTCACCCGCGTACCCGACGGCACGCTGCAACCGCACCATTTCGTCGAAGGCGCCGACACCGCGTTGTACCAGGCCAAGGCCAACGGCCGCGACGGGTACGTGATCGACGGCGCATGACGCAGGACATGCACACCACCTGTAGAGTCGAGCTTGCTCGACTGCCTCCGCCTCATTCCAGCGGCCAGCGACACCACGCAAGCGGATAGTCTCCCAGCCGCGATGTCAGGCCCGCGCGCACGGGGTTGGCCAGTACATACAGTGACTGTTGCCGAACATCCTCCTCATTCCGGATCAGATGATCGTAGTAGCCCCGCTGCCACACCGGCAGTTCTTCATCGGAGTGCGCATTGACTGCAATGGCCACTCTGGACTTCAGTGACTGCATGCATCGCCCCAGGGTTCCTTGACGCAGCTGCATGACCCGGTGCAGATGATCGGGCATTACCACCCAGGCAAATGATCTCGTGAGTCCTCGGCGGTCACTGTCACGAAGGCCGTCCATCAGGGTCGCCGCGTCTCGCGTATCTGCAAAGATGCGTCGACGACCCGCAGTGACAGTGGTGACTACGTAGAAGCATCCGATTGCGGAAAATCGACCGCGCAACAAGGCAGGGCTGGGCATGTAAACAGCGTGGACCGGGGACCGAGCCGTACCCATCGGGAAAACCCTGAAATAGCTATCGGATGGCGTCGAGCGTATTCGCTGCTGCCCCTGAAAGCAGTCGAGCAAGCTCGACTCTACAATTCGCCGGACCACGCCCAAATTGTGCGGACGCTCGCCCGGGGTGCAACATACGCATGCGAATGGTTAGACTGGGCGCCTCGCCCTGCGCCCCCGGACCCGCATGAACGCCCGCCTGTTCCGCTTCGGTATCAATCTCTGGCCGCCGTTCCTGTTCACCGGCATCCACGTCACCCGGGTCTCGCCGGACTACCGGCAGATCGACGTCGAACTGCGCATGCGGCCCTGGAACCGCAACTACGTCGGCACGCATTTCGGCGGCAGCCTGTTTGCGATGACCGATCCGTTCTGGATGCTTGGCCTGCTGCACATCCTCGGCCGCGACTACTACGTGTGGGACCGTGCCGGCGCCATCGATTTCCTCAAGCCCGGCCGCGGTACCGTGCGTACCTCGTTCCGCATCGACGACGCACTGCTGGACGAACTGCGCGCCGAAGCCGCCACTGGTGACAAAGTGCTGAGGTGGTTCAGCAATGATGTCGTCGATGAAAGCGGCGAGGTGGTCGCCCAGGTGCGCAAGCAGGTCTACCTGCGGTTGAAGCCGCACGCACGCTGAGCGCGCTTCAGTCGCGTCCCGCCGCAGTCGAAGCCGATTCCTTCTGCAACGGCACCGACAGCCACGGGTTCTCTTCAGCGCTGCGCGCTGGAGAGCGACGCGGCACCTGCAGATGGCGGCCATCGGCGGACAACTGCGGCGACCGCACCGGCGAGCGGAACTGCGCCGGCAGCCGCTGCAGGGCGTCCACCGGATCATCCGTCTGCTGCCGCAGCCAACGCTGCGCCCCCAGCAGCCGCACCATCGCCGCGGCATCCTGTGGCCGTGACGAATATGCGGGATAGGCAGGCGCGGCGATCTCCGTTAGCACGCAGCCCATCACGTTGGACAGGCAACCGAAATCCCGCTGCGGCGTTGCCTGTACCGGCAACGGCCGATCGGCCTCCAGCGCGGCCATCGCGGCTGCACCACAGGCCCAGCCAAGATTGCCGGCCACGCGCGCCAACGTACTGCTCCGATCCAGCACCAGGACGCCGCCAAATTCCGGGGCCGATGTCTCGATCGCCGCCCGGCTCATCGCGTACTCACCCTGCATCGCACGGCACAGGCTCTGTTCCTCTGCGCGCAGCGGTTGCATGGCTTGTTCGCACTCCGCCGGCAAGGGGTGGCCGGCAGGCAGTTCGACCAGCATGTCGGCCAGCAGCTGGGCATTGGCCTGGACCAGGCTGGCGCCGATGATGCTCTCGATCAGATAGCTGCTACCGGGCACCAGCCGCCTTCCCAGCAGCAGTCCGCGGCAGCTGCCACGCAGTGCGCCGTCGATATCGCCCTGCACGTAGGCCAGTGCCCGTGCACTGGTGGCGTCCACCACCAGGCCATACGTCGGCAACGGGACCAGGATGCCCTCGCCCTTCGGCTGGAACGGGGACATGAAGTAGTCCGCTTCGGCCAGCTGATCCAGCCGCACATGCAACTGCTGGTGGCCGGCATGGGCCTCCACGAAGCGTTGCGGGTCAGCGCGGACCTGGGCGAGGCAGCCGCTGGCGGCCGGCCCGCAACTGGCACCCGGCCGCGAGCGCAGCTCGGCATGGTTGGCCACCAGGTGTGTCTGGCCGCTGCTACCGCCCTGCGGGTCGGCTTCCCAGCGCCGTACATCCTCGGCCAGCGCCTGCTCGCGCTGCAGGGCATCCAGATCGTCGAACGGCAACGTCCACAACAATGCATAACCGTTGTGGCCGGTCGCCGGCAGGCGTGCCTCCAGTCGCTGCTGCGCCTGCAAACGCGATTCGGGCACCGGCCACATGCGCGAGGCGCACCACACCACGATGGCCAGCACCAGCAGGCCTGCCAGGGTCCAGCCCAGTCCGCGCAGAATCTTCAACACAGCTTCCCTTCCATGTGCCGTTGCCGCAGTCGATTCCCCAGCGTAATCGACCGGCCGTGGCCGCTACAATGCGCACATGTCGCTCGAAGCCCCCGCCCTGGTTCCCCGCCCTTCCCTGCAGCGCCTGTTCCTGACCGGCCTGCTCACCCTGCTGCCGATCTGGCTGACCTGGGTCGTGGTCAAGTTCGTGTTCGTGCTGCTGTCGGGCATTTCCAGTCCGCTGGTGGTACCACTTTCCGAGCAGATCGCGACCAGCTTCCCGCACTACCTCGGCTGGGTCCGCGCCGAATGGATCCAGGACACCATCGCCCTGCTGGCCACCCTGCTGGTGATCCTGGCGGTGGGCGTGGCCAGCCGCCGCGTGCTGGGCCAGCGCCTGCTGCGCTGGGTCGGCGCGGTCATCAAGCGCATTCCGCTGGCCAGCATCATCTACGACAGCGCCAAGAAGCTGCTGGACATGCTGCAGACCGAACCGGGCAGCACGCAGCGCGTGGTGCTGATCGATTTCCCGCACCGCGACATGAAGTCGGTCGGGCTGGTCACCCGCGTGATCAAGGAACACGGCACCGACCGTGAACTGGCCGCGGTGTACGTGCCAACCACGCCGAATCCGACTTCGGGTTACCTGGAAATCGTGCCGGTGGAGCTGCTGACCCCGACCGACTGGACCGTCGACCAGGCCATGAGCTTCATCATTTCCGGCGGCGCCGTCGCGCCGTCCAGCGTTCCGTTCACGCGCGCCGGCGATCGCAGCGAATGACCGCGGCGCCGATCGAGCGCCCGCTGCAGGACCGCGCGGTCCTGCTGTTCATCGTGCTGGCCGCGTTCTTCTGCGGCAATGCGGTGCTGGCCGAGCTGATCGGGGTGAAGATCTTTGCGCTGGAAGACACCCTGGGCATCGATCCGCTGAACTGGAACCTGTTCGGCCAGACCGGCTCGCTCAGCTTCACCGCCGGCACCCTGTTGTGGCCGGTGGTGTTCATCATGACCGACACCATCAACGAGTTTTTCGGCAAGCGCGGCGTGCGCTTCATCTCGTGGCTGGCGGTGGTGCTGATCGGCTACGGCTTCCTGTTCGCCTTCGCGGCCATTTCGCTGGCGCCGGCCAGCTGGTGGGTCACCTCGATGGATGGCCACGGCGTGCCCGACTACCAGGCCGCGTTCGCGGCGGTGTTCGGCCAGGGCATGTGGACCATCGCCGGCTCGCTGGTGGCCTTCCTGCTCGGCCAGCTGATCGACGTGGCGGTGTTCCATCGCATCCGCCAGGCCACCGGCGAACGCCACGTGTGGCTGCGTGCGACCGGATCGACCGCGATCTCGCAGGTGGTGGACAGCTTCGTGGTGATCTGGATCGCCTTCGTGCTGGGCCCCCAACACTGGCCGACCTCACTGTTCCTGGCGGTCAGCAGCGTCAACTACATCTACAAGATGGGCTTTGCGATCGCACTGATTCCGTTGCTGTACCTGATGCGGCGTGCAATCACCCGCTATCTGGGTGCCGAACGTGCTGCGTCGTTGCAGGCTGCCGCTGCGGCTGACTGAAGCCCCAGCAGCAAAAAGCTGACTGCGCCTTCACGCTGGCCGTACGCGGCCGGATCGTGCAAGCTCCACGGTCTGTGTTCCACGGAAGCTCCTGATGCCGCATCCCACCCGCGCCCTGGCCGCCGCCATCGCCGCGTTGTTCCTGTTCAGCGCCGTACCGTCGGCCGAAGCAGCGAAGAAGAAGGCCAGCCGCCCTGCCACCGCGCAGACCCGCCAGGCCGCCAAGCCCAAGGCCAGGCCCGCCCGCGCCACCGCGCCGGCCCGTGGCAGTTCGGCGCGCCGCGCCACGCCGCGTCCGGTCGCACCGGCCCGGGCCGTACCCAAGCAGGTGCAGCTGGAGCGCCTGTACGACGAATACTGGGATGCCTCGATGCGGTTGAACCCGCTGCAGGCGACCTTCCAGGGCGAACCCCGCTACAACGACCAGCTGCCCAACATCCTGTCCGCCGCATGGCGCCAGCAATCGCACGACTTCACCACCGAGTGGCTGGGCAAGGTCGAGAAACTCGGCAGCGACGGCCTGCAGGGCCAGGACCTGCTCAGCTACGAGATCTTCGTTCGCGATGCGCGCGCCTCGCTGGCCGCCGAGCGCTACCCGAGCTGGATGATGCCGATCAGCCAGTACTACAACATCGGCAGCATCATGGCGATCCTCGGTGCCGGTGCCGGCGCACAGCCGTTCAACACCGTGCAGGACTACGACACCTGGTCGCGCCGTTCGCTGGGCATTCCCGAGCTGTTCGACCAGGCCATCGACAACATGCGCCAGGGCATGAAGGCCGGCGTGGTACAGCCGCGCGACCTGATGGAGAAGGTGCTGCCGCAGCTGGATGCGGTCATCAAGCCGACCGCTGAAGAGAGCATCTTCTGGTCGCCGATCCGCACCATGCCCAACACCATCGCAGCCGAGGACAAGGCGCGCATCAGTGCCGAGTACAAGCGCATGATCGAACTGCGCATCATGCCGGCCTACCGCGCCCTGCGCGGTTTCATCGCCACCGAATACCTGCCCGCCACGCGCGCCAGCAGTGGCCTCGGCGCACTGCCCGATGGCCAGGCCTGGTACGCCAACCTGATCGTGCAGACCACTGCCAGCGACCAGACCGCCGCGCAGCTGCACGCGCTGGGCGAACAGCGCGTGCAGGAGCTGCAGGCACAGATCGCCACCGTGATGAAGGACGCCAAGCTGCGCGGCACGCCGGCCAAACTGCTGCGCAGCATGCGCAATGACCGCCAGTTCCAGTACGGCGACGCCAATGCGCTGATCAACCGCTACCGCCAGGTACAGCAGCAGGTCAATGCGCGCCTGCCGCAGGTGCTCGATACGCTGCCCAAGTCCACGCTGGACGTGCGCGCAGTGGAACCGGAGCGTGCACTGACCGCCGCCGCAGCGGCCTATCAACCGTCGGCCGCCGGGCAACCCGGCGTGCTGTACGTGAATACCCGCGACCTGCCCAGCCGCAAGCGCTGGAACGTGCCGGTGCAGTACCTGCATGAAGCGATCCCCGGCCACCACGTGCAGCTGGGCCTGCAGCAGGAGCTGGCCAAGCTGCCGCGCTTCCGCCGCCTCGGTGGCGACCTCGCCTTCGTCGAAGGCTGGGGCCTGTACGCGGAAACGCTGGGCGAGAACCTGGGCATCTACACCGATCCCTACGACCGCATCGGCTATCTGTACTCGCGCCTGCTGCGTGCCGCCCGCGTAGTGGCCGACACCGGCGTGAACGCGCAGGGCTGGAGCAAGCAGCAGGCCGTGGCCTACCTGCAGAAGACCGTGGACATGAGCAGCGACGACGCCAACGCCGAAGTCGAGCGGATCATGGCCCAGCCCGGCCAGGCGCTGTCCAACGTGGCCGGACTGACCACCATTGTCGCCCTGCGCGACAAGGCCAAGGCACGCCAGGGTGCCGCCTTCGACCTGCGCCGCTTCCACGCCGAACTGCTGAAGGACGGCTCGATGCCGCTGGACGTGCTGGACCGCAAGATGGAACGCTGGATGGCACAGCCGGCCAGCGCCACACCCACGCCTTCACCCTGACCCACTCCGGAGCCGCCATGCGCCCTGCCGCCGCCCTGTTCGCCGTCGTGCTGGGCCTGCTACCACTGGCAAGCGCCGCCGCACCGGTGCTGACCCCACCGGATGCGGGCATCGACGGCCTGATGCAGGCCTACGATGGCCAGGTACCCGGCGCCGCCGTGCTGGTACTGCACGACGGGCAACCGGTATTCCGCCGCGGCTACGGCCTGGCGGTGGTCGAGGACGGTTCCGCGGTCACCGCGGCCAGCAACTTCCGGCTGGCCTCGGTCAGCAAGCAGTTCACCGCTGCGGCGGTACTGCTGCTGGTGGAAGACGGCCGGCTGGGGCTGGACCAACCTGCCCGGCAGTGGCTGCCCGAGCTGCCACCGGCAGCGGCAACCATCACGATCCGCCAGCTGCTCTCGCATACCGGTGGCCTGCTCGACTACGAAGACCTGATGGACCCGGCCGACGCCCGCCAGGTGCATGACGCCGACGTGCTGACCCTGCTGTCGCACGAGGACCGGCTGAATTTCGCACCCGGCACGCAGTACCGCTACAGCAACAGCGGCTATGCGTTGCTGGCACTGATCGTCGGCCGCGCCTCCGGCCAGGATTTCGCGAGCTTTCTGCAGCAGCGCATCTTCCGCCCACTGGGCATGGCGCATACCGTGGCCCACCAGGATGGCGTGGACACGGTCGCCGCACGCGCCTATGGCTACAGCTGGATCGATGGCCGTTGGCAGCGCACCGACCAGAGCACCACCAGCGCCGTGCTCGGCGATGGCGGCATCTATTCCTCGCTGGACGACCTGGCCCGCTGGGATGCGGCGCTGTACGACGACCGCCTGCTCTCGAGGGCCTCGCGCCGCGCGATGTTCAGCCCGGCAACGGCAACACCCGAACCGGATGTGCCGCACTACGGCTTCGGCTGGCGCCTGAATGGCCCGGTGCAATGGCACAGCGGCGAGAGCATCGGCTTCCGCAACGTGATCGTGCGCCATCCGGAGAGGCACCTGACCGTGATCGTGCTGACCAACCGCAACGATCCCGAGCCGTATCCGCTGGCGCAGAAGATCGCCCAGCGCTGGCTGGACACCCTGCAATGACCCCCGGTTCCGACGCCCTGCTGGGCATCCACCACGCTGCGCTGATCTGCAGCGACTACGCACGCTCGAAGGACTTCTACGTGCGCATCCTCGGCCTGCGCGTGCTGGCCGAGAACCATCGCGCCGAGCGCGACTCCTGGAAGCTGGACCTGGCCCTGCCCGACGGCGGCCAGCTGGAGCTGTTCTCCTTCCCCTCACCACCACCGCGCCCCAGCCGCCCCGAAGCCCAGGGCCTGCGCCACCTCGCGTTCCGGGTGGCTGCACTGGAACCCTTCATCCAGCGCCTGGCCGCGCATGGCGTCGCCTGCGAACCGATCCGCGTGGACGAATACACCGGCCGCCGCTTCACCTTCTTCGCCGACCCCGACGGCCTGCCGCTGGAGCTGTACGAAGCCGGTTGAGCGTTTTCAATCGTGATTCATCCATGCATGCATGGATCTACGTGTCGACCAAGGTCGACACCCACCAAGAGCAGGTCGTTCCATTCCGGCAGATCGCAGGACTCTGTCGAAGGCGGGGTGGGTCCGGTTGCGGGGGCGTGAGCCGCATGGATGCGGCGACCGAGCTTACAGGGACGTACTTGCAGCGCCCCCCGCAACCGGACCCACCCCGCCATCCACGGAATGGCCGCTTTTGCCGTTGCCGTTGCTGTTGCCTCTGCGGGTGCAGGGCGCAGCCCTGCAAAGCCCCCCCTTCCCCATACCCCGCCGAATGGGTATACAGTCGTCCCATGCCGGCAGCGTGCCGGAATGAACCCTGGGAGGGGACCATGCGCAACACCTTCAAGACCCTGCTGCTGGCACTGCCGCTGTGCCTGGCCGCCCTGTCGGCGCAGGCCGCCGACGGCGCCGCCGGCCGCTGGAAGACCATCGACGACAAGACCGGCAAGGTGAAGTCGATCGTCGAGATCAGCCAGGCCGCCAATGGCACGCTGACCGGCAAGGTGGTCGACATCCTGCACTCGGACAAGGGCCCGAACCCGGTCTGCGACGGCTGTGAAGGCGCCAACAGGAACAAGCCGGTGAAGGGCATGACCATCCTCTGGAACCTGAAGGCCGACGGCGCCAACAAGTGGTCCGGCGGCACCATCCTTGACCCGGCCAACGGCAAGACCTACAAGTCGAAGATGGAACTGCAGCCCGGCGGCACCAAGCTGGACGTGTCCGGCTGCATCGCCTTCATCTGCCGCGCGCAGACCTGGCAGCGCGAATAAGCGCCCCCGTCCCCGCTTCATCCCCGTGACCCGGCCCCGGCCGGGTCACCTCGTTGCGGGCATGCGATAATCTGCGGTTCCCCTCGGCTTCACCCCGCGACCATGACCCGTACCGCGCTCGTCACCACCGCCCTGCCCTACGCCAACGGCCCGCTGCATCTGGGCCACCTGGTCGGCTACATCCAGGCCGACATCTGGGTGCGTGCGCGGCGAATGAGCGGCGGCAAGGCCTGGTTCGTCTGCGCCGACGACACCCACGGCACGCCGATCATGCTGGCTGCGGAAAAGGCCGGGGTTACCCCGGAAACCTTCATCGCCAACATCCAGGCCAGCCACGAACGTGACTTCGCCGCCTTCGGCGTGGCCTTCGACCACTACGACTCGACCAATTCGGCGGCCAACAAGGCGCTGACCGAGCAGTTCTACCTGAAGCTGGAAGCGGACGGGCACATCAGCCGCCGTTCGGTGGCGCAGTTCTACGACCCGGCCAAGGGCATGTTCCTGCCCGACCGCTACGTCAAGGGCATCTGCCCGAACTGCGGCAGCCCCGACCAGTACGGCGACAACTGCGAAGTCTGCGGTGCCACCTATGCACCGACCGACCTGAAGGAGCCGCGTTCGGTCATCTCCGGTGCCACGCCGGAAATGCGCGATTCGGAGCACTTCTTCTTCGAGGTGGGCCACTTCGATGCGTTCCTGCGCGAATGGCTGGCCGGCGATGTCGCCCTGCCGGGCGTGAAGGCCAAGCTGGGTGAGTGGCTCAATGCCGAAGGTGGCCTGCGCGCGTGGGACATCTCGCGCGATGCGCCGTACTTCGGTTTCCAGATTCCTGGCCAGCCGGGCAAATACTTCTACGTCTGGCTGGATGCGCCGATCGGCTACCTGTCCAGCTTCCAGACCCTGTGCGGCAAGCTCGGCGAAGACTTCGAAGCGCACCTGCGCGCCGGCACCGCCACCGAGCTGCACCACTTCATCGGCAAGGACATCGTCAACTTCCACGGCCTGTTCTGGCCGGCGGTGCTGCACGGTACCGGCCACCGCGCGCCGACCCGCCTGCACGTCAACGGCTACCTGACCGTGGACGGCGCCAAGATGAGCAAGTCGCGCGGCACCTTCGTGATGGCGCGTACCTTCCTCGATGCCGGCCTGGAGCCGGAAGCGCTGCGCTATTACTACGCCGCCAAGTCCGGCGGCGGCGTCGACGATCTCGACCTGAACCTGGGTGACTTCATCGCGCGCGTCAACGCCGACCTGGTCGGCAAGTTCGTCAACCTGGCCAGCCGCTGCGCCGGCTTCATCAGCAAGCGCTTCGACGGCCTGCTGGCCGCACAGCTGCCCGATGCGGCGCAGTACCAGCGCTTCGTCGATGGTTTGGCGCCGATCCGTGAAGCCTACGAACGCAACGACCCGGCCGCGGCGATCCGCCTGACCATGACCCTGGCCGACGAAGCCAACCGCTACATCGACGACGTCAAGCCGTGGGTCATCGCCAAGCAGGAAGGCGCCGATGCGCAGCTGCAGGCGGTGTGCAGCCAGGGCCTGAACCTGTTCCGCGTGCTGGTCACTGCCCTGAAGCCGGTGCTGCCGGCCACCGCCGCGCAGGCCGAGGCCTTCTTGGCCGCGCCGGTAAACGACTGGACCGACCTGGTACAGCCGCTGCTGGGCCACCGCATCACCGACTACACCCCGCTGTTCACCCGTATCGACCCGAAGAAGATTGACGCCATGATCGACGCCTCCAAGGACACCCTGCAGCCGGCCACCGTTGCCGCCCCCACCGCCAAGACCGAAGTGGTCAAGCCGGCCGCACCGGCACCGGCCAAGGACGAAGCCAAGAGCGCCGACACCCCGGCCTACATCGGCATCGACGATTTCGCCAAGCTCGACCTGCGCATCGGCAAGGTGCTGGTGTGCGAGTTCGTGGAAGGTTCGGACAAGCTGCTGCGCTTCGAGCTGGACGCTGGCGAGCTGGGCAAGCGCCAGATCTTCTCCGGCATCCGCGCCAGCTACGGCGAGCCGGAGAAGCTGGTCGGCCGCAGCGTGGTGTTCATCGCCAACCTGGCTCCGCGCAAGATGCGCTTCGGTCTGAGCGAGGGCATGATCCTGTCGGCCGGTTTCGACGGCGGCGCGCTGGCACTGCTGGACGCCGACAGCGGCGCGCAGCCGGGCATGCCGGTCCGCTGATGCCCGCAGCGGGCGTGGCCTCGGCCGCGCCCGCCGGCAGCACCGGCTACCGGAGGCAACGCGATGGGAAGCAACGGAATGGAACTGGCGCTGTTCGACTTCGACCACACCGTGACCACCTGCGATACCTATGGCCGTTTCCTGCGCCGCGTGGCCACCGCCGAACAGCTGGCGCAGGCGTGGTGGAAGGTCGGCCCGTGGCTGGGTGCGTACAAGCTGAAACTGATCTCGGCCGAACGCATCCGCGCGCGCGTCACCCGCCTGACCTTCAGCGACCGCCACAGCGATGACATCGCCACGCTGGCGGCCGGTTTCTCGCGTGAGTTCCTGCCCGACGTGGTCCGCCCGGAAATGCTGGAGCAGATCCGCTGGCACAAGGAACAGCAGCACACCGTGGTGATCGTGTCCGGCTCGCTGGACCTGTACCTGCGGCCGTGGTGCGAGCAGCTCGGCCTGCAGTTGATCTGCAACCGGCTGGAAAGCCAGGACGGTCGTCTGACTGGTCGCTATGCCGGTGGCGACTGCGGCCCGCGCAAGGTCGAGCACATCCGCCGCCAGTTCGATCTGTCGCGCTACGTGCGCATCCATGCCTACGGTGACAGTTCCGAAGACAAGCCGATGCTGGCGCTGGCCCACGAGCGCTGGTTCCGTGGCAAACCCCTGAAGTAACCCAACGCGCAGCCTTCGCCACGCATGAGCCTGATCCCGCCCCTGACCGAACGCCTCGACCGCCTGCTGCCGCAGACCCAATGCGGGCAATGCGGCTACGACGGCTGCCGCCCGTACGCGCAGGCGATGGCGCGCGGCGAGGTGGGCGTGGACCGCTGCCCACCGGGTGGCGATGCCGGTGCACGGGCGCTGGCGCAGGTGTTGGGCGTCCCGGCGATTCCGTTCGATCGTTCGCGCGGCGAGCACAAGGCGGCTCAGGTGGCATTGATCGTGGAAGCCGACTGCATCGGCTGCACCAAGTGCATCCAGGCCTGCCCGGTGGATGCCATCGTCGGCGGTGCCAAGTACATGCACACGGTCATTGCCGATCTGTGCACCGGCTGCGAGCTGTGCATTCCACCGTGTCCGGTGGATTGCATCGAGCTGGTGCGCCCGTAACAGGGGGTCAGGTCCTGAGGTATCCCCACGTTTTCATGGCAGCAAAGTCATTTGGTCCAAGGCCTTCCCTGGGGGCGAGCGCAGAAGATCAAGCCACCGTGCCGGTGGCCCTAGGGGCCAGCCTCTGACTAGTGCCTCGCGCCCAACGCGTGGGGTGGAATAGCGTTTGCGGGTGCTTTTGCTGGGCCAAAGCCAGTGGGCGATGTCTGCCGCTTCACACACCAAGCCGGCCAGCCAGCTGACGAAGGTGGCCAGCGTGCTGATCAGGAGCAGGATCTGCAGCCTGGGCCCTTGCCGGGTCAGACTGTCTTCCAAGGCATGCCCGTAGCGGTGTGATTTGAGATCTCGAAAGGCCAGTTCGATCTGCATCCGGCGGGCATAGAGGTTAACCAACTGTCGGGCGCTGGCCTGACTCAATTCGGGCGCGGCCACGATAAGCCAAGGCTCTCGCTCACGAGCGGCAGCCTTCAGGCTCACCGCCGAACGAGAGGCCTGCTGTGGAGTACGGCGGGTGGATTTTTTGCGGCCCTTACGCGTTTTGGAACACAGCACCACGCGGCAGGCCAGCGGCGAGCTGCGGTTGACCAGCGCTGGCGGGAGCTCGCGTGGCACGGTCCTGGCTCTGGCGTGCAGGGTGCGGCTGTCATGCCAGTGTTCCGGGTAGTTGGGGGCCTCCTGAAGTTTGATGCGCGTTGCTCCACGCAGACGCCCCACCCAGTGCCAGCCCAGCGCAGAAACCGCGCGAAACCAAGGGGTCCGGAACCCAGCATCGGTCACCAGAATCGGAGTTACCCCTTCTGGAATGAGCTTGCGCAATTGCTGCAGAAAATGCCTCTCGGCCTCGGCGGAGCCTTGTTCTTTCCCGCGAACAATCATGTCCAGCAGCGTCAGCGTGCGGCCGCCCACGGGAACCGCCGCGCGAAGCAAGCACCAGCTTTTGTCCGGCTTCAAGTCAGACCAGTCGATGAGGATGACCGGCTGTGGGCCACGTAGCAGCCAGCGAGCCATGTCAGCCTCAATGGCACTGCGTTCGCCATGTAGATGCCGATTCCCCAACAGGCGATCAAACGCCTTGAGGGGAGCTCGTACACGCTCGGCCCCAGGCCACGCTCGAGCGATATCGGTCAAGGTCAACCGTCGCCCAACGATCAGCGCTTGCACCGCGCTGAGAAGGGCCCGCATGCGCAGGACATGCATGGCCGATAGTGAGTTGGGCAAGCACTTCTGCAATACTTGGCTGGCGCGCATGACCGCATTCTTCTTTTGGTTTAGTCACCTTGAAGGCTGCGGCATGCGCGCACTTGTTTCCAGAGCCTGATGCGTAAGCCATTGCTCTGTCTGAGGAAAACGTGGGGATACCTCAGGGTCAGGTCCCTTTCCTTCGGAGAGGGATCTGACCCCGTTCAATGATTACGGCACCGCTGCCGTCACCACGATCTCGACCTTCCACTCGGCGTGGGCCAGCTTGGCTTCGAAGGTTGCACGGGCCGGGGTCGCGCCCTCGACCACCCACTCGTCCCACGCCTTGTTCATGCCGTCGAAGTCGGCGATGTCGGCCAGGAACACTTCCGCGCGCAGCACGTGCTGGCGGTCACTGGCGACCAGCGCCAGCAGCTTGTCGATCTCCGCCAGCACCTGCCGGGTCTGCCCGGTGATGTCCTGGCTGGTGTCTTCCGGAATCTGGCCGGAGAGATAGGCGACCTTGTTGTACACGGTCATCTCGGACATGCGCGGTCCGACGTCGTAACGCTCCATCATGGGCGTGGCTCCTGCGGGTGATCAGGTCTGCATTGTCCTCCAAACCGGTCAACGGTGGGTGCATGGGTGACCTTCGCGTAACCCCACTACCGGGCTACGACACACCCGCTGGTCAAATGACGGCGACAGGCGCACGATGCGCCACGCTCCGCGTTGACACTGCCCTCGCCACCCCTGACGCACCCTTGCGCCGATGACCCCAGACACCGACCCCGCCACCGCTTCCTCCACCCCGGCATGGAAGCGGGTCCTGACCATCGTCGTTCCCCTGCTGATCCTCTCGCTGGCCCTGCATGGCCTGGCCGGTGAGTTCGACGAGCACGGCTACCGTGCCATCCGCCAGGCGTTCCGCCAGCTCAGCGGCACGCAGATCGCGCTCACTGTGCTGCTCGGCCTGGCCAGCTACGCCTGCCTCATCGGCTTCGACGCCATCGGTCTTCGCCGCAGCGGCATCCGCGTACATCCGGCACGCATCGGCATCACCGCTTTCCTGGCGCATACGCTGGGCCAGACCGTGGGCTTTGCGGCATTGACCGGCGGTGCGGTGCGCCTGCGCGGCTACCGCAGCGCCGGCCTGGACCTGGCGCAGATCGGCCAGGTGGTGCTGATGAGCACGCTCGGCTTCGTATTCGGTGCATGGCTGTTGATCAGCGTGGCGCTGTGCATGGAACCTGCGACGGCAGCGTTGGCATTGCCATTGAATCCTGATGCTGTGCGCGTCGTTGGCATCGTCGCCCTGCTCGCCTATCTCGGCACCGTGCTGCTGGTCGGCCGCGAGGGACGGCAGTTCAGCGTGTTCGGCCATGCGCTGTGGCTGCCCGACCGCCGCACCATGATCGGTGTCACCGTACTCAGCGTCATCGAGCTGGTGCTGGCCAGTGCCGCGTTCTACGTGCTGCTGCCGGACTCCACGCCCACCGGCCTGCCGGGCTTCGTCGGCCTGTACCTGGTGGCGGTGCTGGCCGGCCTGGTCTCGACCGTGCCGGCCGGCCTGGGCGTGTTCGAATGGAGCCTGCTGAAGCTGCTGCCACAGGTGGCACCGGCGGCGGTGCTGGCGGCCGCGTTGATCTACCGCGTTACCTACTACGTGCTGCCGCTGGTGCTGGCCACCCTGCTCGCGCTTGCGCCCGCCCTGCGCCAGCCGCTGCAGGCCAGCGCCGGCGCAACCCGTGCCGGCTGGAACGCGCTACGCCCGTGGTTGCCGCAGATCATCGCGCTGGCGGTGTTCAGCATCGGCGCGGCGTTGGTGATCGACGGCACGCTGCCGACGCCACGCCGTCACCTGGTCAATGCCTCGCTGCCGATCCTGGAAACCTCGCACCTGATCGGCAGCCTCAGCGGCGTTGCACTGCTGCTGATCGGCCAGGGCCTGGCCCGGCGCAGCCACGCGGCGTGGATGCTGGCGATGGCGGTGTGCGTGATCACCCCGCTGCCGCTGTGGCTGCGGGGTGGGCAACTGTTGATCGCCGTCTCGGCAGTGCTGGTGGCGATGGCACTGTGGGCCGCACGTCGCGAGTTCTATCGCCAGGGTGCGCTGCTGGACGAAGCCTGGTCGTGGCCGTGGCTGCGCAATCTCGGCCTGGTTCTGGTGGCCGTTACCTGGCTGCTGTTCTTCACCTACAGCCATGTCGAATACCAGAACGAGTTGTGGTGGCAGTTTGCGGTGTCGGGCAACGCACCGCGCGCGCTGCGTGCGTTGCTGGTGGTAGCCATCGCGCTGGTGATGTTCGGCCTGGCGCGGTTGCTGCACAGCACGCGCAGCCCACTGCAGCCCGCCGACGAGGCCACGCTGCAGTCATTGGCACCGGTGCTGGCCGGCGCTACCGATACCCAGGCCTGCCTGGTGCTGACTGCCGACAAGGCGGTGCTGCGCGATGAAGCCAAGCTGGGCTTCGTGATGATGCAGCGCTATGGCGGCTCGCTGATCGCAATGGGCGATCCGGTCGGTCCGCCGGACGTCGCCCGTGCACTGATCTGGCGCTTCCGCGAAGAAGCCGACCGGCTTGGCCTGCGTCCGGTCTTCTACCAGGTCGGCGAGACGTATTGGCAGACCTATCTCGACCTCGGCCTTGGGCTGGTCAAGCTGGGCGAAGAAGCGATGGTGCCGCTGCACGACTTCGGCCTGGAAGGCCGCGAACGTGCCGACCTGCGCCAGGCCTGGAACCGCGGCAAGCGCAGCGGCCTGTCCTTCCGCGTGGCACCGGTAGAAGAGATTCCCAGCCTGCTGCCGCGCCTGCACGCGATTTCCAACGCCTGGCTGGAAGACAAATCCGGCGACGAAAAGGGCTTCTCACTGGGCAGCTACGACCCGGACTATCTGGTGCGCTTCCCGGTGGCGCTGGTCGAGGCCGAAGGCCAGATCGTGGCGTTTGCCAACCTGTGGCAGGCACCGGCCGGTGCCGAGCTGTCGGTGGACCTGATGCGCCACGTCAACGAGGCGCCGAAGGGCACGATGGACTTCCTCTTCATCGAGCTGTTCCTGTGGGGCCGCGCACAGGGCTATGCACGGTTCTCGCTGGGCATGGCACCGCTGTCCGGGCTGGCGCAGCATCGCCTGGCCGGTCGCTGGAACCGGCTGGCCGGCCTGCTGGCGCGGCATGGCGAACGCTTCTATGGCTTCAGTGGTCTGCGCCGCTTCAAGTCGAAGTTTGACCCGCAGTGGCGGCCACGCTATCTGGCTGCGCCGGGCGGCATGCACCTGCCGGCCGCACTGCTGGATGCCACACGGTTGATCTCGCTGGACCCGCGGCGGAACTGACGCCCACGATCCGCCGGGCATGGCCCGGCGCTACCGGCTCGCTCTGGTGGGTGCGAACCGTTGGTTCGCACGCCCTCCGCTTACGCGCCGCCCTTGAGGATCACTTCGGCCAGGCGGTCGTAATCACCATTGAAGTGATGGTCGCCCGGCAGCTTCACCTTCTGCACGCCGTCGTTGGCCGGCAGATCCGGGCACAGCGCGTCGTCATCCTTGTCGCCATACACGCAGAGGGTCTTCGCCGCCGGCAGCTTCGCCACTTCCGGCGCGATCGGCAGGCCGTCGCCGCCGCCACCCAGCCAGTTGCTGACATGGAATTCGAAGTCAGCCTTCCTGCCTACCGAAAGCAGCACGATACGGTCCAGCGCTGCGCGGGTATCGGCATCGAGCTGGTTGATGGTGGCCGGCAGCACGTCGGCGCCCTGCGAGAAACCGATCAGCATCACCTTGCCGCGGTGCCACTGCTGGCGGTAGTGGTCGATGATCTTCTGCAGGTCACCGGCAAAGCCCTTCGGTGTGCGCTCGCTCCAGAAGTAGCGCAGCGAATCGATGCCGACCACCGCCACGCCGTGTTCGTTGAGCGACGACGCCACGTCCTTGTCCAGGCCGGCCCAGCCACCGTCGCCGGAAACGAACACGGCCAGCGTGTCGCCGTTGCCGGCGGCTGGCACTTCCACCACCGGCAGGCCCTTCAGCGCGGCCGGCGGCGGTGCCAGGCTGACGCCGGCCTGCGCGCCGATTACCCGCGCTGCGGCCACCAGGCCCGGCGAGGCATCGCCGCGCGCGGTGCGTTTGAACTCACGCGCCATCGCCACCTGCTGCACGAACTGGCTGGCCTCCCCCACCTTGCAGCCGTGGTCACCGGACGCACTCAACCACGGAAAGTTCAGCTCGGCAGGCTGCAGTTTGTTGTGCTTCACACCATCACCGCAGACCATGCGCTGGTGGTTGTGGTCCGGGCAGAAGCCGGTGGTCAGCACGCCGGCGAACACCTGGGTGTCGGCCTGCGCTGCGAGCGAATAGGCCATCTCGGCACCTTCACCATCACCGCCGACCAGCGGCAGGTGGTAACCGGGCAGATGCAGCGACGCCTGCAACCAGCGCGAGAAGTTCTCGACGTCACCGGAGCCGAACGAACAGGTCGGGTCACCCTCGCGCTTGAGCACCCCGCGCAGGTGCGCGATGTCCACGGCGGCAACCATGGCGCCGTCGGCACGCAAGGCCTCGATCGGCAGGCGGCTGGTGTCACCACCGGCGGTGGGCTCATGGAACCAGATCACCACCCGCTGCGGCGTGCCGGCCGGCATGTGCACCGGAATCTGCTCGAACCGTCCGTGGCTGAACTGCTGCACGCTGGCCGCCGCCATTGCCGGCAGCGCCGCCAGCGCCAGAACCACACCCATTGCCCTGCCCAGCCCTGCACGCTTCATATCGCATCCCCGATGGAATGCGCACACGATACGCCGCCGCCACGTGCACGGCACGTACCGGCGCAGGCCGTTGGGGATTCAGTGGGCCGTGGTACGCCGACTGCGACGGTACAGTGCCAGCGCCAGGTACAGCAGCCAGCCCACGATCACGACGATCACGGCCTTCTGGCCCAGCCCGCGGGGCGGACCGGCGCGCCACAGCACATGCAGCCACAACAGCACGAACGCCAGCCAGGCCCAGCCCCAGAGCAGGCCGGCGGCGGACTGCCAGCCCGGTTCGCGGCGCAGATACCAGGCCTGCAGCAGCATGCCGACACTGGCGCAGAGGAACGCGGTGTTGGCCGCCAGCCCATGGATGAACGGTGCCAGCAGCGGGGTTGTTTCCGGCAGCCAGCTGTCACCGATGGCGACCGTCGCCAGCCCCAGCGCGGAGACGGTGAACAACAGCGGCGCGGCCGCACTGCGCCGCGGACCGATGCTGCCGCGATACAGCGCAATGCCAAGCACCGCGATGGCCAGCGCCAGCAGGCAGTACGCAGCGCGCAGCGCCAGCCCCCACGGCCCGTGCAGGTAAAGGCTGAGCGTGGCCCGCACCCAGTCCAGATCGGTACGTGCGAACTGGGTCCACAGCGCAGTGGCCACGAACAGCAGCAACGCCACCAGCGCCAGCGCTGCCGCCGGGCGCGTGCGGCTCATGGTGCGGCCTCAGGATGCCGCGCCTTCCACTCGGCCAGCGCCTTGCGATAGCGCTGCAGTTCGTCGGCATACAGGTCAAGCACGCACAAGGGGCAGCCACTGCCGCAGCATTCGTTGGGACCGGGCTCTTCCGGCGGCAGCGGACGGGGATCGGGATCAGGGACGGACACGGTTGGAGGCGACGGACGATGGAAACAGGCCACCAGTGTACCGGCCTGGCTCAGCGACCCAGCTGGCGGCGCAGGTTGTCGCGCGCGGCGGCGTCCAGACGCTGATGGAAGAAGTCGCTGAGGAAGATCCGTGGGGCGCGCAGCAGGCCCTGCAGGAATCGACGCCGGCCGGCACGGTACAGGAAGCCCGGCACCACGCCCTTGTACTCCTCGGCCACGCCGCGGTCATAGGCGGCGAACACCGGCTCCGGCGCGGCCAGGATCGCCATGTCGCAGTCCAGGAACAACGCGGCCTCGGCATCGACATCGTCCGGGCCGAGCTCGCCATGCCGGGCGGTCAGCAGGATCAGCTGCTCCACCCGGGCCGCGTCGACTACGGCGAGTTCCGGCGCCTGTGCAATCGCCTGCAGGGCGAGCGCTGCCGAACGCGCCTCGTTGTCCTTTCGCCCCGCCACGTAGATCGCATCGTGGTAGAGCGCGGCCAGATAGACCTCGGCCGGTTGCTGCCAACCCGGGCCGTCGGCCACTTCCTTGCAGTGCTGCAGCACCGCGCGCACATGGCCGAAGTGGTGGTAGGCGCGTGACGGTGTGGCATAGGCATCCTGCAGCGTCTGCCATTGCGCCGGTGCAAGCGGGATCGGGGCGAAGTCCATGCTGGGATCATCCTGCCAGTGGCTGCGCCGGGCAAGCTGGACAATTTTTCACCAGTCACTCACATTGCTTGCGGGACAACGCTGCGATGCGGTTGTCCACAGCTTTGTCGAGCGCTGGTCCACACCGCGTGTGGATGAACCAGCACCCGACCGGCGGTAGATGCGGGGCTCCTGGAGCGGGTCTACACTGCCGTCAGGCGGGAGCACCCGCCGTCGCCGGGAACCGCCATGCGCCGTCTTGCCGCTTGCTTCCTTGCCCCGTTGCTGGCGGCCGCCGGCACGCCCTTCACCCAGGCCCAGGAGCCTCCACCACCGGCCGCCTACGTGGCGCCCGCCACGCCGCCCAGCGTGGCCAACGTACCAACACCGGAACAGGTACTGGCCATTCCACCGCAATTGCGGGAGATGCTGCAGAGGCAGGTGATCGCCCGCCACAACGCGCGCGAACAGCGTCTGCAGGCCTTGGTCGAGATGATCTTCGGTGCGCAGGCACTGGACCTGCAGTACGACCCCAATGCGACCTACACCGTGTCTGAGATCTGGCAGAACCGGCGCGCCAACTGCCTGGCCTTCACCCTGCTGTTCGTGACCCTGGCACGCGAGGCACGCATCCAGGCGCGCGTGCAGGAAGTGGACCGGGTGGTGTCCTGGTACCAGGACCAGAACCAGGGCGTGGTCTACAGCGTGGGACACGTCAATGTGGGCGTGCTGGTGGAGGGGCGCAACGGCACCGTCGATCTGGACCGCAATATCCTGTACGACCGCCGGGGGCCGCACCCGATCAGCAGTGAGCGGGCGCTTGCGCACTTCTACAACAACCGCGGTGCCGAACGCATGGCCGTTGGCGACCTGGTGGGCGCGCGTGCGTTCTTCGATGCAGCACTGGCCCAGGATGCGGATTTTTCGGCAACGTGGAACAACCTGGGCGTGCTCGACAGCCGCCAGGGCAATCTGGCCGGCGCGCGTGCATCGCTGGAAAAGGCGCTGCGCGTGGACGGCCGACAGGACGCGGCGCTGACCAATGCCAGCGTGCTGTACCGCCGGCTGGGCCTGCCCGCCCAGGCGCTGGTACTGGAGCAGCGCCTGCAATCGGTACAGCGGGCGGATCCCTTCGTGCAGTACATGCAGGGGGCGGCGGCCGAGCGCCGTGGCGATCTGGCCACGGCCATCCGCTATTACCGGCGCGCAGTGCAGCTGTATGACAACGCGCACCAGTTCCATTTCGGGCTGGCGCGCGCGTACTTCCTCAGTGGCCAGGTGGCCCGTGCCGACCGCGAACTGCTGCGCGCACGGTCGCTGGGCGGAACCACCGAACAGGCGCGTTACCAGGCCAAGCTGGACAGCCTTGCGCGTCTCCGCACCCAGCAGCAGGCCCGACGCTGAGGCCGATCAGGCCTTCTTGAGGAAGCAGGTCTTCAGCACCAGGCCCTTGATCTTGTCCGAGTTGCCTTCGATGTGCTCGGCATCATCCTCGACCAGGCGGATGTTGCGGATCACGGTGCCCTGCTTGAGCGGGATCGAGGAACCCTTCACCTTCAGATCCTTGATCACGGTGACGGTGTCGCCGGTCTGCAGGGTATTGCCGTTGCTGTCACGCACGACCAGGGTGGAACCGGCGCTTTCCTCGGCGGTCCATTCGAAACCGCAGTCGGCGCAGATCCACAGCGCGCCATCGGCATAGGTGTTTTCCAGGGTGCACTGCGGGCAGGCGGGAACAGAAGACATCGGCAAGTACCTCAAAATGAATCAACAGCGGCCATTGTAACCGCCCGGCCCTTTTCCCCTTTTTCCGAGCGGGTGCCCGGCCACCTCCTTGTCTCATTCCACACCGGCAAGCGGCGGGAACTTGCAGTCGGCGGCGAACTGCAGCAGAGTGCGCGGCCCCTGATCGCCCCCGGAACTCCCCATGCGCCTCGGCATCGACTTCGGTACCAGCAACTCCGCCGCCGCCATCGTGCATGAGGGGAAACTGCTGCCGATCCGCTTCGGCGATGCCGAGCAGTTCCGCACCAGCGTGTATTTCCCCGGCGTGGTGCCCGATCCGGACGACTTCCAGCTCGATGACGGCCAGGAACAGCAGCTGCAGCAGATGATCGACAGCGCCGCGCGCGCGGCCCGTGCCGCCGGCCAGGAACGCACGCCGCAGGCGCTGCGCCGCGAAGCCCTGCGCGCACTGCGCCGGGAATGGATGGAAGCCCGCGCCGGCAAGGAGCGCAGCGCCAGCGACCTGCTGCAGAACGCGGTCTACGGCGACGACGCGCTGGAAGCCTATTTCGAGGAACATGAAGGCAACCTGGTGCAGAGCCCGAAGTCGATGCTGGGCTACAACCTGCACCCGCGTGCGAAGCAGACCATCACCGGCATCGCCGCGCACATCCTCGAGCACATCCGCCTGACCGCCAGCGCGCAGCTCGGCCAGCCGCTGCGCGCCGCCCTGCTCGGCCGCCCGGTGCAGTTCCGCAGCTCGATCGGTGCGGCCGGCAACGACCAGGCGCTGGACATCCTGCGCGAAGCGGCCACCCAGGCCGGCTTCGACCAGATCGATTTCCTCGAGGAACCGGCCGCGGCGGCCATGCATTACCACGCTGAAAGCCGCGAACGTCACCAGGCGGTGATCGTCGACATCGGCGGCGGTACCACCGACATCGCCCACGCCGAGGTCGGTGGCGATGCTGCGCCTCGCATCCACCGCGCGTGGGGTATCGCCCGCGGCGGCACCGACATCGACCTGGCCCTGAGCCTGTCCAGCTACATGCCGCTGTTCGGCCGCGGCATCACCCGCGTGCCCGCCCACCACTATGTGGAAGCGGCCACCGTGCAGGACATGACCCGCCAGCGCGACTTCCGCCAGCACAAATACGACCATGTCGACGAACCGTGGGGCGCGCGCCTGCAGGCCCTGCAGGACACCGGCAACACCGCCCGCCTGTACCGCGATGTCGAGCGTGCCAAGATCGCCCTCAGCGCCGCCAGCGAGCACCGCAGCACGCTGGACTACATCGCCCGCGACCTGCATGCCGACAGCAGCGCCGACGGCCTGGCCGCCGCCGCCCACGGCTACCTGGAGCAGATCCGTGAACTGCTGGCGCAGGTCCGCAGCGACATCGGCGGCGACCCGGACGCGGTGTTCCTGACCGGCGGCATGTCCCGCGCCGGTTACCTGCGCCAGGCCGTGGCGCAGGCCTTCCCGGGGGCCCGAATGGTCCACGGCGAGCCCTCGCTGGGCGTGGTCCAGGGCCTGGCATTGGCGGCAGCCAGCCAGGATTAACAAAACGTTACGCGGTCTAAGTTACTCTTGGTCGGCTAGAACCCCGCTGCACCTTCCACCGGCCACGCCGGTGTGTGTCCACGGTGCAGCCTGGCCCGCCCTGCGGGCCTAGCGGCCATGCCTTCCTGGCTCGTTCATGGTCCGCGCAGCACCTGAGCCGCCATCGAGACCCGCTTTGGGCACCCGCCAGGCCCCTATGGCCTTACAACCTGACGCAGCACCTGCACCCATCGACTGCCGCCGTTGTGACGCGGTCTGTTGCCGGTTGCCCGTGCTGCTGCAGCCCGGCGACCACGTGCCTGGCCAGTTCCTGTCACGCGACACCCACGGCCGTGCCGTGATGGCGCGCAACGAGGAAGGCTGGTGCGCGGCGATCGATCCCTATCACCTGCGCTGCACGATCTATTCGCAGCGCCCGGCGATCTGCCGCCAGTTTTCGATGGGCGGCGATGACTGCCGCCGCGAGCGGCAGGACTACCTGCGCCAGGCCGATGCCTGGGCGCTTTCCTCCCCTTCCACCTGACAGGAGCAACCATGCCCCGCAAGGCAAAGACCCCCGCGAAGGCCAGCAACAGCATCCGCAGCGAACGCAAGGGCGCGGCCGCCAGCACCGTGGTCAGCAGCGATTCGATCGCTTCGGACCTGGCAGCGTTCCGCAAGGCCGGTGGCAAGATCGAAGTCCTCGGCACCACCTGGGCGCTGAAGAAAGCCAGCTGACCCAGCACCGACCGCGGCGGCGCTGCCGCCGCGGCCTGCCGGACCGTGCTCAGCGGTCCAGGCGTACCCGCACACTGCCCGAATGCGACTGGATGCGGATGTCACCGTCGCCGCCGCCCAGACGCGTATCGAGGTGGCTGCCCGGCCCATAGCGCGGCCGCTCTACCTGCCCGGCATCGCTGTTGATCGAGCCGCTGAAGCTGTTCACCGACAGCTGCGCCGACACCGCGCGCGGCAGGCTCAGCGTGACCGAGGCACTGACCGATTCGACGTTGATGCGGCCGCCGGGAGCCAACCCGGCCGCTGCCAGATCGATGCTGCCCGAGACGGTTTCCACTGCCAGCCGCTGTACGCGGCCAGCGTCGACCTCGACCCGGCCCGACACCGTCTGCGCACCGATATCACCGGACACGCCGCCGCCGGCCTCAATCCGGCCACTGACCGTGTTCACATCCAACTTCGGCGTCTGCAGGCGCGCGCTCACGCTGCCGCTGACCGTGTTGAGCTTGCTGTCGCCACTGCGTCCCGCCGCGCTCAGGCTGCCGCTGACCGTGTCGGCCTGCAGCCGTCGCACGTCGATGCCACTGATATCCTGGCTGGCACTGACCGTGCTCAGCAGCAGCTCCACCGAGCGCGGCACGTTCAGCACCAGCGTCGCGCCGCCGTTGTTGTTGCGGCGCGGGTATTCGATCTCCCAGCGCACACGGTTGGCGCTCTTCTCCTGGCGCAGCTGCAGGCCGTCGCTGAGCGTGCCGGTGAGCTGCACGTCATTGCGGTCCCAGCCACGCACGGTCACCTTGCCAGCAACGTTGCTCAGCTCGATGCGACCACCCGCGGCCAGGGTGTGGCGCTCGTCGATGCGGGTGTCGGCCAGCGCCACGGCAGGGGCCAGCAGCAGCGCGACACAGCAGGAAATCAGGGTTCGGGTCATGGGGGGTCTCCTCAGGTCGTCAAGCCGGACTCAGCGGCATAGGCCGCCTGCCGGGTCAGTTCCAGCCGCAGCGCGTAGGTGCGCTTGAGCTGGCCAAGCAGGTGCGGCGCACGCGGGTCCTGCGCCAAGGCGGCACGGATCTGCGCTGCGCTTTCATCCAGTTCATGCAGGGCCGGCTGCCATTCCGGCGCCCGTCCATCGGGCAGCGAAGCGACGGCCTGCTGGTACTGCTCGGTCATCACCGCCGCCTGCAGCTGCAGCGCTGAAGGTACCGGCACCTCCGGCTGCGCATGGCGCCACGGCGCCACCGCGTAGAGCGCCAGGCTTGCGGCCAGTGCGGCCCCCACCGGCAACCACCAGCGCCGGCGCGAACGTGCAGGCATCGCCACAACGTTGCCGGTCGGCGCAGGCGCCGCTTGTGGTTCACGCGGCGGCAGCTGCGCCGACAACCGGGCCCACCCATCGGCGGGCAGGCTGCGTTCGGGTGGCAGGGCGCGCAGTCGGGCCGCCAGATCGTGATCGGAATCGTGTTCGTGTGTACTCATGTCATGTCTCCCAGCCGTGCGCGCAACAGACCGCGCGCACGATGCAACTGTGCCTTGGAACTGCCGACAGCCATCTGCAGTTGTTCGGCGATTTCCTGGTGTTTCCAGCCTTCGATGTCGTGCAGCACCAGTACCGCACGCGCCCGTGGTGGCAGCGTCGACAGCGCCCGTTCGAGGTCGCGTTCAGTGCCGGCGCAACGATCGTGCACTGCCAGCTCCTGCAACCCTCCGTCCACTTCGTCGAGGCTGTCGTGATCCTGCCCGGCAGCCCGGCCGCGCAGTTCCATCAGCGCAGCGTTGACCCCCAGGCGATGCAGCCAGGTGGACAGACTGCTTTCAAAGCGGAACCCCGGCAGCGCTTTCCAGGCCTGCAGGAAGGCCTCCTGCAGCGCATCCTCGGCACGTGCCTGCTGGCCGCCACACAAGCGCCACAACACGGCGAACACGCGCGGCGCATGGCGCCGGTACAGCAGTTCATAGGCCGCGGTATCGCCGGCGGCGGCCGCCCGCACCAGGGCGGGTTCGTCGACGGCTTCGTTGGCGGCAGGCGGCGCGGGCATGGTGGTGTCGAGCATATCGCTTGGATGCGGCAACCCGGGAAAAGGTTTAGAGCCGATCGATGATCGATGCCATGCAACCTTTTGGATGGCTCCTGCATCCATGGATAGTCCTTCGAGAAAATGCCGTCCGGGAGTTCTGCCATGTCCAGTCCAACCTGTGCCGCCCTGCTGGTGATCGCCGCCTGCGTCGTGCTGCAGACCCTGGGCCTGTCGCTGCAGCTGCGCACCGACAACGGACGCGCCTGCCTGCAGCAGCATCACCAGGAGCTGGTGTGCCTGGCCTGGGCTCCGGCGGTCGAATCCACGGCACGCGCCGGGTAACATCGAAGGTCGTTATTGCCACCGTTGTCGCCCCCATGATGTTGTCGCTGAAGGATCACCTGCCGGCCTGGAGCCACCCGTGGCTGAACTACGCAGGCGTCGCCCTGCAGATCGTGCTGGTGCTGCTGGTTGCCTGGCTGTTGCGGGTACTCGCCCGTCGCCTGATCCGGCGCTTCGCCGAGCACTACACGCTTCCGCCTGAAATGGTGATGGGCGCGCGCCGGATCACCAGCTTCGTGGTCTATTTCAGCGCCCTGCTGTGCATCCTCAGCCTGCTCGGCGCGAAGCCGTCAGTGCTGTGGACCGCCTTCACCGGCTTCGCGGCCGTGGGCGCGGTCGCGTTCTTCGCCGCCTGGAGCGTGCTGTCCAACATCTTCTGCACGCTGCTGATCTTCACCACCCGCCCGTTCCGCCTGCACGACTACATCGAAGTGCTGGAGAACGGTGAGAAGCCGGGCCTGAAGGGCCGGGTGATCGACGTGAACCTGATCTACACCACGCTGCAGGAAACCGGCGACGGCCACGAAGGCACGGTGCTGCAGCTGCCGAACAACCTGTTCTTCCAGCGCACGGTGCGCCGCTGGCGCGACCCGGCGCAGGCCCCCGGCGGCATCCAGGGCGACGGCTGAGGGTGGTTTTCGGCAGGGCTGCGCCCTGCACCTGCCGAAGCAACGTCAACTTCAACGTCAAAAACGGGCATTCCGTGGGATGGCGGGGTGGGTCCGGTTGAGGGGGGGCGCCGTAAATACGTCCATGTAGGCTCGGTCGCCGCATCCATGCGGCTCACGCCCCCTCAACCGGACCCACCCCGCCTTCGACAGTTGGCCGCGATCTGCCGGAACGATGCATTGCCCTGGTGGGTGTCGACCTTGGTCGACACGGTAGATCCACGCCATGCGTGGATGACTCATTCGATATCTGACAGCTGTGTCGACCAAGGTCGACACCTACCAACAGCCGCGGAAATCTGTCAGAGGCGGGGCGGTGTCGGATTGCGGGGTGTCAGCCGCATGGATGCGGCTGCCAAGCCTACAAGGACGTACTCGCGGCGTCCCCGCACTCCGACACCGCCCCGCCACCCCACGGAACGCCAGCTTTTGCTGTTGCGGTTGCCTTGGCTTGAAGGCTTCGGCAGGTGCAGGGCTGCAAGCCCTGCCGAACAACCTTTACCTCAACTGGCTGTCCTTGCTGCCACGGCGGTTGTAGCCGGCATGCGCCTGCTCTTCGTCGTCATGCGCCTGCTGGCACGCCACGCACAGCCGAACCCCAGGCACGGCCTGGCGCCGCGCCAACGGGATCGGCGCGTCGCATTCCTCACAGTGTTCCAGACCCGGGCCCTGCCGCAGCTGGCGCCGCGCGCGGGCGATCGCATCGTCGACGGTGGCGTCGATCTGGTCCTGGACCGCGCCGTCTCCCGCCCAACCGGTGGCCATGGCCATCCTCCGCAGGTGTGTCGCCTGATATGGGGACGATACACCTCGGCAAAAAGACAGACCTTCATGTAGAGCCGAGTCACGCTCGGCTGCTCTTCAGGATGACGAACAGGACGTGGGCGGGTTCGATCAAGCCGATTACGACTTAATTCCCTCCGTCCCCTTTTTGCTTACCAGATCAGGTCGTCCGGCACCTGGAACTGCGCGTAATAGGCGTCGTCCTCGGCGTTGCCGGTGGAGATCTCGGCGGTCGAGCCCGGCTGGCCGTGATCGACGATGATCGCCTCCGGCGCGCGCTCACGCACCTTCTCGGCGGCGGCACGCGGCAGCAGGGCGTAGCCGTCGCCGTGGGCGACGATGACCAGCACGCCCACCGACAGCGCCTTGCGCAGCTTGGGGTCGATCAACAGGGTACGGATCGCCGCGCCGTCGCTGAAGCGGTACTCGTCGTCGCCCTTGTGGGGTACGGCGTGGACCGTGATGATCTGCCTGGCCTGGGCCTTCTGTTCAGCCTGCCTGGCCTGGGCATTGCGCTCGGCAGCCAGCGCGCGGTCGCGCTCGACTTTCTCGGCACGGGCCCGTTCAGCCTCGCGCTGCACGTCGGCCGAGGTCGATTCGGCCTTGCCCTGGCGGGCCTTGGCCTGCGCGCTCGCGGCAGCGCTGGCCTGCGACTTCTTGGCCAGGCCGGCCTTGAGCAATTGTTCCTGCAGCGCGTTGGGCTTTGCCATGGTCGATGCGTACCGCGTGTAATCTTGGATGCTCCATTCTACCGACGCCCCGCCGCCCCTGCATGGCAGTCCTGAAGTACCTCACCGGCTATCCCGAACCCCTGGTCGCCCAGGTCAGCGACCTGCTGGCGCAGGGCAAGCTCGGCCCCTGGCTGCAGCAGCGCTACCCCGACCCGCACGAGGTGCGCAGCGACCGCCAGCTGTACGACTACACGCAGGACCTGAAGGACCGCTACCTGCGCAAGTCGGTGCCGCTCAACAAGGTCTGCTACGACAACACGCTGGAAGTGATCAAGCACGCACTGGGCACCCATACCGCCATCTCCCGCGTACACGGCGGCCGCCTCAAGGCCAGCCGCGAGATCCGTATCGCCACCGTGTTCCGTCAGGCACCGGCAGCGTTCCTGCGCATGATCGTGGTGCATGAACTGGCCCACCTGAAGGAAGCCGACCACAACAAGGCCTTCTACCAGCTGTGCCAGCACATGGAGCCGGACTACCTGCAGCTGGAGTTCGATACCCGCCTGTACCTGACCGAGCTGGCCAACCGCGGCCAGCGCTGACCGGCCGCAGCAGCTACACTGCGCGCCCCCTGCCTGACCTTTCCGCCATGGAACCGATCCGTCTCGACAAACGCCTGTCCGCCCTGCTCGGCATCCCGCGCGGCGAAGCGCGACGCTACATCGAAGGCGGCTGGGTCACGGTCAACGGCGACGTGGTGGAACAGCCGCAGCGTCCGGTCGATGACAGCGCCGAGATTGTCGTGGCCGAGCAGGCCAGCGATGAAAAGGCCGAGCGGGTCAGCATGCTGCTGCACAAGCCTGCCGGCGTTGCCGCTGAAACCCTGTGTGCGCTGGTCAGCAGTGACAGCCGCAGCGAACTTGATGCCAGCGACATCCGTCCGCTTCAGCGTCACTTCCACGGCCTGCAGCTGGCCGCCTCGCTTCCGGCCAGCGACAGCGGCCTGGTGGTGGTCAGCCAGGACCCGGCCACGCTGGCCCATCTGCAGCGCAATCTGGGCCGCACCGAACAGGAGTACCTGATCGAAGTGGCCGAAGGCGGCCCCGAGCGCGGGCCGTGGCTGATGGCGCGGCTGCAGCAGGAATCCGGTGGTGCCAAGGTCAGCTGGCAGAGCGAGCAGCGCCTGCGCTTCGCCGGCAAGGGCCTGACGGCCAAGGGTCTGCGCGTGGCGGTTACCGCTGCCGGCCTGCAGGTGACGGCCGTGCGTCGGCTGCGTATTGGCCGCGTGGCACTGGGACCGCTGCCTGCGGGGCAGTGGCGTTACCTGGGCAGCGACGAGCGGTTCTGACCCTTCAACCCCCGGGGTCGGATCCCTTTCCGCGGGAAAGGGCTCCGACTCTATCCACCCATGGCGTGCATCCACAGCAATGGGTCTGTCGGCTTTCATCCACGCACGGCGTGGCTCTACCATCGGGGCATGAGCCTGCCCAAGCCCCTGTGGCGACGCCTGCTGCGCGTCGCTGCAATCATCCTCGCCGCGCTGTTGCTGCTGGTCCTGTCCGGTCTGCTGCTGGCCGACCACCTCACGCCGCAGGCTCAGGGCGCACCCTCGCAGGTACTGCCACTGCAGCGGGCGCAGACCCGTATCGACCAGCAGATCGTGCCCTTGCAGGAGGCCCATCCGGGGCAGTCCGGCGTGGCCTTCCTCAGTGATGGCATGGATGCCTTCGCCGCACGCGCGATGATCACCACGCACGCAGGCCGCAGCCTGGACCTGCAGTACTACATCTGGCACGACGACCTGATCGGTCACCTGATGGCCAAGGCACTGTACGACGCCGCCGAGCGCGGTGTGCGCGTGCGCATCCTGCTTGACGACATGAACGCCAAGGACAAGGACGCGCTGATGATGGCGCTCGATGCGCACCCGAACATCGAGATCCGCCTGTACAACCCGTTCCGCAACCGCAGCGGCATCGCGCGCACGCTGGAGCTGGTGCAGCGCGCTTTCAGCGTGAACCACCGCATGCACAACAAGAGCTGGATCGCCGATGGCCGCATCGCGATCGTTGGCGGCCGCAACATCGGCGAGGAGTACTTCAGCGCACGCGACGATGTGAACTTCCAGGACCTGGATCTGGTGGTGGCCGGCCCCGCCGTGCAGCAGGCCAACCAGATCTTCGACGACTACTGGAACAGCAGCGCGGCGATCCCGATCTCCGCGCTGGCCTCGTACAGCGATGAACAGCTGCGGCAACTCGTGCGGCAGTCGGACCTGGATGCCATGCATGCCAAGGCACAGCCCTACCTGCAGCGCGTGGCCGAATCACGCGCCCTGCAGCGACCCAGCCCGGAGCCGCTGCACTGGAGCGCGAACGTACGCATCGCTTCGGATCCGCCGATGAAGCACCGCGATGACGATCGCCGCGGCTGGCTGGTCAACACCCTCAGCGAGGAACTGCGCAGCACCCGCCGCAGTGCGCTGCTGATCTCGCCCTACTTCGTGCCCGGCAACGATGGGGTCGAGGCGCTGTCGGCGCTGGCCGCGCGCGGCGCGCAGGTGGGCGTGGTCACCAATTCGCTGGCCGCCAACGACGTGGCGGCGGTACACGGCGGCTACATGGGCTACCGGGTGCCGCTGCTGAAGGCCGGCGTGCAGCTGTACGAACTGAAGGCGCACGGCCAGCCGGATACCAGCCTGTTCGGCAGCAGCGGCGCCAGCCTGCACACCAAGGCGTTCGTGGTCGATGATCGCCGCGGCTTCGTCGGCTCGTTCAACCTCGACCCGCGCTCGGCCTACCTCAATACCGAGATGGGCGTGTTGTTCGACGACCCGGTGCTGGGGGCGCAGCTGCGCGATGAATACCTGCGCCTGGCCGGCCCGGAGCACAGCTGGTGGCTGGCGCTGGGGCGCAATGATGACCTGCGCTGGCTGGAGCACCAGCCACCGCCGCACTGGGTGGAGGCCGAACCCGGGGCCAGCCTGGGCAAGCGCTGGACCGCACGGGTGATCAGCTGGCTGCCGGTGGAATCGCAGCTGTAGCGCTCAGGGCGCTGGGTCCTGTCCGGCCTCATCCAGCGTTTCCACACTGCGCCCGTGCAGGCGCCGCCAGATCCAGCGCAGCGCATGCGGCGGCGCCGACGGCAGTTGTTCAAGCAGGGCCAGCATGCGGCTCTGGCTGGCGTGGCCATGGCGGCACAACAGACTGGCAGCGGCCGCAGCGCTGCCTAGACGCAGGCTGTCGGCCAGCGGGCCCTCGGCCTCCGGCACCAGCGCCTGATGCACCGGCTCGGGCAGCTCCCAGGCAGCCGCCACCCGTTGTGCCAGCGGCAACGACCACTGCTGGAGCAGCTGCAGGGCCAGCGCCGGCTCCACGGCTTCACCGCGTGCCTGGGCTTCCTGCAGCAGCTGGCGCATCACCAGCGCAGACCCCAGGCCCTGCACCAGTCCCAGCCACTGCGCGGCGAAGGCATCACCAAAGGTAACCGTGCGTGCGTGGTCTGCGGCCGCGCGCGAGGCCAGCAGTGCGTGCTCCCAGATGATCGTGCTGAACTGCGGAAACACCTCGCACTGCACCTGCATCACCGGCTGCACCAGCACCGCGCTGATGATCTGGCGCACGCCCTCGGTACCGACCAGGGTCACCGCCCGCTGCAGGCTTTCGACCGGGCGCTCATGGACCTTGTAGGCCGGGCTGTTGGCGATGCGCAGCAGGTTGCCGGTCAGCACCGGGTCCTGGCCGATGATCGCGGCCATCACCCGCGCGGAGGCGGCGTCGTCGTTGACGGTCTGGATCAGCTGCGGCAACAGCTGCGGACGCCGGGGCAGGTGCCGGGCCGCCCAGTCGCGGTCCTGCAGCGCGCGTGCCACCGCGTCCCCCAACGCCGGATCCTGTACCGGCGTCGGCTCACCGGCCAGTCGTGGATACAACGCCAACGCGTGCAGGCCGCGCTGCAGATGCGCGGCGATCTCCGCAGACGGCAGGGCCTCACCCTGCAGGCTCGCGGCAGCTGCCGCCACTGCCTGTCGCGATACAGCCGCCAAGCGGGACGGCGCAGCCTCGGTCGAGCGTGCCAGCCAGCCACACAGTAGTCGCCACCAGGCCGGCCTCATCGCCGCCCGCCCTGTCGTTGTGGAGCCCTTGCCGTCACTGACTGCCCTGCCTCTTCACACGAATCCGGCCACCCGCCGTCGTCGCAGCATCGGCCGCACTTTCATCTTCTTTAACCGGAAGGCCGCCGATATCGACGGCAACGGCCGGGGGAATGGACTAGAATGGCGCCGCGCGACCCGTCACCCTGCACCGACGACGTCGCTTTTTTTGTTTTTGGGACCCTACCGTTCACTGGCCGTTCGCTGCAGTTCGCCGCTGTTCGCGCCATCGGAGACGCCATGCTATTCGAAACCCTCGCCACCACCGGCCACGAACAGGTGGTGTTCTGCCACAACCACGATGCCGGCCTGCAGGCGATCATCGCCATCCACAACACCACCCTGGGCCCGGCCCTGGGCGGCGTGCGCATGCGCCCCTATGCCAGCACCGACGAGGCGCTGGCCGACGTGCTGCGGCTGAGCCGGACGATGACCTACAAGAATGCGCTGGCCGGCCTCAACGTGGGCGGCGGCAAGGCGGTGATCATCGGCGACCCGAAGGTGGACAAGACCGAGGTGCTGTTCCGCGCCTTCGGCCGTTACGTTGACTCGCTGGGCGGGCGCTACATCACCGCCGAGGACGTCGGCACCGACGTCAACGACATGGAGAACATCTACCTGGAAAGCCAGTTCGTGACCGGCGTGCACCAGGTCCATGGCGGCTCCGGCGATCCGGCCCCGTTCACCGCCTATGGTGCGCTGCAGGCGCTGATGGCGGCGATGCGCTTCAAGTTCGGCCATGAGGAAGTGGGCAAGACCAGCATCGCGGTGCAGGGCCTGGGCCACATCGGCATGGAACTGGTCAAGCTGCTGCGTGACCGCGGCGCCAAGCTGTATGTCACCGACCTGGACAGCGCGTTGGTTGATCGCGCGGTCAGCGATTTCGGCGCCGAAGCGGTCAAGCCGGACGAGATCCACGAGGTGAACGCCGACGTGTTCGCACCGTGTGCGCTGGAAGGCGCCATCAACGCCGACACTCTGCCGCGGATCAAGGCGAAGATCATCTGTGGCACCGCCAACAACCAGCTGTCGAGCCTGGAAATCGGCGATGAGCTGCACGCGCGCGGCATCCTGTATGCGCCGGACTATGCGGTCAACGCCGGCGGCGTGATGAACGTGTCGCTGGAGATCGATGGCTACAACCGCGAACGCGCGATGCGCCTGATCCGCAGCATCTACCACAACCTCACCCGCATCTTCGAACTGTCGCAGCGCGAGAACATCGCGCCGCAGCGTGCAGCCGACCGCATCGCCGAAAGCCGCATCCTGTCGATCGGCAAGCTGAAGATGCCGCTGGGCCGCAGCACCCCGCGCCTGGGCAACCTGCGCGGCGGTTGAACCTGCTGATGTCGCGCCGGGGCTGACGTCCCGGCGCGACTGCCCACTCAGAACCCGGTGCTGTAGCGCAGCGCCGCCTGGCGCGCGCCCTCTCCACCGACGCGCTGGTCGAAGCCCAGGCTCAGGCGGCCATTGCGGCCCCACCACGATTCCAGCGCCACACCGAACAGCGCACTGCCGCGCGGCGCGTTCCATCCCGCCAGTGGTGCCCAGGCATCGACACCAACGAAGCTGGCCTGCCAGTCCGCATCCGCACCATCAAGCCGTTGCTGCCATTCGGCATGCCCACGCAGCGTCCAACGCCCCCAGCCACGCTCGCCGCGGACACCGGCCTGCATCTGGCTGCGCTGCACGCGATTGGCATCCCCCCGCAGGCCGAAGCCGAAACCGCCCAGCTCTGTGAAGGCATCGGTATCCACACGCGTGGTGCTGGCGCCGAAGTACGGCGTCAACGACGCACCGGCACGCCCCAGCCGGTACCCGCCCTCCACGCTGGCACTGCTGAACCGGCCGCCGTAGCGTGCAGACACGCCATACGCGCCAGCGCCCAGCAGCAGCTGGCGGTCCAGCGCACGGGTGAACTGGCCGCTGCCGAACTGAGCCAGCGCGTAGCCACGCCCCAGATTCCAGCCGGCATACAGCTGCGCCTGCGCCTGGCGATCACGCCCACGATCACCAGCGAAGCTGCTGCCACCATTGCTGCGGGTCTCGCCAAAGGCCACGCCCATCAAGCCGTTGCTGCCCAGCGGCAGATCCTGGCCCGCCATCCAGCCACGGCTGTCGGCGGTATTGCCGGCGAAGCTGCCCTGCCCGGCCTCACCCAGCGCGCTCTGCCAGGTGCCGCGCAGGCGCGGCGCGGCCTGCACGCGGTCGAAGCGCTCGGCGATCGCGCGCCGCGACATGTCGATGCTGTCGAAGGTGGCCGCTTCAGCACGCGCATGCGCTTGACCGGACAGGCTCTGCAGGCTGACGGCCAGACCGTCATTGCCACCGCCGGTCCATTGCAGTGCACCGGCTGCCGCGCCGAACTGCGATCCCTGCAGGCCGGGATTGCCGTCGAGCACCGCGAATGCACCTTCCACACGCTGCGCGGCCGCCTGCGCCGAGGTATTCAATCCACTGGCCGCGGCAGTGACGCTGACCTGTGTCAGGTTCAACCAGGCATTGTTGTTGTCGTAGCCATAGCTGCTCTGCAGCAGGGACACTCCCTGCAGGCCAGTAGACGTGGCCGGGGTGCTGAAGGTGCCACTCAGTCTGCCCGCCGCATGGATCAGATCCTGGCGGGCGCCGTTCTGCGGCACGTAGCCGGTGACCATGCCGTGCACGCGCACACCGCCGTCGATCGCGGCATTGCCGGTGACCTGCAGTGCATTGGCGCCGAGGGCGATCATCAGCTGTGCACCGGCCTGCTGGGTGTAATTGCCCTCGATGGTGCCGGTGGTATTGGCCGTGGTGAGGAACACACTGCTGCCGTTGGTCACATCCCCGATCACCCGTGGCGTGCCACCGTTGAACTGCAGCCCAGTGGAGTCCGGATCGGGCTGACCGAGGATGGTCACGTTGGAACGGATGACGCCGCCGTTCTGCAGCGACAGAATGCCGCGTTCGATGCGGGTGGCGCCGGTATAGCTGTTGTTGCCGACCAGCACCAGCTTGCCGCCGCCCTGCTTGACCAGGCCACCGCCGCCGGTGATGTCGTTGCTCCAGATCGAATTGGTCGAGCCCGCATCCACGTTGGCGACCACATCCCCCCAGTCGAAGCGACCCGGACCGTTGATCGCACGACCGATGTCGAGCAGGCCATAGCCGAACACCGGATCCACGCCCGCGGCGCCGATGTCCTTGGCGGTGCCCAGCAGGGTCTGCCGGACCAGATCGTTGCTGAAGTACGGGAAGCGCTGCCAGACCAGGGCCGCCGCACCGGACACCAGTGGCGCAGCGAAAGACGTGCCGTAGTTCCAGTAGTAGCTGCCACCATTGGCATCCGGGTAGACCGCGCTGCCCGGCGCTGCCAGACAGTAGCGGGCCGCCTGCCCGCAGGCATTGGCATAGCCGGCCAGTGCTCCGGGCGTATACGGATCCACCGCCGTGGCCACCAGCCAGCCACGCTCCAGATCGGCCGCAGGCAGTGAACCGGCCACGCCCTTCTGGCTGGGCAACGCAGCCAGGCTGCTTGGCTCGCTGCGCCCATCATTGCCGGCGGCGAACACCACCAGGCCACCGTGATTGATCACGAACGGCCGGTACTCCGCGGCCACCTGCGCGGTGGTCGGCAGGTCGGTCCAGTACAGGCCGCCCCACGAGTTGTTCATCACCTTCACGTTGTAGTTGATCAGGTCCTGGTGGACCTGGGCCACGCCCAGCGGGCCGCTGAAGGCATTGCCCTTGCCACTGCCGTCATCGGCCGGCGGCTTGTCGGAAACGATCCGTGCCGACACGATCTGCGCGCCCGGCGCGATGCCGCCCGGCCACGACCCCACTGCCGCACCGGCAGCAAGGCTGGCGACGGCAGTGCCATGCCCGACCACGTCGTCGACGCCCAGGTTGTTTTTAGCCGGGTCGATGTAATTGAGGTTGGCGACCACCCGCCCGTTCAAGGCCACCGCATTGCGCTGCACGCCCGAATCGACGATGCCGATGCGTACGCCCTGCCCGGTCAGGCCGGCAGCCTGTGCGGCACGCGCGTTGGTGACTGACAGATGCGCATCGAAAGCCGGCTCCTGCGGCTTGGCCGGCGGCGGCGGGGTGGGAGGCGGCGTGGTCGGCGGCGTAGGCGTGGTCGGCGGCGGATCGATGCGCACATTGCTGCCGCCACCACCTCCACCGCAAGCCGTCAGCGCCAGCGCCAGCGCGGTTCCCAGGGCAGACCTCACCATCGTCGTGCGTTCCATCGATTCCTTCCCATGAACGTTGTCCTGCCTTCATCCCGGCAGGCGTGCGGCCGCGCCCAGCGGCGGCCCTCCCCGACCCTCTATACTTGGGCCGACCCCCACGCAGTCTGCCGGGAAACCGGGGCACATCCAACGGCCCCCGGTCTCCTTTCCGAACATTGCTTACGCATCAACGAGATTGCCATGTCCAACATCGTCATCGCCGCCGCCAAGCGCACCGCCATCGGCTCCTTCCTCGGCCAGTTCAACGGCGTGCCGACCCCCACCCTCGGCGCGGCCGCCATCGCCGCCGCCCTGGAGCAGTCGGGTGTCCCGGCCAGCGACGTTTCTGAAGTCCTGATGGGCTGCGTGCTGCCGGCCAATCTCGGCCAGGCGCCGGCCCGCCAGGCTGCGATCGCCGCCGGCATCCCGCTGTCGACCGGTGCCACCACGCTGAACAAGGTGTGCGGCTCGGGCATGAAGACCATCATGCTTGGCCATGACCTGATCAAGGCCGGTTCGGCCCGCATCGTGGTCGCCGGCGGCATGGAATCGATGTCCAACGCCCCGCACATGCTGCCGAACTCGCGTACCGGCAACCGCTTCGGCAACTTCCAGGCGGTCGACCACATGGCGCACGACGGCCTGATCAACGCCTACGACGGCAAGGCCATGGGCGAATTCGCCGAGTGCGCCGTGGACAAGTACAAGTTCAGCCGCGAAGAGCAGGACGCCTACGCCATCGAATCGGTCAAGCGTGCCCAGGCCGCGCAGGCCAACGGTGCATTCGCCGATGAAATCGTCGCGGTGAAGGTCGCCACCCGCAAGGGTGAGGTCGAAGTCACCACCGACGAGCAGCCCGGCCGCTCCGACATTGCCAAGATCCCGACCCTGCGCCCGGCCTTCAAGAAGGACGGCAGTGTCACCGCCGCCAGTTCCTCCAGCATTTCCGACGGCGCCGCTGCAGTGGTCCTGCTGACCGAGGAAGACGCAGCCGCGCGCGGCATCACCCCGCTGGCCCGCATCGTCGGCCACGCCACCCATTCGCAGGAGCCGGAGTGGTTCACCACCGCCCCGATCGGCGCGCTGCACACGCTGCTGGAGAAGACCGGCTGGTCGCTGGACCAGGTCGACCTGTTCGAAATCAACGAAGCCTTCGCCGTGGTGGCGATGGCGCCGATGCGCGAACTGGGCATCCCGCACGACAAGCTCAACGTGAATGGCGGTGCCTGCGCACTGGGCCATCCCATCGGTGCCTCCGGTGCGCGTCTGGTGGTGACCCTGGTCAACGCCCTGCGCACGCGCGGTGGCAAGCGCGGCATTGCCACCCTGTGCATCGGTGGCGGCGAAGCAACCGCAATCGCCATCGAGTTGATTTAAAAAGATTTAACGATGGTTTCGCAAAAATGAATGCGGGATCGCTTGACACCCAATCTTGGCTTGTCATCATGTTGTCGGCGCGCAGCATGCGCGTTGCCTAATTCTAACGACGAGGATTTACACAATGAGCATCAACAAGCTGCTGGTCGCGATGTCCCTGGCTCTGGCCCTGGCCGCCTGCTCGAAGCAGGAAGCTGCCCAGGACGCCGCTGCTTCGGCCAACGAAGCCGCCACCGAAGCCCAGGCTGCTGCCGACCAGGCCGCCGCTGCTGGCGCCCAGACCGCCGACGCTGCCCAGCAGGCCGCTGACACCGCCGCCACCGCTGCTGACGCTTCGGTTGACGCTGCTGCCCAGGCTGGCGCTGCTGCCACCGACGCCGCTGCCGGCGCCGCTGCTGACGCTGCCAAGGCTGCTGAAGGCACCGCTGAGAAGGCCAAGGACGCTGCTGAAGAAGCCAAGAAGTAATAACTTCTTTCTTCACGCTGTTCTGGAAAAGCCGCTGGTTCGCCAGCGGCTTTTTCTTTTGTCGAATGCGCGCGACTGAGCCGCTGCATCGCGACCCCGTCTTCACAACGGCATGAATAGGCTGGCGTCCCCATCCATTGCAGTACCGGAGACCGCCATGAAGATTCGTCCGATCACCACCACCCTGCTGGCCGCCTCCCTGCTGCTGGCCCTGGCCGCCTGCAAGGGCCCGGAAGCCGAACAGGCCAAGCAGGACGCACAGCAGGCCGCCGACAGCGCAGGCGCTGCCGCCCGTGACGCCGTGGACAAGGCCGCCGAAGCCACCCGCGATGCCGCCGACAAGACCGCCGCCGCCTCCGAGCAGGCCGCTGCCGATACCCAGCACGCGCTGGACAAGGCCGCCGACGCCACCGCCACCGCCGCTGACAAGGCCAAGGACGCCGCAACCGACGCCGCCGCACACGCCAGTGACGCCACCGCCAACGCGGCACAGAAGGTGGCCGACAAGGCCCGCGATGTCGCCAATGACGCCAAGGCCAACGCCGCCAAGGAAGAAGCCAAGCACTAAGCCCTACCGGCAGCCGAGCATGGCCTCGGCGCTACAGGAAAAGCCGCGGCACTGCCGCGGCTTTTCTGCTTTTCGCTCTCCGCTCTTTCTGTTGATTCCGTGGTGGACGCGTACGGAAAGTGTCCACGGACGCGCGGGTAGGTTGCGCAGGGGCGTAAGCGCCATGGATGGCGCGCCCGAGCCTATAAGGACGTATTCACGGCGCCCCCTGCGCAACCCACCCGCGCGGCCCGCTCACGACGCAGACTCCGCGCCGCCCACCACGAGGGGCTCCGCCGTTGGCCGCCTCCTACGGCAGCGCGCGTGCCAGCATCGCCGACAGATCCACGCCCACCGGCAGCGTCCCGAACACCAGCCCGTGCTCCCCTTCCAGCCGGCTGCGCACGAACGCCTCCGCCATCGGGCTGCGCGCACGCAACAGCAACGCGGCCTGCAACAGCAGCGCAGTACGCTCGCAGAACAGCCGCGCCTGCGACTCATCCGGTGGCGGCGCCGCTGCCCAACGCTGCAAAGCCGCTGCGTAGCGCGCATCGCGATCGGCCACCGCTGCCAGCTCAGCGCGCAGCGCCGCCAGCGCCTCCGGTTCGCGCGCCAGCGCGCGCAGCACGTCCAGGCACTGGATGTTGCCGCTGCCCTCCCAGATCGAATTCAACGGTGCCTGCCGGTACAGCCGCGGCAGCATCGACTCCTCCACGTAGCCCGCCCCTCCCAGGCACTCCTGTGCTTCGTTGACGAAGGCCGGCGCGCGCTTGCACAGCCAGTACTTCCCGAGCGCCGTCCCCACCCGTGCCAACGCAGCTTCGTTGGCGTCCACACCGGCACGGTCCACTGCACGCGCGATGCGCATCGACAGCACCGTGGCCGCCTCCGACTCCAGCGCCAGGTCGGCCAGCACGTTGGCCATCAGCGGGTGCTCCACCAGCAGCTTGCCGAACGTGCGCCGATGGCGTGCATGGTGCAGCGCCTGCGACAAGGCCATGCGCATCTCCGCCGCCGCGCCCAGCATGCAGTCCAGGCGGGTCATCATCACCATGCCGATGATGGTGGGCACGCCGCGCCCCTCTTCGCCCACGCGCCATGCCTGTGCGCCGCAGAACTCGACCTCGCTGGACGCGTTGGCCCAGTCACCGAGTTTGTCCTTCAGCCGCATCAACCGGAACGCGTTGCGGTCGCCATCGGCCAGCCGGCGCGGCATCAACAGACAGGTCAATCCGCCCGGCGCTTGTGCCAACACCAGAAAGCCGTCGCACATCGGTGCGGAGAAGAACCACTTGTGGCCCACCAGGCGGTAGCGTTCGCCATCGATTGGTTCGGCACGCGTGCTGTTGGCACGCACGTCGGAACCGCCCTGCTTCTCGGTCATGCCCATACCCAGGGTGATGCCGGCCTTGTCCGCCACCGGTACATCGCGCGGGTCATAGACCGGGGCGGCGGCCTTGCGCGTCCACTCTGCAAGATGTGGTTGTGCCTGCAGCACCGCCACCGCGGCATGGGTCATGGTCAATGGACAACTGGTGCCGGCTTCGGCCTGGTGGTGCAGGTAGCTCAGCGCCGCCCGCGCGACGTGTGCGCCGGGCTGTGGCTCGTGCCAGGACAATCCAGCGACACCGTGCGACTTCGCCGTACCCATCAGCTGGTGGTAGGCCGGATGGAACTCCACCGTATCGATGCGGTGGCCCTGCGCATCGTGCGTGCGCAGGCGCGGACGATCACGGTTGGCATCGAAGCCGATCCGGTACAGCTCATCCCCCGCCAGTGCGCCATAAACCGCCAGCCGCGGCGCGAAGCTGCCCGCGCCTTCGCGCTGCACCGCCTCCATCAGCGCCACGTCATCGGTCCACAACTGGCGCCCCGCGAACGGCGGCGGCTGGTTCAGCACCACATGGGTTTCATACGGCGCGTTGCTGCTGAAGCTGGGTCCACTCATCCGGTCCGTCCTGGCGGCAAGAGGTGTGCGGTTCGATTGTGCCGCATCGCCTGCCAAGCCCGTGTTCAGGCCAATTCTCACCCTGTGCACGAGCGGCCGGCCACAGTGATCGCATGGCAGTCAACGACGATCTGGTGGTGCTGCGCCCGGAGGGGCTGTACTGCGCCGCCGGCGATTTTCATATCGACCCGTGGCGACCGGTAGCGCGTGCGGTCATCACCCATGGCCACGGCGATCATGCCCGCCCGGGCATGGGCGAATATCACTGCAGCGAAGGCAGCCTGCCGATCCTGCGCTGGCGGCTGGGTGACGTGCCGGTGCAGGCGCATGTCGAGGGCGTGCCGTTCCGCCTGGGGCAGGTGCAGGTATCGCTGCATCCAGCCGGTCACGTGCTCGGTTCTTCGCAGGTGCGCATCGACGACGGGCGACAGGTCTGGGTGGCCTCCGGCGACTACAAGCGCCAACCTGATCCAACCTGTGCGCCATTCGAAGTGGTGCCCTGCGATACCTTCATCACCGAAGCCACCTTCGCCCTGCCCATCTACCGCTGGCCGGATACGCCGGCAGTGGCGGCCGAGATCGTGGCGTGGCGCCGCGAATGCGAACGACGCGGCGAGGCCGCGATCCTGCTGTGCTACGCACTGGGCAAGGCACAGCGGGTGCTGGCCGAGCTGCTGCCGCTGGACGATCGCCCAGCCTGGCTGCACGGCGCCATCGCCAATGGCGTGGCGGTCTACCGGCAGGCCGGCGTGCCGATGCTGGAGACGCTCACCGTGGCCGAGCAGGGCCGCCAGCCTGATGCCGCCGGCCAGCTGATCCTCGCCCCGCCGTCGGCTGCTGGCACGCCCTGGATGCGCCGCTTTGGCCGCCACCAGCTGGGCTTCGCATCCGGCTGGATGCAGCTGCGCGGCAATCGGCGGCGCCGTAATGTCGATCGCGGTTTCGTCATTTCCGATCACGCCGATTGGCCAGCGCTGCTGCAGACCATCGAACAGACGGGCGCCCAGCGGGTGATCGCTACCCATGGCAATACCGATGCGTTGATTCCGTTCCTGCGCGAGCGCGGCGTGGCTGCCGAAGCCTTCCGTACCGATTTCGGGAGCGAGGAATGAAGGCCTTCGCTGCGCTCTACCAGCGCCTGGATCGCAGCACTGCCACGCTGGACAAACGTGCAGCGCTGGTCGACTACTTCCGCCAGGCGCGCGCGCACGACGCCGCATGGGCGCTGTACCTGCTCAGCGGTGGCAAGGTGGGCGGCGCACGCCGCAAGATCGCCGCCAGCGGCGAGCTGCGCGCCTGGATTGCCGAAGAATCCGGCTTGCCGGCCTGGTTGGTGGAAGACAGCTATACGCAGGTGGGTGATCTGGCCGAAACGCTGACCCTGCTGTTGAATGATCCATCGCAGCCAGCTGCCGACCGCCCATTGGCCGAATGGATCGAACAGCATCTGCTGGCAGTGGCCAATCAACCCGAAGCAGTGCGCCGTGCGGCGGTTGTCGCAGGCTGGCAGCAGTTGTGCAGCAGCGAACGCCTGGTGTTCAACAAGCTGCTGACCGGTGCCCTGCGCGTAGGCGTTTCGCAGCGACTGGTGCAGCAGGCGCTGGCCGAATGGTCCGGCCTGGACATCGCACGCATCGCCCAGCGCATGCTTGGCGAGTGGGTGCCCTCGCCCGGACTGCTGGGCCAGCTGCTGTCGCCAGATGAGCTGCCACTGGACCGGCAGCAACCCTACCCGTTCTTCCTCGCCTCGCCCCTGGAAGGCGATCCTGCCGAACGCCTCGGCCCTGTCGAAGATTGGTTGCTGGAATGGAAATGGGATGGCATCCGCCTGCAGCTGCTGCGCCGGCGTGGCGAGGTCGCATTGTGGTCGCGTGGCGAAGAGCGGCTGGATGGCCGCTTCCCCGAAATCGAACAGGCGGCGATGGCGCTTCCCGATGGCTGCGTACTGGACGGAGAGCTGCTGGCCTGGGATGAAGCTACGGACCTGCCGCGTGCCTTCACCGCGCTGCAGACCCGCATCCAGCGCCGCAAGCCCGGTGCGGCCACCCTGCGCAACACGCCGGTGCGCGTGCTCGCCTATGACCTGCTGGAACACGATGGCGCGGACCTGCGTGAGCTGCCGTTGCGGGAACGGCGTGCACGGCTTGCCGACATCGTCGGTGCCTTGGGTGATGCACGGATCCAGCTCTCACCCGACGTTGCCGCCGAAGACTGGCCGCAGGCGGCAGCGATGCGCGACATGGCACGCGAACGCGGCGTGGAAGGGCTGATGCTGAAACGTCGTGCCTCGCCCTACCAGGCCGGGCGACGCCGCGGTGACTGGTGGAAATGGAAGGTCGATCCGCTCACCATCGATGCAGTGCTCTTGTATGCACAGGCTGGCCATGGGCGGCGCAGCACGCTGTACACCGACTACACCTTCGGTGTCTGGGATGGCGACACCCTGGTGCCGGTGGCCAAGGCGTATTCGGGCTTGGACGACAAGGAGATCCTCGTGCTTGACCGCTGGATCCGCGCAAACACCCGCGAGCGTTTCGGGCCTGTACGCAGCGTACGCGCCGAACAGGTCTTCGAACTCGGCTTCGAAGCGGTCAACCGCAGCAGCCGGCACAAGTCCGGAATCGCCGTGCGCTTTCCACGCATCCTGCGCTGGCGGCACGACAAACCGGCCAGTGAGGCCGATCAGCTGGCCACCCTGCAGGCGCTGGCGCGATGACCCGCAGCCAGGCGCTGCGCCGGCTGGAAGACTGGTTCGCGACGCGAGGCTGGCGCTCACTGCCGTTCCAGCGCGCAATGTGGCGGCACTATCTCGCCGGCGAATCCGGGTTGCTGCATACACCCACCGGCAGCGGCAAGACGCTGGCGATGTTCGGCGGCCCGCTGCTGCAGGCCATGATCGACCCACCGCCGTCGCCCCGCCGCGCCAGTTCGGTGCGCCCGCTGCAGGTGCTGTGGGTGACGCCCTTGCGCGCATTGGCAAGCGACACCGCACGCGCACTGCAGGCCGTGGTCGATGGGTTGGGGCTGGGATGGCGGGTCGGCCTGCGCAGTGGTGACGCCAGCAACCGCGAACGACGACAGGCGCGCGAGGGCCGCGTCGACGTGCTGGTGACCACGCCGGAATCGCTGGCGCTGCTGCTGAGCTATCCGGATACGCTGCCGCGCATGCGCCAGCTGCGCTGCGTGGTGGTGGACGAATGGCACGAGCTGCTGGGCAACAAGCGCGGTGTGCTGCTGCAGTTGAATCTGGGCGTGTTGCGCGATGCCGCGCCTGCACTGCAGCTGTGGGGGCTTTCGGCAACGCTGGGCAATCTGGATGAGGCGCGCGACGTGCTGCTGCCCGGGCAGCCCGACGCGCCGATCGTTCAAGGGGTACGCCCACGTGCGATCAGCGTGCGCAGCCTGCTGCCGGAACCCGGTGAACGTTTCCCCTGGGCGGGGCATCTGGGTCTGGCGCAGCTGCCGCGCGTGCTGGACGCGTTGATGCAGGCACGCAGCAGCCTGTTGTTCACCAATACGCGTGCGCAGGCGGAACTATGGCATCAGGCACTGGCCGCGGTCTGGCCCGAGGACCAAGATACACTTGCGCTGCACCACGGCTCGCTGGATCCGGCGCTGCGCCAGCAGGTGGAAGACGGACTGCGCGCGGGCGCGCTGCGCTGCGTGGTGGCAACGTCCAGCCTCGACCTCGGCGTGGACTTCCCCGAGGTTGAACAGGTGCTGCAGCTGGGCAGCCCGAAGGGCGTGGCGCGCCTGCGCCAACGCGCCGGACGTGCACGCCACCGCCCGGGTGCCAGCGGCGCCATCCTGTGCGTGCCCAGCCATGCGCTGGAACTGGCCGAGTACGCCGCGGTGCGCCGTGCGTTGGCCGAAGGCGTGGTCGAAGCGCGCAGGCCGCCGACGCTGTCGCTGGATGTGCTGGCCCAGCATGCGGTAAGCCGCGCCCTGGCCGGTGGCTTCGACAGCGATGCACTACTGGCGCAGGTGCGGCGCACCCACGCCTTCGCATCACTCGGCGACGGCCCATGGCAGGCAGTTCTGACCTTCATCGTGCAGGGCGGCCAGGCGCTGGCCCAGTACCCCGATTTCCACAAGGTCGTGCGCGATGACGACGGCTACTACCGCATGCACGATCGCCGCCAGGCACTGCGCCATCGGTTGTCGATCGGCACCATCAGCAGCGATGGCAGCGTGCGCGTGCAGTTCCTGCGCGGTGGTGGCCTGGGCGCCGTGGAGGAGCAGTTCGCCAGCCGACTGCGCCGCGGTGATCGCTTCCAGTTCGCCGGGCGCCTGCTGGAACTGGTGCAGCTGCGCGACATGACCGCCTTCGTGCGCCTGGCACGAGGGCGCGGTGAGGGTGTCGTGCCGCGATGGCAGGGAGGCCAGTTGCCGCTGTCGATGCCGCTCGGCCGCGAGCTGGAGTGGGTACTGTCCGGCGCCGACGACAGTGCCGAATCACGCTGGTTGTCACCCTTGCTGGCATTGCAGCAGCAGTTGTCGGCGCTTCCCGGCCCAGAACATCTGCTGGTGGAAGAGGTGCGGCGCCGCGAAGGCCAGTTCCTGTTCGTCTACCCCTTTGCCGGCCGCCACGTGCACGAGGCGCTGGCCGCCTTGCTGGCACTGCGCTGTACCCGCCGGCAGCGCAACAGCATCGGCTATGCGGTGAACGATCATGGCCTGGTGCTGGCACCAGCGCAGGCGATCAATCTGGATGCGGCGCAATGGCGCGCATTGTTCACCACCGATCAGCTGCTGGACGATCTGCGTGCCGCGGTGAATCTTGGCGAGCTGGCGCGGCGCCAGTTCCGTGGCGTCGCACGCGTAGCGGGCCTGCTGGTCCCCAGCCTGCCTGGCGGCATGCCGCGATCGCTGCGCCAGCTGCAGGCCTCGGCGGGCCTGCTGTACGACGTACTGCGCGAGCACGATCCCGACCATCTGCTGCTGGCCCTGGCCGAGCGCGAAGTACTGCACGACAGCCTGGACCTTCCCGGACTGCAGCAGGTACTGGAACGGATCGGCACGCGGTCGCTGTCGGTGCAGCGCCCTTCATCGCTCACGCCACTGGCCTTTCCACTGTGGGCAGAGCGGCTGCGCGGGCAATTCAGCAACGAAGACTGGCGCACCCGCGTGCAGCGCGCCGCACAACAGCTGGAGCGCCGCCATGGCCGATGAACTTCCGCTGCTGCTGGCCGGTGAGCCGCTGACGCTGCTTGGCGCGCGCGCCATCTACTGGCCCGCACGGCAGGCACTGCTGATCGCCGACCTGCACCTGGGCAAGGCCGATGTGTTCCGTCGTTCCGGCATCGCGCTGCCCGCTGGCGGTACCCGTACCGACCTGCAGCGCCTGCAGTCACTGCTGGACACTTACACCTGCCGCGAACTCTGGATCCTGGGCGACATCCTGCATGGGCCGGCACATCGCGCCGCGTGGTACCAGCAATGGTTGGCATGGCGCGAGCGCAATGCCGCGCTGGACGTGCATGTACTGCGCGGCAATCACGATCGGCAGCTACCGCATGCGCAGCTGCAGGTACATATCCACGATGAGGTACGGCTGCAGCCGTTCCTGCTTCGCCATGAGCCGATGCCCGATGCGGCATTGCACGTGATCGCAGGTCATCTGCATCCGCAGATCGCCTTGCCGTCATTGCGGCGGCGCTTCCCCGCGTTCTGGCTGCGCGAGCGCATGACGATCCTGCCGGCGTTCTCCGCGTTCACCGCTGGAATCATGCCCGTACCTGCCCACAGCGAGCGGATGGTCGCCTGTGTGGAGGAGGGCCTGGTGGACCTGCCCGTACGGTGAATCAGGCCGGGCGTACGTCCAGCGCCGGCATCAGGCGGAAATCAGGCGTGTCATCGTCACGTCGCCGCGGCAGCGCCTGGATGGCCACCAGCATTTCCTGCGCACAGGCCCGGATGCGTGCGTGGTGCTCGGGCGATGCATGACTGATCAGGCTGCCGACATGGAATTCGAATACGTCCTCCAGTACGTCGGGCTGGTCCTCGTGCAGCATCTGCAGCAGACCGCGCAGCTTGCAGATTTCCGATTCCAGCTCCTCGACCGCAAACAACATGGCGTCCTCCTCTTCAACATCAGCGGCACATCCGGGCCGCAGCAGGCCGCAACGGCGGCGCCACCCGGGCCACGCGCGATATTGATCACGGAAAGGAAAACGGGCGACGCGGCTGTCGCGTGCTCCCCCCTTCTCGCATATCCGCGGTGAGGCAACCGTTAATTCACGTGACGGCGAGCTTCACGCACCGGCGGTTGCGGCAACGATGCGGGGCGGTTCGGCGGCAGTTGCCAACGCGTCGATGAAGGCCGGATCCAGTGCCAGCGAGCCGAACCAGCCATGCTGCGTGCCACTGAGCACGCGCAGCATGTGGCCACGACCACCGGGCAGGCGCCCCATCGGGCCGAGCAGTACATCACGCGCCTTCGCCCACACATCACGATCGGACTGGAACAGCGGCGTCAGCCAGCGGCTCCAGCGCTGATACACCGCCACATGCGCGCGTCGCTGCGCCTGGTAGGCCTGCAGCGCAACCGTGCTGCCGCCGTAGGTGCGCACCGCGTCACGCAGCGCCAGCGCATCCAGCAGCGCCATGTTCACCCCCTGCCCCAGCTGCGGGCTCATCGCATGCGCGGCATCTCCGGCCAGTACCATGCGGCCCTGATGCCAACGCGTCATCACTGCATCGCGATAGATCGCGCGCGCCATCTGGCCGGGGTCGCGCAGATGGGCGAAGCGCGCAGCGGCCTGCGGCCACAGCGTGTGCAGTTCCTCCAACCAGGCGGGCATGCCATCGCTCTGCCAACGTTCGAAGTCGGCACGTGGCAGGCTCCAGAAGAAACTCAGGCGCGGCGTGTCATCACCGGGGCGCGTGCCGACCGGCAGCAGCCCGATCATCTTGCGCGCGGCCACGTAACGCTGCCGCAGCTCCTGCACGTGCGGCCAGTCCTCGGCCGGCAGCAGGCACCACAGCGCCCCCCACGGATACACGCGGTCCAGCCCGGCACCACCGGCGATCGTGCCGCGCAGCGTTGATGCAGCGCCATCGGCGGCCACCACCAGATCGAACGGGCCATGCGTGCGCCCGTCGCTGTCGCGCAGACGGCCGTGTTCGGCATCCACCTCGGTAACGGTGGTACCGGCATGCAGCTGGCCCTCGCCTGCACGCGCCTCGTCCAGCAGCGAGAACAAGGCCCCGCGCTGCATGCCCAGGCCGTGCAGGCGCGCATCCAGTCCGTCGTAGCGCATGTCCATCACCGCGCGCTCGCACGGCGTGTCGCCATACAGGCGGTGCACCGGCGCGGCATGTGCGCGCACGGAATCAAGCAGGCCCATCTGCCACAGCACCTGCAGGCCACTGGGCTGCAGCAGGAAGCCTGCCCCGACCGGCCCCGGCGTGGGCACGCGTTCGAAGATCTCCACCTCGTGGCCATCACGGGAAAGCAGGATGGCCAATGCCTGGCCAGCGGTGCCGTAGCCGATCACGGCGATGCGCAGTCGTTCCGTCATGGGCGCATTGTGCCCGAGGCGGGTTGCGAATGGAGAAGGGAAGCCGCGCACGGCATCCACGCATGGCGTGGATCTACTGCGCAAAAAAAAACCCCGCCGAAGCGGGGTTTTCAACGCACTGTCGAGTGGATCACTCGGCCGGCGTGATGTTCGAAGCCTGGGCACCCTTCGGGCCCTGGGTCACGTCATAGGTGACACGCTGGCCTTCCTGCAGGCTGCGGAAGCCCTTGGAGTTGATGGCGGAGAAGTGCGCGAACACGTCGGCGCTGCCATCCTCCGGCGAGATGAAGCCAAATCCCTTGGCGTCGTTGAACCACTTGACGGTACCGTTCGGCATGGTGATGCGAGACCTTATGCAATGAATGGGTGGTGTACGCTGAACCCGCGCACAAGCTGAGTATGCAAAGCTTGCTCGGGGAAGACAATCACCCCCGTGCCAATTCGCCCACCAGTTCCGGAAGTCCGTTGCCGGCCGCCTGCACGTTGGCCAGCACTTCGGCCATCGTAATCTCCTCGCCATCACCACACCCGGCAGCCCAGTTGGCGATGATCGCCAGGCAGGCGTAATCCAGCCCCAGCTCACGTGCCAGCGCGGCTTCCGGCATGCCGGTCATGCCCACCAGATCGCAGCCGTCGCGGCGCATGCGGGCGATTTCAGCGATGGTTTCCAGGCGCGGCCCCTGCGTTGCGCCGTAGCAGCCACCGTCATGGACCGTGACGCCGGTCACTTTGGCCGCGGCCAGGATCTTGCTGCGCAGCATCGGCGTGTACGGATGGCCGAAATCGACGTGGACCACATCGGTGCCTTCTTCTTCACAGATCGTGCTGATGCGGCCCCAGGTGTAGTCGATGATCTGGTCCGGGCAGGCCAGCACGCGCGGACCAAAGTGTTCGGTGATGCCACCGACCGTGTTCAACGCCAGCACCCGCTGCGCGCCCAGCTGCTGCAGCGCGGCCAGGTTGGCACGGTAGTTGATCTTGTGCGGCGGCAGCGAATGTCCCTCGCCATGGCGCGCCAGGAACGCCACGCGGTGGCCGAGCAGCGTACCGACGCGCACCGGGCCGGACGGACGGCCAAAGCGGGTGTCGATCTCGTGGGTCTGCACGTCGTCAAGCTTGGCCAGGTTGTAGACACCGGTACCGCCGATCACGGCCAGGGCGATCTGTTGCATTCGAAGCACTCCATGAAAAGACGAACGCCGGCACCCGAGGATGCCGGCGGCAGAAGAAGACGCGCCGCGGGCGGCTGCGCCGTTATTCCTTCATCGCGTAGATGGCCGGCACGCAGCGCAGGGTTTCGTTGACGTCCATGCCGAAGCCGAACACGTAACGGTCCGGCAGTTCGATGCCGGCGTAGTCGGCCGTCACGTCCGGCAGCGCGCGGTCGTGCTTCTTTACCGTCATCGCGGCGATACGCACGTCGGTCGCGCCCTGTTCCAGGCACCAGGTGCGCACGCCCTGCAGGGTGTAGCCCTCGTCCAGAATGTCGTCGACCAGCAGCACGCGGCGGCCGAACAGCGACGTGGCCGGCTTGTGCTTCCAGACCAGGTCGCCGCCGGTGGTTTCACCGCGGTAACGGGTGGCGTGCAGGTAATCGAACTGCACGTCCTGGCCGCGCGCGCCCAGTTCCAGCGCCAGCTGGCCGGCGAACGGCAGCGCACCGTGCATGATGGACAGGAACAGCGGCACCTCGCCCTTGTAATCGCGCGCGATGGCGTCGGCGATACCAGCGATGGCCTTGTCGATGGTGGGGCGGTCGACCAGCAGGTCAGCCTGGGCCAGGGCCTGGGAAATGGTGAGGTTGGGCATCAGACGGTTCTTCCAAGGGTTTCAAGCAGACGGGATTGGGTGTCGCCATGGCGGGCATCGGCCAGCAGGCCGTCCCAGCCAAGCGCGCCGCGGCCGAGCAGGCCCAGCAGCGCAGCAGTATTGAGGGAACGGCCCTGCACCGCGTGCAGGGCTTCATCGACCAGTTCCGGGTGGCAGACCAGCACCACGTCGCAGCCGGCATCCAGGTGCGCGTGCACGCGTGCCGGCACGCCACCGGCACTGTGCGAGGCGGCCATGCCGATGTCATCGGAGAACACCACGCCGCGGAAGCCGAGCTCGCCGCGCAGAATGTCCTGGATCCAGCGCGGCGAATAGCCGGCCGGTTCAGGCGCAATCTGCGGGTAGATCACGTGCGCCATCATCACCGCGTCGGCACCGGCGGCGATGCCTGCCTGGAACGGCACCAGGTCCTGCGTGCGCAGCTCGTCCAGCGCGCGCGGATCGATCGCGGTATCCACATGGGTGTCTTCCAGCACCGTGCCGTGGCCGGGGAAATGCTTGAGCGTGGCGGCCATGCCGACCGCATGCATGCCCCGCACATAGGCGGCAGTGAACGCAGCCACCACCTGCGGATCTTCGCTGAAGGCGCGGTTGCCGATAGCGCGGTTGCCACGGCCCAGGTCGACCACCGGGGCGAAGCTGAGGTCCAGGCCGCTGGCGCGCACTTCGCTGGCCATCAGCCAGGCGTGTTGCTCGGCCAGGGCCATGGCCTGCTGCGGATCGGTGGCGTACAGCGCGCCAATGTCCTGCAGCGGCGGCAGCTCGCTGTAGCCTTCGCGGAAACGCTGCACTCGGCCGCCTTCCTGGTCCACGCAGATCAGCTGCGGGCGCGGCGCGGCAGCGCGGATCGCCGCGCTCAGATCGGTCACCTGCTGGCGCGAGGCGAAGTTGCGCTTGAACAGCACCACCCCGGCCACGGCATCGTGCTGCAGCCAGTCACGTTCCTGGGCGGTCAGTTCAGTGCCGGCAACGCCGATCAGCAGCATGGTCGATCTCCACAACACGCGCCCGCATGGCGCAGTGCCGCATTGTCGCAGAACCGGCCGACAGGCGCAGTGGTCAAGGCAAAAGGGAAGCGCGGGGTCAGAGCCTCTGCGGGGATCTGACCCCGGGGTCGGATCCCCGCAAGGGCTCTGACCCCGATCTGCTCAGACCTTGCAGCCATCCGGGCCGCAGGCCTCGTCTCCGTCAGCCGAAGCTGCCGGGGCGCCCTGTTCGGCCGCGATCTGTCGCAGGACGTTGGCGAAGGCCTCTGGGGGCTGGGCCCCGGAAATGGCCCACTTTCCATCGATGACGAAGGTCGGCACCGAGGAAATGCCCAGCGCATGTGCCTGCGCCAGCTTGGCCTCGACCTCGGCCAGGCCGCGGTCGGAGGCCAGCATCTGCGCGATTTCACCCGCGTCGAGGCCGCCTGCCACACCGGCCTTGATCAGCACCGAGGGGTCCGCCAGGTTCTGGCCATGCTCGAAGTGGGCGCGGAACAGCGCTTCGCCGACCGCATCCTGCACGCCGTGCTGGCCGGCCAGCCACAGCACCCGGTGCGCCGGCAGCGTGGTCACCCGCACCTGGCCCTGGCCGAAGTCCATCGGCAAGCCTTCTGCACGCGCAGTGGTCTGGGTCTGGCCGAGAATCTGCTCGGTGCGCTCGACGCCGCCGAACTTGCGCACGTAGGCCTCGCGCAGCGGCACCGGGGTGGCGTCCGCGTCCGGATCCAGCTGGAATGGCTGCCAATGGATGTCGAGTTCAGGCGCGTCCGCGCCCAGCAACTGCACACCCTGCTGGAAACGATGCTTGCCAATCCAGCACCAGGGGCAGACCACGTCGGAGTAGATGTCGATTCTCATCCCCCCGACATGGGGGCCGCCCCCCTCGATAAAAGGGGACGGAGGGGATTAAGTCGTTTTCAGCACAGGTGGGGTAAAGACGACTTAATCCCCTCCGTCCCCTTTTTGGCGGCTTCACCACTCTGAATACGGGTGACTGGCCAAGGCAACGTTGTAGTAGCGGGCATCATCGGTGACTTCAGCGCCCACCCAGTCCGGCAGGTCGATGACCTGGTCGGCACTGTCCAGCTCGACCTCGGCCACGACCAGGCCGGCGTTGTCGCCGAGGAACTCGTCCACTTCCCAGGTCAGGCCGGCGTGTTCGACCAGATGGCGGCGCTTGTCGATCAGGCCACCCACGCACAACGCCAGCAGCGCGCGCGCGTCCTCCACGGGAATCGGATAATCGAACTCCTGCCGGGTGTGGCCGATGGTGCGCGACTTCAGGTTCAGCGCGGCGTGGTCGCCCTCGATGCGCACGCGCACCGAGGCGTTCTGGGTGCCGCGGTCGAGCGCGCCCATATCGTTGATATAGCCCTGCGCCATCGGAATCACCCGATGCGCGGCGGTGCGCCAGCGATCACTGCTGACGAGGAATTTGCGTTCGATTTCGATGCCCATCGCGCCATTATGCGCGATGGGCATGACAGCCGATCAGCGCTTCTCGAACACCGCGATGCTTTCCACGTGTGCGGTGTGCGGGAACATGTCCATGGCACCGGCGCTGACCAGGGTGAAGCCCTGTTCGTTGACCAGATAGCCGGCATCGCGGGCCAGCGAACCCGGGTGGCAGCTGACATAGACGATGCGCTTGAACTGCTTCAGCGGCAGCTGCTGCAGCACTTCGATCGCGCCCGAGCGCGGCGGGTCCAGCAGCAGCTTGTCGAAGCCCTGGCGCATCCACGGGGTGCTGCGCTGGTCCTGGGTCAGGTCGGCGCTGAAGAACTGCGCGTTGGCCAGGCCATTGCGCTCGGCATTCTCACGGGCACGCGCGACGAGGCCGGCATCACCTTCCACACCGACCACTTCGCGCACGCGGCGCGCCAGCGGCAAGGTGAAGTTGCCCAGGCCGCAGAACAGGTCCAGCACGCGCTCGTCCTCACCCGGTTCCAGCAGGTCCAGGGCGTGGGCGATCATCTTCTCGTTGAGCTTGGCATTGACCTGGATGAAGTCCAGCGGGCGGAACGCCAGTTCGACATCCCACGGCGCCAGACGGAACGACAGCGGTACGCCCTGCCCGTCCAGCGGCTGCACGGTGTCCACGCCACCGGACTGCAGGTAGATCACGAAGCCATGCTGCTGGCCGAAGGCGGCCCAGGCCGCACGATCAGCGTCGCTGAGCGGCTGCAGGTGGCGCACGGTCAGGACCACGGCCTGGTCACCGGCGATGAATTCGATCTGCGGGATGTCGCGCTTGCCATCGAGCGACTCGATGAAAGTCGACAACGCCTCGACCTTGGTGCCGATTTCCGGAATCACGGTCAGGCACTGGCTGAGATCGGCCACGAATCGCGGGTCCTGTTCACGGAAACCGACCAGGGTCTTGTCCTTCTTCTCGACCCGGCGCACCGAGAAGCGGCCCTTGCGCCGGTAGCCCCAGCTCTCGCCGACCAGCGGCGCCAGCACGGTTCCCGGCTTCACGTGGCCGATGCGCTCCAGGTTGTCCATCAGCACGCGCTGCTTGGCGACGATCTGCTGGTCTTCGTCCAGGTGCTGCAGCACGCAGCCGGCGCAGGTGCCGAAGTGCGGGCACTTCGGGGTGACGCGCTGCGGCGAGGCCTGCAGCACTTCCACCGTACGCGCTTCGTCGAAATGGCGGCTGCGGGCGGTCTGTTCGGCCATGACCACCTCGCCCGGCAGGGCGCCGCTGACGAAGGTGACCTTGCCGCCCTCGCCTTCACGGCGGGCGACACCGCGACCATCATGGCTGAGGTCGAGGATCTCGGTCTGGAACGGGGTACGGTCGATGCGGGAGCGGGATCGGGCCACGTGGCAACAGGCTGCGGGCAAAAATGGGGGCGTATTGTCGCAGATCCTGACCGGCAGGGTCCGGACCCGCTTGCGCCCGCCGCCGCTGTGCTTGATGATTGCAACAGCTGACATGGAGGCAGCCCTGATGCAGATGACCCCGCGGGCCAGCCGGCCCCGCTTCCTGCTTGTCGAGGACGACATCATCAGCCGCGGTTTTTTCAAAGCGGCGTTGGAAACGTTACCGGCGGACGTGGACACCGCAGATTCACTGGCCAGTGCGCTGGCGAGCGCCGAACCCGGCGCGCATGACCTGTGGCTGATCGACGTCAACCTGCCTGACGGCAACGGCGCGCAGCTGCTGCGCGAACTACGCCGTTCACACCCCGATACCCCGGCGTTGGCGCATACCGCCGACGGCGATACCTCGATCCATGCGCGCCTGCGCGAGGCCGGCTTCAGCGACACCCTGGTCAAACCCCTCGGCCGCGACCAGCTGCTGAAAGCGGTGCGCCGCGCACTGGTCAACAGCCCGGCCGGGATTGTCATGGCCCAGGCGCCGGCCGCGGTCGAGCTGCAGGTACAGGACTGGGACGAGACTGCGGCACTGGCCGCGCTCAATGGCCAGCGCAACCACCTGATCGCCCTGCGCGAGCTGTTCCTGGCCGAGCTGCCGGGCGTACGTGACGCGGTCGAGCAGGCGGTGGACCAGCATGACGAGCGCCAGCTGCGCAGCCAGTTGCATCGGCTGCAGGCGAGCTGTGGCTTCGTGGGCGCGGCACGCTTGGCCCGTGCGGTGCGCCAGTTGCATCATACGCCCGAGTCCGGGCAGGCCCAGGCGGGATTCCGCGACGCGGTAGCTGCCCTGCTGCATTGAGGGTTGTTCGGCAGGGCTGCGCCCTGCACCCGCCGAAGCTTCAAGCCAGGGCAACGGCAACAGCAAAAACTGGAATTCCGTGGGCTGGTGGGGCGGTGTCGGAGTGCGGGGACGCCGCAAGTACGTCCTTGTAGGCTTGGCAGCCGCATCCATGCGGCTGACACCCCGCACTCCGACACCGCCCCACCTCTGACAGATTTCCGCGATCGGGTAGTTCCACGCCATGCGCGGATGAATCTCTGTCAGATATCGAAATTCAAACTGGGGTCGGATCCTGAGGTATCCCCACGTTTTCATGGCAGCAACGTCATTTGGTCCAAGGCCTTCCCTGGGGGCGAGCGCAGAAGATCAAGCCACCGTGCCGGTGGTCCTAGGGGCCAGCCTCTGACTAGTGCCTCGCGCCCAACGCGTGGGGTGGAATAGCGTTTGCGGGTGCTTTTGCTGGGCCAAAGCCAGTGGGCGATGTCTGCCGCTTCACACACCAAGCCGGCCAGCCAGCTGACGAAGGTGGCCAGCGTGCTGATCAGGAGCAGGATCTGCAGCCTGGGCCCTTGCCGGGTCAGACTGTCTTCCAGGGCATGCCCGTAGCGGTGTGATTTGAGATCTCGAAAGGCCAGTTCGATCTGCATCCGGCGGGCATAGAGGTTAACCAACTGTCGGGCGCTGGCCTGACTCAATTCGGGCGCGGCCACGATAAGCCAAGGCTCTCGCTCACGAGCGGCAGCCTTCAGGCTCACCGCCGAACGAGAGGCCTGCTGTGGAGTACGGCGGGTGGATTTTTTGCGGCCCTTACGCGTTTTGGAACACAGCACCACGCGGCAGGCCAGCGGCGAGCTGCGGTTGACCAGCGCTGGCGGGAGCTCGCGTGGCACGGTCCTGGCTCTGGCGTGCAGGGTGCGGCTGTCATGCCAGTGTTCCGGGTAGTTGGGGGCCTCCTGAAGTTTGATGCGCGTTGCTCCACGCAGACGCCCCACCCAGTGCCAGCCCAGCGCAGAAACCGCGCGAAACCAAGGGGTCCGGAACCCAGCATCGGTCACCAGAATCGGAGTTACCCCTTCTGGAATGAGCTTGCGCAATTGCTGCAGAAAATGCCTCTCGGCCTCGGCGGAGCCTTGTTCTTTCCCGCGAACAATCATGTCCAGCAGCGTCAGCGTGCGGCCGCCCACGGGAACCGCCGCGCGAAGCAAGCACCAGCTTTTGTCCGGCTTCAAGTCAGACCAATCGATGAGGATGACCGGCTGTGGGCCACGTAGCAGCCAGCGAGCCATGTCGGCCTCAATGGCACCGCGTTCGCCATGTAGATGCCGATTTCCCAACAGGCGATCAAACGCCTTGAGGGGAGCTCGTACACGCTCGGCCCCAGGCCACGCTCGAGCGATATCGGTCAAGGTCAACCGTCGCCCAACGATCAGCGCTTGCACCGCGCTGAGAAGGGCCCGCATGCGCAGGACATGCATGGCCGATAGTGAGTTGGGCAAGCACTTCTGCAATACTTGGCTGGCGCGCATGACCGCATTCTTCTTTTGGTTTAGTCACCTTGAAGGCTGCGGCATGCGCGCACTTGTTTCCAGAGCCTGATACGTAAGCCATTGCTCTGTCTGAGGAAAACGTGGGGATACCTCAGGGTCGGATCCGTTTTCCGAAGGAAAACGGATCCGACCCCATGCCATTCCGACAGATCGCGGAAAACTGTCGAAGGCGGGGTGGGTTCGGTTGCGGGAGTGTCCGCGGCATGGATGCCGCGGCCAAGCCCCCAAAGGTGAAGTGACCCCCGAGACTTGGACGGTTTCAGGCGGCCGATTGGGCCTGCTCCCGGTACTGTACCGGGCTCAGGCCTTTCAGTTTCAGTTTGATGCGCTCTTCGTTGTAGTACTGGATGTATTCCACCAGCCCGGCCTCCAGACTCTCGATGCTGTCAAAGCTGTTCAGGTAAAAGAACTCCGACTTCAGCGTCCCAAAGAAGCTCTCCATCGCTGCATTGTCCAGGCAGTTGCCACGCCGGGACATGCTTTGTTTCAAAGAGTGCTTTTCCAGCATGTGCCGGTAGTTTTCATGCTGGTACTGCCAGCCCTGGTCGGAGTGGATCATGGGGCGCTCATCCGGCGAAAGCTTCTTGATGGCCTCCTCCAGCATCTGACCTACCAGATCGAACACGGGCTGGCGCTTGATCTGATAAGCCACGATTTCGCCGTTGTAGAGGTCCATGATCGGCGACAGATACAGCTTCATGCCTTGTACCTTGAACTCGGTCACGTCGGTCACCCACTTCTGGTTGGGGCGCTCGGCGTGGAATTGGCGATTGAGGTCATTGCCAACCACAACATTGGCGGCCCCCTTGAAGGACCGGTAGCGCTTCACGCGTACCCGTGATTTCAGGCCCATCTTCCCCATCAGGCGCTGTACCCGCTTGTGATTGGTCCGATGGCCCTGGTTGGCCAATTCCAGCGTCACCGTGCGATAGCCATAACGCCCTTGGCTTTGATCGTAGATTGCACGGATGCGCTCGCACAGGGCTGCCTCATCCTGATCCGGATGGGCCAGGACATGGTTCTGGTAATAGAACGTACTGCGTGACAGCTCTGCCGCTTCGAGCAGAAGCGACAACGTATGAACCTGCCTCAATCCTTGGATGGCTTGCGCTTTGCGTCCTGCGCCGCCTGCTCTTCCCGGATCAAGGCATCGAGTTTTTTTAGGTAGTCGGTCTCCGCACGCAGATAGGCGACTTCCTTGAGCAGCTCATCGCGGCTCATTTCCTCAGGTGGCTTGGACGAACGGGTCTTTTTCATCGGCTTTCGGGGCAGCGGCGGAGGCGGTGCCAACGCTTGGGCACCGCCTTGAGCATACAGGCGCCGCCATCGCCCCACCGCGCCGGCATCGCCAATCTGGAAGTAGGTGGTGGCCTCCCGCCCGGACAGGCCGTCCCGGCTCATCTTCTCCAGGACCGCCAGCTTGAAGGCGAGGTCATAGGACCGGGGCTGGCGGCGAAACCCACGCCAACCGTGCAGCCGATAGGTCGCTACCCAGCGCCTGACCGTGGAGAACTCCAGACCGTGGCGACGGGCAATGGCTTTGACCGATGTGGAGGTCTTGCAGGCCTCTTTGGCGACCTGCAGTTTGAAACGCGCGTCGTATTTGTTCATGTATCCCTCGGGGTTGGATCTGGCGTCCAACTCCCGGGGGTCACTTCAAGGACGGGTTTACGGCGTCTCCCGCAACCGGACCCACCCCGCCTACCCACGGATAGCCAGCTTTTGCAGTTGACGTTGATTCGGCAGGTGCAGGGCTGCAAGCCCTGCCGAACACCCCTCAACGCCGGGGCGCGAGCTGCTCGATCATTTCCCAGGATTTCAGGCCGCGTGGCCCGAGGTGATGGGCCAGCACCCGCCGCATCGGCAGCCGCAGGCTGGCCAGGTCGGCCGCATCGGGCTCTTCGTCCGCTGCCAGCGCCAGCAGCGCTGAGCCAGTGGCTGCCGCACGGCGTTCCCCACCACGCTCGCTCAGCAGCCGCTGCGCGCCTTCCTGCGGATCCAGTTCGTAGCGCGCGGCCGGGTCGATCGGCTGGCCGTCGCTGGCGCTGTCCAGCTCGAAGCCCAGGCCCAGCGCGGACAGCAGCTCGCGTTCGAAGCGACGCAGGGTCCAGGCCAGACCGGCGCCCACGGCCAGCCGCGCACGTGCCTCGCCGTAGGCCAGGTACAACTCCGGCAGCGGGTCCTGGCGCGGGGCCAGGCGCAGGGTCAGTTCACTCAGGTAGAAGCCAGCCAGCATCGCCTGGCCGACCAGGCGTGGCGCGGCATCAAGCGACTCGGCACCCCGCAGCTGGGCCAGTTCGCCCCGCTGCAGGGCACTGAAGCGGATCCACTGCAGCGGCTGCAGGGCCGCGCGCAGCACCTGGCCCTTGGCAGTGGACACGCCACGCGCGAGCAGGCCAATGCGGCCATGCTGCGCGCTCAACACTTCGACCAGCAGGCTGGTCTCGCGATAGGCCCGTGCATGCAGCACGAAGCCGGTGTCGTCCTCGATCAGCATCGAAGCGACCGTCGCGGCTTATTCGTAGCCGAAGGCCTTCAGCGCGGCCTCGTCGTCGGACCAGCCTTCACGCACGCGCACCCAGGTCTCCAGGAACACCTTGGCCCCGAACAGACGCTCCATCTGCAGGCGGGACTTGGCCCCGATCTCCTTCAGGCGGGTACCACCCTTGCCGATCACGATGGCCTTCTGGCCCTCGCGCTCGACCCAGATCACCGCACCAATGCGCAGCAGGTTGCCATCTTCAGTGAAGCGCTCGATTTCCACGGTGGTCGCGTACGGCAGCTCTTCGCCCAACTGGCGCATCAGCTGCTCACGCACCAGCTCGCCGGCCAGGAAACGCTGGCTGCGGTCGGTGATCTCGTCTTCGCCGAACATTGGCGGCGCTTCCGGCAACAGCGCCAGTACGTCGCGTACCAGTGCTTCCAGGCCGTTGCGCTTCTGCGCCGAGATCGGGTGCACGGACGAGAAATCGCGGCCGGCCGTGACTTCCTGCAGGAACGGCAGCAGCGCGCCCTTGTCCTTCAGCCGGTCGATCTTGTTGACCACCAGCACCACCGGGATACCGGCGTCGCGCAGCACGTTGAAGGCCAGGCTGTCCTCTTCGTCCCAGCGCCCGGCTTCAATCACCAGCAGGCCGGCGTCGACACCTTCCAGCGAACCGCGCGCGGCCCGGTTCATCACCCGGTTCATCGCCCGCTTCTGCACCTTGTGCAGGCCGGGGGTGTCGACCAGCACCAACTGGCCTTCCGGATACGTGGCGATGCCCAGCAGGCGATGGCGCGTGGTCTGCGGGCGGTTGGAAACGATGCTGACCTTGGCGCCGACCAGGGCATTGGTCAGGGTCGACTTGCCCACGTTCGGGCGGCCGATGACGGCCACGCTGCCGCAATGATGGGGAGTTTGTTCGCTCACTTGGAATCCAGTTGTTCTAGGACGGCCGCAGCCGCCTGTTGTTCGGCAAGCCGCCGCGAGGCGCCTTCGCCCTCGGTGCTGGCGGCCGGGTCGGCTACGATGCAGCGTACCCGGAAGTGCTTGGCATGGTCGTCACCGGATTCTGACACCAGTTCATACTGCGGCAACGCCTTCTGTCGGGCCTGCAGCCATTCCTGCAGGCGGGTCTTGGGGTCCTTCTCGGGCCGGCCGGAGGCCGGCAGTGCCTCGATCGAAGCGCTGAACCAGGGCAGCACCACCGCCCGGCAGGCCTCGAAGCCGGCGTCCAGGTAGATCGCGGCCACCACGGCTTCCACCGCGTCGGCCAGGATCGAGTCGCGACGATGACCACCGGACTTCATTTCGCCCGGGCCCAGGGTCAGCCGCTCGCCCAGTTCCAGGGTGCGCCCGATCACCGCCAGCGCGCCTTCACGCACCAGTTCGGCGCGGGCACGGGTCATCGCCCCTTCGTCAGCCTTGGGCCAGCGTCGGTACAACGCCTCGGCCGCCATCATGTTGACGATGCTGTCGCCGAGGAACTCCAAGCGCTCGTTATGCGGCGCACCGGCACTGCGATGCGTCAGCGCCTGCTTGAGCAGGGCCGGATCGCGGAAGGGATGACCGATCAGGTCGCCACGTTGGATGAATTTACTGGGCACCGCTTCGTGTCAGGTCCTGGGAAGAATCGAATTTGCCAACCACATCGAGGTTGCCGATCAGCGGGCGACGCACTTCGTAGTTGACCTTGAGGGTCCAGCCATTGTCGCGACGATCGAACTTCACGTTGGCCGGCTTCACATTGTCCGAGTAGTTGATGTACAGGCGCTTGAAGAACAGGTCCTGGATCCGCGACGGCTCCATGCTCCCCACGCCCGGCTCGTTGGCCAGGCTCTTCATCGCCGAGCGCACGGCGTAGTACTCCTGGTACATCGGGAACAGCTTCATGCCGATGTAGAGGAAGAAACCGACCACGATCAGGACCGTCAGGAACGACGTCAGGGTCATGCCACGCTGCGTGTTCATCGTCTTCATTGCGTTCTCCCCAGATACGCGTTGGATGTGAAAATACTCAGTTGATGCCCGATCAGTTGATGCTCGAGCCGATCCGCGACGGCTCGAAGCCATCCTTGCAGAACCAGCCCTGGCAGTTCAGCCAGATCAGGAAGGCCTTGCCGCGCAGGTTCTCTTCCGGCAGCAGGCCCCAGAAACGGCCATCGTCGCTGTTGTCACGGTTGTCGCCCATCACCAGGTACTTGCCGGCCGGCACGGTCCACTGGCCCTGGCCACGCGGGTAGTCGGTCTCCAGCACTGTGTGGGTACGGCCCGGCAGGTGCTCGACCAGCAGGTTGGCGCCCTCGCCCTGGCCCTTGTGGCCGGCGTAGATGCCCTTGTTGTCGTACTTCAGCGGTTCGCCATTGAGGATCACGCCGTCGCCTTCGAAGACCACGGTGTCACCCGGCACGCCGATCACGCGCTTGATGAAGTTCTCGCCCTTGGCCGGGTCGTTGTCGCTGTGGCCGGGGAAGTGGAACACCACCACATCACCACGCGACGGCTCGCCGAACGGCACGATCTTGGTGTTGCTGATCGGCAGGCGCAGGCCGTAGGAGAACTTGTTGACCAGGATGAAATCGCCGATCAGCAGGTTCGGCATCATCGAGCTGGACGGAATCTTGTACGGCTCGGCGATGAAACTGCGCACGATCAGTACGATCGCCAGCACCGGGAAGAACGCACGCGAGTAATCCACCAGCACCGGCTCGGAATCGAGCAGGCCCGCGCGCTGGGCGCGACGCTTGGCGAGGTACAGCTTGTCCGCGAGCAGGATCAGGCCCGAGGCCAGGGTCAGCACGACCAGGAGGATCTCAAACAGTTTCATTCAGGGTCCTTTGCAACGTCACCAGACGACCGGCCCCGCAGGGCCGGTGCGGGCTTACTTGTTGTCCATCTGCAGCACGGCCAGGAACGCTTCCTGCGGGATCTCCACGCGGCCGACCTGCTTCATGCGCTTCTTGCCTTCCTTCTGCTTTTCCAGAAGCTTCTTCTTGCGCGAAACGTCGCCACCATAGCACTTGGCCAGCACGTTCTTGCGCATGGCCTTGACCGTGGTGCGGGCGATGATCTGCGAGCCGACGGCGGCCTGGATGGCCACGTCGAACATCTGGCGCGGGATCAGGTCCTTCATCTTCTCGCACAGCTCGCGGCCGCGACGGTCGGCATGGCTGCGGTGCACGATCAGCGACAGCGCATCGACCTTGTCGCCGTTGATCAGCACGTCCACGCGCACGAACGGACCCGCGTCGAAGCGCACGAAGTGGTAGTCCAGCGAGGCATAGCCACGGCTGACCGACTTCAGCTTGTCGAAGAAGTCCAGCACCACCTCGGCCATCGGCAGCTCGTAGCTGATCTGCACCTGGCTGCCCAGGTAGTTGATGCCGATCTGGCTGCCGCGCTTTTCTTCGCACAGCTTGATGATGTTGCCGATGTACTCCTCGGGGGTGAGCACGTTGGCACGGATGATCGGCTCGCGGATCTCCTCGACCTGGTTCACCGGCGGCAGCTTGGCCGGGTTGTCCATGTTGATGATCGAGCCATCGGTCTTCAGGACTTCATACACCACCGTCGGCGCGGTGCTGATCAGGTCCAGGTTGTATTCGCGCTCCAGGCGCTCCTGCACGATTTCCATGTGCAGCATGCCGAGGAAACCGCAGCGGAAGCCGAAGCCCATCGCCTCGGAGCTTTCCGGCTCGAAGCGCAGCGCGGCATCGTTCAGGCGCAGCTTGTCCAGCGCTTCGCGCAGGTCCGGATAGTCCTCGGCATCGACCGGGAACAGGCCGGCGAACACGCGCGGCTGCATTTCCTGGAAGCCCGGCAGCGGCTTCGGTGCCGGGTCGCCGGCCAGGGTCAGGGTGTCGCCGACCGGCGCACCGTGCACGTCCTTGATGCTGGCGGTGACCCAGCCCACTTCACCTGCACGCAGCGCCGGCAGCACCTTGCGCTTCGGGGTGAACACGCCGACGTTGTCGACCTGGTGGTTGCGGCCGGTGGACATCACCTGCAGCTTGTCACCGGCCTTGATCTCGCCCTGCATCACGCGCACCAGCGAGACCACGCCCAGGTAGTTGTCGAACCAGGAGTCGATGATCAGCGCCTGCAGCTTGTCGGTGTCGCGCGGCTTCGGTGGCGGGATGCGATGCACGATCGCTTCCAGCACGTCCTGCACGTTCAGGCCGGTCTTGGCACTGACCGGCACGGCGTCGGAGGCGTCGATGCCGATCACGGCCTCGATCTCGGCCTTGGCGCGCTCGATGTCGGCGGTGGGCAGGTCGATCTTGTTGATCACCGGCACCACTTCCAGGCCCTGTTCCACGGCGGTGTAGCAGTTGGCCACCGACTGCGCTTCCACGCCCTGGGCCGCATCGACCACCAGCAGCGCGCCTTCGCAGGCGGCCAGCGAGCGGCTGACTTCATAGGAGAAGTCGACGTGGCCGGGGGTGTCGATGAAGTTCAGGTGGTAGGTCTGCCCGTCCTTGGCCAGGTACGGCAGCGACACCGACTGCGCCTTGATCGTGATGCCACGCTCGCGCTCGATCGGGTTGGAGTCGAGCACCTGCGCTTCCATCTCGCGGGCCTGCAGGCCACCACAGAGCTGGATGATGCGGTCGGCCAGCGTGGACTTGCCGTGGTCGACATGGGCGATGATGGAGAAGTTGCGGATGTTCCGCATCGAATCAGAAGACATAGGTGGCGGCGGCGCGCGGCGTCGTCAGGGTAACGGTCGATTATCGCACGCCCGGCGCCCCGCCGCGAAAACGGCCTGATCGGCCCGGGTCCGGAATGGCCGAAGCCCCGCCGGGGCGGGGCTTCGGGGGGATCGACGGGGCCACCGGAACGGCTTGGGCAGGCCTTACTGGCCGGCCTTCACCGCCACGAACGCGCTGTTGCCATTGCCGGTACGCACCAGCAGCATCACTACGTCGTCCTTCTTGTAGCTGGACAGCGCGCGGTTCAGGCCATCCACGCTGCCGACCGGAGTGCGGCCGACCTGCAGGATCACCATGCCCGGAGACAGGCCGGCATCACGCGCCGCCTGGCCCTTGACCCCGGTGATGCGCACGCCCTCGTTGCCGTCCAGGCCGAACTGCTTGCGCTGCGGTGCGGTCAGGTCGCTGACGTCCAGGCCCAGCAGGGCATTGGCGCCGGCCTGCGGCGCCGCATCGGGCTTGGCCGTAGCCGCCGCACGGGCATTGCCCTGGCCGTCATCGCTCAATGCGGTCAGCGTGGCGCTGAGGTCACGCGGCTTGCCGTCGCGGATCACACCCAGGGTGACCCGGCTGCCCGGCGCCATCGCGCCGATCAGCGGCGGCAGGTCGGACCAGCTGTTGACCGGGCTGCCATTGACCGAACGCACCACATCGCCGATCTGCACACCGGCCTTCTCGGCCGCACTGCCGGGTACGATCTGGTTGACCAGCGCGCCACGGCTGTCCGGCAGCCCCAGGCCTTGTGCCTTCAGTGAATCGATCGGTTCAACCACCGCGCCGAGCTGGCCACGAGTGACCTTGCCGCTCTTCTTGATCTGCTCGACCGCGCTCATCGCCAGGTCGATCGGGATCGCGAAGCTGATGCCCATGTAGCCGCCGGAGGCGGAGAAGATCTGCGAGTTGATGCCGACCACTTCGCCGCGGGTGTTCAGCAGCGGGCCGCCGGAGTTGCCCTGGTTGATCGCCACGTCGGTCTGGATGAAGGGCACATAGCGCTGGTCCGGGCCGCCGGTACTGCGGCCGACGGCGCTGACCACGCCGGCGGTGACCGAATGGTCGAGGCCGAACGGCGAGCCGATCGCGACAACCCACTGGCCCGGCTTGAGGGTGTTCGAATCGCCCACGCGCACGGTCGGCAGGTTCCTGCCGTCGATCTTCAGCAGGGCCACGTCGTACTGCTGGTCGCTGCCGACCACCTTGGCGGTGAACTCGCGGCTGTCGCCCAGCTTCACCTTCACTTCGCTGGCGTCGGCCACCACGTGGTAGTTGGTCAGCACGTAGCCATCGGGCGAGATGATGAAGCCCGAGCCCATGCCACGGCCCTTGATGCTGGGACCGCCATCCTGCCCACCCGGACCCTGCCCCGGCATCGGGAAATCCGGGCCGAAGAAGCGGCGGAAGAACTCCGGCATGTCATCGTCGCCGCCCATCGGGCCCCGCGAGGCCTGGCGGTTGTTGCGGACGATGGTGGTGTCGACGTTGACCACGCCCGGCCCGACCTGTTCGACCAGATTGGTGAAGTCGGGCAGCCCACTGACCAGCGGCTGGGCCGGCGCCCGTGGCGCAGCGGCCGGCGCGGCCTGGGTCTGGGCGGCCGGGGCCGGGGCCGGGGCCTGCGCGCAGGCCATCAACGGCAGGGTCAGGGCCAGCAGGCCCATGGCCTGCGTGCGGAGTCGGGGAGTCATCGGACGGCAACCTCCGGATCGGATGGAAAGAGAAATACGGGCCCCGCCGAAGGCGGGGCGTGAAAGCGCCCGGCTCAGTCGCGCGGGCGCGGCGGCACCGGCAGGTCATCCTGCAGGCGCGGCTCGAACGGGTAGAACGCGGCGCCCCCGGCATGGGCCGGGAAGCTGGCATTGAGCGCGCTGCCGGCAGCGGGCGTCAGGCTGGAGCGCGGCCACGGTCGCGCCTGCAGGCCACCGACCTCACCGAACGGCAGGTTGCGGCTGGCATTGGCCGGCACGATCGGGGTCAACGGCGCCTGCGCGGAGGCCACGGCCCGCTGCGGCACACCGTCACGCTGGGCGGCGCGCGCGGCCTGCTGGCTGCGCGTCGCGCTGGCACGGCGGGTGTCCTGGCGGCGGCCTGCAGCGGCCATTGCCACCGCTGGCGCCGCTGCCACAGCCATTGCCGCGGTATCCACCGACGCTTCGGTGACGGGCGCCGGGGTGGCCGGTGCCGGCGCCAGTTCGGCCTGGCTGGCGATCACCTGCGGTGCCAACGGCTCGCCTGGCGTGGCTTCCTGCAGCTTCTCGCCGCCCATGAACAAGGCCACCGCCGCCACCGAAGCGGCCAGTGCGGCACCACCGCCCCACGCTCGCCAGCCCGTACGGCGCACCTTGCGGCGCGGCTCGGCCTGTGGCGCGGGTTCGGCCGCGATGGCGGCAGCCACGGCAGCACTGAATCCGGCCGGCGCCAGCGCCGACGCTTGTCCGCGCATCACGTCGCCCAGCAGCTGCCAGCGTTCCTGGCAGCCGGCCAGCTCGGGGTCGTGCTCCATCCGGCGCAGCAGGAAGCGTGCTTCATCGGCGCCCAGCTCGCCATCGACCAGGGCCGACAGCTGCTCGCGATGGCGCTGGTCCAGGCGCTGCCCGGCGGGCGATTGGTGGTTCTGCGATTCGTTGAACGGATTACTGGTCATACGCGGCTCTTCTCACGGGTGGCGCTGCCGATGTCCAACAGCGGCCGGAGTTCGGTGTCGATCGCCTCGCGCGCCCGGAAGATCCGTGAGCGCACGGTGCCGATCGGGCACCCCATTTTCTGCGCGATATCCTCGTAACTCAGGCCTTCCACCTCGCGCAGGGTGATCGCCAACCGGAGCTCTTCCGGCAGCGCGTTGACGGCCTTCATCACCGTCTGTTCCAGTTCCTGGCGCATCAACTCGCGTTCGGGCGTGTCGGTGTCGCGCAGGCGCGTCCCGCTGTCGAACTGTTCGGCATCACCGATGTCGATGTCATCGGTCGGCGGTCGGCGATTGTGTGAAGCCAGGTAGTTTTTGGCGGTATTCACGGCGATTCGATGCAACCAGGTTGAGAACTGGGCATCGCCACGGAAACTTCCGATCGCGCGGTAGGCACGGATGAAAGTGTCCTGGGCGACGTCCTGACATTCGCTCCAGTCGGCGATGTAGCGACCGACCAGGGCCACCACGCGATGCTGGTACTTGCGCACCAGGACATCGAACGCGGCGCTCTCGCCGTGCTGCACGCGCCGGACCAGTTCCAGATCCAGCTCCTGAGGTGTATCAACATCGGCCATGAGGGGCCGCACTCCTGTCAGCCCAACCGACGTCGGGCAATGAGACTGCCAATCCCGGGAAAAGTTCAGTCGCCGATCACCTGGCGCCGCACCAGCTTTTAACCACCGTTCCGTTAGCGTTCCGGTCCACGGCCATGGATCCGGGGTCGCCACTCCCCTGCTATTGGGATTTGACGCGGGGGAAACAACCTCTGGATCATAGCCGCTTCTCCATACACAACCGGATGGAACGTCCATGCTCTCAGGCTTCGATGGTCTCCGCTTCAGCCACTGGCACCCCGAGATCCGCGACGACGGCGTGGTGGTTCTCTCCCTGGATCGTCAGGACAGCAGCGTCAACGCCATGTCGCAGGACGTACTGCTGGAACTGGGCGACCTGCTTGAGCGCATCGCGCTGGACCCGCCCAAGGGCGTGGTAATCCAGTCGCTGAAGAAGGCCGGCTTCATTGCCGGTGCGGACCTGAAGGAGTTCCAGGAGTTCGACCGCCGCGGCACCGTCAACGACGCCATCCGTCGCGGCCAGGCCACTTACCAGAAGCTGGCCGAGCTGCCCTGCCCGACCGTGGCAGCCATCCACGGCCACTGCCTGGGCGGCGGTACCGAGCTGGCGCTGGCCTGCCGCTACCGCGTGGCCTCCAATGACAGCAGCACCCGCATCGGCCTGCCGGAGACCCAGCTGGGCATCTTCCCGGGCTGGGGTGGCAGCGCGCGCCTGCCGCAGCTGGTCGGCGCACCGGCTGCGATGGACATGATGCTGACCGGCCGCACCCTGTCGGCCTCGGCCGCGCGTGGCATCGGCCTGGTCGACAAGGTGGTGGCACCGGCGGTGGTGCTCGATACCGCGGTGGCGCTGGCCTTGTCCGGCACCACCCGCCCGTTCAAGCAGCGCGCGACGGCCTGGGCCACCAACACCTGGCTGGCCCGCACGCTGCTGGCACCGCAGATGGTCAAGCAGGTCGCGCGCAAGGCCAAGAAGGACCAGTACCCGGCGCCCTACGCGCTGATCAGCACCTGGCAGCGCAGCGGCGGCAAGCCGATCCAGGCGCGCCTGGATGCCGAACGTCGCGCGGTGGTGAAGCTGGCCAGTACACCGACCGCACGCAACCTGATCCGCATCTTCTTCCTGACCGAGCGCCTGAAGGGCCTCGGCGGGGGTGATTCCGGCATCCGCCACGTCCACGTGGTCGGCGCCGGCGTGATGGGCGGCGATATCGCCGCGTGGGCCGCCTACAAGGGCTTCGAGGTGACCCTGCAGGACCGCGAGCAGCGCTTCATCGACCCGGCAATGGAACGCGCACAGGCGCTGTTCGCCAAGAAGGTGCGCGACGAGAGCAAGCGCCCCGCCGTGGCCGCGCGCCTGCGTGCCGATCTGGAAGGCAACGGCGTGGCCGAGGCCGACCTGGTGATCGAGGCGATCATCGAGAACCCCGAGGCCAAGCGTGCGCTGTACCAGACGCTCGAACCAAAGATGAAGCAGGACGCGCTGCTGACCACCAACACCTCGTCGATTCCGCTGGTGGAACTGCGCGACCATATCCAGCGCCCGGCGCAGTTCGCTGGCCTGCACTATTTCAACCCGGTTGCGCAGATGCCGCTGGTGGAGATCATCCATCACGACGGCATGGCGCCGGAGACCGAGCGTCGCCTGGCCGCGTTCTGCAAGGCGCTGGGCAAGTTCCCCGTGCCGGTGGCCGGTAGCCCGGGCTTCCTGGTCAACCGCGTGCTGTTCCCGTACATGCTGGAAGCCGCCACCGCATATGCCGAGGGCATTCCGGGCGCGGTGATCGACAAGGCCGCAGTGAAATTCGGCATGCCGATGGGCCCGATCGAACTGATCGACACCGTGGGCCTGGACGTGGCCGCAGGCGTCGGCCGCGAACTGGCGCCGTTCCTGGGCCTGCAGATTCCGGCCGCGCTGCAGACGGTGGAACCGGACAAGCGCGGCAAGAAGGACGGCCAGGGCATCTACACCTGGGAAAACGGCAAGCCGAAGAAGCCGGACGTGGCCAGCGATTACCAGGCCCCGGCCGATCTGGAGGACCGCCTGATCCTGCCGCTGTTGAACGAGGCAGTGGCCTGCCTGCACGAAGGCGTGGTGGCCGACGCGGACCTGCTGGATGCCGGCGTGATCTTCGGCACCGGTTTCGCACCGTTCCGCGGCGGTCCGATCCAGCACATCCGTGCGGTGGGTGCCGACGCGATCGTCGAGCAGCTGAAGGCACTGCAGCAGCGCCACGGCGACCGTTTCGCCCCGCGCCCCGGCTGGGACAACCCCGCCCTGCGCGAACCGGTGGTGTGAGTTGATCGGCCGGGCCTGCGGCCCGGCACCCGCAGAGGCAACGTCAAGTTCCACAGCAGAAGCCAGAGCCAAAGCGGCTCTGGCTTTTCTGTTTGTTGGGCGGGGCGGTGTCGGGTTGCGGGGACGCCGTAAACCCGTCCTTGGGGGCTTGGCCGCGGCATCCATGCCGCGGACACCCCGCAACCCGACACCGCCCCACCCCTGACAGTTTTCCGATGACGGTGAGCGAACAGCAAACCCGGTAGGTGTCGACCTTGGTCGACACCTGAGCGAAGCGACCGGCGTTTGATTTTGATTTTGCTTTTCTTTTTTCTTCTCCGTGGCTGGACAGCACACGGAAACTGTCAGAGGCCGGGCGGGTGGGTTGCGCAGGACCGTTGGCGCCATGGATGGCGCCATCGAGCCCCCACGGACGGGTTTACGGCGTGTCCTGCGCAATCCACCCGCCCGGCCAAGCGCTGCTTTTCCTTTTGCCTTCAGCGACCAACCCACAGCCACGAGGGGCTGCGCCGTTGGCTGGAACAACCTGTTACCCATACGGGGCATGTCCCCGTCACAGCCGCGTGCGATGCTGACCACCTGATCCCTGCCAGCGAGAACGCCCGCATGACCACCATCATCGCCCCGCGCGTGCACGACATCGGCGGCCTCGAAGTCCGCCGGGCCGTCCCGACCCTGCAGGCCCGCAGCATCGGCTCGTTCGTGTTCGTCGACCAGATGGGCCCGGCACTCATGCACCCCGGCACCGCCATCGACGTGCGCCCGCATCCGCATATCGGCCTGGCCACGGTCACCTATCTGTGGTCAGGCGCCATCGGCCACCGCGACACGCTGGGTTCGGACCAGGTGATCCGCCCCGGTGACGTCAACTGGATGACCGCCGGCCGCGGCATCGCCCATTCCGAGCGCACGCCGCAACCGGACCGCGACCATGACAACCCGATCCACGGCATGCAGACCTGGGTGGCACTGCCGAAATCGCATGAGGAAATCGAACCGGCGTTCTACCACCATGCCGCAGCCACCCTGCCCGAGCAGCGCCGCAAGGGTGTCTGGCTGCGGGTGATCGCCGGCCGCGCCTATGGCGAGGAATCACCGGTGAAGGTGTTCGCCGACACCCTCAACGTAGCGATCGACCTCGACCCGGAGGCGGAGATCGATATCGACAATGGCCATCGCGAGCGCGCGCTGTACATCCTCGAAGGTGAGGCACAGCTGGATGGCGTGGATATTCCCGCCCAGCACCTCGTGATCCCCGAAGCTGGTGCGATAGGTCGCCTGCGTGCGAAGACACCGGTGAAGGCGATGCTGTTCGGCGGCGAGCCACTGGATGGCCCACGTCACCTGTGGTGGAACTTCGTCTCCAGCTCGAAGGAGCGTATCGAGCAGGCCAAGCACGACTGGGAAGCCGGCCGCTTCGGCACCATCCCGGGCGACGACAAGGAGTTCATCCCGCTGCCGCAGTACTGAACATCGCGTGTTGCACACATCCGAGGGTGTATCCCTGCACCCGGCGTTGACGCTACAGTCACCCGCTGATCACTGAAATGTGACATAAATCACACTTTCGACCGTCAAAGGAGTGCAACACATGAGCATGGGTAAACGCTTGTCCGCCGAGTTCCTCGGCACGTTCTGGCTGGTTCTGGGTGGCTGTGGCAGTGCGGTGCTGGCCGCCAAGTTCGGCGGTGACGGCAATCCGCTGGGTATCGGTTTCCTCGGCGTGGCGCTGGCCTTCGGCCTGACCGTGGTGACCGGCGCCTATGCGTTCGGCCACATCTCCGGCGCGCACTTCAACCCGGCGGTCAGTGTCGGCCTGTGGGCCGGCGGTCGTTTCCCGACCAAGGACCTGATCCCGTACATCATCGCCCAGGTCGCCGGCGGCCTGCTGGCCGGCTTCATCCTGCTGCAGATTGCCTCCGGCGCCAGTGGCTTCGCCATCGATGGCAGCCAGGCCGGCGCGTTCGCCAGCAATGGCTATGGCGCGCTGTCGCCCGGCGGCTACAGCGTGGCGGCCGCCTTCCTGTGCGAAGTGGTGCTGACGGCGGTGTTCCTGATCGTGATCATGGGCTCCACCCACGGCAAGGCACCGGCCGGGTTCGCGCCCTTGGCGATCGGCCTGTCGCTGACCCTGATCCACCTGATCAGCATTCCGGTCACCAACACCTCGGTGAACCCGGCCCGCTCCACCGCCGTCGCGTTCTTCGCCGGCAGCGGTGCGGTCAGCCAGCTGTGGCTGTTCTGGGTCGCCCCCCTTCTGGGCGGCGCGATCGGCGGCATCATCTACAAGTGGATCGGCAACGACCGCTGAGGCCTGTGCGGTCCATTGCGGCCGACCTTCGGCCGCAATGGTTACGCTTGTAACCGCAATTTGTGCGATCGCTCACGTTCCGTTAAGGTTGAGTTGACCGTCCGTGCACATGCCGGTCGGGGTGGCATCCGGGGATGGGATGCCAACGCTGCCCGTCCATCAGGCGGCGCCAAACGACACACCACCTTGGGGGATGCATGAAGTTCGCGCCTGTAGTGTTGTCGAGCCTGCTGTTCGCCGTGGCCCAGGCCGCCGCTGCACAGGCTCCCACCGAATGTCCTTCGCTGCCGGCCAGCAGTGGCCTGCAATGGCAGCAATTGGTGCAGACGGACTTTCTGATCTGTCGCGCCAGTACCGGAGATGGCCGTGAAGTACTGAGCCTGATGCTCAGTGCACGTGACCCGTCCATTCCGTTGAACCGCTCGCTGCGCCAGGAAAAGGGCAGCTTCGGCGGTGAATCACTCTACTGGTACCAGCCCGACCTCGGTGGCCAGCAGCCTCCGGGCTATGCCGAACGCCGGATCAGCGTGGTCAAGCTCGACAAAGGGCGTTACGCGCAGATTTCGCTGTATCCGGACAGCGCGCAGGAACTGGGCTCGCTGCAGCAGTTGGCGCAGGGCATGAGCCTGACGCCATCGGCCGTGGCCGCCGGGCGCTGACCATGACGGGGATGCCTGCCTGGCAGCATCCCCGCAATGCGGCCCGATCACAGGGTAGTGCCGGCCGCTGGCCGGCACCTCGATCCGCCGTGACCGCAGGCAGTTGCCGGCCAGCGGCCGGCACCGCCTCAGAACTTGCCTTCCTGGAAGTCGACGAAGGCCTGCATCAGTTCCTGCCGTGTGTTCATCACGAACGGGCCATGCCGCATCACCGGCTCGCGCAACGGACGGCCAGCCACCAGGATCAACCGCGCGCCATCGCTGCCGGCCGAGAGGTGCAGCTGTTCGCCGCCGCCCAGCACCGCCAGTTCCTGGCGCGCCACGTCACGCGCAGCGTCCTGCTCACCTACGGTCACCGCACCTTCGAACACATAGGCAAACGCGTTGTGCCCTTCCGGCAGCGCATAGGTCCACGCGCGATCCGGCGCCAGCGTGATATCGAGGTAGAGCGGATCGGTGGCCGGCTGCACGATCGGCCCGTGGGTGCCGTCGACCGTGCCGGCAATCACCTTCACTTCCACACCGGCATCCGGCTGCACCACGGGAATGCGCTCGGGCGCGAACTCCTGGTACTTCGGCTCGGTCATCTTCTCCTTCGCCGGCAGGTTCACCCACAGCTGGAAACCGCGCATCTGCCCGCTTTCCTGCTCGGGCATCTCCGAGTGCACCAGGCCACGACCAGCGGTCATCCACTGCACGCTGCCCGGGGTCAGCAGGCCTTCGTTGCCGTGGTTGTCGCGATGCCGCATGCGCCCGTCGAGCATGTAGGTGACGGTCTCGAAACCGCGATGCGGATGCTCCGGGAAGCCTGCGATGTAGTCCTCGGCGCGGTCGGTACCGAACTCATCAAGCAGCAGGAACGGATCCAGGTCCGGCAGCGTCGGGCCGCCGATGACGCGGGTCAGGCGCACGCCGGCACCGTCGGAGGTGGGCATGCCACGGATGGTGCGCAGTACGCGGACCGGTTCGGGAAAGCTCATGGCGACTCCTGTTGGATGGATGCCACTGAAGATGGACGCCACACGACCGTAGGCCAATGGATGGCTCCGCAACCGATTGTTCCATCCCTGATGTTCGCTGCATGTCAGCGCAGCCGCCGTACGACCAAAGTACTACCGCCGATTCGTCCTGTGCCAATTGACCCTGTCGTGGGCAAGCAGGACTCTTTGTCTGTCTTTCCGGGAGAGAGCACCTCATGAAAGGGTTTTCCAAACTGGGCTGGGCGGTACTCGCTCTGCTCGGCGCGTTCTGTCTGGGCACCGTGGCGCTGCGCCGCGGCGAACACATCAATGCCCTGTGGATCGTCGTCGCGGCGGTGTCGCTGTACCTCGTCGCCTATCGCTTCTACAGCCTGTTCATCGCCAACAAGGTGATGCAGCTGGATCCGACCCGGGCCACCCCGGCGGTGATCAACAACGATGGCCTGGACTACGTTCCGACCAACAAGCACGTGCTGTTCGGCCACCACTTCGCCGCCATTGCCGGCGCCGGCCCGCTGGTCGGCCCGGTGCTGGCTGCGCAGATGGGCTACCTGCCCGGACTGCTGTGGCTGGTGGTGGGCGTGGTGCTGGCTGGTGCGGTGCAGGACTTCATGGTCCTGTTCCTGTCCAGTCGGCGCAATGGCCGCTCGCTGGGTGACCTGGTAAGAGAAGAGATGGGCCAGGTGCCTGGAACGATCGCGTTGTTCGGCGCGTTCCTGATCATGATCATCATCCTGGCAGTGCTGGCGATGGTGGTGGTCAAGGCGCTGGCCGAAAGCCCGTGGGGCATGTTCACGGTGATCGCGACGATGCCCATCGCGATCCTGATGGGCGTGTACATGCGCTACATCCGCCCCGGCAAGATCGGCGAGATCTCGGTGGTTGGCCTGATCCTGCTGCTGGCCGCGATCTGGTACGGCGGCAAGGTCGCCGCCGACCCGGTCTGGGGCCCGGCCTTCACCTTCACCGGCACCCAGATCACCTGGATGCTGATCGGCTACGGCTTCGTCGCCTCGGTGCTGCCGGTGTGGCTGCTGCTGGCCCCGCGTGATTACCTGTCGACCTTCCTCAAGATCGGCACCATCATCGCGCTGGCCATCGGCATCCTGGTGGTGATGCCGGAACTGAAGATGCCGGCGTTGACCCAGTTCGCTGCCAGCGGCGACGGCCCGGTGTGGAAGGGCGGCATGTTCCCGTTCCTGTTCATCACCATCGCCTGTGGCGCGGTCTCCGGTTTCCATGCACTGATTTCCTCCGGCACCACGCCGAAGCTGCTCGCCAATGAAGCGCACATGCGTTACATCGGCTACGGCGGCATGCTGATGGAATCGTTCGTCGCGGTGATGGCGCTGGTGGCGGCCTCGATCATCGATCCGGGCATCTACTTCGCGATGAACAGCCCGGCGGCGGTGATCGGTGCCGATGCGGCCTCGGCCGCGCACTACATCACCAACACCTGGGGCTTCACCATCACCCCCGAGCAGCTGACCGCGACCGCGGCGGCCATTGGTGAACCCACCATCCTGCATCGTGCAGGTGGCGCGCCAACACTGGCGGTAGGCATCGCGCAGATCCTGCACCAGGCCATCCCCAGCAGCAGCGACGCGATGATGGCGTTCTGGTACCACTTCGCGATCCTGTTCGAAGCACTGTTCATCCTGACCGCGGTGGACGCCGGTACCCGCGCCGGTCGCTTCATGCTGCAGGACCTGCTGGGCAACTTCGTGCCGGCCCTGAAGAAGACCGAGTCGTGGACCGCCAACATCATCGGTACCGCCGGCTGCGTGGCACTGTGGGGCTACCTGCTCTACACCGGCGTGGTCGATCCGTTCGGCGGCATCCAGACCTTGTGGCCGCTGTTCGGCATCTCCAACCAGATGCTGGCCGGTATCGCGCTGATGCTGGGCACGGTGGTGCTGTTCAAGATGAAGCGTGACCGCTATGCGTGGGTGACCGCAGTACCGGCCGTGTGGCTGCTGATCTGCACCACCTACGCCGGCTTCATCAAGATCTTCGACAGCAACCCGGCGCAGGGCTTCCTGGCGCAGGCGCACAAGTTCCAGGCCGCGCTCGCCAGCGACACCATCACTGCACCGGCCAAGTCGGTGGCGCAGATGAAGCAGATCGTGGTCAACGCCTACGTCAACACCGGCCTGACCGCCCTGTTCCTGCTGGTGGTGGGCGCGGTGCTGGTGTATTCGATCAAGACCATCCTGGCCGCACGCCGCAACCCGCAGCGTACCGACCGTGAGACCCCGTACGTGGCGCTGAAGCCGCATGAAATGGTGGATCTGTGATGAGCACGCAACTGGTTCCCGCCGGCCAGTATCAGGCGCACCGCCGCATCTGGCGGCGCCTGGTTCAGACCGCACGACTGTGCTGTGGCATTCCTGATTACGACAACTACGTCCGGCACATGCTGGAAAAGCATCCGGACCAGGAGCCGATGGACTACAAGACGTTCTTCCGCGAGCGCCAGGAAGCGCGTTACGGCGGGCGCAACGGTGGACGCTGCTGTTGAGGGTTGGGTGCCGGGCTTGCAGCCCGGCGCCCGCAGAAGCAACTGCAACTGCAACAGCAACAGCAACAGCCAAAGCGTCGGCTCTGGTTTTCCGTGAATTTGGCGGGGTGGTGTCGGATGGCGGGGACGCCGTAAACCCGTCCTTGGGGGCTTGGCCGCGGCATCCATGCCGCGGACACCCCGCCATCCGACACCACCCCACCTTCGACAGATTTCCGGTGACGGCAAGAAGCATCAGGGGACAGATCCGTTTCCGCGTGGAAACGGATCTGTCCTTTCTTTGTTCATGGATACCCATGAAGTGCATCCACGCATGACGTGGATCTATCCGGTGGCAGGCAAAAAGAAAGCCGAGCGTGGGCTCGGCTCCGCACGGGAAAAGCGTGTTCACGGCAATTGCCGTGAACACGCTACATGATCGTCAGCTCAGGACTCAGGCCCCGGCCATCCACTTCAGGATCAAACCGGTGACGTAGGCCAGGCCGGTGCCGGTGGCATAGCCCACCGTGCCCAGCAGCACGCCCACCGGCGCCAGCGTCGGATGGAAGGCTGCGGCCACCACGGGGGCCGAGGCGGCGGCGCCGATGTTGCCCTGCGAACCGATCGCGAAGAAGAACAGTGGCGCACGCAGCAGCTTGGCCACCACCCACAGCACCAGCACATGCGTGACCATCCAGATTGCGCCGAGCAGGAACAGCCACGGCCGATCCAGCAGCGACAGCAGGTTCATCTGCATGCCGATGCAGGCGATCAGGAAGTACAGGAACACCGTGCCCAGCCGCGAAGCGCCAGCCGCTTCCAGCCGGCGTGCACGGGTGAAGCTCAGGCCCAGGCCCATCGCGGTGGACAGCAGGATCACCCACACGAACTGACTGTCCAGACTGAACTGGCTGGCCCAGCTGACATTGGCCTTGAACCAGCCTGCCAACGGCGCGGCAATGGCATGGGCCAGGCCGACGCCGCCCAGTGCCACGCCAACGATCACCATCAGGTCGGTCATGCTGGGAATGCGCGCGTTCTGCGCCTCGTAGGCACTGATGCGCGCCTTCATCTCGTCGATGGCACGGGTGTCGGCACCGTTGCGGGTATCGATCTGCTGCGCGCGGTTGGCCAGGAACAGCAGGATCGCCATCCACAGGCTGGCGCAGGCCACATCGACCACCGCGAACTGGCCGAAGGTAGTGGCATCGGTACCGAACACTTCGCGCATGGCGACCATGTTGGCTCCGCCACCGATCCAGCTGCCGGCCAGCGCCGCCATGCCCGCCCAGGTATCACCGGCCACGGTTTCCGGATGGATCAGCTTCATCAGCTGGAACGAGACGATGGCGCCGAGCATGATGCCGGCGGTACCGGCACAGAACACGATCAGCAGTTTCGGGCCAAGCTTGATGACGCCCTTCAGGTCGATCGACAGGGTCAGCAGGACCAGTGCGGCCGGCAGCAGCACGTCACGCGCGACCGGGTTGTACAGCGACGTGTTGTGACCATCAATGACACCGGCGGTGTTGTAGATGGCGGGAATGAAGTAGCACAGCAGCAGCGCCGGTACCCAGGCGAAGATCTTCTTCAGCAACGGGGTCGGACCACTGGCGGCCCAGAAGATCAGGGCCAGGGTGGCGGCAATCAGGCCCAGTCCAACGATGTCGTTGCTGATCAGGGCAGTAGTAGCGGGTTCGGTCGGCATGGGATCCTCTGTCGATCGAAAGAGCGGGAAAAAAAAGCGCCGCATAATGCGGCGCAGGTCGAGATTAACATTGTCTTCACGCCGGGTCATGCTGCAGTGCCGACCGCGCCCCATTCCCCTCAAGGAGCCCACTCATGCAGCTTGGCGCCTTTTCGGTCAGCCTCTCGGTGAAGGATCTCGCGGCCTCCCGTGCGTTCTACGAAGCCCTGGGCTTCTCGGTGACCGGCGGCGATCCAGCACAGAACTGGCTGGTACTGCGCAGCAACGGCACCGTGATCGGCCTGTTCCAGGGCATGTTCGAGGGCAACCTGCTGACCTTCAACCCCGGCTGGGACCAGCACAAGCAGGAACTTCCCCATTTCCAGGACGTGCGTGAGCTGCAGGCCGAGCTGGATGCCAAGGGCATCGAACTGGCAGTGCGGACCGATCCCGATGGCCAGGGGACCGGCTACCTGCAGCTGGCCGATCCCGACGGCAACGTGATCCTGATCGACCAGCACGTGGCGCGACCGGCTGCCACCTAGTGCGGTGAGGTTGCCGGCCAGCGGCCGGCACTACCGTCATGCAGGGCGCGAGGCGCCGAAATCCAGGGTGGCGCGTGTCCCGCGCGGCTCGCAGGGCTGCAGCTGCAGGGTCCAGCCCAGGTGCTCGCACAGCCGTGCGATCAGGTCCAGGCCGATACCGCCGCCCCGATCAGCGCGTTCACCGCGGGCCATGCGCGCGTGGATCGCGGCAATCTCCTCCGGGCTCATGCCATGCCCCGGATCCTGCAAGGTCAGCACCGCCGACGAGCTCAGGCGCAGCTCGATGTGGCCGCGCCCGCTGTTCTCGATGGCATTGCGCAGCAGATTGCCGATCGCCGCCTGCACCACCGCCAGCGGCGCGATGATGTCAACCGGCGCCGCCTGGATGCCGATGCTCAGGTCCTTGTCGCCCAGCAGGTGGCGATGGTCGTCAACGATCTCCGGCAGCAGCTGGTCCAGCGCAATGCGCTCAGCACGTGCGGCCAGGCGCGCCGGATCACGCGCCAGTACCAGCAGCAGCTCGATCAGCTGCTCCACGCTCTGCGCCGTGCGCAACACCCGCTGCATCTGCTGGCGGGCACGTTCTGTCAGGCCTGGTTGTTCCAGTGCCAACTCGGCGGCACCGGTCATCACCGCGATCGGCGTGCGCAGTTCGTGGCTGGCGGTGCTGATGAAGACCCGTTCGCGCTCGACGAACTGCTCATTGCGGTCGAGGTAGTCATTCAACGCATCGGCGATGGTGTGCAGCTCGGAACTGCCACGCGGGTCGACGTCGATGCGCTGGCCCTGTACGCCCGGCCGCAGGGCGCCGATGTGCTGTGCCAGCAGGCTCAAGGGGCGCACCATGCGTTCCATGCCGAAAGACGCCATCAGCACGGTGACGAAGATCATGATCACGCCGGCCAGCATCACCCAGCGCGTGGCGAACTGTTCCAGGTCATGGAAGTCGGAGATGTCCAGTACCAGCGCGACCCGTCCCATCGACTGGGTTTCACGCACCATCACCGCCGTCTCGCGGCCCTTGACCATTACGCCGTCGTGCAGCCCTGGATGCAGGGTACGCAGGCTATCGGGAAGGTTGACCGCGTCGAAGCGGTACAGGCTCAGCGTGTCCGAATCCTGCCAGCGATAGTGCGGTTCGTGTTCGACATGCTCGACGATGCTGTCGAGCTCGGAGTTGAGCAGCGCGCGCCAGGCAGCATGCTCGGCGTGCTCGTGCACGTAGTTGCCGACGCTGAATACCGCGATCGACAGCAGCGCCAGATAGCCCAGCAACCACCACACCACGCGCCGGTACAACGGCCCGGGCTTACGCGCCCTCATCAGCATTCCTGCCGGCGTCGGCGCCCTCCATCACCGCCAACCGGTAACCCACACGCGGCAGAGTGTGGATCAGTTTCTCGGCAAACGGACCGTCAACGCTGCGACGCAACTCATAGACATGCGAACGCAGAAGGTCGCCATCCGGCGGCTCGTCGCCCCAGAGCGCGAACTCCAGCTGCTGGCGGGTCACCGCGCCCGGACTGGCCCGCATCAGCACTTCCAGCAGCTTGCGGCAGGCCGGGTACAGGTGCAGCACCTGATTGCCGCGCTGGGCCTCAAGGGTGGCCAGATCCAGCACCAGGTCGCCCACCTGCAGGCGCTTGCGCGGATTGCGCCCCTGCGCGCGCAGCAACAGGGCCTCCAGCCGCACCTCCAGCTCGGGAAGCGCGAATGGCTTGGTCAGGTAGTCGTCGGCGCCGGCGCGGAAACCGGCGATCTTGTCCGGCAGCTCGTCACGCGCGGTCAGCATGATCACCGGCACCTCCGACGCATGTTCGGCGCGCAGCCGGCGCAGCACCTCCGGCCCCTCCATGCGCGGCAGCATCCAGTCCAGAATCACCGCATCGTAGGGGTGGCTGCCGGCCAGGTGCAGGCCGGTGATGCCATCCGGAGCCACGTCCAGCACATGCCCGCGCGACTCGAAATAGTCGAACAGGTTGGCCACCAGCTGGCGGTTGTCCTCGATCACCAACAGACGCATGCACGAAACATCCACGGAAGTTCGTAACATGGTAGCGCTGCCCATGTCGGAATGCGGTCGCCTTGGCCACCTCTGACGCTTTTCCCACCCCCGCCACCTCAGAATGGCTGTTTTGCTCCCGGAGCCTGCCGTGCCCGTAGCCCTGCCCCGCCGTTGGCGCCTGCCCCTGTTGTGGCTGCTGATCATTGCTGCGTTGGCGGCCGGTATCGGCCTGCGTCAGCCGCAGCCGCCGGACGAACCGCGCTTCGTGCTGGCGGCGCGGACCATGGTCGAGAGCGGGCAATGGCTGCTGCCGCACCGCGGCGTGGAACTGTACGCGGAAAAGCCGCCGGTCTTCATGTGGCTGCAGGCCGCGGCCTACGAAATCGTCGGCAGCTGGCAGTGGTCGTTCCTGCTGCCGTCGTTGCTGGGCGCCCTGCTCAGCCTGTGGCTGATCTCGGACCTGGCTCGCCGGCTGTGGTCGCCCCGGCATTCCGTCTATGCCCTCGCAGCGCTGTTCTGCACCCTGCAGTTCGGGCTGATGGCCAAGCGCGCGCAGATCGACATGGTGCTGGTGGGGATGACCACCGTGGCCCTGTGGGGGCTGATGCGCCACCTGTGTGAACGCCGCAACCTGCCCGCGCTGTGGCTGGCCGGCTTCGCCGCAGGCGTCGGCACGGTGACCAAGGGCGTGGGTTTCCTGCCGCTGCTGATGGTGCTGCCCTGGTTCGGCTGGTGGCTGTACCAGCGCCGCCGCGGATGCACAGTGGATGGCCCCCACCCGGCCACCCTGCTGTGGCTGATTCCCGCCTTCCTGCTGGGCGTGGCGGTATGGCTGGCACCGCTGGGCTGGGCGCTGCTGCACACGCCCAGCGCCGAGCTGCAGGCCTACGCGCACGAGTTGCTGTTCAAGCAGACCGGTACCCGCTACGCCAACGCCTGGCACCATCGTCAGCCGACCTGGTACTACCTGCAGGTGATCCTGACCCTGTGGCTGCCGGGCAGCCTGCTGTTGCCGATGCTGTTCAAGCCCTGGTGGCGCCGCCTGCGCCGGGGCGACCACCGGCAGTGGCTGCTGTTGGGTTGGGCCGTACTGGTTCTGGTGTTCTTCAGCGCCAGCCCGGGCAAGCGCGAGGTGTACCTGCTGCCAATGCTGCCGGCGATGGCACTGGCGGTGGCGCCGCTGCTGCCCGGCCTGCTGCGCCGGCTGTGCGTGCGGCGCTACCTGTTCGGCTACAGCCTGGTGCTGATGCTGGCCACCGGCGTGCTGGGCGTGATGCTGATGACCGAGCATCCATGGGCGTTGGCGCAACTGCAACGCCGCGCCATGCCCGAGACGTTGCTGCCGGTGCTGGGCGATGGCCTGCTGACCTTCGCCATTGCCCTGGCCACATTGATCGTGTGGCTGCGGGTACGCCGCGCCGCAACGCTGGTGCTGCTGACCCACGGCATGCTGTGGATGCTCTACGGCCTGGTGCTGATCCCGGCGCTGGATCCCTATGCATCGGCGTCGGCACTGATGCGCCGGGTAGGCGCTCGGATCGGTCCCGACGCCGAACTGGCGCTGGTGGCCTGGCGCGAGCAGAACCTGCTGCAGGCCGACCGGCCGGCGCGCGAGTTCGGCTTCAAGCGGCCATGGGCCGAGCAGTGGCACGACGCCGGCCCGTGGCTGGCCGAGGCACCGGACAAGCGCTGGCTGCTGGTGCTGGACGATGCGATGAGCCCATGCGTGGACCCGAGCAAGGTGATCGATATCGGTATTGCCAACAGGAATCGCTGGCAACTGCTTCCCGGTACAGCGTGGGACGCGGAATGCCACGCCGAACGGGCCGGCGCGACCGCCGAAGAAGACTGAACGCTGACACGTGCCGGGCAAGCATTAACCCGGCACGAACGAGCGTCCGACCCTTCTCCGACATCCAGGTGACGAGCATGGCCGCGGATTCCCGACCCGTCCTTTCCCAGCATGCCCGTCCGTCCCCTTGATTCGGTAGCGCCGCTTGCGACATCGCCACTGGCGTCAAAATTCGCCGTAACTCACCTCTGGCTACCTGTCGCAATTGGTCTGCCCGTGTTTACGCTGCTGATGGGTTTCGGCGGCGACCAATGGGTGGCCGATCACCTGTTCCGCCTTGAGGGTGGCCATTGGGCGCTGCAGGACGCCTGGGTCACCCGCACGCTTGTGCACAAGGCTGGCAAGTGGCTCAGCACGGCTGCTGCACTCGTGGCGATCCTGCTGTGCTTCCACCACTGGCGAAAGGGTCGTGATCGCACTCTGCGATGGGCGCTGCTTTATGTCGTAATTGCCATGGCCCTGGGCACCGGCGTGATCTCCCTGCTGAAGTCGCTGGTGCCGATGGAATGCCCCTGGGACCTGCTGCGCTACGGCGGCCACCAGCCCTTCATCGGGCTTTTCACGGCACGCCCCGCAGGCATGGCCGCGCAGGCCTGCTTCCCGGCCGGGCATGCCAGCGCGGGCTATGCATGGTTGTCCCTGTACTTTTTCGCCTTGCTGTGGCGCCCTTCATGGCGCTGGGCCGGGTTGTGGATCGGCCTCGGCAGCGGCCTGGTGTTCGGCATCAGCCAGCAGGTCCGGGGCGCGCATTTCCTTTCGCATGACGTCGCCACTGCATTGATATGTTGGCTGCTTTCGCTGGGCCTGTATCTCATTGTCAAGCGCATCCTGACACGCCGTCAGCTGGACCGTTCCAACCGCCAAGAGGCAAACGCATGAGTGCATCGGTCCAACGTCCCGCCCGCCTTCCCGCGTTGGCGAACCTTCGCCGCTGGCGGCCGCAGCTGTCCACCGAAGCACTGATCGCACTGACCAGCCTGTTCTTCGCGGTGGCCGGCAACGGCCTGTTCTGGCACAGCGCCGTGGCCAGCCATCCGGGCAGCCTGCGCTACGCGCTCTCGCTGCTGCTGTTGCTGCTGGGTGCGCACGGCGTGCTGCTGGGCCTCCTGGTCTGGCGCTGGAACGCCAGGGTGGTGATCAGCCTGTTGCTGCTGGTGACCGCATTCGCTGCGCATTACATGAGCCGTTACCACATCTACCTGGATGCGGACATGCTGCGCAACGTGCTGGCGACCGACCCCAAGGAAAGCCGCGAGCTGATGACCGTGTCACTGCTGTGGCCAGTCCTGCTGCTGGCGGTGCTGCCGATGATCGTGTTGTGGCGTGTGCAGCTGCGCCGTCGCAGCTGGGGCCGCAGCCTGCTGTGGCGCCTCGGCTTCCTGGTGGTGGCTGCGGTGACCGCACTTGGTGGCGCGCTGATCTCGTTCCAGGACGTCTCGGCACTGATGCGCAACCAGCGCGAAGTGCGCTACCTGGCGACACCGGCCAACGTGCTGCTGGGCATGCCGCGTGCACTGCGCGGTGACAACCCGGTGCAGCGCGCGCCGAAGTTGCCGATCGGCACCGATGCCAAGGCCACCCCGCGCGCGCCGGCCAGCAAGCCGCGCCTGCTGGTGATCGTCATGGGCGAAACCGTGCGCGCGCAGAACTGGGGCCTCAACGGTGGCCGCAATACCACCCCGGAGCTGGCCCAGGCCAGCGTGCTCAACTTCCCGGACATGCATTCCTGCGGCACCAGCACCGAGGTCTCGCTGCCGTGCCTGTTCTCGCCATGGGGCCGCCACGACTATGACGAGAAGAAGATCCGCGCGCACCAGTCACTGCTGCACGTATTGAATCGTGCCGGCATCGCACCGTTGTGGCGTGACAACCAGTCCGGCTGCAAGGGCGTGTGCGAAGGTCTGGACTTCCAGTCGCTGTCCGATGCGACCACCCCGGGCCTGTGCGCCGACGGCCGCTGCATGGACGAGATCCTGCTGCAGGACCTGGCCACCCAGGTGCGTGCCAAGCCGGGCGACCGCGTCGTGGTGCTGCACCAGCTGGGCAATCATGGCCCGGCCTACTTCGAGCGCTATCCGCCCGCATTCCGCCGCTTCACTCCCACCTGCGATACCCGCGACATCGGCCGCTGCTCGCGCGAAGAGATCACCAACAGCTACGACAATGCCGTGCTGTACACCGATCACTTCCTGACCAAGACCATTGGCACGCTGCAGGGCATGCAGGACTACGATACGGCGATGATCTACCTGTCCGACCATGGCGAGTCGCTGGGCGAGAAGGGCCTGTTCCTGCACGGCGTGCCTTACGCGATCGCCCCGGCCGAACAGACCCGGGTGCCGATGACGATGTGGTTCTCGCCGGGCTTTGCCAGCAGCCGCGGACTGGACCTGCAGTGCGTGCGCAAGCGTTCGGCGGCCTATACCGATCATGACAATCTGTTCCCGTCGGTGCTGGGCCTGATGCAGGTGAAGACCTCGCTGTACGAGCGCGACCGCGACGTGTTCGCCAACTGCGAGAGTTGAGGGTTGTTCGGCAGGGCTTGCAGCCCTGCACCTGCAGAGGCAACTGCAACCGCAACGGCCGAAGCAACAGCAACAGCGTGCATTCCGTGGGATGGCGGGGTGGGTCCGGTGGCGGGAGACGCCGTAAACCCGTCCTTGGGGGCTTGGCCGCGGCATCCATGCCGCGGACACTCCCGCAACCGGACCCACCCCGCCTTCGACAGTTTTCCGCGATCTGATGGAACGACCTTGGGGTCGGATCCTGAGGTATCCCCACGTTTTCATGGCAGCAAAGTCATTTGGTCCAAGGCCGTCCCCGGGGGCGAGCGCAGAAGATCAAGCCACCGTGCCGGTGGTCCTAGGGGCCAGCCTCTGACTAGTGCCTCGCGCCCAACGCGTGGGGTGGAATAGCGTTTGCGGGTGCTTTTGCTGGGCCAAAGCCAGTGGGCGATGTCTGCCGCTTCGCATACCAAGCCGGCCAGCCAGCTGACGAAGGTGGCCAGCGTGCTGATCAGGAGCAGGATCTGCAGCCTGGGCCCTTGCCGGGTCAGACTGTCTTCCAGGGCATGCCCGTAGCGGTGTGATTTGAGATCTCGAAAGGCCAGTTCGATCTGCATCCGGCGGGCATAGAGGTTAACCAACTGTCGGGCGCTGCCTGGCTCAATTCGAGCGCGGCCACGATAAGCCAAGGCTCTCGCTCACGAGCGGCAGCCTTCAGGCTCACCGCCGAACGAGAGGCCTGCTGTGGAGTACGGCGGGTGGATTTTTTGCGGCCCTTACGCGTTTTGGAACACACCACCACGTGGCAGGCCAGCGGCGAGCTGCGGTTGACCAGCGCTGGCGGGAGCTCGCGTGGCACGGTCCTGGCTCTGGCGTGCAGGGTACGGCTGTCATGCCAGTGTTCCGGGTAGTTGGGGGCCTCCTGAAGTTTGATGCGCGTTGCTCCACGCAGACGCCCCACCCAGTGCCAGCCCAGCGCAGAAACCGCGCGAAACCAAGGGGTCCGGAACCCAGCATCGGTCACCAGAATCGGAGTTACCCCTTCTGGAATGAGCTTGCGCAATTGCTGCAGAAAATGCCTCTCGGCCTCGGCGGAGCCTTGTTCTTTCCCGCGAACAATCATGTCCAGCAGCGTCAGCGTGCGGCCGCCCACGGGAACCGCCGCGCGAAGCAAGCACCAGCTTTTGTCCGACTTCAAGTCAGACCAGTCGATGAGGATGACCGGCTGTGGGCCACGTAGCAGCCAGCGAGCCATGTCAGCCTCAATGGCACTGCGTTCGCCATGTAGATGCCGATTCCCCAACAGGCGATCAAACGCCTTGAGGGGAGCTCGTACACGCTCGGCCCCAGGCCACGCTCGAGCGATATCGGTCAAGGTCAACCGTCGCCCAACGATCAGCGCTTGCACCGCGCTGAGAAGGGCCCGCATGCGCAGGACATGCATGGCCGATAGTGAGTTGGGCAAGCACTTCTGCAATACTTGGCTGGCGCGCATGACCGCATTCTTCTTTTGGTTTAGTCACCTTGAAGGCTGCGGCATGCGCGCACTTGTTTCCAGAGCCTGATACGTAAGCCATTGCTCTGTCTGAGGAAAACGTGGGGATACCTCAGGATCCGACCCCATTCTTGTTTGTCGATACCTGACAGATGTGTCGACCAAGGTCGACACCTACCGACAGCACACGGAATCTGTCACAGGTGGGGCGGTGTCGGAGTCCGGGGTGTCAGCCGCATGGGCCCGAGGCATGCCTCGGGCGGGTTGGGCAGGATGCCCAACCCCGGTCTTGCCGTGTGCGCAGGAAAGCGCACACGAGCAAGCGGCTGCCAAGCCTACATGGACGTACTTGCGGCGTCCCCGCACTCCGACACCGCCCCGCCAAACCACGGATCGCCCGCTTCTGCTGTTGCTTCGGCCGCTGCCGTTGCTTCTGCGGGTGCAGGGCGCAGCCCTGCCGAACCCTACCGACTTCCGCCACTTGCGGTGGCAGCGACGGCCCACTAGCCTTCGGCCGTCGTTCACCACCCAAGGACCGCCCGTGAAACACCGTCATCTCCTGCTGGCCTCGGCAATCGCCGCCGCCACGCTGGCCCTGGCCGCCTGCAAGAAGGAAGCTGCCCCAGGCACCGATACCGCCAGCAGCAGCGCCCCGGCCGGCGAAACCGCCGACCAGTTCGTGGCCCGCATCAATGCCGAATTCAAGGCCGCCTACCCGGAGATGACCTCGGCGCAGTGGCTGTCCTCCACCTACATCAACAGTGACTCCGAACGCATCGCGGCCAAGGCCAACGAGCGCTCGCTGACCCAGCTCAACAGCTGGATCGAACAGGCCGCCACGTTCGATGGCAAGCCGATGAGCGAGGACAGCAAGCGCGCGATCCACCTGCTGAAGCTGATGTCCTCCATGCCGGCACCGCGTGACCCGGCCAAGCTGGCCGAGCTGACCCAGATCGCCACCCGCATGGAAGGCAGCTACGGTGCCGGCAAGTACTGCACCGACGCCAACGATCCGAACTCCTGCCGCCAGTTGGGCGAGCTGGAGCAGGTGCTGGCGCGCAGCCGCGATTACGACAAGCAGCTCGACGCATGGCAGGGCTGGCACAGCACCACCAAGAGCATGCGCGGCGACTACCAGAAGTTCGTCGGCCTGGTGAACGAAGGTGCCAAGGGCATGGGCTTCACCGATGCCGGCCAGATGTGGCGCAGCGGCTACGACATGCCGCCGGAGCAGATCGGCCCGGAAACCGACCGCCTGTGGGAGCAGGTGAAGCCGATGTACGAGCAGCTGCACTGCTACGCACGCGGCAAGCTGGACAAGACCTACGGCAAGGACAAGGCCGAAGTGGGCAACGGCCTGATCGCCGCGCACCTGATGGGCAACATGTGGCAGCAGGACTGGTCCAACCTGTGGGACCAGCTGGAACCGTACCCGGGTGCCGGCAGCCTGGACATCACCGCAGCGCTTGAAAAGCAGTACCAGACCAATCTGAGCGCGGCGCTGGCCAAGGCCGGCAAGGATGCCAACGTAGCGGCGCAGTACAAGGCGCAGCGCGAGGCCGAACTGCGTACCGCCAAGCAGATGACCGAACGCGCGCAGGACTTCTACGTGTCGCTGGGCATGCCGTCGCTGCCGCAGTCCTATTGGGAAAAAACCCAGTTCATCAAGCCTGACGACCGCGACGTGGTCTGCCACGCCAGCGCCTGGGACATGAACATGGAAGGCGACGTGCGCACCAAGATGTGCATCAAGCCGAACGAAGAGAACTTCACCACCATCTACCACGAGCTGGGCCACATCTATTACGACCTGGCCTACAACCCGCTGCCGCCGCTGTTCCAGGGCGGTGCCAACGATGGCTTCCATGAAGCGATCGGCGACACCATCGTGCTGGCGATGACGCCCAAGTACCTCAGCTCGATCGGCCTGGTCGATGCGCCGACCGAGAGCCGCGAGGCGGTCATCAACAACCAGATGCGCATGGCCCTGTCTGGCGTGTCGTTCCTGCCGTTCGGGCTGATGATCGACCGCTGGCGCTGGGGCGTGTTCGATGGCTCCATCACCGCCGACAACTACAACAAGGCGTGGTGGGACCTGAAGGCCAAGTACCAGGGCGTGGCGCCGGCCAGCACCCGTGGCGAAGAGTTCTTCGATCCGGGCGCGAAGTACCACGTGCCGGGCAACACCCCGTACACCCGCTACTTCCTGGCGCGCATCCTGCAGTTCCAGTTCTACAAGGGCCTGTGCGACGCGTCCGGCTACAAGGGCCCGCTGCATGAGTGCACCTTCTACGGCAACAAGGAAGCCGGCCAGAAGTACTGGGCGATGCTGAGCAAGGGTGCCAGCCAGCCGTGGCAGGCCACGCTGAAGGAACTGACCGGTACCGACAAGCTCGATGCCGGCCCGATGATCGAGTACTTCACTCCGGTCAACGAGTGGCTGAAGCAGCAGAACGAAGGCCAGATGTGCGGCTGGCAGGCCAACGCGGCCCCGGCGGCGAAATGAGAAAAGGCGCGGATCCGCGAGGATCCGCCCCTTTCTGGTAGTGCCGGCCGCTGGCCGGCAACTACGCGATAAAGACCCAACGGGCAGCCGGCCAGCGGCCGGCTCTACCGAAATGCCCGTCAGCTGTTCTTCTTCGCGGCCATCGCGGCGGCCAATTCGGCCTTGAATTCCTCGAAGGTCTGGCCCTTTTCCTTCGCTTCGGCCTGCGCAGCATCACGCAGTGCATCCGAGTACATCAGGCGCACCGGCGTGCCATTGCGCTCGTGCAGCTCACCGGCCTGCATGATCAGCGCCAGCACCTGCGCAGCGCTCTCGCTGTGGCCCGCGATGCGGCCGTCCATGCCCAGCACCCATTCACCGTCGCGGCGCACGACACCGGCCAGCAGGGTGCGCTGAGCATCGCGCAGTTCGGCATGCGGTTCCACCGGCGACGCCTGCGCGGCGGCCTTGTTGGCGGCCTGCTTTTCCTGGCGACGGCGCTGGTCGCGGCGGGTCTTGGAACTGGTGGACATGGTGCGGTACCGCTGCGAAGGGGGGCGCAAGGATAGCGCACCCCGCCCGCAGCGCTGCTTCACGCGTGCTCGATCCAGGCCGGTCAGTCCAGCACCTTGCCGTGCCGCCAGTAGCCCATGAAGGTGATCGCGCGGCGGTCCAGCCCGCAATCGCGCACCAGGTGGCGGCGAATCGCCATCACCGCCCCCGCCTCGCCCGCCACCCAGGCATACAGCGGCCCGGCCACGCGGGTATCGGCCTGCTCCCAGAGGATCTGCGTATCGACGTCGATCTCCTCCAGCGCATCGCCGGCAGCCACGCCCGAGGCCGCTGCCAACCGCGCCTGCACCGCCTGCAGCAACGGCTGTCCGTAGGCGGCCTGCCCGCGCGGCAACCACACCAGCTCGGCGGTGCCCGGCGCTTTCAACGGCACCGCATCGCCGGCCTGGGCCACTTCCAGCAACGCCAGCGTGCGCGGCGGATCGGGCATTGCCGCCAGCTCCTCAAGGATGCCGGCCACCGCAGGCAACGCGGTTTCATCGGCCACCAGCAGCACCTGGCCAATGCCGACCGGCGGTTTCCACTCCCAGCCTTCGCTGCTCTCGGCGCAGTCGGCGTCCGGGGCCAGCAGCACCACACGGTCTCCCGGCCGTGCATGCATGGCCCAGCGCGAAGCGGGCCCGGTCACGCCGTGGATGACGAAATCGACGTCGACCTCGCCCTGCTCGGCGCGTAGCTGGCGGATGGTGTAGGTGCGCATCGGCGGGCGCTGATCATCCGGCAGCGCCCGGTAGCGCGGGTACCAGTCCTCGCCGCTGGGGACCTGCGGCAGGTCCTGGCCGGGCAAGGGGAAGAACACCTTGATGCGCTGGTCCGGGCCTTCGGTCTTCATCCGCGCCACGTCGGCACCAGTGAACACCATGCGGTCCAGGGAAGGGGAGAGAACGCGGCGCTCCTTCAGCGCCACCTCGAACAGGCGGTAGGTCTGCTTCGCAGCCATGGGGGAACCTCATGCAACGACATCGGATTGGCTGGCTGTCGTGCATCCACGCACCGGCTGGCTGGAGTGCCCAGCCTAGTCCGGTGGTTTCCCGTCGCAAGCGCTGCCGGCGTCGCGGCCTGCCCTACCCCTGCACGCTGCTCAGTGACCCGTGCAGACTGCCTGCGCCGCGCGTTCACGTTGGTGTTCCCAGTACCAGAACACAAAACCAGCACCGAAGAAGGCGGCCTGGCCCAGCGCCAGGTGCAGCGGGCTGGCGCTCAGCAGCGGCGATACCACGCCGGCCACCACGGTGCTGATCATCAGCTGCACGAACGCCTGCAGCGACGAGGCCAGGCCGCGCTGGTGCGGGTACATGTCCAGCACCGCCAGCGCCAGGATCGGGAAAATCAGCGCCATGCCCATGCCGCCCAGGAAGATCGGCAGCACCGCCCACGGCAGCACGAACTGCGGGGCCAGCGCCACGTAGCCGACGTTCAGGAGCACCGACAGCGCGCACAGGACGAAACCGATGGCGACCTGGCGGGTGGGCGTGGTGTGCCCGGCCATGCGCCCGGACAGGAACGAGCCGGTGGTCATGCCGCCGATGGTGGGGATGAACAGCCAGGCGAAGCCGCCCTCGCCCAGATGCAGGTGCTGCATCACGAACACCGGCGCCGAGGAGATGTACAGGAAGATGCCACCGAAGCCGATGCTGCCGGCCAGCGCCAGGCGCAGGAAGCGCGGGTTGAAGCCGATGCGCAGGTAATCACGCATCAACGTGCGCGGCGACAGCGGCACCCGTGCCTCCACCGGATGGGTTTCCGGCAGATAGCGTGCGGTCGCCGCCAGCAGCACCAGCGCGAACACCACCAGGAACCAGAAGATCAGTGGCCAGCCGGCGCCGCTGAGCAGGATCCAGCCGCCGATGATCGGTGCGATCGCCGGGGCGATGCCGAACAGCATCGACACCTGGCTCATCAGCCGCTGCGCATCGTGGCCGTGGTACAGGTCACGGATCACCGCACGACCGACGATCATGCCGACACCTGCCGACAGGCCCTGCAGCGCGCGGAACGCAAGCAGCGTGGTCAGGTCGGTGGACAGCGCACAGCCAACCGAAGCGCCGACGAACACCACCAGGCCGCCGAGGATCACCCGCTTGCGGCCCCAGGCATCGGACAGCGGGCCGTGCGCCAGGCTCATCAGGCCATAGAACAGCAGGTACACGCTGATGGTCTGCTGCACCGCCACTTCGTCCACCGCCAGGCGCTGGGCCAGCTGCGGGAACGCCGGGAAGATGGTATCGATCGAGAACGGGCCGAACATGGCCAGGCCGGCAAGCAGCAGGGCCATGCGGCGGGTGGAGGGAGCAACGGCGGCGGTCATGAAGGAAGCGTCCGGCAGGGCCATGCGCGGCACGCACGGCGGGCGCCGGTCCCGCTGCAACGGGGACGGCGCCAGATGAATTCGGGTATCCGCCCATCATAGGTGGGGATTGCGCCCGATGCCATGCAGCGGTGCACAAAACGCACGGCCGGGCCATCGGCCATTCAGCCGCGGGCCCGCGCCGGGACGCGGCCAGCGGGCCCGCAACGGGCTATAATCGGCGGGCAACACGGTGGGAGAAGCGGAACACCGCTGCCGAAGGCGCAACGCCCGTAATCGCTCAGGCCCGATACCACCCGTAACAGAACTCTGGAGAGACCGGTTCGATCCGGCGCCGAAGGGGCACGAAGCCGCGGTTTTCCGCGCTTCCAAACTCTCAGGCAAAAGGACAGAGGGGCGCCCCGCAGACCGCCGACCGGCGGCTTGTGCCCGTGCGTGTGCCCTTTCCTGACGGATCCTTCGCCATGTCCCAGAACACCCCTTCCCTGCGTGAGCTCGAGCACCACAATGCGTTCGTCGAGCGCCACATCGGCCCCAACGACGCCGAGATCGTGCAGATGCTCGATGTCGTTGGCCACGCGTCGCTGGATGGCATGACCGATGCCATCGTGCCGGCCAAGATCAAGTCGCCGGCGCCGCTGGCGCTGCCGGAGTCGATGACCGAAGTGCAGGCACTGGCGAAGATCCGTGCGATCGCCGACAAGAACACCGTGCTGCGCAGCTTCATCGGCCAGGGCTACTACGGCACCCACACGCCGAACGTGATCCTGCGCAACATCCTGGAAAACCCAGCCTGGTACACCGCCTACACCCCGTACCAGGCGGAAATCTCGCAGGGCCGCATGGAAGCGCTGATCAACTTCCAGACCCTGTGCGCCGACCTCACCGGCATGGAAATCGCCAACGCCTCGCTGCTGGACGAAGCCACCGCCGCCGCTGAAGCGATGACGCTGGCCAAGCGTTCGGCCAAGTCGAAGTCGGACACCTTCTTCGTGCACGACGCCGTGCACCCGCAGACGCTGGAACTGCTGCGCACGCGCGCCGAGCCCATGGGCATCGTGCTGCGCGTGGGTACGCCGGCCGAAGCGCTGGAAGCAGAAGCCTTCGGCCTGCTGCTGCAGTACCCGGACACCTTCGGCCAGATCGGCGACTACAAGGCGCTGGTCGAGGCCGTGCACGCGCGCGGCGGCCTGGTGGCCGTGGCCACCGACCTGCTGGCGCTGACCCTGCTGGCCGCCCCGGGCGAATGGGGTGCGGACATCGTGGTCGGCAACAGCCAGCGTTTCGGCGTGCCGTTCGGTTTCGGCGGCCCGCACGCGGCGTTCATGGCCTGCCGCGATGCCTACAAGCGCTCGATGCCGGGCCGCCTGATCGGCGTCTCGGTCGATGCCCAGGGCAACCCGGCCTACCGCCTGACCCTGCAGACCCGCGAGCAGCACATCCGCCGCGAGAAGGCCACCTCCAACATCTGTACCGCACAGGTGCTGCTGGCGGTGATGGCGTCGATGTATGCCGTCTACCACGGCCCGGAAGGTCTGACCCGCATCGCCCGCCGCACCCATCGCCTGGCCTCGATCCTGGCCGCCGCGCTGCGCAACGCCGGTGTGCAGGTTGGTGGCGACTTCTTCGACACTCTGCATGTCACCGGCGTGCACGCCGATGAGATCCATGCCAAGGCCCGCGCCGCCGGCTATAACCTGCGCGCGATCGACAGCGACTCGGTCGGCATCAGCCTGGACGAAACCACCACCCGCGCCGACATCGTTGCCGTGGCTGCCGTGTTCGGTGCCTCGCTGGACGTCGACGCACTGGATGCCAGCACCGCCGACGCGTTGCCGGCCGGCCTGCTGCGCCAGTCCGCGTTCCTGACCCACCCGGTGTTCAACACCCACCACAGCGAGCACGAACTGCTGCGCTACCTTCGCTCGCTGGCCGACAAGGACCTGGCGATGGACCGCACGATGATCCCGCTGGGCTCGTGCACCATGAAGCTCAACGCCACCGCCGAGATGATCCCGGTGACCTGGCCGGAGTTCTCGCAGATCCATCCGCTGGTGCCGGCCGACCAGGCGCTGGGCTACAAGGAACTGATCGACACGCTGGAAGCGATGCTGGTCGAATGCACCGGCTACGACGCAGTCAGCCTGCAGCCGAACTCCGGCGCGCAGGGCGAGTACGCCGGCCTGCTGGCGATCCGCGCCTACCATCGCTCGCGCGGTGAGGAACATCGCGATATCTGCCTGATTCCGGACTCGGCGCACGGCACCAACCCGGCCTCGGCACAGATGTGCGGCATGAAGGTGGTGGTCACCAAGACCGATGCCAACGGCAACGTCGATGTCGAGGACATCCGCCTCAATGCCGAAAAGTACAGCGACCGCCTGGCCGCGATCATGATGACCTACCCGTCCACGCACGGCGTGTTCGAGGAAGAGGTGGTGGAGATCTGCGAGATCATCCACAAGCACGGCGGCCAGGTGTACACCGACGGTGCCAACATGAACGCCCTGGTCGGCGTGGCCAAGCCGGGCAAGTGGGGTTCGGACGTTTCGCACCTGAACCTGCACAAGACCTTCTGCATCCCCCACGGCGGTGGCGGCCCGGGCGTCGGTCCGTGCGCGGTCAAGGAGCACCTGGCGCCGTTCCTGCCCGGCAAGCTGGGTGACCACGGCCCGGTCGGCATGGTCAGCGCAGCCAGCTTCGGCAGCGCCTCGATCCTGCCGATCAGCTGGATGTACATCGCGATGATGGGCCGCGACGGCCTGCGCAAGGCCACCCAGGTCGCGCAGCTCAACGCCAACTACATCGCCAAGCGCCTGGCCCCGCACTTCAAGACCCTGTATACCGGCCGCAACGGCCTGGTGGCGCACGAGTGCATCCTGGACGTGCGCCCGCTGGAGAAGACCAGCGGCATCGGTGCCGAGGACGTGGCCAAGCGCCTGATCGACTTCGGCTTCCACGCCCCGACCCTGAGCTTCCCGGTGGCCGGCACGCTGATGGTCGAACCGACCGAGAGCGAATCGCTGCACGAACTGGATCGCTTCATCAACGCGATGATCCAGATCCGCGAGGAGATCACCGCGATCGAAGACGGCCGCCTGGACCGCGAGGACAACCCGCTGAAGAACGCACCGCACACTGCCACCGCAGTGACCGCGAGCGAGTGGACCCACGCCTACCCGCGTGAACTGGCTGCGTTCCCGCTGGCCAGCCTGAAGCAGAGCAAGTACTGGCCGCCGGTGGCGCGTGTGGACAACGTGTACGGCGACAAGAACGTGATGTGCGCCTGCATCCCGGTCGATGCCTACAAGGATGATGAAGTCGAGGCGTGATTCCTCGCTGCATCGGTAAAGAAAACGGCCCGCGCAAGCGGGCCGTTTTCAAGGGCGTGTGGACCAAGGTCCACACCCACACACATCCGATCACGGGTCCGGCATCTGGCCCAGGCTCAACTGCCACGACACGCCGAAGCGGTCCTGCACCCAGCCGTAGCGGTTGCTGAAGTCATAGTCGCCTACCGGCATCAACCAATGCCCGCCCTCACCCAGCACGCGTGCGGCACGTTCGAACTGCTCGGCGCCGGAGGACTCCACGAACAGCGAGATCGACGGTGAGAAGGTGAAATCGTGCACGTCCAGGCTGTCGAAGCACAGGTAGTGGGTTCCACCGAGCAGGAAGATGGCCTGGCGGACCTGCCCGGGCACGCCGGCACCGGCGCCGTCCGGATGGCGCTGCATTGCCAGCAGGCGGAAATCAGCGAAGGCTTCGGCGTACAGGGCCAGCGCGGCCTCGGCCTGGCCGGTGAACATCAGGAAGGGGCGGCTGCGCAGCATGCGGTACTCCTGGTCGACGGGCCGCTGACGGCCCACACGATCAGGATGGCACGGCGGATGTGCAGCCCCCGTGGTAGTGCCGGCCGCTGGCCGGCAGCTTCAGTCAGGCCTCGCGCATGCGCCGGGCGATGGCGCTGCTGGCGGCGATCGTGGCAGTCAGTGCCACCATCGACAGGAACTGCAGGCGGGTGTGCGACTCGCTCAGCAGCAGGCCGAAGATCAGTGCCAGAATCGCCAGCGCGCAGCAGGTCAGCCACGGGAAGCCGGCCATGCGGAACGGCAGGCGGGTGCCCAGGCGATCCGCGCGGCGGCGCAGCACCAGTTGCGAGACCAGCGACAGCGTCCACACCAGCAGGCAGGTGGAACCGACGATGTTCAGCAGCACCGGCAGCACCCGGTCCGGGAACAGCAGTTCCATCACCGTGGCGGCAAAGCCGAACAGTACGCTGGCCAGCACGGCGATCACCGGCACCTGGCGCGGGTCGGTCCAGCCCAACACGGCCGGTGCTTCACGACGCTGCGCCAGCGAATACATCATGCGCGAGGCGCCGTAGAGGTTGGCATTGAGCGCCGACAGCAGCGCGATCACCGCGATCAGGGTGATGGCCGTACCCGCGCCCGGAATGCGGGCGATATCCAGCACCGCAGCGAACGGCGACTTCAGTGCCTCGCTGGTCCACGGCACCACGGCGATGATCACGCTCAGCGAGCCGATGTAGAACACCAGGATGCGCCAGGCCACCGTGCGGATGGCACGGGCAATGCTGCGTTCCGGGTCTTCGGTCTCCGCCGCCGCAACGGCCACGATCTCGGTACCACCGAAGGCAAAAACGACAACCAGCAGTGCAGCGCCAATACCGGCCAGGCCCTTCGGGGCGAAGCCACCGTGCTCGGTGAAGTTGCTCAGGCCCGGCGAGGCCACCTGCGGCAGCCAGCCCATCAGCAGCGCCACGCCGATGGCGATGAAGGCCAGGATCGCCGCCACCTTGAGGATGGCGAACCAGAATTCGAACTCGCCGAAGTTCTTCACCCCGAGCAGGTTGATCGCGGTGAAGAACAGCATGAACGCCAGCGCTGCCATCGGTACCGGCACCGCAGGCCAGACCGTGGCCAGCAGCCCGGCCGCGCCTACCGCCTCGGCGGCGATCACGATCACCAGCTGCACCCACCACAACCAGCCGACCGTGGCGCCTGCGGTGGCGCCCATGGCGTCGGCGGCATACACCGAGAACGCGCCGCTGGTGGGCTTGGCCGCCGCCATCTCACCCAGCGCGTTCATCACGATGATCACCAGCGCACCAGCGACCAGGTACGACACCAGCACCGCCGGACCGGCCGCCTGCACGCCCACGCCCGAGCCGAGGAACAGGCCGGCGCCGATGGCGCTGCCCAGGCCCATCATGATCAGCTGGCGGGGCTTGAGCGAATGTCCGAGGCGGGACGGCGAAGCGGTCGGAATCGAGTTGGGCATCGGCGGGGCTGGCGGCGGGCTACAGGGGCGACACCTTACCCTGTCCCATGCCCACGGGGATAGGCACAGCGCAGCAGGCGGCTCAGGCCAGCGCTGGCTCGCCGACGTTCCCACCAATACGGGCACGATAGGCGCGCGGCGAGAAACCGGTTTCAGCCTTGAACTTGCGGGTAAAGGCGCTCTGGTCGCTGAAACCGCAGGCCTGGCCGATGCAGGCGATGCTGTCGTCGCCATGCAGCAGGTGCATAGCCATCTGGATCCGTAGCCGGGTCAGCACCTGCTGCGGGGTCATCTGGAACACCTTGCGGAAACTGCGCTCCAGCTTGGACAGCGAGAAGCCGGTGATGTCCAGCAGGGTCTGCATGCGCACGTTCTCGGCGTAGTGCGCATTGAGGTGGGCCAGCGCCAGCCGCAGCTGCTCGTACTGGGTGCCGAGGCTGTCCTTCTGGCCGAGGTCGCGGGATATGCCGATCAGGCCCTCGATCGCCCCATCGACCACCAGCGGGCGCTTGCAGGTCAGGCACCAGCCCGGTTCGCGGTTGGCGAACAGGTGCAGCTCCATCAGGTTCTCGATCACCTCGCCGGAAAGCACGCGGGCATCCTGGTCGACGTAGTCCGCACTGAGGCCGGTCGGGTAGATCTCGGCCGCCGTGCGCCCGATCACGTCCTTGCGCGCGCGCAGGCCCAGCCGCCGCAGCATGGTCTGGTTGACGTGGGTGTAACGCCCCTGAAGGTCCTTGATGAAGAACAGCACATCCGGGATGGCGTCGAACAGGGCTTCGATGTCGGCGGGCTCGACTCGCATGTGGCAAGCATACCCGAGCCTGCTTTTGCCTGTACGTTCACCTTTGCCGGACCTGGGTTTAACGGGTCCGGTTCCAGTGTCGTGGTTCTCTTTGATGATCCGGAGCCAACGTCAATGGCCGCCAGCAAGCCGAACGGCAAGCGCGCAACCACCCACGCCGAAAACCACCGCCGCGGCAACGGCGATGAACTGCACCAGCAGGCCGGGGGCAGTCATCCGGCGCTGACGACCGATCAGGGCATCCCGGTGGCAGACAACCAGAACTCCCTGCGGCAGGGAACCCGGGGGCCCACGCTGCTGGAGGACTTCATCCTGCGCGAGAAGATCACCCACTTCGATCACGAACGCATTCCCGAGCGCATCGTGCACGCACGTGGCAGCGCGGCACATGGCTACTTCGAACTGACCCGATCGCTGAAGGCGCATACCCGAGCGCGCGTCCTGACCGAGGCAGGCGTGAAGACACCCGTGTTCACCCGCTTCTCGACGGTAGCCGGTGGCGCAGGCTCGGTGGACACCCCGCGCGACGTGCGCGGCTTCGCAGTGAAGTTCTATACCAAGGAAGGCAACTGGGACCTGGTCGGCAACAACATCCCGGTGTTCTTCATCCAGGACGCGATGAAATTCCCGGACCTGGTGCACGCGGTGAAGATGGAGCCGGACCGTGCCTTCCCGCAGGCGGCCACGGCCCACGACACCTTCTGGGATTTCATCTCGCTCATGCCCGAGTCGATGCACATGATCATGTGGGCGATGAGCGATCGCGCCATCCCGCGCTCGCTGCGCATGATCGAGGGCTTCGGCGTCCACAGTTTCCGCCTGCTGAACGAGGCCGGCGAGTCGACCTTCGTCAAGTTCCACTGGCGGCCAAAGCTGGGCATCCAGTCCACGGTGTGGGACGAAGCGCTGAAGCTGCAGTCGGCCGACAATGACTTCCATCGCCGGGACCTGTTCGAGGCGATCCAGCGCGGCGATTTCCCCGAATGGGAACTGGCAGTGCAGCTGTTCACGGAAGAAGAGGCCGACGCATTCCCGTTCGATCATCTGGACCCGACCAAGATCATTCCCGAGTCGCTGGTGCCGTTGCAGGTCATCGGGCGCATGGTGCTGGACCGCTGGCCGGACAACTTCTTCGCCGAGACCGAGCAGGTAGCGTTCTGCCCAGCCAACGTGCCCCCGGGCATCGACTTCAGCAACGACCCGCTGCTGCAGGGTCGTCTGTTCTCCTACTTGGACACCCAGCTGCTGCGCCTGGGCGGCCCGAACTTCCACCAGATCCCGGTGAATGCGCCCAAGTGCCCGTTTGCCAATCATCAGCGCGACGGCCACATGCAGATGCAGGTTCCCAAGGGCCGGGTGGCATACGACCCCAGTTCGCTGCAGGAAGACACACCGCGCGAGACGCCTGCCGGATTCCGCAGCCATGCCAGCGCCGACGATGGCCGCAAGGGCCGCACCCGCGCGGAGAGTTTCGGCGACCACTATAGCCAGGCGCGCATGTTCTTCCGCAGCCTTGAAAAGCCGGAACAGGCCCATCTGGCATCGGCGCTGGTGTTCGAACTGTCGAAGGTGGAAACGCTGAAGGTACGGGTACGCACCGTCAGCCATCTGCGCAACATCGATGACGCATTGGCGCAGCGCGTGGCCGACGGGTTGGCGTTGCCTGCATTACCCGACCCCGCGCCGACTACCACCCCGGTGCGGGACATGCCCCCCGCTCCCGAGGTACGCGTGATCGGGCGCAACAAGCCTACCCTGCAGGGTCGCTGCATCGGCATCCTGTTCGATGAAGGCTCCGACGCGCGCATCATTGCCAGCCTGAGCAAAGCAGCCAGGAAAGCAGGTGCAGACGTGAAGCTGGTCGCCCCCAAAGTGGGTGGCGCCACGCTCAGCGATGGCGCGCTGCAGGCGGCGGATGGGCAGCTGGCGGGCACCCCGTCGGCCGTGTTCGATGCAGTAGCCGTGGTGCTCAGCCCGGAAGCCGCGAAGGCCTTGTCGAAAGAGAGTGCAGCCATCGAATTCGTCAGCCAGGCCTGGGCCCACCTGAAGGCCATCGCCAGCGATGCCGGCGGCCATGCGCTGCTGAAGGCAGCAAGGGTCGGCAACGATGCCGGCATCGTCGAAGCAGAAGACGCCAAGGCCTTCCTGGCGGTCGCCGCCACCCGCCAATGGGCGCGTGAACCCAAGCTGCGCCTGCTGGCCTGACTACAACAACAGGAGAACCTGTCATGCCCCGTGGTGACAAATCCGCATATACCGACAAACAAAAGCGCCAGGCCGAACACATCGAGGAAAGCGAGCGCGAGCGCGGTGCCAGCGAAGGCACGGCCGAGCGTATTGCCTGGGCTACCGTGAACAAACAGGATGGCGGCGGCAAGCGTAGCGGCAGCGCGCGCAAGGGTACGAAGAAGGCGACTCGCAAGACGGCTGCCAAGAAGGCGCCTGCCAGGAAGTCGGCGGCAAAGAAGGCCACGACCAAGGCGACGGCAGCGAAGAAGGCACCTGCGAAGAAGACGACAGCCAGGAAGGCGGCGGCAAAGAAGGCACCGGCTCGCAAGACAGCCACCAAGAAAACCGCAAAGAAGACAGCGGCCAAGAAGGCCGGTACAGCCGCCTCGCGCAGTGCTGCAGCGAAGAAGGCGGCGAAGACACGTGCGGCGAAGAAGGCCGTGCGCAAGGTGGCGGCGAAGAAGGCCGCGCGTACCCGCGCGCGCGGCTGAGTCCTTCGATCAGGGCGACAGCGTCCTCATCCACGCGGCAACTTCGGCTGCGGCTGCGTCGGCGCGTGCCTGCAGCAGCAGATGCGGCCCTTCCAGCGAAACATGCCGGGCATCCGGCAAAAGGGCCTGCAGTTCTGCCACGCTGGGCGGCCACAGCAGGCGGTCATGGCACGCGTGCAGGCACAGCGTCGGCACGTCGATTGCCGGCAGCAATGCGCGCACGTCGACCCGCAGGGTGGCTGCGGCGCGTTGCCGCAATGTGGTCGCCGGAATTCGGGCCAGCGCATCGCGCAGCATCGTCATGTGCTCGCGGGTGCACCACCGCCCCAGCAGCAGGCGCGCCAGCAACGCCAGGGGAGGCAGAGGCCAAGCCGGCGTCAGCAGGGCTGCGCTGGCTGCCGGCAATGGCACCGGCCGACGCGCAAAGGTCGCGGCAAGCACCAGTCCGCGCAGCCCGGCGGGCTGTCGCGTGGCCAGTTCAACCGCCAACGGGCCCGAGAAGGACTCGGCAAGCAGGATGAAGGGATGCCCGGGCAGCTGCGACCACAGCTGTTGGGCTAGCGTGGCGTGATCCTGCCCGCCCTGCGCAGGCAGCGTAATCGCCTGCGTCGTCAGCCCATGAGCCTGGAGTGCTGACAGAAACGGGGTCGACAGCCTACCGGAGCCATCCAGGCCGGGCAGCATCAGCACCCGCCGCGGCGCGACCGATGCTGGATCACAGCCCGGCTGTTCCTCGCTCCCGATTCCCATGTCACCTCCTTTGCTGGCAAGCATCGCCCACATCGGCAGGCAACGGTATCTCTGCTCCGGCTCTCCTGCTGCTTTGCCGGTCAAGGTTGAGCGATACTCCCCGCTCTGCCGCGGGACGCGGCTGCCAAGGAGAGCCTCTGATGCGATGGACCTACGCGCTGGCCATGATGGCCATGATGCTGCCACTGAACAGTTCCGCCAACGATGGCTGGATAAACGGGGAAGGCAAGGCAATGCCGGAGACCGATGCCATGAAATCCAGCGGTGGCTTTGCTGCATCGCTGCTGGTCACCTCCGATGCCGACTGGCAGGCCAAGTGGGAGACCCCACCAGAGACCACTCCCGATTTTACCCAGGCCGACGAAGTCCACCCGGGCGGTGAATTGTTCCTGTTGACATTCCTGTCCAACCCGCAACTGGATGAGAACCGCGTACCCAAGGTGCACTGCGATCTGCGCATGCTGCGCCCGGACGGCAGCACCAGCATCGACGAACGCGATGTTCCCTGTTTCACCGCTGCCCTGCCCGGCCCACCAACCCTGTTGTACATGACCAACCTGCACCTGAAGTTCGTGGCCGAGGCCAGTGATCCGAAAGGCACGTGGACTGCGCAGGTGGTGGTCAGGGATCTGCTGCGGAATGTGAGCCTGCCTCTGCAGGCTCGCTTCGACGTCCGTTGAACGGAGGCGTGCGGATGAAGATGCGGCGATTACTGAGCTGGACCGGTCTTGCGCTTTGCGTGGTCTACCTGCTGTTGACCGCATGGCTGGTTCACGGCGCGCAGTCGGATGCGGACCCGAAGGGGGCCTATATCCTGATGTCGCTCCCCATCACCCTGCAGTCTGCTGCACTCGATGCCATCGGCGCAGGCAGCCTGCTGTACGGCAAACCCTGGTCGACCGCGTATGCAGTGCTGGTTCCGCCAACACTACTGTTGCTGTATGCAGCCGGCTGGCTGATCGAACGCTCCGCGCGCGGCCGCTAGCCGGCGGCACCGATCGGTTGCGTGCATGCGATGCCCTGCATGCGGGGCATCGCATGCAGGGCGTCATCCAACATCCAGTTGCGGGTTGCTTACGCCGCCCGCGCGGGCATGATGGTCATGCGCGCGCCCTGCTCCAGCTGGAACACCGACACCGACGTGGTCAGTGCATGCGCCTGCTCTTCCAGCGCCCGACTGGCAGCGGTGGCCTCTTCCACCAGGGCGGCGTTCTGCTGGGTTACCTGGTCCATCTGTACCACCACCTGGTTGACCTGCTCGATGCCGGCCGCCTGCTCCTTGCTGGCTGCGGCGATGTCGCTCATCAACTGCGTGGTACGCGAACTGGCCTGGGCCACGCGCGCGATCGCGGCTTCCGATTCAACGGTCACCGCCAGGCCACTCTTCACCTTGGCAGCGGCGTCTTCGATCAGCTCCTTGATCTCCTTGGCGGCGACACCGGCACGCTGCGCGAGCGTGCGCACTTCGCTGGCGACCACGGCAAAACCGCGGCCCTGCTCACCCGCACGTGCGGCTTCCACCGCAGCATTCAGCGCCAGGATGTTGGTCTGGAACGCGATGCCGTCGATCACCGTTGAGATCTCCGAAATGCGTGCCGAAGACTGGTCGATCTCACCCATGACCGACGCCATCTGTGCCATCGCCTGCTCGGTCTCGCGCACCGCGGCGCCAGCCGAATGCGCTTCGCTGTCGGCCTGACGCGCCAGCTCGGCGTTCTGGCGCACGGTGGAGGTCAGTTCCTCCATCGATGCCGCTGCTTCTTCCAGATTGGCGGCCTGCTGCTCGGTGCGGCGCGACAGGTCGTTGTTGCCGGCGGCCAGTTCCTGTGCCGCGTTGTTGATGCTGTCGGCAGCCACCTGGATGCCCCGCACGATGCCGGTCAGCTGAGCGGTGGTGGTGTTGGCGTCGTCGCGCATACGGGCGAACACGCCGTCGTACTCGCCGTCCATGCGTGCAGTCAGGTCACCGTGCGAGATCGCGCGCAGCACGTCGGAAACATCGGCGATGCTGGCCTGCGAACTGGCCATCATGCCGTTGAGGTGTTCGACCATCGCCTTGAACTGGTACTGGAACGCAGCGGCATCGCCACGCATGCTGAAATCACCGGCGCGCGCGGCACGGGCCAATTCATCGATCTGCGCGTTGATCGCCATCAGACTCTGCTTCACCGCGGCCAGGGTGCGGGTCAGCGTGCCCTTCTCGCCCGGGTAGTCCGGCAGGTCGCGGCTGAGGTCACCGATGGCGTAACGCTGCATCACTTCAGCCATCAGCAGTTCCACCTGCACGTGCGATTCGACCAGGCTGTTGGTGGCCTGCACCATGCGGCCGAAATCGCCGGGGAAGGCGCTGGCGTCCATGCGATAACGGATCGCACCGGCCTCGTGCTGTTCGGCCATCTGCAGCTGTGCGCCGATCGCCGCCTGCACGCTCTGGCGCACGCTGGCCATGGCTTCACCCAGCTGGGTCAGTTCATCGCGGCCGCCAAGGCGGAACTCCTGGTCCAGCTGTCCCTTGGACAGGCGTTCGGCCAGGTTCACCGCACGGGCCAGCGGGCCGGTCAGGCTGCGGCCGATCATCACCGAGGCACCGATGCCCACCAGCAGCGCGACGCCGCCCAGCACCAGCAACTGCAGCAGGCTGCGCTCACCCAGGCGGATCGCCTCGGCGGCGGCATCACGGCTTTCCTTCTCTTCGAAGTCCACGCCATCGGACAGCGCCTTGTTCCAGCCATTGGCCGCTTCCTGCACCGGGCCCAGGGTCAGCGCCACGGCGCCCGGGTAATCGCCCTGCTCCATCAGTTCGCTGGTCTGCTTGTTGAGCGGGCGCGCAATGGCACGCTTGGCCGCGATGGTTTCGGCGATGGCCTTGCCGTCGGCGTCACTGGGCAGCGCCTGGTAGGCGGTCCAGCTGGCCTCATAGCGCTTGACCAGGTCGGCGATGCGCTGCTCATCGTGGCCGCGGTCTTCGCCTTGGCGGATCAGCATTTCGCGACGCACCACCATCATCTGGTTGTTGGCGTCGAGCATCTGCGACAACAGGCGCACCTTGGCCACGCTGACGTCGACCACCTGCTGCATCGCGCGCTTCTGCACGACACTGGCGGTGGCGCCGGTGGCCACCACGGCGGCAACCAGCAACAACAGCAGGCCAAAGCCCAGCCCAAGACGCCAGGCAACCCTGACATTCCTCAAGTAGTTCATCGGTACATCCAAAACGGGGGGATGCGCCCCTATCGGCCGCGCCCCCGGCATTCTTGATCGGCAACGTGCACGGGCGTCGGCAGCCGTTCACCTTGGTGATGCGGCGCACGGCGCTTCTGCGACAAGGGACCGGGCCACGCCAGGGCTGCCCTGCTCATGCCAGCATCAGGTTGCGTTCACGGGGGCTGCGCAGCCTCTCCGGGCAGGGTGGAGCTGCCATCTGCCGGAGATCTCCATGCCCGTACACCGCCCCGCCCTGCTCGCCCTGTCCTTGCTGATGTCCCCCGCCTTCGCGCAGGTGCCGCCGCCGGCCCAGCTGCCGGAGCCCATTGCCGAGAAGGCCGGACCCGATACCGCGGCGCGCTCGCCGCTGCACGCCCAGGTGCTCCTGGATCGTGCCAATTTCTCCCCGGGCGAGATCGATGGTGAAGTCGGCAGCAATCAGCGCCGGGCCGTGGCAGGCTTCCAGGCAGCCCACGGCCTGACAGTGAGCGGAGAGCTGGACGACGTCACCTGGAAGGCACTGCAGGCCGATGCGACCACACCGCTTGCCAGTTACACGTTGACCGCCGAGGACGTGGCCGGCCCGTTCCAGCCGGTTCCGAATGGACCGGCCGCACAGGCCAAACTGAAGGCGCTGGGCTACGGCAGCGTGGAGGAATGGCTCGGCGAGCGCTTCCATGCCTCGCCGGAACTACTGAAGGCGCTCAACCCCGGCGTCGACCTGGGCAAGCCCGGCAGCCGCATCCAGGTGCCGAACATCACCCCGGCGCCGCTGCCGAAGGCGGCCAAGGTGGTGGTCGACAAATCCGATTCCACTCTGCAGCTGCTTGATGCGGCGGGCAAGGTGATCGCGCAGGTACCGGTGTCTTCGGGCAGCCAGCACGATCCGCTGCCGATCGGCGAATGGAAGATTCTCGGCGTGTACCGCGACCCGCCGTTCCACTACAACCCGAAGCTGTTCTGGGATGCCCGCAAGGGCGAAAAGAAGGCCACCCTGCCACCGGGCCCGAACAATCCCGTGGGCCGGGTCTGGATCGACCTGTCCAAGCCGCATTACGGTCTGCACGGCACGCCGGTACCCGGCCATGTCGGCAAGACCGAATCGCATGGCTGCGTGCGCATGACCAACTGGGACGCGCTGCGCGTGGCCGATGCCGTGGATACCTCGGTACCCGTGGTGATGCAGGAGTGAGCCGATGCGCCTTTCGCAACTGATCGTGCTTGGCGTTCTGCTGGGGCTGGGTGCAGGCTGGTGGCTACACCGCGATGCGGGTGATCCGGTACCCGCCCCGCTGCCGCAAGCGCAGCCGGCAGTGACTGCGGCGCCGGCGAAGGAATCTGTAGCGCCACCCGCAACCGCCCCTGCCGCCAGGGTCGCGCCGTCAGTCGCGCAGGCTGCGGATGCGCCGTCCGGTCTGCTGCTGCCGGTGCAGGGCATCCTGACCTCCCAGCTGCGCGATACGTTCACCGATGCACGCAGCGAAGGCCGCGTGCACGATGCCATCGACATCATGGCCGATGCCGGTACGCCGGTCCTGGCGGTGGCCGACGGCACGGTGGAAAAACTGTTCAACAGCGAACGCGGCGGCCTGACGATCTACCAGTTCGAGCCCAGTGGGCGCTGGTGTTACTACTACGCGCATCTGCAGCGCTATGCCGATGGCCTGGCCGAAAAACAGGTGATCAAGCGCGGTGAAGTGATCGGCTACGTCGGCAGCACCGGCAACGCCAGCGCCGATGCCCCGCACCTGCATTTCGAGGTGCATGTGCTGGGGCCGGAGAAACAGTGGTGGAAGGGAGTGTCGATCAATCCCTATCCCCTGCTGAAGTCGGCGGCATTGATGCCCGGCGCTGCCAGCGCCGCACCACCAGAGTAAAGACAGCCAACGCAGCCCCTGGAATCAGCAGGAACAGTGCCGCCACCTTCCAGAAGAAGAACGGCCACAGCCAGAGGTAGTCCAGGTCGGTCAGCTTCAGCAGATCCAGCGGTGGCTGCAGCTCGATGTCTGCCGCGCGCCCCGCCAGCGCCGGGTCCACCTCCAGCACGGTTACCCGTAGCCATGAGCGGCCGCGTGGCAATGCGTCGCCGCGGCCATAGCCAAAGTAGGACGCCATGAGGCCGCTGGACTCAACCGATGCCAGTCTGCGGTTGATGCGCTGCCCGGCCACTCCCGAACGCTCTCCTGCGCGGAAGTCTCCATGATCAGTGGGAGTCTCGATGCGCAGCAGCACTTCAGGGTCAGCCTCAGTACCGTCTGCGGCATAGCGCAGGCGCAGGCGCAGGCGCAGTTGGTCATCGATGAGGCGGTAGACGGCTATCTGGGCGGTTGCGCCAGGACTCAGCACCAACGGCACCGTCTGCGTGCGCGACGCCAGGGCATTGGCAGTCGCACCCAGCACCAGTACCAGGCAGGCGATGCCCCACAGGCTCCACAGCACCCACAGGGTGATCCGCACGATCGTCTCGCCTTTCACGCTGACATCCTGGTCATCGCGTCGCTTCCCCACTGGCCTTGGCCACACAGTAACGAAAAAGCCCCGCTTGCGCGGGGCTTTTCCTGTCACCTACGCCGGGCAGCGCCCGGTGCTACCTCAGGCGAACGGATCCTGCAGGACCATGGTGTGGTCACGGTCGGGGCCGGTGGAGACGATGCTGATCGGGCAGCCGGCCAGCTCTTCCAGCGAACGCAGGTAGGCACGTGCGGCCGGCGGCAGCTCGTCCCAGTTGGTGATGCCGTGGGTGTTCTCGCTCCAGCCCGGGAACTCCAGGTACACCGGGGTGCAGTCTTCCCAGCCCTGTGCGTCCAGCGGCGCGTACTCGGTGCGCTTGCCGTTGTATTCGTAGGCGATGCAGACCTTCAGCTTTTCCATGCCATCCAGCACGTCCAGCTTGGTGATGCACAGGCCGCTGATGCCGTTGATGGCCACGGCGCGCTTCAGCGCGACGATGTCCATCCAGCCGCAACGACGCGGGCGGCCGGTCGAGGCACCATACTCGGCGCCGCGGTCACGGATGCCCTGGCCGACTTCGTCGTCCAGCTCGGTCGGGAACGGGCCGCCGCCGACGCGGGTGGCGTAGGCCTTGGCGATACCCAGCACGTAGTCGATCGAATCGGCGCCGACGCCGGAACCGGCCAGCGCACCACCAACGGTGGTGTTGGAGCTGGTGACGTACGGGTAGGTGCCGTGGTCGATGTCCAGCAGCGCACCCTGCGCGCCTTCGAACAGCACGCGCTTACCCTGCTTGCGCAGGTCGTGCAGGATGCCGGCCACGTCGGACTTCATCGGCTGCACGTATTCGCCGAAGGCCAGCGCTTCGTCGAAGGTCTTCTGGAAATCGACCGCATCGGTGTTCAGATACTTGGTCAGCACGAAGTTGTGGTAATCCAGCGCAGTACGCAGCAGCTCTTCCAGCTGCTTCGGGTAATGCAGGTCGGCGATGCGGATGCCGCGACGCGCCACCTTGTCTTCGTAGGCCGGGCCGATGCCACGGCCGGTGGTGCCGATCGCCTTGCCGCCGGCAGCGCGCTCGCGCGCCTGGTCCAGGGCGATGTGGTACGGCATGATCAACGGCGCGGCCGGGGAGATCTTCAGGCGCGAACGCACTTCGACGCCGGAGGCTTCCAGCTCGGCGATTTCCTTCTGCAGCGCGGCCGGCGAGATCACCACGCCGTTGCCGATCAGGCACAGCGCATCGTCACGCAGGATGCCCGACGGGATCAGGTGCAGGACGGTCTTCTTGCCATTGATGACCAGGGTGTGGCCGGCATTGTGGCCGCCCTGGAAGCGCACGACGGCGCCGATTTCCTCAGTGAGCAGATCAACGATCTTGCCCTTGCCTTCATCGCCCCACTGGGCACCCAAAACTACGACAGACTGACCCATGACGGGCTCCTCATATGTTGCGGCCATCGGGGCCGCGGACGGTTGAACCGTGGCGGGGCTGGCCAGCACCTGGAGGGCGGCTCCAAACGGGGAGCGGCCGGCGATGGAAGGCCCAGACACGGAAAAAGCCGAACGGGGAGGCCCGTCCGGCTTTTGTGCATTATCCGGGTTTCCGGGGTCCGCTGCCACCTTTCCGATGGACGGCTTCACCGGCCGGTCAGGCGCCTCCCCGGTCTTGCCGGCCGCTGGCCGGCAATCCCAGGTTGCCGGCCAGCGGCCGGCACTACCCTTTCAATGCCGCACCCACCACAGCAGGCTCAGGCCGGCCAGCAGCACCAGCCCGCCGAAGCTGCGCAGGGCCGGGCTGGGCAGGTCCAACAGGCGCTCGACCATGCGCTTCCAGGCAAACGGCGCGACGAACAGGAACAGGCCTTCCAGCACCGCCACCAGGCAGACGGCGGCGAACAGATCTTTCATGGGGGACTCCGGAAAAAGCACGGGGCCCGGCATCTGGCCGGGCCCCGTGGGGTACTGCCCTGCGACCTCAGCGGTCGTTCTTCAGGTACTGCAGGAACGGGTCGTTCTTGTCGAGCACGATCACGCCGTTGCCGTCACTCATGGAGCCACGGTAGGCCTCCAGGCTGCGGTAGAACGCATAGAACGACGGATCGGCCGAGCCGGCCTTGCCGTAGATGCGGGCCGCATCGGCATCGCCTTCACCACGCAGGCGCTGGGCATCACGCTCGGCTTCGGCGATCAGCACGGTGCTGTCACGGTCGGCCTGGGCGCGGATGGTCAGCGACTGCTCCTCGCCTTCGGCGCGCAGCTTGGCGGCTTCCTGCTTGCGCTGGGCGCGCATGCGCTCATACACGTCGTTGATCACCTGGCTGTCGGTCGGCAGGTCCACCTGCTTGATGCGCAGGTCGATCATCTGCATGCCGAGGCCGGCCACCGCTTCGTTGATCCCCTTCAGCTGCTCGGCGATCAGCTCGCTGCGGTCGCCGGAGACCAGCTGCTGCAGGGTGCGCGAGTTGATCTGGTTGCGCAGCGAGTCGGTGATGATCGGTGCCAGTCGGGCATTGGCGATGCGCGGATCGCCGCCAGTGGCACGGAAGTAGTCACCCACGTTGGAGATGTAGCCGATGGCGAAGAAGTCGACGCTGACGTCCTTCTGCTCGGCGGTGAAGTAACGCGCCGGGGCGGTGTCGAGCACCTGGAAGCGGCGGTCGAAGACCTTCACCGTTTCCACCACCGGCACCTTGAAGTGCAGGCCCGGCTTGATGTCCGAACGCACCACCTTGCCCAGGTTCAGGACCATGGCGGTCTGGTCCTCACGGACCACGTACACCGAGCCGAGCAGGCCCAGCACCACCGCCACGATCACGGCGATCCAGATAGGACTCTTCATCGGCTGCCCTCCTCACGGCCGCTCGGTCGCCCGGTCGGGCGGCCCACCGGCCGGCCCGGATCACGGGACTGTTCCACCGTTGCGCCCGGCAACGACGGCATCACCACCTCCGGGTTGGTCACCCCCGGCGGAGCCGAGGTGGTGGGACGGGTATCGCCGGTCATCGGCACGTAGATCAGCTGGCGGCCATCGCCACCGATCACCTTGCGGTTCTCGCTCAGCACCTGCTGCACGGTCTCCAGCCACAGGCGCTTGCGGGTCACTTCCGGGGCGTCCTTGTACTGGGCCTGCAACAGGCTGAAGCGCTGCGCGTCACCCTCGGCCTTGGACACCACGGCCTGCTTGTAGCCTTCGGCGGTGGTACGGGCGCGCGAGGCCTGGCCTCGGGCTTCCGGTACGACCTTGGCGGCGTAGGCCTGGGCTTCGTTGATCAGGCGTTCCTTGACCTGCTGGGCACCGTTGACCTCGTCGAAGGCCGGCTTCACCTCTTCCGGCGGACGGGCGTCCTGCAGGGTCAGGCCGGTCACGGTCAGGCCGGTCTTGAACGCCTTCAGCAGCGCCTGCAGGCGCTCTTCGGCAGCCACGGCCAGCGGGCCACGGTTGTTCAGTACCGCGTTGAGGTCGGCGCGACCGACTTCCTCGCGCACCGCGCTCTGCGCCGACTGTTCCAGCACCTGGTTGGCATCGACCGTGCCGAACAGGTACTGCTGCGGGTCGTCGATGCGGTACTGGACGTTCAGCGAGACGTTGACGATGTTCTCGTCGCGGGTCAGCACCGGCACCTGGATCGAGAAGGTCTTGATCTCGGTGGCGTTGACCTTGGTGACCGATTCAATCGGCCACGGCAGCTTGAAGTTCGGGCCGGGCTGCAGGATGCGCGAGAACTGGCCGAAGCGCAGCACCACGCCACGCTGCTGTTCGCCGATCAGCTGGAAGCTGGAGAACAGCACCAGCAACACCACGGCTGCCACCACCCAACGCACGATGCCACCGTCGAACAGGTCCTTCAGCGGCCCGGGCAGTCCGCCCCAGCCACCACCATTGCCACCGCCGCGCGACCCGAAGGGCCCGCGTCGATTGTCCTCGGGGCCTTGTCCGCCCTTGTTGCCGCCGGGTGTATTCCAGGCCATGCACGCTCCATCAAGATTTGGGCTGCGGCGCGGGCCCTTCCCGCACCACCAGCCGTGAAACCATCACCGATCATACAAGATGGGGCGGATCGGCAGGATCGAAAGGGGGGCGACGGGGTAAGGTGGCGTTTTCCTCGAAGTCAGGCAACGCCGATGGCCCCCACCACCCCGTTCACCGCCTTCCGCATCGAAAACGACGACGCTGGCTACCGCAGTGGCCTGGTCCAGCTCAAGATCGAAGACCTCAACCCCGGCCAGGTGCTGATCCGCGCCCACTGGTCCTCGGTCAACTACAAGGATGCCTTGGCCGGCACCGGCAAAGGCAGGATCCTGCGCCGTTTCCCGCTGGTGGGCGGCATCGACGTGGCCGGTATCGTGGTCGCCAGCACCGACCCGGACTGGCGTGAAGGCGACGCCGTGCTGGCCACCGGCTGCGGCCTGAGCGAGACCCGTGACGGCGGCTACAGCCAGTACGTGCGGCTGGAATCCCGCGCGGTGATCGCCCAGCCGGCCGGGCTGACCCCGCGCGAAGCGATGGTGCTGGGCACCGCCGGCTTCACCGCGGCGCTGGCCCTGCTGCGCATGCAGGACAACCGGCAGACCCCGGAGCTCGGCCCGCTGGCGGTGACCGGCGCCAGCGGAGGCGTTGGCGCGCTGGCGCTGTCGATCTTCAGCCGGGCCGGTTATACCGTGCACGCGATCAGCGGCAAGCCCGACCAGACCGACTTCCTGCACGCCATCGGCGCCACCGAGGTGCTGCCGCGCCAGGCACTCTCCGAGACCGCCCCGCTGCAGTCGGCCCGCTTCGGCGGAGGCCTCGACAATGCCGGAGGCGACATGCTGGCCAGCCTGCTGGCGCAGACCGTGCCCTATGGCAACGTGGTCAGTGCCGGTCTGGCAGCCAGTCCGACGCTGGACATGACGGTGATGCCGTTCATCCTGCGCGGCGTCTCGCTGCTCGGCGTGTCTTCGGCCAATGCACCGCGCGGGCTGCGCGAAGAAGTGTGGTCGCGACTGGGCAGCGACTGGAAGCCGCGGCAGCTGGACCGCATCTGCACCGCCGAAGTCGGTCTCGATGGTCTTCCCGCCGTGTTCGAGCGGATGCTGGCGGGCGGTTCGCTGGGCCGCACCGTGGTGCGGATCGACTGAACGTCGCAGGCAGGCGACGGACGGCAGACGCGGCCCTCCCGCCAGTAATGTGCCCGCACTACACTGCGGGCATTACATGGGGAACAACATGGCACGCATTCTGATCGTCGACGACTCACCGTCGCAGCTGTTGGGGATACAGCGCATCGTCGAGAAGCTCGGGCACCAGATCCTGACCGCCACCGATGGCGCCGCCGGGGTCGAAACCGCCAAGGCCGAGCTGCCCGACCTGGTCCTGATGGACGTGGTGATGCCCAACCTCAATGGCTTCCAGGCCACCCGCACGCTTGCGCGCGACGAGGCGACCCGGCATATCCCGGTGATCCTGGTGACCACCAAGGACCAGGACACCGACCGCATGTGGGGCATGCGCCAGGGCGCCAAGGCCTACATCACCAAGCCGTTCTCGGAGGACGAACTGTCCGAAGTGCTGGAGCGCGTGTTCGCCGGGCAGGGCTGAGCCCGCCCTGGTAGGTGCCAACCTTGGTTGGCCCACCACTTCGGTAGGTGCCAACCTTGGTTGGCCCACCACTGCGGTAGGTGCCAACCTTGGTTGGCACGCTTTTGCTTCGTAGTGCCGGCCGCTGGCCGGCAACCGCGCATCATCATCCAGAAGGATGAAATTGCCGGCCAGCGGCCGGCACTACCGAAAGGCGTGCGGACCAAGGCCCGCACCCACCAGGATCCATCTCAGATTGTCTCGCCGACGGCGCATGCCGCCGGCGCTCCTCCGGCCTGTCAGATTGACTCGCCGAACGCCTTGGCCAGGTTGCGATAGGCCTTCTTCTGCGCCTCGTCGGTCGCGGCCGGGGCCACGATCTCGATCTCGACGATCTGGTCGCCATCCGGGTTGCCCGGCAGGCCACGGCCGCGCAGGCGCAGCTTGCGGCCGGCATCGGAATCGGCCGGAATCTTCAGCTCCACCGCACCACCCAGGGTCGGCACGCTGATGCTGGTGCCCAGCGCGGCCTGCCACGGCGTGACCGGCAGCGTATAGAGGATGTTGCGGCCATCAACCTCGAACTGCGGGTGGGCGGCGTATTCCACTTCCAGCAGGAGGTTGCCACCATGGTTGCCCTGCCCCGCCAGGCGGATCACCTGCCCCGGACGGATGCCCTTGGGCACGCGCACATCCAGTTGCTTGCCGTTGACGGTGATGCGCAGGCTGTCGCCGCTGTAGGCCGCTTCCAGCGGTACCGACAGCTTGGCGCGGGTGTCGCGGTTGGGTGCATGACCTTGGCTGCTGAACCCCGGGCCCGGACCAGCGCCGCCACCGCCACGCTGGCGCGCGAACAGGCTCTCGAAGAAGTCGCTGAAGCCGCCATTGGGGCCACCGCCGCCGAACACTTCCTCGAAGTTGAAGCCACCGGCACCGCCGTAGTTCGGCGGTACGTTGAACTCCTCGCCCGGGCGATAGCCCTGTGCGCGCAGCTGGTCGTAGGCCGCGCGCTTTTCCGGGTCGCGCAGCGCCTCGTAGGCCTCGTTGACCGCCTTGAACTTGTCCTCGGCCCCGGCCTCCTTGCTGACGTCCGGGTGGTACTTGCGTGCCAGCCGGCGGTAGGCGGTCTTGATCTCCGCCTCGCCCGCGCTCGGTTCCACCCCCAGGGTGGCGTAGTAATCCTTGAATTCCATCCAGCTACCTCGATCTGCTTCGGCCGCGCCGGTGGCGCCGCCCCGGGTTCATTCTACGCGCCGGCGATGCTACGCCGCGCCTCGTGCGGCCCCGGTGAGGCCGACTGATCCTGCGCAATGCGACTGCCATGCCGATGCCCCAGGCTGTGGCTGGAAGCCCCCGCCGCAAAGCCTGAAGATGGGGCCTGCACACGGGTTTTCCAATGTCTTGACGCCCCTGTCCCATCCGGCCCACTAGCCTGCCCCAGCGAGGAGTTCCCCATGACCATCCATGTCGGCGACCGCATTCCGGAAGTGACCCTCAAGCGCATCCGCGAGGGCATCGAAACACTTGATACGCATTCGCTGTTCGATGCGCGCAAGGTGGTGCTGTTCGCCGTGCCCGGCGCGTTCACCCCGACCTGCTCGGCGCGCCACCTGCCCGGCTACGTCGAGAAATTCGAGGACTTCCGCCAGCGCGGCATCGATGTCTACTGCATGGCCGTCAACGACCCGTTCGTGATGAAGGCCTGGGCTGCCGACCAAAGCGTGCCCGACGGCCTGCTGATGCTGTCCGACGGCAATGCCGAACTGACCCGCGCGCTCGGCCTGGAGCTCGACGCCAGCGCCTCGGGCATGGGCATCCGCTCGCGCCGTTTCGCCCTGTACGTGGTCGACGGCGTGGTCCGCGCGACGTGGATCGAAGAGCCCGGCCAGTTCGAGGTGTCTTCGGCCGAGTACGTGCTGGAGCACCTGCCCACCTGATCTCCCACCGCAAAAGGAAACGGCCAGCCATGTCCAGCAAGCCAGCCAAAGCCGCAAAGCCTGCCGCAGAGGTTCCCGGCATCAGTGACCGCAAGACCCTGCGCGAACGCGCCCGGCACAACATCGAAGACGGGGCTATCACCGACAGCTACAGCGCCGACCGCAAGGTGGTGATCAAGCTGCTCAACGACGCACTGGCCACCGAGTACGTGTGCGTGCTGCGCTACTACCGGCACTATTTCATGGCCAAGGGCATGCTGGCCGACGCGGTCAAGGCCGAATTCCTCGAGCATGCACAGCAGGAACAGGCGCATGCCGGCAAGCTGGCCGAGCGTATCGTGCAGCTCGGCGGTGAGCCGGATCTCAACCCCGACACGCTGACCGCACGCTCGCATGCCGAATACAAGGAAGGCAGCGACCTGCGCGACATGGTCCGCGAGAACCTGGTGGCCGAACGGATTGCCATCGACAGCTACCGCGAAATGATCAACTTCATCGGCGACCGCGATACCACCACCAAGCGCATCCTCGAAGAGATCCTGGCGCAGGAAGAGGAACACGCCGACGAGTTTGCCGACCTGCTGGATGGGTGGATCGGGGAATGATCTGGTAGATGCCCACCTTGGTGGGCGCCTTTGCCGCGTGCCAACCAAGGTTGGCACCTACCAGAGCATGGCGGTGTCGTTGACGCTGGACCGCGCACCGACCAAGGCCGGCACCTACCGCAGGACGTTGAACCGCACCTGCGTCCATGCCCCATCTGCCGCCAGCGCGGTCAGAGTATGCGCGCCAGGATCGGCGAACTCGCGCTGCATCAACTGCGCGCCGTGGGTCTGCGCGATCCAGCGTCCATCCAGCAACCAGTCCACCGTCTGCTCGCTGCCCAGCGCGCGCAGCTGCAAGCGCACGCCATGTTCCGAATTCGGCGCACGCGCCAGCGTGGCGCCATCATTGAGGCCGTCCACATGCAGCGCGACACTGGCTTCGCGCCCATCGTCGCGGCAGTCCGGCGACAGCGCCGGCAGCTGCGAAGCCTCGCGCGTGGCCTTGGGCAGCCACGGGGACAACAACGCCGGCCAGCGCGCGATCTCGCGCGCGACTTCCTCATGCGGCAAACGGCAATCAGCGGATACACGCAGACCGGTCCGCGCGTCGGCCAGGTAACGCTGCCGTCCCGGCTGCCAGCGCCGCGCCTCGCGCTCGGGGAAGGTCGGCGGCGCCGCGCCGTCCAGCAGATAGGCCGACATCCGCCGCTGGCACAGCGCCGCCGGCAGGCCCTCGGCGCGTTCGCCGGTGGGCCAGCAGATGTCTTCCCGGCTGACACTGGCCGGCATCGGTGCGGCAGCCGAATCGCCGCGCTGGCGCGGCAGGCTGTCCACCACTTCGAACATCAACGGCAGTGCGGTGACCGCGCCGTACTGGCCCGGCAACGGCGTGCCGTCCGGCCGGCCCACCCACACGCCCACGGTGTAGTGGCGGGTGCTGCCGATCGCCCACGCATCGCGGTACCCGTAACTGGTGCCGGTCTTCCACGCCACACGCGGGCGGCCACCGACATCGAACGTACCAACGCTGTAGCCCGGGCGCGGATTCGATTCCAGCATCTCGCGCACGATCCAGCTTGCGCCAGGCGAAGCGAGGCGCCGCTGGATCATCGGCTCGTCGTCGGTGTAGCGCACACGGCCGGCGATGCCGTTGCGGTTGAGCGCGGCGAACGCGCCGACCAGGTCTTCCAGGCGCGCGCCGGTGCCGCCCAGGATCAGTGACAGGTTGGGCGTGCTGCCCGGCGGGAAGCGCAGCTGGATGCCGGAGTGCGAAAGCCGCGCAGCAAAGCGCGCCGCGCCCACCCGCTGCAACAGATCCACCGAGGGCACGTTGAGCGACAGGCGCAACGAACTGGAAGCGCCGATCGGTCCGTTGAAGGCCATGTCGAAGTTGCCGGGACGGTAACTGCCGAAACTCTGTGGCGCATCCACCAGCAGGCTTTCCGAATGAATCAGGCCGTCATCCAGTGCCATCGCATACAGGAACGGCTTCAGCGTGGAGCCCGGCGAACGCCAGGCCTGCACCATGTCCACGTGGCCAAGCCGCTGGCGGTCACCGAACGCCAGCGTGCCGACATAGGCACGCGCCTGCAGGGTCTGGTTGTCGACCACCAGCAGGGCGGCCGAGGTGCGCTCGGGCAGCGTCGAGAAATAGCTGGCCACGCGTTCTTCCAGCGTGCGCTGCAGTCCGATGTCGATGCTGCTCTGGATGCGTGCCTGGCCCGGCTGCGCCAAGTGCAGCCGCTGCGCCAGCAGTGCGGCATGCAGTGGCGGCCGCAGCGAGCGCGCCACCACATTCTCGATGCGCGCGTCTTCCACTTCTTCCGTTGTCCACGCACCCAGTTCGGCCATGCGTGACAGCACCTTGTTGCGCGCCTTCTGCGCCGCTTCCGGATGGCGGTCCGGGCGCAGCCGGCTCGGCGCCTGCGGCAGCACCGCCAGCAACGCGGCCTCGGCATGCGACAGCTGCGCCGCTGGCTTGCCCAGGTAGGCCCAGCTGGCCGCTTCCACGCCCTCGATGGTGCCGCCGTAAGGCGCGCGCTCCAGATACAGGGCCAGAATCTGCTGCTTGCTCAGATGCACTTCCAGCTGCACCGCGCGCAGCATCTGCTTGAGCTTTCCCCAGGGCGTACGCGTATGCGGATCAAGGATGCGTGCGACCTGCATGGTCAGGGTCGAGCCACCGGACACGATACGACCGCCGCGCAGCAGCTGGCCGCTGGCACGCAGGATCGCCAGCGGGTTGATGCCCGGATGGCGCCAGAACCAGCGGTCTTCGTAGGTCAGCAACGCCTGCAGATAGAGCGGCGAGACGCTGTCGATCGATGCCGGATAGCGCCACACGCCCTCGGCATCGGCAAACGCGCGCAATGGCGTGCCGTCGGCAGCCACCACCAGGGTGCTGGTATCGCGCTGCTTCGGCAGCGGCGGCGGGAAGACGAAATCCAGCACCAGCAGCAGCGCCAGCGTGGCTGCCGTGCCCCAGCGCAGCCACGGCCACAGCGGCCGCAGCCGGCGGCGCAGGGCCGCCAGCAGTGTCTTCATTGCGTCTTTCATTGCAGGTTGCCAGCAGGACGGGCCGCGCCGTCGCGGCCCGTCCGCGCGGTCACGGCTGCACCACCGTGATCGTGGTCGGGTTGCTGCGGCCGACGCCGCGCAGCTGCGGCCGGTACATGTCCTCCACCAGCGGCGGCGGCACCGAGTAGGTACCCGGGGTCACCGCGCGCACCAGATAGAACACGTTGGCCTTGCTGCCACGCGAGAGCTTCAGCGCAGCCACATAGCGGTCGTCGCGGAACTCCTCGTGCTTGGTGTCGGCGGCTTCACCGCGGTCGCTGATGGTGATGCCATCGACCACCACGTCGGCCCACTGCTTGGCGTCGCCCAGGTTGAAGTTCTCGATCTCCAGGCCCGCCGGCAGCAGGTCGGTCAGCAGTGCGTCCGGCATCGTGGTGTCGGCGGTGACGGTGACGCGCACGATCAGTGCTTCGCCCTCCTTCAGCGGGCGCGGCGACCACGGCTTGCCATCGGTGCCGTAGTAGCTGCGCTCGACGCCCAGCACGCTGTTGTCCGGTGCCGGCGCGCTGCGCGGGATACCGGCCACGTCGATGCTGGCGAACATCGGCGGCTGCCCCTGCGGAGTGAAGCGCACGCCGCTGGCCAGCTCACTGGCGCTGAAGTTGCGGCCGAACAGCTTGCGCTCGCCGATGGCTTCGGTGTTGCCGCCGATCACCAGCTCACCGGCCACCAGCGCCTTCTGATTGGCGGCGAGCGCCTTGCCGAGGCGGGCAATCGCCACCTGTTCCTGCGTGCTCAGCCACATCCAGCCGGCATTGCGGCGCGCATCCAGGCCACGGCCCAGATCAACCGCACGTGCATCCCAGGCCGGCTTGGCCAGCTTGTTTTCGTGGGTCAGCGCGATCATCAGCGCGTCATCACGGATGGCGCTGCCGTAGTCACCGAAGTACGACGGGCGTTCGCTGCTGGACTTGGCGAAGGCCGCAGCCAGCGCCGCCTGGCCGCGCTTGGCGTCGCCCTGCAGCGACAGCGCCACGCCCAGATGGACCAGCGACAGGCCACCAACCGCCTTGCTGCGCTCGTTGTCGTACAGCGTGCGCAGGGTACCCAGCGGCGCACGATTGACCCGGGCCAGCACGTAGCCCGAATACGCCTGGTTGGCGAACTTCAGCTTCTCGCGGTCGTCCTGGCCGTAGAACTGGTTGCCGCCGGACAGCAGATCTTCGCTGAGGCGGTTGAGCGCCTTCTGCAGCACGTTGTCGGGCACGGCGAAACCGGCGTCCTTGGCATCGAGCAGGAACTCGGTGATGTACGGGGTCAGCCACGGGTTCACGTAGCCGTCGTCACCCCACATCGAGAAGTTGCCATTGGCCACCTGCATCGACGCCAGGCGACCGAACGCGCCTTCCATGCGCTCGCGGCGGGTCTTGGCATCCAGGCCGTCAGCACCGAGCATCGACGACGTCGCCTGGTCCAGGATCAGCGCGGCGTAGCCCTTGCTGGTGGTCTGCTCGGCACACCCGTAGGGATAGTTCAACGCGCCCTGCAGCGCGCTGGCGAACGGGATCGGCGGCAGCGGGCTGACCAGCAGGCGGGCATTCACCGACTCGGACATCAGGCCATCGGTCAGGCTGTTGTCGAGGCTGACCGCCGCCAGCGGATCAAGCGTGCGCACCTGCGAACGCAGCACCTGCGGCCACGCCGCACGCACCGGCAGCTCGTAACGGCGATCGGCCTTGAAGCCGTTGCCGTCCACGCGCACGCGCACCTTGGCCACACTGTGGCCTTCGCGTGCCGACAGCGGGAAGCTCAGCGTGGTCTTGGCATCGGCATTCAACTGCACGCTGCGGCTGCCCTCGCCCAGGTTCAACGGGCCTTCGCTTTCCACCTTCACGTTGAACTGGCCCGGCTTGCCGGTGAAGTTCTGCACGTCCAGGGTCACGGTGCTGCGGTCACCCGGGGCCAGCACGCGCGGCATGCTGGCTTCGGCCAGGATCGGCGCACGCACCACGGTCTCCACGTCGCGCTTGCCGTACTGGTCATCGCTGTAGACCAGTGCCGATACGCGCAGGGTGCCGTTGAAGTCCGGCACCTTCAGGCGGATGCGGGCGATGCCCTTGGCGTCGAGCTGCACCGGGCCGGAGAACAGGTCCACGGTCTGCACGCGCGCCGTCGGGCGCTTGGCCTGCGGCAACGCCTGCAGCGCCATGTCGCCACCGAACTTCAGCTTGCCGGCACCGCCGTCAAAGCTCTCGATCACCCGGCTGTAGATGTCGTAGGCATCGATGCCGAGGCGACGCTGGGCGAAGAAGTGCGCACCGGCATCGGGCACCGGGAAGCGGGTGATGTTGAGGATGCCCACGTCCACCGCCGAAACGGTGACGTGCGCGGTCTTGCCGGCCAGCTGCGGTGCGCTGACCGTCACCGGCAGGTCCTGCTCGGGGCGCATCTGCTTGGGCGCGGCCAGGCCGACCGCCACGGTGCGGCCCTTGCGGTCCATCGGCACGTGCACCACGCCCACCGCACGGGCCGGGGTGATCTTGCTCGGCGCACTGCCGCCACGGAACACCAGTGCGGTGATGTAGACGTCGTGGCGCTCCCAGTCGGCGGTGACCGGAATCTTGAAGGTCGAGCCCGGCTTGGCCTCGATGTCCTGCACGTACAGCATGCGGTCGGTTTCGACCATCAGGATGCCCTTGCCGGCATGCGGCGGGGTCACCGTCACCTCAAGCGTGTCGCCGGCCTTGTAGCCGGTCTTGTCCAGGCCCAGCTTGACCTTGTCCGGCCGTGCATCCAGGCCACGGTTGTCATCGCCCCAGCTCCAGCCGGCGCGGAACGGGTAACGGCTGGTCAGTCCGGTGGACGGATCGAACACGTCCACCCGGTACTCGCCCCACTCCACCGGGAAATCGAAGGCGACCGCACTGCTGCCGGCATCGACGGTGCGGGTTTCCTTGTTCTCGAAGCGGCGGGTGTAGTCGTAGTCCCAGCGGTTGTCGTTGAAGGTCCAGTGGTAGTCGCGCAGCTCGCGCACCAGGGTGATCTTCAGGCCCTTGGCCGGCTGCGGCGTGCCGGCGGCATCCACGCGCATCAGCTCGAAACGCGCATTGCCGTTGGAGTCGGCGCCGTCGTCGGGGTTGAACAGCGGGCGCACGCCAACCAACGCATTGGCCGGCCACATCACCCGCTTCAGGGTGCGGGTGACCGTACGGCCACCGGTTTCATACAGGCTGCCGGACAGCACCACGGCAATTGGCGCCTTGGCCTTGGCCGCCTCTTCCGGCAACGCCACGTCCTCACGCAGCTGGCCATTGGCCGGCAGCGTGGTATCGATCACGTCCTTGGCTTCGCGCGGCAGCTGCAGGGTCGGGTCACCGAAGAAGTAGCCTGGCAGGCCGTCCACCGGCTTCTGCTCGGCGGCCACCGCCAGGCGCGCGGTGAAACGGTTGCCATCGGCCGGTGCCCCGTACAGATAGGCACCATTGGCCTGCAGGCGCAGGTCCTCGCCCGGCTTCAGCGTCTTCTGCGCGCTGTCCAGGTCAAGCTTCATGCGCTCGGGCAGGAACTCCTCGATGCGCAGGGTCATGCCCTGGATCGCTTCCTTGCTGGCCGGGTCGGTGCGGAACTCGACCTGCCAGCGCCCGGTCGGCGCTTCAGCGGGAATGACCTGTTCGAAGTTGATGTAGCCCTGCTCGCCCGGCTGCAGGCGGGTCTCGCGGAAGGTCTTGCCGTCGGGCTGCTTCAGGCGCAGGAACACCGGTTGCGCCTTGACCGGCTTGCCGTCGTTGTCGCGCAGCAGTGCAGACAGACGCACGGTCTCGCCCGGGCGGTACAGGTCACGGCCGGACCAGGCGTAAACGTCGAACCAGGCATTGTCACGACCGGCCACGGCAAATTCGCTCAGGTCCAGCGCCGGCTGGTTGAACGGCAGGAAGCTGGTGTCCTTGCCCGTGCTGGCAACCAGCACGTGGGTGGCATCCAGGGTGTAGTTCAGCAGCGCATTGCCATTGCCGTCGGTGCTGCCCTTCAGCACCACCTCACCCTTGGCGTCGAGCACGCGCAGATCGATGCTCTTCAGCGGCGCACCGTCCTTGAGGCCGGCGGTGTGCACGAACATCTTGTCCTTGTAGGCGCGGGTATGCAGGCCGATGTCGCTGACCGAGAAGAACGCGGTATCGAACTCGCCTTCGTAGTCACCGGTGCGCTTGAGCAGGGCGAAGTACAGGCCCGGCTCCTGAAGTTCCTTGATGTCCTGGGTCGGCAGGTAGGTCAGCACCCGCTCGTTCTTCTTGCCGCCAAGAATGAAGCGGTTGACGTAGACCGGCTCGGCCAGCTTGTTGATCGGGCTGCGCTCGTAGTCGCTGCTCAACTCCCAGCTGCCGCGGCGGCCACCGCGCTGGTACTGGCTGAAGAAGGTCGGCAGGTCCTTCTCGCGCACGCGCAGGAACTCGACGTCGACCTCGGGCACGTTCACCGACACCACCGGCAGGCCGCGGCTGTCCTTGGCCGGCAGCACGCTGCCCTGCGAGGCGAAGCCCACCACCGGCTTCAGCTCGCCGCTGAACACCTTCTGCTTCAGTTCCTTGCCCAGGCGGCTGCCGTCGGCGGCCAGCAGGTCCGGCGAGACCACCAGGCTGAACTCCTTGCCGGCCTCGACGAACGGGTAGCGCAGGGTCAGGCCGTCATCGGACAGCGTCCAGCTGCTGTCGTCGGTGCCAACCTTCTCTTCGAAGCGCACCAGTTTGTCGAAATCCTGGGTGCCGACCAGTGGGCGCGAGAACTCCAGCGCCAGCGACAGGCCGTCATTCTTCTGGTCCGGGTAGGCGCGCAGCAGGGTGAATTCCTTCACCTGTTCGGCCTTGGTGGTGATGGCTTCACCGCTGGCCTTGGGCAGCTGCCCGCTGTCGTTGCGGCAGCCGGCCAGGCCCAGCAACAGGCCTCCTGCCAGTACCGCCGCCGCCCATCCCCACCGCTTCCGCCGTGCCGGACCGCTCATGTCGTCACTCCTTGATCGAGGCGGCCATTATAGGCAGGCCGCGTCAAGGTGTTGACGCGAATTCGGCAATTGCCCCAGCTGCGGGTAGTGCCGGCCGTTGGCCGGCAGTCCGGTCGTCGCCAACCTTGGTTGGCGTCGGCCGTGCCAACCAAGGTTGGCACCTACCAAAGCGAGCCGAGCCACGTGCCCGGCAAGCAGGCGTGGCGTCAGATCCACCAAAGCGTTGCTACCCCGGCAGGTACAGGTCCACGTAGTCGGTCACCGGCATCGCCGCCAGCGCCACCGGGTCCAGCGAAGCGGCCAGGATGCGCTGCTGCTGGGCGGTCGGGAAGCGATGGGCCAGGTGCCGGCGGAACTTGTCCATCAGCAGCGGAATGCCTTCCTCGCGGCGCCGGGCGTGGCCGAGCGGGTATTCCACCAGCACCTCCGGCAGTTCGCTGCCATCGGTGAAGCGCACGCTCAGGCCGTTGGCGATGCTGCGCTTGTCCGGGTCCAGATAATCGGCGCTGAGCTGCGGGTCTTCATGGCAGGTCATCTTCGCGCGCAGCGCATCGATGCGCGGATCGGCGGCAACGTCGTCCTCGTAATCCTCGGCCACCAGCCGCCCGTATAGCAGCGCGATGGCAACCATGTACTGCACGCAGTGATCGCGGTCAGCCGGGTTATGCAGCGGGCCCTGCTTGTCGATGATGCGGATGCAGGCTTCCTGGGTCCGGATCGCGATATGCGCGATGTCCTCGACCCGTCGCCCCATCGCACGCAACTGCTGGTGCAGTGTGACCGCCGCCTCCACCGCGGTCTGGCCGTGGAACTCGGCCGGGTAGCTGATCTTGAACAGCACGTTCTCCATCACGTAGCTGCCCAGCGCTCGCCCCAGCGTCAATGCCTTGCCATGCATCGACACCGCTTCAAATCCCCAGGTCGGCGCGCTCAGCACGCTGGGATAGCCCATCTCACCGCTGGCTGCCATCAGTGCCAGGCGCACGCCACGGCTGGTCGCGTCGCCGGCCGCCCAGCTCTTGCGCGAGCCGGTGTTGGGCGCATGCCGGTAGGTTCGCAGCGCCTGGCCATCGACCCAGGCCAGCGACAGCGCATTGAGCATGCGTTCGCGATCCAGCCCGAGCAGTTGCGCCACCACAGCGGTGGTAGCGACCTTGACCAGCACCACATGGTCCAGCCCGACGCGGTTGAAGGAATTGTGCAGGGCCAGCACGCCCTGGATCTCGTGCGCCTTGATCATCGCCAGCAGCACGTCGTGCACGGTCGGCGGCGTGCGGCGCAGGGCCTGCGCGTTGCGACCCAGCCAATCGCAGACGGCAAGGATGCCGCCCAGGTTGTCCGACGGATGGCCCCATTCGGCCGCCAGCCAGGTGTCGTTGAAATCCAGCCAGCGCACCATCGCGCCCAGGTTGAAGGCCGCCTGCACCGGATCCAGCACGTAGTGCGTACCCGGCACGCGTGCGCCGTTGACGACGCTGATGCCCGGCACCAGTGGACCGAGCAGCTTGCTGCAGGCCGGGAAGGACAGCGCCTCCAGGCCACAGCCCAGCGTGTCGAGCAGGCAGTGGTGCGCGGTCTGGAACGCCAGCGGTGAGTCGATGCGTGCATCGCGCACGTAGTCGACGATGTCCACCAGCAGCGCATCCCACGCTGCACGCTCGTTGGATGGGGTGTGGCTGTCAGACATCGTCGATCTCCTCTTCAGAAAGGCAGGTCAGGCCGCGCATCCCGGTAGTCGCCAACCTTGGTTGGCGCTGGACATCGCTCGGGCGGCGCCAATGCCATGCCAACCAAGGTTGGCATCTCCCGAAGCGTGTGATGCCAGCGCCGACCTGCGGGTTACTCGGCCGGCACCCGCACCTTGCCTTCCATCAGCACGCGGGCACTGCGGCTCATGATCGCCTTGGTCACCGTCCACTGGCCGTCAACGAGTGCCGCCTGCGCACCCACGCGCAATGTGCCGGAGGGATGACCGAAGGTCACCGCTTCGCGTTCGCTGCCGCCGGCCGCGCGATTGACCAGGGTGCCCGGGATCGCTGCTGCGGTGCCGATCGCCACGGCGGCGGTACCCATCATCGCGTGGTGCAGCTTGCCCATCGACAATGCGCGCGCATGCAGGTCGATGGCCGAGGCCGGAATGGCCTTGCCGCTGGATGTCACATAGTCCTGCGCCGGTGCAACGAACGCCACCTTGGGCGTGTGCTGGCGGGTCGCCGCGTCTTCCAGGTTCTTGATCAGACCCATGCGCAAGGCGCCGTAGGCGCGGATGGTCTCGAACTTCTGCAGCGCGGCCTTGTCTTCGTTGATCGCCGGCTGCAGCTCGGTGCCGCTGTAGCCCAGATCGGCAGCGTTGAGGAAGATCGTCGGGATGCCAGCGGTGATCATGGTCACCTCGAAGCTGCCCACGCCGGGCACTTCCAGGGTATCGACCAGATTGCCGGTCGGGAACATCGCACCCGCATCGCCATCATCGGACGGATCGATGAATTCCAGCTGGATCTCGGCCGCCGGGAACGTCACGCCGTCCAGCTCGAAATCGCCGATCTCCTGCACTTCGCCATCGCGCATCGGCACATGGGCAATGATGGTCTTGCCGATGTTGGCCTGCCAGATGCGCACGGTGCACAGGCCATCGCGCGGCACGCGGGCAGGATCGATCAGGCCGTTGGCGATTGCGAACGGACCCACCGCAGTGCTGAGATTGCCGCAGTTGCCGCTCCAGTCGACGAAGGCGGTGTCGATTGAGACCTGGCCATACAGGTAGTCCACGTCGTGGTCAGGCACCGAGGCAGTGGAAATGATCACGCACTTGCTGGTGCTGGAGGTGGCGCCCCCCATGCCGTCGGTCTGCTTGCCATACGGATCGGGCGAGCCGATAACACGCATCAGCAGCGCGTCGCGTGCGGCGCCCGGTACCTGCGCGGCCTCGGGCAGGTCCTGCAGGCGGAAGAACACGCCCTTGCTGGTGCCGCCGCGCATGTAGGTGGCGGGAATACGGAGTTGCGGGAGGAAGGTCATCGTCGAATCCACGCGTTTGAATTTCAGGAAATGTCTTGCATCAGTGCGACAAGGCCACGATCAACGCACCACACACGCATGATGTCCACGCGGTCCGGTAGATCGAGGTAATAGACGAGGTAGCGTTCGAAGCCCGGAACCAGCATGAAGCGCAAAGGCACCGGCAGCTGTGCTGCAAGATCGGCGTGCCGGGTGGAACCCGAGCCTGGAAACACCGCGATGCGTTGAAGCGTGGCCTCCAACTCGGCGAGAAAGCGCCGACCCAGCACCAGGCCACCCTGCCGTGCGAACCACAGCGCGGCATCGGCTGCGTCGGCTTCGGCCCGAGGCCTCCATTCAATCGCCTTCACGCTCCATCCTTTCGGTCAGTTCGCGACGCATCCGCTCGAATGTAGCCGCTGTCACCGGAACGGCAGGCCCCGATGCCAGCCCCTCGGCTATCAACTGCTTGAGCAGCGCTTCAGCCTTGCTGCGCTGACGCTGGCGGATCAGGTCACGCACGTAGTCCGACGTACTGGAGTAGCCGCCTTCGCGCACTTCCTCGTCCACGAACTGCTTGAGCGGGTCAGTCAGCGAAATGTTCATGGTGGCCATGAAGCTCTCCTTTGGCAGTTTTTGCCAAGTCAGTGTGCGCCCTGCCCCGGTGTCGGACAAGCCCGCCCCCGGACGCCGGGGGCAGGCATTCAGCCCGGCATCACGCCACCTTGGCGCCTTCCAGGAAGTCCTGGGCGAAACGCTGCAGCACGCCGCCGGCTTCGTAGATCGCCACTTCCTCGTCGCTGTCCAGGCGGCAGGTGACCGGCACGATCAGGTCCTGGCCGTCGCGGCGGTGGATGACCAGGGTGAGCTCGGCACGCGGGGTGCGCTCGCCGACCACGTCGAAGGTTTCGGTGCCGTCGATGCCCAGGGTCAGGCGGGTGGTGCCCGGCTTGAACTCCAGCGGCAGCACGCCCATGCCGATCAGGTTGGTGCGGTGGATACGCTCAAAGCCTTCGGCCACGATCGCTTCCACGCCGGCCAGGCGCACGCCCTTGGCGGCCCAGTCACGCGAGCTGCCCTGGCCGTAGTCGGCGCCAGCGATGATGATCAGCGGCTGCTTGCGGTCCATGTAGGTCTCGATCGCTTCCCACATGCGCATCACCTTGCCTTCCGGCTCCACGCGCGCCAGCGAGCCCTGCTTCACGCTGCCATCGTCGTTGCGCACCATCTCGTTGAACAGCTTCGGATTGGCGAAGGTGGCGCGCTGCGCGGTCAGGTGGTCGCCGCGGTGGGTGGCGTAGGAATTGAAGTCTTCTTCCGGCAGGCCCATCTTGGCCAGGTACTCACCGGCGGCGCTGGAGGCCATGATCGCATTCGACGGCGACAGGTGGTCGGTGGTGATGTTGTCCGGCAGCACCGCCAGCGCGCGCATGCCCGCCAACGTGCGTTCACCGGCCAGCGCGCCCTCCCAGTACGGCGGGCGGCGGATGTAGGTGCTCTGCGGGCGCCAGTCGTACAGCGGGCTGACCGCGGCGCCCTGCTCCACGCGCACGTTGAACATCGGGTTGTAGACCTTGCGGAACTGCTCAGGCTTCACCGAGGCCTTCACCACCGCATCGATCTCGGCGTCACTCGGCCAGATATCCTTCAGGCGCACTTCGTTGCCATCGGCATCCACGCCCAGCACATCCTTCTCGATGTCGAAGCGCACGGTGCCGGCGATGGCATAGGCGATCACCAGCGGCGGCGAAGCCAGGAAGGCCTGCTTCGCATACGGGTGGATGCGGCCATCGAAGTTGCGGTTGCCCGACAGCACCGCCGTGGCATACAGGTCGCGATCGATGATTTCCTGCTGGATCTTCGGGTCCAGCGCACCGCTCATGCCGTTGCAGGTAGTGCAGGCGAAGGCGACGATGCCGAAGCCGAGCTGCTCCAGGTCCGGCAGCAGGCCGGACTCTTCCAGGTACAGCTGCACGGCCTTCGAACCCGGTGCCAGCGACGACTTCACCCACGGCTTGCGCTGCAGGCCACGTGCGTTGGCGTTGCGCGCCAGCAGTGCGGCGGCAATCACGTTGCGCGGGTTGGAGGTATTGGTGCAGCTGGTGATGGCAGCGATGATCACCGCGCCATCGGGCATCAGGCCCTGCGCCAGCTCGGCCTTGCCGGCTTCCAGCTTGGCTTCGTCGGCGATGCCGCGCTCGGCCAGCTCGGCGGTGGCCACGCGCTTGTGCGGATTGGACGGGCCAGCCATGTTGCGCACCACGCTGGACAGATCGAAGCGCAGCACGCGCTCGTACTGCGCGGTGGCCAGGTCATCGGCCCACAGGCCGGTGGTGCGTGCGTAGTTTTCCACCAGCGCTACCTGCGACTCCTCGCGGCCGGTCAGGCGCAGGTAATCGGTGGTCTGTGCGTCGATGTAGAACATCGCGGCGGTGGCACCGTATTCGGGGCACATGTTGGAGATGGTGGCGCGGTCGCCGATGGTCAGTGCCGAGGCACCCTCGCCGAAGAATTCAAGCCAGGCACCGACCACGCGTTCCTTGCGCAGGAACTCGGTCAGGGCCAGCACCACGTCGGTGGCAGTGATGCCCGGCTGCGGGCGGCCACTCAGTTCGACGCCGACGGTATCAGGCAGGCGCATCCACGACGCGCGGCCGAGCATCACGTTCTCCGCTTCCAGGCCGCCAACGCCGATCGCGATCACGCCCAGCGCGTCCACGTGCGGGGTGTGGCTGTCGGTGCCCACGCAGGTATCGGGGAACGCAACACCGTCCTGCACGTAGACCACCGGCGACATCTTCTCCAGGTTGATCTGGTGCATGATGCCGTTGCCTGGCGGAATCACGTCCACGTTCTCGAAGGCCAGCTTGGTCCAGTCGATGAAGTGGAAACGATCTTCATTGCGACGATCTTCGATCGCGCGGTTCTTCTCGAACGCCTGCGGATCGAAACCACCGCACTCCACCGCCAGCGAGTGATCGACGATCAGCTGCACCGGCACCACCGGATTGACCTTGGCCGGGTCACCGCCCTTGTCGGCGATCGCATCACGCAACCCGGCCAGATCAACCAGCGCGGTCTGGCCGAGGATGTCGTGGCACACAACGCGGGCCGGGAACCACGGGAAATCCAGATCGCGACGGCGCTCGATCAGCTGCTTCAGCGAATCGCCGAGCGTGGCCGGATCGCAGCGGCGCACCAGGTTCTCGGCCAGCACGCGCGAGGTGTACGGCAGGGTGGCGTAGGCGCCGGGCTGGATCGCATCGACAGCGGCACGCGCGTCGAAATAATCCAGCGCGCTGCCGGGGAGGTTCTTGCGGTAATCGGTATTCATGGGCTGGCGGAGTGCTTGAGGCGGGCCGGGTGCCGGCGGTGCGGCGGCGAAAGCATCCGGCCGGCACGCGGCCGGCCGGATGGGTACAGCAGGTGGATCAGACGCGCTTGTCGATGGCGACGAAGTCGCGGTCTTCCGGACCGATGTAGTTGGCGCTCGGGCGGATGATCTTGCCGTCGATGCGCTGCTCGACGATGTGCGCGCTCCAGCCGGCGGTGCGGGCGATCACGAACAGCGGGGTGAACATCGCGGTCGGCACGCCCATCATGTGGTAGCTGACGGCGCTGAACCAGTCCAGGTTCGGGAACATCTTCTTGATGTCCCACATCACCGATTCCAGGCGCTCGGCGATGTCGTACATCTTCATGCTGGACTGTTCTTCGGACAGCTCGCGGGCCACGTCCTTGATCACCTTGTTGCGCGGATCGGAAACGGTGTAGACCGGGTGGCCGAAACCAATCACCACTTCCTTGCGCTCGACGCGGGCCTTGATGTCTTCCTCGGCCTCATCGGGGGTGTCGTAACGCTTCTGCACTTCGAATGCCACTTCGTTGGCACCGCCGTGCTTCGGGCCGCGCAGCGCGCCGATGCCACCGCAGATCGCGCTGTACATGTCGCTGCCGGTACCGGCGATGACGCGGCAGGTGAAGGTCGAGGCGTTGAACTCGTGTTCCGCATACAGGATCAGCGAGGTGTGCATCGCCTTCACCCACGACTCCTGCGGCTTCTCGCCGTGCAGCAGGTGCAGGAAGTGGCCACCGATCGAGTCATCGTCGGTTTCCACGTCGATGGCGCGGCCGTTGTGGCTCCAGTGGTACCAGTACAGCAGCATCGAGCCGAGGCAGGCCATCAGCTTGTCGGCGATGTCGCGCGCGCCCGGATGGTTGTGGTCGTCCTTCTCCGGCGCCACGCAGCCGAGCACGGACACGCCGGTGCGCATCACGTCCATCGGGTGCGCCGACGGCGGCAGTTCTTCCAGCGCCGCCTTCACCGCGGCCGGGATGCCACGCAGCGACTTCAGCTTGGCCTTGTACGAAACCAGCTCGGCGCGGGTCGGCAGCTTGCCGTGCACCAGCAGGTAGGCGATTTCCTCGAACTCGCTGGTGTTGGCCAGGTCCAGGATGTCGTAGCCACGGTAGTGCAGATCGTTGCCACTACGGCCCACGCTGCACAGCGCGGTGTTGCCGGCGGCGGTGCCGGACAGGGCGACGGACTTCTTCGGCTTGAAGGTCGGGGTTGCGGTCGTATCGTTCATGTTTCCCTCCGAAAACTTGATGGTGCAGGGTACTGCTTATTTCTTGGCGGCGAACAGTGCATCGAGCTGCTGCTCGAAGGCGTGATAGCCGATGCGGTCGTAGAGTTCTTCGCGGGTCTGCATGGTTTCCACCACGTTGCGCTGGTGGCCATCGCGGCGCACCGCCTGGTAGACGTTCTCGGCGGCCTTGTTGGCGGCACGGAACGCCGACAGCGGGAACAGCTGGATGGCGACGCCGGCCGAGGCCAGTTCGTCGCGGCTGAACAGCGGGGTGGCGCCGAATTCGGTGATGTTGGCCAGCACCGGCACCTTCACCGCGTCGACGAAGCGGCGATAGGTGTCCAGGTCGTAGGCAGCCTCGGCGAAGATGCCATCGGCACCGGCCTCGACACAGGCGATGGCGCGCTCGATGGCCTTGTCCACGCCGTCCACCTGGATGGCATCGGTGCGGGCGATCAGGAAGAAGTCCGGATCGGTCTTGGCATCGGCGGCCGCCTTCACCCGGTCGACCATTTCACCCTGCGAGACGATCTCCTTGCCCGGGCGGTGACCGCAGCGCTTGGCGCCGACCTGGTCCTCGATGTGGCAGGCGGCCGCGCCGGCCTTGATCAGCGACTTCACGGTGCGCGCGATGTTGAACGCACTCGGGCCGAAGCCGGTGTCGATGTCGACCATCAGCGGCAGGTCGCAGACATCGGTGATGCGGCGCACGTCCACCAGCACGTCTTCCAAGGTGTTGATGCCCAGGTCCGGCAGGCCCAGCGAGCCCGCGGCAACGCCGCCGCCGGACAGGTAGATGGCGCGGAAGCCGGCGCGCTTGGCCAGCAGGGCGTGGTTGGCGTTGATCGCGCCGATCACCTGCAGCGGCGATTCGGCAGCCAGCGCCTCACGGAAACGGGCACCGGCGGAGAAAGGGGCGGAAGCAGTCATGCGGCAATCCAAGTTGAAGAACGGATGGGTAGGCGCAAGCACCATGCCAAGCTGCAAGCAGTTGATTTCACGGGGATGACCGGCATGCAGCAGCGAAACAAATGAAACATTGAAACAGATGTATCATGAAACACCCCGCCCGGACCCGCCGCCATGTATCTGCCCCGCTCACCCCTGCGCCATGCGGATGCCGACCCCGGCCGCCCGGTGATCTGGACCGTCAGCGTCTCGCGGCTGACCGGCCTGCTCGGCGACGTCATTCCCGAGTTCGACCGCCGCGCGCGCATCGAACAGATCAATCTCGGCTTCGAGGAAGCGGTGGATGTGATTGGCCAGCGCCTGCGCCGCGAGCATTGCGACGTGGTGATCGCCGGTGGCTCCAACGCGGCCTGGCTGCGCGGCCGGCTGGAGCTGCCGCTGGTGCCGATCCAGGCTAACGGCTTCGACCTGATGGAAGCGCTGGCCCGTGCCCGCCGCATCGCCAGCCGCATCGGCCTGGTCACCCACGCCAGCGACGTGCCGGTGTTCAGCAATTTCCAGCAGAGTTTCGGCCTGGATATCGAGCATCGCCGCTTCGTCACCCGCGAGGACGCACGCGACTGCATCGCCGACCTGCGCGCCAACGGCATCGAGGTGATCGTCGGCACCGGCATGGCCATCGACCATGCCGAGCAGGCCGGCCTGCCCGGGGTGCTGCTGTATTCGGCCGACTCGGTGCGGCAGGCATTCGAACATGCACTGGAACTGACCCAGACCCTGGCACGTTCTGGCAGCAACCGCCCTGCCCCGCGCCGGCGCCCGGCAGCGCGTGCCGATGCGCATGAACTGCTCGGCGACAGCGACGCGATGGCGCAGGTGCGCGCGCAGATCGCGCTCTACGCCCCACATGACAGCACCGTGCTGGTCAGCGGCGAAACCGGCACCGGCAAGGAGCTGGTGGCGCGCCAGCTGCACGCCGCCAGCGGTCGTCGCGGACGCTTCGTGGCGCTGAACTGCGGCGCGATCAGCGAATCGCTGCTGGAAGCGGAGCTGTTCGGCTACAGCGATGGCGCCTTCACCGGCGCACGCCGTGGCGGCCGTGTCGGCCTGGTCGAGGCGGCAGATGGCGGCACCCTGTTCCTGGACGAAATCGGCGAACTGCCGCTGCCGCTGCAGACCCGCCTGCTGCGCGTGCTGGAGGAACGTGAAGTGCTGCGCGTGGGTGCCACCGAACCGACCCCGGTGAACCTGCGCGTGGTGGCCGCGACCCTGCAGTCGCTGGAGCAGCGCGCGGCAGCCGGCAGCTTCCGGCGCGACCTGTATTACCGCCTGGCCGCGCTGCGCATCGCCCTGCCCTCGCTGCGTGCACGGCGCAGTGACATCCCACTGCTGGCGCAGCACTTCTTCCGCCAGCTGCGTGGCATCGATGCGCCACTGGATGAGGATGCGCTGGCGGTGCTGACCGCTGCCAGTTGGCCAGGCAACGTGCGTGAGCTGCGTAATCTGGTGGATCGCCTGCGCATCCACTGGCAGCCGGGCGAAGGGCTCATCGATGCCGCGCGCCTGCTGCAGCTGGCGCCGGAGCTTGTGAATGAAGCTGCCGCCGCGCTGCCGCTGGAAAGCAACGGCAAGCGTCCGCCGCGCGCGCAGCTGGAAGCACTGCTGCAGGAACACCGCAATGACCGCGAAGGCATGGCGCAGACACTGGGCGTATCACGCACCACGCTATGGCGCTGGCTGCGCGCGGAGAATTTGTAGCATCGAGCTTGCATGCCTTCTGTAGAGTCGAGCCATGCTCGACTACAAAAAGCAGCCGAGCATGGGCTCGGCTCTACAGGGTGCGTGCCGTCAACGCGCCCAACGCGCCTCGATGGCGAACCGACCGCTCCCTATCGCGGCAACCCATAGCAGCAGCACCCCAAGCGGCACTTCGCTCAGGTAGAAGAACCAGCTCAGCCAATCGGGCACGCTCAATCCCGCAGGAATGCGCGCGATGCCATCGGTCATTGCGGCCACCGCACAGATGCCCGCCAGCAGCAGCGCCGAGGGGCGACTCAACAGGCCCAGCACCAGCAGGCCGCCGGCGACCCATTCGATCACACCGAGCACCGGCGCACTGAACACCGGGAACGGAATGCCCGCATCGACCAGCGTATGCACCATGCGCTCGCGTCCCGCATCGGTGAACACCTTGTTCCAGCCGGACACACAGAACATCACGCCGGCGACGATGCGGGCAAGCAGCAGCAGGAAGGCTTCCACGCCGCGGCGCGGTGGAGGCACGGCAAACAGGCAACGCCAGGAGGGCATGGCGACTCCGGAAATCGAGGGCATTCGTTGGAGTGTGCCGGTTGGTTGCCTGCCCGCAGATGAAGCGCATGGGTCCGAATGCGACAATCCGCTCTTGTAGAGTCGAGCCATGCTCGACTGCTTTACGCGCCAGAGCAAAAGCAGCCGAGCATGGCTCGGCTCTACAACAGCCGCCCGTCGGCCAGCAGCAGCTCGATTTCCTCCACCTGCACCACCGGCACCTGCCACGGGTGATGCGGCACGATGCCCTGTTCGAAGATGCGCTGCAGCCGCTGCGCATTCCGAGGCAGGCAGAATTCCAGGCGCACGCTGTCGACCACCTCAGTGCGACCCGCCTCACCCTGCACGGGCGACGCACCCACGCGCGGGCGGAACTGCTCGAACCCCGGCGCCGACCACCACATCCCGTGCTCGTAGTCACCGGCCGACAGTGCGTCCACGGCCAGCATGCCCTGCTTCACCGCATCCAGTGCTGCCGACGGCACGAACACCACCACGCGGTACAGCGGCAGGCGTTGCATCGGGCAGCCTTACGGATACAGCAGCCGCTTGCTCCAGCGCCCTTCGGCACCGGCTTCATAGCACCAGCGCTCATGCAGGCGGAATTGCGCGCCGTACCAGAACTCCATGCGGTCAGGTACCACGCGCAGGCCGCTCCAGCCGTCCGGGCGCGGTACGTCCTTGCCCTCGAAGCGGGCTTCGATTTCGGCCACGCGGGCGTCGAATTCCTCGCGGGTTGCCAGCGTCTTCGACTGCTGCGAGGCCCACGCGCCGATCTGGCTCATGCGCGGGCGGCTGGCGAAATAGGCATCGGCCTCGGCGTCTGCCACCTGTTCGACACGGCCTTCGATGCGCACCTGGATGCCAGCCTCGCGCAGGCTGCGCCACAGGAACAGCAGTGCGGCCTGTGGATTGGCCTGCAGTTCCTGGCCCTTGTGGCTGTCCAGGTGGGTGTAGAAGACGAAGCCGCGCTCGTCGAAGGCCTTCAGCAGCACGGTACGCGCCGAGGGACGGCCGTGTGTATCGGCGGTGGCCACAGTCATCGCATTCGGCTCGACCTCGCGGCTCTGTTTGGCCTCGTCGAACAGGCCGGCAAACGTGGACAGGGCTTCGGCGTACAGGTCGCTCATGATTGCGTTCTTCTCACACGGATTGGGCTATTGTGGCTGCATGGCCGCTGCTGCGTATATGCCCCAGGTGAAAGGATTCCCCGAAACATTGGCCGAACAGGTGCTGGATGATGCACTGGGCAGCGGTGCAGCGGTTCCAGTATTGGCGATCAGCGGCCTGCAGGGGAGCGGCAAATCGACGCTGGCCGCGCAGGTGGTGGCGCGCGCCCAGTCACGCGGCCTGAACGCGGCCACGCTGTCGATCGATGATGTCTACCTGACCCGCGCACAGCGCCAACGGCTGGCCCGCCAGGTGCACCCACTGCTGATCACCCGCGGGCCGCCCGGCACCCACGACCTGCCGCTGGCCCACGCCGTGCTGGACGCGGTGGCCGCACGCCAGCCCTTCGCGATGCCGCGATTCGACAAGCTGGCCGACGAGCGCCTGCCTGAGGCTCAGTGGCCGCAGCTGCAGCAGCCATTGGACCTGCTGGTGTTCGAAGGCTGGTTCCTCGGCACACCGGCGCAGGATGACAACGAACTGGACAGCCCGTTGAACGCGCTGGAACGCGAGGCCGACACCGATGGCCGCTGGCGTCGCTGGTGCAACCAGGCGCTGGCCCGCGACTACCCGGCACTGTGGCAGCGCTGCAACCGCCTGTGGTTCCTGCAGCCACCGGATTTTTCGGTGGTGCCGCGCTGGCGCTGGCAGCAGGAGCAGAACCTGCAGGCCGCGCAGCCGGGCCGGCACGGCATGAGCCGGCCACAGCTGGAGCGCTTCGTGCAGTACTACGAGCGGGTCAGCCGGCAGGCACTGCGCGCCCTGCCCGCCCTGGCCGACCACATGGTGGTGCTGGACGGCCAGCGCCAGGTACAGGACGTGCGCTGAGCGCGCCTATTCCACCAGGAAGGTCACCCGCAGGTTGACCCGCCATTCGGTGATCTCGCCACTGCCATTGGTGACTACCTTGGTCTCGTTCACCCAGGCGCCCTGGATGCCCTTGACCGTCTCGGAGACCTTCTTCAGCCCGCTGCGCACGGCGTCTTCCACGCTTTGGGGCGAGGAGGCGGTGATTTCGATGACCTTGGCGACCGTCATGGCCTGTACTCCGACTGGCGCGGGAGACCCCGCAGGAACGCCTACCCTGACGTGAAGAACGTAAAGGCCGGGGCACGGAGGTGTTAGCATCAGAGAGCATGAATCCTGCTCCGAACCTGATCCTGATCGGCCCGATGGGCGCCGGCAAAACCTGCATCGGCCGCCGCCTGGCCGAGCGCTTCACGCTGGACTTCGTCGATGTCGACCAGGCCATCGTCGATGCCGCCGGCGCCAGCATCCCGACCATCTTCGAGCACTCCGGCGAAGCCGGCTTCCGCAGCCATGAACGCGAGGCGCTTGCGCGCGTACTGGAAGGCCGCGGCCAGCTGGTCTCCACCGGCGGCGGCGCGGTGTTGGATCCGGACAACCGTGCACTGATCGCCCAGCGTGGCTTCGTGGTCTACCTGCGGGTCAGCGTGGCCGCGCAGCTGGAACGCCTGGCCCGTGACAAGGGCCGGCCGCTGCTGCAGCGCCCGGACCGCGAGCAGGTGCTGCACGATCTGGCCGCACACCGCGACCCGCTGTACCGCGAACTGGCCGACCTCACCCTCGATACCGACCCGTATACCGCTGCCGACGCGACCGCCCACCTGGTGGTCAAGCTGGCCACGCAATGGCAGCGCCAGGACCTGACCGCATGACTTCCCCCGCCCTGCTGCAGGTCGCCGTTGGCGGCGACCGCCCCTACTCCATCACCATCGGCGCCGGTGCCCAGGCCGACGGCGCCGCGCTGGCCTCGCATGTGCGCGGCCGCCACGTGCTGCTGCTCAGCGACAGCGAAGTGGCCCCACGCTATCTGGACGCCGTGAAGCAGACGCTGTTGGCCGCACGCCCCGACCTGATCGTCGGCGAGCACGTGCTGGCCGCGGGCGAAGCCTCCAAGACCCTGGCCGAGTTCGGCCGTGCGATCGAGGCACTGGCCGCGCTCGGCGCCACCCGCGACGCCTGCGTGTTCGCCCTCGGCGGTGGCGTGGTCGGTGATCTCGCCGGTTTTGCCGCGGCCTGCTGGATGCGTGGCGTGGACTGCGTGCAGTTGCCGACCACCCTGCTGGCGATGGTCGATTCGTCGGTCGGTGGCAAGACAGCGGTCGACATTCCAGCCGGCAAGAACCTGGTCGGCGCGTTCCATCCGCCGCGCGCGGTCATCGCCGATACCCGCGTGCTGGCCACCCTGCCGCCGCGCGAGCTGCGCGCTGGCCTGGCCGAAGTGGTGAAGTACGGTGCGCTGGGCGACGCGGTGTTCTTCGAATGGCTGCAGCAGCACGCCGATGCGCTGCTGGCCGGCGAGGATGCAGTGCTGGCCGAAGCCATCGCGCGCAGCTGCCGGCACAAGGCCGCCATTGTCGAGCGCGATCCGTTCGAGAAGGGCGAGCGCGCCCTGCTCAACCTCGGCCATACCTTCGGCCATGCCATCGAGACCGAGCAGGGCTACTCGGCCCCGGGCCGCGATGCGCTGAACCACGGCGAAGCAGTGGCGGTGGGAATGGTGCTGGCGGCAACGCTGTCCACCGACCTGGGCCTGGCCGAGGATGCCGACCGTGCGCGCCTGCAGGCACTGCTGGAACGCCTCGGCCTGCCGGTGGCGATCCCGGCCGGGCTGGACCCGCAGGCCCTGCTCGGCCGTATGCGGTTGGACAAGAAGAACGTGGCCGGCCGCCTGCGCCTGGTGCTGTGGCGTGGCATGGGCCGCGCTGAAGTGGTGCCGGACGTGGATGAAGCGGCGGTGCTGAAGGTGCTGGGCGCGGGCTGATCGTCTCCGCGTTCGCCGGGCATGGCCCGGCGCTACCGGGGAGGTTTCATGGGGCTGCCGGCCAGCGGCCGGCACTACCGCGTTGCGGCCGGGGTCACCCTGGCCCCGCTACAATCGGCGCCATGCACGTCTACCTGCAACATCCCGACGCCGGTGCGCAGGCACCGCGCTTCCTGCGCCTGAGCCTGCAGCCGGATCTGTTCGGCGGCTGGGAACTGCTGCGCGAGAGCGGTCGCGTCGGCAGCCGTTCGCAGCTGCGGCGCGAGCTGTTCCTGCAGGCCGACGAAGCTCGCCATGCTTTCGAGAAGGCCCGCGATGCCGAACTGCATCGTGGCTTCCAGATCCTTTCGCACGGCGACTGACGCCGCTGCCAACTTTCGTCCAAGGAATGCCTATCGTGACCAGCCCTCTCCGCAATGATCGCCTGCTGCGCGCCCTGCGCCGCGAACCGGTGGACTGCACCCCCGTCTGGCTGATGCGCCAGGCCGGTCGCTATCTGCCGGAATACCGCGCGACCCGGGCCAAGGCCGGCAGTTTCCTGGCCATGGCCAAGACCCCGGAAATCGCCTGCGAGGTCACGCTGCAGCCGCTGCGCCGGTTCCCGCTCGACGCGGCCATCCTGTTCTCGGACATCCTCACCATTCCCGATGCGATGGGCCTGGAGCTGTACTTCGTCGAAGGCGAAGGCCCGAAGTTCCGCCATCCCGTACGTGATGAGGCGGCCATCGCCAAACTGGCGGTGCCGGACATGGAACAGGACCTGGGCTATGTGATGGACGCGGTGCGCCTGATCCGCCGCGAGCTGGACGGCCAGGTACCGCTGATCGGCTTCTCCGGCAGCCCGTGGACGCTGGCCTGCTACATGGTGGAAGGCGGCGGCAGCAAGGATTTCGCGCGCATCAAGGCGATGGCACTGAACCACCCGCAGGCCCTGCACCGCCTGCTGGAGGTCACCACTGAAGCGGTGATTGCCTACCTCGGCGCGCAGCGCGCGGCCGGTGCGCAGGCGCTGCAGGTGTTCGACACCTGGGGTGGCGTGCTGTCGCCGGCCATGTACCGCGAGTTCTCGCTGCGTTACCTGCAGCGCATCGCCGAGGGCCTGGAGCGCGGCGAAGGCAGCGAGCGCACGCCGCTGATCCTGTTCGGAAAGGGCACGGGCCTGCATCTGGAAGCGCTGTCGCAGACCGGCGCCGATGCACTGGGCCTGGACTGGACGCTGGACCTGGACGAAGCGATGCGCCGCACCGGTGGCCGCGTCGCCCTGCAGGGCAACCTCGACCCGACCACGCTGTACGCCTCGCCGGATGCGATCGCCGCGGCCGCAGCACGCGTGCTCGACACCTATGCCGCCGGCAACGGTGGTTCGCGCGAGGGCCATGTGTTCAATCTTGGCCACGGCATGTCGCCGGACATGGACCCGGCGCATGTGCAGGTGCTGGTCGACGCGGTGCACGCGCACAGCCAGCGCTGAACACTGCGCTTGGGGTTGCGGCGCGATGTTGATCGCGCCGTGACCCGCAGTGCGCGATCATGGCCTCCCCCACGCTGCACCGGCCGCACCCCATGTCCACATCGCCATCGACCTACAACCGCCAGCGCCCCCTGCTGTGGCTGGTTTCGTTGGCGATCTTCATGCAGATGCTGGACTCGACCATCGTCAACACGGCCTTGCCGGCGATGGCGGCCAGCCTGGGCGAAAGCCCGCTGCAGATGCAGTCGGTGGTGTTCAGCTATGCGCTGGCGGTGGCTACCTTCATCCCCGCCTCCGGCTGGATCGCCGACCGCTACGGCACCCGGCGCACCTTCCTGGTGGCGATCATCCTGTTCACCCTCGGCTCGCTGGCCTGCGCGCTCGCCCAGCACCTTCACCAACTGGTCGGTGCGCGCGTGCTGCAGGGCATCGGCGGTGCGATGCTGCTGCCGGTCGGTCGCCTGGCGGTGATGCGTTCGGTGCCGCGCGAGGATTTCCTGCGCGCGATGAGCTTCATTGCCATCCCCGCGCTGGTCGGCCCGTTGATCGGCCCGACGCTGGGCGGCTGGCTGGTCGAGATCGCGTCGTGGCACTGGGTGTTCCTGATCAACCTGCCGATCGGCGTGATCGGTTTCATCGCCGCGATGAAGATCATGCCCGACCACTACGCCAGCCATCGCACCCGTTTCGACCTGCGTGGCTACATCATGCTGGCCTTCGCGATGGTGGTGCTGTCACTGGCGCTGGACGGCATCTCCGGGCTCGGTACGCCACATGCGCTGGTGATGCTGATGACCGTGGCCGGCCTGGCTGCGCTGGTGGGCTACTGGCTGCACGCGGCCAACTCCACCGCTCCCTTGTTCTCGCTGGCCCTGTTCCGTGTGCCCAGCTACCGCATCGGCATCCTCGGCAACCTGTTCTCGCGTATCGGCAGCAGCGCCATGCCGATGCTGATCCCGCTGCTGCTGCAGGTCGGCCTGGGCCTGGGCCCGATGAACGCCGGCCTGATGATGGTACCGGTGGCGGCGGCCGGCATGGTGTCGAAGAAGCTGGCGGTGAAGCTGGTCGAGCGCTACGGCTACCGCCGCGTGCTGATGGTCAACACCGTGCTGGTGGGCCTGGCGATGGCCAGCTTCATCCTGATGACACCGGGCCAGCACCTTGCCTGGCGCCTGCTGCAGCTGGCGTTCTTCGGTGCGGTCAATTCGCTGCAGTTCACCGTGATGAACACCGTGACCCTGCGTGATCTGGACCGCGAATTCGCCAGTTCCGGCAACAGCCTGCTGTCGATGGTGATGATGCTCGCCGCCGGTTTCGGTGCCGCTGCAGCCGGCAGTCTGCTGGCCGCGTTCGGCAATCACCTGGACAGCAACAGCGCCACCGCCGCGCTGCATGCCACGTTCCTGTGCGTGGGCGCGATCACCCTGACCTCGACGATGATCTTCTGGCAGCTGCCTGATACCAAGCCCGAACCGCGGCAGGTCGAGCACGTCGCGGAGTAAGGGGGTTCGGCAGGGCTGCGCCCTGCACCTGCAGAGGCTTCAAGCCAGGGCAACAGCAACAGCTGGCATTCCGTGGGGTGGCGGGGCGGTGTCGGAGTGCGGGGACGCCGCAAGTACGTCCTTGTAGGCTTGGCAGCCGCATCCATGCGGCTGACACCCCGCACTCCGACACCGCCCCACCTCTGACAGATTTCCGCAATCGGGTAAATCCACGCCATGCGTGGATGAATCTCATCGAAATCGAATATTTCGAATTGAAATCGAAACGCATCCACGCATGGCGTGGATCTACCGCAGATCGCAGGATTCTGTCGAAGGCGGGGTGGGTCCGGTTGCGGGAGTGTCCGCGGCATGGATGCCGCGGCCAAGCCCCCATGGACGGGTTTACGGCGTCTCCCGCAACCGGATCCACCCCGCCATCCCACAGGAAGCCAGCTTTTGCTTCGGCTGTTGCTTCAGCTGTTGCCGTTGCGTGTAGCGGGTGCAGGGCCGCAGGCCCTGCCGAACACTCTACCGTCCTATGATCCTGGCAATCGCTTCCACCAGCAGCTCACCGGTCACCGGCTTGCGCAGGAAGCCGCCGATGCCGGCCGCTTCCACCTGCTGCTGCAGGTCCGGATCGGTGCGCGCGGTCACCGCCAGCAACGGCAGCATGTAGCCCTGGTTGCGCAGGTGCTGGGCCAGTTCGAAGCCGCTCAGGCCCGGCAGGTCCAGATCCAGCAGGCCGACGTCGAAATCACCGGCACTGACCTCGCGCAGCGCCGCCAGTGCATGCCCCGCATGCACCACCTCGTGCCCGCGCGCACTCAGCAGCCCGCGCACCACGTCGGCCACGGTCGCATCGTCCTCCACCAGCAGGACCCGCAATGGCGGCATGTTGGCTGCGTCCTCGCGGTGCGTTTCGCCATCTGCTTCGGCATTGGCATCGACCACCATCGGCAACGGCAACGTCACACCGAAGCAGGTGCCGCGACCGAGCTGGCTCTCCACCTGGATCCGTCCCTGCATCGCATGCGCCAGTTCGCGGCAGATCGCCAGGCCCAGGCCGCTGCCGCCGTACTGCGCGGCAGTGCGGGCGCCGTCGGCCTGTTCGAAGCGGCGGAACAGACGCTGCTGCTGTTCCTGACTGATGCCCGGACCGGTGTCGCGTACTTCGAAATGCAGCGCGCGCAGCTCAGCGTCGCTGCGTGCATGCAGGGTGATGGTGCCGCGGCTGGTGAACTTCACCGCGTTCGAGAGCAGGTTGAGCAGGATCTGCCGCACCCGCATCGAGTCGCCAGTGGCCTGCAGGCCAGGCGGCAGCTGGTTGTCGAGGGTGAAGCGCAGGCCCTTCTGTGCAGCCAGCGGCCCCATCAGCGCCGCCAGATCCTGCAGCAGGCAGCTCAGCGCGAACGGCTTGGACTGCAGCTCCAGTCGCCCGGACTCGATACGTGCCAGGTCCAGCGCATCGTTGACCAGGTGCAGCAGATGTTCGCCAGCGTGACGGATCGACTGCGTATAACCGCGCTGCTGTGGATCCAGCGGCGAGGCCAACAGCAGTTCGCTCATACCGAGCACACCCGTCATCGGCGTACGTATCTCGTGGCCAAGATTGGCGAGGAAACGGGTCTTGGCCGCCGACGCCTGCTCGGCCAGCTCCTGCTTGTGCAATGCCAGTTGATAGGCGTGGCGACGCTGCAGGCGGCGGCGGTACAGCCAGGCAAACCAACTGGTCAGCAGCAGCGCGATGGAAGCCAGTACCAGCAACCCGGACAAACTGCGCCACCACGGCGGCTGCACGCGGAACTCCAGGCTCTGCACCCGCGACCAGACGTGGTCGGCCGAGCGCGCCTGGACTTCCAGGCGATAGCTGCCCGGGGCCAGGCGCGAGAAAAGACGCTCGCCGGCGGGCCCCACTTCCACCCAATCGGGGTCATAGCCGGCCAGCCGGTAGCGGTAGCTGTTGGAGGCCGAATCGGCGAACGACAGCAACCGCGCAACGATGCGCAGGTCACGGTCGCCATCGGCGATCTGCAACGGCGTGTCATGGGTCAGGTCGAGCACCTGTTCGTTGCGGCGGACTTCGACCCGTTCGATCACCAGCGGCGCGCGCCGTACCGAGGGCCGCACCTGTTCCGGGTCGAACACCACCACGCCGGCCGGCGTGCCGGCTACCAGATGGCCGTCCCCCGACATCACCAGCGTGTGCTCGCGGAACTCCTGGCTGGGCAGGCCATCGTGCACGCCATACAGGCGCACGCTCTGGCCATCGGCACCGACCCGCACCAGGCCGCGCGCGCTGGTCGCCCAGGCCACACCCTGCGCATCGACCACCAGCCCGGACGCGGAGATCGCCGGGTAGCCCTGCTCGGCGCCGACCACGGTCTGCCGTTCCAGCCGCCCCTGGCTCCAGCGATAGCGCGACAGGCGCCCATCTTCGGACAGCCAGACCTGGCCATCACGCCCGACGTGCAAGGCATGGATCGCGGTCGCCGGAGCCCCCGGCACCGGCTGGAAGCGCTCGCTTTCCGGCAGCCACTGCAGCAGGCCGCGGCTGCTGGCCAGCCACACATGGTCCTGCGGCCCGCATTCCACATCAAGATTGAGCTGCCCCTGCTGCAGACCACGCTGGCCATTGTTCAGCTGACGACGCAGGCGCCCATCGAGGTCGCGCTGCTGCAGGCCCGACGACAGCATCAGCCAGAGGCTGTCGCCATCACAGGTCGTCATCGATTCGATGACGCCTTCCATGGTTGCATCGGCACCGGCATCACGGCCCCAGCGACGCAGATCACGCCGCTTCGGGTCGTAGCGCAGCAGGGCATCATTCGAGCCGATCCAGACCTGTCCGCGGCGGTCCTCGCGCACCGATGTCAGCCAGTGCATTCCGTTCACCCAGGTGCGGTGCTGCTCGACCTTGCCGGTGTTCGGGTCGAAGCGGTCCAGCGCACCATGGCTACCTACCGTCCAGATGCCGCCATTGCTGGATGGGCTGGTGCCCAGCACGAAAGCGTTGCGCAGCGAGCTGGGGTCGTCCTCCAGCCGCGACAGCACCGAGAACTGCCACCAGCGGGGCAGCAGATGCCACAGCCCGGCGTTGGTGCTGGCCAACCAGATGCCGCCTTCACGGTCCTCGTAGGCGCCGGTCCAGTTTGGTCGTACCGGGCCGCGTGCCACCGCGCTGTACAACGGCACGGTCTGGTACTGGCCGTCGACTGCACGGCCGAGGCCTGTGCGGGTGTCCAGCCAGTACCCGGCCTGTTCATCGCGCAGCATCATGCCCAGCACCTGCTCACCCTCGGGCAGCTTCCACGGCGGCGCTTCGAAGCGACCATCGGGGCGGCGCACGATGGCTCCGGCCATCGTACTGATCCACAGACTGCCGTCGGGCTCGGCGGTCAGGCCATTGATCAGGAGGCTGGGAATGACGTCGGTGCCGATGCGTTCGAAATCGGTGCCGGTCCAGCGCGCAACGCCGTGCTTGGTACCAACCCACAGACTGCCGTCAGCCAGGGTCGCCAGATACGGAACCGATGTCGCCGGCAGGCTGCGCGGATTGTTGGCTTCCGGCAGGAAACGCTGCAGGCGGTCCTGGTTGTCCAGGCGGTACAACCCGCCCTCGTGGGTTCCGAACCAGATCGAACCGTCCGGCGTGGTCGCCAGGCTCCAGACCGTGTTGGTGCCCATCAACGGCTGGCTGCTGCGGTCGTAGAAATGCAGTTGGCGGCGATCGGCCGACATCCGCACCAGGCCTGCATTCTCGGTACCGATCCAGAGCTGGTTGCGCGCATCGACCAGCACCGTCCAGATGCGGTTGTCGCGCAGGCCGTCCTCCGAACGCCAGATCCGGTAGTTGCGTCCGTCGTAGCGGGCCAGGCCATCGTTGGTGGCGATCCACAGGTAGCCGTAGCGATCTTCGGCCATCCGATTGACGGTATTGGACGGCAGGCCGTCGAACACCGTCACCTGGCGCGGGCTTGGCGGCACCGGCTGCGCGGCAGCGGGTGACAGGCAGCACAGCAGGACCAGCAGCAGCATCGCCGCCCGCAGATACACCACCGATTGCCTCCTCACGCTGCCCTGATGATTCCCGCGCTGCGGGCGTCGGCATGGTAAACCGAAAGTAGCGCCGTTCACGCCCGGCGCCGACGCTTTCACGTTGCTATCTGTCGTTTTGCGCGGGCCTGAGCGATCGCGGCTACCAGCATGTCGCCGGTGACCGGTTTGCGCAGGAAGCCATCGAAGCCCGCAGCCAGAACCTGCGATTCGGCATAGGCATCGGAACGCGCAGTCACCGCGACCAACGGCAGCTCGTACCCCAGGGCACGCAGTTGGCGGGCGATGGCGGTGCCGTCCAGCGCCGGCAGATCGAGATCGAGCAGGCCCACGTCAAAGCCATCGGTGGCGATCTCCGACAGCGCGCCCAGACCATGCAGAACGTGCACCACCTCATGACCGCGGCTGCGCAACAGACCTGCGATGACCTCGGCCACGGTGACATCGTCCTCGACCAGCAGGATGCGCAGCGGCGGCAGGACCGGCTGCGCCGGAACGTCGCCCGCTGCGACGGCGGCCTGCCGGGTCCAGGGCAGCGGCAACCGTACCCGGAAGCGCGCGCCCTTGCCCGGTTGACTGTCCACTTCGATGCGCCCGCCCATCGCCACGGCCAGCTCCTGGCAGATCGCCAGGCCCAGCCCGCTGCCGCCGTAGCGCGATGCCGTACGCGGGCCATCGGCCTGTTCGAAGCGGTGGAACAGGCGATCCTGCTGCTCGGCATTGATGCCCGGGCCACTGTCGTGCACCTCGAAGCAAAGGCCACCGCCGTTCTCCTCCAGGCGCACGGCCAGGCCGACATGCCCGCGCTCGGTGAACTTGATCGCATTGCCCAGCAGATTGAGCAGGATCTGCCGCACCCGCATTTCGTCGCCGCTGACACTGATCGGCGCCGGCGGGTCTTCGCCACGCTGGAAATCCAGCTTGCGCTGCGTCGCCATCGGCTGCATCAATGCCTGTACCTGGTCGAGCAGACCCACCAGGTCGAACGGGTTCAGGTCCAGTTCCAATCGACCGGCCTCGATGCGCGCGAGGTCCAGCGCATCGTTCACCAGGCGCAGCAGATGGCTGCCGGCCTGCTGGATCGACCCGGCATAGCTGCGCTGCACGGGGTCCAGCGGCGTGGCCAGCAGCAGCTCGCTCATGCCAAGCACGCCGGTCATCGGCGTACGCACCTCATGGCCCAGCGTGGCCAGGAACCGGCTCTTGGCCTGCGAGGCCTGTTCGGCCAGTTCCTGCTTGTGCACGGTCAACTGCCATTGCTGGCGGCGGCGCAGGCGCGCACGGATCGACCACACCAGGGTGAGCAGCAGCAGCGAGCCGATCAGGATGTAGCCGAAGATCGCCATGCCGCTGCGCCACCAGGGCGGCAGCACCTTCACCTGCAGATGCTGCGAAGGCGTCCATGCGCCACTGGCGGTGGCTGCCTGCACTTCAATGACGTAGCTGCCGGTCGGCAGCCGCGACAGCGTGCGCTGGCCGTCACCGCCCTGCTCCACCCAGTTCTGGTCGTAGCCCCGCACCCGGAAGCGGTAACGGTTGCCCTGCGGATTGGCGTACGACAGAAGTCGAGCATTGATCTGCAGATCACGATCATCCGGCCCCAGCAACAGTGGGCCGGTGGTCGGCAGCGGTTGCCAGCCGCGGGCATCATCGCGCCGCACGCGAACCTCGGCGATCACCAGCGACGACGGCGGCAACATGGCATCGGCAGCATTCACATCGAAGACCACCAGGCCGGTCTGAGCCACCGCGAGCACTCGACCATCGGCATTCACCGCCGGCGGCCTGCTGGTGAACTCGGCGTCGGGCAGGCCATCGCGTTCATTGAACAACTGCAGGCGTCGTGCCTTGGGATCCCAGCGCAGCAGACCGCGCGGCGTGGTCGCCCACAGGCGGCCGTCTTCGGCCAGCGCCAGGCCACCCATGCTGACCGGCGGCACACCAGCGCTTCCATCAATGCGCTGGATCAGGCGCAGGCTCATGCCATCCCACTGGTAGCGCTCGAGTGCGCCCTGGCGGGCCAGCCACAGCTGTTGCGGATCAACCCACACCAGATCGTAGATCAGACCACGCGAGACCCCCGGCACCGCCTCGAAGCGCCCGGCCTGCTCGCGCCAGATGCCCAGGTCTCCCATCACCCAGACCTTGCCCTGGGCGTCGAAACGGATCTGCTCGATAGGCGAATCGGCCGCCTTGCGGAAATCGTCCAGCGGATAGCTGCGCAGCACACGGCCATCGGCACTGCGCTGCTGCAGGCCCAGGTTCATCACCGAAAGCCAGATCGTTCCATCGGGTGCCTGGCGCATCAGGTCGATGCGCTGGCGCAGGTCGGCGCCACCGTCGATGTGCCAGTCATGCAGCGCCCGTGTCGCCGGGTCATACACGCTGATACGACCGGCACGCCCCAGCCACAGGCGCCCATCCGGCCGCGGCAGCACCGACCACACCGCCCCGCTGCCGATCTCGCGATCACTGGCCAACAGCTTCAGCGCTCCCTGCGCGTCCAACTGGTACACGCCATGCGCCGAGCCGACGTAGTAATTCCGGCCATCGCTGGCTGCACTCAGCAGGTACTGGCTGTCCAGCGGCTTGCCGTCAAGCTGGTTCCAGATCGAAAACCGGCGCCAGTCCGGCGGCAGGTAGGCCAGGCCCTGGGTCAGCAGCGCCACCCACAATCCGCCCTCGTGGTCCTGCAGCAGGTCGAGCACGCCACTCTGGGCAGTGAGGAAGCCGCTGCCGCGGTCGCCCTCGAGCCGCCGCAGTGCGCTGGCGTCGCCGCGCAGCAGACCGTCGGACGTGCCCGCCCAGTAGCCTCCCTGGCGATCGGCCAGCACCAGCGCCGAACGCAGGCGGGCGCTGTCGCTCCAGCGCGGACGGCTGACCCGGTCCTGCGCATCGATGCGGTACAGCCCGTCGTTCTGGCTGCCGATCCAGATCGAGCCATCCGGATCACGGCTCATCCGCAGCACGCTCAACGCGCCCAGCTCACGCGGTGCTACGGACTCGAACCCACGGCCGTTCCAGCGCGCCACCCCGCTCTCGGTGCCGATCCACAGGCGCCCCTGCGCGTCAACCAGGCTGCTGTAGATGGTGTTGCTGGGCAGGCCGTCCGGACGGGCCGGGTCGTGCTTGAAGAAGTGCAGGCTGCCGTCCTCTCCGAACCTGCAGACCCCATGACTGCTGGTGCCGATCCAAAGCGCATCCTCGGCGTAGGCCAGCGTCCAGAACTGGCCCAGGCACGGGCCATTGACCGCATCGAAGGTCTTGAACCGCTCGCGGTCGGCATCCAGGCGAGCCACGCCCTTGCCGTTGATACCGACCCAGATACGGTCCAGTGGATCGACCAGCAGCGTTTCGATCTCATTGCCGGGCAGCGAACCCGGCTGTTCCGGATCGTGCTCCCAGACCCGCAGGGTGCCACCGTCATAGCGCACCAGGCCGCCGTCGGTAGCCGCCCAGATATGCCCCTGGCGATCCTCGGCCAGCGCCAGCACCATGCGCGAGGGCATGCCTTCGGCGGCACCGAAACGGCGCAGGCGCGGTGTTTCTGCCATGTCCGGGGCCGCAGCTGCAGTGGCCAACGCCATCAGCAACAGCCCCATGCCCACGATGCCTCGGCACCACAGGCGCCAGCCGCTCGTCATCCTGAACCCCCTGTCCTGGTCCGATTGTCACACAGGGCTGGGTTCATGGCTGCAACAGCCTGTTTCCACCGGTGGACCCACCACGAACTGTTGCAGCCATGCACGCATCGTTGGCAGGGGCCTGTGCGTATGATCACAGCGTCCCCCTTCCGGAGCCCGCCATCGATGCGTCCCTGCCTGGCCCTGCTGCCGATGCTGCTCGCCACCGCTCCCGCCTGGGCGGATGCAGATACCTATCGCCTCGATCCGGTGCATACGCGTGTGCTGTTCACCATCGACCACGCGGGTTACTCGCAGGCAATGGGCACGGTCTCCGGCAGTGAGGGGCGCCTGCAGTTCGATCCCGACAACTGGCGCGAAGCCACGCTGGACGTCGAGGTCCCCGTGTCGCGATTGGACCTTGGTGACGCCAAATGGAACCAGGCCACGCTGGCCCGCAGCCTGCTCGACGGCGAGCGTTTCCCCAGCGCACGCTTCGTCTCCAGCCGGGTCGAACCGATCGATGCCAAGCGTGCGCACGTGATCGGCACCCTGACCCTGCGCGGCGTCAGCCAGGAAGTCACCCTGGACGTGACCCTCAATGCCATCAAGCGCTACCCCCTCCCCCCGTTCCGACGCACCGCCGGTTTTTCCGCCAGCACCACGCTGAGCCGGCGCGCGTTCGGCATCACCGCCTGGCCGGGCGTCATCGGTGATGCAGTACAGCTGAGGATCGAGGCTGAAGCCACCCTCGACCGCAGCGACGCCCCGGGAACTCCCGCTCCCGCTCCCGTTCCGCACTCCGACCCCAAGACGGCCCGCTAGAGGACCTTTCATGACCGCCAAGAACACCCCCTCCGCCTGGGGGAGTGTCAGCCAGATCCTGCATTGGTTGATCGCACTGCTGATCCTCGCCCTGGGCGTGGTCGGCCTGACCATGGGCGAACTGCCCAGGACCCCCAAGTACTTCTGGGTCTACACCGCACACAAGTCGATAGGCATTACCGTACTGGCGCTGGTGCTGTTCCGCCTCGGGTGGCGCCTGTACGCCGGCGCGCCCAAGCCGGTGCCGGGCGTGCCCAGCTGGCAGGAACGCATCGCCAGCGCCACCCACGTGCTGTTGTATGTGCTGATGTTCGCCATTCCGCTGTCGGGCTGGCTGTACGACTCGGCCAGTGGCCTGCGCCCGTTCCGCTGGTTCGGCCTGGTTGATGTGCCCAAGCTGAGCGGCCCGGACCCGCAGGTCGTTGCGGTCTCCCACGCCATCCACGAATACGGCTTCTGGCTGTTGATCGCGGTGGTGCTGGCTCATGCCGGTGCCGCCTTCTACCACCACCTGTTCCAGCGCGATGCGACCTTGTCCCGCATGTTGCCGCGTGGCTGGCTCGCCTCCCCTCAGAAGGACTGACCGATGAACCTGAAACTGACCACTCCGGCCGCCGTGGCCGCCGCCTTGGCCGGCATGCTGGCCACCGCCCCGGCGCTCGCCGCCGACTACGCGCAGGCTCCCGGCGCCGGTTCGATCCTGGTGTTCGCCACCAAGTACGACGGTGAAGTGTTCACCGGAAGCTTCCCCGGCTTTGCCACCAAGCTCAGCTTCGACCCGGCCAACCCGGCCGCCGGTTCGCTGGACGTGGTGATCCCGCTGGCCGGCGCCAAGAGCGGCAACAGCGACCGCGACTCGACCCTGCAGACCGCCGACTTCTTCAACGTCGGCAAGTTCGCCACTGCGCGCTACACCGCCAAGGGCTTCCGTGCGGTGGGCAACGACCAGTTCGCCGCCGACGGCACCCTGGAACTGCGCGGCGTCAGCAAGCCGGTCACCCTCACCTTCACCTGGAAGCCGGGCACCCAGCCAGTGCTGACCGGCAAGGCCACGGTCAAGCGCCTGGACTTCGGCGTCGGCGGCGGTGATTGGGCCGACACCAAGACCATTCCGGACGAAACCGCGATCAGCACGATCGTGAAGTTCGACGCGAAATAAGACGATCCCGGTAGTGGCGGCCGCTGGCCGGCAATCTCACCGATCCGGGCAGCTGCCGGCCAGCGGCCGGCACTACCGATCGACGGCCAGCCAGGCCTGCACGGTGGCCGCATCGAACGGCCAGTCCAGTTCGCGCTGCCCCGCCTCATCGCGCAGCACCGGCACCCGCGCGCCGTAGCGCGATTCCAGCGCCGGCTGGTCATCCAGGAACACCGATTCGAACTCCGGCGCCCTGGCCTTGGCCAGCTCGGCCAGGGCCATGTCGCACAGGTGGCAGTCGTCACGCTGGAACAGAGTCAACACCGGTTGGGTCTCCTTGGCGGAAATGCTGCGCCGCAGCCATGGAAGTGCGGCGTGAACCGCTACAATAGCGGTCTCTTCCGGTACCCGCAGTACGGCAACCATGGCTGTCAGCACGTTCGACGTTTTCAAGATCGGCATTGGCCCGAGCTCCTCGCACACCGTCGGGCCGATGAAGGCCGCCGAGCGATTCATCCACCGCTGGCTGCTCGACCCGGGCCGCCTGCACGAGGTCGCGCGCATCCGTGCCGATGTCTACGGCTCGCTGGCGCTGACCGGCCGCGGCCATGGCACCGACAAGGCGATCCTGCTGGGCCTGGAAGGGCAGCGGCCGAACCTGATCGACCCGGACATCATCCCGGCCACCCTGGAGCGCATCCGCAGCAGCAAGCGCATCCAGCTGATGGGCCAGCACGAGATCGCCTTCGACGAGAAGCGCGACCTCGGCATGAACAAGCGCCAGAAGCTGCCGTACCACACCAACGGCATGCGCTTCACCGCGTACAACGCCGACGACGAAGTGATCGCCACCCGCGATTACTACTCGGTCGGTGGTGGCTTCGTGGTCAACCAGGACGACGCGGCCGATGACCGCATCGTGCCCGATGAAACCCCGCTGCCCTACCCGTTCAAGAGCGGCGACGAGCTGCTGGCACAGACCGCACGCAGCGGCCTGAGCATTGCCCAGCTGATGTTCGAGAACGAAAAGTGCTGGCGCAGCGAAGACGAGATCCGCGCCCAGCTGCGCGAGATCTGGAGCGCGATGCAGTCGTGCGTGACGCGCGGCATCCGCGAGGAAGGCGTGCTGCCGGGTGGCCTCAAGGTCGGCCGTCGTGCACCGGCGCTGTACCGCGAGCTGTCGTCGAAGCCGGAAGCGGCAATGCGCGACCCGCTGACCACGCTGGACTGGGTCAACCTGTACGCGCTGGCGGTGAACGAAGAGAACGCCGCCGGTGGCCGTGTGGTGACCGCGCCGACCAACGGTGCGGCCGGCGTGCTGCCGGCGGTGCTGCATTACTTCGACCGTTTCTGCCCCGGCGCCAACGAGCAGCGCGTATTCGACTTCCTGTTGACCTCGGCAGCGATCGGCATCCTGTACAAGGAAAACGCTTCGATTTCCGGTGCCGAAGTGGGCTGCCAGGGCGAAGTGGGCGTGGCCTGTTCGATGGCGGCCGGTGGCCTGGTCGCGGCGCTGGGTGGCAATCCCAGCCAGATCGAGAATGCCGCGGAAATCGGCATGGAACACAACCTCGGCCTGACCTGCGACCCGATCGGTGGCCTGGTGCAGATCCCCTGCATCGAACGCAACGCAATGGGTGCGGTGAAGGCGATCAATGCCTCGCGCATGGCGATGCGTGGCGACGGCAAGCACAAGGTGTCGCTGGACAAGGTGATCAAGACCATGCGCGATACCGGCCGCGACATGCAGGACAAGTACAAGGAAACCAGCCGCGGTGGCCTGGCGGTGAACGTCATCGAGTGCTGAAATGTAGCGCCGGGCCCATTCTCGGCTCTACATCGGACAACATCGTCACCGCGTTCCAGTTAGGCTCGGGGCTCCCTCGCCCCGGATTGCCCCATGCGCGTGATCACTGCCGCCCTGCTTGCCTGCCTGCCGCTGTCCGCCCTCGCCGCGCCTACCTACGGGCCACGGCTGGAGGGTTTCGACTACGGCTATCCGGTGAAGATCTTCGCGCTGGAGTCGCAGCGGCAGCCACTGGAAATGGCGTACCTGGACATCGCGCCGAAGAAGGCGCCCATCGGCGTGGTGGTGCTGCTGCACGGCAAGAACTTCTGTGCCGCCACCTGGAAGGAATCGATCAAGCCGCTGGTCGCCGCCGGCTACCGGGTGATCGCCCCGGACCAGGTGGGCTTCTGCAAATCCAGCAAGCCCGAACGCTACCAGTATTCGTTCGCGCAGCTGGCTGCCAACACCCATGCCCTGTTGCAGCAACTGCAGCTGGGTGATGTACCGGTGCACCTGGTCGGGCACTCGATGGGTGGCATGCTGGCGGTGCGCTACGCGCTGATGTTCCCGCAGGACCTGCGCAGCCTGTCGCTGGTCAACCCGATCGGGCTGGAGGACTGGAAGGCGCTGGGTGTTCCGTGGCGCAGCGTGGACGCGTGGTACGCCGGCGAAATGAACATCAGCTATGACAGCATCCGCCGCTACCAGCTGGAGGTGTACTACGACGGCAAATGGAAGCCGGCGTATGAACCGTGGGCGCGGATGCAATCCGGCATGTACGAAGGCCCGGGCAAGCAGGCCGTTGCATGGAGCCAGGCGCTGGCCTCGGACATGGTGTTCAACCAGCCGGTGGTCTACGAACTGAAGAACCTGCAGGTGCCGACCACGCTGTTCATCGGCCAGAAAGACCGCACGGCGATCGGCCGTGACCTGGCGCCGCCTGCAGCAAAGGCGACGCTGGGCAACTATCCCGCACTCGGCAAAGCGGCGGCGGCGGCGATTCCGGGCGCGATGCTGGTCGAGTTCGCCGAACTGGGCCATTCGCCACAGGTGCAGGATCCGAAGCAGTTCAACAGCGCATTGTTGAAGGCGTTGAAGTCGCGCTGACCGACGGCCCCGTGTAGCCGAGCCCATGCTCGGCTCCTCCGGCAGGATGGAACGACGCCAGGAGCAGCCGAGCATGGGCTCGGCTCTACACAAGCGATGCGATCAACTTACGATCCGCAGCACGTCATCCAGCAACGCAGCCGCGGTGACTTCCGCGCCCGCACCTGGCCCCTGGATCAACAACGGCTGGCGCTGATAGCGATCGCTGTGGATCGCTACCCGGTTGTCGGTGCCCGCGCCCTGTGCCAGCGGATGATCGGCCGGCAGCTCGCGCAGGCCTACCTGCGCACCGTTGCCATCAACGCGACCGACAAAACGCAACACACGCCCGTTGTCGCGTGCCCGCTGCCAGCGCGCCTGCAGCGGCGCATCCAGCTGCTCCAGTGCAGCCACTGCGTCCTCCAGCGGCAACGCTGCCAGCGCTTCAGGTACCAGTGAATCCACCTGCACCTGCGAAGCATCCAGCGCCAGCCCGCTGCTGCGCGCCAGGATCAGCAACTTGCGGCGCACGTCCTCGCCGGACAGGTCCAGGCGCGGGTCCGGTTCGGTGTAGCCCGCCGCCAGCGCTTCGCGCACCGCCGCCGAGAACGGCGACTGGCCGTCATAGCGATGGAACAGCCACGCCAGCGAACCGGACAGCACGCCCTCGATGGCATGGATGTGATCGCCACCGGCCACCAGCGCACGCAGGCTGCTCAACAGCGGCAGGCCCGCGCCCACCGTCGCGCTGTCGCCATAACGCGCGCCACTGTCGGCACAGCTTTCCGCAATGGCCTGCGCACGAGCCAGCTGCGCACCACGGCCCAGCTTGTTGGCGGTCACCACGTGCACGCCGCGCGCCAGCCACTGCACGTGACGCGCGGCGACGTCTTCGCTGGCAGTGGCATCGACCACCACATCACCACGCTCCAGTCCTTCGGCGCTGGCCCACGGCGGCGAGCTGAGGCCGTCACGCGGTGCGCGCCGTGCCAGCTCCAGCGGCAGCGCCAGATCGCGGTCGATCGCCAGCGCGGTGCGCGAATTGGCCAACCACTGCACGCTGGGCAGTTCCAGCCCACGTGCCTGCAACGCCTGGTAGCGCTGCACGAAGGCCGAGCCCACCGTGCCGGTGCCAAGCAGCGCCAGTCGTCCCACGCCAAGCGCAGGAATTTCAGCGGCCAGTGCGCTCATGCGTCCACCACCTGTTTGCGACGCGCGGCTGCATCGATCACGGCTTCGGCGCGCTGCAGCGCGGCACCGAGATCGGCCAGCAGGTCACGCTCGGCCTCGATACCGACCGACAGGCGCAGCAGCCCTTCGCTGATGCCGGCCGCCGCGCGTGCTTCGGCCGTCATCGCTGCATGGGTCATGGTGGCCGGATGCGCGATCAGGCTTTCGACGCCGCCCAGCGATTCGGCCAGGGTGAAACAGCGCAGCCCGTCGACAAACGCACGCACCGCCGCGTGCGGATCATCACCGGCGCAGTGCGCGAGTTCGAACGACAGCATCGCACCGAAACCACTCTGCTGGCGTGCGGCGATGGCATGGCCGGGGTGATCGGCCAGGCCCGGGTAGTACACCGCGCCGACCGCCGGATGCTGGTCCAGCAGGGCAACGATCGACGCGGTGTTCTCCTGGTGCACGCGCAGGCGTGCGTCCAGCGTGCGCAGGCCGCGCAGGGTCAGGAAAGCATCGAACGGTGAACCGGTCAGGCCCAGTGCGTTGCCCCACCACACCAGCTGCTCATGCAGTGCCGGATCGCGCGCGACCACCGCACCACCCACCACATCACTGTGGCCATTGATGTACTTGGTGGTGGAATGCAGCACCAGGTCGGCACCGAACGACAGCGGTTGCTGCAGCGCCGGCGACAGGAAGGTGTTGTCGACCACCACCAGTGCACCGGCTTTGTGTGCGGCATCGATGACGAAGCGCAGGTCGGTGATGCGCAGCAGCGGGTTGGACGGCGTTTCCACCAGCACCAGCTTCGGCTGCGCGGCCAGCGCCTGTGCCAGCGCGCGCGGATCGGTCAGGTCAGCGGTGACCAGTTCGAAGTGGCCCTTCTTCGCCAGCGCATTGAACAGCCGCCAGCTGCCGCCGTAGGCATCGTGCGGCACCACCAGCGTGTCGCCCGGCTGCAGCAGCGCGTTCAGCACCAGGTTGATCGCGCCCATGCCGGTCGCAGTGATGACGCCGCCGGCGCCGCCCTCCAGTTCCGCCAGCGCCTCGCCCAGCAGGTCGCGGGTCGGGTTGCCACTGCGCGTGTAGTCGTACTGGCGCTTGTTGCCGAAGCCTTCAAAGCTGAAGTTCGACGACAGCACGATCGGCGGCGTGACCGCGCCATGCGCGGTATCCCGATCGATGCCGGCACGGACGGCGGCAGTGGTGCGGCTACAGGACGGCTCGTTGGCGTGCAGGCTCATGCGGACTCTCCAGAAGTGCGGAAGGCGGTGGCAAGGATCGCGTCGATGCGATCGGTTTCTTTGAGGAAGGCGTCGTGGCCATAGGGCGAGCGCAGCACGCGCAGGCTGCCGCGCGGGCCCAGCCCTTCGACCAGGCCGACCAGGTCGGCCAGCGGCACCAGGCGGTCACCCTCCACCGCGACCACCACGGTGGGTGGCAGGATCGCGGCAGGGTCCACACGGTGCAGGTCGATCGATTCAGACAGGCGCAGGTAGGCGGTCACCGGCGTGCGCGCGACGTACTGCGCACCGGCAGCGTCGAGATAGTCTTCGGCGGCTACGCGCACGCGGCCGTTGATCACTTCCGGCGCGGCGTCGAAGCGCTCGCCGAATTCTTCCGGCGTGCGGTAGCTGAGCATGGCGAACTGCCGGGCCAACGCCAGCCCGTGGTCTTCACCGCACTGCAGCTGGCCCAGCGCGACCGCGCGGCGCTGCAAGGCACGCCAGGCGGCGGCATACGGATGCGGACGATGCGCGCCGCTGGCCAGCACCAGCTGGCGCACGCGGGCCCGATGACGGATCGCGAACTGCTGGCCGACCAGCGCGCCATACGAATAGCCGACGAAGGCCTTCAGCGCGCGAATGCCGAGGTGGTCCAGCAGCAGCGCCAGTGCATCGGCCTGGTCGGCGGTATCGATCGGCACATCCAGTGCACCGTCGGCGCCGATGAAGTCGAAGGCCAGTACACGCAGCTGCTGCGGATCCAGCGCGCGCCCGCTGCCGACCAGGTCTTCGGCCCAGCCTTTCTCGCTGAACTGTGCATTGGACGCCACGTGGCGATGGGCGGAAATGCCGCCGGCCAGCACCACCACCGGCGCATTGGCCGGGCCGACCCACTCATAGCGCAGGCGCACCGGGCTGGGGCCGGCGTGACGCATCGACAGCACCGCGGCGAACTCACCGCGCTCGGCATGCACGCGGTCTTCGACCGGCACGCTGACGGGGATAAAGGGTTCGGGGCGAATGGCGGTACTGGCGGCGAAGCTCATGGCGGGATCCGGTTGGGGAATCGGCCATCGAGCCTTCGCGGGCCCGCGTTCGAGATGCACGTGCGGTGCATGGTTCGAACCATCTTTCGGTGGACGCCACGGTCCCCGCAGGATTTGGCACCTACGCAGACGCTTTCGCATCCGCGGGCTGCCCCGGCTTCAAAGGGCCTGTCCCTCTGCCGGTCTCGATGGTGGGGCCACGATGCCAGCCCTTTCCGGCACTGTCAATCCCTTCATGCGGATAAAGCGATGAATATTTTTGAAGCCACTATGCGAAGGCCGTCCCGGTCGTTCCGTTCAGGATCAGCTACAGTCCCGGCGGTCCCTATCCACTGGAACCACAGATGCTGCGCCTGCCCCTGACCTGCCTGCTGATGTCCCTGCTGGCGAGCACGACGGCCAGCGCCGGTGACTGGCGCCAGGGCTGGGGATTGGTTTCCCCCGCCACCCCAACCTCCCAGGCTGGCAGTGCCGAGGGCGCCGCCCCCATGGCCCGGCTGCGCCTGCAGCCGGTCGGCACGCAATGGCAGGCCCGGATCGACAACGGGCTGGCAGGGCCGCTACAGATTCAGCTGCGCGCCGCCCCCGGACACCCGGTCGAAGGGCTGCCGGTGCAATCGCTGATCCAGGGCGACAGCAGCCTGGTGGTCGGCCACCTGCCCGCCCCTCTCGATGGCCGCACGCTGGATCTACGCCTGCAGTCGGTGCCGGGCAACCCGGCCGCACAGGCCGAAGATGTCGCCTATCGCCTGCCGTTCGATGCGGCCCGTCCGCGCGTGGACCAGGCGCCGCAGGGCCGGTTCAGCCACGATGACGAGGAGAACCGCGACGCGGTGGACTTCGCACTCCCGGAGGGCACGCTGGTGCTGGCCGCGCGCGAGGGTACGGTGATGCAGATCCAGGATGGCTTCCGTGGCAACGGCCAGGACCGCGAACGTGATGGTGCCCGCGCCAACTTCATCCGCGTGCTGCACAGCGACGGCAGCATGGCGCTGTACGGCCACCTGCAGGCCGGCGGCATGCGCGTGCGTCGCGGCCAGGCGGTGGGCGCCGGGCAGCCCATCGGCCTGTCCGGCAACAGCGGATTCAGCAGCGCGCCGCACCTGCACTTCGTGGTGCAGGTCAACCGCGGCATGGGCCTGCGCTCGGTGCCGGCACGCATCTTCGCCGAGCAGGGCCAGCTGCAGTTCGCCCGCCAGGGCGAGGCCAACGGCGGCATCGGGCGCTGAACGGCCCCGGCCGGTATAATCGGGCGCTTATCTCTTTGAAAAGCGCCCCGGGCGGGCGCCACTGCCATGTCCGAAGTCGCCAACGAAGCGTCGCGTCGCCGCACCTTCGCCATCATCTCCCACCCTGACGCCGGCAAGACCACGCTGACCGAAAAGCTGCTGCTGTTCGGAGGCGCGATCCAGATGGCCGGTTCGGTCAAGGGCCGCAAGGCCGCCCGCCACGCCACCTCCGACTGGATGGCGCTGGAAAAGGAGCGCGGCATCTCCGTGACCTCCTCGGTGATGCAGTTCCCGTACGAAGGCAAGATCGTCAACCTGCTCGACACCCCCGGCCACGCCGACTTCGGCGAGGACACCTACCGCGTGCTGACTGCGGTGGACTCGGCGCTGATGGTGATCGACGTGGCCAAGGGCGTGGAAGAGCGCACCATCAAGCTGATGGAAGTCTGCCGCCTGCGCGACACCCCCATCATGACCTTCATCAACAAGCTCGACCGCGAGGGCAAGGACCCGATCGAGCTGCTGGATGAAGTGGAAACCGTGCTCGGCATCCAGTGCGCGCCGGTGACCTGGCCGATCGGCATGGGCCAGCGCCTGAAGGGCGTGGTGCACCTGCTGACCGGCGAAGTGCACCTGTACGAACCGGGCCGCAACTTCACCCGCCAGGATTCGACCATCTTCCCGTCCATCGATGCCCCCGGCCTGGCCGAGAAGATCGGTGCGCAGATGCTGGCCGACCTGCGCGACGAACTGGAACTGGTGCAGGGCGCCAGCCACCCGTTCGACCTGGACGCCTACCGCGCCGGCAAGCAGACCCCGGTGTTCTTCGGCTCGGGCGTGAACAACTTCGGTGTGCAGCCGCTGCTGGACTTCTTCGTCGAGCATGCGCCGTCGCCGCAGGCACGCTCCACCACCGGCCGAGAGATCGCGCCGGAAGAGAACAAGCTGACTGGCTTCGTGTTCAAGATCCAGGCCAACATGGACCCGCAGCACCGTGACCGCGTGGCGTTCATGCGCGTCTGCTCGGGCCGCTTCAGCGCTGGCATGAAGACCTTCCACGTGCGCACCGGCAAGGAAATGAAGCTGGCCAACGCGCTGACCTTCATGGCCAGCGACCGTGAAATCGCCGCCGAGGCGTGGCCGGGCGATGTGATCGGCATCCACAACCACGGCACCATCTCCATCGGCGACACCTTCACCGAAGGCGAAGCGGTGACCTTCACCGGCATCCCCAACTTTGCCCCGGAACTGTTCCGTCGCGCACGCCTGCGTGATCCGCTCAAGCTCAAGCAGCTGCAGAAGGGCCTGGCCCAGCTGTCCGAGGAAGGTGCGACCCAGTTCTTCCGCCCGCTGACCAGCAACGACCTGATCCTGGGTGCGGTCGGTGTGCTGCAGTTCGACGTGGCCGCGTACCGCCTGAAGGACGAGTACGGCGTGGAAGCCACCTTCGAGCCGGTCAGCGTGACCACTGCGCGTTGGGTCCACTGCAGCAACGAAAAGAAGCTGGAAGAGTTCCGCGAGAAGAACGCGCTGAACCTGGCCCTGGATGCGGCCGGCCACCTGGTCTACCTGGCACCGACCCGGGTCAACCTGCAGCTGGCGCAGGAACGCTCGCCGGACGTGCGCTTCTCGGCCACCCGCGAAGCGGCGCATACGGTTTCGGTGGGCTGATGCCAGCGGGTCGGATCCCTTTCCGCAAGGAAAGGGCTCTGACCCCGGCGCTGCCGGGGCTTCATCCACGCATGGCGTGGATCTACCGATCACGGGTTCATCGGCGCAACGCAGGGATTCACCCACCATACGGTGACGGGCGTGCACATGTCGCCCATCGCGGCGATGATAGGGGGACGCGGGTCCCCCTCCCCGTGAACGATGCCCATGCCCATGTCCACGACGTCCATTGCTTCGATCCGTGAAGAAATCGCCAGCGCCCTGACCCATGGCCTGGGCGCGGTGTTCGCCCTGGCAGCCAGCGCGGTGCTGATCACCCTGGCGGCGATCTACGGCGACGGCTGGCAGCTGGCCAGCGCGATCGTATTCGGTATCGCGCTGTTGCTGCTGTACACCGCCTCCACCCTGTATCACGCCATCCAGCATCCGGTCGCCAAGGGCCGGTTGAAGGTGTTCGACCACTGCGCGATCTATGTACTGATCGCGGGTACCTATACCCCGTTCACCCTGATCGGCCTGCGCGGCCCGTGGGGCTGGGGCCTGTTCACCGCGATCTGGGCGCTTGCGCTGGGCGGCGTGGTGTTCAAGCTGTTCTACACCGGCCGCTTCAAGGTGCTCTCAACGGTGATCTACATCGCCATGGGCTGGCTGGTGGTCGTGGCGATCAAGCCGATGTGGGCCTCGATCGACGGCGGCACCCTCACCTGGCTGTTCGCCGGCGGCCTGTCGTACACGCTGGGCACCTATTTCTATCACCGCGAATCGATCCCCTATTCGCACGCGATCTGGCACCTGTTCGTGATCGGCGGCAGCGTCTGCCACTTCGTCGCGGTGACCATGCAGGTGCTGTAACGGCGCGGGTTGTGCACACCACGCACATGGACGCTTCGCGCCCCGTCCACGATGAAGGGGCAACCATGGCAGCGTGAATGCTGCCGCCTCCCCTGCCGCAACGCGCGCTTCCCGCTGGCGCCTCCGCAGACCTGGCCCGCGCGGCCGGCGCTGGCTCACGGTCCTGATCTTCCTGCTGGCGGCGATCCTGCTGCTGATCGCGTTGTGGGACTGGAACTGGTTCAAGGGGCCGGTGGAACGCGCGGTGCAGGCACGCACCGGCCGTGTGCTGCACATCGGGAATCTTGATGTCGACCTCGGCCGCACCAGTACCATCCGCGCCGATGCGATCACCTTCGCCAATGCCAGCTGGGCGAAACAACCCGATATGGCCACCGCAGACCGCGTCGAGATCGACGTACGGGTGTGGCCCCTGCTGCGCGGCAGCGTGCAGCTGCCCGAAGTGCGCCTGACCCGGCCGGACGTGCTGCTGGAAACCGCGCCGCGCAAGGGCGACCCGGGCAACTGGGATTTCCTCGGCAACAGCACCGGCGGGGCAAGCCCCCAGCTCAAGCGGCTGCACATCGACGACGGTCGCCTGCAGTTCCTCGACGCACTGGGTCGCACCGATATCCGCGTGGACGTGCGCAGCGGCCAGCCGAAACAGGCCGATGCGGCGCCACCGCTGCTGGTACAGGGCAAGGGACACTGGCAGGGCAATCCATTCACCCTGCGTGGCGGCACCGAATCACCGCTGGAGCTGACCGACAGCGACCACCCGTTCCGCATCCATCTTGATGGTCGTGCAGGTGCCACCCACGCGGTAGCCAGTGGCACATTGACCAATCCCTTCCAGCTGCGCGTGTTCGATCTGCAGTTCGCGCTCAGCGGCCAGGACCTGGCCGATCTCTACCCGCTGCTTGGCATTGCCATTCCGCCCTCCCCGCCCTATGCGTTGAATGGCCGCCTCAAGCGCGACCACAACATCTGGCGCTACGACGCCTTCACCGGCAAGGTCGGCGACAGCGACCTCGGTGGCAATCTGCAGTTTGAGGTGGGCGGCGCGCGACCACGGCTGACCGCCACGCTGGAATCCAAACGGCTGGACTTCGATGATCTGGCCGGCTTCGTCGGTGCCCCACCAAGAACCGGCAGCGGCGAAACCGCCAACGCAGAACAGAAGGCCGAGGCCGCACGGGTTGCTGCCCGTGCACGCGTGCTGCCCGACACGCCCTACAACCTCGGCAAGCTGCGCGCGATGGATGCCGACGTGCGCTGGAAGGCCCATCGCATCAACGCGCCATCACTGCCGCTGGACGACATGGACGCGCACCTGCTGCTGGATGACGGCGTGCTGCGGCTGGACCCACTGAACTTCGGCGTGGCCGGTGGCGACATCCGCAGCACGATCCGCATGGACGCGCGCCATCCGCAGATCAGCACCGCGCTGAAGGCCAGCGTGCGCGGCGTGCAGCTGGGCCAGTTGTTCCCGGACGCGAAACTGGCTGAACAGGCCAAGGGCGGCATCGGCGGCGAAGTGGACCTGAGCGGCCGCGGCAATTCGATCGCCGCAATGCTCGGCAGCAGCAGCGGCAAGGTCGGCCTGGCGATGGGCCGTGGCCATGTCGGCAACCTGGTGATGGAGCTGGCCGGCCTGGACATCACCGAGTCGCTGAAATTCCTGGTGACCGGTGACAAGCAGATCCCCCTGCGCTGCGCCTTCGCCGACTTCGGCGTGCGCGACGGCCTGATGACCAGCCAGGCGCTGGCGGTGGACACCACCGATACGATCCTCATCGGCGAGGGCACGGTCAGCCTGCGCGACGAGACCCTGGATCTGCTGTTGAAGCCACGCCCGAAGGACAAGAGCATCCTGGTACTGCGCTCGCCGCTGCACATCTCCGGCACCTTCAAGGATCCCTCGTTCCGCCCGGACTTCAAGGCGTTGGGGATTCGTGGCGCGGTGGCCCTGGCGCTGGGCAGCATTGCCCCACCGGCGGCGTTGCTGGCGACGATTGAACTGGGGCCGGGCAAGGATGCCGACTGCGGGGGGCAGTATGCGAAGTAGGTTTACAGCGTTGTTCGCGGCGCCTCTGTTGATCCTGGTGTGAGTGGGACGGGTGGGCCAGTCAGGACACGCCGTAAACCCGTCCATGGGGGCTCGATGGCGCCATCCATGGCGCCAACTGATCTGGCCCCCCGTCAGCGGACGCCAAGAAGCGATACTTTGATCGCACTTGGAGGTCCCTTATGTCCCGTATCACCCGTCGTAGCTACACCGATGAATTCAAGCACCAAGCCGTGGAGTTGGCCGAGTCGCTCGGGCCTGCCGCAGCGGCCCGTCAGCTGGAGATGTCGGTCAAGACGCTGGCAAATTGGCTTGACGCGGTCCGTGCTGGCCGGTCGTTGACCTCTGAGGCTCGCAGGCCAGCCACCGACCTGGAAAGCGAGATCAGCCGCCTTCGGGCCGAGAACGCCAATCTGAAGATGGAGCGGGAAATCCTAAAAAAAGCGGCGGCGTTCTTTGCCAGAGAGTCCAAGTGAGGTACGCCTTCGTCGCCAGTCAAAGGACTCACTACCCGACCAGGTTGCTGTGTCGGGTTCTTGGGGTTTCTGTCTCTGGATTCCATGACTACCTGCGCCGGCAGTGTGCCCAAACGTGCGATGTCGATTCAGCCCTCCGTACCGAGCTTCGGGCCATTCATGTGACCAGCAAGCGCAGTTATGGGCGACGTCGGCTGGTCAGGGCCTTACGAGCCAGGAATCATCCAGTCGGCCACAAGCGCGTGGCACGGTTAATGGCCGAGGAGCGAATCCAGGGCAAGACCAAAGGCCGATTCCGACCCAAATCCTCCGGCGGCTCATCTCAGCTCGCCCCCAACCTGCTGGATCGGCAATTTGCCCCCGGAACCGGACCGACGGCCTGGGTCGGGGATATCACGTATGTCCCCACCCGCCAGGGATGGCTGCATCTGGCCGTGGTCATCAGCGTCCAGACCCGGCAGGTGCTGGGCTACAGTGTTTCCAAGCGTCTGACTGAAGAGCTGGTGGTGAAAGCATTTGCCAATGCTTGGGCTCTGCATCCACAACGACCCGGCCTGATCTTCCATTCAGATCGTGGTGGGCAGTACTGGGGGAACCAGTTTCGCCAGCTGCTGCAGTCCCATGAGGTGGTCCAAAGCATGAGCCGGCCTGGCAATTGCTGGGACAACGCGGTGGCCGAGAGCTTCTTTGCCACGCTCAAGACAGAAGAGGCTGCCGAGCCTTACGCCAGTAGAGAACAAGCCAGCCAGTCCATCGCTGCTTACATCCACGGCTTCTACAATCCAGCCCGGCTACACTCGGCGCTGGGCTACCACTCGCCTAACAACTACGCCCGGCAGCTCCGGGCTGCCGCCTGAAACGGCTTCATGGCGTCCGTTTTCAGGGGGCCAGATCAAACGGTCCTGCCTGGCCCACCCGTCCCACTCCTGACAGTTTCCTGCGCGCGGAACGAGAGCGGAAATTCAAAGTCAAAAGAAAAAAGCAAATTCAAAAGCTGTTGCCAACCAAGGTTGGCAGCTACCACGCATGTGCGCACCGCGCTTGCAGGAAGGTATCCAGAGGCGGCGGGCTCGGCTGGGCAGGACCGTGAGGCGCATGGATGCGCCGATCGAGCCCCCATGGATGGGTTTACGGCGTGTCCTGCCCAGCCGCGCCCTCCGCCTCCCGACGTATCAGATAGGCGCAGCTTTGGCTTTGGCTTTGGCTTTGGCTTTGGCTTTGAGCTTCGAAAAGCGGACCGGCGGGCCGCAGGCCCGCCAGCGAACACCTCACCCCGCCACGATGTACTGCTGCAGCTGATCCAGCTCCCTGCGCTGCGCATCGATCACCGACTTCACCAGATCGCCGATGGAGATCACCCCCAGCACCTGCGCCCCCTCCACCACCGGCAGATGGCGGATGCGATAGTCGGTCACCAGCTGCAGGCAATGCTCCACCTGCTCGCCCGGCGCCACCGTCACCACCTGCGCCGTCATGATCTCTGCCACCGCCGTATCGCGTGACGAGCGATCGCGCAGCACGATCTTGCGCGCGTAATCGCGCTCGGACAGGATGCCGACCAGCCGCGGCCCGTCCATCACCAGCACCGCACCGATGCCCTTTTCCGCCATCAACCGGATCGCATCGATCACCGCCGCATCCGGCGCGACCGCGTGTACTTCAGGAGACTTGCCGTCCAACAGTTGCCGTACCGTCGTCATCTACCTGCCCTCCGAGGGTGGGTTGCAGTGCCGAGTCTGCCACGGCGGATGCTAGCCACGCGTCAACCAGGTACAGCGGCCGCTGCTTGGACTCTTCGTACAGCCTCCCCAGGTACTCACCGATCAGGCCCAGCGCGATCAGCTGCACCCCACCCAGGAACAGGATCACCGCCATCATCGTCGGCCAGCCCGCCACCCGGTCGCCATACAGCGCCGCCTTCACGATCACCCATACGCCAAAGACGAAGGCCACCGCCGCCGTCGCCAGTCCCAGGTAGGTCGCCGCCCGCAGCGGCACGGTGGAGAAGCCGGTAATGCCCTCCAGCGCGAAGTTCCACAGCCGCCACAGACTGAACTTGCTGGTGCCGGCCACTCGCGCGTGACGGTGATAGGGCACCGCGATCCGCTTGAAACCGACCCAGCTGAAAAGCCCCTTCATGAAACGGTGACGCTCGCGCATCTCGCGCAGCGCACTCAACGCACGTGGCGACAGCAGGCGGAAATCACCGGTATCGGCCGGGATAGGCGTGCGCGACAGGCGCCCCATCACCCGGTAGAACACCGCCGCGGTGGCGCGCTTGATCCAGGCCTCGCCATCGCGGGCCATGCGCGTGCCATAGACGTTGTCATGGCCCTCGCGCCAGCGCGCGACGAATTCCGGTACCAGCTCCGGCGGATCCTGGCCGTCGGCGTCAAGGATCATCGCCGCTCCGTCGCGCACCAGGTCCAGGCCGGCGGTCAGCGCGGCTTCCTTGCCGAAGTTGCGCGACAGCTTCAGCGCGGAAACCCGTGCATCGGACTGGGCCAGGCGGACGATCGCGTCCCAGGTGCTGTCATGGCTGCCGTCATCCACATAGAGGATGTGGCCTTCGATATCGGGCATGCCGTCCAGCACGGCACACAACCGCGGATGCAGCAACGGCAGTGCCAGGGCCTCGTTGTAGGCGGCGATGACAAAGGTAAGCCGTTCGCGGGTCATGCCCGGATTGTACGTTGCCGCCGCCCGCAGATCAGGCGTCGTGGGCCCTCATTCTTCCGACAGGTACGCGGCCCCGCCCAGCTGCCGTGCCTGCCGCTGGATCCACGCCGCGCGCCGCTGTACGTACGGCCCTGGTTTTGCCGCGTTGTAGCGCCGCGGTGCGGGCAGCACCGCCGCCAGCCGCGCGCTCTCGGCCGGGCTCAGGCGCGCCGCGTCCTTGCCCCAGAACGTCTGCGCCGCTGCTTGCGCCCCATACACGCCATCACCGAACTCGGCGATGTTGGCGTACACCTCCAGGATGCGCTCCTTCGGCCACAGCGCTTCGATCAGCACCGTGTACCAGACCTCCAGGCCCTTGCGGATCCAGCTGCGGCCCTGCCAGAGGAACAGGTTCTTGGCCACCTGCTGGCTGATCGTGCTGGCACCCCGCAGGCGCCCGCCCTTGGCATTGTGGTCGCGGGCCTTTTCGATGGCCTGAAGGTCGAAGCCATTGTGTTCGGGGAAGCGCTGGTCTTCGGCCGCCACCAGCGAGATCGGCAGGCTCGGTGCCATCTGGTCCAGGTCGCGCCACTGGTAATGCAGGCGATACGACCAGTCAGCCTCGCCCAGCGCCTCGCCATAGCGCCACAGCATGACCGTGGACACCGGAGGATCGATGAACCGCAGCACCAGCACCTGCACGCAGCTGAAGGCCGCCAGCAGCACCGGCAGCCACAGCAGCCGTTTCCAGCGCCAGCGCCTGCGGCGCGGGACGTCCGCCCCGGCCTCCACCTTGTGCTGCTCTCCCCCTGCCCCCATTACTGGTGCATCCTTCTTCTGTCTGGTTGTCGGCGCATTATCCGGCAACCGCCCTCGTTTACGCGCGATATGAGCCGATGACCGCCAACTCCGATTCCCTGATCCGCTTCCTGCTCCCCGACGCTGGCGTCCGTGGTGTCCATGTGCGCCTGCAGGCCACCTGGCAGGAAATCCTGTCCCACGCCGCGTACCCGGATACGGCCGCCGAACTGCTCGGCGAGGCCTGCGTGGCCTCGGCGCTGTTCACCGGCCACACCAAGATCGATGGCCGTCTCTCGATCCAGCTGCGCAGCAGCACCGCCCTGCGTACCCTGTTCGCCGAGTGCACCGCCGCCGGTACCCTGCGCGGCATCGCCCAGCTCAACGAGGGCGCCGATGCGCCGCGTGACCTGTCCAGCCTGGGCGATGACGCCCTGCTGGCGATCACCATCGAAAACCCGGGTCTGGATCCGCGCGAGCCGCAGCGCTACCAGAGCCTGGTCGCGCTGACCGCGCCGGAGCTGGACGAGGCCTTCGAGGATTACTTCCGCCAGTCCGAGCAGCTGCCGACCCGCCTGCTGCTGGCCGCCGACCGCAACGGTGCCGCCGGCCTGCTACTGCAGAAGCTGCCGGGCGACGAGGGAGACGAGGATGGCTGGGCGCGCGCCAGCGCCTTGTTCGAAACCCTGGGCAAGGCCGAACTGCTGGCCACTCCGGCCGAGCAGCTGCTGCATCGCCTGTTCCACGAGGAGAAGCCGGCGCTGATGGGCGACAAGCCGCTGTCCTTCGCCTGCTCCTGCTCCCGTGAACCGGTCGCGTCGATGCTGCAGTCGCTGGGCGAGGACGAGGCCCGCGCCGCAGCCGAATCCACTGGAGCTGTCGAGGTTCGTTGCGAATTCTGCGGGCGCGAGTATCACTTTCCTTTGACGGAGTTCGGCATACTGTTCCACGGTGCCGAGGGGACCGTGCCGGCACCTGAACGGCTTCAGTAAACGGCTTGTCTTGCATCTGGGGGGATCAAGGCTTGTTAAGAATTCATAAACACCCTAGGATCAAGTTCCCGTCTCCGCGGGAACTTCCGTTGTCCGTCCCTGTCTGAACTGGTCCGATGCGTACCTTCCTGCGTCTACCGCTGGCCCTGATGATCGCCCTTGGCGCGATCACGGGCGTGCATGCGCAGAGCAAGGACACCCGTACCGTGCTGCCGGTGTGGAACAAGGGCAGCGGCAAGGTCGAAGCCCTGCTGTATCTGGAGCCCACCGGCGAACAGGCGGCTGGCGCCCGCTGGCACTTCGGCCGCAACTCGCTGGACGCGGCCTTCGGCCTGTCGTCGGGCGATTCGCTGGGCCTGCTCTGCAACAGCAGCAGCGGAACCAGCATGAGCGGCCTGGCCAGTCACTGCATGCTGGCCAGCCTCGGCGACGAGGATGACCTCAACAGCCGTCGCTTCAGCGGCACCGCCGCGCTGAACCGCGGCAACAGCCGCCTGGGCATCACGGCCGGTACCGGCCGTGAAACCCTGCCGGCATGGCTGTCCGGACCAAACAAGACGCCGTCGCTGCGCGCCGAGCAGAACGACCTGACCGTGTTCGCGCAGAAGAACATCGGCCGCGAAGGCTTCGTTTCCATCGCCGGCACCTATGCCAAGGCCCGCCTGGTGCCGCTGGCCGACGCTTCGCCGGCCCTGGTCGACCGCTGGGACAGCAAGAGCCTGAGCATCGGTGCCGGCTACGGCAACTTCACCGGCAGCATCATCGGTCGCGTGGTCGACGTACCGGGCAAGCCCGGCAAGTGGGAAGGCCTGGGTATCGGCCTGACCTGGCGTACCCCGTGGTCCGGCCAGCTCACCGTGGGCGCGGAAAACGTGATCAGCCGCGGCAAGAATCCGTTCTCGCCTCGCAATGAAAGCAATGACGACGGCACCGTGCCGTATGTCCGCTACGAGCAGGATCTGTAATCGGCTCGGTGTCGAGCAGCATCACTGCAACCAACACAGGGCGCCTTCGGGCGCCCTTCCTGTTTCTGCAGGTACCACGGGTTTCTGCAGGTACCACGAAGACGGCACACACGCCCGAATTGATACATACCGAAACACAACGAAATGCATCAACAGAAACGGATATGATCGCAAAATGAGGCTGTGATCACGTAAATGCGCCAAACTTACTCCGTAAGTAATTGAATTATATGGCCTCACTGTGATGTGAAGATGAACCACATCCAGAATTAACGCAGCTTTAATTTTCCAAGGGGCGCCGTTACTATCGGTTCAGCCTCGCGTTTTTTGGAGCGACTTTTTTCGCTCCGCACGCAGGCAATCACCCCAGCCAAGACTTCTTGGAGAGAGAGAGCCAATGAATTTGAAGTCCAACACGCTGCGCGATGCGGTTGTCATCGCGCTGGTCGCCGGTGCCTCCATCGCGACCGCCCAGGCCCAGGAGGCCACGGGTGCGACCAACCTGGATCGCATCCAGGTCACCGGTTCGCGCATCCGTTCGGTTGACCTGGAAACCCAGCAGCCGGTCCTGACCCTGTCACGCGAAACGATCCAGCAGACCGGCCGTACCAACGTTGCCGAAGTGCTGCAGCAGATCGCCACCAACGGTGCAGCCATCAACACCCAGTTCAACAACGGTGGCGACGGTTCGGCCGGTGTCGACCTGCGTAACCTGGGTTCCTCGCGCACCCTGGTGCTGGTCAACGGTCGTCGCTGGGTGCAGGCCCTGGACGGCACCGTCGATCTGAACACCATCCCGACCGCCATCGTCGAGCGCATTGAAGTCCTGAAGGACGGCGCCTCCTCGATCTACGGTTCGGATGCCATCGCCGGCGTGGTCAACATCATCACGCGCGACAACTTCAACGGTGGCGAAGCGCACGTCTACTACGGCCAGTTCAGCAAGGGTGACGGCGAGCGCCAGGCGCTGGACCTGACCCTGGGCAGCAGCAACGACCGCAGCAGCCTGGTGTTCGGCGCCAGCTACGTGAAGGAAAAGGCCGTCATGGCCGGCGCGCGCAAGATCTCGCGCGATCCGGTGTACGGCCTGGGCGCTTCGCAGTACAGCGGTCAGACCTCGTCGGGCGGCTACTGGGACCTGACCATCGATGACGTCGGTACCGACGATTACGATGCGTGGAGTGACCTGGCAGGCAGCGACGACCCGGCCACTGCTGCACGTGCCGGGCTCAACCGCCGCGTGATCAACCCGGGTGCCGCCGGCACCGACCTCAACAACTACCACGACTTCAGCAGCGCCGACGCCTACAACTACGCCAAGGACAACTACCTGCGCACGCCGCAGGAGCGCAAGTCGATCTACATCCAGGGGCGTTACGACCTGACTGATTCGATCTCCCTGCGTACCGACGCGCTGTACAACCAGCGTCTGTCGGCCCAGCAGCTGGCCGGCTACCCGCTGAGCGCGGGCAGCTACCTCGGTGGCAACCAGGGCCTGTCGGCCGACAGCTATTACAACCCGACCCGCCTGACCGACAATCCGCGCGAACTGAACTGGAACCGCCGCCTGGTCGAACAGGACCGTTACTACGAACAGGACGTCAAGACCTTCCATTGGTATGGTGGCCTTGAAGGTTCGTTCGAAGTGGCCGGCCGCTACTTCAACTGGGATGCCGGTGCCGCCTACAACGTCTCCGACCAGGTCGACACCCAGGTTGGCGACGTGAACATGGGCAACCTGTACCAGGCCACCGGTGCGTCCTTCCTGGACACCGACGGCGTGGTCAAGTGCGGTGCGCCGGGTGCTGTCATCGCCGGCTGCGTGCCGTTCAACCCGTTTACCAGCGCCGGCACCATGCCGCAGGACCAGCTGGACTACATCCTGTTCAACGCCAAGGACAAGTTCCAGAACAAGTCCAAGTCGTTCACCGCCAACCTGTCCGGCGACATCGTCGAACTGCCGGGCGGCATGATGGGCTTCGCCGCCGGTGTGGAAAGGCGCAAGGAATCGGGCTACGACATGCCTGACGCGTTCGTGTCGGCCGGTCTGAGCTCGGGCAATGGCCGCAAGCCGACCTCCGGTGCCTACGACCTGACCGACGTCTACCTGGAAGTGGCCGTGCCGCTGCTGAAGGACCTGCCGGGCGCCAAGTCGCTGGAACTCAGCGCCGCCACCCGTCGTTCGGACTACAGCAACTTCGGTTCGACGCTGAACAGCAAGTTCGGATTCAAGTGGAAGCCGATCGAAGACCTGATGGTCCGCGGCAACTGGGCCGAGGGCTTCCGTGCTCCGTCCATTTCCAACCTGTTCGGTGGTGCCGGTGAGGCCTACGACAGCTATGGTGATCCGTGCTCGATCGGCAGCCCGTACATCGGCAATGCCGACGTTGCCTCCCGTTGCGCGGCGGCAGGCATTCCCGCCAGCTACCAGCAGCGCGAGGGCTACGGCGGCCAGACCGCATGGCCGTTCGAGTGGAAGTCGAACCAGGAGCTGAGCCCGGAAACCTCGACCTCCAAGAGCCTGGGCATCGTCTACAGCCCCAGCTTCATGCGCGGCTTCGACGTGTCGCTGGACTGGTGGAAGATCAACATCAAGGACGTGATCAGCCGCCCGACCGCCGACTACATGCTTGAGCAGTGCTATGTGCAGGGCAACGCCGGCTGGTGTGACGTGCTGGGCAACTCGGGCCTGACCCGCAATGCCCTCGGCCAGATCACCTACATGGCCCGCTACCTGCAGAACCTGGGTGAGCTGGAAGTGGAAGGTTACGACCTGACCATGCGTTACCAGCTGCCGGATACCCGCTATGGTTCGTTCTCGTTCGTGTGGGACAGCGTCTACATGAGCAAGTACCGCACCAAGGCCACCCCGGAATCGGAATGGGATCCGTCCGAAGTCGGCGGCTACACCCGCGACTCCCCGATCTGGCGCATCCGCTCGAACCTGACCGCCAACTGGACCTATGGTGATTTCGGCGTGAGCTGGACCGTGCGTTACTTCTCGGGCCTGAACGAGAACTGCAAGTTCCCGGGCGTGGCTGAGCTGTGCAGCAATCCGGACAAAATCGGCCTGGAAGGCCGTCCGGACCCGGAAAACCACCTGGCCGCCACCACCTACCACGACCTGCAGGTCCGCTATAACCTGCCGTGGAACGGCACCGTCTCGGTCGGTCTGACCAACGTATTCGACAAGGAACCGCCGGTGGCCACGCAGGCCTTCGCCAACTCCTTCGACTACCAGTACGACACCCCGGGGCGTTACATGTACATGGAGTACCGCCAGCGCTTCTGATGGAAGCACCGGTGTAAGCAGCAGAACGACAGTACGGGGCCCTTCGGGGCCCCGTTTCTGTTGCAGGACCGGCGCACGGCATCACGGCAACACAAAACAAAAAGGCCGCAGCAGGGCTGCGGCCTTTCGTACGCTCCCGCGCGGCGGACTCAGCCGTTCGGAATCAGCGTCTCGATCAGGTGCTCGACGTAGGCCTCGAAATCCTCGCGCGCCTGCTTGGGTTGCTGCAACTGCAGCGACAGCTGCAGGAAGCCGACATAGGCCGCGTAGGCCAGGCGCGCGCGATGGCGTGCATCGGTCGAACTGAGTCCGGCCTGGCGGAACGAGGCGATCAGATAGTCGAGGCGGCGCTGCGACACCCGGTCGATCACCGGGCGCACCATCGGGTGGTCCAGCGCCTTCAGCAGCTCGCTGTAGATGATGTGCGGCTGCACTTCATGCGCCACCATCTGGAACAGCTGGCGAAGGCGCACACGCGGATCCGGCACGTCTTCCAGGCTGCCGAACACCTGTTCCTGTTCGAACAGTTCCCAGCGTTCCAGTGCGGCCTGCAGCAAGGCGTCGCGCGAAGGGAAATGCCAGTAGAAACTGCCCTTGGTCACGCCCAGCCGCCGTGCCAGCGGTTCCACCGCGACGGCGCCTACGCCTTGTTCAGCAATCAGGTCGAGGGCCGCCTGGGCCCAGTCTTCGGCGCTCAGGCGGCTGTTGCGGCCGGCGCGCGGTTCGCCGGCGGAAGCGTCAGGTTGATTCATGCGCTGATTTAACCATACGCCGGGGTTCGTTGCAGTACGCGGTTGCGGTCGAAACCGTCGCAGGGCCCCCGGGGCGGTCCATCCAGGCGCGTTCCGCAGCGCACCATACCGTGCAGTATTGACTTCCCCCCGAAGCAATCCATACTAGCAAGTATGGTTACGTCCCCTACTCCCGCTGCGTTCCATGATCTGCGCCTGGACGCTGCCCATGGCGCGCGTCTGGCAGCGACCGCCAGCGACCACGGCCGGCGCGGCCGGGTGCTGTTCGCACATGGCTTCGGCCAGACCCGCCACGCCTGGATCGCCACCGCCCGCGCCCTGTCTGCAGCGGGTCTGCAGACCCTGGCCTACGATGCGCGCGGCCACGGCGACTCGGACTGGAATGCCGCCGACCTGCCCTATCACGGCGAACAGTTCGCCGATGACCTGATCGTGCTGGCCGGTGAACAGCCGCGCCCGCCGGTGCTGGTCGCGGCATCAATGGGCGGCCTGTTCGGCCTGCTGGCCGAGTCGCGCTGGCCGGGTCTGTTCTCGGCGATGGTGCTGGTCGACATCACCCCGCGCTGGGATACCGCCGGTGTCGAACGCATCCTGGCCTTCATGACCGCCCATCCCGACGGCTTCGCGTCGCTGACCCAGGCCGCCGACGTGATCTCGGCCTACATGCCGCACCGTCCGCGCAAATCCGAGCAGTCGCTGCGTGCGCTGCTGCGCGAGGACGGCCACGGCCGCTGGCGCTGGCACTGGGACCCGCGCCTGGTAGCCGAACTGGCCCGCGACAGCGAACAGCACCAGGACGCACTGGCCGAGGCCGCACGCCAGGTGAAGTGCCCGCTGCTGCTGGTCAGCGGCGGTCGCAGTGACCTGGTCACGCCACAGACCGTGGCCGAATTCCTGGCGTTGGCGCCGCACGCGCGCCATGTACAGCTGCCGCAGGCCACGCATATGGTCGCCGGCGATGACAACGACGCCTTTACCGCTACTGTGTTGGACTATCTGGACGTGTTGCCCGCAGCGGATGCTGCGGCTTCGTCCGCCACAAACGAGCACGTCACCGGAGCACGCTCATGAGCATCGTTCTTCCCTTCCTCGCCCTGCTGCTGGCAGGCGCGTTCGTCGCCTACCACCGCATGCGGCTGGTTACCTGGACGCTGATCAGCGTGGCCCTGCTGGCCGCCTGCTGGTTCATTCCCTACGTCAACCAGACCGCCACGATCGTCGCGGCCGCCTTGCTGGCGGTGATCGCCGTGCCGCTGCTGCTGCCGTTCATCCGCAAGCCGCTGCTGACCGGCCCGATGATGAAGGTGTTCCGCAAGGTGCTGCCGCCGCTGTCGCAGACCGAGCGTATTGCGCTGGAAACCGGTTCGGTCGGTTTCGAGGGCGAACTGTTCACCGGTGATCCGGACTGGAACATCCTGCTCAATTACCCGAAGCCGCAGCTGACCGCCGAAGAACAGGCCTTCCTCGATGGCCCGGTGGAAGAGCTGTGCACGATGGTCAACGACTGGGAAATCACCCACGTCCACGCGGACCTGCCGCCGGAACTGTGGGCCTTCATCAAGAAGAACAAGTTCTTCGGCATGATCATCCCGAAGGAATACGGCGGCCTGGGCTTCTCCGCGCTGGCCCACCACAAGGTGATCCAGAAGCTGGCGTCGGTGTCCTCGGTGGTCAGCTCCACGGTGGGCGTGCCCAACTCGCTGGGCCCGGGTGAACTGCTGGTGCATTACGGCACCCAGGAACAGAAGGACCAGTATCTGCCGCGCCTGGCCGATGGCCGCGAAGTGCCGTGCTTCGGCCTGACCGGTCCGTTCGCCGGCTCCGACGCCACCTCCATTCCGGACTACGGCATCGTCTGCAAGGGCGAGTGGAACGGCGAGCAGGTGCTCGGCGTCAAGCTGACCTTCGACAAGCGCTACATCACCCTGGCCCCGGTTGCTTCGCTGATCGGCCTGGCCTTCCGCATGTACGACCCGGATGGCCTGATCGGCGATACCCGCGACATCGGCATAACCTTGGGCCTGCTGCCGCGCGACACCGCCGGTGTTGAAATCGGCCGTCGCCACTTCCCGCTGAACTCGACCTTCCAGAACGGTCCGATCCGCGGCAAGGACGTGTTCATTCCGCTGACCCAGCTGATCGGTGGCGCAGCCATGGCCGGCAAGGGCTGGAACATGCTCAACGAGTGCCTGGCCGTGGGCCGCTCGATCACCCTGCCGTCCACCGCCAGCGGTGGTGCCAAGGCCGGTGCCGCCGTGACCGGCGCCTATGCGCGCATCCGCAAGCAGTTCGGCCTGTCGGTCGGCCGCTTCGAGGGCGTGGAAGAAGCACTGGCCCGCATCGGCGGCAAGGCCTACAAGATCAGCGCGCTGTCGCAGGCCACCGCCGCCGCGGTTGACCGTGGCGATGTTCCGTCGGTGCCGTCGGCGATCGCCAAGTACCACTGCACCACCATGAGCCGCGAAGTGATCTCGGACATGATGGACGTGATCGGCGGCAAGGGCATCATCCTGGGGCCACGCAACTTCGCCGGCCGCAGCTGGCAGGCCGCGCCGATCGCGATCACCGTGGAAGGCGCCAACATCATGACCCGCAGCCTGCTGATCTTCGGCCAGGGTGCGATCCTCTGCCACCCGTGGGTGCTGAAGGAAATGAAGGCCGCGCAGGATCCGGACACCCGTGCCGGCCTGCAGGACTTCGACCGCAGCCTGTTCGGCCACATCCGCTACGGCATCTCCAATGCCGTGCGTTCGTTCTGGTTCGGCCTGACCGGCGCACGCTTCGGCGCCGCCCCGGGCGACGCCTACACCCGCCGTTACTTCCGCAAGCTGGACCGTTACTCGGCCAACCTGGCGCTGATGGCCGACATCTCGATGATGACCCTCGGTGGCAAGCTGAAGTTCAAGGAATCGCTGTCCGGCCGCCTGGGCGATGTGCTGAGCCATGTCTACATGACCAGCGCCATGCTCAAGCGCTACCACGACGAAGGCGCGCCGCAGGCCGACCAGCCGCTGCTGGCCTGGGCCTTCCACGACAGCGTGCACAAGATCGAAGAGTCGCTGTCGGCGGCCCTGCGCAACTTCCCGATCCGTCCGATCGGCTGGCTGATGTGGGCGCTGATCTTCCCGCTGGGCCGTCGCGCCGAGGCCCCGGGCGACCGCCTGAGCCGCCGTGTTGCCGCCCTGCTGATGGCACCGAATGAAGCCCGCGACCGTCTGGCCAGTGGCGTGTTCCTGACCCCGTGTGAGAACAACCCGGGCGGACGCATCAACAGCTACCTGAGCAAGGCGATCATGGCCGAGCCGGTGGAGCGCAAGTTCCTGAAGGCGCTGAAGAGCAAGGGTATCGAGGCACTGGACTTCAAGGCGCAGCTGGATGAAGCCGTGGCCGAGGGCGTGATCACCCAGGACGAGCGCAGCCTGCTGGAAGAGCTGCGTACGCTGACCCTGGACACCATCACCGTGGACGACTTCGACACCCACGAACTGCGCGCGGCCAGCTACTACGACCGCCAGCACAAGGATCCGCACTCGCAGGCGGCCTGATCGCCCGCGACACGCGTTGCCTCGACGGCGGGCCTCGGCCCGCCGTCGCTTTATCCGCCGATCGGAACACCCCTCATGTCCACGCCCCTGCTCTCGCTTTACCACCGCCTGCAGCGCTGGCCCGCCGGCAACTGGCTGTTCGCGCGCGCGGTATGTTTCAAGGCGCCCTACTTTGCCAGCATCGCGCCACGCATCACCCGCCTGGAACACGGCCGCTGCGAAGGCACGCTGGCCGACCGACGCAAAGTGCGCAACCACATCGGCACGGTGCACGCGATCGCGATGTGCAACCTGGCCGAACTGACCGCCGGGTTGATGGTCGATGCATCGCTGCCGAAGGGCATGCGCTGGATCCCGAAGGGAATGCAGGTGCAGTACCTGGCCAAGGCGCGTGGCACGCTGCAGGCGGTGGCACTGCCGGCGCAGCCGATCGTGGTCGCGGCCGAGGGCTATGCGCTGCCGGTGACGGTGAGCGTGCGCGACCGTGCGGGCACCGAGGTGTTCAGCGCGGTCATCGACATGTGGATGTCGCCGGCGAAGTAGTGTTCCCGCCAACGGCGCAGCCCCTCGTGGGTGGACGGGTAGAGTCGAGCTTGCTCGACTGATCGGTCTGGCCGGGCAGGTAGACCGCGCAGGGGCCGCTGCAAGTACATCCCTGTAAGCTCGGTCGCCGCATCCATGCGGCTCACGCCCCTGCGCAGCCCACCTGCCCGGCCACGGACACATTCCTGCGGCGTCCACCCACGGAAGAGAAAAAGAAGAGCAAAAGCAAAAGCGGCCCACCGGCCGCTTTTTTCATGCGCGCAGAACCCACGAGCGCAGCGACCCGCTGTTGCTCTTGATCTTCTTTTTCTTCTCCGTGGGCTGGCCGCGCACGGAACCTGTCAGGGGTCGGGCGGGTTGGGTTCGCGGGGGTGTCCGCGGCATGGATGCCGCGGCCAAGCCTACAGGGACGTACTTGCGGCGTCCCCGCGAACCCAACCCGCCCGGCCAACCCCATGACAAGCTCTACGCGTCCACCCACGAGGGGCTGCGGCGTTGGCTGGAAACTACGCCACCGCGCGCAACACCAACGCCAGGATCGCCGGCACCGCCTGGATCATGAAAATACGGCGACTCACGCTGTAGGCGCCATAGCACCCCGCCACCACCACGCAGGCCAGCGAGAACGTCACCAGCACCGGCTGATCGATCACCAGCCCCACCACGATGCCCGCCGCCAGAAAGCCGTTGTACAGGCCCTGGTTGGCCGCCAGCACGCGCGTGGTCTCTGCCTTCTCCGGCGTGTTTCGGAACGTCTTCAGGCCCAGCGGGCCGGTCCACAGGAACATCTCCAGCACCAGGAAATAGACGTGCAGCAGGGCGACCAGCAGGGTCAGGGCGAGTGCGATCCAGTACATGGGCGGTTCCTTGGATAGATGGATGGGATGATGGGGTCAGAGCCCTCTCCGTGGGAGAGGGATCCGACCCCGCGCCGCTCAGCGGTCGCGCGGCAGCTTCTTTTCTTCGCGCAGCACGCCGAATGCGGCGGCGGTCATGCACGCGGCAACCACCACGCCACCGATGAACACCACGTGTGAACCGAACAGGGTCAGCGCCTTGTGAATCCAGGTGAAACTCAAGTCCGCGCCGCGGTAGACCACGGTGTCGATCGCCGCACCGGCCTTGTAGCGCCACTGCCGGTCCACGCGGGTATAGATCGTCTCGCGCGCCGGCTTGGCGAGCGCGAACTCGCTGGCACGGGTCATCACCTGCACCACCGCGACCATCAACGGCATCGGTGAGGCCGCCAGTACCGAGAAACCAATCAGGATCGCGAAACCGGGAATCAGCAGCGCCGGCGCGATGCCATGGCGTGACAGCAGCCAGCGGGTCAGGCCCACCTGCATCAGCAGCGCCAGCGCGTTCACCGCCAGGTCGATGCGCGAAAAGAACGCGGTACTGGCCGCCGGGTCGGTGAAGGCCGCACGCACGATGCTGGCCTGCTGGTTGTACAGCAACGTGCCGACGCCCACGCCGAACACCACCATCACCGCCAGCCAGCGCAGCAGCGGCTCGCGCACGATCAGTTTCAGGCCATCGAGCACGCTGCCGCCCATCGGCTGCTCGCCCGAGACCAGCTGCTGCTCGCGCTCGCGCAGCACCGCCCAGTGCCGCAGGCGCCAGATGCAGAACAGGCAGATGACCAGGAAACCGGCCGAGACCAGCATCAGATTGGCGATGCCCACGCGCTGTGCCAGCGCGCTGGTGATGAGTGGACCAAGGAACGCGCCGATGGTGCCGGCCGCACCGATGTAGCCATAGTAGGCACGCGCCTGTGTGTTGGAGAACACATCGGCCATGAAACTCCAGAACACGGCCACCGCGAACAGGTTGAACACCATCACCCAAAGAAAGAAGGCCATGCCCCGCCCCGGCATGTTGCTGTCGAACAGCGCGTAGAAGCCCAGCAGGGTGACGATGAAGAAGCCATACACCACCGGCAGGAACACCCGCCGCGGGAAGCGGCTGACCAGCCAGCCATACACCGGCTGCAGCACCAGCATGATCACGAACACGCAGGAGAACAGGAACTGCAGGACGAAGTCCTTCAGCGCGATGCCATGGCTGGCGAACCAGGCGATCAGCATCGGCGGAAACACGGTCTCCAGGTCGGCCGAAGCGGCCATCGCCTCCCGCACCGGGCGCAGCACGTAGTAGCCACTGAGCAGGCAGAAGAAGTACAGGAACGACCACCACAGCGCTGGCGACTCACGCAGTGCCGCCATCAACCCACGCAGCGGCCCCTTGCCCTGCACCGCGCTCACGCGGCGTCCCTCGCCAGAAGACGGCGGTTGGACAGCGGCATGGCAGGCTCCGGGGCGGTGAAGCGCGTACGTTAGCCAATGCACTGCAACATCGCCAGCAGCAGCCCCGCAGAAGGCTGAAACGCAGTGTCACGGCCCGACCCGGACGACACGTTCCGATACACGCATCAGGAGCGTCAAAATTCCAACTTTTTCAACGAGATGCGCATTCATCTTCGCTTTGTTTGTGTACAAGGGAAAAGCGGCGCTAGAATCGCCATCAGCAGTCGCGCACGGGTCTCCACGATGAAAAAGAACAGCCTGCGTCGTCCGATCCGTTCGGCGGCCACCGGTTTGCTGGGCATGTTGATGCCCGTTGCCTTGTCCACCACCGCGCAGACCCCGCCGCCATTGCCGCCGATGCCGGCCAACATCGAATCCGCTGCCGCCACCGCAGTCGCCCACACCCAGCCCGCTGCCTACCGTACCGGCCTGGTGCCGCAGGTGCAGCTGCCGGCGGCCGGCTTCAACGTGGCCAACATCGAATCGATGGCGCAGCAGCTCACTTATGGCGAGCGCGTGCCCGGCATGGCCGTGGCGATCGTGCAGGGTGGCCGCGTGCTCAGCGCGCGTGGCTATGGCGTCACCGACGTCAACAACCCGCTGCCGGTCGATGCCCACACCGTGTTCCGCCTGGCGTCGCTGTCCAAGGCGTTCGCCGGCACCATGGCCGGCCTGCTGGTCAACGACGGCACCCTGCGCTGGGACAGCAAGGTCACCGACTACGTGCCGGGCTTCCGCCTGAACTCGCCGGAAGCAACCGACCGCCTGACCGTGGCCGACGTGCTCAGCCATCGCGTCGGCCTGCCCTACAACGCCTACGACCGCGACATCGAAGGCAACGCCGAGTACTACTCGCTGACCCAGAAGCTGGCCAACACCAGCCTGAAGTGCCTGCCGGGCGACTGCTACGCCTACCAGAACGTGGCCTTCAGCCTGATCGGCGACGTCGTCTATGCCGCCTCCGGCAGCTTCTACGAGCAGTCGGTCGAGCGCCGCATCTTCAAGCCGCTGGGCATGAACGATGCCAGCCTCGGCCTGGCCGGCATCCAGGCCAGCTCGCGCTGGGCGCGGCCGCACGTGCGCAGCCGCAATGGCTGGGTGTCGCTGACACCGAAGCCGACCTACTACCGCGTCGCCCCGGCCGCCGGCGTCAATGCCAGCGCCAGCGACATGGCGCAGTGGCTGCTGGCCCACACTGGCCATCGCCCCGACGTGCTGCCGGCACCGCTGCTGGCCACTCTGCATTCGAGCCTGATCAACACCCCGGGCGAAATGCGTTCGGGCTGGCGCCGCGAGCGCCTGCATTCTGCCGGCTACGCACTGGGCTGGCGTACCTTCGACTACGCCGGCCACGATGTGGTGTTCCACGCCGGTGCCGTGCAGGGTTATCGCGGCCTGGTCGCGCTGGTGCCGGAGCGCGATCTCGGCATCGCCATCATGTGGAACGGCGAAAGCGGCCTGCCCAGCGGCCTGCTGCCGACCGTACTCGATGCCGCCCTCGGCCTGCCGACACAGCGTTGGCTGGACGTGGACACCGACTTCGGCAGCGACAACCTGATGGCCGAAGGCGCGGGTCCGGCGCAGCAGGACAAGCGCAAGGGCAAGGGTGCCTCGGGCAATCGCGCGGTGGCTTCGCCGCGCTGATCAGGCGGGCTCGACCGTGAGTGGAAGGGGCGGCCTGCGGGTCGCCCTTTTTGTTGGCTCTTGTAGAGTCGAGCCGTGCTCGACTCCGCTGGACCTGTGGAGCCGAGCCATGCTCGGCTGAGCGGAATCGAAAAACAGTCGAGCATGGCTCGACGCTACAAATGCGGGGCTAGTGCGCGAAGTAGTGCATGCCGCCATCCACCGGTATCACCGCACCGGTGATGTAGCCGGCCAATGGCGAGGCCAGGAAGGCCACCAGCGGCGCCACTTCCTCCGGATCACCAAAGCGTCCGATCGGGATATTGCGGGCAATGAACGCGCGTCGGCTCTCCTCGGTGGGATGCAGCCGGCCGAGGATCTGTGCGCTGTTGATCCGTCCCGGCGCGATTGCGTTGACCGTGATGCCCTGCCCGGCCACTTCCGACGCCAGCCCCTTGCCCCACAGGTGCAGCGCCGCCTTCGCGGCGGTAGCCGCGTTCACCGCGCGTGGTTCCATCGAACCGCTGAAGTTGATCACCCGCCCCCAACCGTGCACCTGCATCGCTGGCAGCAGCACCTGGGTCAGCCTTCGCGCGGCGGAAAAATTCAGTGCGATTGCCTCTTCCCAGACATCGTCACCGGCATCCACCGTGGTCGGTCGCGATCCCCCCGCCGCGTTGACCAGGATGTCGACGCGCTGCAGCGCCGCCAGGGCTGCATCCGCAATGCGGCGTACATCCTCCGCATCGGTGACGTCGCCAAGCAGGATGATCGGCGCCGGCACACCCGTGGCCTCAATCTCGGCAGCCAGCGCCTGCAGCGGTTCCGGACGTCGTGCGCTGATCGCGATGCGTACGCCCTGGGCCGCCAGCAGCCGGGCAACACCAGCACCGATGCCGCTGCCTGCGCCAGTGACCAGCGCGGTGCGCCCTTCAAGATCCAGATCCATGATGTTCTCCAATCAGCCAGCCGGTACATCCGGCCCGTGCACGACATGCTGTTTGATCACCCCTGATTGATAAACTCCGCACAGGTTTCAGCATTCAACACCCGGGGTGTCAGATGAACCTGCTGGAGAGCATGCAGGTCTACGTGCTGATCGTGGACAAGGGCAGCCTCAGCGCTGCGGCGGCGGCGATGGATATCTCGGCGACGATGGCCGGCAAGCACCTGCGTGCACTGGAAGCACGCCTGGGCATGCAGCTGCTGAGCCGTACCACCCGGCGCCAGCACATGACGCCGTTCGGCGAGGACTACTACGCCCGCTGCAGGGAGATCCTGCGCCTGGTGGATGAAACCGATGCACAGGCCCAGCACCAGCAGCTGGAACCAGCAGGCACGCTGCGCATCAGCGCACCGGTGATCTTCGGCACGCATGCGCTGGTGCCTGCGCTGGCCGACTATATGGCGCGCTACCCCGACGTGCGTGTCGAGGCGACGCTGAGCGACCGCGTCGTCGACCTCGCCGAAGAAGGATTCGAAGCGGCACTGCGCATCGGTACGCTGGCCGACAGCAGCGCACTGGTCGCGCGCGCACTGACGCCGTACCGGTTGATGATGTGTGCCTCACCCGCGTACCTCGCCCGGCATGGCACGCCCACCGACCTGCTGTCACTTGCCCGGCACCAGTGCCTGTCCTTCGAACCGACAGCACTCGCGCAGTGGCTGCAGGCCGACGCTGGCGAACTCGACCGTGCGCCCGACGGCCGGCTGCAGGTCAACAACGGTGAAGCACTGCGAACGGCGGCGTTGCATGGGCTGGGCATCGTGCTGCAGTCGGCACTGCTGCTGGCTGCCGACGTCGACGCCGGGCGCCTGGTGCAGCTGTTCCCGGAGTACGGCCAGACCGGTCGGCCGATGCACGTGGTCTACGCCCACGATCGCTACCACTCGACCCGCCTGCGCAGCTTCCTGGACTTCATGGTGGAGCGCTTTCCACCGGCGCCGCACCGCTAGCGTCGACCCTCAGAAGAACAGTCGAGCATGGCTCGACTCTACAAACGGCCCATAAAAAAACCCCCTCCCCGCTGGGCAGCCGGGGAAGGGGGTTTCAGGATGCGGCTATCGGGAAGTACTTAGATCAGCGGCGCCGGGGTTGCCGGCAGAGCGACCGGAGCGGCCTTCTTCTTGCGGGCGGCCGGCTTGCGCTTGGCAACCTTCTTCGCTGCCTTCTTCGGGGCAGCCTTCTTGGTGGCCTTCTTCGCGGTCTTCTTTACTGCCTTCTTGGCGGTCCTCTTGACGGCCTTCTTGGCAGTCGCCTTCTTCGCGACCTTCTTGGCCGGCTTGCGGGCCGTTGCCTTCTTGGCAGTCTTCTTGGTGGCCTTCTTGGCTACCTTCTTGACGGCCTTCTTGGCAGTGGACTTCTTGGCTACCTTCTTCGCCGCCTTCTTCACTGCCTTCTTCGCAGTGGTCTTCTTGGCGACCTTCTTCGCAGCCTTCTTCACTGCCTTCTTGGCAGTCGCCTTCTTCGCGACCTTCTTCACTGCCTTCTTGGCAGCGGCCTTCTTCGCGACCTTCTTCACCGCTTTCTTGGCGGCGGGCTTCTTCTTCGCAGCTTTCTTGGTTGCCATGGGATGGCTCCTCGTCAGTGATAGGGAGTTGAAACGCCCAGGTGGATCAAACCCGCGGATGCTGCGTGCGGGGACCGCCGGCGCGTCAGGCGCGCCGTTACGGATGCGGCAATGCCCGCCTCGATCGGCGGAGCGGGCATCGGAACGGGAATTGCCTTGCATTTCTCCGGGGGAAGCGGGGCCATGTCCACCGTCATCTGGGTCGCGGTGGTCTTGAAGGGGCTGCTTCGCATCGGACGATTGATTCTGCGCACTCGGTTTGGCAGGCAAGGTCTGCTGAGGCGAAACCTAATCACGGTTTTTTTTACTGTCAACAACCCCCGCGAAAAATTTTCACATCCGCGCCTTCCCGGACGCCGCCTGCACCACCGCTCCGCACGGCCTGCAACGACGGTGGAAGCGGCGCGCACGCGCATTGTCTGCATCGATGTCGATGCAGACGTTGATCAAAAAACACTTGAAATAAGCACTCCGCGCAGATAGGCGCAGGTCAGGCGCAACAGCGCGAGCGCATCGTCGATGGTCACCGGCACCGCCGCCAACGCCAGCACAACGGCGCCGCAACGGGGGGCGAAAAGTTTTCACATCCGAGTGCGTCGGCGCGGGGCGGAAACGCGGATTTGCGCAAAACTGCGCACGCCCGTCGGCACCGTTCGTCTGTCGACTGATGCCACGCCGAGGGTGCGCAGCGAACCCCTCGTCATGAGTCCGACGCGGTCGCCAAAACAAAAACGGCCACCCGAAGGTGGCCGTTCCAGAACCCGGAAACGACGACTCAGTGGTCTTCGTTCTCCAGGGCTTCGGCGTACGCGTCCGGGTCCAGCAGATCGTTGACCTCTTCGGCGTTGGTCAGTTCGACCACGAACATCCAGCCTTCGCCGTAGGCATCTTCGTTGATGGTTTCCGGCTTGTCGGACAGGGCCGAGTTGACCTCGACGACCTTGCCGCTGATCGGGCTGTAGACGTCAGAGGCGGCCTTCACCGACTCGACGACGGCGATCTGTTCACCGGCCTTGGCGTCGGCGCCGACTTCCGGCAGTTCGACGTAGACCAGGTCACCCAGCAGGCCCTGGGCGTGGTCGGAAATACCGACGGTGACACGGCCATTGCCTTCGACACGGGCCCACTCATGGGACTTGAGGAACTTGAGGTCGCCGGGGATCTCGCTCATGGGACTGCTCCAGAGATATGCAGGGGTGGAAAAAACGGGGCTAGTGTAACCAACCGGCCGCCACTGCTGTCAGTGACGACCGGCATGTTCGGATCAGGCGTCGGCGAGCACGCCGGGCTGGGCCTGGCCTTCGCGCACGAACGGGAACTTGACCACGCGCACCGGCACCTGCCGGCCGCGGATGTCGACGGTGACTTCGCCGAGCTCACCGGCCGGTACGCGGGCAAAGGCGATGCCCTTGGCCAGGGTCGGCGAGAAGGTACCGGACAGAATCTCGCCCTGGCCGCCAGCGGTGGTCACCGCCTGGCCGTGGCGCAGCACGCCCTTCTCGTCCATCACCAGACCGATCATCTGGCGCGCGGTGCCGGCAGCCTTCTGCGCTTCCAGCACGTCGCGACCGATGAAGTCGCGGCCTTCGTCCAACGACACGGTCCAGGCCAGCGCCGCTTCATACGGACTGATCTCTTCGTCCATGTCCTGGCCATACAGGTTCATGCCGGCTTCCAGGCGCAGGGTGTCGCGCGCGCCAAGACCGGCCGGCTTCACGCCCGCGGCCAGCAGCTGGTTCCAGAACGCGACCACCGCATCCTGCGGCAGCAGGATCTCGAAGCCGTCTTCGCCGGTGTAGCCGGTGCGGGCGACGAACAGCTCGACGCCGTCATCCGACTGCACCTGCAGGGCCGCGAAGCGGCCCAGCTTGGTCAGCGCCTGACGGTCCGCATCACGGGCCAGGCCGATGACGATGTCGCGCGCCTGCGGGCCCTGCACGGCAAGGATGGCCAGGTCCGGGCGCTGCTCGACGGAAACGCCGAACGGTGCGGCCTGCTCGCGCAGCCAGGCCAGATCCTTTTCGCGGGTGGAGGCATTGACCACCATGCGGAAGAAATCGTCGCCCAGGTAATAGACGATCAGGTCGTCGATGACACCGCCGCGCGGATTCAGCATGCACGAGTACAGTGCCTTGCCGGTGACCTTCAGCTTGTCGACCGAGTTGGCCAGCAGGCGGCGCAGGAACGGTTTGACCTGGTCACCGCGCAGGTCGACCACGGTCATGTGGCTGACGTCGAACACACCGGACTCGCGACGCACCAGGTGGTGCTCGTCCAGCTGCGAGCCGTAGTGGATGGGCATGTCCCAACCCCCGAAATCGACCATCTTGGCGCCAAGGGCGCGGTGGGTATCGTTGAGCAGCGTCTTCTGGGTCATGACCGGGTCCGGCAGCAGAGGAAACAAGAATCCCCATTATCCCAGATCGGTCGCCCGCAGGCGTGCCGCAGCGCAGCGCCGGAGCTGTAGAGCCGAGCCCGTGCCCGGCGGCTCTTCGTGTGGGCGCCGAGCGTGGGCTCGGCTCTACAGGGGGCGGTCTGCAGCTTCGACGCGTAGCGTGCTGCCCTGCACCGCCACCACCCGCACCAGGCTGCCGGCCTGCAGTTCCGGACCACTGACCTGCCAGTACGCATCATCGATGCTGACCCGGCCCTGCCCGCCGATGATGCCCTGCTGCAAGGGCACCACCCGACCGACCAGTTGTTCGGCGCGACGGTTGAGCAACGGGGCATCGCTGGGCCGCGCCTTTGCCTTGCCCCAGCGCCGGTAGCACTGGATCGAGACCACGCTCAGTACTACGAAGGCAACGACCTGCCACAGCAACGGAATGCCGCTGAACACCGCCACCAGCACGAACACCGCCGCCGCACCAATGCCGATCCACAGCATGAATGCACCCGGCGCCAGCGCTTCGGCCGCGAACAACAGCAGCGCCAACGCACCCCAACCGACGACTTCCCAGCGCATGTCAGCCTCCGAGCGGCGGCGGCCGCTTGCCCGCGGCCTTGTTGTCCTGGCTGGCCAGCGCCTGCTTTGCCAGTTCGGCCACGCCAGCGATCGAACCGATCACGCCACTGGCCTCCATCGGCATCAGCACCAGCTTCTGGTTCGGCGAACTGGCCAGCTCCTTGAACGCTTCCACGTACTTCTGCGCAACAAAGTAGTTGATCGCCTGCACGTCACCCTCGGCAATCGCCGCCGACACCACTTTGGTCGCCATCGCTTCGGCCTCGGCCAGGCGTTCGCGCGCCTCCGCATCGCGGAACGCGGCTTCGCGACGGCCTTCAGCCTCCAGTACGGTGGCCTGCTTTTCGCCATCGGCGCGCAGGATCTCCGACTGCCGTGAACCTTCCGCTTCGAGGATCTGCGCGCGCTTCTCGCGCTCGGCCTTCATCTGCCGCGCCATCGCGTCCAGCAGATCACGTGGCGGCTGGATGTCCCGGATCTCGATGCGGTTGACCTTCACGCCCCACGGATTGGTGGCATGGTCGACCACGCTCAGCAGCTGGGCATTGATCACCTCGCGCTGGCTCAACGACTCGTCCAGGTCCATCGAACCGATCACGGTACGGATGTTGGTCTGCACCAGGGCAATCATCGCAACTTCCAGGTTGGCCACCTCATAGGCGGCCTTGGCCGCATCCAGGACCTGGAAGAAGACCACGCCATCCACACGCACGGCGGCATTGTCCTTGGTGATCACTTCCTGGCTGGGTACGTCCAGCACCTGCTCCATCATGTTCACCTTGCGCCCGACCCCGTACACGATCGGGATCAGGAAGTGCAGGCCCGGCGTCATGGTGTGGGTGTAGCGGCCGAAGCGCTCAACGGTCCATTCATACCCCTGCGGGACCATCCGCACCGCCTTGAACAGGATCACCACGGCCACGAAGGCCAGTACCACGGTAAAGAACATGGTCGGGAACATCGCGCTTTCCTTATCTATGTCGCCCAGGCCCCAGCATAGCGCGTGCGGGCGGCGGGTACAGCGGAGCTACCAGGGCACCCGCCCGCGCAGGATGTCGGCGAACATCACCCAGTCACCCATGAATGAATACAGCGGATGCCGGAAGGTCGCCGGGCGGTTCTTCTCGAAGAAGAAATGACCAACCCAGGCGAAGCTGTAACCGCAGAACAAGGCAGCCACCAGCAGCACCGGCTGCCCACGCAGGATCGCTGCCGCGACCAGCAGCAGTACGCCGCAGCTGCCGATGAAGTGCAGCCGGCGCGATACCGGGTGGCGATGCTCGCTGAGGTAGAACGGATAGAACTCGCGGAAGCTGGCGAAGCGGGACATGCGCGTGCTCCGGGAACCAGGGTCGTCGCCATCATGCACCATCGCTGACCTTGTGGCGCCGAGCCATGCCCGGCTTGCGCGCGCCAGCGCGGTCGGAAGGAGGCGCAGCCACGCATGGCCCGGCGCTACCCTGATGAGGTGCGCGGCCCGAACATGATCACCGCCATGCCGGCCAGGCACAGCGCAGCGCCCAGCAGGTCCCAGCGGCTGGGGCGGATGCCGTCGACCAACCACAACCAGAACAGCGCGGTGCCGATGTACACGCCACCGTAGGCCGCATAGACCCGCCCACTGGCGGTCGGGTGCAGGGTCAACAGCCACGCGAACAGGGCGAGGCTGGCCGCGGCCGGCAGCAGCAACCAGACGCTGCCTCCCTTGCGCAGCCACAACCATGGCAGGTAACAGCCGACGATCTCGGCCAGCGCGGTCAGCAGGAACAGGCCAAGCGTCTTCACGCTTTTTCTGCTGCCTTGGCGTGCTGCCACAGCGCTTCCCGGGCATCCAGGTCCAGTACCGCCAACGCGCTGCCCTGCACTTCGGCCTGCGCTTCCATCGCACGGAAGCGACGTTCGAACTTGTGGTTGGCCCCGCGCAGTGCCGCGCCCAGATCGATATCGGCATGGCGCGCCAGGTTGGCGCAGACGAACAGCAGGTCGCCCAGTTCTTCCTGCAGCCGCGCCTTGTTGCCGGCGATATCGCCGCGTTCGAACTCCTCGCGCAGTTCCTGCAGTTCCTCGGCCGCCTTGTCCAGCACCGGCAACGGGCCGGGCCAGTCGAAGCCGACCTTGGCCGCACGCGACTGCAGCTTCACCGCCCGCTGCCATTCCGGCAGGCCGCGCGAGATACCGGCCAGTGCGGAGGTGTCCTGCTCGCCCTTGGCGGCACGCTCGGCACGCTTGATCGCATCCCAGTTGCGCGTCACGCCGTCGGCGTCATCGACGCTGACATCGGCGAACACGTGCGGGTGACGGCGCTGCATCTTGTCGCTGATCGCGCGTGCGACCTCGGCGAAGGCAAAGGCCCCCTGCTCTTCGGCCATGCGCGCATGGAACACCACCTGCAGCAGCAGGTCGCCCAGCTCATCGCAGAGATCATCGAGGTCGCCCCGGTCAATGGCATCGGCCACCTCGTAGGCTTCCTCGATGGTGTACGGGGCGATGGTTGCGAAGTTCTGCTCCAGGTCCCAGGGGCAGCCACCCTGCGGATCACGCAGGCGCGCCATGATCGACAGCAGGCGTTCCAATTCGGTGCTGGCGGCGCTGCCGCTGGTGGGGGTGTCATGCGCGCTCATGCGGCCTCCAGGGTCAATCGGACAACCAGTCGCGCCACGGCAGGCTGGTATCACCAAGGGCGATGAAATCGCCGTTCAACAGGGTCTCGCGGCGGTTGTAGCGGAACGGCTTGCCGGTCGCCGCCGACAGCACCGCGCCACCGGCAGCGTGCAGCACGCATTGGCCGGCGGCGGTGTCCCATTCGGAGGTCGGGCCCAGCCGCGGGTAGACATCCAGGCCGCCTTCGGCGATCCGGCAGAACTTCAGTGATGAGCCCTGAGCGATGGTTTCGATGCGACCCATCCGCGCCAGCAGCGCTTCGGTTTCCGGCGAGCGGTGCGAGCGGCTGGCGGCCACCCGCAGCGGTGCGGTGGCCGGCGTGCGGGTACGCAGCACAGTGTCATGCAGGCCCTGGCGACGGTACGCCAGCTCACCGCGCATGGCATGCCAGACGATGCCGGTGACCGGCGCCAGCACCACGCCGAAGGCCGGTGCGCCCTGGTAGATCAGCGCGATGTTGACGCTGAACTCGCCGTTGCGCTTGACGAACTCGCGGGTGCCATCGAGCGGATCCACCAGCCAGTAAGCGCCCCAGTGGCGGCGCTGCTCCCAGCCCACCTGCGCCGATTCCTCGGACAGGATCGGCAGGTCCGGAGTCAGCTGCTGCAGGCCCTGTTCAATGACCTGGTTGGCCGCCAGGTCGGCACTGGTGACCGGGCTGTTGTCGTCCTTGATCTGTACGTCGAAGCCATCGGCATAGACCTGCATGATGGCCTGTCCGGCTTCCTGGGCAATGGCGATGGCGGTCTCGCGCAGGTCCGTGGTCAGTTTGATCATTGCGTTCCCTGCAGCCACTGCCGGGCGATGAACAGCGCCGCCAGCGAGCGTCCCTCGGAGAAGTCCTCGCGCAGCATCAGCTGGTCCAGCTCGGCCAGTTTCCACGGCACCACTTCCAGTTCTTCCGGCTCATCGCCGGCCAGCTTTTCCGGGTACAGGTCGCGCGCCACCACCAGCCACGACTGATGGCTCATGTAGGTTGGGGCCAGGGTCATCGCGCGCAGCACGTCCACCCGGCGCGCACCATAACCGGCCTCTTCCTTCAGTTCACGGTCCGCGGCCTGCTCGGGGGTCTCGCCGGCATCGATCCGGCCCTTGACCAGCCCCAGTTCGTAGCGGTGCATGCCGGCAGCGTATTCACGTACCAGCAGCACGGTCTCGTCGTCGAGCATCGGCACCACCACCACCGCGCCATGGCCACGGCTGACCAGCCGTTCGAAACGGCGGCGTTCACCGTTGGAAAACTCCAGGTCCAGGTGCTGGCGCTGGAAGGGGCCGTTCTCCTCATCGGTGATCCGATGGATGATCGGCAAGCGACGGCCGGCACGGTCATCGTTCATGCGGAATCTCCGCGGCGGCCGGCGCCTGCGCCGGGGCCGATAGAATGTGCAGGCAGCAACATGTTCATGAGCCCGAAATGCTAGCAGACCCAACCCCCTCCCCGCTGGCCCGCCATTGGCGGCAGCGCGACCTGCAGGTGCTGTGGCACCCCTGCACGCAGATGCGCGAGCATCCGGATACCCTGCCGCTGGTGCCGATCGCCCGCGGCGAAGGTGCATGGCTGATCGACCACGATGGCAACCGCTATCTGGATGCGGTCAGCAGCTGGTGGACCAATCTGTTCGGCCATGCCGAACCGCGCATCGGTGGCGCCATCGCCGCCCAGGCCACACAGCTGGAACAGGTGATGCTGGCCGGCTTCGGCCATGAGCCGGCCATCACCCTGGCTGAACGCCTGCTGGCACTGGCCCCGCGCCAGCCTGGCCGCGAACCGCTGGCCAAGGTGTTCTATGCCGACAACGGTTCGGCCGGCGTGGAAGTGGCCCTGAAGATGGCCTTCCAGTATTTCCAGAACCGTGGGGAACCGCGGCGCACGCGCTTCATCGCACTGGAGAACGGCTACCACGGCGAGACCCTGGGCGCGCTGGCGCTGGGTGACATCCCGCTGTATCGCCGTGTCTACGCGCCGCTGCTGGCCGAAGGGCTGTTCGCGCCCTCGCCCGACGCTTATCTGGCCGAGCCCGGCCAGAGTGCAGCGGATCGCGCGCGCCAGGCCGCCGATGGCCTGGCCACCCTGTTCGACCAGCACCCCGGTGAGATCTGCGCAGTCATCCTGGAGCCACGACTGCAGTGCGCCGGCGGCATGCGCATGCATGACCCGGTCTACCTGCAGCGCGTGCGCGAACTGTGTGATGCGCACGGCGCCTTCATGATCGCCGACGAGATCGCCACCGGCTTCGGCCGCACCGGCACCCTGTTCGCCTGCGAACAGGCCGGGGTGATGCCGGACCTGATGTGCCTCTCGAAAGGCCTGACCGGCGGCTTCCTGCCACTGGCCGCCGTACTGGCGACGCAGGCGCTGTACGACGCCTTCCTCGACGACTCGCGCGAGCGCGCGTTCCTGCACTCACACAGCTACACCGGCAATCCGCTGGCCTGCGCGGCCGCGCTGGCGACACTGGACATCTTCCGCGACGACGATGTGATCGCCCGCAACCGCGGCATCGCTTCCGTGATGGGTGCGCTGGCGGCACCGTTCAACGACCATCCGCACGTGGCAGACGTGCGCCAGGCCGGCATGGTGGTGGCGTTCGAGCTGTCGCGCGACGGCAACAAGCGCACGCCGTTCGACCCGGCCATGCGGCTGGGCCTGCATGCCTACAAGGCCGCCTTGAAGCGCGGCGTGGTGCTGCGCCCGCTGGGCGACGTGCTGTACTGGATGCCACCCTACTGCGTGGACGACGAACAACTGGAGCTGCTGGCACACACCACGCTGGCAGCGATTGACGAGGCGATTGCATGCGCGTGACCCGCTGCCCCATCGACCTGGCGCTGCACAGCGGCCAGACCGTGACCCTGCCGGAAGAGACGGCCAACCACCTGGTACGGGTGATGCGCCTGCGCGAAGGCGATACCTGCGTACTGTTCAACGGCGATGGCAACGACTACAGCGCGACGCTGACCGTGGCCGGCAAACGCGAGGTGCAGGTCCGCATCGACGCCGTGCAGGCCATCGCCAATGAATCGCCGCTGGCGATCACCCTGCTGCAGGGCATTGCCCGTGGCGAGAAGATGGACCTGATCCTGCAGAAGGCCACCGAACTGGGCGTGGCAGCGATCATTCCGGTCAATGCCGAGCGCACCGAGGTGAAGCTCGATGCAGCTCGGGCGGAGAAGCGTGTGGCGCACTGGAACAATGTGGTGACCTCGGCCTGCGGCCAGTCCGGGCGTGCGCGCATGCCGCAGGTGGGATCCCCGTTGTCGCTGGCGCAGGCGGCAGCGGCACTGCCGCCCGATACGCTGCGGCTGACCCTGGACCCGCTGGGCACACATCGCTTGTCGACGCTGGCGGCCGCTCCGGCAGGCGGCATCGTGATCGCGATCGGCCCGGAAGGTGGCTGGTCGCCGCGCGACCGGGATCAGTTGGCGGCGGCAGGATTCCAGGGCCTGCAGCTGGGCCCGCGCATTCTGCGCACGGAAACCGCCGGCCTGGCCGCGATTGCAGCACTGCAGGCACGGTTGGGGGATCTTGGTTAAGGCTGGTTCGTGGTAGTGCCGGCCGCTGGCCGGCATCCACGGGATCATGAGGTTGCCGGCCAGCGGCCGGCACTACCGGAAACCCGACCGGCGGATTATCAGGCCACCAGCGAATCCAGCGCGGCTTCCAGCGCGTCCAGGTTCGGCAGCAGCGCGCTCTGCTCGCCCAGCAGCACACGCATGTGCACGATGTCCGGCAGGGTTTCTTCCGAGGCGTCTGCCAGCAGGCCGTCGCGCGGCACCGAAATCAGCTGCGGGAAGTTCTGCGTCAGCAGCGCGTAGTACGGACGCTGCGCGTTGCCGCTGAGGGCCTTCAGCACCACCACCTTGTTATGACCGCCCACGGCTTCCTCGCCCAGCCCGGAAAGGCGCGCGAACGACACCAGCGGCACCTGCCAGCCATGCCAGCCGATCTCGCCGACCAGCCAGCGCGGCGCATCGGAGACTGGCTGCACCGGCACGCGTGACATCATTTCGGCCACGGTGGCATTGGGCAGCAGCACGCGCGCGTTGCCGGCCTGGATCAGGACGCCGCGGATTTCGTCATTGCTGGCATAGCTCATGGTGCCTCTCCGTTGTCGTCCTGCTCACCCCAGCGCGCGGCAATCGCCTGCGCCAGTTCCTGCGGTTCACCGGCCACCATGCCGGCCGCAACCACCGCAGTGGCTGCAGCCGGGTCGTAGCAGCCCTCGCCCACCTGCCCGGCCACCCATGCACCGGCGGCGGCCAGATCCAGCGCCGGACCGACGTGGGCCAGGTCGGCGCCGCTGAGCAGCACCAGCGCGGTGTGTTCTGCCGGCAACCCGGCGATGGCGATGCCGTTGGCGTCGCTGAGGAAATGCAGGCCGTCGGGCGCCGTACGTACGCCGATATCATCGGCCAGCACATGTACCTCGCCCGGGATGGCGCGCTGACCGGCTTCGGCCAGCTGCACCGGCAATGGTGAGACGCGTGCCATCTGCTTGACCAGGTTGCCGTAGCGACCGCCATCCAGGCGCATGTGCACCAGCACCGGCACGCTCAACGACGCGGGCAGTGCGCCGAGCAGGCGACGCAATGCATCCGGGCCCCCGATGCCGGCCAGCACCAACAGCGATGCGGCACGTGCACCGGCCGGAGCAGCGGCATCCAGATCGACCAGGCTCAAATGATCGGTATCGAAGGAGGGCTGCGGCGCGGCGACCGTCGCCACCACCTCCGCCGGTGCCGGCGCTTCGATCGATTCCTCGACCAGCGACCAGGCGGTGTGATCGAAGGAGATCGGCGGTGCCGCAGGCGCCGCCGGTTCGGCCAGCGCTTGCGGCGGCGAAGGCAGATCCAGTGGTTCAGGCACGACCGGCTGCAACGCCGCCAGTGCCTGTTCCAGCGCGATCGGTTCGTGCAGCTGCGAAGGCGGGGAGTACAGGCTGTCAGCAGGGACCTCGCCGGCCCAGCTCAATGCCTGGTCCAGGTGCGGCTGCAGCGCTTCTTCCTGTGGCGCCGGCAGCGGTGCCGGGTGGCCCGGCTCCAGCTGCAGGCTGGGTTCTTCTTCGGCCCCCGGCGGCAACACCTGCTGGTGGCCATGCAGCTTGGCGGCCAGATGACGGCCCCAGCGCTGAGCCTCCCAGCCATCACGACGTGCGGCCAGCTCGGCCTCGTCGAAGACCAGGGTCAGGCCCGGTGCGGACAGCACCGCTTCCAGGCGCTCCAGCGCATCTTCGATGGCGGCCTCCAGCGCGATCACCACGAACTGCGGGCGCGCCTCCTGCAGGACCCGTGCCTCCAGCGTGTTGGGATCGTCTTCCAGCACCAGCTGCACATCAGCGTGCGACAGCGCCTCGCGCAGGCGCTCACGCGCCGCGCCGGGGCGGGCCAGCAGGGCAACAGCCGGAGCCACTTGGGTTTCACTCACGGACACGGGCGATCCCCAGCAGGTCGTACACGTTACGCATCAGGTCCAGTTCCTGGTACGGCTTGCCCAGGTAACGCTGGACGCCGATCTCGAAGGCGCGCTGGCGGTGCTTGTCGCCGCTGCGCGAGGTGATCATCACGATCGGCACATCCTTGTAGCGCGGGTCGGCACGCATCGCGGTGGCCAGCTCGTAGCCATCCATGCGCGGCATCTCGATATCCAGCAGCATCAGGTCGGGCACACGCTCTTCCAGGCGTTCCAGCGCTTCCACGCCATCGCGGGCGACGCTGACCTCGAAGTTGTGGCGTTCGAGGATGCGGCCGGTGACCTTGCGCATGGTCAGCGAGTCGTCGACCACCATCACCAGCGGCACCTGGCGCTCCTGGCGCGGCGCGTTGGCCAGTACCGGCAGCGTCGGGTTGGCGAGGAAGCGGCGCACCAGCGGCGCCACGTCCAGGATCACCACCACGCGACCATCGCCGGTGATGGTGGCGCCGTAGATGCCCGGCACCGATGCGATCTGCAGGCCGACCGGCTTGACCACGATTTCGCGATTGCCCAGCACCTGGTCGATCGCCACGGCGGCACGCAGGTCACCGGCGCGAACCAGCAGCAGCGGTACCTGGTCCTGGCCATCGGCGCGGGCCGGGGCCTGGCCGACCAGACTGCCGAGGTCGTACAGCGGATAGTCTTCGCCACTGTAGCGGTAGCTGCTGTCGGCGGCCTCGAAGCGCTCGCGCGACAGGCGGCCGATACCACTGACCGAAGCGACGGGCACTGCGAAGGTGGTTTCGCCGATCTGCACGAACACTGCCTGGGTGACGGCCAGCGTCTGCGGCAGGCGCAGGGTGAAGCGCACACCCTGGCCACGCACCGACTGGATGTCGACCGAGCCACCAAGCTGGCGTACTTCGTTGCGTACCACGTCCATGCCCACGCCGCGGCCGGCCAGCTGGCTGACCTGGTCGGCGGTAGTGAAGCCGGAAGCGAAGATCAGGTTGTCCAGCTCCTGCTCGTTCGGTTGTGCGTCGGCGGCCAGCAGGCCCCGGTCGATGGCGCGGCGGCGGATCGCTTCGCGATCCAGGCCAGCGCCGTCATCGGCCACTTCCAGCACGATTTCCGAGCCTTCGCGGTGCAGGCGGATGGCGATCTCGCCTTCTTCCGGCTTGCCGGCGGCGCGGCGCTGTTGCGGCGCTTCCAGGCCATGGGCGACGGAGTTGCGCAGCATGTGTTCCAGCGGCGCGACCATGCGGTCGAGGACGTTGCGGTCCAGTTCGCCGTGGGTACCGTCCAGGGTCAGGTGGACCTGCTTGCCGGTATCCATGCCGGACTGGCGGACCACGCGGCGCAGGCGCGGCACCAGGCCATCGAACGGCACCATGCGCGCACGCATCAGGCCATCCTGCAGCTCGGAGCTGACGCGCGACTGCTGCTGCAGCAGCGAATCGTACTGTCGCGACAGATCGTCCAGCACACCCTGCAGGCCACCCAGGTCGGCCGCCGACTCGTTCAGCGCACGGCTGAGCTGCTGCAGGGTGGAGAAGCGGTCCAGTTCCAGCGGGTCGAACTTCTGGTCGGCCTGGTCCTGTTCGCGCTGGTAGCGCGCGACGATCTGTGCCTCGGTTTCCAGGTCGAGGCGGCGCAGCTGGTCACGCAGACGCGCATTGGTGCGCTCCAGTTCGCCCATGGCGCCACGGAAGGCACCGAGCTGCTGTTCAAGCCGCGAGCGGTAGATCGCCACTTCACCGGCATGGTTGACCAGGCGGTCGAGCAGGTCGGCGCGCACGCGCACCTGCTCCTGCTGCGGACGCGCCAGCGGATCTTCATCGACCACGCCTTCTGCCGGCAGCGGTGCTGACAACGGCGCATCGAGCAGTGCCGGAGCCGGGCTGGCGACCGATGCCGCGGCGGTTTCTGCGACGCTCGCCACGTTGGCTGCCGCCGCCGCAGCGATATCGGTGGTGGTACGCACTTCGAACGCGTCGACCAGGTCCTGCGCCGGTTCCACCACGCGATGATCACCGGTGCGGGTCAGCAGCTGGTGCAGGCGATCGAAGCCACGCTCCAGCAGCTGCACATCGCGGCGCTCGATCTCGGTGCGGCCGGCGGCGACGGCTTCCAGCAGCGATTCGATGCTGTGGCCGAGATCGCCGATGGCGTTGATGCCGGCCATGCGTGCGCCACCCTTCAGGGTGTGCAGATCACGCTGCAGGCCGGCCAGCACCTCGCGGTCCTGCGGCGCATCGCGCAGTTCGCTGATCAGACCGTCGCAGTGGTCGAGCAGGTCCTTGCCTTCCTCGACGAAGATGTCGACCAGCTCGCGGTCATACACGCTGAAGTCGAGTGCATCGATGCCATCCGCGTTTTCTTCCAGAGCGGCGGCTTCATCGTGGGCCGGCGCATTGACTGCAACGACTGCGACTTCGGGCTGGACAGGTTCGGCATCGTCATGGACCGTGCCCTGACCCGGTGCTTCTTCGAGTTCGAAGAAGCGCACCGGCTCTTCGGAGGCCCGCAGTGCTTTGGCAGCGATCTCTTCATTCACCGTCGCCGGGGACGGCTGATCGGCGCTCTCTCCTTCGCCGACCGCCGCCTCCCCGCCGACGTCCGCATCCTCGGCAAAGGCTTCCGCCTCGCCCGGCGCGAGTTCGCTGGCCTGGAGGCCGAGCACGAGCCATTGCCCGGTGTCGTCCAGGGTCTGCTCTTCGTCGATCACGTGCAGGCCGGCCTCGAGCGCGGTTGCCAGCGTGACCGGTTCTGCAAAACCCGGCGCAGCCATTTCATCCTGCAGGCTCGACAGCTCGCTGTCGAGTGGCAGTGCAGCAGCGTCGCCGAAGGCGTTGTCGTCGGCCCCATCCAGATCGGAGGGCTGCAGCGTATTCAGGTCGATCGCGTCAATTCTTGCAGGCGCAGGCAGCTCGTCCGCGTCGCGGTCATCGACCGGCAGCGCGCTGGCGTCGAGGTACGGCGACAGGTCGTCTGCGGCAGTCAGATCGGCTTCTGCGACCGGCGTCAGTGCAGCCTCCGCCTCGGCCGGCGCAACAACCGGCTCACTTTCAATCGGCTGGATCGATTCAATCGATCCGATATCCACGGCGGCGGCTTCGCCCTCGCCCGGCACCGACGGCCATCCGGCATCGAAGTACCGCGACAGATCATCGCTGCTGGTCAGTTCACCGACTTCCAGGCCCGCATCGATCACGTCCGTGATTTCCAGCGCCTGCGCGCCGGCTGCAATCGGTTCCAGCACCGGCTCGGCAGGCTCGATCCCAGACTCAGTCGGCTCGAACGCGGCGGTATCCGGCGTGTCGACAGCGGCATCGAACTCCGGATCGGCCTCCAACGCCAGATCATCGTCCTCGTCCTCGTCCTCCAGCCCGACCATCGGCCAGCGCGCTTCCGGCAATTCGCCGGCCAGCGCCTGCAGGCGCTGCACCAGCGCGCCCTGCGGAGCGATCCGCGGCTGCTCGGCCTGCAGCGCTTCCATGGTCGCGGTGATCGCCTGTGCGGTCGCATCCAACGCGGCAACGCCCTCGTCGCCAGGCACCACGTCGGCGGCCAGTGCGCGCTTGATGTAGGACTCGGCACCGCCGGTGACCGCCGTGATTTCCGGCACTTCGGTCATCGCGAAGGCGCCGTTCATGGTGTGCACCGCGCGCAGCAGCGCGTCGCTGACCGGCTGCGGTGCCTGCTGTACCGAGCGCAACCAGTCCTGCAGCGTCGCCTGGTGGACTTCGACCTCGGCCTCGAGGATCTCGCGCAGCACGCTGTCGATGTTGGCTGGTGTGCCCACGGCCTCGGGCACCGGCTCGGCTTCGTCCTGCACCGACGCGATGGCTTCGGCCGCCAGGATGCGGCTGATCTCGTCCTCGCCTACGGCCTCGGCCTCGGCCACCGGTGCCACAGGCGTGGCCGCTACCGGCAGCGGCACGTAATAGGTTTCCTCACCGGCGCCGACACGGTCGGCGATGGCCTGCATCGCCTGCAGGTCCACGCTGACGCGCTGGCCGTGGCGCAGCGCGGCGTTCAGCTGCGGCAGCGCAGCGTGCGCGTTGTCGACCATGGCCAGCACAGCCGGCGAGGCCGGACGGCTGCCGTCCAGCACACGGTTGAGCATGCCCTCGATCTTCCACGCGAACTCACCCAGGGTGCGGGCACCGACCAGGCGGCCACTGCCCTTGAGGGTGTGGAAGATGCGGCGGATCGGACGCAGCCGGTCCATGTTGTCCGGCTGCATGCGCCATGCCGGCAGCAAGCTGCCGAGATTGGCCAGTTCGTCATCGAACTCCTCCAGGAACACCTCACGGATGTCCTCGTCGATGTTCTCCGCGTCATCATCGAAGCCCGCTTCGAAGCCCGCCTCGGCATCCACCGTGACTGGCGCTTCGGCCACGGTGGGCGCGGCCGTTGCCTGCGGATTGAAGTCCGCAGCGGCCGCACTCAGCTCGGCGAAGAACTGCGCGTCGGCTTCGCTGAAATCGATCGGCGCGATGGTGTCGATGTCGATCACCGACACCGCAGGCGCATCCGCCACAGGCGTCGGCGCGTCGGCACCGGGTGCCGGCGCGTCAATCGGTGCATCCGCAGGAGCGGCGCCCATTTCGGCGGCAACAGGATTTTCGCCCTCCATCGTTGGCGCGCCGGCATCGGCGATCTCCAGCGACGGGCGCAGCGGGGCATCGTCGTCCAGCGACAGCGTCTCCATCGCATGCAGCGACAGCACATCGTCGGCGTTGTCCAGCGCGTCGGCGTCGAAGCGGAACACCACGTCGTCACCCGCAGGAGCAGCCTCGTGCTCGGCGGCCACCGGATCGAACACCGGTGCGGCATACGCATCGGCGTCGATGCTTGTCGTCGCAACTGCGCCTTCGTCGGCGTCCAGCGCGACTTCATCCGCCAGTGCCGGCGGCGTTGCCTCCGACAGCGTCCAGTGTGTTGCAGCGCCCTGCCCCGCGTCGGCCTGTTCGAAACTGACCGGATCGAAGCTGGCAAAGGTCGGGCTGCGCTCGTCGTCGGCAGGCGCGAGCGGATCGGCCTCCGGATGGAACGGCGCAAGATCCCACTGCGGCACCTCGGGCGCAGGTGCGCTCGAAGCCGCAAACACCAGCGGTGCATCTGCGTCGTCATGCAGCGACAGCGGTGCGGATGCAACGGTCCCCAGCGCACCAAACATCAGGCTGTTGTCCACAACGTCCGGTGCAGGCGTGGCCGGTGGCGGGTCGAAGGTAAAGTCCGGCAGCGGCACTGGCACCGTGCCGGCGGCGGGCGCGGCCGGCTGCACCGGAATCTCGATGGGCTCCGGCTGTACCGGCTCGGTCTGCAGCGCGATCGGCTCGCGGTCCACCAGCAGCGATGCGAACGGAATCGGCGCGGCGGCAACAGGCTCCACCGCATTGCGGTCCGGCAACGGCCAATAGCGCAGCGCTTCAAGGCTGCTGCGGGTGATGTCGAGGATGTCCTCGCGGCCCGGGCGGCGGTCGCGCAGAGCCTCGAGGTAGTACTCCAGGCTGGCCATGGCATCGGCCAGGGTGTCCAGCTGGCGGCCACTGGGCACGCGCTGGCGACCGATCAGCTCGGCTTCGATGTACTGCTGCACACCGCGCAGGTAATCGGCGGCGGTGTTCAGGTCGAGCATGCGCAGCGCACCGGACACATCGCCCAGCAGGCGCGGCACGTCCTGCAGCTCGGCATGGTTCCAGCTGGTTTCGATGAAGGCGACGAAATGCTCGCGGGCGGCGGCGAAGTTGGCGATGGCCTCATGTGCCAGCACCTCCACCGTGCGCCGGTTCTCGACCGCGCTCGGGTCATCTTCGCCACTACCGCCGGCGCCCAGATGGGCGACCTGATCGTCCAGCGACGCGTCCACGTAGAGCAATGCACCGGCGATATCCAGCAGCAGATTCTCGTCGATCTGCTGGCGGCCTTCGACCACGCCACGCAGCGCATCGCGCTGCTGCACGACCACGCCACGGGCCACGCCCAGGCCCATCATGCCCAGCGTATCGGCCACGGCGCCAAGTTCGTTGGCCTGGGTCTGCAGCTGCTCCGGCGCGCCGCCGGTACGCAGGTGCAGGTCCAGCGCATCCTTGATGCGCAGCAGCTCTTCCTTCACAGCACTGCCCACGGTATCCAGCAGCTCGCGGTTGCGCCCGCTCAGGCTGCCACGGGCATGGTCCAACTCGGCCTCGGTGGCGGTGACGCTGTCCGGTGCGAATGCGAGCAGTACGCTGTCATGCACGCCTTCTTCGCCACGCGCGGCACGGATTTCGTTGAGCAGCGGCATCAGCACGATCGGAATATCGCGATGCCCGTTCTGCAGGCGCTCCAGGTAGTCGGGCAGCAGCACGCTGCCACGCATCAGGGTCGCGCAGGCTTCATCCCGATCTGCCACAGCACCGGCGCCGATGGCATTGGCCAGCTGTTCCAGCTCCTCGGCCACCATCGCGGGGGCGTACAGCTCGACCATGCGCAGGGTGCCCTGCACCTGGTGCAGGTAGCCGGCGCAGATGCGCATGCGGCTCGCATCGGTCGGGTCTTCCGCGTAGTACTCGACCTCGTTGCGCACCTGGCGCAGGGTCTCGTCCAGCTCGGGCTTGACCCAGCCCAGCGCTGCGTGGCTCATCGCATCGCGCAGACTGCTCATGGACGCGCTCCGTTCGCCGCCGCGCGGAAGCCGCGCGAGTTCTGGCGTGGGGAATGGAAATGCTTCATCGACTGGTTCCTTGCTCGCCGCCCTGCCCGCGTCACGCCGGCAGCTTGAAGTCGGCGACCGAACGACGCAGGTCGGCCGCCAGCTGCGCGAGGTGGCCGATCGATTCGGCGGTCTGCCCGGCACCCTGCGAGGTCTGGCCGGTGATCTGCCGGATCACGCCCATGGTGCGGGTGATGTCCGAGGCCGCAGCCGACTGCTGCTGGGCGGCGATGGAGATGTTCTTGATGAGGGTATTCAGTGCATTGGACACGCGCTCGATTTCGGTCAGCGCGGTGCCGGCGTCCTCGGCCAGGCGTGCACCGGACACCACTTCGGCCGTGGTCTGCTCCATCGACGTAACCGCTTCGTTGGTGTCGGCCTGAATGGCCTGGACCAGGTTTTCGATGCGTCGCGTCGCACCCGAGGTACGTTCTGCCAGGCGCTGCACTTCGTCGGCCACGACCGCGAAACCGCGGCCCGCTTCACCGGCCGAGGCCGCCTGCACCGCTGCGTTCAACGCCAGGATGTTGGTCTGCTCGGAAATGTCGTTGATCAGTTCCACGATCGAACCGATTTCCTGCGACGATTCGCCCAGGCGCTTGATGCGCTTGGAGGTTTCCTGGATCTGGTCACGGATCTGGTCCATGCCCTGGATGGTCTCGCGCACCACGCCGGCACCTTCGGCGGCGATCACCACCGAGCGCTGTGCCACGTCGGCCGACTCGGCCGAGTTGCGCGACACCTGCTCGATGCTCGCCGCGATTTCGCCGATGCGGTCCGAGGCCGAGGTGATCTGGTTGGCCTGGTGGCCCGCCGCCTCTGCCAGCTGCATGGCAGTGGCCTGGGTTTCCTGGGTGGACAGCGCGACCTTGGCCGAGGTGTCGTTGATGGTGGTCACCAGGTGGCGCAACTCGTCGACGGCGTAGTTGATCGCGTCGGCGATGGCGCCGGTCATGTCCTCGGTCACCGAGGCCTTCACCGTCAGGTCACCCTCACCCAGCGAGGAAATTTCGTCCAGCAGCCGCATGATCGCCTGCTGGTTGCGGCTGTTGAACTCCACCTGGGTCTGGTAGCGCAGTTCCTGCTCGCGCGAGCGGCTGCGCACGTTGGTAGAGACGAAGCCGATGATCGCGATCAGCGACAGCGCACCGGACACCACGCCGATCCAGAAATTCGGGAACAGGCGGGTATCGGACACCGAGCCGAACGAGGAGAACGCCTCGAACAGCTTACGGCTGTCATCCAGCATGTGTGCCGATCCCTGGCCCAGCGCAGTGGCCGCCGACTGTGCGGCGAACAACTGGCGCGAGCTGGCCAGGATCGCGTCGGCGTCCTGCTTCATCGCTTCCCACTTCTGCTGCGACTGCTCCAGCGCGGCCACGGCGGCAGCACCACGCACGGCGGTGATGCCCAGTTCCTCGTTGCCGTTGCGCAGGCCGTCGAGCACCTGCGAGAACACGGTGATGTCGCGTGCCAGTGCATCGCCGGACGTCGCCGCAGCGCTGCCACCGGCGCGCATTTCGGTCACGCGACGGGCCATGGAGCCGGCCACCACGACCTGCTGCAGGGCGCTGTACACCTGCGACGACGGCGCGCCGGAGGCGGACATCGCACGCACCAGCTCGTTCAGCTGGGCCTGCAGGCCCGGCACCGCGCCGGTGAAGTTGTTGGCGTTGCCGGCCAGGGCCAGCACCGCCGGTTCACTGGCGACCAGCTGCCCGGCCTGCTTGCCCAGTGGTGCCCAGGTTTCGCCCAGGGCGGCGATGGCACCGGACACGCCCGGTTCCTTGCCGTAGCGGCCCTGCAGGGTCGACACGTTCTGTTCGATCGCGTTGCGGGTGGCCTTGAAGGCGGTGAACGCCTGCGCGTTGCCGCCCACTGCGTCACGGCCCTGGTTGGCCAGCTGCTGCGACAGTACCTGCAGGTCGGCTGCCTTGGAACCGGCATCGGCCAGGCGACTGCCCTGCCAGGTGGCGACGCCGGTGTTGACACCGAACAGGATCATCGATGCCAGCAGCAGGAACAGCCAGAGGTTGCTGCCGCCCAGCCGCAGCTTGCCGGTCTTGGTGGCGTCCGAAGCAGTACTCATCGTTCAACCTCGATCTTCAATGCAGGGGGCGATGCCCGGCCTCAGGCCGCGGCTTGCCGGAATTCGGGGGTACGCGACAGCAGCGAGAGCGAGAACACGCCCCAGTCATGGCCGTCGGCATGGAAGGCGCGATCGACGAAGTGGCCGTAGCGCCCTTCGGCCAGCGTGCCGGCCGCGATCTGCTGGTCCAGTTCGAAGCTGCGCTGGCCGAACAGTTCATCGATGGTCAGGGCGACGTCGCCGCCGGCCTGGCGCATGATCAGCACGCGCTGGCCTTCCTGCTGCACGGTACGCGTGCCTTCCAGGAAGTACTTCAGGTCGACCACCGGGAACAGGTTGCCGCGCAGGTTGCCTACGCCCAGCAGCCACGGCTGCGCGCACGGTACCGGGGTGACCGGCGGCATCGGCACGATTTCCACCACTTCGCGGAAATCGGACACCAGCCGGCGCTGGCCGACGCGGTAACCCACGCCACGCCAGAGGTCCTGGGCGAACTGCCGCTCGGGCAGCTGCACCGCGTGGGCCAGGCTGCGCCGTTCGTAGGCTTCGAGAATGTCGAAGGGCGAGCGCATCAGGCCACCAGTTCGTTGATCCGCGCGATCAGTTCATCCTCGCGCGGCGGCTTGACGATGTAATCGGCCGCGCCCTGGCGCAGGCCCCATGCCTTGTCGGTTTCCATCGCCTTGGTGCTGACGATGATCACCGGGATGTGCTTGATCGCCGCATCACGGGCCATCGCGCGGGTGGCCTGGAAGCCGCTCATGCCGGGCAGGACCACGTCCATCAGCACCAGCTGCGGCACCTGGTCGCGGACCAGCTGCAGTCCATCCTCGGCGTTTTCCGCTTCCAGCACCTCGTGGCCGGCACGGCGCAGCCACTGGGTGAACACCGCGCGGTCGGTCGGTGAATCCTCGATCAGAACGATACGAGCCATTGTGCCTTTCCCCCCTGGTCAGGCGTTGACGTATGTGCGGATGGCACCCAGCAGTTCTTCACGCGTGAAAGGCTTCGTCAGGTACTGCTCCGAGCCGACGATGCGTCCCCGCGCCTTGTCGAACAGGCCATCCTTGGACGACAGCATGATGACCGGGGTCGCCTTGAACAGCTGGTTGCCCTTGATCAGCGCACAGGTCTGGTACCCGTCCAGGCGCGGCATCATGATGTCGACGAAGATGATCTGCGGTTGCTGGTCTGCGATCTTCGCAAGCGCTTCGAAGCCGTCGGTGGCGGTGACCACCTCGCAGCCTTCGCGCTTGAGCAGCGTTTCCGCAGTCCTGCGGATGGTCTTCGAATCATCGATGACCATCACCCGGAGTCCTGCGAGTTCCCCGCCCGCAGTCGTGTTTTCAGTCATTGCCTATCCCCAAGCGCACGGCCCGATCTCTGGCGGGGGCCGCTACGAAAGCGTATCTATATCGCACTTTCCGCGCCCGCTTCAAGGCCGCCCCATGGCGTGGGGCATGGCGCCCTCCTGAACGTGACGGGTTTCGCAATGCGTGCGCGACCGCCGGGCGGACGCTGCGTTGCAGTACGGCGGGGAGGCGCGCGAGCGGCGTTGCCGCTACCATCAACGCCTTGCCTGACAGGTGCGCCCATGCCGTTGAACGTCATCGTGGTGATGGATCCCATCGCCCACATCAAGATCGCCAAGGACACCACCTTCGCCATGCTGCTGGAGGCCCAGCGCCGCGGCCATGCCCTGCACTACGTGCGCCCGGGCGGCCTGGCCCTGGAAGGCGGCGTGGCGGTGGCCCAGACCGCGCCACTGCAGGTGCGCGACGACCCGGCCGGATGGTATGAGCTGGGCGCATTCAGCCGCACCGAGTTCGGCCCCGGCCAGATCGTGCTGATGCGCAAGGACCCGCCGGTCGACGCCGAATACATCTACGACACCCAGGTGCTGGACGTGGCCGCGGCCGCCGGCGCCTGCGTGGTCAACAATCCGCAGGGGCTGCGCGACTACAACGAAAAGCTGGCAGCGCTGCTGTTCCCGCAGTGCTGCCCGCCGACCCTGGTCAGCCGCGATGCCAAGGCGCTGAAGGCCTTCGCGCTGGAACACGGCCAGGCCGTGCTGAAGCCGCTGGACGGCATGGGCGGCCGCTCGATCTTCCGCAGCGGCCAGGGCGACCCGAACCTGAACGTGATTCTGGAAACGCTGACCGACGGCGGCCACAGGATGGCACTGGCGCAGAAGTTCATTCCCGACATCACCGCCGGTGACAAGCGCATCCTGCTGGTCGATGGCGAGCCGGTCGACTACTGCCTGGCGCGCATCCCGCAGGGTGATGAATTCCGCGGCAATCTGGCCGCCGGCGGCCGTGGCGAAGGCCGCCCGCTGAGCGAGCGCGACCGCTGGATCGCCGCCCAGGTCGGCCCGGAAATGAAGCGCCGCGGCATGCGCTTCGTCGGCCTGGACGTGATCGGCGACTACCTGACCGAGGTCAACGTGACCAGCCCGACCTGCGTGCGCGAACTGGACGCACAGTACGGCCTGAACATCGCCGGCACCCTGTTCGACGCGCTCGAGGCCGGCCTGCGCTGATGCCGTCCGCACCTGCCGTCCTGCCCCCGCCTCCGCGCGAAGCGCAACGGCTGGGGGCGACCATCGCGCTGTCTGTGCTGGTCCACGCCCTGCTGATCCTGGGCGTGGGCTTTGCCGTGAAGGGCGATGCACCGCTGGTGCCGACGCTGGAAGTGATCTTCAGCCAGACCCGCACCGCATTGACGCCGAAGCAGGCCGATTTCCTGGCCGCGGCCAACCAGGAGGGCGGTGGCGAGCACGATCGCGCACAGCGTCCGCGCGACAACCAGGCCGGCATCGTGCCGCAGGCCCAGTCCGGAATGAGCCAGGTTCCACAGCAGCAGCAATCGGCCGCGCCGGTTCCGCCGCCACAGGCACGGGTAGTCAGCAGCCGCAATGGCCAAGAAGTGGTCGCGCAGGCGCAGTCCCGGCCCACGCCGGATCAGCCCGAACCGGACGCACCGCTGAGCGCACGCGAGCAGCGCGATGTGGAAATGGCCCGACTGGCCGCTGAAGTCCATCTACGCTCGGCACAGTACGCCAAGCGCCCGAACCGCAAGTTCGTGTCGGCCAGCACGCGCGAATATGCCTATGCCAATTACCTGCGTGCCTGGGTCGACCGCGCCGAGCGCGTAGGCAATCTGAATTACCCGGACGAGGCCCGGCAGCGCCGGCTTGGTGGCCAGGTGGTGATCAGCGTGGGCGTGCGCCGCGATGGCAGCGTGGAGAGCAGCCGGATCCTGCGTTCGAGCGGGACGCCGCTGCTGGATGAGGCGGCACTGCGGGTGGTGAAGCTGGCGCAGCCGTTCCCGCCGCTGCCGAAGACCGAAGATGAGATCGATATCCTGCAGGTCACCCGCACGTGGGTGTTCCTGCCGGGCGGCACCCTGCACGACGACCGGTAGGGTTTGTTGCCCGGGCCTGCGGCCCGGGACCCGCAGAGGCGACGGCCACAACCGAAGCAACAGCAGAAGCGGCGACGGAGATGCCGGACCTGGCGGGGCGGTGTGGGCTTGCAGGACACGCCGTAAACCCGTCCATGGGGGCTCGATGGCGCCATCCATGGCGCCAACGGTCCTGCAAGCCCACACCGCCCCACCTCTGACAGATCCCGGCGCATCGTGTCCCGCTCTGCTGTTGGCAGGTGTCGACCTTGGTCGACACACATCCACGCTACGCGTGGATGCGAGCGAAGCGATCCGCTTTTGACTTTGACTTTTCTTTTTTTTGATTTTCCGTGGCGGACGCACACGGAAACTGTCAGAGGTCGGGCGGGTGGGCTGCGCAGGGGCGTGAGCCGCATGGATGCGGCGACCGAGCTTACAGGGACGTACTTGCAGCGCCCCCTGCGCAGCCCACCCGCCCGGCCAAACCACGGCTTTTGATCTACGCAACCAACCCCGCCACGAGGGGCTCAGCCGTTGGCCTTCGCCTTCGCCTCGCGCGCCGCCTGCTGCTCGACCAGGGTCAGCGCCACGTTGTCGCGCAGGTACGCCGGCTCGACCCTCTCCGGTGCAATGACTTCGCCGCGAGCGAACGCCGGCACCGCCAGTGCCAGTACGTCTGACGCACGCGGCAATGCGGCGGCATCGAATCCACGCAAGCCAGCCCCAAGTTGCGCCACCAGTACGCCCTCGGCTGCACCGAAACCGCTACCGACACCGTAGGCCGACAGCCCCTCCGGCAGCGCCACCGCTGCCGGTGCGCACACGCGTTCAGCATCACGCGCCACCGGCAGGCCGTCCACACGCTCGAAGCGGGCGACATACAGTTCGCCCATCCGCGCATCGATCGCTGACAGGATCTGCGTTTCTTCCGCCGGTGCCCGCAACGCCAGCACCTGCAGCGTCGAGACCGGCAACAGCGGCCGGTCCAGCGCCAGTGCGATGCCCTGCGCGATGGCGATCGCCAGGCGCACACCAGTGAATGCACCGGGGCCGCGGCTGAGTGCGATGCCGTCCAGCTGGCGGCGGCTGATGCCTGCTTCGGCCAGCAGCGCCTCGGCCCACGGCAGGCTCAGTTCGGCATGCCGGCGCGGGGCGATCTCGAAGCGTTCCAGCACCTGCCCATCGACATGCAGGGCAACGGAACAGGCTTCGGTGGCGGTTTCAAAGGCGAGCAGTTTCATCAGATCGGGTCAGAACAGGGGGAACGTGGCACCGGGCGCCGGCTCGGGGCCGGTCGCAACAGCGGCTGGGGCAGCCGCATCATCGGCCACGGGCGCCCATTGTGGCGTAAAGAAGGCCTGCACATCGGCCAGGTTGCGGGTACGGCGGAACGGCGGCAGTGAATCGAGGAAGACCCGGCCGTAGCCGCGGTTGAGCAGGCGCGGGTCGCACAACACCAACACACCACGGTCGCTCTCGCTGCGGATCAGGCGGCCGACGCCCTGTTTCAGCGCAATCACCGCCTGCGGCAGCTGCTCATCGCGGAACGGATTGCCGCCCTGGCTGCGGATCGCCTCCAGCCGCGCCTCGTACACCGGATCGTCTGGTGCCGCGAACGGCAGCTTGTCGATCATCACCACGCTCAGCGCCTCACCCACCACGTCCACGCCCTCGCGGAAACTGGCCGAGCCCAGCAGCACGCCATTGCCCGATTCGCGGAAGCGTTGCAGCAGCGTCGCGCGCGGTGCCTCGCCCTGCACGAACAACGGCCAAGGCCCATCACGCAGTGCCTCGGCGGCCTCGCGCAGGGCGCGATGCGAAGCGAACAGCAGGAACGCCCTGCCCTGCGAGGCCTGCAACACCGGCCGCAAGGTCTGGATCAGCGCGGTGCCAAACCCGCGCGCCGCCGGATCGGGCAGGCCTTCTGGCAGGTAGCACAGCGCCTGCTCGGGCCAATTGAACGGGCTTGGCTGGACCAGCGTGTGCGGATCATCCAGCCCCAGGCGCGTGGCGATGTGGTCGAAGCCACCGCCCACGGTCAGCGTCGCCGAGGTGAAGATCCATGCCGCGCGACTGCGCTCACGATGCTCGCGCAACGGGCCGGACACATCCATCGGCGTGCGCTGGCAGCGGAAACCACGTGGCGTGAGCTCGTACCAGAGCACATCGGCGGCACTGGCGGTGTCCGCCGGATCGGTATCGAAATCGAGGGTGGGTTCATCATCGCCCAGCCAGCGGCTGAGCCGCGAGACCGCCTCGCGCGCCCGCGCATGACAGGCATCCAGGCCCGCCGCCGCTTCGCGCAGCGGCTGCAGCGCCTGCTCCAGGGTCACCAACCCCGCCATCACCGTATCGAATCCGTCGCGCACCTGTGGCATCGCCAGCGCTCGCCACTGCGTACCACGTGGCGGCAGCCCTTCCATCGCCGAACGCAGTGCCAACAACGCCTGCTGCAACTGGTCGACCGGTTCCTGCAGGGCCGACTGTGCGCCCCCTACGCCGCGCGCTTCGGCCAGGCAGTCGCGGCCCAGTTCCTGCCACGGACGCATGCCAAAACCTTCGCCGAAGAACTGCGCTGCCAGTTCGGGCAGCTGATGCGCCTCGTCGATGACAAAGGCCTGCGCCCCCGGCAACAACTCACCGAAGCCATCCTGTTTCAGTGCCAGGTCGGCCAGCAGCAGGTGATGGTTGACCACCACCACGTCGGCCGCCTGCGCACGCTGGCGCGCACGCACCACGAAACAGTCATCCCAGAACGGGCAATCGGTACCCAGGCAGTTGTCGACGGTGGAGGTGACCATCGGCAGCAGCGGGGAGTCATCGGCCAGGCCTTCCAGTTCGGCGATGTCACCGAACTCCGAACGACCGGACCAGGCCAGGATCCGCTGGAACTGCGCTGCCTGTTCGGGGCTGGAAAAACGCGGCTCGCCCCGCGCCTGCTGCAGGCGATAGCGGCACAGGTAGTTCGCGCGCCCCTTCAGCAGCGCACTGCGCAGACCGACGCCGAGTGCCTGACGCACCCGTGGCAGATCGCGGTGGTAGAGCTGGTCCTGCAACGCGCGGGTACCGGTGGAGATGATGGTGCGCAATCCGGACAGCAACACCGGCACCAGATAGGCAAAGGTCTTGCCGGTGCCGGTACCGGCCTCGGCCAGCAGCAGGTCCCGCTGCTGCAGCGCATCGGCGATGGCTTCGGTCAGGTGCAGCTGTGCCGGACGCGGGACGAAGGCATCCAGGTGCGAGGCGAGCGCGCCGCCTTCGCTGAGGGCTTCGCGGCTGGCATGGACAAGATCGGACATCAGAGGGAAAGGATACCCGGCCGGGCGCTGCCCGGCACCCGTTTCAAGCCGGAGCACAAGCAGCGGCAACAGCAACAGCGATTGTTCATGGCTCTGGGCTTCCACGTGCTGGGCGGGCCGGGAGGGGCAGGCAGGACACGCCGTAAACCCATCCCTGGGGGCTCGATGGCGCCATCCATGGCGCCAACGGTCCTGCCTGCCCCTCCCGGCCCGCCTTCGACAGTTTCCCGGTGACGGAGGGACAGGCTTCGCAAAGTCGAGCCTGCTCGACTGGCAGCTCAGAAGCGGTGGGAGTAACGGGGAAAGAAAAAAGGAAACGGCAGCGAGAGCGCGCAGCGCGCGACCCGCTTTTGATTTTGATTTTGTTCTTGCCTGCGGCCCGCGCGATGTATGGCGGGCCGTGTGGGTGGGGCGTGCAGGACCGTTGGCGCCATGGATGGCGCCATCGAGCCCCCATGGGTGAGGGCGCTTTGCTTGCGAAGCATTGCTTCGCAAGCGCCCGAACGCACAGCCGCCAGCGGCTGGGCCGGACCGCGGAGCGGGGTTTACGGCGTGTCCTGCACGCCCCACCCACACGGCCCATCACGACCATCCATCAGTGCGAGCGCTTGCCGCAGAGGGGGCAGCGCCCGATGGAGTGGAATACCTCAGTACCGCTTGATCCCCGGCACCGTGCAGCCTTCCAGCTGCGCATGCGCCGACACCGCATTTTCCTTCTCGCCCCGCGCCAGGCGCGACTGCTCGATCGTCGCCCAGTGCCGGCGGCACAGCGGCCCGGTCTTCGAACCCAGGTCGATCGCCTTGCGTGCGAACGTCTCCGCCTGCGCCCACTGCCCCTGCAGCAGCGCCAGCTCGGCGCGCTCCTGCAGCACCGCCGGATCACCCGCCACGATCTCCAGCGCATGGTCCAGGCTGCTCGCGGCACCGGCCAGATCGTTGGCCTGGCGCTGCGCCTGCGCGGTCACCCGCAGATCTTCCACCTGCGAATCACGCAGTGGCTGCACCGACAGTTCCTTGTCGTCCGGACCCGCGGCAGCATTCACGGCTGCCAGGCGCTGCGCCGGCGTGGTGGTATCCACCGGCTTGACCACCGGCGGTGCACTGCTCACGCAGGCGGCCAGAGCCAGGCTGAGGCCGGTCAAGGCCAGGGGCTGCAGCAGGGATCGCATGTTCATCGGCTTCATCGGCTCGGAGGAGGAGTGGCAGCGGCAGGTGCTGCGGCAGGTTCGGCGGGGGCTTCCGGTTTGCGGTCCAGGCCGAACCAGCTGCGCCAGCCGCCGCCTTCGCCTTCTGCACCGCCCTGCCCGTCCGGCGACACCGCCGGCGCGCACGGTGCATACGCCGGTGCATAGCCGACCACGAACGGGAAGCGGCGTGCACCCGGGCAGCCTTCATCGGTCGTGTTGAGACCGGTGGGCGCCACCGACTGCCAGTCCAGGCCCTTGTTGCTGACACGCAGCGGTGCGCTCGGCAGGCGCTGGAAGATCCCCGACCACACCCGCATCGCACCAGTGGCGCCGTACAGGCCGGCCTGCTCGTTCTGGTCGTTGCCGATCCAGATCACCGCCAGATGATCGCCGGTGTAACCGGCATACCAGCTGTCACGGCCATCATTGGTGGTACCGGTCTTGCCGGCCGGCTGCAGCCGGCCCAGACCGTCGGCGTTGAGACGCTGCGCGGTACCGTTGGCGACCACCTGCTGCAGGCCGACGCTGATCAGGTTGGCGGCGATCGAGTCGCCTTCCTGGGCCGGTGCCGGAGTCTTGTCATACCGTTTGAGCAGCTTGCCCTGCGGGTCGAGCACGCCACGCACCGCGTGCAACGGCTGGATCTCGCCGCCGGACGCAAGGAACTGGTACAGCTGCGCCATCGCGTACGGGCTCTGGTCGGTCGAGCCGAGGATCACCGCCGGATTCGCTTCGGCCTTGATACCCGCCAGCACGTGGATCAGCTGGGTCACGCGCTCGGGGCCGACCTGCATGCCCACGCGCACGGTGGCCTGGTTGTAGGAATGCGCCAGCGCGTCGATCAGGCGAACCGTGCCATGGCTGCGGTTGTCGGCGTTGCCGGGGTTCCAGTTGCGGCCACGGCCGAGCTGGACGGTCACCGGTGAATCGTCGACCCAGCTGGCCAGCGAGTAACGGTCCGGCTGAGCCAGGGCCAGCAGGTACACGAACGGCTTGAGCAGCGAGCCAACCGGGCGCTGTGCTTCGATCGCTCGATTGAAGCCGACCTCGGACACCTCACGGCTGCCGATCACCGCCAGCACGTCACCGTTGTGCACGTCGGTCAGCACCATGCCGGCCTGCAGTTCGGGGCGACGCTTGCTTTCCAGCGACTTGATGGTGCGGGTCACCGCGCCTTCGGCATAGGCCTGCGCGGACGGCGACATGCCGGTCATCACGCTAAGGCCGGCGCCCTGCAGCGCCGATTCCGGATAGTCATGGCCAAGCTGGCGACGAACCAGGTCGACGTAAGCCGGGAAGCGGTTGGCCGCGACCAGTCCCGGTGTCTTGGGCACGCCCAGCGGTGCCTTCAGCGCACGCTGGTACTCGGCATCGTCGATTAACGTGGCCTCGTGCAGCTTGCCCAGCACGAAGTTGCGGCGATCCAGCGCACGTTCCGGGTTGCGCCGCGGGTCGTAGAAGGACGGGCCCTTGACCAGGCCGATCAGCAGCGCGATCTGCTCGGTCTCCAGCGACTGCAGGTCACGACCGAACCAGAACTCGGCGCCAGAGGACATGCCATGGATGGCCTGGCTGCCACGCTGGCCCAGGTACACCTGGTTGAGGTAGGCCTCGAAGATGGTGCGCTTGTCGTAGCGCGCTTCCATGATCAGCGCGTACAGCACTTCGTTGAACTTGCGGGTGACCGTCTGTTCCTTGCCGATGCCGAGCAGGCCGCTGCGGGCCAGCTGCTGGGTCAGCGTAGAGGCGCCCTGGCGGCTCTGGCCACCGGAGCGGATGGTCACCCACACCGCGCGGGCAATGCCGGACAGGTCGATGCCGTGGTGGCGGTTGAAGTCCTTGTCCTCCACCGCCTGCAGGCCGGTCACCAGAAGATCCGGCGCCTCGTCCATGCGGATCAGGCGGCGCTCTTCCTGCTTCTGCCCGTACAGCGTGGCGATGCGTGCAGGATCCAGCCGCGCGGCCTTCAGCGCCTTGCGGTTGTCGGCGTCGCGCAGCGAAGCGACCGCACCGTCGGACAACGACAGCTCCAACCGGCGCGGAGCGACGCGGCCATCGACATCGTTGTAGCCGCGGCTGGAAATAACGAAACGCCCACCGTTCACCGCATAGGTGGCCGGCTCCTTGCCCTGTCCGTCATCGCGGTAGGCGGACGCGGCCAGCTCGGTCTTCAGGGTCGCCGCGTCCAACGCCTTGCCCGGCGCAAGCACCAGCGGACGCGCATACACACGGGTCGGGATCTGCCAGCGCAGCTCACCGAAGCGCTGGGTCACCTGTTGGTTCAGGTACAGCGTATAGGGGATCAGGAAACCCAATCCCAACGCGACCGCGGCCATGCTCCAGGTGATCAGGCGACGCCGCCACAGCGGGCTGTCGTCCTGCTGGTCGTCGTCGTCGAAATCGTCGATGTCGTCGGAATCGTAGCGTCGGGGCACGGGGATGCGGGCAGGTAGGGTCTGGCGAGTCTAACGCAGCCGCCGTGGCGGCTGGCAGGCGATGGGCTGCGGTTTCACTGCAGTTCAAGCAGGGCGCGACGTCCGCCGGCCTGCCGCAGCTCCTGCCAGCGCCGCCCGGAGGCCCTTCCAGCCGGCTCCGGCGAGGCAGACATTGGCCAAGCGAGCGATCAAGCGCGGCGCGTCATGGGCGATCCAGCGTCCCTGAACATCCGCGCGGCGATACAGCTGCAGCCGCGACCACGCCATGCGCCAGGCCAGCGCGTGAAGCCCCTGGAAGCGCTCCGGCGCCACGACCACGCCACGCTGTCGCAGCAGAGCATCCAGGGCCAGCAGGCGCCCCGCCGTGCGCTGGCGCGCCTGCGCATCGAACAGATTGAGATGGCGCAGGCGTTGCAGAATGCCGCGCTGACTGGCTCCGATCTGGTTGTTTCCATGCTGCCGATAGTCGATGGTCGGTTCGGCCAGCATGTCCAGCCCTCCTCGCAGTGATGCGTTGACCGCGAGCCATTCGTCGTGACTCCAGCCCGCAGGCACGGGCAGTGATCCGACCACAAGCTGGCGACGCAGCGCACAGGTTGCGCCGGTGACAAAATTACGTTGCAGGATCACGTCGGCAGCCAGCCCGGCGCGCTCCAGCTCCACTTCCGCCGGATGCACCACCAGCACTTCCAGCAGGCGCTGACCCAGCGGCGCGCCCTGCGCATCCACCAACCGCGCGTCGCTGTGCAGCAGCAACAGGGCCGGGTCTGCCTGGAAGCGTTGCACGTAGCTGCGGACCCGCCCCGGATGCCAGACATCATCCTGATCGCACAGGAACAGGATATCGGCCTGGCAACGCCGCAGCGCGTCGGCGAAATTGCGCACATAGCCGAGATTCCGTGCGTGCTGGACGATCTCGACACGCACGCCCAGCGCCTGCGCGCGCGGCACGAAAGCATGCAGCAGTTGCAGCGTCTGGTCGCTGGAGCCGTCATCACCGATCACGACTTCGTTCACCGGCAGATCCTGCTCGAGGATGCTGTCCAGCTGTGCCTGCAGGTAGCGCGCACCGTTGTAGGTGCACAGCGCGACGCCAATGCGTTCGGCAGCGGCCGATCGGGATGGCGTGTCAGGCATCGAACGTACTCGCGGAAAACAAGGCCGGGGGATGGTAGCAGAGCCCCCGCCAGCGCATGGAAACAGGCGCTGACTAGCCGTTGCCGGGATGCGCGGCGATACGCTGCAGGGCCTGCGCAGCGCTCATCGGCTGCCACATGCCCGCCTCCGGCTGGAAGGGTCGCGGCGAGATGCCCAACAGCGCCTGCAGCGGGCCGTTGTCTGCAACCAGGTCCTGCTGCAGGCGTGACACCGGGCCGCGGGCGCGTGGAACCAGTGCAGCCAGGCCACGCAGGGCACCGCCCGGCAACGGCAGCGCGAGGGTCGGCTGCGCCAGGCTGGCATGCACGCGGCGGAACATCGCGTGGTAGGGCAGCCGTTCGCCGCCACCGATTTCCAGCACCCTCGAGGACCCCGCGCCGCTGCTGATGCAGGCCACCACGGCACGGGCGATGTCATCGGCATGCACCGGCTGGCGCAGGCCATCGGCCAGCGGGATCGGGAAAAGGCGCAGACGCAGCGCGCGCTGCACGATCGGGGTGATGCTGCGGTCGATGCCGGCGCCGTAGATCAGCGTCGGCCGCAGGATCGTCCACGCCATGCCGAGACGTTCGGCCTGTTCGATCAAGCCTGCTTCGCCCCGCTGCAGCATCGCTACCACGTCCTGTTCGTCGGCCTGCTCGGAATCCTGCTTGCTCAGCACGCTCATCGAACTGGTGGCGATGACCCGCCCAGCCGGGGCCACGGCCTGCCGTGACAACCACTGCGCCAAGCCTTCCAGCGGTCCGAAGCTGGCGATCGCCTTCCAGGCCGGGGACGGCACGCTGTCCAGTGCGCTTGCCAGATCCCCGCACAGCCACTGCACACCGTCCTGTGCCCGTTGTGGCCGCCGGCTCACCGCCTGCACCCGCTCATGCACCTGCACCAGGCGCGGCAGCAGGAACCGGCCGATCTGGCTGGTGGCTCCGGAAACAAGGACGGTCATCGGCACTCCGTGGGGGTGTTGCGGGGCTGGCTACTATAGCGACCCCTCCGGCAACGGCGGGGCTCAGGGAGAGGACACCCCGATGTCGCGCAGGCGCTGCCGCAGCTGCTGGTACTCGCTGCTGGAAGCACCAACCCCCAGCTCACCGGCCTGCTGCAGAGCGCGGTCGGCAAAGGCCACATCGCCATTGCCCAGACGCTCGCTGCCAATGGCCAGCCATCGCTGTGCCAGGCGCTGGCGGGCAGCAGGCAGGCCATTCGCAGTGGGTGACAGGGTCTGCCAGGCCTGCAGGCATGCCCCTGCTGCCTGCACCCGGTTCTGCCGCAGGTTGTCATCGAAGCAACTGCGGCTGGCAGGCAGCAGGCGGGCGGCTGCGGCTTTCACCCGTGCATCGCGCGGCGCCAGTGATTGCGCTTCACGCAGCGCATCAAACGCACTGTGGCCGGGGGGGCTGATCCACTGCCCGGCGCGCTCGGCGCGCTCCATCCTGCGAAGGTGATCGCGCAGCTGTCGTTCACGTTGCGCCGCACTGACGGCCGGTTGTTTCAGAGACTGCTGCGCCTGCTGCGCGCGTTGCAGGCGCTGCGCCAGCTGCTGACGTGCTGCTGCCGACGCACCCAGCTCTTCCGCCAGCGCCGCATCGCGCTGCGCAGCCTCGAACTGGAAATCATCGGCCTGGGTCTGGCTGCGCGCGAGCACCGCCTGCAGCGCCTGCTCCCGCCCACGCTGGGCAGCAGGGTCCTCCGGCGCCACCGCCAGCACGGCCAGGAATCCTTTCGCTGCCTTTTCCAGCTGCTGCCGCTGCAGCGCGCGCTGCGCCTGCCGCAGGCGTTCATCGACCGCACGCGCCAGTGCTTCCTGGCTGGCCGGAAGATCGGCATGGCCTGCATCGAACTGGCGCGCGCGCTGCACGATCGGGGCGGCCTCGGCCAGCTCCCCGCGCGCGGCCAAGGTACGCGCGTGCTGCAGCAGATCGCTCAGCGCATCCTCGCGCCCTTCCAGCGCCGGCAGGTTGTCCGGCTGCAGCACCAGGATGCGCTGGAACAGCGGCAGCGCGCTGCTGTCGCCATCGTCCAGCCGCCCGGCAGCGAAGGCATTGCGGGCCTGGGCCAGCAGCGCACCGATGCCGGCCCCGGCACTTCGCCGTGCCTGCAGCTGGCGGTCGACGGCATCTGCATCGACCTGCGGCACCTGCAACTCGCGAGCCAGCGACAGTGCCTGTGCACTGCCGTCGAGGTCATCGTTCTGGAGCTTGTCGCGGGCCTGCTGCAATGCGGCCGCAGCGGTTCGTGCCAGGCCCTCGCGGGCCTGCGGGCGATCACCATCCAGCGCCAGCACGGCCTGGTAGCGCTCGCGCGCACCACTGCCGTCGGCCGCGCTCAGCCGGCCGGTGGCAAGCGCGCGGTCACCTTCGGCCAGCAACTGTTCGATCTGCGGCTCGTCCCAGAACCAGTCAGCCAATGGCTTGCGCAGCATCACCAGCAGCACGAACACCGCCAGCGCCGCGACCAGCGCCCAGCGCCACACCCGGCGCGCGTGGCGTGCCTGCAGCCACCACCAGCGGCCTTCGCGGCGGACGCGGTCCAGCGCAGGATGTTCGGCGCCATGCGGGCGATGCGGGGGCTCGCGTTCCATGCGTGCAGGGTAGCCGTGGCAGCGTGAAGCTCAGCCGAGGCGACGGGCCTCGCTCACGCCCGGCAGCGCGTCCAGCTTGCCCAGCAGGGTCGACAGCTGGCCGTAGTCACTGACTTTCAGGCGCAGGCGGAGGTGGGCACGGCCACTGTTGCGCACGTTGTCACTGTGGATGTCGAGCACGTAGGCGTCCTCCTGGGCGATCAGGTTGGTGATGTCCTTCAGCAGCCAGCGGCGGTCGACTGCGGTGACCACCACGTCCACTTCGTAGCCACCACCGGCCTGGCCCCACTCCACCGGCAGGATGCGCTGTGGGCTGGTGGCTGCCAGCCGGGCCAGCGCGGCACAGTCTGCACGATGCACGGTGACACCCCGGCTACGGGTCAGGTAGCCGACGATCGGTTCGCCGGCCACCGGCTGGCAGCAACGCGCCAGCTGCACCAGCAGGTTGCCCACGCCCTGCACGGTGAACTTGGACTTGCCCAGGTTCTCGCGGCGCGCGGTCGGCCGCGGCAGGCTCGGCGCAGGTGCCGGCTGGCTCGCCGCACGCTCCGCCTCCAGCAGGGTACGGCTGACCTGGTTCGGGCCGGTATCGCCCAGCGCCACCTGAATGTAGAGGTCGTCAACGCTGTCGGCATGGAACTTCTTCGCCGCCACCGTCAGGTCCGAGTGCTGCAGGCCCAGCCGCTTCAGCTCACGCTCGAGCAGCTCACGGCCGGCCTGCACGTTGCGCGCACGGTCCAGCTTGTGGAACCAGCTGCGCACCTTCTCGCGCGAACGGTTGCTGGCCAGGAAACCCAGGGCCGGCATCAGCCAGTCGCGACGCGGGTCGGCCTCCTTGCCGGTCAGGATTTCGACACGGTCGCCACTGCGCAGGCGGTAGGTCAGCGGCACGATGCGGCCATTGACCTTGGCGCCCCGGCAGCGGTGGCCAACCATGGTGTGCACCTGGTAAGCGAAATCGAGCGGCGTGGCCCCCTGTGGCAGGTCCAGCACCTCATCCTTCGGGCTCAGTGCATAGACCCGGTCTTCGGTCAGCTCGGCGTCGAGCGCCCCGGCCAGTTCATTGCCCTGCCCGTCCTGTGCCTGCTCCAGCAGTTGGCGCATCCAGGTGATCTTGCGGTCGAAGGACTTTTCCGCACCCTTGCCGCCTTCCTTGTACTTCCAGTGCGCGGCCACGCCCAGCTCGGCCTGCGAGTGCATTTCATGGGTACGGATCTGCACTTCGATGGTGCGCCCTTCCGGGCCAACCACGGCGGTGTGCAGCGAACGGTAGTCGTTGGCCTTCGGGCGTGCGATGTAATCATCGAACTCGCTCGGCACCGGCGCCCACAGCGCGTGCACCACGCCCAGCGCGGCATAGCAGGCGGCGACGTCGTCAACCATCACCCGCACTGCGCGGATGTCGTACAGCTGGTCGAACGCCAGCCGCTTCTTCTGCATCTTCCGCCAGATGCTGTAGATGTGCTTCGGGCGGCCGCTGACTTCGGCCTTGATGCCCTGCGCGACCAGCTCGCGCGACAGCACCTTCTTGACGTTCTCGACATAGCGTTCGCGCGCGATGCGGGTTTCGTCCACCTCGCGGGCGATACGCCGGTAGGTCTCCGGTTCCAGGTGGCGGAACGCCAGGTCCTCCAGCTCCCACTTCAGCTGCCAGATGCCCAACCGGTTGGCCAGCGGTGCATGGATGTCGCGGGTCAGCTGCGCCAGCGCGCGGCGTTGCTCGTCATCCAGCTTGTCGGCCGCGCGCATCCGCGCCAGCTGCCGTGCCAGCAGGATCGGTACCACCCGCAGGTCCCGGATGATTGCCAGCAGCAGGCGGCGCAGGCCTTCACTGTTGCGCCCGGCCTCGCGGCCGGCGTGCAGCGCCCACACCGGATCGGCTGCATCCTGACCGTCGAGCAGGCCGATCACCGCCGCCTTGTGACTGCCCAGCGGCAGTTGCTCCAGGCTGGCGCGCAGACCCGGCAGGTCGAACAACAAGGCCGCGACCACCGCGCCCTCATCGGCCGAGAGCATCGCCAGTGCGTCGAGGGTATCGCCCAGCACCGACCAGCTGGCACGCATCTGGTGGTCGCACTCCGGCGCTTCCCAGTGCTCGCGCAGGGCCTGGCGCAGCGGAGCGGGCAGCACTGCTGCCGAGGGACGGTTCAACAAGGCATCCAGGCCGGGGACGGAAGCGCGGTTCACAGCATCGAGCAGGCAAGACAGAGGTCCCTACACTAGCGCCGGCGCCGTTCAGGGACAATCACCACGGCCACCATCGCCCGGCATGAAGACATGCCGCTACACTCGCGGGCAAACCCAGGAGAGACCCGCCATGCCCTCGATCGTCCTGCCTTTCCGCCCACGGCTGCTGGCCTGCGCTGCGCTCCTGCTGTCCTTGTCGGCGCCTGCGCTGGCCCAGCGTGTGGTGGAGGGTGACCTGCAGCAGCAGATGTCGCCCGCCGAATTCAAGGCGGCCGGTCTGGACAAGCTCAGCGCCACCGAGCTGGCTGCGCTCAATCGCTGGCTGCAGGGCAAGGTCGAAGCGGCCACCACCCAGGCCGTCGCGGCGGTACGCGAGGAGGCGCGCGAGGAAGGCCGCCAGGAAGTGATCGTGAAGAACCGTGGCTTCTTCGATTTCGGCAGCAACGAGCCGATCACCGGCGTGCTGCAGGGCGAGTTCCGCGGCTTCGGCAACGGCCGCATCTACGTGCTGGACAACGGCCAGGAATGGGAGCAGATCGATGCCACGACCCTGTCCGGTGTGCGCAAGCCGTCGCCCCATGTGAGCATCAAGCCCGGTGTGATGGGCGTGTGGTACATGAAGGTCGAGGGCGTGAACACCCAGCCGAAGGTGCGCCGTACCAAGTAATGCCGCCCATTGTGTAGAGCCGAGCCCACGCTCGGCTGCGATCTGCACGGGAAGATGACGAGGCATCCAAAAGCAGCCGAGCATGGGCTCGGCTCTACGTCGTCACATCATCGGAGTCACGCCTGGCGCAATGCAGTCACCCGCTGCGCCAGCTTCTTCGCCGAGATGCCGGTGCGTGCACCCAGCTCCTGCGCGAACAGTGACACCCGCAGTTCTTCCAGATCCCAGCGCAGGGCCTGCCACTGCGGCCGCTCGCGCAGTCCCTGCTGCTCGCCCGCCTGCAGCGCCTCCAGGAACGGATGCAGTTCCAGCATGCGCGCCTGGTCGCGCGGAGGATCACGCTTGGCACGCTCGGTGCGCAGGATCATCGCCTTCAGATAGCGCGGGTACTGCGCCAGCGCATCAGCCGGCGTGTCTCGCAGGAAGCCGGGATGGATCAGTCCGACCAGCTGCGCTTCCATGTCGTCCAGATTGCCGCGCGCCCAGCCCATCAACGGTGCTTCCAGCATCGGCTTCAGTTCCGCCACCAGGGCCAGGATGGTCTCAGCCAGCTTCAGCCGCGACATCGCCTCACCAAACAGTGCCTTGGCCGCATGCTCGCGTCGCTGCTCGAAGGCCGCCGCATCGCGGATGTCTTCCAGGCCCTCGGCCAGCACCGCGTTCATCGCCGCATCGACCAGATCGCCGCGCAGGCGCTCCTGCGATTCGATCGCGGCATACAGCAGGCCGGTCTTGGCACCGACCGGCAGCTGTTTGCGTGCCTGCTTCACCTTCTCGGTCAACGCGATCTCCAGCAGGCGGCGCACACCCAGCGGGTGGGCCTCCAGCGCCTGCTGGCGGTCGGCAAAGATACGCAGCGCCACGCTGTCACCCTCGTCCAGCAACGCCGGATAGGCCGGCACGCCGGCTTCACCGGGCACCTGCAACGGAATCGGCGTGGCCGGGAACGTACGCAGGCCATCGGCCGCCATCTCGCGCCCAGCGCGTGCAGCGAACGCATCGCCGGCACGACCACCGAATTTCGCGCGCAGTGCGTCCAGATCGCGCGACGTCGCCAGCACCTTGCCCTGCTCGTCGCGCAGCCGCAGGTTCATGTGCAGGTGCGGTTCGATCGAACCGGGCTCGAAATCCAGCGCCGTCACCGTGGCGCCGGTCGCGCGTGACAGGAAGCGCGCCAGCTCGCCGGTGATGGCGTCGGCACTGGGCTGCGGGAATGCCTCGAAGAATGCACGCGCGAAGTCCGGCGCCGGCACGTAGTTGCGGCGCATCGCCTTGGGCAGGCTGCGGATCAGTGCCGAGGCCTTGTCGGCGACGAAGCCAGGCGCCAGCCAGCCCAGCTGCACCGGGTCCAGCGCGTTGAGCAGGTGCAGGGGCACGTCCAGGGTCACGCCATCGTCGTCGGCACCCGGTTCGAAGCGGTAATGCAGTGGCAGGCGCGCCTGGCCCAGCGCCAGGTACTTCGGGTAGCGCTCCTGTTCGCTGCCCTCGCCCGGCAACAGGTCGACCAGCGACCAGTGCAGGGTCTTGCGCTGTTCCGGCGCCAGCCCCTTCCACCAGGTATCCAGCCCTGCGGCCGAATGGATCTGCGGCGGCACCCGGTCCAGGTACCAGCGCGCCTGCCAGTCCTCGTCGGCAACGATGCCAGCGCGGCGCAGCTTGGCTTCTTCCTCGCGGGCGATCTCCAGCACTTTCTGGTTGTCGGCCACGAAGCTGGCGCGGGTGTTGATCTCGCCGGTCACCAGAGCCTGGCGCACGAAGATGTCATGCGCTTCGCCCAGGTTGATGCGGCCGTAGTGCACTGGCTTTTTCGGCGCCAATACCAGCCCGAACAGACTGATCTGCTCGGAGGCCAGCACCTGGCCCTGCGCGCGTGACCAGTGTGGATCGAAATGCTTGCGCAGCAGCAGGTGCGGCAGTTCGGCGATCACCCAGTCCGGCTCGATCGCGGCCAGGGTCATGCCCCACACCTTCTGCGTATCCAGCAGGTTGGCCACCAGCAGCCACGGCGGCGGGCGCTTGGACAGCGCCGAACCGGGGAACGGCAGGAAGCGGCGCTGGCGTGGTGCCTGGAAATCGCCCTTCTCGGTGCGGTGGCCGATCTGCGTCGGCAGGCCCGCCACCAGCGCCCGGTGCAGGGTCTGGTAGGCGGCGGCGCGCACGCGTTCGCTGAAACCACCGCCAACCGGCGCCTGCTCCTTCTGCGCGCGCACGGCCACCGGCGCCGGTGCGGCCTCGGCCTTGCCTTCGCGGGCCAGGCGCGCGGCGCGATGCAGCTGGCCTCGGGTGGCTTTCACCGCCGCTGCGTCGTCACGCGCCGGTGCCGGCGCACTGCTGCCGGCCAGCAACGGTGCCATCGAGGCTTCGTTGGCCTCCTCCTTCCAGCCCAGCTCCTCGCACAGCAGGCGCAGCTGGCGATGCAGCTCGCGCCACTCGCGCATGCGCAGGAAGCCGAGGAAATGACGGCCGCACCAGTCGCGCAGCTTGGACTGGGTCAGGTCTTCATGGGCCTGCCGATAGGCATCCCACAGGCGCAGCACGCCAACGAACTCGGAACGACCATCGGCGAACTGCGCATGCGCGCTGTCGGCTGCACCGCGTGCTTCGGGCGGACGTTCGCGCGGGTCCTGGATGCCCAGGAACGAGGCGATCACCAGCATCGGCCGCAGGCAGCCGGCGGCCTGCGCGGCGACCAGCATGCGCGCCAGCTTCACGTCCACCGGCAGGCGCGCCATCTGCTTGCCGATGGTGGTCATGCGCCGCTCGGCGTCGATCGCGCCCAGTTCGGTCAGCTGCTGCCAGCCATCGGCTACCGCGCGCTCGTCCGGCGCTTCCAGGAACGGGAAGTCCTCGATGCGGCCCAGGCCCAGCTGCAGCATGCGCAGGATCACCCCGGCCAGGCTGGAGCGGCGGATTTCCGGATCGGTGAACTCCGGCCGCGCCTGGAAATCAGCCTCGGCGTACAGGCGGTAGCAGATGCCCTCGGCGATACGGCCGCAGCGGCCCTTGCGCTGGTTGGCGCTGGCCTGTGAGATCGGCTCGATGTGCAGGCGATCGAGTTTGTTGCGCGGGCTGTAGCGCTTGACGCGGGCAAAGCCCGGATCGACCACGTAGCGGATGCGCGGCACCGTCAGCGAGGTTTCCGCCACGTTGGTGGCCAGCACGATGCGCCGGTTCGGGCCGGGGTTGAACACCCGGTCCTGGTCCTGGTTGGACAGCCGCGCGTACAGCGGCAGCACCTCGGTGTTGCGGTACTTGCGCCGCTCCAGCGACTGGTGCGCGTCGCGGATCTCGCGCTCGCCCGGCAGGAAGATCAGCACGTCGCCGCGCGCATCCAGGCGGGTGATCTCGTCAATGGCCGACACGATGGCATCGTTGACGGTGCGCTCGCCCTGGTCTTCGCCCTCGCCTTCCAGCGCGCGGTAGCGCACTTCCACCGGGTAGGTACGGCCTTCGACGCTGATCACCGGCGCATTGTCGAAATGCTGGGCGAAGCGTTCGGTGTCGATGGTGGCCGAAGTGACGATCAGCTTCAGGTCCGGGCGCTTGCGCAGCAGCTGCTTCAGGTAGCCCAGCAGGAAGTCGATGTTGAGGCTGCGCTCGTGCGCCTCGTCGACGATGATCGTGTCGTAGTTCGACAACCAGCGATCGCTGGCGATTTCCGCCAGCAGGATGCCGTCGGTCATGAACTTGATGCGGCTGTCTTCGCTGACCTTGTCGTTGAAGCGCACCTGGTAGCCGACCAGCTGGCCCAGTTCGCTCTGCAGTTCCTGCGCCACGCGGCTGGCCACCGCACGTGCGGCAATCCGTCGCGGCTGGGTGCAGCCGATCATGCCGGCCTGGCCACGGCCTGCGGCCAGGCACAGTTTCGGCAGCTGGGTGGTCTTGCCCGAGCCGGTTTCACCGGCGATCACCACGACCTGGTGGTCGCGGATCAGCCCGACGATGGCGTCGGCTTCACGCGCAATCGGCAGCTGCGGGTCCAGAGTAATGGACGGCTGCTGCTGCGCCCGGACCTGCCGGCGCTGCACCGACGCCTGCAAGGCCTGCTCGAAGGTGGCGGCCAGCGCCGCATCCTGTGGCTTGGCCTGGCAACGCGAGAGCATCCCCAGCAAACGGCCCCGGTCGCGGCTCATGGCGCCGTCGATGGCGGCGCGCTGTTGGCGCAGGCGGGGCGGCGGATTTTTATCGATAGAGTTCATCAATCGGTTCGTTCAAAACTTTGAAAGCGACCAGTCATCACGACCGGTTTATTGTGAAGGCCAACGATTCCACAAGGAGGAACCCCATGGCGAAGACCAAGAGCACGACCAAGCCCAAGACCGGCAAGCAGAAGCTTGCAGCGGCGGCAGCGTCGGCGCCGAACATAGATATCGGGATCACCCAGGGCGACCGCAAGAAGATCGCCGACGGTCTGTCGCGCTTCCAGGCCGATGCGTTCACGCTCTACCTGAAGACGCACAACTTCCACTGGAACGTGACCGGGTCGATGTTCAACTCGCTGCACACCATGTTCGAGACGCAGTACACCGAACAGTGGGCGGCACTGGACGACGTGGCCGAGCGCATCCGCGCGCTGGGCTTCAATGCCCCGGGCTCCTACCGGGAATTCGCTGCGCTGACCTCGATCGCCGAGGAACCGGGCCTGACCGACAGTGCGGACTGGCGTGAAATGGTACGCCAGTTGGTGGTCGCCAACGAAGCGGTCTGCCGTACGGCACGTGAAGTGCTGGAGGTGGCGGCCAAGGGTGACGACGCCCCGACCGAGGATCTGATGACCCAACGCCTGCAGACGCACGAGAAGTACGCCTGGATGCTGCGCTCCCTGCTGCAGTAAGGGTTTGGGGGGTTCGGCAGGGCTGCGCCCTGCACCCGCAGAGGCCACTGCAACGGCAACGGCCGAAGCAAAAGCGGGTTTCCTGTGGGTTGGCGGGGTGGGTCCGGTTGCGGGGGACGCCGTAAATACGTCCATGTAGGCTCGGTCGCGCCATCCATGGCGCTCACGCCCCCGCAACCGGACCCACCCCGCCTTCGACAGTTCTTCGCGATCTGTCGGCAAAGCCTGGGGTCGGAGCCGTTTTCCTTCGGAAAACGGCTCCGACCCCATTTTGTTTGTCGATATCTGACAGATTTCATCCACGCATGGCGTGGATGGTCCCACCGTCACCGGGAATCTGTCGGGGGTGGGGCGGTGTGGGCTTGCAGGACCGTTGGCGCCATGGATGGCGCCATCGAGCCCCCATGGTGAAGTGACCCCCGAGACTTGGACGGTTTCAGGCGGCCGATTGGGCCTGCTCCCGGTACTGTACCGGGCTCAGGCCTTTCAGTTTCAGTTTGATGCGCTCTTCGTTGTAGTACTGGATGTATTCCACCAGCCCGGCCTCCAGACTCTCGATGCTGTCAAAGCTGTTCAGGTAAAAGAACTCCGACTTCAGCGTCCCAAAGAAGCTCTCCATCGCTGCATTGTCCAGGCAGTTGCCACGCCGGGACATGCTTTGTTTCAAAGAGTGCTTTTCCAGCATGTGCCGGTAGTTTTCATGCTGGTACTGCCAGCCCTGGTCGGAGTGGATCATGGGGCGCTCATCCGGCGAAAGCTTCTTGATGGCCTCCTCCAGCATCTGACCTACCAGATCGAACACGGGCTGGCGCTTGATCTGATAAGCCACGATTTCGCCGTTGTAGAGGTCCATGATCGGCGACAGATACAGCTTCATGCCTTGTACCTTGAACTCGGTCACGTCGGTCACCCACTTCTGGTTGGGGCGCTCGGCGTGGAATTGGCGATTGAGGTCATTGCCAACCACAACATTGGCGGCCCCCTTGAAGGACCGGTAGCGCTTCACGCGTACCCGTGATTTCAGGCCCATCTTCCCCATCAGGCGCTGTACCCGCTTGTGATTGGTCCGATGGCCCTGGTTGGCCAATTCCAGCGTCACCGTGCGATAGCCATAACGCCCTTGGCTTTGATCGTAGATTGCACGGATGCGCTCGCACAGGGCTGCCTCATCCTGATCCGGATGGGCCAGGACATGGTTCTGGTAATAGAACGTACTGCGTGACAGCTCTGCCGCTTCGAGCAGAAGCGACAACGTATGAACCTGCCTCAATCCTTGGATGGCTTGCGCTTTGCGTCCTGCGCCGCCTGCTCTTCCCGGATCAAGGCATCGAGTTTTTTTAGGTAGTCGGTCTCCGCACGCAGATAGGCGACTTCCTTGAGCAGCTCATCGCGGCTCATATCCTCAGGCGGCTTGGACGAACGGGTCTTTTTCATCGGCTTTCGGGGCAGCGGCGGAGGCGGTGCCAACGCTTGGGCACCGCCTTGAGCATACAGGCGCCGCCATCGCCCCACCGCGCCGGCATCGCCAATCTGGAAGTAGGTGGTGGCCTCCCGCCCGGACAGGCCGTCCCGGCTCATCTTCTCCAGGACCGCCAGCTTGAAGGCGAGGTCATAGGACCGGGGCTGGCGGCGAAACCCACGCCAACCGTGCAGCCGATAGGTCGCTACCCAGCGCCTGACCGTGGAGAACTCCAGACCGTGGCGACGGGCAATGGCTTTGACCGATGTGGAGGTCTTGCAGGCCTCTTTGGCGACCTGCAGTTTGAAACGCGCGTCGTATTTGTTCATGTATCCCTCGGGGTTGGATCTGGCGTCCAACTCCCGGGGGTCACTTCATGGATGGGTTTACGGCGTGTCCTGCAAGCCCACACCGCCCCGCCCAGCCAGCAGACACCCCAGAGCCGGCTGTTGCCTTTGACGTTGCTCTGGCTTGAAGGCTTCGGCAGGTGCAGGGCGCAGCCCTGCCGAGACACCCCCGCCGGGGTAAACTAGCCGGATGGCTTCCCGTCCCGCGCACGACCTGCTCCAACGCGTCTTTGGTTACGACGATTTCCGTGGTCCCCAGCAGGACATCGTGGAGCATGTGGCTGCCGGTCACGATGCCCTGGTGCTGATGCCCACCGGCGGTGGCAAGTCGCTGTGCTACCAGGTCCCGGCCCTGCTGCGTGACGGATGTGGCATCGTCATCTCGCCGCTGATCGCGCTGATGCAGGACCAGGTCGAAGCCCTGCGCCAGCTCGGGGTACGTGCCGAGTACCTGAATTCAACCCTGGACGCCGAGACCGCCGGCCGCGTCGAGCGCGAACTGCTCGCGGGTGAGCTGGACATGCTCTATGTCGCCCCCGAGCGCCTGCTGACCGGCCGCTTCCTGTCGCTGCTGTCGCGCAGCCAGATCGCCCTGTTCGCCATCGACGAAGCACACTGCGTGTCGCAGTGGGGCCATGATTTCCGCCCCGAGTACCGCCAGCTGACCGTGCTGCACGAGCGTTGGCCAAAGATCCCGCGGATCGCGCTGACCGCGACCGCCGATCCGCCGACCCAGCGCGAGATCGCCGAGCGCCTCGATCTGCAGGAAGCGCGCCACTTCGTCAGCTCCTTCGATCGCCCCAACATCCGCTACACCGTGGTGCAGAAGGACAACGCCCGCAAGCAGCTGACCGATTTCCTGCGCGGCCACCGTGGCGAGGCCGGCATCGTCTACTGCATGTCACGGCGCAAGGTCGAGGAGACCGCCGAATTCCTCTGCGGCCAGGGCTTCAACGCCCTGCCCTACCATGCCGGTCTTCCACCGGACGTGCGCGCGAACAACCAGCGCCGCTTCCTGCGTGAGGATGGCATCGTGATGTGCGCCACCATTGCCTTCGGCATGGGTATCGACAAGCCGGACGTGCGCTTCGTGGCGCATACCGACCTGCCCAAGTCGATGGAAGGCTACTACCAGGAAACCGGTCGCGCCGGCCGCGATGGCGAGGCCGCCGAGGCCTGGCTGTGCTACGGCCTGGGCGATGTGGTGCTGCTCAAGCAGATGATCGAGCAGTCCGAGGCAGGTGAAGAGCGCAAGCAGCTGGAGCGGTCCAAGCTCGACCACCTGCTGGGTTACTGCGAATCGATGCAGTGCCGCCGCCAGGTGCTGCTGGCCGGTTTCGGCGAGACCTATCCCGAGCCCTGCGGCAACTGCGACAACTGCCTGACACCGCCGGCCTCGTGGGACGCAACCATTCCGGCGCAGAAGGCGCTGAGCTGTGTCTACCGCAGCGGCCAGCGTTTCGGCGTCGGCCACCTGATCGACGTTCTGCGTGGCAGCGAGAACGAGAAGGTGAAGCAGCAGGGCCACGACAAGCTCAGCACCTATGCGATCGGTCGCGATCTGGATGCGCGCACCTGGCGCAGCGTGTTCCGCCAGCTGGTCGCCGCCAGCCTGCTGGAAGTGGACAGCGAGGGCCACGGTGGCCTGCGCCTGACCGACGCCAGCCGCGACGTACTGACCGGCCGCCGGCAGATCAGCATGCGCCGCGACCCGGCCAGCAGCACCAGCGGACGCGAGCGCAGCGCGCAGCGCACCGGCCTGTCGGTGCTGCCGCAGGATCTGGCGCTGTTCAACGCCCTGCGCGGCCTGCGTGCCGAACTGGCCCGCGAACAGAATGTGCCGGCCTTCGTGATCTTCCACGACAGCACCCTGCGCAACATCGCCGAACAGCGCCCGACGAGCCTGGACGAACTGGCCCGGGTCGGCGGCATCGGCGGCACCAAGCTGAGCCGCTACGGCCCGCGCCTGGTCGAGATCGTGCGCGAAGAGGGCTGACGGTATCGCGTTGCCGCGCTGCGCGGCCGCCGGGCATGGTCCCAACGGCGCGCGGGCGCCCCTGTAGATACCGTGTTGCCCTTGCCTAGGCAAGGGCACCGTCCGGCTCAAAGGGTCGGCCACTTCTCAGTACGCCCCAAACCAGATGGATGAGTTTACGCATCACCGCACACATGACGACCTTGAAGGGCTTTCCTTTCGCGCTGAGCCGGTCTGCAAAGGACTTCAGCGTAGGGTTGTGGGTCTTCCCGGTCAGCGCCGGCATGTACAGTTTCTTGCGGAAAACGGCATCGCCGACGCGTGATATCCGGGATTTACCTTCGTAATTTCCTGATTGACGCTGGGCCGGATTCAGGCCCGCGTGGGCAACCACCTGGCGCACGTCGCTGTATTTGCTTAGATCCCCCAGCATGGCCAGCAGCTGGGCACTGCTGGTGTTGCCTATACCGGGAATGCTGGTAAGCAGTTGATGACGCCGGCGCAGGTCCGGATCGTTATCGATATGGTCCTCAATCGCCTTTTGGACCTGCTTGATCTGCTCTTCCAGCGTCCGGATCACATCCTTGATCCCTTGCTGGACCGAGATATCGGCAACGTCCAGGCGGTTGTGCTCCATCTGCAGCATTTCCTGGAGGTCGTCTCGACGCCGTACCAAGGCGCGCAGCTTCACCTCCGAGGGGGTCGGCGGAACGTAGGGATGCAGCTTTTCCGGGCGTTGTGCCTCAAAGAACCGGGCAATCAGCTTGGCGTCGCTGCGATCCGTCTTGGTCCGGATTCCCTCCGCCTGCCCAAACGCCTTTACTCGGGCGGGATTGGCCACATGAACCACCACCCCCGCCTCCACCAGGGCTCGAGCCAAGGCTTCGTGATAGATACCTGTAGCCTCCATGCCTACCGCCGCGTTCGGTGCATGCTTGGCGCGCCACGCAAGAAGCTCATCAAAGCCCTTTGGCGTATTGGGGAGTTTGGCCTTGGTTCGATACTTGCTGCCAGATAGTGGCACGGCGATATCAAAGGTCGCCTTGGCAGCGTCGATGCCGATAAATTGCATGATTTGGCTCCAGCTTGAACTTACGATCGTGATCGGAAGCCGCCAGCCTTGCCCTTGTGAGTACAGGCTCTCACCCCATGGTGGGCCTAAGATACCGTTCAAGTTCCAAGGCGGTGTCAGGCCGCCGACGCGCTGAATCTACTTTGCAAGCTCGAAGGCTTAAGAGCCGAGGCAGCGTCATCGGAGCCTCCCGGGTCACCGGGGGATTGTGCCTGATCAGGGCACGATCCAAGACACAAGAGCCGAGCCCACGCTCGGCTGCCTCTGCGCGAACAGCAGCCGAGCATGGGCTCGGCTCCACATTGGTGCTGGTCCAACCTTGAACCGGCCATTCAGCCGGAAGTGCATCCACGGCCGCTTGCGGCTAGATTAGCGCCATGTCCCTCGCCTCGACCCTGCTCCGTGTCGTGCTCATGCTCAGCCTGCTGCTCAACGGGCTGAACGCGGCCATGGCCAGCGGTCACGAGGAAATGGGCCGGATGGCCCACGCGGCAGCCGCCCTTGAAGGCGGCAATGCCGACTGCCACCACCACGCCGCCATGCACGCCGATCAGGCCCCGCAGGCCAAGGCCCCCGCCCACGACGCCCACTGCCAGATCAAGGACTGCGTGCGCAGTTGTGCCCAGCACCCGCTGCTGGTGGTATTGCCGCTGCCGGTCATGGCCGGCCCGGCGTTGTCGCTGGCCCCGCAGCCGATGCCGGCCACTGGCCGTCCGGCGCCGCCGCTGCCGCCGATCTCCCGCCCTCCCATCGGCTGATTCCACACGCATCGTGCGCCCTGCGCACCGCAGCCGGCCGCCTGCCGGCGTCTTTACGTGTCTGGAGTCACCACCATGAATACCCGTATTCCCCCCGGCCCGGGCGCTGTGCCCATGCCGTCGCGCCGCCTGTTCGTGCAGGGCCTGACCGCCGGCGGCGTGGTAGCCGGCATCGCCGCTGTCGGCGTGCCGCAGCGTGCGCTCGCCGCCGCCACGGCCGCCCCACGCCTGGCCGGCGCCCCCGCCGTGCTCAGCGACACCCGCATCGAACTGGCCATCGGCGAATCGCTGGCCAATTTCACCGGCCGCACCCGCCCGGCGATCACCGTCAACGGCTCACTGCCGGCACCGATCCTGCGCTGGCGCGAAGGCCAGACCGTGGACCTGTTCGTGCGCAACACGCTGGAACGGCACCCGACCTCGATCCACTGGCACGGCATCCTGCTGCCGGCCAACATGGACGGCGTGCCCGGCCTGAGCTTCAACGGCATCGGCCCCGGCGAGACCTACCACTATCATTTCGAACTGAAGCAGTCGGGCACCTACTGGTACCACAGCCACTCGATGTTCCAGGAACAGGCTGGTCTGTACGGCGCGCTGATCATCGATCCCGCCGAGCCGGCGCCGTACCGTCATGATCGCGAGCACGTGATCATGCTGTCCGACTGGACCGACATGGACCCGGGCGCGCTGTTCCGCCGCATGAAAAAGCTGGCGGCGTATGACAACTACTACATGCGCACGCTGCCGGACTTCCTGCGCGACGCGAAGCGCGACGGCTGGTCTGCAGCGCTGTCCGACCGTGGCATGTGGGGCCGGATGCGGATGACGCCCACCGACCTGTCCGACGTCAATGCCAACACCTACACCTACCTGATGAACGGCACCGCCCCGGCCGGCAACTGGACCGGCCTGTTCCGCAGTGGCGAGAAGGTGCTGCTGCGCTTCATCAACGGCGGGTCGATGACCTACTTCGACGTGCGCATCCCCGGTTTGAAAATGACCGTGGTCGCTGCCGATGGCCAGTACATCCACCCGGTCAGCATCGACGAGTTCCGCATCGCTCCAGCCGAGACCTACGACGTGCTGGTGGAACCGAGCGGCCAGGATGCCTACACCATCTTCTGCCAGGACATGGGCCGCACCGGCTACGCTGCGGGCACGCTGGCCGTACGTCATGGCTTGCAGGCGCCGATTCCTGAGCGCGACCGGCGCGTGCTGTTGACCATGGCTGACATGGGCCACGACATGGGCGGTGGTGGCCACGGCGGTCACGACATGGCCGCGATGAAGGGCATGGAAGGCGGCTGCGGCGCCAGCATGGGCCACGGCGCGCACGGCGGCAGCGATACCGCCAGCAAGGCACCGAAGCACCCGGCCAGCGAGCGCAACAACCCGCTGGTGGACATGCAGAGTTCGGCCACCGAGCCGAAGCTGGACGACCCCGGCATCGGCCTGCGCGACAACGGCCGCCAGGTACTGACCTACGGCGCGATGCGCAGCCTGTTCGAAGACCCGGATGGCCGCGAACCCAGTCGCGAGATCGAACTGCACCTGACCGGCCACATGGAGAAATTCTCCTGGTCGTTCGATGGCGTCCCGTTCGCCAGCGCCGAACCGCTGCGGCTGAACTACGGCGAACGCATGCGCATCGTGCTGGTCAACGACACCATGATGCAGCACCCGATCCACCTGCACGGGGTATGGAGCGACCTGGAAAACGCGCAGGGCGAGTTCCAGCTGCGCAAGCACACCATCGACATGCCGCCGGGCACCCGCCGCAGCTATCGCGTGCGCGCCGATGCACTCGGCCGCTGGGCCTACCACTGCCATCTGCTGTACCACATGGAAGCGGGCATGATGCGCGAAGTGAGGATCGAAGAATGAGCCGCCCACTGCTTTCCCCCAGCCTGCTGGCCCTGGGCCTGGCCGCCGCATTGCCGGTGTTCGCGCAGTCGCACGCTGGCCATGACATGGCCGCGATGGATCCGCCCGCAAAGACCGCGAAGAAGCCGGTCGAACAGGTCGATCATTCGAAGATGGATCATTCGAAGATGGATCCGGGTGCGATGGATCACTCGGCCATGGATCACTCGAAGATGGACCATGGTGCGACGCAGCCGGCGACGATGGACCATTCCACGATGGACCACGCCGCGATGGGCCACACCGCGATGGGCCACGGATCGCCTGCACCGACCGAACCGCGCGAGCCGATCCCGGTCCCGACCGACGCCGACCGCGCCGCTGCCTTCCCGCCCATCGCCCATGGTGCGATGGAGCATGCGCCGGAAATCAACAGCCTGCTGCTGATCGACCGCCTCGAACACTGGGATGGCAAGAGCAGCAACGGCCAGGCCTGGGAGGCGACCGGCTGGATCGGCGGCAACATCAACCGTCTGTGGTTGCGTACCGATGGCGAACGCAGCCGTGGCCGCACCGAATCGTCGTCACTGGAAGCGCTGTACGGCCGCAGCGTGTCGCCGTGGTGGGACGTGCTGGTCGGCGTGCGCCAGGACTTCCGCCCGGCCGACTCGCGCACGTGGGCAGCCATCGGCATCCAGGGCCTGGCGCCGTACAAGTTCGAAAGCTCGGCCACGCTGTACATGGGCTCCGGTGGCCAGGTGCTGGCCAAGGCCGAGGTTGAGTACGACGTGCTGCTGACCAACCGCCTGATCCTGCAACCGCTGCTGGAAGCCACCGTCGCGGCCAAGGATGAACCGGAGTACGGCATTGGTCGCGGACTGAACAAGGTGGAGGCCGGTCTGCGCCTGCGCTATGAGTTCAGCCGCCGCTTCGCGCCGTACATCGGCATCAGCCACGAACGCACGTTTGGCGACACCGCCGACTATGCCGGTGACCACGCGCGCGACACCCGCTGGGTCGCCGGCGTGCGCATGTGGTTCTGAGCAGCGGTTCGTGAGCAATGGCCAGCCCCGGCAGTCGCCGGGGCCGGCTACACTGCGCCACGCTCCATTGCAGGCCCCGCCATGTCGTTGCAGATCCGCCGCGCCACCCTTGCCGATGTCGACGCCCTGTCGGCCATTGCGATTGCCACCTACAACGAAACCTGGGGTGATTCCTATCCACCGCAGCAGCTGCACGATTTCCTGCAGGACCACTACAGCAGCGAACCGCAGCGTATCGAACTGTCCGATCCACGCAGTGCCATCTGGCTGTTGATGGACGGTGACACCGTGGTCGGTTATCTGGCCGCCGGCGCCAACACCCTGCCGCACACGGATGCACGCGAGGGCGACATCGAACTGAAGCGGTTCTACATCCTGGCTGCACACCAGAACGGCGGCCATGGTGCACGCCTGATGGATGCGTTCATGGCCTGGCTGGACCAGCCGCAGCGCCGCACCCTGTGGGTGGGCGTGTGGGAAGAGAATTTCGGTGCGCAACGCTTCTACGCGCGCTATGGCTGCAGCAAGGTTGGCGAGTACGACTTCATCGTCGGCGACACCCACGACCGCGAGTTCATCCTGCGGCGGCCGTGATCACGCGGCCCTTGTAGAGTCGAGCATGGCTCGACTCTGCAAAAAGCGAAGCGCCTAGAAGTCGAACAATTCCGACAGGAAGCTGTCCTTCTTCTTTTTCTTGTAGCCGTGGCCACGGTTGTCCTCGTAGCGCTGGCCGAGGTGGCGGGTATCACGGTGCATCACCGGTGGCGGCGCGGATGCCGGCTGAGCCTGCACGGGCGCTGGCGGCGGCGCGGCCGCACCGGCACCCGCGCGTTCGATGATCTTGTCCAGTTCACCCCGGTCCAGCCAGACACCGCGGCAGCCGGGGCAATAGTCGATCTCGATGCCATGGCGTTCGGCCATCTGCAGGGTCTGGGTCTTGCACACGGGGCACAGCATCGGCATTGCTCCTGTCGGTCTGGCATCGACTGTACCTGCCCTGTGATGACTGTGCGGCAACGCATGACCGATGGCACGGGGACTTCCGGCGCGTGCCCGCTTCCCTGCTACCCCGCAGACTGAAACCCTGTTCCGCAGGGAATGCGTACATGACCGTGTTGTCCCGTCTGCCCACCTCCGCGCGCCTGTTGCTGGTCCTGCTGGGCGTCGGCCTCGGCCTGAACCTGCGCGATATCGCCGCGGCCATCGGCACACCGATTCCCGCACTGCCCATTCCCTATGGCGGCAGCCTGTTGGACAACACGCTGGCGGTACTGGTGGCACTGCTGCTGGCCGCGCTGCTGCGACCCCGTGGCATGAGCCTGCTGGCCAGCCTCGGGTTGCGCGGGAATGGCTGGGGTGGCCCGATGTGGGTGCTGCTGGCCAGCCTGCCCTGCTGGCTGGGCCTGGCGGTGCTCGGCACGCCGAACACCGCGCTGACCGCGCTGGACGCCACCATGCTGGCCGTGCTGTTCCCGCTGGCCGAGGAAGTGCTGTTCCGCGGCCTCGGCTTCGTGCTGCTGGTGAAGATCTTGCGTGGTGCCTGGCCGCTACTCGCGCTGCCGCAGGCATTGCTGTTCGGCATGGTGCACTGGCTCGGCTTCGGCGGGTTGCACGGTGGCGGCATCGCGCTGTTCGTCGGCGCGGTGATCGCCCTGGGCGGCTTCATCTTCGCCTGGCTCGACCACCTCGACGGCGACACCCTGTGGTGCGGCCTGGTCCTGCACGTTTCGATGAACCTGGCCTGGAATGCGTTCAGCCTCGATGACGCCGTTGCACTGGGCTGGCAGACCACCAGCCTGCGCATCGGCACGGCCCTGCTGGCGGTGCTGGTGCTGGCCTGGCACCTCCACCGCCAGCGGCGCGGACGCTTGTAACGCCCACTTAGCTTGCCGTGCACGCCGGGCTCACTACCGGCTTGCGCATACTTGCGCGCCTTTCGCTCCCCCTGTTGTCCGGAGTTGCCGCGTCATGTTGCTGTCCAAGCGCTTTGTGGAACCGCGCGTCCTGCTGATCGAGGACGCCGAGGAAACCCAGGAACTCAGTCGTCTCGCCCTGGAAAGCCAGGCCTGCCAGGTCACCGCTGTCAGCAGCGCCGAGGCCGCGCTGGGCCTGCTCAACGCTGGCGAACCATTCGACCTGCTGTTCACCGACGTCTGCCTGGGCGGCATCAGCGGCATCGAAACCGCCAACCGCGTGCGCGAGCACCTGCCGCAGCTGCCGATCCTGGTCACCTCCGGCATGGACCAGCACCGCGTGCTGCCGCAGCTGCGCGCCGGAATCCACTTCCTGCCCAAGCCGTACAGCATGAGCGAGCTGCTCGATGCCATCCGCCTGTGCTTCCGCCATGCAGCGGATGCCACGTTGATGCCGCCGCCGCAGGCCAGCGCGGCCTGAGGCAATCATCCACGCATGGCGTGGATCTACTGATTCCGTTTCTCGTCGGCGTGGATCTTCGTCAACACCCCCGATAGATCCACGCCATGCGTGGATTGAACCTGGGATCAACCGCTGCTGTACGGCCCGGTACCCGGGAACACCTTCAACAACGCGCGGGTGATCATGTCCGGGTACACCGTGAAGTGGTCCTCGTCGTCGATCACCATGTTCTCCACCTTCAACGAGCGCCCACTGCCGCGCAGCTGCTCGGCGAACTCGGCGTTGTGGCGCAGCATGTCGTTGCGGGTGAAATAGCGCGGTTCGGGCTTGACCGTCTCGAAGCTGCCGACTGACAGCACCACGGTGGTCGACTGCGCAGGCGCCGTGGCCTCGGCCTGCAGGCGCGGCACAAGATGGTTGTCGAACCACAGCGACGGGCTGGACAGGATGTAGGTACGGAACATGTCCGGACGCGTGGTCAGCACGTAGGCACCGAACAGGCCGCCATAGGAATGGCCAGCATAGGCGCGTCGCGCCGGATCGGTGCGGTAGTGTGCATCGATCATCGGCAGCACGTGCTCGGCGAGGAAATCGCGGTAATGTGCCGCGCCGCCGTAGCTGACGTCATCGCTGTAGTCGCGCGGGTCGGTACGCGCCGGATTGCTGGGGGTGTAATCACGCGAACGGCTCTGCTTCGAAGTCAGGCCCTCCTGCGGCGGCAGCCCGACCAGGATGAAATCCTCGATGTTGACGCCCTTCTGCCCGACCATGTTGCGCACGCTGCGCACCAGCGGGAAGCTGTACAGCGCATCGGTTACGTACAGCACCGGATAGTGCTTTTCAGGGTGCGCGGCATAGTCGGCCGGCAGTGCCACCCAGATCGGGTAATCGCGGCCGACCGGATCGTGCACGCGCAGCGCCTCGGTATCCGGCAGCACCACGCCCGGCGCGGCGGTGGCCGCGCTTTCCTTCGCTTCATTCTGGGTTGCCGGTGGCGCCACCGACATCGCACAACCACTCACGGCCAGGCAGGCCGCCACACTCCATCCACGCACACGCTGCATCCACGCTCTCCCGTTGCGGGCGGCGCACCCGGGTGGCGCCGCTATCGCATCCTCACACGTCGCGCGGCGCTGCGCCACGCGCGGTCAGGGCGAGGCCGGCGGCGGCGCCGGGAACAGCGTGCGCAGCGCCTGCAGGGCGGCCGGGTGGTAGATCGTGGCGTGGGTTTCCTCCGGCAGCGGCAGGTACTTCACCAGCGGCGACGGCGAAGCCTGCTGCAGCAGCGCGGCCAGTCGTGCAGTGGAAGCGGCCAGTTCCGGCTGTCCGCTGCTGGCCAGGAACACCTGCGGCTTCGCACGCGTCACCGCCGGCAGCTGTTTGGTCGCTCCGGCCAACATTGCACCACGGTTCCACCACAGGCTGGGGTCCAGCGCGATGTAGCTGTTGAACAGCGTCGGCTCCTGCAGCAGCGTCTCGACCACGAACAGGCCGGCCAGCGATTCACCGATCAGCGCGCGCTCGTCGGTGGTCGGGTAGCGCTGGCGTACCTGCGGTATCAGTTCATCGCGCAGGAAGCTGCGGTAGGCCTCCGAGCCACCGATGCGCGGCGCGATCTTCTGGTCCTGCGGATCCTTGCTGGGGCCGGTCATATCGCGGCGGCGCTCGGTGTTCTCGATGCCGACCAGCAGGAACGGGCGCATGCTGCCGTTGCCGGTCAGTACCTGCACCAGCCCGGCCACATGCAGGAAGTCCTCGCCGATGCCGCCGTCGGGCATGTACAGCACCGGCAACGGCGCCTTCGGATCCAGACCCCAGGGCTGCGGACGGTAGACATTGATACGGCGGGTCTCGCCCAGCGCCTGCGACTCGATGGTGAAGGTCTCGCCGATCACCAGTGGCGAGGCGGCAGCGGGCGACGCGGGTTCGGCGGCCATCAGCGGCGCGGCGGAGACAGCGGACAACAACAGCGACAGCACGATCAAGCGCATGGGGCGGCCCATCCTAAGAAAGTGCCGAGCATAGCGCCAGGGCCTCGAGCCGGGTGGGCCGCACTGCAATGCGATGGACTCACGCGAAAGCACATCCCTGCCGAATGCTCGATTCTGGTCCATGCCTGCTGGAACCATGATGCTCCCGCCGAGCGACGGCGGGCCGGGATGGCGCTATGCTCGACGTTGGCAGCCCCAGCCGCCCTGACTGACCATTACAAGGAGGTTTCTATGTTGAGTGCATTGATTGCTGTTGCCCTTGCTGCAGGCTCACCGCAACCCGCAGGGAACCAATCCACATCCGTGTCGTATGCGGACTGCCTGCTGGGTCATATCCAGCCGGGGTTGTCCGATCACGCGGTGCAGCTGGTGCAACAGGCCTGTGCCTCGAAGTATCCGGAGAGCTTCGTCGCATCGATGGAACTGGAGCGCAGGATGAGTGCACAGCGCCTGGCCGTCTTCGAGGCGGAACGCGTCGCGATCGAGCGCTCTGCGAATGCCGCAGCAACGGCTGCACAGGAGGCTGCTGACGCAGCAGCCGCAACGGCAAAGGGAGCGCGGACGAAGTAGGAGCCCGGCACCGGGAGCAACAAAAAAGGCACCGCTTGGCGGTGCCTTTCTGAATGACCTGGGTCATTGGTGCAATGGTGGCCGTGAAGGATTCGAACCTTCGACCAAAAGATTAAAAGTCACCGGTCAACCCTTTATCTTTCAATAACCTACGCACCTATCCGTTCCGCATGTAAGATCAAAGCGAGCATTTCAAAGCCTTGCAGCGCAACGGGCCAGGAAATTTTGCGGAACGTCTTCCGTCCGCTCAGACGCCCTGCCGTAGCTGCTGCAGCCCTGCCCTCAACCGCGCCTTGCGGGCGTCCTTCGGGCGGGGCTTGGTCGCCGGCATCGGCTTGGCAGGCTCCAACGCTTCCTTGACTCGCGCTGTGGCGAGCGCGGTCGCCTCGGCCAGGCGCCGGGCCTGTTGCTGCTGTTCGCGGGTCGGAGGCAGACCGGGGGGCGGCGGTGCCGGCTGGATCGGCGTGGGGTCAATCAGCCGAGCAACGGCCTCGCGCAGAGGCAGGCCGGGATACAGCCTGGCCGCGCACCAGCGTACGGCGTAGCTCTTGCCCTGAGACACGCTGGCGGCAAACACTTTCTTGGTCTCGAAGATCTTTCGCACGTCCAGGTGAAGCCGGACACCACGGCCGGGCGCCGGAGTGATATTGGCGACTGAACGCCCGTTCCACCACAGATCCCACCGCTCCCCTGTCTGGACCCAGCCAGACGGGATCGGCGCGGTGCGGAAGCCTTGGTAGGTGGAGGAGATCATGGCCGGAAGGATACGGCCGGCCGTCGCAGATCCTGCGAACACGGCGGCCACCTGGCTGAATCGTTCGGGATGGGTGCCGGCGCGGCGCTGCTCACGCGCCCCCGGGTTGAGCCACCTGCGGCACTGAATCTAAGGAGGTCAGGGTGCAAATGTTTCTAGAAGTCGGAACTCCCCTACACAAGGGTGGGTGCCTACCCAATTGACGTCGGCCCCAATCACTGCGATCGTCCATGAATCGATCGTAAACAAACGCATCTGAGTTTCGTCGGCATGAACTTGAAAAGACTTTTGGTCGCGGCTGCTGTCATGATTCTGGTCATAGCAGGCATCGTCGCGCTCACCACCAACCACTCCTCGCGCACAGTGCGAGCCGAAGAAATCCAAAGCGGCGCCAGTCCCGCCCCAAGCAGGCATGCACAGCGTTCATACCCGGCTCTCATCTCTCAAAGAAAGCTCGACCCCAAGTTTGTTGAGCCTCTAGGATCGAGAGCGTTCGCCATATCACGAAGTGGGGCCTTCCGCCCAAGTGGTGATGCGAAAGAATTCATTCTCTCTAGGCTAGAAGCTTCTGACTCCGGGGACAGCACGGCTACCTTCGAGATCTATCTAGCTACTCTAGACTGTAGAAATGCCGGATCACCTAGCGAAATTCAGTCTGCCGCACTACTCGCGGGCGTATCAGACCAGCAAAGCGCGCTGGATAATTCTGAGAGGCGCTTGCAGGAGTGCTCCTCGCTACTGAAAGACTCCACTCTCTCTCCTGCCGGGAAATGGCTACTAAAGGCAGCACAGCAGGGCTCAATAGAAGCCATGCTCCTATACGCCATCGATACCGAATCAGCGTTCGGCGGCTCCTCGTCAGCCATACAGGCCCCCGAAGCAGTGGTTGAATGGAAAAGGAATGCTGCATCTTTCCTCAACGCTGCAGCGAATCAGGGCAGCGTCGACGCTTTGGTGGCTCTCGGAAGTGCAAACACCAACGGGATAATCGTGGAAAAGAATCCAACTGAGGCCTATGCCTACTACTTGGCCGCGAAAAGGGCAATGCCCTCAGCGTTCTCAGAAAAATTGCTCGGCATGTACAAGAAGGAACTGAGCTCCGCTCAGCAGCAGGCGGCCATCAGACGTGCCGATGCAATTTATGGAAGATGCTGCCAATAGACCCGCAGGAAGGAACCCAGAATGAACCGAGTTTTACCATTACCCTTTGTTCTAGCACTTGTAGTGGTTTCACTTTTCGGATGGACTCTCTATGCCAAGGCTGCAGAGGGGGGGAGCATTTACGGCCCTCTCCCGTGCTCCGCATGCAGACTGGAAACACCAATGCCAGGACCTGGCACGAAGACGTTCCTTGAAGCTTGGGCACTGGATATGCGTCATAGAAATCCTTTCAGCCAAATTGTTGTAAGCCCGAAGGATCAGATCGTTGTCTGCAATGGGAGTTATTGCGTCACCTATACGATGACCGACAGCAATAGCTACTTTGGCGGGCAGGCTACACCTCAAACATCCAATCCAGGTGGCGGCGCTGGCACTGGCGCTGGCGGTGGCGGAGCTGGCGGGGCCAATCCTGGCGCCGGCTGCCATGGAAACTGCGGCGGCGGCGGCGGAAAAGTCACCGTCAAGCCGCTTATTCCGGTGCGACCGGATTAGCATTTCAATAATCATAAAGCTTGATGCCAATCTACTTGCGGCCCTACGGGGCCGTTCTTTTACTGATGGCGATCTGAGTCCGTGTTAGCTAGGCCGCGGTGATCTTGGTGGAGTCGCATATGGCTATCATCTGATCAGAGCGCACGTCGCGGCTACATGAGGGACTGGGCTCACCCGAACCCCAGCGGCACCTCGGTCAGGTCCACGATGAAGATGGTGGCGTTCTGCGGCCCCATCGTTGCTCCACCCACCGGGAAGGTGTTGGTGATCAGGATCTGTTGAGCGACCTGCAGCCTGGAGATGAAGATCCGGTTGTCGCTGGTCATGTGGAAATAGTCCGCGTTCATCGTGCACCGACCCTGCGATTGCGAGAAGTAGTAGAACCGCGGAGACGGAATGGCGATACCGATCTTGACGCCTGGGAAAAACTGACCAATCTCAACAGGAGGACCCTGAACCGTTGGCAGCGGCACGACCTGCAGCACGCGGAGGCCTTTCCGCCTGGAGTCATAGAACACCGTGCCATCCTCGCCGCGCATGCGCAGCCCCACCGGACCGGTCGCGGCACGCTCAGCCGCGCTGAAGGTGTAGTACTCCAGCGTCTTGTTCTGAGCCTGATTGGAGGCGTAGACGTTACATGTCACGCCGCTCTGGACGAGAGTGAACCCTGTGTTGGCCGACACCGCGTCGTTGACGAAACGACACACGTGGAGGTTCGCAAGTGGGCGGAGCTGATGGCGACCGAAGCGGATGTTCCGCAGATCGTGACCTTCCGGGATGCAGCGGCTCGCTACAAACAATTGGTTATCCCAAAGAAGCGCGCATCAACGGCCAAGGTCAACCTGGCAGAACTGGCGAAGTTGGAAGAATTCTTCTGTAATCCACCAGCGCCGCTGGCGAAGATCCGGCCGCTTCACGTTCGGCAGTACCTGGACTGGAGGACGAAGAACGGGACGGTGGCCATGGTCAGCGCCAACCGCGAGAAAGCGCTACTGAGCCACCTGTGGAACAAGTGTAGGGAATGGGGCTTCACCGACGCGGAAAACCCTTGCATGGGCGTGCGTGGTTACGGCGAAGCGGGCCGCGATGTGTACGTCGAGGACGACGTATACCGGGCAGTGTGGGATGCAGCAGATCAGCCGTTGCGCGATGCGCTGGATCTGGCCTACCTGACTGGCCAGCGCCCGTCCGATGCTCTCAGCATGGATCGGCGAGACGTGCGGGATGGCTTCCTGCATATCAGCCAGAGCAAGACCAAGCACAAGCTGCGCATTGCCATCGAGGGTGAGCTGGCCGAGCTGCTGGTGCGCTTCGGTGCCAGGACATTCAAGCGCCGCGGCAAGCAGAAAGGTGCGGTGATCGTGCACACGGCGCTGCTACTGGATGAGTATGGCCAGCCGCTGAGCAAGGGCCAGCTGCGAAGCCGATTCGACGCAGCGCGCGCACGTGCAGGCGGTGCCAAGGAGGCATTCCAGTTCCGGGACCTGCGGGCTAAGGCAGGCACCGACAAGGCAGACGCAGCGGCAGACATTCGCCAGGCGCAGCGACAGTTGGGTCACTCGCCCGTGGTGATGACCGAGACCTACACGCGAAAGCGTAAGGGCGACCGCGTAACCCCGACGAAGTGATTTTGCGGAAATGACTGACGATTGCAGAAAAACAAAAAGGGCTCCGGATCGCTCCGAAACCCTTTTGCAGCAATGGTGGGCCGTGAAGGATTCGAACCTTCGACCAAAAGATTAAAAGTCTTCTGCTCTACCGACTGAGCTAACGGCCCATTGCACTGCCCCAGCCTTTCGGCGGGGTGGGCATTCTACCCTACTTTGCCGGGCCGGGTGAAACCCTGGTGTGCCGAGATTGCCGGCCAGCGGCCGGCACTACCCCGATCTGGGCTGTCGGCCTAAACCTTTCAGACGACTGCTGCATCCCAGCTGTGATCCCACTGCGGAACTCCGGATGCGCCTGCCCTTCAGCCTGCTTGCTGCTCTGCTGCTGCCCTGCACGGCACTGGTCGCCCCATCCGGGGTCGTCACCGACGACATCGGCCGCTTCTGGGCCACCTATGACGCGGTGCGCGCCGAGCCCGACGCCGAACGCCGGATAACGCTGGTCCAGCAGCGCTACATCGATCCGGGCAGCCCTGGCCTGCATGCACTGATGCAGGTGCGCCACTACACCGCCCGCGAGTACGCCGAGGCCATGCGTGCGTGGCCGCGCTTCTGGACGTCGGTACGCCCATTGACCGCCAACGCGCAGCAGGCCAGCGCCACACTGGAACGCGACCTGGCCGCCTTCCGCACGCTCTACCCCGCCCTGCGCCCGGCCACCATCACCTATGCAGTGGGTGTGCTGCGCACCGGCGGCACCACGCTGGGCGACAAGGTGCTGATCGGGGCGGAGATGGTGCTGGGCGACGAGCGTGTGGACGTGAGCGAGCTGCCCGAGCCGATGCGCAGCCGCCTGCGGATCTTCTACGACAGCCGCCCGGGGGCGAACAACGCGCAGAACAACCTGCACGAGTACGTGCATACCCAGCAGCGCGAGACCACCGGCAGCCTGGCCCAGTACGCGGTACGCGAGGGTGTTGCCGAGTATGTGGCCGAGCGCATCAGTGGGCGTCGGCCGGCACTGCCCTTCTACGCGTACGGTGCACGTCACGAGGCGGAAATCCGCACGCGCTTCATCGCTGAGATGGACGGCGATGACCTGGACACCTGGCTGTACAACAGCGCCCGCAATCCGTTCGGAGTGAGTGATGTGGGCTATTACGCCGGGTATCGCATCGCGCAGGAGTATATGCGACAGCAGGCGGATGAGAAGGCGGGGATCGCGCGGATGATCGAGTTGGACTATGCCGATCCGGGGGCGGTGCGGGCGTTTATTGAAGCGTCGGGGTGGTTGCAGCAGCGGTAGCGCCGGGCCGTGCCCGGCGCACAGTGCCAACCAAGGTTGGCACCCACCATTGGGGCCATCAGCCCCCCGTTACCTCAGGCGTACAGCGTGGGGTCGGGCACGCCGGCTTCGGTGAAGCCCTGCGCGCGCAGGCGGCAGGCGTCGCAGTGGCCGCAGGCGGCGCCGTTGGCGTCGGCGTTGTAGCAGGACACGGTCAGGCCGAAGTCCACGCCCAGGCGCACGCCTTCGCTGACGATCTGGCCCTTGCTGAGGAACTGCAGCGGCGCGTGCACCTTCATGCCTGCACCCTCCACGCCCGACTTGGTGGCCAGGTTGGCAAGTGCCTGGAATGCAGCCACGAATTCGGGGCGGCAGTCCGGGTAGCCGGAGTAATCCACGGCGTTGACGCCGCAGAAGATGTCGTTGGCGCCGAGCACTTCGGCCCAGCCCAGGGCCAGCGACAGCATGATGGTGTTGCGCGCCGGCACGTAGGTGACCGGAATACCGGCACCGCCGGCCTCGGGCACGTCGATATCGTCGGTCAGCGCCGAGCCACCAATGCTGCGCAGGTCCACGTCCACGGTCTTGTGCGCGACTACGCCCTGGGCCTTGGCCACGCGGGCGGCGGCATCCAGTTCGGAGGTATGGCGCTGGCCGTAGCGCACGCTCAGGGCATGCACGGCGAAGCCCTGTTCCTGGGCCATGGCGATGACGGCGGCTGAATCCATGCCGCCGGAGAGAAGCACGACTGCCTTCTTCATGGGTCAATCTTCCGGTTTGGGGGAAAAGCCAGCACGCTGTCCCGCGCCGGAGCTACATCAGGGAACGCTGCGTGGGCTCATCGGCCCGGCTCGTCGTTCCACAGGATTTTATGCAACTGCATCTGGAAGCGCACCGGCAGCCGATCCTCGACGATCCAGTCCGCCAGTTGGCGCGCGGTGATCTCACCCTTGCTCGGCGAGAAGAACACGGTGCAACGCTTCACCAGGTCGTGCTCGGCGACCATCGCCTTGGCCCAGTCGTAATCCTCGCGGCTGCAGATGACGAACTTGATCTGGTCGCGGGCGGTCAGCAGCGGCAGGTTTTCCAGGCGGTTGCGGGCGGCTTCGGCCGAGCCCGGGGTCTTGATGTCGACCACGCGCGATACGCGCGGGTCCACGGTGCTGACGTCCAGCGCGCCGGAGGTTTCCAGCGAGACGTCCATGCCGGCGTCGCACAGCTTCTGCAGCAGCACCAGGCAACGCTTCTGCGCCAGCGGCTCGCCACCGGTCACGCAGACGTGGCGCACGCCCTGGGCCAACACCTCGGCCACGATGTCGTCGATATCCCACCAGGTGCCGCCGTGGAAAGCATAGGCGGTGTCGCAGTACTGGCAGCGCAGCGGGCAGCCGGTCAGGCGCACGAACACGGTCGGCCAGCCGGCGGTATCGGCTTCGCCCTGCAGCGAGGTGAAGATCTCGGTGATCTTCAGGCGTGGCAGGGGCGACTGCACGATCTCACTGGGCGTGGCGGCGGCGCTGGACGGGGTAACGGCGGTCATGGCAGGTACTTCTTGGTGGGACACGTGGCGGGTGGGCTACCGTGGCCGGTAACGAAAGCAGCCGAGCAAGGCTCGGCTCTACAACAGCAACCGGGCGGGTGAACCCATCCGGTAACGAAAGCAGCCGAGCATGGCTCGGCGCTACCGGATCCGGGCGGGTTTGCCGAACCGGAAACGAAAGCAGCCGAGCGTGGGCTCGGCTCTATAGGGCACCCATTGTACGCCCGGTCAGCGGATCAGCGGATCTGCTTGCCGAGGCGGATGGACTGCAGACGGTCCTGCGCGGTGCGCGCGGCGTCCGAGCCGGGGTACTGCGCCACGACGGTCTCCAGCGTCTGCTGGGCCTGGTCGACCTTGCCCTCGCCGTACTGCGAGAGGCCGACCTTGAGCAGGCCGCCAGCGGCCTTGTCGTGGGTCGGATAGCGCGAGAGCAGTTCGCGGAACTGGGTCTCGGCCATCGGGAAATTGCGGGTGGCGTAGTAGCTCTCGCCCAGCCAGTACAGCGCGTTCGGCGCATAGACGCCGTTCGGATACAGCTGCAGGAAGCTCAGGAACAGCTGCGCCGAGTCATCGTACCTGCCGGCCTTCAGCGAATCGAAGGCGACGTTGTAGGTGGTGCGCTCGTCGCCGGTGGCGGCAAGGCTGCCGGCATCACCATGGACCGAAGGCGGCCGCTCGGAAGTGGCCGCCGCTGCGGGTTTTGCCGGGGCCGGAGCGGCCTTCGGCGCGCTCGCCGGAACGGGCGGCAGGGCCGGGGCGGCATTGCCCCCTTCCAACCGGTTCAGGCGGCTGTCCAGATCCAGGTACTGGTCCTGGGCGGACTGCTTGAGCTGGGCGTTGTCGTGCTGCAACTGCTCGATCGAGGCCTGCAGGCTGGTGACCTGCTGCCGCAGCTGATTGATCTGGTTCAACAGGTCCTGGTTGGCACTGTTGTTGTACATCTGCTGCTCGAGCGCGCCGACACGGTCAGCCAGGCTCTGTCGCTGTGCATGCGCCGGTGCGGCAGCCACGAGGGCTGCCGCAACGACCAGCATCAGTTTGATGCCAATGCGCATGGATTACTGCGCGGTGTAGACGATTTCGACGCGACGGTTCTGCGACCAGCAGGACTCGTTCGACTCGGTGCAGACCGGACGCTCTTCACCGTAGGACACGACGGTCAGCTGCGAAGCCGAGCCACCGTTGGCCTGCAGGGCCGAGTTGACGCCGTTGCCACGACGCTCACCCAGGGCCTGGTTGTACGCGCGCGAACCGCGCTCGTCGGTGTGGCCCTGCAGGGTGATGCGCGAAGACGGACGGTCACGCAGGTACTTGGCGTGGCACGCCATGATGGCCTGGAATTCCGGCTTCACGTCTTCCTTGTCCAGGTCGAAGTAGACAACGCGCTGGCGCAGGCAAGCGTCGGTGTCCAGGTCGCCCGGGCCGTACAGACCCGAGGTCGACGGGCCGGTCGGGGTGGTGGTCGAGGTGCCGGTGTCGACCGGAGCCGGCACTTCTTCCTTGACCTTCTTCGAGCAACCGGCCAGGACGGCCACAGACAGCAGGGAAACAAGCAGAACGCGGGTGGACTTGTTCATGGCGATACCTTTGTGGCTCCTAGGCCGATGAGGGGTTCAAGACAGCGAAAATATTAACACTCTTTTAGCGCTGGGTACGGTATGGGGACCATGCCGGTTCGCGCACATCTCCGTCGGCCAGAACCAACCGCTGGCGCACGCGCGCATCGGCGGAAACGGCATACAGCACACCACGGCCACCCTCGCGGGCGGCGTACAACACCATGCTTGCGTTGGGCGCAAAGCTCGGAGATTCATCCAGCGAACCCGGGGACAGCGTGCTCCAGCGGGGCGAACCCAGCGAGCTGTCCATCATCGCGATCTTGTAGCTGTTGCCCGAGCCCTGGGCGACGGCGATCTTCTTGCCATCGTAGGACACCGAGGGCTTGGCGTTGTAGTTGCCCTGGAAGGTCACGCGCTCGGCACTGCCGCCGCCCGCACCCACCTTGTAGACCTGCGGACGGCCGCCGCGATCGGAGGTGAAGTACACCGCGCTGCCATCGGGCGCCCAGGTCGGCTCGGTGTCGATGGCGAAGTGGTTGGTCAGCTGGGTCAGCTGCTTGCTGCCCAGGTCCATCACGTAGATTTCCGGGTTGCCCGAACGCGACAGGGTCAGGGCCAGCTTGCGGCCATCCGGCGAGAACGCCGGAGCGCTGTTGATGCCACGGAAGCTGGTGACCAGCTCGCGCGCGCCGGTGCCGATGTTCTGGATATAGATCGCCGAATTGCCACGCTCGAAGCTGACGTAGGCCAGCTTGCTGCCATCCGGGCTCCACGACGGCGACAGCAGCGGCTCGGCCGAACGCACGATGGTCTGCGGGTTGTAGCCGTCGGAGTCGGCCACCATCAGCGCATAGCGCATGGCGTCGCCCTTGCCGCTGGCGGTCACGTAGGCGATGCGGGTCCAGAAGGCGCCGCGCACACCGGTGATCTTTTCATAGATGGCGTCGGCCATCTGGTGGGCAACGTCGCGCATGGCGTTGCCACGGGCGGTCATCGCCAGGCCCAGCAGGCGCTCGCCCTTGGGCACGTCGAACAGTTCGTACTCGACACGGTAGGCGCCGGCACCGGCGTCGAGCACGCGGCCGACCACGATGTAGTTCTGCTTCAGCGCACGCCAGGTGGCGAACTGGATGTCGCCGCCACGCACGGGCTTCTCGACGATCTGCGCTTCCGGCAGCGTGCGGAACTGGCCCGAGCGCTCGAGGTCGGCGCGGACCACGCCGGCGACGTCGGTCTGCGGTGCAGCCGCCGAACCCTGGTAGGGCATCGGCACGATGGTGATCGGCAGGGCGGAGGCATTGCCGCCGATGATGTCGATATCCAGCCCCTTCTGCTGCGCGACGGCAGCAAAGGGCAGCAACAGGGCCGCAAACACGGCAAGCCAGCGAGGCATCTTTTTCATGGAGCGCTCAATAGGGGGAAACCGGAACGAGGGATAGCAAAGCGGGAGTGAACCGCTTCGCAATCATGAACCAAGGGTACGTGAATTCCGGGTCAGTACCAGCCCGTCCTCTCACGCACCGTTAACGTCGTGGCTAACATCGCACCTGCCTGCCCCGGTCACGCCGCCCTGTGGGGCGGTGTTCGACAGCAGCCTACAGCCTGCCCGGCCGAAACCGGACCTACCAGAGGCAAGCGCGACATCTGTGGGCGCAGGTGGCCCGAGAGCCACCCAGCCCTGCCCGCCTCAGCGATCCTGGGCGGTAAAGGTGAAGTTGAGCGTGCGCGCGAACACCGACTCGAACCCGCGGTACGGCAGCGGCTGCGCGTTGAGCACGGCGGCCTCGATCGAACGCTTGCCCGCCTCGTCATACGGGCAGTTCGGGCTGACCTTGGCCTGCATCACCGTGCCACCCGGAATCTGGGTGATGGTGATCTGGCAACGCTGGCCGAGCGGCACCGTATCCGGGCGAACCCACTGCGACAGCACCTTGGCCTGGATCGCAGCCGCGTACTTGGCCGAAAGATCATCGCTGTTGCCACCACCACCGGCAGCCGGCTGGGAGGCACCGCTGGAGCCGGCAGCGGCACTGCCGGCGGCATTGCGGGCGGCAGCCACCTGGCGCAGCTTCTGCTCGGCCAGCTTGGCTTCCTTCTCGGCCTGCTCGCGGCGGGCACGGATTTCGGCGATCTTCTTCTGCTTCTCGGCCTCGGCCTTGTCAGCGGCCACGCGCTCCTGCTCGGCCTGCTTCTTTTTCTCGTCCGCTTCCTGCTGCTTGGCCAGACGCAGCTTCTGCTCCGCTTCTTCCTGGCGCTTGCGTTCGGTCAGGTCGATCTGCTCCTGGCGGCGCTTGGCTTCCTGTTCCTGCTTGGCCTTCTCCTGCGAGATGGCCAGCGCACTCACCGCTTCCTGGTCCTTGGTGTCCGGCTGTGCGACACGCTCCTGCGCCTGTTGCTGCTGGGGCGTGGGGGCATCCTGCGGGCGCGGTTCGGGAATCGGCTGCGGCGGCGGGATGGTGTCTTCCGGCACCGGGATCGGCTCGGCGACCGGCGGCGGCAGGTCCTCCAGCTTCTCCGACTGGCGCAGGGCCTGGCGTGCGGCGGAGGCCTCGGACGCGGACAGCGCCAGGCTGGCCTCGACCGAAGGATCGCCGGCGGCGGCATCGGTGTTGCGCTCGGGCGACCAGAACCAGGCCACGATGAAGACCAGCGCGACCAGCAGGTGCACCAGCAACGCCAGCGCCAGGGGCAGGCCCCAGCCGGGTTCGCGCTGATGCGAAGGTGGCAGGGCGTCAGCGTGCATCGGTGGCCAGGCCTACCTTGTCTACCTTGGCGCGCTTGATCACATCCATCGCAGCGATGACCTTTTCATAGGCCACGGCGCGGTCGGCGGCAACGATCACGCGCACGCCCTTGTCCTGGGCGGCAATGCCGGCCAGGCGGCCTTCCAGTTCCTCGGCCGACACGGCGGTCGGTTCCTTGGCGTCAGCCAGCTTCAGGCTGAGCTGGCCGTCCTGGCGCACCGAGACGATCACCGGGTCCTGCTTGCTCTCCAGCGCCTTGGCGTTGGACTGCGGCAGGTCGACGTCGAAGCTCAGGGTGAGCAGCGGCGCGGTGACCATGAAAATGATCAGCAGCACCAGCATGACGTCGATGTAGGGAACGACGTTGATTTCCGATTTCAGCTTGCGGCGCTTGCGGCGACCGATGGCAGCGGACATGGCTTGGACTCCCGGGTCAGGCGCTTACTCGTCGCCAGCGCTCTGGCGCTGCAGGATGGAGCTGAACTCTTCGGCAAAGGTCTCGAACCGCACCGACATGCGCTCCACGCGCGTGGTGAAGCGGTTGTAGGCCCACACTGCCGGGATCGCCACGAACAGGCCGATGGCGGTGGCGAACAGCGCTTCGGAGATGCCCGGCGCGACGGCGGCGATACCGGCCTGCGCACCGCTGCTGATCATGTCGTGCATGGTCACCATGATGCCGAACACGGTACCGACCAGGCCCACGTAAGGCGCGGTCGAGCCGATGTTGGCCAGCAGTTCCAGGTTGCGCTCGAGCTGGTCCACTTCGCGGGTGTAGGTGGTGCGCATGGCACGCTGCGCGCCTTCCAGCTGCGCGCGGCCATCCAGCCGGCGCTTGTCGCGCAGGCGGGTGTACTCGCGGAAGCCGGCTTCGAAGATCGCCTCCAGGCCGCCGACGTTGCGGCTGCGGTCGGTGGCCGAGCTGTACAGCTTGCCCAGGTCGGCGCCGGACCAGAAGCGGTTCTCGAACTCGTCGGCTTCGCGGGTGGCCTGCTTGAACACGCGGGCCTTGCGGAAAATGATCACCCAGCTGACGAACGAGCCGACCAGCAGCAGCAGCACGATGATCTTCACCGGCAGGCTGGCCTTGGCCATCAGTTCGAGGTAGTTGATGCCGCCGCCGGTGGTGGCCTGGGCAAGGGTCTGTGTCGCGGCGTTGCTGACGTCGGCCGGCAGTGCCTCGGTGACCGTGGCCTGCAGGGCCAGGAGCGTTGCGATCATCCGTTGTTCCTCAGTGTTCGGATTCGGGGTGGAGGTGGGGTTGCAGCACGGCAAGGACGGCCTCGTCCATGCCACGCGGGCGGAAACTGGCCGCTTCCAGTGCGGCGATGCGGACCTGCGCCGACAGCAGCAGTTCGCCGTCGCGCAGGATCTGCTGGTCGAAGACCATGCTGGCCTTCTTCAGCTGGACCAGGCGGGCGCTCACCTGCAGGGTGTCATCCAGCCGTGCCGGCTTGATGAAATCCATCTGCATCGAGCGCACCGCGAAGACCATCCCGTGCTCGGCGCGCATGCGCTCCTGGCCGTAGCCCAGCGCACGCATCCATTCGGTACGGGCCCGTTCCATGAAGGCCACGTAGCGGGCGTGGTAGACCACGCCACCTGCGTCGGTATCTTCCCAGTAAATGCGTGTCGGCCAACTGAATCGGGGCTCAACCGACATCGGGAACCTCGGCGAACAGGTCCTGCGGCGGGTTCTTCGGCTTCAGTCCCATGTGCCGGTAAGCCTTGTGGGTGGCCATGCGGCCGCGCGCGGTGCGCACCAGGAAGCCCTGCTGGATCAGGTACGGTTCAACCACGTCTTCCAGCGTGCCGCGCTCTTCAGACAGCGCCGCGGCCAGCGATTCGATGCCGACCGGGCCGCCATCGAAGTAGTCGACCATGGTCTTGAGCAGGCGCCGGTCGAGCTCGTCGAAGCCCTCCGGATCGACCTTCAGCATCTTCATCGCAGCCTGTGCCACGGCCTCGTCGATGTGGCCGCCGGCCTTCACCTGCGCGTAGTCGCGCACGCGACGCAGCAGGCGGTTGGCGATACGCGGGGTGCCACGCGCGCGGCGCGCGATCTCCCCTGCCCCATCGGCGGTGCAGTCGATGGCCAGGATGGCCGCCGAACGGCGCACGATGCGGGTCAGCTCCTCGACGCTGTAGAACTCCAAACGCTGGACGATGCCGAAGCGGTCGCGCAGCGGCGCGGTCAGCAGGCCGGCACGGGTGGTGGCACCGATCAGGGTGAACGGCGGCAGGTCGATCTTGATCGAGCGGGCGGCGGGGCCCTCGCCGATCATGATGTCGATCTGGAAGTCTTCCATCGCCGGGTACAGCACTTCTTCCACCACCGGCGACAGGCGATGGATCTCGTCGATGAACAGCACATCGTGCGGCTGCAGGTTGGTCAGCAGCGCGGCGAGGTCGCCGGCCTTCTCGATCACCGGGCCGGAGGTGACCCGCAGGGCCACGCCCAGTTCGTTGGCGATGACATGGCTGAGGGTGGTCTTGCCCAGGCCGGGCGGCCCGAAGATCAGCACGTGGTCGAGCGCGTCGCCGCGCCCCTTGGCCGCCTGGATGTAGATCTCCATCTGCTCGCGCACCGGCACCTGGCCGAGGTAGTCGGCTAGCCGCTTGGGGCGGATGCTGGCGTCGGCGGCGTCATCCTCGCGGGTGGCGCCGGCGCCGATGATGCGGTCGTCGGTCATGTGCTGATTATGCGGCAAAAGTACGGGTTTCGGCCGGGCTGCGCCCGGCACCCGCAGAGGCAACGGCAACGGCAACATCCAAAGCAACAGCCGAAGCGGGCTTCCTGGGGAATGGCGGGGTGGGTCCGCTTGCGGGGGACGCTGCAAGTACGTCCATGTAAGCTCGGTCGCCGCATCCATGCGGCTCACGCCCCCGCAAGCGGACCCACCCCGCCTTCGACAGTTTCCTGCGGTCTGTCGGAACGGCGTTCTGCTTTGGTGGGTGCCGACCGTTGGTCGGCACGGTAGATCCAGGCGTGGAGGAAACTGGAGAGCAGAGTGGGCCAAGCTTCAAGCGCGCGGCATCTCCGCAAGTGGAGCCCCCTTGTTGTTCAAGGGGGCGCGCCGACAGGCGGGGGATAAGGTGGAATGCGTGCGGGGCCCACGGTTTGCGCAGCAAATCGTGGGACGTAGCGCAGGTGGAGATTAAATCTCCACCTGCGCGCCCAGTTCCACCAATCTGTTGCCCGGAATCCGGAAGAAACCCGTCGCCGGAGCGGCATTCCTGTGCATCAGCGCGAACAGCTTGTCGCGCCAGATCGGCATGCCGCGGTTGGCGGTGGCCACGATGGTCTCGCGGCTGGCGAAGAAGGTGGTGTCCATCGGATCGAAGTAGATGCCGCCGTGGTCGCAGGAACGCATCAGCGCCAGCGGCACGTCCGGGGTCTCCATGAAGCCGAAGCGCACGTAGACGCGGTAGAACTCATCGCCCACCGATTCGATCTTCAGTCGCTGCCCTTCCATCGCATACGGGATCGGCAGGGTTTCCACATGCAGGAACACGTTGCGCTCGTGCAGCACCTTGTTGTGCTTGAGGTTGTGCATCAGCGCGTGCGGTGCCACGGTCGGGTCGGCGGTGAGGAACACCGCGGTGCCAGGCACGCGTACCGGTGGTGCCAGCATCAGGCCCGGCAGGAAGGTATCCAGGCGGATGCCGTCCTTGCGGATCTCATCGCGCAGCAGCTCGCGGCCACGGCGCCAGGTGCGCATCATGGTGAACAGGAAGATGCCCAGCACCACCGGGAACCACGCGCCCTGCAGCAGCTTGGCACCGTTGGCGATGACGAAGCCGAGGTCGATGATGAAGAACACCACGCACAGCGGCAGGATCCACTTGCGGGCCTTCGGCCACAGCGAGCGTGCCACCAGGGCCAGCAGCAGGGTGTCGATCAGCATCGTGGCCGACACCGAGATGCCGTAGGCCACGGCCAGGTTCGACGAGCTGCGGAAGGCCAGTACCAGGCCGATCACCATCACCGCGATACCCCAATTGATGCCCGGGATGTAGATCTGGCCGATGGTGTCGTGCGAGGTGTGCTTGATGCGCATGCGCGGGATGTAACCCAGCTGCATGGCCTGGCGCGAGACCGAGAAGGCACCGGTGATGACCGACTGCGACGCGATCACCGCCGCCATCGTGGCCAGAATGATCATCGGGTACAGCGCCCACGGCGGCACCGCCTCGAAGAACGGGTTCTTCAGCGCCTCGGGGTGGTTGAGCACCAGTGCGCCCTGCCCCAGATAGTTCAGCACCAGGCACGGCAGCACGAAGAAGTACCAGGCGTGGCGGATGGGCTTGGCACCGAAGTGGCCCATGTCAGCGTACAGCGCCTCGCCACCGGTCACTGCCAGCACCACCGCGCCGAGGATGAAGATGCCGTGCCAGCTGTGTTCCATGAAGAAGCGGATCGCCCACCACGGGTTGAAGGCTTTCAGCACTTCCGGTGCGTCGACGATGTTGTAGATGCCGATCGCCGCCAGCGAGATGAACCAGACCGAGGTGATCGGGCCGAATGCCTTGCCGATTTTTTCGGTACCGAAGCGCTGCGCGGCAAACACCATCAGCAGCACCACCACGGTGATCGGCACGATGAAGGCATGCAGGCCGGGCGCGGCCACCTCCAGGCCCTCGACCGCGCCAAGCACGGAGATCGCCGGGGTGATCACGCCATCACCGAAGAACAGCGAGGCACCGAAGATGCCGAGGATGCCGACCACATAGGCCGAGCGCGACCCGTTGCGCAGCGTGCGCTGGGTCAGCGCCATCAGCGCCATGATGCCGCCCTCGCCGTCGTTGTCGGCGCGCATGATGATGGTCACGTACTTCAGCGTGACCACGATGTTCAGCGCCCAGAATGCCAGCGACAGCACGCCCAGCACGGTGTCGTGGTCACTGTTGAGCCCGTAGTGCGGCGAGAACGCCTCCTTCAGGGTGTACAGCGGGCTGGTACCGATATCGCCGAAGACCACGCCGATCGCACCGATGATCAGCGCCATGCCTCCGGCGGGAGGGGCGTGACCGTGGCCGCCGGGGGCGGCTGTGTGCGGGGTTTGACTGCTGGACATGGGACTCCTGGCGAAGCTCAGGCGGTAGGTTGGGGGAAAGGGACGCGGATCAGCGCAGCGCGGACTGCAGCGCCTTGCGGATCACGGTGGCCACTTCGTCGCCTTCATTGAAGGCATCGCGGGCCATGCGCGCGGCTTCGGCCGGCTTGTAGCCCAGCTGCTGCAGGGCCACGGTGGCATCGGACAGCGGATCGGCCGGCGCCGGGCCGCTGCCTGTGGGCAGCGCGCCGCCGGCACCGAACTGGGCGGCGCGGTCACGCAGCTCCAGCACCATGCGTTCGGCGGTCTTCTTGCCGATGCCCGGAATGCGGGTCAGCGCGGTGATGTCACCGGCCTGGACCATGCGCGCGAATTCCTCGACGGTGACGCCGGACAGCACGGCCAGCGCGATCTTCGCACCGATGCCACTGACCTTCTGCACGTCGCGGAACAGGCGCCGCTCACCCTCGCGCAGGAAGCCGTACAGCGAAACGCTGTCTTCCTTCTGCGAATAATGGGTGTACAGGGTGACCTCGCGGCCGAGCTCGGGCAGGTCGTAGAAGGTGCTCATCGGCGCCTCCAGCTCGTAGCCCACTCCGTTCACGTCCACCACCAGCCACGGCGGCGCCTTGTAGGCGACGATGCCGCGCAGTCGACCGATCATTGCGTGCAGCTCCTCATTTGCGGCCCCACGCCTGGCGGGCACTGAGCCCCAGGCGGTTTGCCGTCGCCCTTACGTGGGCATGGGTGATCGCCACCGCCAACGCGTCGGCCGCGTCGGCCTGCAGCTTGGTTTTCAGGTTGAGCATGAGCCCGACCATGTGTTGAACCTGTTGCTTTTCGGCGCCACCGCGCCCGACCACGGCCAGCTTGATCTCGCTGGCGGCATATTCGTGCACCGGCAGATCGCGCAGGACCACGGCCGAGATCGCCGCACCACGGGCCTGGCCCAGCTTCAATGCCGAATCGGGATTGCGGGCCATGAACACCTTTTCGATGGCCACTTCATTGGGCTGGTACTCCCGGCACAGATCGGCCAGGCCCAGCACCAGCAGCTTCATGCGCTGCGGGAAGTCGTCGGCGCCCAGCAGCACCAGCGGCTGGTGGTGCACGTGGCTGACCTTGCCGGTGGCGTCAACATCGATGATGCCGACCCCGGTCCGCTGCGAACCGGGGTCGATGCCGAGGATGCGGGTCATGCTGCACTCCTGGCGGGGCGGAACGGGGTGCGCTGGCAGGCGTATGGGCTCATGACTGTCCGCGGTGACCGTTCAACGGCCCGCGCCCAGGCCGTCGAAGACGGCTCAGGCGTAGGCGTCGGCGCCGAGTTCGGCGTTGGAATACACGTCCTGCACGTCGTCCAGGTCTTCAAGCATGTCCAGCAGCTTCTTGACCTGCAGGGCAACCTCGCCCTCGACCTTGATGTCATTGTCCGCGCGGAAGGTGATCTCGGCGTGGTCGGCGACATGGCCGGCGGCGGCCATCGCATCCTTGACCGCGTTGAACGCGTCAGGGCTGGTGACCACGTCGATCGCGCCGTCTTCCGGGTAGACCACGATGTCATCGGCGCCGGCCTCGATGGCAGCTTCGGTGATCGTTTCTTCATCGGCACCGGCGGCGAAATGCAGCACGCCCAGGCGCTTGAACATGAAGGCCACCGAGCCTTCGGTGCCCATGTTGCCGCCGCACTTGCTGAACGCATGGCGGACATCGGCCACGGTGCGCACGCGGTTGTCGGTCAGGCAGTCGACGATCACGGCCACGCCACCCGGGGCGTAGCCCTCGTAGCGGATTTCCTCGTAATCGACGCCTTCCAGTTCACCGGTGGCCTTCTTGATGGCGCGCTCGATCACGTCCTTGGACATGTTGACGGCCAGGCCCTTGTCCATGGCCACGCGCAGGCGCGGGTTGTTGTTGGGGTCGCCTCCACCGCCGCGCGCGGCAACGCCGATCTCGCGGATGATCTTGGTGAAAATCTTGCCACGCTTCGCGTCGGACGCGTTCTTGCGGGCTTCGATGGAGGGGCCTCTACCCATGGGTGCTACCGTCTGGCTGCTTCAGGATCAAGGCGCGAATTCTACCTGATCGGGGGTGGCAACCGTGTCTAGGGGCGAAGGATGCCGCCGGGCAAGGCCCGGCGAAGAGCGTGCGAACCAAGGTTCGCACCCACCAAGGTAAGACGGTTCGCACCCACCATCTTATGCGGCGGCGGCGTCGCGGCTGTGGTCGAACTGGCCGTGGCGCAGGAAATGCGCGGTCTGCCGCGCGGCGTCGGGCGACACCACCAGACCGCTGTGGCTGGTACGCACCACGCAATGGTCGGCCAGGCCTGGCAGGCGGGTCTCGGCCAATGCCACGGTGCCGTCGGAGGCATCGTCGATGGCGCCCAGCAGGCTGCCCAGCCCGTGTGGCACCGAACCGGCGATCAGCCCGACTTCGGCCTTGCCCTGCCAGTCCGGCAGGCCATCGAGCAACAGTTCGCTGCTGCGGCCCAGCGCCAGGCCCCAACCGTGCTCGGACAACGAGCGCGCGGTGCCGCTGCCGCGCAGCGGCGAGCCCAGGCAGACCACACGCTGCACATCCAACTGCGGCTGGCGACGCAAGGCCTCCAGCGCGAGCAATCCCCCCAGGCTGTGACCGACCAGCGACAACGGTCCGGCATCGGTCAGCCGCTCCAGCAGCTGCGGCACGGCCACATCGGGGCCACCGAACACAGAGGAATAGCCGAACGCGTGTACCTGGAAGCCGCGCGCGCGCAGGCGCCAGGCCAGCGGCCCGACCCAGGCACGGGCATTCCAGATGCCATGCAGCAGCAATACGGGGGGAGTCATGCAAACAGCCTGGCGGTCAGCGGGGCGGAAACGTACGGTGATTGAACACGCGCGCGCAGCAAGCGGCGGTGAACGTCAGGCCGAGCGCGGTGCGCGGCGCAGGATGAACTCGAGGTCCTGGGTGTCACCGACCGGGAACAGGTACTCGCCGGCCTTCTCGAAACCGTAGCGGGCGTAGAAGCGTTGCGCGCCGAAGTTCTCCGACCACACGCCCAGCCACAACGTGCGCGGGCCTTCGTGTTCCAGCCAGGCCAGCGCGGTTTCCAGCAGGCGGCTGCCCCAGCCGCAGCTCTGCTGCGTCTTGACCAGGTACAGGCGCTTGAGTTCGCCGTCACCGGGTTTCACATCCGGATGCGGCAGGCCACAGGGGCCGGCGGCGGCATGACCGACCGCCTCCCCGTCCAGTTCCAGCAGCCACACCGCGTAGTCCGGGTGGGCCAGGATCACGCGCTGGCGCTCGACCGTGTAGGCCTCCTCGAGGAAGGCCTGCAGGTCCTGCGGCGGATACAGATGGCCGAAGGTTTCGGTGAACGTGCGGGCAGCCAGCGCCGACAGGGTCGGCGCGTCGTCCACGGTGGCGCGGCGGATCGAATACATGCAGGAAGTTGACGTCAGGGCGAAGCGCGGGTCAAGCCTTTTCAGGCGATTCCGCTTCTTCTTCCTCGTCCTCTTCCTCGTATTCCTCTTCGTCCTCGTCCTCTTCTTCCTCGCCTTCCTCGTCCTCGTCGTACTCTTCCTCTTCGTCGTCCTCGTAATCCTCGACGCCGAAGTCTTCACCGTCCCAACGGCCTTCGCCGTCGGCGACGAAGGTCAGGGCCATCGCCGCCGGATTGGTACCGACGCGGACCAGCCAACCACCGAACACGCGTGCACGCTCGGTGACCAGGGTGGCCTCGGAGCCTTCATTGCCCAGCTTTTCCCACTCCAGCGAAAACGCAAACTCGGTCATTGCCTGGATCTCCTGATCAGTTGGTCTTGGGGCGAACCTGGATGTGCACTTCGGCCAGCTGCGCGTCGACGATCGGCGACGGCGCGTCGGTCATCAGATCCTGTGCACCGGTGGTCTTCGGGAACGGGATGACGTCGCGGATCGACTCGGTGCCGGCCATCAGCGCGGCGATGCGGTCGATGCCGAAGGCGATGCCACCGTGCGGCGGCGCGCCGTAGTTCAGCGCGTCGAGCAGGAAGCCGAACTTGGCGCGGGCTTCTTCGGCACCGATGCCGAGCAGCTCGAACACCGCGCTCTGCATGTCCGGACGGTGGATACGGATGGAACCACCGCCGATCTCATTGCCGTTGAGCACCATGTCGTAGCCGCGCGAGACGGCGGTACGGGCGTTGGCGCGCAGGTCGGCGATGTCGTCCACGGCCGGTGCGGTGAAGGGGTGATGCAGGGCGACGTAGCGCTGTTCTTCCTCGTCCCACTCGAACATCGGGAAGTCAGTGACCCACAGCGGTGCCCAACCGTCGGCAACCAGGCCGAAGTCCTTGCCGGCCTTCAGGCGCAGTGCGCCCATGAAGTCGGAGACCTTGTTGTAGCCACCGGCACCGAAGAACACGATGTCGCCGTTGCCGGCGCCGACGTGGGCGACCAGGGCAGCGAAGGATGCCTCACTGAAGAACTTCTGGATCGGCGAGCTGACTTCGCCGTTGTCGGCAATCTTGATGTAGGCCAGGCCCTTGGCGCCGTACTTGGCGGCGTGCGCGGCGTACTCGTCGATCTGCTTGCGCGACAGCGAGGCGCCGCCCGGGATGCGCAGCGCGGCGACGCGGCCTTCGGCATCATTGGCCGGGCCGGTGAACACGGCGAACTCGCTGTCCTTGACCAGCTCGGCCACGTCCACCAGCTCCAGCGCGATGCGCAGGTCCGGCTTGTCCGAACCGTAGCGACGCATCGCCTCGGCCCAGGTCATGCGCGGGAAGCTGGCGTCCAGCTCGACCTCGACCACTTCCTTGAAGATGGCGCGGATCATGTTCTCGACGAAGTCCTGCACGTCGCGTTCGCGGACGAAGGCGAACTCCATGTCCAGCTGGGTGAATTCCAGCTGGCGGTCGGCACGCAGGGCCTCGTCGCGGAAGCAGCGCGCGATCTGGTAGTAGCGGTCGAAGCCGGCCACCATCAGGATCTGCTTGAACAGCTGCGGGCTCTGCGGCAGGGCGTAGAACTCGCCCGGGTGCATGCGCGCCGGCACCAGGAAGTCGCGCGCGCCTTCCGGGGTGGCCTTGGTCAGGATCGGGGTCTCGATGTCCTGGAAGCCCTTTTCGTCCAGGTGGCGGCGCAGGGCCTGCACCAGCTTGATGCGGGTGCGCTGCATGCGCTGCATTTCCGGGCGGCGCAGGTCCAGGTAACGGTACTTCAGGCGGGTTTCTTCGCCGGGGTTCTCGTGGGCGTGGAACGGCAGCGGCGCGGCCTTGTTCAGCACGGTGATGGCAGTGGCGATCACTTCCACCTTGCCGGTGCGCATCTTGTCGTTCACCGCGTGGCGGGCACGCACGACGCCTTCCACCTGCAGCACGTCCTCGTAGCCCAGCGACGCGGCCACGGCGAACACTTCGGCGTTGTCGACTTCCACGGTCACCTGCACGATGCCTTCATGATCTCGAAGATCGATGAAGCAGACGCCGCCCTGGTTACGGGCCACGTCGGTCCAGCCGGCGAGGGTGACAGTCTGGCCAATCAGGGTCTCATCGACCAGGCCGCAGAAGTGGGTACGCATGGGGGAAGCTCCGCTGGAGAACGCCGGCGCCGGATGGGGGCCGGAAAGCCTCGTATTCTGCGGCCGAGGCCCCGGCCGGGGCAAATCCGGCCAGTCACACCGGCTTGATCGCCCCCCTCCCTATAGTCGGGCACCTGCCACCGTATGGGATGCCGCCATGAAACCGCTGTCCCTGGCCAGCCTGGCCGTGATCCTCAGCCTGGGTACCCTGGGCACCCTTACCCTGCCCGCCCCGTCCGCGCATGCGCAGAGCGGGGTGGTCCGCTGCGAAAGCCAGAGCAACCGCGAACGGGTCTGCAACACCGGCTGGCGCGGCGCGCAGCTGGTCCGCCAGTTGTCTGGCAGCCCCTGCGAGGAAGGGCGCTCCTGGGGCAGCCGCAATGGCAGCATCTGGGTCACCAACGGTTGCCGCGCCGAGTTCGTCGAGGCCCGCGGTGGCTGGGGCGGCGGCAACGGCGGTGGCTGGGGTGGCAACAACGGCCGCCCCGGCGAGACCATCCGCTGCGAGAGCCAGAACAACCGTGAGCGCAGCTGCCCGGTGGGTTGGCGCAATGCCCGCCTGGTCCGCCAGCTGTCCGGCAGCCCTTGTGATGAGGGCCGTACCTGGGGCGTGCGCAACGGCGCAGTCTGGGTCAGCAATGGCTGTCGCGCGGAATTCGCCGAAGCCCGCGGCTGGGGCGGTGGCGGCGGTGGCTGGGGCGGTGGCAACAGCAACTATTCGGTCACCTGCAGCAGCAACAACAACCGCTCGCAGACCTGCGACTGGGATGAGCGACAGGGCCGGCCGGTGCTGCAGCAGCAGCTCTCCGGCAGCGCCTGCCAGGAAGGCCGCAGCTGGGGTTACTCGCGTGGCCAGGTGTGGGTGAGCAACGGCTGCCGGGCGCGTTTCGGCACGCGGTAAGTGAATGGGCGCGGACGCGCCCGTTTCGTGGGTAGCGCTGGGCCATGCCCGGCGAGCGCAGCGGCAGATGACGGCCGCCGGGCATGGCCCGGCGCTAGCGGCCTGCGAGGTCAGGGTGCCGGTGGCGTGTCGTCGCCCCACGGTGCAGGCGGCAGGTCAACCGGCTTGCTCAGGTCGAACTGCACGCGGAAGCGGCGGCCCTCCGGGCGTGTCAGCTCGTAGACGAACGTCTGGTCGGGATCGATCTCCATCGCCCACGTGTTGTGGGTCGAGGCCAGCATATCGGCCCGACGGAACATGGCCACCGAATCGCCATCGGCCGGGAACTGCTGGCGCTCGGCGGTGCCCGGTGGCGTGCTGTCGCCGCCGTACAGGGTGATCGCGTCGGGGCTGCCGTCTTCGTGGCGATGGTCGTGCTTCAGGCGCAGACCGGTTTCCGTGCGGGTCAGCACCCAGGTCCGCGAGTGGTCATCGCCGACATGGAACGGGATGCGCAGCTCGTGCGCCGGATCGGCACAGCCACGCACGTGCATGACCAGGCGCTGGCCGGCGAACGGGTCCTTGCCGGTCGGTGCCGGCGTGTCCTCCACCACCTTGCCGGCATAGGCCTGGCCGCAGTGCGCGGCAATGGCGGCCATGAAGGCGTCGGCCGGCGCGGTTGCCAGATCATGGGCAACCGTGTCGGAGCGCTGCGAACAGGCAGCGAGGCTGAGCAGGAGGGCGGAAGCGGTGACAACGGCAGGCAGTTTCATGCCCCAACCCTAACGGCCATGGCCGACGGGCGCAAACCGCGCGCGGCAACCGATCAGCGTTCGGCGGTGTGCGGTTCCGGCAGCGTCTCGGTGGCCGCCACCGGTGCGGCCGCGCCCTCGCCCGCCGGCTCCTGTTCAACCGGATCGACATCGAACGGCGTGCGGAACACCAACGACGGCAGCAGCGTGGTCAATGCGGCATACAGCAGCAGCGCGCCGAACAGCACCGCCGGGATCTGGAAGCGCTCGCGCATGATCGCGGCCAGCACCAGGGTGAAGATCAGCGTTGGTGCCAGCGCCAACGAGACCCGCAGGCTGCTGCGGAAGCTCTCGCCGAACATCACCCGGCGCTGCAGCCAGACCACGCCGATGCGCAGCGGCAGCACCACCAGGGTGATCACGATGCCCAGCCCCAGCGCCTCGAAGCTCAGTGCTTCGCTGGGCACCTTGGTGCCGGCGTTGAAGAAATAGAACGGCACGAAGAACGAGGCGAACAGGCGCAGCGCATGCAGGTTCTCATGCGAAGCCAGCAGCGGCATGCGCTGGTGCAGCAGGCGCGCGACCAGGCCGGCAATGAACGCGCCGACCAGGTAGTACACGCCCAGCAGGTAAGTGATGTAGGCCGCGACCATGCCCACCATCACCAGCAGCGAGAATTCCGAGCCCGGCGCGTGCGGCGCCACCCAACGGCCCAAGGCGATGAACAGCAGCGGCAGGCCGACCATCATCGCCAGCAGCGCCAGGCTGGACAGCGCCATGTGCCCCGGATCGCCGGCCTGCAGCACGATGAACAACGCGGCCAGCGCCAGCAGTTCGCCGGCGATGGCCTTGCTGGTCACCCAGAAGCGCTCGTCCTCGCTCAGGCCCAGCCGCGACAGCGAATCCATGATGAAGCCGGTAGACGGCGTCAGCAGCGCCAGTGCCAGCAGACCGGCGGCCTGCCAGGGCAGTCCCGCGTAGCGCCAGGCCAGCCAGCCCACGCCGAACAGCGTGCCGGTACGGATCACCAGATGCGCCAGCAGCGGCCACATGCCCCGCCGCAGTGCCTGCAGGTCCACCTCCAGGCCAGCGAACAGGAACAACGAGGAAATCCCCAGCGTGGCCAGCAGGCCGATCACTGCGTCGTGCGCCTGGTCGCCCAGCCAGAGCATGCCGATGATGCCGAACAGCAGGCAGGTCAGCGGCGCGGGCAGGCTGAAACGCTGCAGCGCGCGGGGGATCACCAGCAGCGCGAAGATCAGCAGCAGGTAGATCAATTCATGGCTCATGGGGGACTTCCGTGTGGTTCGAACGCGCGCAGGATGCGCGCGCCGAACCGATCCGGCAAGCCGTTTCTGGATGACTCCCGGTTACCTCATCCGATCAGGCGATCGGCAATGCGCCCTACCTGTGCCAGCACGGTAGCGCGTTGCTCGTAGCTGATCGCGCCTGCCTGCAGATATGCCGTCAGCACCCACGGTGCGCCGCCGGCCACGGGCCACAGCACGGCGATGTCGTTGCGCGCGTCCTCGCCGTTGCTGCCAGTCTTGTCACCGACGCGCCAGCGCTTGCCCAGGCCCGCGCGCAGGCAGGCGTCACCGGTTTCGTTGTCGATCAGCCAATCGGCCAGCTGCTGCCGCGACGCCGGCTGCAGCACCTCGCCCAGTACCACGCGCTGCAGGGTCGCGGCCATCGCCGCCGGCGTGGTGGTATCGCGTGGATCCCCCTTGGCAAAGCTGTTCAGCTCCGGCTCCAGGCGGTCACTGCGGCTCAGCGTATCGCCGCTGGCGCGCAGGAACGCGGTTACCGCGGGCGGACCGCCGACGACACCGAACAGCAGGTTGGCGGCGGTGTTGTCACTGGTGATCAGCGTGGCCCGGCACAGGTCACGCACGGTCATGTCCTTGCCTGCATGGCGGCGGGTAACCGGTGCGTGCGAGAGCAGATCGGCGTCGCGCACCGGCACACGCGTGTCCAGCAATGCCGGCGTGCGCTCGGCCTGGCTGAGCACGGTGGCCGCCAGCATGCTCTTGAAGGTGCTGCACATCGGGAAGCGCTCGTCCTGGCGATGACCGATGCGGCGACCGCTGGCAGTATCCAGCAGGGTCACACCGAGACGTCCGGCGCAGGCCTTTTCCAGCGCGGCGAAGTCGGTGGCGGCGGTGAGGGTGGCATCGGTGGGTGCGTTGGCGGTGGCCTGGCCCGCAGCACGTGCCAGCAGCGGCAGGGCAAGCGAGGAAGCCACGGCAGCACCACTGAACTGCAGGAATCGGCGACGGGCGAGCATGCGGGTTCTCCTGGGGGACCGCTCGATTATTGAAGCCTTGATCAGGGGCGACCAGCGCAAAAAATCAACGAGAGACATGATTTAAATTAATGCCTGACGCATTCAACCCCTTAATTTTCCGAAATCAACGATTGAAGCGTTAGGATCTGCCATCACTCCAGCTCACGACTGCGCGATGTTGCACCCTACCCTGCCCCTGAACGCGCTGCGCGCCTTCGAGGCCGCCGCCCGCCACCAGAACTTCACCCGCGCCGCGCTGGAGCTGTGTGTCAGCCAGGCCGCGCTGAGCCATCAGATCCGTGGGCTGGAAGACCGGCTCGGCATCCGCCTGTTCCACCGCCTGCCGCGGGGCGTGGCACTCACCGATGAGGGCGCGGCGCTGTACCCGGTGCTCAACGAATCGTTCGAGCGCATCTCGGCCAGCATCGCGCGCTACACCGGTGGCCCGGCCCGTGAAGTACTGACGTTGGGCGTGGTCGGGACCTTCGCCACCGGCTGGCTGCTGCCACGGCTGGCCGCGTTCGAGGCCGCGCACCCGGACATCGAGCTGCGCCTGCAGACCCACAACAACCGCATCGACCTGGCCGGTGAAGGCCTGGACCTGGCGATCCGGTTTGGTGATGGCGACTGGCAGGGCCAGGCCTGCACGGCGATCCTCGATGCGCCCTTCGCACCGCTGTGCGCGCCGGCATTGGCGCGGCGGCTGAAGCAGCCACGCGACCTGGGCACGCTGCCATTGCTGCGCTCCTACCGCAGCGACGAATGGCCGCGCTGGCTGCAGGCGGCAGGGGTCAGTGGCGTGGAAGCGCGCGGGCCGGTGTTCGATTCGTCGTTGACGGTGGCGATGGCCGCGGTCGGCGGCGCCGGCGTGGCGCTGCTGCCGCTGCGCATGTTCGAGCAGGAGCTGGCCGAGGGTCGCCTGCTGCAGCCGTTCAGCACCACGCTGGAGCTGGGGCGCTACTGGCTGACGCGGCTGCGCTCGCGGGCCGAGCGTGAGCCTGCCAAACGCTTCCGCGAGTGGCTGCAGACGCAGGGCGCGTAGGTAGTGCCGGCCGCTGGCCGGCAACCCCTTGATCGTTGTGGGCGCATCGCGCTGCCGGCCAGCGGCCGGCACTACCGGTCAGGACTCCAGCAGCTCCATCCACGCTGCCTCGGCTTTTTCCAGCTGGGCGGCAGCGGTTTCGCGGTCACGGCCGATAACCGCCATGCGGGTGGCATCGGCGTAGTTGGCCGGGTCGGCCAGCTGGCGGTCCAGCTCGGCCAGCGCACCTTCCAGCTCGGCCACCTTGGCTTCGGCGGCGGCCAGCTTGTGTGGGTTCACCGGCTTCTTCTGCACCACCTGCGCCACCGGTGCGGTCTTGACCACCACCGGCTCTTCCACCTGTTCCATGCGCGCCTTGGTGCCCTGCGCCTGCGGACGGGTGCGCAGCCAGGCCGCGTAGGCGTCGAGGTCACCGTCGAACGGCTCGACCACGCCATCGGCCACGCGCCAGTAGGTATCGCAGACCAGGCCGATCAGATGGCGGTCATGCGAGACCATCACGATCGCGCCTTCGAAGGTGGCCAGCGCTTCGGCCAGCGCTTCGCGCATTTCCAGGTCAAGGTGGTTGGTCGGTTCGTCCAGCAGCAGCACGTTCGGCTGCTGCCAGGCGATCAGCGCCAACGCCAGGCGCGCGCGCTCGCCACCGGAGAAACCATCCACCGGCTCGAATGCGCGGTCGCCCGGGAAATTCCACTTGCCGAGGAAGTCGCGGAACGACTGGTTCGGTGCATCCGGGGCGATCTCGCGGAAGTGCTCCATCGGCGACTGGCCTTCGTGCAGCGATTCCACCGTGTGCTGGGCGAAGTAGCCGATCTTCAGGTCCGGATGCGCCATGCGCTCGCCAACGATCGGCGCCAGCTCGCCCACCAGGGTCTTCACCAGGGTGGTCTTACCGGCACCGTTCGGGCCGAGCAGGCCGATGCGCTGGCCCGCTTCCAGGCCGAAGCCGACGTTGTGCAGGATCACCGCGTCCTTGCCGTAGCCGGCCTCGACGTGGTTCAGGCGGATCAGCGAGAACGGCAGCTTGGCCGGCGGCGCGAACTCGATGCGGAACTCGCGCTCGGCGCGCACCGCTTCGGTGCCGGCCAGCTTGGCCAGGCGCTTCATGCGGCTCTGCGCCTGCGCGGCCTTGCTGGCCTGCGCCTTGAAGCGGTCGATGAAGCTCTGCAGGTGGGCGCGCTCGGCCTGTTCCTTCTCGTGCGCGATCTGCTGCTGGCGCAGCTGTTCGGCGCGCTGGCGCTCGAAATCGGTGTAGCCGCCCGGGTAGAGCTTGGCGCCGCCACCGTGCAGATGCAGGGTGTGGGTGGCCACGTTGTCGAGGAACTCGCGGTCATGCGAGATCAGCAGCAGCGTGCCCGGGTACTTCAGCAGCCACTGTTCCAGCCAGTACACCGCGTCCAGATCCAGGTGGTTGGTCGGTTCGTCCAGCAGCAGCAGATCGCTGGGCATCATCAGCGCGCGTGCCAGGTTCAGGCGCACGCGCCAGCCGCCGGAGAACGAGGACACCGCGCGATGGTGGGTCTCGGCCGGGAAGCCCAGGCCATGCAGCAGCTTGCCGGCGCGCGCTTCGGCGTCGTAGGCATTGAGCTCGGCCATCTTCGTATGCGCTTCGGCCACCGCTTCCCAGTCTTCGCGGGCGGTCGCCTCGGCCTCGGCGGCCAGCACGGCGGCCACCTCGATGTCGCCGCCCAGCACGAAGCTCAGCGCCGGGTCGGGCAGCGACGGGGTTTCCTGGGCCACGCTGGCGATGCGCACCTTGCCGGGCAGATCGACATCGCCCTTGTCCGCCTCCAGCTCGCCCTTCACCGCCGCGAACAGGCTGGACTTGCCAGCACCGTTGCGGCCGACCACACCCACCCGGTAACCGGCGTGCAGGGTCAGGTCGACATTGGACAACAGCAGCCGCTCGCCGCGGCGCAAGGCGAAATTACGAAGCGAAATCATGGGGGAAGGCGTCCATATAACCGAATGGAATGTGCTGGTGAGCACTGTTCCTGCGACGCAATTCTAGCGTTAACGAATACTTGACGCGTCCCGGGATGCGCGGCGGCCGGCGTTCCTCTCTCCCACGTCCTCGCCGCGCGCGTCCCGGGCTCCCTCCCCGCCAGTGCCGATTCGGGCTAAATGGTTGCTGCTGCAACGTTTTTTCCGATGACCGGCATTTGACAGGCGCTGAATATCCCGTTAATTCCTGCTTTGCGCACCGCAACAACCGCCGTCCGCCTCACCCCCGTGATGTCGATTCCGGTGCCGCCCCCGCCAACCGGAGCTCCGTCCCGATGACCCGCAAGACCAGCCTGATCGCCGCCGCCGTCGCTGTCGCACTCGGTGGCTCTCCGTTCGTTGCCGCTGCCCAGCAGGCCGGCACCGCCGCCAACACCCTGGACACGGTGATCGTCACCGGCACCCGCGTGGCCGACCGCACGGTCGCCGAGTCGCAGTCGCCGATCGACATCATCACCCCCGAAGCCCTGCAGTCCACCGGTACCAGTGAGCTGGCCACCGCACTGTCGCGCGCCCTGCCCTCACTGAACTTCCCGCGCCCGGCCCTGACCGACGGCACCAGCGGCGTGCGCCCGGCGCAGCTGCGTGGCCTGTCGCCGGACCAGGTGCTGGTGCTGGTCAACGGCAAGCGCCGCCATACCTCGGCGATGATCAACGTCAACGGCAGCATCGGCCGTGGCTCGTCGGCGGTGGACATCAACGCGATCCCGATCGCTGCCATCGAGCGCGTGGAAGTGCTACGCGACGGCGCGTCGGCGCAGTACGGCTCGGACGCCATCGCCGGCGTCATCAACATCGTGCTCAAGGGCAGCGGCCGTGGCGGCAGCCTGGCCGTGGACTACGGCCAGTACTCGGCCGGTGACGGCAACAAGTACCAGCTCTCCGGCGATACCGGCGTCGAGTTCGGCGACGGCCGTGGCCGCGTGCACGTGGCCGGCCAGATCAGCCAGCAGGACGAGAGCAACCGCGCCGGCCCGTACCGCGGCACCACGCCGAACACCGGCAACTACCCGAGCATCGGCCAGAAGACCTTCATCGTCGGCGACCCGCGCGTGGATGCCACTGCGGCCTCGGTCAACGCCAGCTTCGATTTCAGCGACCACGTAACCGGCTACGCCAGCGCGCTGCTCAGCAACCGCGACATCACCTCGTTCGCGTTCTATCGCTCGCGCAACCATCTGAACCAGACCGCGCTGCTGGCGCAGACCTATCCGGATGGTTTCGTGCCGGAGATCAACCAGTATTCCAAGGACCGCTCGCTGGTAGCCGGCGTCAAGGGCAACACCGACAACGGCTGGACCTGGGACCTGAGCCTGAACCACGGCGAGAACACCCTCGACTTCCACACCCGCAACAGCATCAACTACAGCCTGGGTGCAACCAGCCCGCGCTCGTTCTACGACGGCACGCTGAAGTACCAGCAGGACATCTTCAATGCCGACCTGACCAAGTCGCTGGACTGGGGCCTGGCCTACCCGGTCACGCTGTCCTTCGGCGGTGAGTACCGCAAGGAGAAGTGGGACCAGAAGCCGGGCGAACTGAATTCGTATACCGGCAGCGGCGCGCAGGGCTTCGGTGGCTTCACACCGACCAATGAAGTGCATGCCGACCGCCACAACTACGCGGTCTATGCGGGCCTGGAAGCGGACCTGACCGAGAAGTTCTCGGCCGGCATCACCGGCCGCTACGAGGACTACTCGGACTTCGGCGACCGCTTCTCCGGCAAGCTGTCGGCGCGCTACGCGTTCACCGACAAGGTCGCGCTGCGGGCCACCGCCTCCAGCGGCTTCCGCGCACCGTCGCTGGCGCAGCAGGGCTACCAGGCGGTGACCAGCCAGTTCACCAACGGCGTGTTCGTCGAGCGCGGCACCTTCCCGACCACCAGCCAGGCCGCGCAGGCACTGGGCGCCTCGCCGCTGAAAGCCGAGACCTCCACCTCCTACAGCCTGGGCCTGGTGCTGCAGCCGGTCGACCGCCTGTACATCACCGTCGATGCCTATCAGATCGACATCGACAACCGCATCGCGCTGTCGTCCAGCATCACCACCAACGCCGCCAGCAGCGCGCTGCTGAGCAGCCTGGGCCTGCCGCAGGTGACCGCGTTCTCGTACTTCACCAACGGGCTGGATACGCGTACCCGTGGCGTCGACTTCGTGTCCAGCTACACCGTGCCCTTCAGCGCCAGCAGTCTGGAACTGACCGCCGCGTACAGCTACAACGACACCGAAGTGCGCCGCGTCGGCGGCACCCCGGCGGTGTTCGGCACGCTGGGCCTGAACCAGTCGCTGATCGGCCGTGATGAGATCGGCCGCATCGAGGACAGCTACCCGCGCGACAAGGCGATCCTGAGCGGCACCTGGCGTTCGGACCACTGGGAACTCGGCCTGGCCGCGACCCGCTACGGCAAATTCACGGTGCGCAACTCGGCCACCGCGCTGCGCGACCAGACCTACGGCGACGCCTGGGTGGTCGATGCCTCGGCCAGCTACAAGCCGAGCAGCAACTGGACCCTCACCGTGGGCGCCGACAACCTGCTGGACAAGTACCCGGACCGCACCGAAGACCTGCAGAACTCGACCTTCGGCATGCTGCCGTACAGCAACTACTCGCCGTTCGGCTTCAACGGCGCGTATGTGTACGGCCGGGTCAAGTACACCTGGTAAGCGGTATCGGTAGCGCCGGGCCATACCCAGCGCCGCTCTGGTAGTGCCGGCCGCTGGCCGGCATCCTCTCGCCGCATCTGGAGGAGAACCCCTTCTTGTTGAAGGGGCGCGCCGAAGGCGGGGGTAGAGGAGAAATGCGCGGGCAAACCCAGGGGGCAGGTGCCTTCCCTGCGGGAAAGGATTTGCCCCCTGGGTTTGCTGCATCTGGCGCATTAGGTGAAAATCAGGGCATCCCCCCGTTTTTCTGCGAGAGCCGATGCACCATGACACCGACCTGATCAACATCGTTGCCGTTGGCCTCGGGCTCGCCTTCATCTTCGGCGCGCTGGCCAACAAGCTCCGCTTGTCTCCCCTGGTCGGTTACCTGGTTGCTGGCATCTGCGTAGGCCCGTTCACTCCCGGCTTCGTTGCCGACCAGGCGCTGGCCAACCAGCTGGCCGAGCTGGGCGTGATGCTGCTGATGTTCGGCGTCGGCCTGCACTTCTCGCTGAAGGACCTGATGGCGGTCAAGGCCATCGCCATCCCCGGTGCCATCGGGCAGATCGCGGTCGCTACCCTGCTCGGCTGGGGCGTGGCCTCGCTGATGGGCTGGCCCGCCATCCATGGCGTCATCTTCGGTTTCTCGCTGGCCACGGCCAGTACCGTCGTGCTGTTGCGGGCGATGGAGGAGCGCCGCCTGCTGGAAACCATGCGCGGCAAGATCGCGGTCGGCTGGCTGATCGTGGAAGACCTGGCCTGTGTGCTGGCGCTGGTGATGATGCCGGTGATGGCCGGTGTGTTCGGCCCCGATGCGGCCAAGGAATCGCACTCGCTGGGCAGCGTGCTGGCCGACATCGGCTGGACTTTCGTGCAGCTTGGCCTGTTCGTGGCGGTGATGCTGGTGGTCGGCCGCCGGGTCATTCCGTGGATTCTCGAACGCATCGCCGGTACCGGCTCGCGCGAGCTGTTCACCCTGTCGGTGCTGGCGATCGCGCTGGGCGTGGCATTCGGCTCGGCGATGCTGTTCGGCGTCTCGTTCGCGCTGGGCGCGTTCTTCGCCGGCATGCTGCTCAACGAATCGGAGCTGAGCCACAAGGCCGCGCATGATTCGCTGCCGCTGCGCGATGCTTTCGCGGTGCTGTTCTTCGTCTCGGTCGGCATGCTGTTCGATCCGAACATCCTCATCCAACACCCGTGGCAGGTGCTGGCCACCGTGCTGATCATCATGTTCGGCAAGTCGGCCGCCGCCTTCTTCATCGTGCGTGCATTCGGCCACCCGACCAGCACTGCGCTGACCATCTCGGCCAGCCTGGCGCAGATCGGCGAGTTCGCCTTCATCATCGCCGGCCTCGGCGTGGCCCTGCAGATCCTGCCGAAGGAAGGCCAGTCGCTGGTACTGGCCGGTGCGCTGGTGTCGATCATGCTCAACCCGCTGGTCTTCGGGCTGCTGGACCGTTGGCAGGCCAAGCAGGAACAGCAGCCGCAGCCGGCCGAGCCGGAAGAGGCGATCGGCCCATCGCGTGATCTGAACGGGCACGCGATCGTGATCGGCTACGGCCGGGTCGGCAGCGAGCTGGCGCAGGTGCTGCGCGATCGCGGCGTGCCGGTGCTGGTGATCGATGACAACAAGGAACATGTCGAGCAGGCACATGCCAAGGGCCTGGCCGCGATCCGCGGCAGTGCTGCTGCCGACCGGGTGCTGGCCGAGGCCCATCCGGAGCGCGCGAAGATTGCGGTGCTGGCCATTCCGCAGCCGCTGGAGGCCGGTGAGGCACTGGCCAAGCTGCGGGCGATCAACCCGGAGCTGACCCTGCTGGCGCGCGCGCACAGCGATGCGGAAGTGAAGCATCTGCTGGAACACGGTGCGGATGGCACGGTGATGGCCGAGCGTGAGCTGGCGTACTCGCTGGCGGAGATGGTGATGTCCACGCCGCCGTATCGCGGGCTGGGACAGCACAGTATTCCGGTGGTGTGAGGGGTGTGGGTGGGCAGGCTTGCAGCCCTGCACCTGCTGAATAAACGTCAACGGCAAAAGCGGGTATTCCGTGGGATGGCGGGGTGGGTCCGGTTGCAGGGGACGCCGTGAATCCGTCCATGGAGGCTCGGTCGCGCCATCCATGGCGCTCACGCCCCTGCAACCGGACCCACCCCACCTTCGACAATTTCCTGTGGCTGTTGGTAGGTGTCGACCTTGGTCGACGCGGCGGCGCATCTGACCCCGGAAACAAAAAAATCCCCGGTCGACCCGCATCGACCGGGGATCTGGATCGCCACGTTGCCACGCCTTGGAGAGGCAGTTCCACCGTAGCGCATCGCGGCGCGGGTGGTGATCGCCTGTGGCGATGACGACCAAGCGTGCGGCTATCAGGCGCCGGCCAGGGCCTGCTCCAGGTCGGTGCGCAGGTCGCCGATGTGCTCGATGCCGATCGACAGCCGCACGGTGTCTTCGCTGACGCCGGCCTTGGCCAGCTCCGCTGCATCCAGCTGGCGATGAGTGGTCGAGGCAGGATGGGTGGCCAGCGACTTCGCGTCGCCCAGGTTGACCAGGCGGGTGAACAGCTTCAGTGCATCGAGGAAGCGTGCGCCGGCTTCACGGCCACCCGGCAGGCCGAAGGTCAGCACGCCAGAACCGTGCCCGCCCAGATAGCGCTGCGCGGCGGCGTGCTCGGGGTCGTCGGCCAACCCGGCGTAACGCACCCAGGCCACCTTGTCGTGCGCCTTCAGGAACTGTGCAACGGCCAACGCGTTGGCGTTGATGCGTTCCATGCGCAGCGCCAGGGTTTCGATGCCCTGCAGGATCAGGAACGCGTTGAACGGCGACAGCGCCGCGCCGGTATTGCGCAGCGGCACCACCCGCGCGCGGCCGATGTAGGCCGCCGGCCCCAGCGCTTCGGTATAGACCACGCCGTGGTAGCTCGGGTCGGGCTGGTTGAGGCGGGCGAAGCGTTGGGGCTGCGCGGCCCAGTCGAAGCGGCCCGAGTCGATGATCGCACCGCCGAGACTATTGCCGTGGCCCCCGAGGTACTTGGTCAGCGAATGCACCACGATGTCGGCGCCGTGCTCGAACGGGCGCAGCAGGAATGGCGTGGCCACCGTGTTGTCCACGATCAGCGGCACGCCAGCGGCATGCGCGACCTCGGCAATCGCCGCGATGTCGGTGACGTTGCCACGCGGGTTGCCGATCGATTCGACGAACACCGCCTTGGTGCGCTCGTCGATCAACCCTGCGAACGCGGATGGATCGGCCGGGTCGGCGAAGCGCGCCTGGATGCCGTACTGCGGCAAGGTGTGCGCCAGCAGGTTGAGGCTGCCGCCATACAGCGCGCTGGAGGCGACGATGTTGTCACCGGCCTCGGCGATGGTCTGGATGGCATAGGTGATCGCGGCCTGCCCCGAGGCCAGCGCCAGCGCACCGATGCCACCGTCCAGCGCGGCCAGGCGCTGCTCCAGCACGTCGGTGGTGGGGTTCATGATGCGGGTGTAGATGTTGCCTGGTACCTTCAGATCGAACAGGTCGGCGCCGTGCTGGGTGTCATCGAAGGCATACGCCACCGTCTGGTAAATCGGCACCGCCACCGCGCGGGTGGTCGGGTCGGGACGGTAGCCGCCGTGCACGGCCAGGGTTTCCAGTTGCCACTGCGGGTCGCTCATTGCACCAGGCTCCATCCGGGGAAACCGCCACCATAGGCCAGCCGGGGCCGTCCGCTGAAAGCTGCTGGCGATGACGTCCGTACCGCCGGTTATCAGGTTGGCCGCGATTCAGGCAGCCGTCATGGACGGTTGCTAGGCTTCGCCGCCGGGCGCTCCTGCCCGGGCATGGAAGCCCAACGCGTATGCAGCCATCTCCCTGGACACCCACCGCCAGCGGCACACCGACCCAGGTCCTGCTGGTGGAAGACGATCGTCGCCTGGCCGAGCTGGTCAGCGATTACCTCCACGAACATGGCTTCGCCGTGCAGCACGTCGCGCGTGGCGACCTGGCCGGCGCCGCCTGCCGCCAGCATGCGCCGGAACTGGTGGTGCTGGACCTGATGCTGCCGGGCCTCGGTGGCATCGATGTATGCCGGCAGATCCGCAGTTTCTCGGATGTGCCGATCCTGATGCTGACCGCCTGCGAGGACGACATCGAGCAGGTGCTGGGCCTGGAATCGGGCGCCGACGACTATGTGCACAAGCCGATCGAGCCGCGCCTGCTGCTGGCCCGCCTGCGCGCCCTGCTGCGCCGCCGCCATGGCAGCAGCAACACCGGCACGCCCTGCCGCCTGATGCACGGCGAGCTGCTGATCGACCGCATGCAGCGCGAGGTGCATCTGCATGGCCAGCCGGTGGACATGGGCACCACCGAATTCGAGATCCTGTGGCTGCTGGCCAGCCAGCCGGGGCAGATCCTCTCGCGCGACCAGATCCTGCAGGCGGTGCGCGGCATCGGCTTCGACGGGCTGGACCGAAGCGTCGATGTCAGCATCGGCAAGCTGCGCCGCAAGCTGGGCGATGACGCGCGTGAACCGCGGCGGATCAAGACCGTGTGGGGCCGCGGCTACCAGTTCAACCCGTCGGCCTGGACCGCATGAAGCGGCTGTTCCTGTGGCTGTGGTTCGTCACTGGTGCCTGCTTCCTGGTGTCGGTGTTTTTCCTCAACCACATCCTGGACGGCATCTACACGCCTGTGCAGGATCGAGTGTTCGTCGAGCAGGTGCGCGGGCAGGTGTACGCCCTGCGTAGTGGCCTGGCCGGCCTGGACGCCGGCCAGCAGCGTGAGCGCCTGCAGCAGTGGCAGCCACACTACGGCATCGCGCTGACCCTGCTCGACAGTCCTCCCGCGCTCGCCCCCCAGGAACAGGCAGCCGTGAAGGCTGATGGCTTCATCGTGCGCGATCAATACCAGCAGGTCCTGCTGCCCATCGAAGGCATCGGAGGCCGCTGGCTGCACCTGCGCCTGCCTGGCGCGGTGCAGATGACGACGTACATGACAATCGCGGCATACCTCAGCATCCTGCTGCTGGTCGGCGCCAGCCTGTACGCCTGGGTGCGCCTGCTCTGGCGCGATCTTGAAGCGCTGCGCCTGCACGCCGACCGCATCGGTGCCGGTGATCTGCAAGCGCGCGCACAGGTCTCGCCGCGCTCGCAGATCCGGGTCATCGTCGACCATTCCAACCGCATGGCCGCACGCGTGGCAGAACTGGTGCAGCGCCAGCGCGACCTGACCCATGCGATCTCGCACGAACTGCGCACCCCCATCGCACGCGTGGCCTTCGGCCTTGACCTGATGCAGGACAGCGACGATCGCGAACGCCGTACACGGCTGGCACAGGGGCTGCACGGCGACCTGGCCGAACTCAACCGGCTGGTCAGCGAACTGCTGGCCTATGAACGTCTGGAGCATCCCAGCGAAGCCGAGCCTCTGCAGCGCATCGAAGCCAATGACTGGCTGCAGGACTGCGTGGCCGATGTGCGCCGTGATGCCGAACGCGGCGGCGTGGTCCTGCGCGTGCAGCCCAGTGCGTTGCCACGGGTGGATGCCGAGCCGCGCCTGCTGCAGCTGGCACTGAGCAATCTGGTGGGCAATGCGCTGCGCCATGCGCGTTCGCAGGTGGAAGTCTCGCTGGTGGGTGTCGGTGGCCGTGCCTGTCTGCGCGTGGATGACGACGGCCCCGGCATCGCAGAAGCCGACCACGAGAAGGTGATGCGTCCGTTCACCCGTCTGGATGACAGCCGCAGCCGCGATACCGGCGGCTTCGGCCTGGGCCTGGCCATTGTCAACCGCATTGCAGCCCGCCACGGCGGCGAGCTGCGCATCAGCCGCGCCACGCTGGGCGGCGCGCGCCTGGAAATGCACTGGCCGCTGGCTGCCAGCTGAACGCCCACGGGCAGGATTACAGTTGATTACAACTCCCGCACAACTGCGGACGGATCGGTCGCCGGCATATCGCCACGCTGGCAACCCTGCAGCACACGTCGGATGCGCGTGCTGCTTTCCTCCCATTGTCGAGAGTGCCCATGTCCCAGCGTCACCGTACCCCTGCCCTGCTCTGCCTGGCCCTGCTGCCCCTGCTCGCCGCACCGATCGCCCATGCCAAGGATGACCACTGGACCTTCGAAGTCGCCGCCGGTGGTGGCGTGACCCCGCGCTACAGCGGCAGCGAGGAGTACCGTGCGACGCCATCGCTGTCCTTCGATGTCACTTCGCCGGGAGGATGGTTTCTGGGTACCAGTGGCATCGGCTGGGGCACCACCCTCGGCGAGCACACCCGCGTGCGTGCCTATGTCGGCGCCAGCGGCATCCGCAAGGACAAGGACTCCCTGCTCGGTGGTTCCGACTTCCTGCGCGGCATGGGTGATATCGATACCCGTCCCCTGGTCGGTGTCTCGGCTGGTTATACGCTGGGCGAAGCCGTGCTGAGCGGCGCCTGGCAGTTCACCCGCAAGGACGAGGACAAGGCCGAGAACGGCCTGGCCACCCAGCAGATCCACCTGAACCTGAGCATGCCGCTGTTCGACCTGGCCGGCGGTGTGGTCAGCGGCAGCGTGTCCACCGACTACGGCAACCGTGGCTACATGCAGACCTGGTACGGCGTCAGCCCGGAACAGGCGGCGCGCACCGGCTTTGCCCAGCACACGCCGAAGGCCGGCCTGGTCAGTGCCGGTCTTGGCCTGAAATGGAGCCACCGCGTGGGCCGCAACGGCAACTGGTACATCTCGGCCGAGGGCACGCGACTGCTTGGCGACGCCGCCGACAGCCCGATCGTGCAGAAGCCCAACCAGTTCGGGCTGATGAGCGGCTACACGCACCGCTTCTGATTCAAAAAAGGGCGCCCCTCGGCGCCCTTTCATCCCTGCGGTCAGCGGCAGGCCGGTGCCTGACCGCTGCCGCACAACTCGACCTCGCGCAGCCAACCAATCCACTGCACGACGTCGTCCTTCTCCGGTTCAGAGCGGAACGATTTCTGCACGGTGTGGAAACCCCCTGTGCCCTGGATGCCCTTGATCCAGGTGAACTCGGGCTTGCCGGTGCCCGGATTCCTGGGGCAGCTGAGCATCAGCAATGCGAATGGGCGACCACCTTCCTCGCCCTCGCGGATCCAGTGACTCTGTGCGTCGGGGCAGGCAATGCGCCAGCCGGCTTCGATGATGCCGAGGAACTCGCGCGGGCTTGCGTGGCTACTGTTCGGCGCGTCGTTGACGGTGACCATGTCGGTCCAGTCCTGCACGGTCTGCCCATTGGGCACGTACTCGGTGATGCGGTTGCCCTGCGCATCGGTGTTCTGGTGGGCCTGGTGGTAGCCCTTCATCGGCGGCAACTGCACCTGCTCCGCAGCGGCGGCATGGGTAGCCGACGTGGCGAGTGCCAGTGCGATGCAGAGTGAAGCCAGGCGTGTGACGTCCATGCGGTTCTCCTTGTCCGGGCAAAAGTTCAACAAGGCGATTCTGCACCGGGAAGGCCCGCGATGGCGCCCCCACTCGAAGAGGGGGGCGCTTGCAGGGTCAGGCCTTGGCGAACACCAGGCGGCCGCCGTCGTTGCCGACTTCGATGGTGTCGCCGTTGACGAAGGCGCCGGACAGGATCTTCTGCGCCAACGGGTTCTCCAGCTGCGCCTGGATCGCGCGCTTCAATGGGCGCGCACCATACACCGGATCGAACCCGACGTTGCCGAGCAGGTCGAACGCTGCGTCGGACACCATCAGCTTCAAGCCGCGCTCGGCCAGGCGCTTCTCCAGGCCACGCATCTGGATGCGCGCGATCTGCTTGATCTGCTGCTTGTCCAGCGGGTGGAACACCACGATGTCGTCCAGGCGGTTGATGAACTCCGGACGGAAGTGCGCCTGCACCACGCCCATCACCGCCGCCTTCATCTGCGTGTAGGCCTCCGGGCTGTCATCACTGCTCATGTCCTGGATCTGGTGCGAGCCCAGATTCGAAGTCATCACGATGACGGTGTTGCGGAAGTCCACGGTGCGGCCCTGGCCATCGGTCAGGCGGCCATCGTCAAGCACCTGCAGCAGGATGTTGAACACATCCGGGTGCGCCTTCTCCACTTCGTCCAGCAGGATCAACGAGTACGGACGGCGACGCACGGCCTCGGTCAGGTAGCCCCCCTCTTCGTAACCAACGTAGCCCGGAGGGGCACCGATCAGGCGGGCGACGCTGTGCTTCTCCATGAACTCGCTCATGTCGATGCGGATCATTGCGTCGGCGCTGTCGAACAGGAACTCGGCCAGCGACTTGCACAGCTCGGTCTTGCCGACACCGGTCGGGCCGAGGAACAGGAACGAACCGGCCGGACGATTCGGATCGGACAGCCCCGCACGCGAGCGGCGCACGGCGTCGGAGACGACCTTGATCGCTTCCTCCTGGCCGACCACGCGGTTGTGCAGCACCTCTTCCATGCGCAGCAGCTTGTCGCGCTCGCCTTCGAGCATCTTGTTGACCGGGATGCCGGTCCAGCGCGAGACGACCTCGGCGATCTCCTCGTCGGTCACCCGGTCCTGCACCAGCTTGAAGTCCTTGTGTTCGGCCTCCTGCGCAGCGGCCAGCTGCTTTTCCAGCTGCGGCAGCAGGCCGTACTGGATCTCGCTCATCTTGGCGAAATCCTGGCGGCGCTGCGCCGATTCCAGCTCCAGCTTGGCCTGCTCGACCTGTTCCTTGATCTTGGTTGCACCCTGCAGCGCGGCCTTCTCCGACTTCCAGATTTCATTGAGGTCGGAGAACTCGCGCTCCAGCGCATCGATGTCGTTTTCCAGATCGGCCAGGCGCTGCCGCGAGGCCTCGTCCTTTTCCTTCTTCAGCATCTCGCGCTGGATCTTCAGCTGGATCACCCGGCGTTCCAAGCGATCCAGTTCCTCCGGCTTGGAGTCGATCTCCATGCGCAGGCGCGAGGCCGCCTCGTCCATCAGATCGATGGCCTTGTCCGGCAGCTGGCGATCGGTGATGTAGCGGTTGGACAACGTGGCCGCCGCCACGATGGCCGGGTCGGTGATCTCCACCCCGTGGTGCACGGCGTACTTTTCCTTCAGCCCGCGCAGGATCGCGATGGTGTCCTCCACCGACGGCTCACCGACGAAGACTTTCTGGAAGCGGCGCTCCAGCGCAGCGTCCTTCTCGATGTACTTGCGGTATTCGTCCAGCGTGGTCGCACCGATGCAGTGCAGCTCGCCGCGTGCCAGCGCCGGCTTCAGCATGTTGCCGGCATCCATCGCGCCGTCGGCCTTGCCCGCGCCGACCATGGTGTGCAGTTCATCGATGAACAGGATGATCTGGCCTTCGTTCTTGGCCAGGTCGTTGAGTACACCCTTCAGTCGCTCCTCGAATTCGCCGCGGAACTTGGCCCCGGCGATCAGCGCGCCCATGTCCAGCGACAGCACGCGCTTGCCGCGCAGGCCCTCGGGTACTTCGTCGTTGATGATGCGCTGGGCCAGCCCTTCCACGATCGCGGTCTTGCCCACGCCAGGTTCGCCGATCAGCACCGGGTTGTTCTTGGTCCGGCGCTGCAGCACCTGGATGGTGCGGCGGATTTCCTCGTCACGGCCGATCACCGGGTCGAGCTTGCCGCTCTCGGCCCGCGCGGTCAGGTCGATGGTGTACTTCTCCAGCGCCTGCCGCTGCTCCTCGGCATTCTCCGACTGCACGTTCTCGCCGCCACGCAGCTTGTCGATCGCCGCCTGCAGGCGCGTCTTGTCGGCACCAGCGGCGCGCAGCGCCATGCCCAGCGTGCCGCCATCGTCCAGCGCCGCCAGCACGAACCACTCGCTCGCAATGAAGGCGTCCCCGTGCTGCTGCGCCAGCTTGTCGGTCTGGTTCAGCAGGCGCCCCAGATCGTTGCCCATCGAGACGTTGCCGGCCTGGCCGGATACCTTGGGCAGTGCGTCCAGCGCCTCGGTCAGGCGCTCGCGCAGCACCGGCACGTTCACCCCGGCCTGGGCCAGCAGCGGGCGCGTGCTGCCACCCTGCTGGTCCAGCAGCGCGCTGAACAGGTGAACCGGTTCGATGATGCTGTTGTCGCGGCCCACGGCCAACGACTGTGCGTCTGCCAGCGCCTGCTGGAAACGCGAGGTGAGCTTGTCCATCCGCATTGCGAATCCTCATCGGTCATCAGGGCCGGCCTGGGCCGGCAATGCTGGAAAGATGCGGTTGCCCCACCCGGTTTCAAGGGTGGCTGCGACTGCACCCCGGGGCCAGTCAGCCTGCGGCCAGCATGCCGGAGCGCGTGTGGTCGGCGCGTTGATCCAGCGCAAGCCACTGCGCGCCAAACACTGGAATCCGGGCATCGCGGATGCGATACTTGCGAACCATTCTCATTTCGATCAAGACCACACTCTCCCTTTCATGGGCCTCCACCACGAACAACTGGGCATGCTGTACCGCGATCATCGCGTCTGGCTGCACGGCTGGCTGAGCGGGCGCGTGGGCAATCGCGATGTGGCTGACGATCTCACCCAGGACACCTTCGCGCGGCTGCTGCTGGGGCGCGATCTCGCTGCCCTGCGTGAGCCCCGTGCCTTCCTGACCACGGTAGCGCGCGGGCTGGCCGCCAACTGGTTCCGTCGCCAGGCGCTGGAACGCGCCTACCTGGAATACCTGGCCCAGTTTCCAGAACCGGTGCTGCCCTCGCTGGAAGAACAGGCACTCGTGCGTGAGGCTTTGCAGCAGATCGATGCGATGCTGGACGGATTGCCGGCAATGGCGCGCCGGGTGTTCCTGCTGGCGCAGTTCGATGGGCTTCGCTATGAGGCCATCGGCGAACAACTGGGGTTGTCGCTGTCCACGGTGAAGCGGCACATGAAACGGGCACTGCTGGGCTGCCTTGCGCATGCCGGCTGAGACCGCCACCGCACCGGCCCTACCGCCTCGTGTGCTGGAGCAGGCCGCCGACTGGCTGATGCGCCTGCACGAAGACGGCAGCGCGGCGCACCGCGCGCGGTGGCAGCGCTGGCACGATGCCGATCCCGACCATGCACGTGCGTGGCAGCGCGCGGAGCGTCTGCTGGCGCTGAGCGGGCAGGTGCCTCCGCCATTGGCCCACAGCGCACTGCAACGCGCGCCCTCGCCGGGCCGGCGCGCCGTGCTGCGCAGCGTTGCCGCACTGCTGGTGGCACCACTCGGCGGTTGGCTGGCATGGAGGTTGTGGGATGACGCGGCGTGGGATGCCAGCGTCCGTACCGCCGTGGGCGAACGATCACAGCGGGTGCTGGACGATGGCAGCGTGCTGCAGCTGGATACCGGCACTGCGGTCGACGTCGCATTCGATGCGCATGCGCGCCTTCTGCGGCTGCGGCATGGGCAGATGCTGGTGGAGACAGCCGCTGATCCACAACGCCCGGCCAGGCCGTTCCGGGTTACAACCCCCTACGGCACGCTGCAGGCACTTGGCACCCGTTTCAGCGTGCGCCTGTTCGGGGACGACGCCCTGCTGGTGGTCCAGCACGGCGCGGTGCGGATCTCCACACAGGGTCAAAAGCGCCAGGTCGACGCCGGGCAGCAGCTGCGCTGGAACCTGGCCCGGCTGCCACCGCCCGTACCTGCGTTACCCGGCGCTGACGCGTGGGTCCGGGGCATGCTGGTCGCCGATGCAATGCCGCTGCAACAGGTCTTGCAGGAGCTGGGGCGCTACCAGCACCGCTGGCTGCGCGTGGATCCGCACGTCGCCGGCCTGCCGGTGTCCGGCGCATTCCCGCTGGACGACCTGCAACGCAGCCTGTCGATGCTTGCCGCCACCCATGCGCTGCGGATCGAGCAGGGGCTGTGGATCCACGTGTCGGCTGCGGGACATCGCGGCTGACACTTTTCCGAGCGTCGCGTGGCAGAGGGTATGAACCCCTCATTTTCCTCCCCATGACCGTAAACCTGCCCCGGCTTCGACTGAGCCTCCTCGCCACCGCGCTCGCCGCCACACCCGCGCTGGCTCAATCACCGCCCGATGAATCCCTGCACGTCCAGCGCAGCACCGTCTCGCTGGGCAGTGCACTGGGCGCGTTCGCCGCCGAGCATGGCGTGGCCCTGTCCTTCGACCCCGCGCTGACCCGTGGCCGCCAGGCTCCATCGATTGCCACAGGCCTGGACGTGGACGCAGGGTTCGACGCACTGCTGCACGGCAGCGGGCTGCGCGCGGTGCGGCGCGCCGATGGCAGCTACACCTTGCAGCGTGCGCAGGTGTCGGCAGGCGCACGACGCACCAGTACCCTGCACGTGCCGGGGCAGGACGCCGGCTCGACCTTCGGAGGCAGCCTGCAACTGGACCGCAGCTACGTTGCGGCGCAGGCCGCCGGCAACGGTGACATCACCCGGCTGCTGCGCATCCATCCCGCCGTGCAGTTCGACAATGCCGACCAGGGCAGCTTCAGCCCCGGCGAAATCCGCCCTGCGGAGATCAGCATCAATGGTGCGAAGTTCTATCAGAACGCGTTCATCGTCGATGGCATGAACTTCAACAACGACATCGACCCGGGCGCGGATCCGGAGGTGTACCGGCTGTTCTCCGTTCCAGGCGGCTCGCAGGCGCTGGCACTGGACAGCAGCCTGCTGGAAGACGTCACCGTGCATGACAGCAACGTTTCGGCCGCCTATGGTGGATTCAACGGCGGCGTGGTCGAAGCCAGCACCCGACGACCATCGCGCGCCTTCAGCGGCCGCCTGTCCACCCAGTCTTCGCGATCTTCGTGGACACGCTACCACCTGGACTCCACCGTCGCAGACAGCTACCAGAAGGCGTCCGGCGCGAATGACGGGCAGCCGGAATTCAAGAAGACCACCACGCGCGCTGATCTGGAAGGCTATCTGACCGACCGCATCGGCGTCCTGGCCAGTTTCACCCGCAAGCGCTCGACCATTCCCACCTACAACCTGCAGTCGCACCTGGTCGACGATGCGCATCCGGAGAAACAGATCCAGCGGCGCAGCATCGACAATCTGTTCGTCAAGGCGGTCTGGGAAGCGAGCGACACCCTCGACATCGAGGCAAGCTTTACCCGTGCGCCGGAGGAATCCCACTACTTCCGCTCCAACGTCCCCGGTGCCGGCATCGACATCATTGGCGGTGGCCGCCAGGCGATGCTCAAGGCGACGTGGTCGCCGCAATGGGGCACTCTGACCCAGCAGGTGGGCTGGAGTTCTACCGAGCAGTCCCGCCATCCACAGTCTGCGGACTACATGAGCTGGCACTGGGCCGAGGGCAAGGACTGGGGAACCTCGGGCAGCTCGCTGGAAGGTGAATTCGGCGATATTGACCAGGCACAGAAGACGCTCCAGTACCGTGCCGATCTGATACTGGCACCGCAGCGCTGGCTGGGCATGGAGCATCGTTTCGCGGCAGGCGTCCAGTACCAGCACCAGGATGTCGACTACGAGCGCCTGGACGACACCTACATCTATGTCTCGCCGGCACGCACCACCAGCTGTACCAACAAGGCCGGCATCACCGACACGCAGACCTGCTGGATGGGCCTGACCCGCACCGGCCGCGCCAACACCAGCAACTGGCCCGGACAGTTCTTCACCAGCCGCACTTATTACACGCGCGGCCGGCTGGACTTCCAGATCGACAGCTGGAGCGCCTACGCCGAAGACAGCATCCGCGCGGGACGCCTGTCGTTGCGCCCCGGCCTGCGCATCGACCATGACAGCTACATGCGGCACACCACGGTCGCACCCCGCCTGGCGATGTCACTGGATCTCGACGCCGCCGGCGACACCCAGCTGATCGCGGGCGCCAACCGCTATTACGGCCGCAACGCGGCCACGTGGCGGCTGCGCGATGGCCTTGATCGGCTGCAATACAGGAACCAGCGCCGCCCCACCCTCGACAGCGAATGGACCGCAGGCACGCAGACCGCCAACGGCCTGCATTTCGATCGCCTGAGAATCGCCTACGACGATGAGCTGATGCTGGGCGTCAAGCAGCAATGGAAGGGCTGGGAGTTCCTCGGCAAGGTCGTCAGCCGCAAGGGGCGTGACCAGGTCGTGCGTTCCAGCAGCCGGGTACAGGACGAACGCGCGGATGACCCTTCACTGGCCACCCACTACGAAACCTGGAGCAACGACGGCCGCAGCGAGACGCAGATCATCAGCCTTACCGTGCGCCCCCTGCGCCGCCTGCAGTTCGGCGGAACCAGCACCACGGGCCTGCTGGCGCTGGACTGGACCGATAGCCGCTCTTCTGCGCCCGACTACGAGGACGACTTCAGCACCGCGTACTACGAGAATCCGATCATCCGCTACGACGGCAGCTACATCCGCTACCGCGATCGTCCGGCAGACAACTTCACTCGCCCATGGACCGCGCGACTGGCCACCACCACGCATATCCCGGCAGCCCGGCTGACCTGGGGCAATACGCTGCGCTACCGGGCCGGCTATCGCGCGATACGGGACACCGGACTGAAGGATGTCCATGACGGCCAGAGTGTTGCGGTCTGGGAAAGACGGCGGTTTGCCCCTTCGTTGATCTGGGACATGCGCATTGGCTGGGAGCAGCCGTTGTCGACGATGGGCACGGTCTTTGCCAACGTGGATGTGTTCAACGTGCTGGATCGGCGCGCGGTGAATGGCGTATCCAGCAGCGTCAGCCGCGCGCCGTACTACGAAATGGGACGCTCGTTCTGGCTCGAAGTGGGCTACCGGTTCTGAGGCCCGCGCGCCGCTGCAGGCTTGGCTGGATTGCAGTGCTGGTCAGCGCCGTGCTGGCCAGCGCTGCACAGCCACGTCCTTCCCAGCCGGTCTGCGCGCCTGCTCCGGGCAAGGCGGAACGCTGGGATGGCGCCTGCCTGCGTGCGCTCTACAGCAGCCCCAGTACGCGCTGGCCCGCGCCGGAGGTCGAACCCGGCGTGGCGTGGAAGGAGCTGGCCCCACTGCCGTCGCCCGTAGATCCACCGGACAATCCTTCCACGCCAGCCAAGGTGGCGCTTGGCCGGCGGCTGTTCTTCGACCCGATCCTGTCGAAGTCGCGGCAGTTGGCCTGTGCCAGCTGCCACGATCCGGACCTGGGCTGGGCCGACGGTCGTCGCGTGTCCTTCGGGCACGGACGCCAGTCCGGCCGCCGCAATGCGCCCAGCGTGGCCACCAGCGCGCACGTGGCACCGCTGTTCTGGGATGGACGCGCGGCCACGCTGGAAGCGCAGGCGCTGCATCCCATCGCCGATCCCATCGAAATGGGCTTCACCACGCAGGGCGCCGTGCGTCGCCTGCGCCGCGACGCGTCCTATCGCGCTGACTTCGCCGCGGTGTTCGCGCAACCGCGCATCGATGCCGCGCAGCTTGGCCAGGCCATCGCCGCCTTCGAGCGCAGCCTGTCACCGCGCAGCAGCCGCTTTGATCGCTTTCTGCGCGGCAATGCGCGTGCGCTGGACGATGCCCAGCTGCGTGGCCTGCACCTGTTCCGCACGCAGGCCGGTTGCATGAACTGCCACAGCGGGGCGGCGCTCACCGACAACGGCTTCCACAACCTGGGCCTGCATTTTCATGGGCGCGCGCGGCAGGATCTGGGGCGTTATGAGTTCACCGGCGATCCCGCCGACAGCGGCCGGTTCCGGACGCCCTCGCTACGCGGCGTTGCCGCCACTGCACCGTACATGCACAACGGCATGATCCCGACGCTGTCCGGCGTACTGGTGTTCTACAACGTCGGCGGCGCGCGCCCGCGTGCACCGGCCTCGCCTCCGGCCGATGCGGCGCTCTTTCCTGCGCCTGATCCACTGCTGCGGCCGCGCGGGCTCAGCCGCCAGGACCTGCAGGATATCGAGGCGTTCCTGCAGACCCTGTAGCTGCGATCAGCCGCCGGCAGGCGGCGCTGCAGCCGGTTTCGGTGGCAACAGCGGCGGAGCGGCAGCAATGGCAACCGGGCAGCCATAGGTGCCGGCAACGTCCATGTACAGGCTGTAGCGCTGGGTCGCGGCGAAACCCACCCGCCAGTCCGGGTTGAACAGGGGGTCAGGCCCCGGTGTCAGGCCGATGTCCACCGGCAGGTTCAGCACTTCCTCGCCGATCATCACCGGCGTGGTCGCCTCTACGTACTGGATGTCTTCGCTGCCCGCAGTGGTGATCACGTTCTTGCGCCGGATCGCAGACGCGGGCGGCGCTGCCGGCAGCGTTCCACGGGCCTGGAAGGCGCCATTGAAGCCGGTATCCACCTTGACCAGCACATTCTGCTTGCCGGCGCGGATCGGATAGCGGACGTCATACGCATCCCCCCACAGCGTCGACAGCGTGGCCATCCGACGCGTGCACGGCACTGGGGTGGCCGCGGCCTGGATCACCAGCGCATCCTTGTTGACGCGTACCCGGCCCAGCGCGCGCAGCACGTCCAGGCCGATGCGGGGCAGATCGTCCTGACCCAGCACCGCGAAGGAAACACCGCGCACTGCCAGACCGCCGATCTCGAGATCGGCCGGCGCCGCCAGCGCATACAACTGCCCGGGCTTGCCATCGGCCACCATGAAACCTTCGGTCAGCTCCAGCCCGAGTTCGGCCGCCAGTGTGCGCCCGATGCGCGAACGCGCCGCGCCGCTGTCCAGATGCACGCGCACCTCGCGTTCGCCGGTGGCAGTACGGACCTTCAAGGCGAGCGTCGGCAGTTCGTTGTTCATCTGCAGGGGAACGCTGACATCGCGGGCAGGCGCCGGCACTGCCAGCGCATTGCGCGGCCAGGCGGTGAAACGCTCGAAATGCGGCTCACTGATGCCGGCGAGATGGATGTCGCCCATCTGACGTTTCAGCAACGGCCGGATATCGCGCTCCAGCAGCGTGCGGACCTGCAGCATCTGCGTTGCCCATCCGGCGATATCGCCCTGCAGCAGCAGATTTCCGGCCAGGGTGGCCGAGCACAGGTACTCAACTCCCTTCACGCTGTCGGCCGGTTCACTGGCCACGGCCTGCAGGCATTGCTGGGCGGCTTTGCTGGAGCGTTCCAGCTCCCCACGCACCCGGTAGAAGCCCGCCTGGCCAAGCAGTCCCTTTGCCCCCTGGGCCTTGCCCAGCGCCTGCAGCCTTCCCAGTTCCGCGAGGCGCACGCTGCGGGTGTAGCGATAGGGATCGCTCAGTTCGCCATCCGGCGGCTCCACGGCGGCAGCCGAAGCCACTGCCGTGGCAGCCAACGCACTCACTCCCAACCACATTCGATGCATCGAGGTTACTCCTGTCTACCCGACGCCGACCGTATCACGGTGGAATGACATCTGCCGCTGCAGCCTTCAGCCACGTGTGATTGAACTTCGGATCGCGCGCAGTTGCTGTTTCACCGCACGCTCCTGCGTGGCATCCATGCGCAGCAGTGCCTTCTGCCCCACTGAACGCGACTGCAGATCGGGATCGACAAAGCGGTAGCGGCCCCGTTCATCACGCACCACCGCCACCGGCCGCGCCGGTTCCGGGGTCTCCAGCAGGTGATCGATCACCGCCACCAGGCGGTCGTTGAAATAGCCCTCCGGCCGGCCCAGGTCGACGTAGGCCTGTTGGATCAGCGGATAGAAGCGCTTGTAGGCCGTGGCCGTTGCCGCCGGGTCGAGCGCGGTAAATGCCTGCACGTAGGGCGCATAGCGCGCCGCGTTGCTGGCGGCGATGCGTTCGCCGCCCTCACCGGGCTCGACCTGCAGATTGCCCGGCAACGGCCGCGCGGCCAGTGCGGTCGGCGGCACGCTGGGCTTGTCCAGGTTGTCGACCTGGGTAACCAGGCGCTGGATCAGGTGATCGCGCAGCAGCAGGGTCAGCGGCCCTTCGCCCTGGAACAGCTGGCTCAATGCCCCCCAGGCAGCGGCATCGCTGTCAGCCAGCTTCGGCAGCGCCGGATCTGCCGCGGCCTCGGTATCCAGCGGATGCTTGATCGGAGGCGGCGCTGGCGCGGGTTCTGCGGCCGCCTGCGGTTGTGACGGTGCGCTGGTACTGGCAGGGGTTGATTGCACCGGCAGCGAAACACCGTCTGCCAAGCTCTTCAGCTGATCGCGGAACAACCAACCGCCCGCGCCACCGATCACCACTACACCCAACACCCAGGGCCATACCGCCTTTCCACTCTGCATGATGCAGCACCTCGTTTCACACGCATGGAGAAGGTGTGACCCCACCAGTTCCAACGGGTTCCCCGCCTGTTCCGCTGCCGTTCGGGTTCGGGCCTGCACCAGGCCGCGCTCACGCCTGCTTTGCACGCCCCGCGCGACGCTGTGGGCCTTGTCCTGTGGAGGAACTGCCATGCAGTACGCGCTGTATTACTGGACCGGCATCCAGGGCCGTGGCGAGTTCGTGCGCCTGGCGCTGGAAGATGCCGGCGCCGACTACATCGACATGGCGCGGGTGCACGGCGATGCAGTGATGCAGCCGTTTCTCGATGGCAGCAGTGAAGGTGCGCAGCCCTTCGCACCGCCGTTCCTGAAGGCGGGCCGCCAGGTCATCGCGCAGGTTGCGGCCATCCTGGATTTTCTCGGCCCGACCTTGGACCTGGTGCCACAAGCGGCCTCGCGGCGGACGCAGGCACTGCAGTTGCAGCTGACCATCGCCGACCTGGTGGCCGAGGTGCATGACACCCACCATCCGATCGCTGCATCGAAGTACTACGAAGAGCAGAAGACCGAAGCCAAGGCACGCGCCGCGTCACTGCGCAGCGAGAGGCTGCCGAAGTTCCTCGGCTACTTCGAGCAGGTGCTGGCCGCCAACGGTGGCCGCCATGCACTGCGCGAGCATTCGTATGTGGACCTGTCGCTGTTCCAGCTGCTGAGCGGGCTGGACTACATGTTCCCGCGGCGCATGCAGGCACTGGCACCGACCCTGCCCCTGCTGCGTGCGCTGCAGGAGCGGGTAGCCAAGCGGCCCAACATCGCCACCTATCTGGCCTCGGAGCGGCGCCTGGCGTTCAACATCAATGGCATCTTCCGCCACTACCCTGAGCTGGATGGGGAGCGGTAGTGCCGACCGCTGGCCGGCAGCGCGCGCTGTGAGCATTCGCCGCCTGCAACATGCCCCTGTAGAGCCGAGCCATGCTCGGCTCAGAGCAGCCGAGCGCAGGTTCGGCTCTACAGGGCACCAGAAGTGGAAGGAGCGGTGACGCCGGGCCATGCCCGCCGTCACCGGTCAATGATCGGTGCGATCACCCAGCGGTTTCACCGCCTGCTTCTGCAGTGACAGCAGGCCCAGCAGCACTGCCAGTGCCACGTAGGCGCCGGCGAACTGCCAGCTGATGATGCGCGCCAGGCCGTCCAGATCCCATGGCAGGTAGATGCCGCCGCGCGGGTCCACCGAGTGGATCAGGCCGAACAGTGTCAGCACCGCGGCCACCAGCAGGAAACCGCAGGCGCGGCGCAGGCGACCGTCGACCATCGCCGCCACTGCCGAGATCCACAGCATCGAGGTGATGATGAAGCCGTTGCCAAGCGTGAAGATCACCGCCAGCTCAGGCAGGCCATGGCCGTCGAGCTTGGTCAGCAGTTGCGGCAGCTGGTCCGGGGCGATCCAACCCGGCGCCTTGATCGCCAGCAGGTAGGCCACCGACGGCAGGAAACCGAACACCATCGCACCGGTATGGTGGCGCGGCGTGGCCTGGAACGCCTGGGTGGTGATGTCGATGGCCACGTACACGATGATCGGTGCCAGCACCGCCAGCGGCAGCCACTGCACCAACCCGGAGATGATGCCGAGCATGCCGCCGATGCCAACGAACAGGCCGGTCAGCAGCGTATAGCCGCTGCGCGCGCCCATGTGCTTGTAGGCCGGCTGGCCGATGTACGGCGTGGTCTGTGCCACGCCACCACAGACACCGGCTACCAGCGTGGCCACCGCTTCCACCAGCAGGATGTCGCGGGTGCGGTAGTCATCGCCGGCCGCGCGCGCGCTTTCGGACACATTGATGCCGCCGACCACCATCAGCAGGCCGAACGGCAGCAGCAGCGGCAGGTAGGTCATCGCGGTAGGCAGGCCGTCGAGGAAACCCAGCGTCGGCAGCGGCAGCACCACCTGCGGCGGCACCCACTCCGGTACGTGGAAGCCCGGTGCGCCCAGCCCGGCCAGACCAAGGCCGTAATACAGCAGGGTGCCGAACACGAAGGCCAACAGCACACCGGGGCCACGCACCGGCAGCTTGCCCTTGGCGATCAGCACATACAGCAGCAAGCCCAGCGTAGTGAAGCCGACCAGCGGCGAGCGCAGCGTTTCCAGCAGCGGCAGCAGGCCCATCAGCACCAGCGCGATGCCGGCGATGGAACCCAGCAGCGCAGCACGCGGCAGTGCGCGGGTGACCGCTTCACCGAAGAATGACAGCACGAACTTGAGCACGCCCATGATGACCAGCGCGGCCATGCCCAGCTGCCAGGTCGCGATACCCGCCGCGTGCGGATCCATGCCCTGCTGCTTGAAGGCGATGAAGGCCGGGCCGAGCACCAGCAACGCCATGCCGATGCTGGTCGGTGCATCCAGGCCCAGCGGCATGGCAGTGACATCGTCGCGGCCGGTGCGTGCGGCCAACCGGCGTGCCATCAGGGTGTACAGCAGGTTGCCGACCAGCACGCCGAAGGCGGTGCCGGGGAACATGCGGCCGAACACTACGTCGGCGGGGAACTGGAAGATCCCGACCAGGGCCATGGCGATGAAGCCGAGGATGGAGAGGTTGTCGACGACCAGGCCGAAGAAGCCGTTGAAGTCGCCGGCGACGAACCAGCGACGCGGTGCGGCGGAAGCGGGAGCGGACATGGAAGGGGTGGTGGGGGTGGGGACCGCCGATGGTAGGCCCAGCGGGGCCGGCGCGCCAATTCCGTGGTGGAATGATGGGTTCCAGCCAACGGCGGGGCCCCTCGTGGCTGGGGGTTGGCCTCGGACAGCGGACCTCAGGGGGTGGGCCGGGCGGGTAGGCTGCGCAGGGGTCGCTGCAAGTACATCCATGTAAGCTCGGTCGCCGCATCCATGCGGCTCACGCCCCTGCGCAGCCTACCCGCCCGGCCCCTGACAGTTTCCTGCGCGTGCCAGCCACGGAAGAGAATCAAAAGATCAAAAGCAAAGTCAGGCGCTCGTTGTAGAGCCGAGCCCATGCTCGGCTGCTGTACGCGAGGCATCTGAGCCGAGCATGGCTCGGCTCTACAGAAGATCATTCCGATCATTCTTTCGTTCATCCACGCATGGCGTGGATCCACCGTGTCGACCAAGGTCGACACCCACCAGTGCAATATCCCGTTCCGGCAGATTGCAGGAAGCTGTCGAAGGCGGGGTGGGTCCGGTTGCGGGGGCGTGAGCCGCATGGATGCGGCGACCGAGCTTACATGGACGTACTTGCAGCGCCCCCCGCAACCGGACCCACCCCGCCATCCCACGGATACCCAGCTGTTGCTGTTGCTTCGACCTTCGCCTCCGCAGGTGCAGGGCGCAGCCCTGCATCGCCACCCCTACTTCTTCAGGAAGTTGTCCACCAGCAGATGCTTCACGTCGTCGAAGCGGCCGTTCAACACCGCCTTGGCCGCGTACAACGCCGTGCCGGCCACCTGCTTGGCCTCGATCTGCGGCGGCATCACCAGCTCGGCGCGGCTGGTGTGCACATCCAGCAACGCCGGGCCCCGCTGGGACAGGAAGTCCAGCACCGCGTCCTCCAGATCCTCGCTGCGGGTCACGGTGCGGCCATGGAAGCCGATCACTTCGGCCAGACGGCCGAAGTCCGGGTTCTTCAGGTCGGTGTAGTTGTCCAGAAGGCCTTCCACCTTCTGCTCCAGCTCGACAAAGTTCAGCGAGCCGTTGTTGAACACCACTACCTTGATCGGCAGGTTTTCCTGCACTGCGGTCAGCAGGTCGCCCAACAGCATTGCCAGACCGCCATCGCCGGACAGCGAGATCACCTGCCGGCCGGGGAACGCCTTCTGCAGGCCCAGCGCCTGCGGCATCGCGTTGGCCATCGTGCCGTGCAGCAAGCTGGTCAGCGTGCGGCGGCGGCCATTCACCCGGATATGCCGCAGCACCCACACCATCGGCGAGCCGCCGTCGGCGGTGAAAAGCGCATCGTCGCTGGCATGCTTCGACAGCAGCGCGGTCAGGTGCTGCGGATGGATCAATTCGCCTTCACCCGGCTGTTCTTCCTTTTCGCGCTTGTTCAGTGCCTTGTCGCGGCGCTCGGTGCACTCGTCCAGGAAACTGCTGTCCTCGCGCGGCGGCAGCATCGGCAGCAATGCATCCAGCGTCGGTGCGATATCACCGACCACGCCCAGGTTCACCGGATGGCGGCGGCCGAGGTGGCTGCCATCGCGGTCGACCTGGATGATCGTGGCCTTGTCCGGATAGAACTGACCCCAGGCGAAATCGGCGCCGAGCAGCAGCAGCGTGTCGCACTCCATCAGTGTGTGGAAGCCGGATTCGATGCCGAAGATACCGGTCATGCCCATGTTGTACGGGTTGTCCGGCTCGACGAAGTCTTTGGCGCGCGAGGTGTGCGCGATCGGAGCCTGCAGGCGCCGGGCCAGCTCCAGCAGCTGCGCGTGTGCGCCCTGGCAACCGGCACCAGCGTAGACACCAATGCGCTTGCCCTGTCCCAGCAGCTCGGCGATGCGCTGCAGTTCGGCGTCCGAGGGACGCAGTACCGGCTGGGTGTAGTGCACCGAAAACGGCACATCGTGCTTCACTTCGGCCTGGCTGATATCGGCGGGCAGGATCACCACCGCTACGCCGCGGCGACTGATCGCGGCCTGGCAGGCCAGCGTGACCACGCGGCGCGCCTGTTCGGCGCTGTGCACCTGCTCGCAGAACACTGAACAACTGGCATACACCGCCTTGAAGTCCACTTCCTGCGGGAATTCCATGCCCAGCTCACTGGTCACCACCTGGCTGGCGATCAGCACCATCGGCGCGCGGTTGCGGTTGCTCTCGAACACGCCGTTGATGAAATGCAGGCTGCCGGGGCCGCAGGAGCCGGCGCAGGCGGTCAGTTCGCCGCTCACCAGCGAATCGGCGCCTGCAGCGAACGCTGCCACTTCTTCATGACGCACGTGCACCCAGGCGATCTCGCTGCCATGCATCGCATCGGTCACATGGTTGAGCGTATCGCCCACGATGCCGTAGCAACGGCGGACACCGGCCTGCTGCAGGGCGTCCACCACGATTTCGGCCACGCGCTTGCTCATCGGATACATCCTCGAACGGGGGGGAGCATCCGAGGCTAGACCCGTAGAAGTGATGCCCCCGTGGGCAAGTTGCCCATCGCCTCGATGTGCAAACTGCGGGTAGACGTCTCGTCAATCTTTAACGTTGATCCAGCCCACCACCGCGCCCTGCTTCGGGTTGCGGTAGCGCAGCTTCAGCCAGCCGTCCTGTTCATCCAGCAGTTCCACACGGTCACCCTGCACCAGGTAACGCTTGGTGCTCGACGCACCGGGCCGGTCGAACAGGAACAGGCGCGCGGGTACAACGGTGGCCTGCTGGCCTCGCAGCGGTCCATCCGGCGGTGCGCCCAGGCCATCGGCGATGGCGCTCTCCAGCACACGGCCAGCGGGATCATACGTACGCCAGACCGCCAGCGGACCCTGCTCGTCGGTCTGTTCCCATTGCAACGCGGCGTTCACCGTGTCGCCCAGCATCAGCACACTCTCGCTGCGGTAGAGGTAGAGCGTCGCGCTCGAGAACCGGTACTGGTCGGCGTACCACATCGGGCCACTGCGGCAGCTGCTGGTCAGGGTTCGAGTGGCAGCATCCACGCTCAACCCCATCAGGTCACCGCAGCTGTCCTTGCCGTGGGTGTCGGCCTGCAGCGCGCGGAACCCGGCACTGGACGGATCGAAGCGGTACACCGTCACCGCTTCGTTGACCATGCCCACCGAGGCGCGCGCGACCAGTTCCGGGTAGCCATCGAAATCGACATCTTCGAGAGACCATCGCGAATTGCCGTCGGCATCGGCCGCGCCCTCAAGCGTCTGGCGCTTGCCTGACGGTGACATCTGCACCGCGATGCTGCCGTCCTGCTGGGGATCGGCATGCGCCTGCACGTGAGCGGCCACCTGGAACCGCAACGTTTCGCCGTCATCCCCACGCGCCTGCGCCGTCGGTGCCAGCAGGCCGGCCAACACCAGGCCGAGCATGCATTCCCTGTAGTTCATCACTGCTCCCTGCGGCACCGCGGCGGCACCTTCAACTCAGAACGATACCTCGACCGGCTGCCGCGACCACAGCACCGACTGATGCTTGGTCTGCTGCTTCCACGCCAGGCGGATCGCTTCGATATCGGCACGGCGCTGCGGGGTGTCCTCGTGCAGCACCACCAGCACCTTGGTGCGCAGGCGGTTGGGCGAGGCATCGCCGCGGAACAGCCACTGGCCGTAGGCATCGAACACGGTCAGGCCATCCGGGAAGCGCGGGGTGACTTCCTTGTCCAGGAAGGTGCGCCACTGCGTCTCGCTGATGGTGTCGGCCTGCGGACGGCTGCCGGCACCCTGCTCCTCGCCCACGCCGAAATACAGCTCACTGCGCACCCAGCCGTGGCCGGCGGACGGGCGTGCGGCATCGCCCTTCAGTTCTGCGGTGGTGGCCGTGGCATAGGCGCTGGGCGCCTGCGAAGAGAGGCTGGCGCAGCCGCTGGTGGCCAGCAGCACGGCGAAGACGAGGCCAAGGTGTTTCATCGGTACAGCTCCGGGGAAGGGGGACAAGACGAGCCGGCAGCGTACAGCGCCACCCGCCCGGCGTGCTGATGCCAACCGCGCATCAGCTCATGCCGGACCGGCAGGGACTTGCATCGGCACCGGTCATCACGCGAAGATAATATATCGCTTCATCCGGATGGATGTAAGTGAAACTATCTCCCCTTCCCCGTCGTCGTTGTTGCTGGAGCCCCCATGTCCGTCCGCCTGCCCGCGTCGCCGCTCGGCCTCGCCATCGCCCTCGCGCTTTCCTCCGCTGCCGTCCCGGCCCTGGCCCAGGACGCCACCAACCTCGACACGGTGATCGTCACCGGCACCCGTGCCGCCGACCGCACCGTGCTCGAATCCACCTCGCCGGTGGATGTGCTCACCGCCGAGGACATCCGCAAGGCCGGCGTGGTCAACGGGGAACTGGGCAGCGCGCTGCAGGCGCTGCTGCCGTCGTTCAATTTCCCGCGCCAGTCCAACTCCGGCGGCGCCGACCATGTGCGCGCGGCGCAGCTGCGTGGCCTGTCGCCGGACCAGGTGCTGGTACTGGTCAATGGCAAGCGCCGCCACCACACCGCGCTGGTCAACACCGACAGCAAGATCGGCAAGGGCACCACCCCGGTCGATTTCAATTCGATCCCGGTCAGCGCGATCAAGCGCATCGAAGTGCTGCGCGACGGCGCCGGTGCGCTGTACGGCTCCGATGCGGTGGCCGGCGTGATCAACGTGATCCTCGACAACGGCGGTGACGGTGGCGAGATCGAGGCCAGCTACGGTGCCAACCACACCGACCTCAAACCGATCGGGCGCACCCTCACCGATGGCCAGACCGGCAACATCAGCGCCAAGGTCGGCACCTCGCTGGGCGAGGACGGCGGCTTCCTGCGCGTCGGCCTGGAATACAAGCACCGCAATGGCACCAACCGTGCTGGCTTCGACCAGATTCCGCCGTGGGATCAGACCCCGGACAACCTGGCGCTGCAGGGCAAGCGCAACTATGTGCTGGGCGATGGCAAGAGCAAGGACATCAACCTGTGGCTGAACACCGAGATCCCGGTGGGCCAGACGTCGACGTTCTACGCGTTCGGCACCTTCAACCAGCGTGACACCGAAGGCGCGAACTACTTCCGCTATCCCGATGGCGATGCCAACTGGAAGCAGGTCTATCCGAACGGTTACCGGCCGATCTCCGAAGGCGAGAACCGCGACGTGCAGGCTGTGGCCGGCGTGCGCGGCCAGTGGGGTGAGTGGAGCTACGACGGCAGCCTGGATTACGGCCAGAACGACTTCACCTACCGCCTGCGCGATTCGCTCAACGCGTCGCTAGGCCCGACCAGCCCGACCCGCTTCAAGACCGCCGACTACGAATACGCACAGACCGTGGGCAACCTCGACCTGAGCCGCGTGTTCACCCAGAGCGACAGCATCAGCCACACCCTGGGCCTGGGTGTGGAAGCGCGCCATGAGCGCTACCAGACCCGTCCCGGTGACCCGGCCAGCTACGCCGCCGGCCCGTACACCGACCGCCCGACCGGGTCGCAGGCCGGTGGCGGCCTGACGCCGCAGGATGCGGCGCGCCTGTCGCGCGACGTGGCCAGCGCCTACGCCAGCCTGTCCAGCCAGTTCGGCGAGAAGTTCTCCACCGACCTGGCCGCGCGCTACGAGCACAACGACGACTTCGGCGGTGAACTGACCGGCAAGCTCGGCCTGCGCTATGAATTCACCCCGGCGTTCGCGTTGCGCGGCGCGATCTCCAACAACTTCCGCGCGCCGTCGCTGGCGCAGATCGGCTACGAATCCACCTCCACTGGCTACAACGCAGGCGGCCAGCTGGTGCAGGGCCGCCTGCTGTCGGTCAACAATCCGATCGCACGCGGCCTGGGTGCGCAGAACCTGAAGCCGGAAAAATCGATCAACACCTCGCTGGGCTTCACCAGCCGCATCGGTGAGCACTTCGACCTGTCGCTGGACTTCTTCCAGATCGACATCGACGACCGCATCGCGCTGTCGGAGAGCATCACCGGCGATGCGCTGACCGACTACGTGGCGGCCAACTACGGCGTCAGCGGCCTGCAGAGCGCCAGCTTCTTCGTCAATGCCGCCGATACCCGCACCCGCGGCGCCGAGCTGGTCACCAACTGGCGCCAGTCGCTGGGCGATGGCCAGCTGCTGCTGACCGGCACCTATGCGTACACCAAGACCACGCTGAAGAACGTGCTGGCCACGCCGGCGCAGCTGCGCGCGCTGAACCCGGACTACGTGCTGTTCGGCATCGAAGAGACCAACACCCTCACCGATGCCACCCCGCGTACGCGGGGCAGCTTCTCTGCCGCCTGGAGCAACGACCACTGGTCGCTGAGCACCCGCGTGAACCGCTATGGCAGCGCCACCCGCGTGTTCAACTTCGGTGACGGCTACATCCCGCGTCAGACCTACCAGGCCGAATGGCAGCTGGATGCCGAAGTGGAATACCGCATCACCCCGCAGTGGAGCGTGGCCATCGGCGGGCAGAACCTGACCGACAACTACCCGGATCGATCCAACAGCGATATCCACTACTTCGGCAACCTGCCGTACGACGTGCTGTCGCCGATCGGCAGCAACGGCGCGTATTACTACGGCCGCGTCCGCTATACGTTCTGAGTCATCCGTACGATAGTGCCGGCCGCTGGCCGGCAACCTCAGGGTGCATCCATGGACCATGACGTTGCCGGCCAGCGGCCGGCACTACCCTGATTCGTAGCCTGCCCTCGACCCCACGTACACGCCCACGCTGGCAAGCTGGGCGTCATGGCTGAACCGCTCCCCCTGCGTCCGCCACCGCCATTGCTGGACGACGCCTGCGCGTTGTTCCTCGATGTCGACGGCACCCTGATCGAATTCGCTGCACGCCCGGATGCCGTGCAGCTGCTGCCGGATGTGCGTGAAGCCATCGGCCGCATCAGCGACCGCCTGGAAGGTGCCGTGGCACTGGTCAGTGGTCGCCCACTTGAACAGCTGGATCAACTGTTCGCGCCGTTGAAGCTGCCCGCCGCCGGCTTGCATGGCCACGAACTGCGTGGCGAGGATGGTCGTGTGCTGCGCGACGAACACGACGACGACACCGCCGAGTGGCTGCACGCGCTGCACCAGCAGGCGATGCGCTTTGCCCATGGGCATCCCGGCGTGCTGGTGGAAGACAAGGGCGTCGGCCTGGCCCTGCACTGGCGCGGCGCGCCGCATGCCGGCAGCGACGTCCGCGCCTTCGCCGACCGCCACGTGCGTGGTCGTGCCAGCTACCGCCTGCAGCCCGGCGACCACGTGGTCGAGTTCGTGCCCGTCGGCACCGACAAGGGCCGTGCCGTGCGCCGGATGATGCAGTACCTGCCGTTCCGCGGCCGCCTGCCGGTGTTCCTCGGCGATGACCTGACCGATGAATTCGGCTTCGACGCTGCCAACGGCCAGCATGGCTGGAGCGTGCTGGTGGGCGAACGGGAACCCAGCAAGGCGGTGTTCGCGCTGCCCGACATACGCAGCGTGCACGCCTGGCTGCGTGAGAATGCCTATTGACCCGGCCACCCCACGGCCGCAACCGAGATGTACCGCGTGATGACCCAACCCGATCTTGATCTGGGCGTGGTCGGCAACGGCAGCTTCGGCGCCCTGGTCGACAAACGTGCCCGCGTTGTCTGGAGCTGCCTGCCCACCTTCGACGGCGACCCCACCTTCTGTGCCCTGCTCGGCCCCAACCAGCAGACCGGTGGCGACTTCGCCATCGAGCTGGAGGACTTCGCGAGCAGCGAGCAGGAATACCTGACCAACACCGCGATCCTGCGCACCGTGCTGCGCGACGCGCACGGTGGCGAACTGGAAATCCTCGATTTCGCCCCCCGCTGGCGCCAGAACGATCGCTTCTACCGCCCAGTCAGCCTGATCCGCCAGGTGCGCCCGCTGGCTGGCAGCCCACGCATCACCGTGCACGCACGCCCGCTGGCCGACTGGGGCGCGCGCGTGCCGGAGTCCACCTGGGGCAGCAACCATGTGCGCTGGATTCTGCCCGAGCATGTGCTGCGGCTGACCACCGACGTGCCGGTGCGCTTCGTACGCGACGGCCTGCCATTCGTACTCAACCATCCCATCCACCTGATCCTGGGGGTGGATGAGTCGCTCAACCGCTCGATCAGCGGCTACGTGCAGGAGGCCTTCCAGCGTACCCGCGACTACTGGCGCGAATGGGTGCGCTACCTGTCCATTCCGCTGGAATGGCAGGATGCGGTGATCCGCAGTGCGATCACCCTGAAGCTGTGCCAGTACGAGGACAGCGGCGCGATCATCGCGGCGATGACCACCTCCATTCCGGAAGCCCCCGGCAGCGTGCGCAACTGGGACTACCGCTACTGCTGGCTGCGTGATGCGGCGTTCGTGGTGCGTGCGCTGAACCGCCTCGGCGCAACGCGCACGATGGAACAGTTCCTCGGCTACATCTTCAACCTGGCCACCACCGACGGCACGCTGCAGCCACTGTATGGCATCGGCTTCGAGGCCAAGCTGGACGAAGACGAAGTCCCCAGCCTGTCCGGCTACCGCGGCATGGGCCCGGTACGGCGCGGCAACCTGGCCTGGGTGCAGCGCCAGCACGATGTCTACGGCAGCGTGGTGCTGGCCTCCACCCAGCTGTTCTTCGACCGCCGCCTGCAGGATCCGGGTGATGCGCACACCTTCGCCCGTCTGGAACCCTTGGGCGAGCAGGCGTTCGCCCTGCACGACGTACCCGATGCCGGCCTGTGGGAATTCCGCGGCCGCACCGAAGTGCACACCTACACCAGCGCGATGTGCTGGGCCGCATGCGACCGCCTGTGCAAGATCGCCGTACGCCTGAAGCGCGATGACCGCGCCCATTACTGGCGCGAGCGCGCCGACACCATCCACGCGCGCATCATGGCCGAATCCTGGAGTGAGGAGCTGGGCCACTTCACCGACACCTTTGGTGGCCATCGGCTGGATGCCTCGTTGCTGCTGCTGGCCGACATCGGCTTCATCGACGCGATGGATGCGCGCTTTGTCGCCACCGTCGATGCCATCGGCCGCGATCTCAAGCATGGCAATTCGCTGTACCGCTATGTCGCACCGGATGACTTCGGCGAACCGGAAACCAGCTTCACCATCTGCACCTTCTGGTACATCGATGCGCTGGCGGCCATCGGACGCATGGACGAAGCACGCGAGATGTTCGAACTGCTGCTGAAGCAGCGCAACCACCTGGGCCTGCTGTCGGAGGATCTGGCCTTCGACAGCGGCGAGGCCTGGGGCAATTTCCCGCAGACCTATTCGCACGTCGGCCTGATCACCGCCGCGATGCGCCTGTCGCGGTCCTGGCAGGAGGCATCGTGAGTCGTCTGGTGGTGGTTTCAAACCGCGTGGCTGTGCCGGGCGAGAACCGCGCCGGTGGCCTGGCGGTGGGCCTGCTGGCCGCGCTGAAGGAACGCGGCGGCATGTGGTTCGGCTGGAGCGGCAAGAGCGTGCGCGACGGCAGCGGTACGCTGCACACACAGAAGGATGGTGACATCGAATTCGTCACCCTCGACCTGAGCAAGCGCGAGGTGGACGGCTACTACAACGGCTTCGCCAACCGTACGTTGTGGCCGCTGCTGCATTTCCGCCTCGATCTGGTCGACTACGACCGTGGCACCCGCGAGACCTACCACAAGGTCAACGCGCTGTTCGCCGACAAGCTCGCGCCGCTGTTGCGCGAGGATGACATCGTCTGGATCCACGACTACCACCTGATCCCGCTTGGTGCGCTGCTGCGCGAGCGTGGCATCGGCTGCCGCATCGGCTTCTTCCTGCATATCCCGATGCCGTCGGCCGACCTGTTGCAGGCGATGCCCGACCACCTGCGGCTGTTCTCCGCGCTGTATGCCTACGATCTGGTCGGCTTCCAGACCCAGCGCGACGCCGATCGCTTCCAGACCTACCTGCGCCTGTTCGGCGGTGGCCGCGTACTCGACAACGGCGAACTGGAAGCACCAGGCGGGCGCCGCTTCCGCGCCGCGGCCTTCCCGATCGGCATCGACACCGAACTGATCGCACGCCAGGCCGGCACCGCCGCCACCAAGGCCGCCGTAAAGAACCTGCGCGCCAGCCTGCGTGATCGCCAGCTGGCGATCGGCGTCGATCGCCTGGATTATTCCAAGGGCCTGCCCGAGCGCTTCCTCGGCTTCGAACGGTATCTTGAGCGCCATCCCGACCAGCGCGGCTCGCTGACCTACCTGCAGATCGCGCCGGTCTCGCGCGGTGACGTCACCGAGTACCGGCAGCTGCGCAGCCAGCTGGAACAGATCGCCGGCCACATCAACGGTGGCCACGCTGAACCCGACTGGACGCCGCTGCGCTACGTCAACCAGAACTTCACCCATGCGACGCTGACCGGCTTCTACCGGGCGGCGGCGGTCGGCCTGGTCACGCCACTTCGCGATGGCATGAACCTGGTGGCCAAGGAGTACGTGGCCTCGCAGGACCCGGAGGATCCGGGTGTGCTGGTGCTGTCGCTGCTGGCCGGCGCCGCTGACGAACTGAAGCAGGCACTGCTGGTGAACCCGCACGATCTGGACGGCGTGGCCGATGCCATCGCCACCGCGGCGACGATGTCACTGCACCGGCGCAAGGAGCGCTGGCACGCGATGATGGAGCACCTGCGCACCTACGACATCAACCACTGGCGCCGCAGCTACCTGGACGCGCTGGAAGGTTGAAGCACGCGTTTCTGTAGAGCCGAGCCCATGCTCGGCTGCATTCTGTAGAGTCGAGCTTGCTCAACTGTTGTCGGCGAGGCAGTCGAGCAAGCTCGACTCTACGGGTGATGCCAGCCGAGCATGGGCTCGGCTCTACAACAGGCGGTCAATCCAGAAACCGCGCGGCCTGCTCCGGTGCGGGCAGGTAACAGGCGTCATGCCGCCCGAACCAGCGGTAACGGTTGCGCGCCAGCGCGCGGTACGCGGCATCACGCCAGCCGCGCGGCAGTGCCCGCAGCACGCCGGTCAGGCGCCAGGCGCCGCCCAGCCCCGCCAGCACCCGCAGGATCGCATCGGTGTCGGTCCAGGCACCCTGCGCGTCCAGCAGCAGTAACGACATCGGGTCCTGCGGGTCCAGCCCGTGCGCGCGCAACATCGCGCTGCCCTGCGCGCCCTGCATCGCCGCGAAGCGGTAGCGCCCCGTGCGGTCGAAGCGCAGCAGGAAACGCACCCAGCGGTTGCACAGCGCGCATACGCCATCGAATACGATCACCGCGCTGCCCGCCTCGGCGGCGGCCTCACTGCGGTTCGAGCCAGCCTTCATAGCGGATCAGGGCTCCCGCCCAGGGCAGCGTCACATCGACCAGGAAAGTGTAACGCTCATCCTGCCAGGCTTCGCGGCAACGCACGCCACCAAACCAGCGCCTCGGCAGCGGCAGCAGCCCGAACGCCCAGACCCGCCGCACCGACCAGTCGATGCCACCCTCGCGGGCCTGCAGGTCGAACTCGAAGCGCACCGCACCCAACTGCTCGCGCAGATGCCCCTCGTGCGCCCACAGCCGCGACACCATCGGCCAGCGACCGAATCGTCGTGCCCAACGTTCGCCCTGCCCGTGCGCGCTGAACGCCACTTCGGTGGGCAGCGCTTCACCGTCCTTCGGCAGCCGCGCCAGGGCGGCCAGCAGCGGCACCAGCCAGTGCCGCCCTCTCACGATGCGCGCCTGCCCCACGTAGCGGCAAGGCAACGGTGCGGCATGCAGCGCCTGCACCGGCGCGGCCAGGGTGGCGAAGGCCGGCCCCAGCACGCGCGCGAACACCGGCGGGGTCAGGGCGCGATCCAGGCCAGGGTCGCCATCCGCCCGGTGCGACGGTCGCGCCGGTGCGAATACAGGTCGGGATCGGCCATGGTCGACACCGTGCCGCCATACACCTGCGCCGGGTCCATCCCCGTCGCCTGCAACCGCTGCCGCGCCAGCCCGAACAGGTCCACCTTCCAGTGCCCCGGGCGTGTCGCCACAAACGCCGCCTCGGCGGCCGGATCATGGCCGACGAAGGCGTGGAAGACCTCTTCGCCGATCTCGTAGTCGGCCGGCCCCGCCGCCGGGCCCAGCCACGCGCGAAGCTGCGCGGGCGGGGTGTGCATGGCGGCCACGGTGGCCTCCAGCATGCCGTCGGCCAGCCCGCGCCAACCGGCATGGGCAGCGCCCACCTCGCTGCCATCGGCAGCGGCGAACACCACCGGCAGGCAGTCGGCGGTCAGGATCGCCAGCACCACGCCGGGCACCGAGGTCACCGCGGCATCGGCCACCGGCTCGCTCGCTCCTTCCACCGGGGGTACGTTGAAGCGCAGCACGGTACTGCTGTGTACCTGACGCAGCCAATGCGGTGCCGACGGCAGCGCCAGCCCCTGCTGCAGCAGCTGGCGGTTGTGCTCGACATTGGCCGGGGTATCACCATCGGCCGCGTGCCGGTTGCCCAGGTTGAACTGCGCGAACGGTGCCGGCGAAATGCCCGCGCCGTGCCGACGCGTGGTCAGCGCATGGATGCCCGGAGGCGCCGGCCAGTCCGCCTGCAGCAATGGCAGCGCGGCAGTCATCACCAGCGGTCCCGCTCGCGCGCGGCGAAGGCTTCGCTGTCTTCGCGCAGCACTTTCATCAGGTGCAGCATGTCGTCCGGCACCGGCGCAGTGTTGCGCACCGGCTCACCGGTGATCGGATGGGTGAACTCCAGCGTCTCGGCATGCAGGGCCTGGCGCTTGAAGCCGCGCAGCGCGGCCACCAGCTCGTCGCTGGCGCCCTTGGGCAGCTTCAACGCACCGCCGTACAGCGGGTCGCCGATGATCGGATGGCGCACGTGCGCCATATGCACGCGGATCTGATGGGTACGGCCGGTTTCCAGGCGGCACTCCAGCGCGGTGTGCGCACGGAAGCGCTCGCGCAGGCGGTAATGGGTGATCGCTTCCTTGCCGTCCTCGCGCACCGCCATCTTCAGGCGGTCGCGCGGGTGGCGGTCGATCGGGGCATCGGCGGTACCGCCGGCCACCAGCGCGCCCATCACGATGGCCAGGTACTGGCGATGCACGTCGCGTGCGGCCAACTGTTCGACCAGCGCGGTCTGTGCTTCCAGGGTCTTGGCCACCACCATCACGCCGCTGGTGTCCTTGTCCAGGCGGTGCACGATGCCAGCGCGCGGCAGCACCGCCACCGACGGGTCGCGGAACAGCAGGGCGTTGACCAGGGTGCCGCTATGGTTGCCGGCACCCGGGTGCACCACCAGGCCCACCGGCTTGTTGATCACCAGCAGGTGCTCGTCCTCGAACAGCACGTCCAGCGGGATGTCCTCCGGCTGGGCGTCGGTCTGGGTCTCGAGCACCACGTTGAGGGTCACGACCTCGCCGCCGCGCAGCGCATCGCGCGGGCGCACCTGGGCGCCGTCCAGCAGGACGTCGCCCGCCTTGATCCACTCGGTCAGGCGCGAACGCGAGTATTCGGGGAACAATTCGGCCACCACGGCGTCGAAACGACGGCCGGCGGCGGTGTCGGGGACGATGGCCTGGCGGGCCGATTCAGAGGGTTGTTCAGACATGGCAGGGGGGATTCTTTGAAATTTTGGGGTCCGGGCGGCCGGTTTCAGTCGCTGGACAGGACACTAGGCTATCATCGACCCTTCGTATTCCAGCCGCGTCCCGCCTCGACCTCATGATCCGACGCTCCGCCATGCTCTCCGCGCCCGTCCGCCTCACCGCCCTGCTGCTGGTGCTGGTCATCGCCGCCACCGGCTGCCACCGTGGTGCCAAGAAGGGTGATCGCCCCGATGAAGGGACGCCGGTCGAACAGTTGTACGAGAAGAGCCACAAGCTGATGCAGGGTGGCAACTGGAGCGGGGCTGAATCCAGCTTCCGCCGTCTGGTGGCCCAGTATCCGTACGGCCCGTACACCGAACAGGCAATGATCGAAACCGCCTACGCGCAGTACAAGGCCGGCAAGCACGATGACGCGGTGTCCAGCATCGACCGCTTCATCCGTACCTACCCGACCCATCGCAACATCGCGTACCTGTACTACCTGCGCGGCCTGGCCAACTCCAACCGCAGTACGGTTTTCCTCCGTCGCGTATGGTCCCTGGATGCCAGCCGCCGCGACCTGTCCACGCCGCACCAGGCGTATTCGGACTTCAACATCGTGGTGGACCGCTACCCGAACAGCCGCTACGCCGCCGATGCGCGCCAGCGCATGCTGGAGCTGCGTGACGTGTTCGCCCAGCACGAGCTGGACAACGCCCTGTACTACATGCGCCGCGGCGCCTGGGTCTCGGCCGCCGGCCGCGCCAACTACCTGCTGGAAAACTACCCGCAGAGCGCCTTCCAGTACGACGCTGTGGCGGTGCTGGCCGATTCCTACACCCACCTGGGCAACAAGACCCTGGCCGACGACGCCCGCCGCGTCCTGCAGCTGAACCAGCCGGACCACCCGTGGCTGGAAGGCAAGTGGCCGAAGTACCCGTGGATGATCCGCAAGCTGAACCCGTTTGCCGGCGAGAAGTCCGCCAGCACCGGCCAGCGCAACGCGCGACTGGAAAAGAAATAAGAGAGGGCCCCGAAAGGGGCCTTTTCTTTGTCGGTGGGTCCACGCCATGCGTGGATGGTTCGTGCGCCAATGGACCACGACACTAGGAATTCTACGAATCCCCGGCGGTTGCGACGCTGGTCCCAATCGGCGCGGACGAGCCCCTCCACACTGCGGCGCAACGGCCATCCCGGCCGTCAAGGAGCGCTCCATGACCCCACCGCCCCGCCGTTTCCGCCCCCTCGCCTGCCTCCTCGCCACTGCCCTGCTGGCGCTGTCCTCGGGCCCCCTGACTGCCGCACCGCTTGCACCGGGCGATCTGCTGTCCGCTGCCCCCTATCGCGCGTCATGGGTACCGTCCAAGGCCGCGCAGGCCTACAAGCTGCACTACCGCACCCCGGATCATCGCGGCCAGCTGGCCGAAGGCACCGGCCTGCTGTACCTGCCCGCCGGCGCGGCGCCTGCAGGCGGCTGGCCGGTGGTGTCCTGGGCACATGGCACCCAGGGCATCGCGGACGGCTGTGCACCTTCAGTGTCCGGTCCCTACCAACCCGAACGTGACGGGCGTTTCCTCGACCAGTTCCTGGCCCAGGGCTATGCCGTGGTGGCTGCCGACTACCAGGGGCTCGGCAGCCCCGGCAACCACGCCTACCTGCACGTCCGCACGGCGGCCCGCAACGCCATCGACCTCGTCAAAGCCAGCCGCCAGTACCTGGGCAACGCAACGCTGTCGCCGCGCTGGGTCTCGGTCGGCCATTCGCAGGGCGGTGCCGCCGCGCTCACGGCAGGCCACATCGCCCCCACCTATGGTGGTCCTTCCCTGCACTACCGCGGCAGCTTCACCACCGGCACGCCCACCGCCGTCGAGCTGACCGCGCTGGTGATGAAACCCGACAACCGCACCGCCAATCCTGGCGCGCTCAACGCGTATCACGCGTATCTGCTCGACGGTCTGTTGCAGGTTGCGCCGCAGATCGACCGCGTCCTCAGCGACGCCGGTCGCGCCCGCGTGGCAGTGGCACGCGAGCAGTGCCTGGGCGAACTGGCTGCCACCCTGGACGGCGCGGATACCGGCAGCATGTTCACTGCACCGCTGACCAGCGTGCCGGGCATCTGGGCGGTGCTGTACGACTATCTCGGCGTACCGCGCCGCGGCTTCAGCCAACCGCTGATGCTGGGTCATGGCAGCGAGGACCGCGACGTGCCCTATCTGACCACCCTGCTGTATGCCGCGGGTCTGGCCCTGCGAGGCGAGCCGGTCGCGTTCCGGCGCTACCCGGTCGACCACCGCGGCACGCTGGATGCGGCGGCAGCTGATGGGCTGGCGTTCGTGCGGGCACGGCTGGGGGACGGCCACTTCGACGATGTTTCCGAAACCGCCGGCTTCGAACAGCTGCTTGACGAAGTCCGGTAGATCCACGCCAAGCGTGGATGGACTTCGACCATTGTGCGGACCAAGGTCCGCACCCACCGGAGAGGGGCCAACGGGTTGCCGGCCAGCGGCCTGCACTACCCGCCAACCGCTGCTTCAGCCCTTGTAGCCGTTGCTGATCGGGTAACGACGCTCGCGGCCGAATGCCCGGCGCGAGACCTTCGGCCCTGGCGCGGCCTGGTGCCGCTTCCACTCGCTGATGCGCACCAGGCGCAGCACGCGGTCGACCACGGCCGCGTCGTAGCCGGCGGCCACGATCTCCGTGCGCGACTGCTCCTGGTCGATGTAGCGGTACAGGATGCCGTCCAGCACGTCATAGGCCGGCAACGAGTCCTGGTCCAGCTGGTTCTCGCGCAGCTCGGCCGACGGCGGGCGGCTGATCACCGCCGGCGGGATCACCGGCACGCCCCCCACGGTGTTGCGCCACTTGGAAAGACCGAACACCTCGGTCTTGTAGAGGTCCTTCAGCGGTGCATAGCCACCGCACATATCGCCGTAGATGGTGGCGTAGCCGACCGCGTACTCGCTCTTGTTGCCGGTGGTCAGCAGCAGGCCGCCGAACTTGTTGGCCAGCGCCATCAGGATCACGCCACGGCTGCGCGACTGCAGGTTCTCTTCGGTCACGTCCGCGGTCGTGCCTTCGAACATCGGCGCCAGCGACTCCATCAGGCCCTTGAACGCCGGTTCGATCGACACCGCCTCCAGCTTCACGCCCAGTGCCTGGCACTGTTCGGCCGCCAGGTCGTTGGACAGGCCCGCGGTGTAGCGCGAGGGCAGGCGCACGGCGGTCACGTTCTCCGCGCCCATCGCGTCCACCGCCATGGCCAGCACGATCGCCGAGTCGATGCCGCCGGACAGGCCCAGCCACACCTTCTTGAAGCCGTTCTTGCGGCAATAGTCCTGGATGCCACGGGTCACCGCGCGCCAAGCCAGCGCGTCCATGCTCTCGTCGCCGTCGTCCATCCACACGTGCGGCATGAAGCGGCGGGTTTCACCGTCGTACTCCACCACCAGCCACTGGTCGACAAAGGCGGCGGCGGCGGGATGAACCGTGCCGTCACCATCGGCCACCACCGAGGCGCCATCGAACACCAGCGCGTCCTGGCCACCGACCACGTTGAGGTAGGCGATCGCCGCGCCGCTTTCGCGGGTGCGCGCGGCCAACACGGCGTCGCGCTGGGCGTGCTTGCCACGCTCGTACGGCGAAGCATTCGGCACCACCACCAGCTGCGCGCCGGCGCGCATGGTGTCAGCCAGCGGCTCGGCAAACCACAGGTCCTCGCAGATCAGCAGGCCCACCGGAATGCCATTGACCTCGAACACGCAGCTGCCGCCATCCGGATCGACATCAAAGTAGCGGCGCTCATCGAACACCGCGTAGTTGGGCAGCTCGCGCTTGCGGTAGGTCTGCTCGACCAGGCCGTCACGCAGCACGCTGGCGGCGTTGTAGACCACCGCGCCGGCGGCCTGCGGCCAGCCGACCACGGCGGTGATGCCACGGCAGGCAGCAGCGATGCGGGCCATCGCCTGCTCGCACTCGTACAGAAAGCCCGGGCGCAGCAGCAGGTCTTCCGGCGGATAACCGCTCACCGCCAGCTCGGGGAACATCACCAGCTCGGCGCCATACTCGTCGCGCGCCTGGCCGATCATCTCGATGATGCGCTCGGTGTTGCCGGCGACATCGCCGACCGGGAAATCGAACTGCGCCATCGCGATGCGGATCGAAGCCATGGGAATCCAGCCTGTGGTTGCAATGCCGCCATTGTAGCGCCGCGCCATGCGCGCGCCGGGCGCGCTCACTGCGTGGACAGCCCCGGCTCAGTAGATCCACGCCATGCGTGGATGGGCTTGCCTGGATGGCCGGGGCCAGACGCAGAAAGGCCGCCCGGAGGCGGCCTTTCTGTTTGAAGCAGCCGGCCAGCGGCCGGCTCTACAGAATCGTCTGCCGGAGGCAGGCGATCTTATTTCACCAGCTTGGCGATGGCAGCGCCCAGGTCGCCCGGCGAGCGGACGGTGACGACACCGGCAGCTTCCATGGCAGCGAACTTGCCTTCTGCAGTGCCCTTGCCGCCCGAGGCGATCGCACCGGCGTGGCCCATGCGCTTGCCGGCCGGAGCCGACGCACCGGCGATGAAACCGACAACCGGCTTCTTCACGTGGTTCTTGATGTACTCGGCGCCGGCTTCTTCGGCGTCACCGCCGATTTCGCCAACCATGATGATGCCTTCGGTCTGCGGGTCTTCGTTGAACAGCTTCAGGCAGTCGACGAAGTTCAGGCCATTGATCGGGTCACCACCGATGCCGATGCAGGTGGACTGGCCCAGGCCGACTTCGGTGGTCTGCTTGACCGCTTCATAGGTCAGGGTGCCCGAACGCGACACGATGCCGATCTTGCCCGGCTGGTGGATGTGGCCCGGCATGATGCCGATCTTGCACTCACCCGGGGTGATGACGCCCGGGCAGTTCGGCCCGATCAGCACGGTGTCCGGATGCGAACGGGTCAGCACGTTCTTGACGCGCAGCATGTCCAGCACCGGGATGCCTTCGGTGATGCAGACGATGACCTTGATGCCGGCAGCAGCGGCTTCCAGGATCGCGTCGGCCGCGTACGGCGGCGGCACGTAGATGACCGAAGCGTTGGCGCCGGTGCTCTGCACGGCGTCGGCAACGGTGTTGAAGACCGGCAGGTCGATATGGGTGGTGCCACCCTTGCCCGGGGTCACGCCGCCAACAACCTGGGTGCCGTACTCGATCATCTGAGTGGCGTGGAAGGTGCCCTGCTGGCCGGTGAAGCCCTGCACGATCACCTTGGTGTTCTTGTTAATCAAAACAGACATGGGAATTCCTTGGTGTCGGATCAGGCAGCGTTCTTGACAGCTTCAACGATCTTCTTGGCGCCATCGTTGATGTTGTCAGCCGGGATGATGGCCATGCCACTGTCACGCAGCAGCTGCTTGCCTTCTTCCACGTTGGTGCCTTCCAGGCGCACCACGACCGGAACCTTGACGCCCACTTCCTTCACGGCGGCGATGATGCCTTCGGCAATCATGTCGCAGCGGACGATGCCGCCGAAGATGTTGACGAAGATGCCTTCAACCTTGTCCGAGGACAGGATCAGCTTGAACGCTTCGATGACGCGCTGCTTGTTGGCACCGCCGCCCACGTCCAGGAAGTTCGCCGGCTCGCCGCCGTTGAGCTTGATGACGTCCATGGTGGCCATGGCCAGGCCTGCGCCGTTGACCATGCAGCCGATGTTGCCGTCCATGGTGACGTAGTTGATGTCCAGCTCCGAAGCGATCACTTCGGTCGGATCTTCCTGGGTCTTGTCGCGCATGGCGACCAGTGCCTTCTGGCGGAAGGCGGCGTTGTCGTCGCTGTCGAACTTGCCGTCCAGCGCGTACAGGTTGCCGTCGTCCAGGATGGCCAGCGGGTTGATTTCAACCAGGGCCAGGTCCTTTTCGTTGAACAGGCGGTACAGGTTCACCATGATGCTGGCGAACTGGCCGGCCTGCTTGGCGGTCAGGCCCAGCTTGAAGCCGAAATCGCGGCCGTGGTAACCCTGCACGCCTTCGACGAAGTCGACGTTCAGCGAGTGGATCAGCTCCGGGGTTTCAGCGGCGACCTGCTCGATCTCCACGCCGCCTTCCGAAGAGGCGATGTAGGTGATGGTCTTGGTGCCACGGTCAACCAGCACCGACAGGTACAGTTCCTTGACGATCTCGCCGGCGGTGGTCACCAGCACCAGGTTGACCGGCAGTTCAACGCCAGCGGTCTGGTAGGTGGCCATCTTGGTGCCGAGCATCTTGGCCGCAGCGGCCTTCACGTCGTCGGTGGTCTTGCAGAACTTGACGCCGCCAGCCTTGCCGCGGCCGCCAGCGTGGATCTGCGCCTTCACCATCCAGGGGCCCTGGCCCAGGGAGTTGGCAGCGGCAACCGCTTCGTCCGGGGTCGCAGCGACCTTGCCGGCCGGGACCGGGATGCCGTACTCGGCAAGCAGTTGTTTTGACTGGTATTCGTGGAAATTCATGCGTCACCGTGGGAATAGGAACGACCGCACGCAATTCCTCAGGGCCCCGGCGGGGCGCCGGCATGGACCGCGGCGGGCCCACTATTGTGGCCGAGCCGGCGCCGGGGCGCAAAGAAGTCTGTACAAAACGCCAGAGCCGGCCAGATTTCCACCGTCATTCAGGCAGTTGCGCCCGGGCCGGCGTTGGCCACCGGTATCCACAGCGGGCCAAATGCGCGATCCAGGGCGCTCCGGCGGCACCTGTCCGGGGGCCCTATACTGGTCAACCAAGGTGTGTAGAGTCGGGGGTGCTCGACGGCTTCCACCGCAGGCCACATCGAAGCGACGATCCCGCCCGGCTTCAGGGGATGCCAGGCAGGCCCGCCGCAGATTCCAGACCCAGGCAGCCAGAAGGGGAGTTCCGGCGTGTCACCCAGTGCTTCATTGATCGACCGCATCGAATCGATCCCGCGGCGTGAGCTGTACTTCTTCGCGCTGTACCGGGTGCTGATCGCCGCGGTCATCGCCGGCCTGCTGTACAGCCCCCTGTCAGGCATGGTCGGCGAGGCCCATCACCCGCGCCTGGCCGATACCGTCGCGGCCATCTACCTGCTGCTGTCGCTGCTGGCCCTGGCAATTGGCCGCAACGAACGCTGGCTGCGCCCGATCGTGGTCAGCAGCGTGCTGGTGGACATCATCGCCGCCACCCTGCTGGCACACGCCCTGCCCGGCGCCAGCGCCGGCATCTCGATGTCGCTGCTGTTCAACATCGCCGCCGCCGCCACCCTGCTGCCGTTGAGCTGGGGCCTGGGCCTGGCGGTCGCTGCCAGCCTGGCCACCGGTACCGAATACCTCTGGAAGGTGCTCGAAGGCGGCGACCCCACCCGCACCCTGGCCGAGCTGGCCATGTTCGCCACCAGCTACCTGGCACTGGCCTTCATCAGCTACCAGGTAGGCAGCCGCGCGCGTCGCAACCAGCAGCTGGCCAACCAGCGCGGCGACGAAGTGGCCAACCTGTTCCAGATCAACGAACTGATCATCCGCCGCATGCGCACCGGCGTGCTGGTGGTGGACGCCGACAACCGCATCACCCTGGCCAATGAAGCGGCCTCGATGCTGCTCGGCGACAACGACGGCATCGGTGAGACAGGACGCCTGGATCTGGCCAGTGCCGCGCCGGAACTGGCGCGCCGCCTGCAGCGCTGGCGCAACGGCTGGGCCCAGGACGAACTGCCGCTGCAGCTCAACCCCGACCAGCCGGAAGTGCAACCGCGCTTCGCCCGCCTGCTGGCCGGCAGCGAGCTGGCCCTGGTGTTCCTGGACGACTCCAGCGTGGTCTCGCGCCGCGCCGAATCGCTCACCCTCTCGGCAATGGGCCGCTTCTCGGCCAGCCTCGCCCATGAAATCCGTAATCCGCTGGCGGCGATCAACTACGCCGTGCAGCTGCTGGAGGAAGGCACCGGTTTCAACGAAAGCGACCGCCGTCTGCTGCAGATCATCCGCCAGCAGTGCCAGCGCACCAACGGCATCGTCGAAAGCGTACTTGGCCTCGCCCGTCGCGAACGCGCCACGCCCGAGAACGTCGACCTGGTCGCCTTCGTGCGCCGCTTCGTTCTGGAGTACAAGCAGGGCCAGACGCTGGAGACCGACAGCATCGAACCGATCATCAGCGACACCGCAGTGATGGCGCAGGTCGACACGAAGCATCTCTACCAGGTGCTGACCGTGCTGGTGCACAACGCACTGAAGTACGGCCGCATCGGCCAGCAGCCTGCACGCGTGCGCCTGCGCGTGGCGCAGCACGAGCGCAGCGCGGTGATCGACGTGATGGACCGCGGCCCCGGTATTCCCGAGAGCGTGGCCGCACAGCTGTTCCGTCCGTTCTTCACCACCTCCGAGCACGGCACCGGACTGGGCCTGTATATCGCCCGCGAGCTGTGCCGCGCCAACCAGGCACGGCTCGACTACATCCCGGTGCCGGCAGGCGGCTCCTGCTTCCGCCTGGTGCTGCCCGGCCCGCACACGCTGCTGCCCACCTGATTCCGATTCTGTGCGTCAAACATTTGTCGCTTCCAGCCCCCTCGTTTATCTTTCACGCCCATGAACGAAACCCGCAGCGCCCTCGTCGTCGACGATGAACGCGACATCCGCGAACTGCTGGTACTGACCCTCGGCCGCATGGGGCTGCGCATCAGTACCGCCGCCAACCTGGCCGAAGCACGCGAGCTGTTGGCCAGCAATCCGTACGACCTGTGCATCACCGACATGCGGCTGCCGGACGGCAACGGCATCGAGCTGGTCAGCGAGATCGCCCAGCACTACCCGCGCACGCCGGTGGCGATGATCACCGCGTTCGGCAGCATGGACCTGGCCGTGGAAGCGCTGAAAGCCGGCGCTTTCGACTTCGTCAGCAAACCGGTGGACATCTCGGTGCTGCGCGGCCTGGTCAAGCATGCGCTGGAACTCAACAACGCCGAGCGCCCCGCGCCCGGCCCCACCGCCGAACAAGGCGCACGCCTGCTGGGTGCTTCGCCGGCCATGGACGTGCTGCGCACCACCATCGGCAAGGTTGCGCGCAGCCAGGCACCGGTCTACATCCTCGGTGAATCGGGCGTGGGCAAGGAACTGGTCGCGCGCACCATCCACGCCCAGGGCGCGCGCGCAGCTGGTCCGTTCATACCGGTCAACTGCGGTGCCATTCCCGGCGAGCTGATGGAAAGCGAGTTCTTCGGCCACCGCAAGGGCAGCTTCAGCGGTGCGCATGCCGACAAGCCCGGTCTGTTCCAGGCCGCGCACGGCGGCACCCTGTTCCTGGACGAAGTGGCCGAACTGCCGCTGCAGATGCAGGTGAAGTTGCTGCGCGCGATCCAGGAAAAGTCGGTGCGTGCGGTCGGTGCGGCCAACGAAGAGCCGGTGGACGTACGCATCCTCTCGGCCACCCACAAGGACCTGGCCGAGCTGGTCGAGGACGGGCGCTTCCGCCACGACCTGTACTACCGCATCAACGTGATTGAACTGAAGGTGCCGCCGCTGCGCGAGCGCCGCCAGGACCTGCCGGAACTGGCCGCCGCCGTGCTGGCACGCCTGGCCCGCAGCCACGGCCGTGCCACCCCGTTGCTGGCGCCCTCGGCGCTGGAGGCACTGGCGCAGTACGCCTTCCCCGGCAACGTGCGCGAGCTGGAGAACATCCTGGAACGCGCGCTGGCGCTGGCCGAGGAAGACTGTATCGGCGCCGATGACCTGCGCCTGCCGCAGCACGCGCCGCGTGCGCCCGGCAGTGCCGCGCCCGCCGAAGCCGTGGCCGACCTGCAGCCCGGCAGCGCCGCCCTGCCCTCGTACATCGAGCAGCTGGAACGCAGCGCCATCCAGCGCGCGCTGGAAGAGAACCGCTGGAACAAGACCCGCACTGCTGCGCAGCTGGGGATTACCTTCCGCGCGCTGCGCTACAAGCTGAAGAAGCTGGGGATGGAGTAAGGGCCGGGTCGGATCCCTTTCCGCAGGAAAGGGCTCTGACCCGAAGCCGGCCGACGCCATCCACGCATGGCGTGGATCTACTGCCGGATCCCGGGCGGATCATCCACGCATGGCGTGGATCTACATCAATCTTTGGTAACGCGATTGATCTCGGCCAGGCTGGTCACACCCGCCGCCGCCTTCTTCAACGCCGACTGCCGCAGATCATTCACCCCGATCTGCTGCGCCGCCTCGGCAATCTGCAGCGCATTGCCACCGGCCAGCACGATCGTGGCGATCTCATCGGTCATCGGCATCACCTGGTAGAGACCGGTACGGCCCTTGTAGCCCTCGGTGCACTCATCGCAGCCCACCGCCTCGTACAGCTCAATGCCTGCATCCAGCTGCGCCTGGGTGAAGCCCTCGACCAGCAACGCATGCTCCGGCAGATTGGCCGGACGCTTGCAGTTGTTGCACAGCCGGCGCGCCAGGCGCTGGGCGATCACCAGCGTCACCGAGCTGGTGATGTTGTACGGCGCGATGCCCATGTTCATCAGGCGCGCGATGGTCTGCGGCGCATCGTTGGTATGCAGCGTGGACAGCACCATGTGGCCGGTCTGCGCCGCCTTGATCGCAATCTCGGCCGTCTCCAGGTCGCGGATTTCGCCGACCATGATGATGTCCGGATCCTGTCGCAGGAACGAGCGCAGCGCCGCAGCGAAGGTCATGCCGCGCTTGTTGTTCTGCTGCACCTGGTTGACCCCGGGCAGGCGGATTTCCACCGGGTCTTCGGCGGTGGAGATGTTGCGCGTCTCATCGTTGAGGATGCCCAGCGCCGTGTACAGCGACACCGTCTTGCCCGAACCGGTCGGGCCGGTCACCAGCACCATGCCGTACGGCTTGTGGATGGCCTCCAGGAACAACTTCTGCTGATCCGGCTCGTAACCCAGCTTGTCGATGCCCAGCTTGGCCGCGCTGCCATCGAGGATACGCAGCACCACTTTCTCGCCGAACAGGGTCGGCAGCGTGCTGACGCGGAAGTCGATCTGCTTGGTCTTGGACAGGTTGAGCTTGATGCGACCGTCCTGCGGCACGCGCTTCTCGGCGATGTCCAGCTGCGCCATCACCTTCAGGCGCGCGGCGATGCGCTGGTTCAACTTCACCGGCGCGCGCGCCACCATCTTCAGCAGGCCGTCGATGCGCAGTCGCACGCGGTAATCGTCTTCGTAGGGCTCGAAGTGGATGTCCGAAGCGCCCTTGCGGATGGCATCGACCAGCACCTTGTTGACGAACTTCACCACCGGGGTGTCGTCGCCCTTGGCGTCGATGCCGGAGTCGCCGCTGCTGGCGCCGAGATCTTCGTCACCGGCCGCGACATCCAGGTTGCCCATGCCTTCGTCGTCGCCGCCCAAGGCATCGCCAAGAGTGTCGTGGCTGGCGTGCCATTGCTCCAACGTCCGGCGGATCTGGTCTTCATCGACCAGGATCGGTTCCACCACCAGATTGGTGTGGAACTTGATCTCGTCCAGCGCATGGGTCGGATTGCTGGTGCCCACGAACAGCTTGCCACCGCGCTTGAACAGCGGAAGCACGTTGTGCTTGCGCAGCAGCTCCTCGCTGACCAGGCTCATTGCGTTCTGGCTGGCGTCGAACGTGGACACGTCGAACAGCGGCATGCCGAACTCGACCGCGTTGGCGGCGGCGAGCTGTGAGGCACTGACCAGCTTGTTCTGCGCGAACCAGGTAGGCAGCGGCTGGCGGGCGGCCGCGGCCTTGGCCATGGCGTCGCGGGCGGTGGCCTCGTCCAAGGCCCCATCCTGGACCAAGCGGCGGGCCAGCCCGGTGATGCCGACGAGATTGGCGGTGGTTACGGCATTCATAGAAATCCTTGGCTTACGAGTCATGCATCGCCGGGCACCTTCTAAGGGCACGGCAAAGGGCACACCAGAGCCTGCCACTACCTTCAGTAGCAACAAAGCCCTTCAGTCGCACCAGCCACCTAGAATCACAGCATGGTTACGATCCGGATTGCCACCAACATGGTAACGTCATCCGAAAGATGCTCGTTCGTCGAAGTCAGCTGCGGTCGCAACTCAATCACGGCACTCTGCAGGAACGCGTTGCTGCTCTCCAGTCTTAACCGAGCATGTCCAACTTATTGCTGAATCCCCGCCGAGAGTCGGTGTGAGCAATAGTTCGATTGCACCTGCGCGATCGGTTGTTGTGACCTTAAGGATACCTTTCCCTTCACATTCGACCGTCTCGACGTTTGTGGTCTTCCCAACAAGTCCCGACATGTTGTCACAGGCGGAAACAGCTAGCCTTGCCTGCGCGGCGATATTCTCTGCAATCAGTGACTTATAAGAGCCCACTCCGACTAGCGCCTCCGCGACACGCGCACGCACGGTATAGTCCTGATAGGCAGGAAGAGCCAGTGCAGCCAGAATCGCGACGATAGCGATGACGATCATCAGCTCGATGAGCGTGAAACCTTTATTCATTCCTCTTCCCCTTGAGGATGGCCCCCCACATGCCAGCAAAAAAGAAAGCCCCTTCCTCGCGGATAAGGGGCTTTCTTCTCTATATGACCTGAATGGGCTACCGACCCACCCGAGCCCGATTATTCCTGCGCAGCGCCCTTGCGGCACTCAGACGGCACGTACTTGTTGTTCGCGTCGCTGGAAACCTCACAGGTCCAAGTAATCACATCACCCGGCACTTCGCCCGCCTTCAAAGCGTCGCCACCGCTCTTGGGGATCAGCTTAAACGCAACAGCCTTGGCATTGTCCTTCATACCAACCGAAATGACGCCAGTCGTCGGTGCAACTGCAATGGTATCGACGTTCTTGGTAGCGGCAGTGGTGCTGTCAAAAGCGTAGCCTTGGCCCAGATCGGCGGAGCCATTGCTTGCATTCTCAGCGACAATGGTCTTCGCAGCCGAAGCAAGGGTGAGACCTTCCGAGACGCGTGCGCGCACGGTGTAGTCCTGGTAAGCAGGCAGAGCAATGGCGGCCAGGATGGCGATGATCGCAACGACGATCATCAGTTCGATAAGGGTGAAGCCCTTCTGGTTCTTCATTTGATACATCCCCAAGATAGTGGTGGTTGAGTTCAGTGCACCGGATCGGACCGGGCGACACTGGTTGAGCGGGTCCGGCGCCCTGCGGGTGGATCAACGCAGGTTGCGTGCCAACCCGGGCACGCCTCCCCCTAGATTTCCCCGCGCCCATGATGGCAGCAATTTCGCTGATGGGAACCCCCTTTGACCGAATCTGCGATGGACGCGGCAATGTGACGCGGTACGTCACCTTTCGTCTCGTCAGGTCGAAAACCCTGCGCAGCGTCACGCCAGCAGGCTCCCCGGACGGCCCTGAACCGGCTACCATCGCCGCTCATGATGCCTGCCTGGGGATGGCGGGCCTTGGGGAGCCAACATGTCTGTGAGTCGCACCGCTATCAAGAAAGAGCCTGTAGCGCGTAGTACCTTGGAATTGCAACCGTTTGTCTGGGAGGGGACCGACAGGCGGGGCGTGAAGATGAAAGGCGAGCAATTGGCAAAGAACGCCAACTTGCTCAAAGCGGAGCTACGTCGTCAGGGGATCAATCCGGGTCAGGTCAAGGCCAAACCCAAGCCGCTGTTCGGTGCAGCGGGTAAGCCGATCAAGCCCAAGGACATTGCCTTCTTCAGCCGCCAGATGGCGACGATGATGAAGTCCGGCGTGCCGATTGTTTCAGCGCTGGAGATCATCGGCAGCGGGCACAAGAACCCCCGCATGAAGAAGATGGTTGAGAGCGTCCGCACGGACATCGAAGGCGGCTCTTCACTGCATGAGGCCATCAGCAAGCATCCGGTGCAGTTCGACGAGCTCTACCGGAATTTGGTGCGTGCTGGTGAGGGCGCCGGCGTTCTGGAAACCGTACTGGACACGGTCGCCACCTACAAAGAGAACATGGAAGCCCTCAAGGGCAAGATCAAAAAAGCCCTGTTCTATCCGGCGATGGTTGTCGTGGTGGCCTTTGTCGTATCTGCAATCCTGCTGATGTTCGTCGTCCCGCAATTCGAGGAGGTCTTCAAGAGCTTCGGTGCCGACCTTCCGGCCTTCACCCAGATGATCGTGGGGGCATCTCGTCTCATGCTGTCCTGGTGGTGGCTGCTTCTGATCATCCTTGTGGGTGGCGGCGTCGGCCTCCTGATGGCTTACAAGCGCTCACCCTCGATGCAGCACTCGTTCGACCGCCTGATCCTGAAGGTCCCGGTGATCGGTCAGTTGATGCACAATAGCTCGATCGCCCGCTTCGCCCGCACCACGGCAGTCACCTTCAAGGCCGGCGTGCCGCTGGTGGAGGCGCTGGGCATCGTGGCCGGCGCCACTGGCAACAAGGTTTACGAAGAATCCGTGCTGCGCATGCGCGACGATGTCTCGGTCGGCTATCCAGTCAATATGGCCATGAAGCAGACCAACCTGTTCCCGCACATGGTCATTCAGATGACCGGCATCGGCGAGGAGGCCGGCGCGCTGGATGCCATGCTGTTCAAGGTGGCCGAGTATTATGAGCAGGAAGTCAACAATACTGTGGATGCCCTGAGCAGCCTGCTGGAACCGATGATCATGGTATTCATTGGCACCATCGTAGGCGGCATTGTCATCGGCATGTACCTTCCCATCTTCAAACTCGGCGCCGTCGTCGGATAACACATACATGGCTTTTCTCGACCAGCATCCCGGCCTCGGCTACCCCGCCGCGGCCGCCCTGGGACTGCTGCTGGGCAGTTTCCTGAACGTGGTCATCCTGCGGCTGCCCAAGCGGCTGGAGTGGCAGTGGAAGCGCGATGCGCGCGAGGTCCTGGAGGAACCGGACTTCTATGAGCCACCCCCACCGGGGATCGTGGTGGAGCCGTCGCACTGCCCGCACTGCAAGCACAAGCTGAGCTGGTACGAGAACATCCCGCTGTTCAGCTGGATCATCCAGGGCGGCAAGTGCCGCCACTGCAAGGCGCCGATCTCGCCGCAGTACCCGCTGGTGGAGGCGCTGACCTCGTTGCTGGTGCTGGCCTGCGTCTGGCAGTTCGGCTTTGGCTGGCAGGGCTTCGGCGCCATCGTGCTGACCTGCTTCCTGATTGCCCTGTCCGGCATCGACCTGCGCACGCAGCTGCTACCCGACCAGTTGACCCTGCCCCTGATGTGGCTGGGACTGATAGGCAGCATCGACAACCTGTACATGCCGGCCAAGCCCGCCCTGGTGGGCGCGGCGGTGGGTTACCTGTCGCTGTGGACGGTCTGGTGGCTGTTCAAGCAGCTGACCGGCAAGGAAGGCATGGGCCACGGCGACTTCAAGCTGCTGGCGGCCTTGGGTGCCTGGTGCGGGCTGAAGGGCATCCTGCCGATCATCCTGCTGTCGTCGGTGCTGGGTGCCATCATCGGCTCGATCTGGCTGTACAGCCGGGGCCGTGACCGTGCCACGCCGATTCCGTTCGGGCCGTATCTGGCCGTTGCAGGCTGGCTGTACTTCATGTGGGGCGCGCCACTGGTGGAGCAGTACATGGTGATGAGCGGGCTGCGCTGAGGGAATTTCCCATGAGCCGCTATGTGGTTGGCCTGACCGGGGGCATCGCCTCCGGCAAGAGCGAAGTAACCCGGCGCTTCGAGGCGCTGGGGATCGTGGTGGCCGACGCCGATCTGGCCGCCCGCGCCGTGGTGGCCGCCGGCAGCCCGGCGCTGGCCCGCATTGCCGAGCGTTTCGGCGCCGACATGCTGCTGGCCGATGGCGGCCTGGACCGGGCCCGGCTGCGCGCCCATGTGTTTGCCGACCCGGCCGAGCGGACGGCATTGGAAGCCATCACCCACCCGGCCATCCGCCTGCTGATGCAACAGCAGTGCGAGCAGGCTGAAAGCGCCTATGCGATTGCCGCGATTCCGCTGCTGACCGAGGTGGGTGGGCGGAAGGCCTATCCGTGGCTGGACCGGGTGTTGCTGGTGGATGCGCCCGAAGCCGTGCAGCACGCGCGGCTGATGCAGCGCGATGCTATCGACGCGGCGCTGGCCGACCGGATGATTGCTGCGCAGGCCAGCCGCGCACAGCGCTTGGCGCTGGCCGATGACGTAGTGGTCAATGATGGGCAGCCGGAGGACCTGCAGGTGCAGGTGGAACAGCTGCATGCGCGGTACCTGGGGCTGGCCGGGGGTTGAGGCCTGGTTGCCGGCCAGCGGCCGGCACTACCGAAGTGCATCCACGCATGGCGTGGATCTACCAAGCAACTCCACGCATGGCGTGGATCTACCAAGCAACTCCACGCGTGGCGGGAATCTACTCCAGCTGCAGGCGGGCGTAGCGGGCGAGTTCGCGGGCGCCCAGCAGCAGGCCGTCAACCACATCGGGATTGAGCTGTTGGCGGGCACCGCCCTGCTCTCGTGCGATTTCGGCGGCGTGCAGTAGCTGGATCAGGGTGTTCAGGCCGGCAAGCGTGCGGCTGAGGCCGGCCATCGTGGCTGCCTGCGCCGGGCTGGCCCCCTGCACGTCCAGCGGCTGGCCGTCGGCGGCGTCGCGGCCGTCCATGCGCGCCAGCAGGGCGGGCAGCAGGTCCTTGGGGTCATCCAGCAGAACCTCGACACGCTCGGCGACGTCGGCAGGCAGCAGGTTGGCGGCATCGCCGATCAGGGCGTGCAACTGGGGGAACAGCGGGCGGGTGGACATGGTGGAGCTCCTCGCAGACGGCGGGCCACCTGCGGATGCAAGGTGGCGGACGGTGCGGGTTGGCGTACCGGAGACCCAACAATCAGCAAAAAGACTCCAGCGGATTCTGACGAATCCCCACGCACCGCCCGCCGAAACAAGGCACGCGGTGCATTTTCCACGACAGGCCGACGCCAGCCGGAAGTTTGCTGAATGTTGGTTTTTTTTCAGGACGCCAATCCCGGCCAAGGCACCTGCCCCGGCCAGGTCATCAGGCCATCGCCACACACGGCGATCTGTAAGGAAATTCCCAAGTGCGGCGTGGGCTTGCCAATGCGTGCACTGGAACACGCGCAGGACGCGGCAGCGATCACGGTGGTGTCGTGTTGGGCCGCTGATGCGATGCTCACGTGCGGGGCATTCAGTGCCACAAGCGACACAGGGCGCGATGCAAGGTCGGCAGGGTTCGTGCCGACCAAGGTCGGCACCCACCAAAGCGGGGGCCCTTACAACGGCTTCGGCGAGAACGTCAGGGTAGCGATCACACCGCGCTGGCCACCGGGGCGCACGCTCACCTGCCAGCCGTACAGATCGCACAGGCGACTGACGATCGACAGACCAATACCGCCGCCCTGCGAGTGGCCGGCATGGGTACCGCGGTACCCGCGCTGGAATAGTTTGGCTGCGTCTTCCTCGCTCAGGCCCGGGCCGCTGTCGGTTACCGACACCGAATTGGTGCCGACGAACACGCGTACCTCACCGTCCTGCGAGTACTTCACGGCATTGCCGATCAGGTTGCCCAGCGCCACCGACAGCGCCGCCTCGGGCGCATCGATCACCAGGTTGCGCTCACCTTCCAGCAGCAGCTCCAGCGGCTTGCCACCCAGCTGCGCACGATGCGCGTCCAGCAGCTGCTCGGCCACGCGGGCCACGTTGCTGGTGCCCTGCCCGCGCTCGTTGCGCGACAGCAACAGCAGCGCACCGATCAGATCGCTGCATTGCTGCTCGGCACGCTGGATGCGCTGCAGGCGCTGCAGCACCTTTTCGTCCAGGCCGGGCCGGGTCAGCAGCAGCTCGGTGGCGCCTCGGATCACCGCCAGCGGCGTGCGCAGCTCGTGGCTGACGTCTGCATTGAACTCGCGGTCGCGCTGCACCACCTCGGTCAGCCGCGACGAATAGTCGTCCAGTGCCTGGGCCAGCTGCCCCACTTCGTCGTCGGGGAAGCGTGGCGCCAACGGCTCGGGATCACTGGTGCCGCCGCGATAGGCGCGCAGCCGCGCGGCCAGATCTGACACTGGTTTCATCACCTTCGACGCCGACCACCACCCCAGCACCAGCGACAGCACGCTGAACACCAGCACCGACAGCACCAGCGCGCGGTTGAGCTGCTTGCCGCCGCGCACGCTGTCGGTCATGTCATAGGCGAGGAAGAACCAGGCGTCGTCGGCCTTGCGCACCGCCAGCTTGTAGGCGTACGGCTGGCCCTGCTCGTCGGTGCCACTCAGGTTGTAGTTGCCATTCTGCAGGTCGGCCCACTGCGGCCAGGATTCACGGGCCTTGTCGAACTTGTCCGCCGAGTAGGCGTATGCCCGGATCTGCTGCACGGGCACCGCCGGATTGCGCCCCGGATGCTCGTAGAAGCGGCGCGCGTACTCTTCGATGTTGTGGTTGATCACGTCTTCCACCAACTGGTTTTCCACCCGCATGCGGGCCCAGTTGGTGGCGAACGCGAACAGAGTTGTCAGGCAGAAGCCCAACAACACGAACGACACGATGATGCGGCTGCGCAGGCGCCGCCGATATGGCGTGCGCCGGCGCTCCCCCTTGGTTGCCACCGAATCAGGCTTCCGGGGTGGCGATGCGGTATCCGATGCCATGGCGGGTCTGGATCAGCGGCACTTCAAACGGCTTGTCGACCACCGCACGCAGGCCATGGATGTGCACGCGCAGCGAATCCGAGTCGGGCAGTTCCTCGCCCCACACGCGGGTTTCCAGCTCCTGGCGGGTCACCACGGCGGGGGCCGCTTCCATCAGCGCCTGCAGGATCTTCAGTGCGGTCGGGTTGAGCTGCAGCAGCTTGCCCTGGCGGCGCACTTCCAGCGTGTCCAGGTTGTATTCCAGATCACCGGTTTCCAGCACGCGGGTCTGCACCCCCTTGCCGCGTCGCGACAGGGCGTTCAGACGCACTTCCACTTCCTGCAGCGCAAACGGCTTGATCAGGTAGTCGTCTGCGCCGGAATCGAAGCCGGCCAGCTTGTTGTCCAGCGAATCGCGGGCAGTGAGCATCAGCACCGGGGTCTGCTTGCGCGCTTCATTGCGCAACTTGCGGCAGACCTCAATGCCGTCCATGCCTGGCAGGTTGAGATCCAACACGATCGCGTCGAACTCGTGCACCACGGCCAGGTGCAGACCGGTAACCCCGTCAGCCGCGAAGTCCACGGTGTGCCCCCGGTCCTCCAGGTAGTCGCCCAGGTTGGCCGCAATGTCGCTGTTGTCTTCGATTACCAGGATTCTCACTGTCACCTCTAATTGACGATTTTGCCGACGTGCTGAGCCTTGCTCAGATCGTGCTGTGCCTTGTCCTTGTACCGCTCACGCTCGGCGACGGTCATGCACTGTGTGGTGGACCGGTTCGAACCGATGACCTTTTCACGTTGGCATATTAGACGACTATCTTCACGCGCCTGTGTCAAAACCGTGTTCACGATCTCCTGGTCGTTGAAGACATCGGTTCGCACCTGTTCAGGCATGGCATCACGGCTCGGATGCTGCTCGACGGCGGTGCGCATGCGTACCAGCGCCTCGCGCACACGGCTGCGATCGGCCGGCTTCAGTTCGCTGTAGGTCTTGCCATCATTGAGCTCGACTTCGATGCGTTCGATCTGCTGCTGCAGCGGCTTGCCCGGGATGAAGACCTCACCGGCCCGCTTGGAGGCCGCGACGGTGGTGGCCAGGGTCAGTCCCAGGATCAGGACTGCAGGTATCAGAAGAGGCTTCATGACAAACGAATCCTTGTTTGGGTTGAATGCCGACTGTATTCGCACCGCCTTCACGCCAGCAAGTGCCAACCGCCGGGGCGGCGGACGGCCTAGCGGTTGCCGGGCGGACTGAAGTTGTTGAAGGTGCGCTGGTCATGGATCAGCGCCTTGCCCTTTTCTTCGATGCGCCGCCGCTCGGCCACGCTCAGGCAACGGCTTCGGGGCATGTTGCTGCCGGTGGTGCGGGTGTGCTGGCAGATCTGGCGGCTGTCCTCGTGGGCCCGGGCCAGAACGGTGTTGATCCGTTCCTGATCGTTGAAGACCTCGGCCTGCACCTGTGGCGGGAGTTCCTGCAGCGCCTGGTGGTCGCCCATCCGCTGGGTGATGCGGGCCAGAGCCTGCCGCACCTGGGCACGGTCGTCTGCGGAAATCTCGCTGTAGTTGCCGTCATCCAGGGCCTTTTCAACCCGCCGCACCTGCTCGGCCACCGGCGCCTGGCGGTCCATCTGCACAACGGGGTTCTCCGGCTTGGCCGCAGCAGTCCCCACCAGCCCCAGCAACAACGCGATCATCGTGATGCGGTACATCGCCAGCCTTCGATCCATCCAGGAACGATGGGGGCACTCTACGGCCGTCACCGGCCCTCCACAAGGGACGCTTCCCCGCCATAAAAAAGACCCAGGCGGTGCCCCCGCCTGGGTCTGAAGTTGTATCCCGATACCGATCCTGCTGAGAGGCAGAGCTGCGGTTCGCTGAAGGCTACGCCGGGGCCGATTAAAGGCATGTTAAACCCGGGCTCATTCGCCGGTGAGAATCACAAGCAACTGAATAGTCAGGGTTTTTTAAGTTTCTCGACGTGTTCGATGATGCGTGTCGCCACGTCCACCCCACAGGCGGCTTCGATCCCCTCCAGCCCCGGCGTGGAGTTGACCTCCAGCACCAGCGGGCCACGCGCGGAGCGGATCAGGTCCACCCCGCATACCGACAGGCCCAGCGCCTTGGCCGAACGCACCGCCACCTGCTGCTCGGCACGGCTGGCCTTGGCGGCCACCGCCGTGCCGCCGGCGTGCAGGTTGGAGCGGAAGTCACCTTCCGGCGCCTGCCGCTGCATCGAGGCCACCACCTGGTCGCCCACCACGAAGCAGCGCAGGTCGGCGCCCTTGGCCTCGCCGATGAACTCCTGCATCAGGAAATTGGCATACAGCCCGCGCAGGGCCTCGACGATGCCGCGCGAGGCGCTGGCCTTCTCGGTGAGGATCACGCCTCGCCCCTGGGTACCCTCGTTGAGCTTCACCACGTGCGGCGGCGGGCCGAGCATGGAGAGCAGGTCGACGGTGTCATCGGGGTTGTCGCCAAACACCGTGACCGGCATGTCGATGCCCTTGGCTGCCAGCAACTGGTGCGCGCGCAGCTTGTCGCGCGAACGCAGGATCGCATCGGACGGGTTGGGCGTGCGTGCGCCCATCAGCTCGAACTGGCGCAGCACAGCGGTGCCATAGCGGGTGATGGAGGCTCCGATGCGCGGAATGACCATGTCCACGCCGGTCATCGGCCGACCCTTGTAGTGCATCGAGAAGCCATCGGCGGCGATGCGCATGTAGCAGCGCAACGGGTCGAGGATGCGCACGGTGTGGCCGCGCGCGCGCGCTGCCTCCACCAGCCGGCGGGTGGAGTACAGGGAGCTGTTGCGGGACAGGATGGCGAGCTTCATCGCGGCAGGATCGGGCGTCAGGCGCGCAGCATAGCGCGGGCGTGTGGCGCTGCGATGATGGATGTACTCAGAGCCGCTGGCGCAACAGTGCCGGTGTCAGCTGCGTCATCTTCAACGTCAGCTTCCGCAGCGACGTTGCATTGGCATAGCCAACCCGCTCGGCGACATCTTCCACCGAAAGATCTGTCCGCTCCAGAAGCCGCTGAGCCATCCGCATCCGTACCGTCTGCACCAGCACCCGTGGCGAACTGCCGGTTACCCGATGGACGCGTCGGGCCAGGGTGCGCGCGGTCAGGTGCAGGCGCCGGGCCGCTTCTTGCATGCCCAGAGCATGCGGCAGGCTGGTTTCGATCAACGATTCGAAACGGCGTACGGTGTCGTCATCGTGGTCGGCATCCTGCCAGGCCATGTAGCGAGCCTGGGTGGTGCGGCTGTCCACCAGCAGGAAACGCATGACCGCCTCGGCCACGTCACGCCCGGAGTACTGGCGCACCAGGTGCAGCATCAGATCCATCTGTGCCATGGCTGCCCCTGCCGTGGTCAGTCGACCCTCTTCTGCCACCATGCAGGCCGGATCCAGCCGTGCCCGCGGGAAGCGCCGACGCAGCAGACCCGCCAATGCCCAATGACTGGTGACACGACGGCCGTCGAGCAATCCAGCCTCCCCCAGCACCAGTACCCCCGAACAGCTGGCACAGACCCTGCCCCCGCGCGCGTGGAAGTGGGCAGCCAAGCGTGCCAGTTGCTGGGCATCCGGCATGGCCAACCGGCGCAATGCAATACCGTCGGTGTAGCGGGCGTCCAGTCCGCAGGGCTCGTGCCCGTTGGCATCGAGCATGCCGTCCAGCCCCAGGCTGGGAATGACCAGTACGCCGGCAGCCCCATCGCTGATGCTGGACAGCGGATCGGCCTTCAGCGTCATGCCATTGCTCAACCGCAACTGGCGACGGCTGCCCACCACGCGCCAGCGCAGCGCCGGCTGACCGAGGCGCTCGGCCGAGCGATTGGCGAAATCCAGTACATCGAGCGTCGCGCCCACGCTGGCCGCCAACGTCCCGTCGAGCACCGCGATGATGAATTCAGGTTTGTCCATTCTGGATTGTTTTTTGTCAATCAAGACACCTCGCAGTGTAGACCAGCAACGCTTTAATAAGTCACGCGGTCATCACATCGGGGGCTTGAGCAATGCAGACAGAGCCACGCAGCACGGTGTTGATGGGCTCGCCTGCAGTGCTGCCATCACTGTGGCCAGCCTTCGCCCTGTGCCTGTCGATGGCGGTTGCCAACGGCCTGGGACGATTTGCCTACGCACTGCTGCTTCCCGCCATGCGCGAGGATCTGCAATGGACCTATGCGCAGGCGGGTTGGCTCAACACGGCAAATGCGCTCGGCTATGTGCTTGGAGCAGGCACCGCCTATGCGCTTCTGCACCGGGTCAGCGCACGCCGCTTGTTCCAGGCAGGCCTGGGGCTGTGTGTGTTCACTCTCGCCGTGACCGGCGCCAGCGGTGCCCTGCCCTGGCTGAGCACCCAACGTGTGCTCAACGGCGTCGGCGCTGCCTGGGTCTCGGCCTGTGGCAGCACGCTCGTGCTGCTGCACTACCGGCATGCACCCAACCGTCGCGGAGCGGCAACAGGTCTGTTCTTCGGCGGCGCCGGCATCGGGATCATTGCCGCCGGCCTGGCCGTGGCGCCGCTGCTGGCCATCCATGGGGCCGCAACCTGGCCAACGGCGTGGCTGGTGCTGGGGGCTGTTGGGCTCCTCGCCTCGATATGGCCAATGACACTGGCCGGCCGGATACAGGAATCAACTGCCGTCACAGAAGCGCACGACCCTGCGCCGCTGCCACTTCGGCACTTGGGTGCCTGCCTGGCAGCCTACTTCTGCTGGGCCGGCGGCTACATCATCTATCTCACTTTCATTTTCGCGTGGCTGCGCGACCACGGACTGTCCTGGCAGCAGGGCATCGCCGTGTGGACGGTACTGGGCATCGCAATCCTGTGTTCGGGAATGCTCTGGCGGCGCGCGCTGGGCGCATGGCCTGGCGCGCACGTGCTGTCAGCGTGCTGCGCGGTGTCACTGCTGGGCACGCTGGCACCGTTGCTGGGCGGCACGACGGGCCTGTTTGTTTCCGCTGCAGTGTTCGGCTCAAGCGTCTTCATCGCTGCAGCCGCCATCGCGGTCCTTGTCCGGCAGAACCTGCCCGCAGCGCGCATCGGCCGCGCGATGGCCCTGTTCAACCTCGCCTTCGCCGCCGGCCAGGCCATCGGCCCGGTGGCCGCCGGCGCAGTGGCCGATCGAACCGGTCTGGACGGCGCGCTATGGCTCAGTGCCGCGCTGCACGTCGCCGCCGTCGCCCTGCCGTGGGCGGCACGCGCCCCGCGCGGCGCCGGATGAACCTCACCAGCCTCCAAGGAGCTCCGTGTGCGCATTGTCATCTCCCCGCGATTTTCCGAAGTCGATGTGCTCGGGCATGTCACCAACACTGCGCTGCCGGTGTGGTTCGAGCATGGCCGCCTTCCGATCTTCCTGCATTTCAGCCAAACCGGAAACATGCGCGATCTCAGCCTGATCCTGCGCCGTTACGAGATCGACTTCCTGAAACAGATCCGCGCAGAGCACGACGTCGAGATCGACACCCGCATTGATGCGATCGGCCGGTCGTCCCTGTCCATCGTGCAGAACGCTTTCCAATGCGGCCAGCAGGTCGCCAGCGGACGCTGCGTGATGGTCCATTTCGACTACTCCGCCAACGCTGCGCAGGAGATCGACGGCACGCGACGACGCGCCCTGTCGATCTTCTTCACCGAGGAGTTCGCCCAATCACTTGCGATGAAGGAACCATCATGCTGAACAAGACCCACCGCGACACCGAGAGCTTCCTGCGGCAGATCCAGAACGTGCTGCCCGTGTTCGACAGCAATACGCTGCCGCAGGAGCCGCTGCCCAAGGAGCGCTGGGCGCAACTGATGGACGAGGGCATCTGCCTGCCCGCTATTCCGGTGGCGCACGAGGGGCGGCACAACCACCGCGAAATGTGCGAAGTGATTGAAATGATGTCGGAGTACAACCTGCCGCTGGGCATGTACACGATGATCGTGACCGTGCTTTTCCTGCGCAACGTAGCGCTCAGCGGATCGTCCCGGCTGCAGGCCGAGGTCTTCGAGGACTTCCTCGAAAACCCCGTGATCGGTGGCATCGCCTTCACCGAGCCGGAGCATGGCTCGAGCCTGTCGCGCATGAAGACCACCTACGAAGAACAGGATGGCAGCTACTACGTGCGGGGCAGCAAGCATTGGCAGGCCTTCAGCGCGCAGGCCGACTGGTGGATCGTGTGCGCCCGCCAGTACGCCGGAAAACAGTTCGGTTACTTCGTGCACCGGCGCTCGGACGGTGGCTTCGTAACCACCGAGGTCTACGACAGCCTTGGCCTGAAGAACCTGGGGTACGGGCTGAACGAAATCGATATCCGGGTAGCCCCTCACCGGCGGCTCGACAAGCGCCGCTCGGGACTGGGTGATACAGCCGAGATCCTGTGCGCGTCGCGGTTCAGCAAGGCGGCCATGTCCAGCGGCTTTCTGCGCCGCCTCTACCGGGAAGCACTGTCGCAGACGCAGAGCCGACAGATCGGCAAAGGCTCCCTGTATGACATCGAATACGTGCGCTACAAAGTGTCGCGCATCCGCAACCACTACGTGATCTGCAATGCGCTTTACCACCACCTTCTGCTTGAAGAAGACTACACCTGCGATATCTCCGGCAGCATGTTCGCCTCCCTTGCCACCAAGGTGCTGTCGTCGGAACTGATGCTGGATTCCGCCATCGACTACCAACAGCTGTGCGGCGGGGAAGGCTACCGCACGGGTGCAGACAACATCGCTGCACACGCCCTGCTGGATGCACGGGTGTACACGATCTTCGATGGAACCAATGATCTGCTGTGCCAACATCTGGCCGACATCGCCCTGCATGAGATGCATGTTGGCGGGTTCGCGAATCTGCGCGACGTCCTGCAGGCCAACCCCTACAGCCGCTTCGCTGCGGCTCAGGCACCCCAGTTCGACGACATCGATACGCAGAACCTCAACCAGGCAGGCCGGGTTGTTCTGGGGCGGATGCTGTCGCGGGTCTTCGGGTTGGACTGCCTGGTGCGCCGCGCACAGCGCCTGCACCAGCTGCCCGGAGCGGGCCTGGTGGCGCGCGACCACGAGTCACAGGCACGCTACGACCGTCGCGACATCCGACAGGCATCAAAACTGCTGATGCTCAATCTCAATGCGCTGCGGGAAGAGCTCGATTACGTGCAGAGCGACGCATGTGCATGAAGCAACGTCGATCACGGACAGTCTTGGCAGGGCCTCGTGGGGATCGGGGCGACGCGGAAGCCTTGGTAGCCGTGGGAGGGAAGCATGGCCGGGAGGATACGACCGAGCGTCGCAGATCCTGCGAAGAAGAAAACTATCGAACTGAATCGTTTCGGATATGTGCCGGCTCTTCTTGGCGCTTGGCTAAGTGCTGATTTCGCCTAATGCACCTGTGCTAGGCTCGCTTCCATTCAGCGCACAGTCGGGAAAGGCGATGTCTCAAAGGGGAATCGTTACGTGGCTTGCTATAGCCGTACTCGCCGGGGGTACGGCTTGGTATGGGATCAGCGCAAGTAGAAATGACCCAGTACCCACCGGGCCAATCGCAGAGCACCTCGGTCCCAAGCATCTACCGATTTCTCCAGTAGCGCGCGAAAGCCCCTCCGATATGCTTGGCTCAGAACTTTGGAGCAATGCCGACTCTCAATCGGCGGCGGTGCGTTTTAACGCCCTGCGCTCACGGGCAGAAGCCGGCGACATGGTGGCGCAACGGGAACTGGCAAAGCTGTACCAACAGTGCTCTGTATTCAGCCTGTCCCCTTCAAATATGTATGCAACCTTGGATGCATTTGCAGTTGCTCGCGGCGTCCCGCAGAGTTCCTACGACGGCATCAAGAAGCGTTTCTCAGCGACTTGTTCTGCAGTAGATGGTGGCCAAGTAATACCGCAAGAGGCATACACCAACTGGTTCGAGCGAGCCGCGAACCAAGGTGACTCCTACTCCAAGGTTGCGGTGGCATCCCATAACTGGGTAACGCTAAAAGCAGACGACTACCTGTCGCTGGCGCGTGACGTGATCAATTCGGGGGATCCGGAAGCTATTTTCTCCCTCGGCGATCTCCTTGCACTCGCTCCAGAATCTAGCGATATCGCGGAGTTCAAGTCTGCCACGACCGGACCATATGCCAACTACGCCTGGAGCATAGCGGCGTGCCGACTAGGCGCAGATTGCGGCCCCGGGTCCTATCGATTGGATTCGCTCTGCATCAATACAGGTATATGCGGATCAGGAGATTTTGAAGACGCCATTAGGAACCATGTGGTTCCTGCTGGGCAGCAAGAATCGCTGGATAGAGCGATAGGAGAAGTACAGAGATCCATTGGGAAGAAGCCATCTTAAAAAGGACACCTTCTTGAATCGAATTTCCAGAAAGATGAAGTGGAGCATCGCCTCGCTGGTTTTCGTGGCGTTTGCCGCCATTGCTGCAACAGTATCTATCAATGCCAGCTCTTATCCGTACAACCAAGTTGTGGCAGCTCAAGAGATGTCCGCCTACGAAATGGCGGAGCTACGAATCGCGGGTCTGGTCGGTTTGGCGGGCATGTACCGAGTCACGCATGGCATTGCTTCCTTGCCTGTCGGCAGCAGGATCAAGGTGACCTGGGGTGATGGGTCGGTCGAAGAAGCCACTGTTACTTGTCTTGGTGGAAGTCCTTGCATCCTGCCCATTCCGGGGACTCAGAAACCATCAAGTGGCGGTGGAGGTGACGGTGGCAACGCCGGAAACGATGGCACTGGTGGCACTGGTGGTGGGATAGTCGGTGGGGGTGGGTGCTACGGCAACTGCGGAATTGTTGGCATCGGCCCGATCTCAAACCCAGGCAATGGCGCCGGTGGAAAGCCGCAAGAGCCCCCGCGCATTGAAGACCCGGAATGATTAGCTGAGTGCAGCAATTATTACTGGTTTGGTGAGGTCTTGAGCGCCATCACGCACAAGTGCTGGCGCTCTCTTCGCCGCGAACTGCCGGAGCAAATTACGCCCCATCGACGATCAGCCGATAGTAGCGCCCGGTCCGCATCGCAACGGCGTCCTCATACGGCACAGTCACCACGATCTGCGTGGCCGGACACCGTGTTCGGCTCGTCGAAGGTGAGCTGCTGCTTGTCCGGCAGGGCGCTGCTCTCCAGCTTGGTGGCCAGGCGCATTTTCAGGTTCAGCATGGGTGTTTCCTCAGTTGGTGGAGGGTGGTCCGACGCAGCTCTGCGCGACGCTATGGACCTGGCCTATCTGACTGGCCAGAGAGTCGGAGACGTGTGGTCCATGGACGTGCGCCAGGCCACAGCGCGCGGTCTCATCATCCAGCAGCCGAAGACCAGCAACCGGGTCACCATGGAGATCACGGGCGAACTGGCGACGCTTCTTGAGCGCATTGCGAAGCGAAAACGGGAGAAGTACCCGAACGGGCGAGAGAAGGTCTACAGCTCGAGGCTAATCGTGGACGAAGACGGCATAGGCATCGGCCGTGCAGCGCTGCGCTACCGGTTCGACAAAGCCAGGGAGGCAGCGGGCATTGCAGAAGGGGAATTCCAGTTCCGAGATCTCCGCGCCAAGGCGGGTACGGACAAGGCCGATTCGGCAAAAGACATTCGCGAAGCGCAGGCCCGGCTGGGGCATTCATCGGTCACTACGACCGAGATCTACGTGCGAAAAAAGAGGGGGTCCAAGGCCACTCCGAGGCGGTGAATTGCGGAGCAGTCTGGATATTGCGGAGCGCCTGAGACGGCGCAAACCGTTGGGAGACATGGAGCGGGCGATGGGAATCGAACCCACGTCAGTAGCTTGGGAAGCTACAGCTCTACCATTGAGCTACGCCCGCGTTGCGGTGGAAAGTCTATGCGCTGGGGCCGGTGTTGCGCAATGGTGCCCCCCGCATCAGAGCGGGGCCGGAGCCCTTTCGTTGCCGAAAGGGATCCGACCCCGCCTGGTTTCTGCTTAGAAGCTGCCGCTGAAGTTGGCGAACAGCGTCGCGTCCTGGGCACGCTTCTGCCCGGCCGAAGCGCTCAGGCCGAAGTTGCTCTGCAGGCCGAACAGCTCGGTACGGGCACCCAGCACCACGGTGGCGTAGTTCTTGTCGAAGTTCAGGCCGGGCACGCGATAGCTGCCCAGTTCCGGCAGGGTCTGCAGCCAGGCACTGGCCTGCTTGGTGTCTTCGAACTCGTGGTCGTAGGTCAACTGCGCGTACGGCTTGACGGTGCCGCCATCGAAGCGGGCCTGCCAGCCGATGCGACCGACGGTCGAATCAACGTTCTGGCGGTCGTAACCCAGTGCGGTGGCCAGGGTGCCGGCCGCAGCGCTTTCGGTGTAACCGTCGATCTTCACCTTCTGCCAGATCACCGAAGCAATCGGGCCGTGGCGGAAGCCGCCTTCGGTGCCGAACTCGTAACCGGCGTTCAGGGCAGCAGTCAGGTTGCTGCCGTCCGGCGAACCACCGTGCTCGCGGGTGGCCGGACCCAGCTGGACCTTGCGGTTCACGTCATAGGACAACCAGGTGTAGCTGACCTGGCCATTGACCCAGATGCGGTCGTGGTACCAGCCCGCGAACAGACCGGCGGTGGTGTCCTTCTGGGTGAAGTCGCCACGGCTGTTGCCGAAGTCGGCATTGAGGCGGCCGAAGCCGGCGAAGCCGCCGAACACCATGCCGTCGCGCGCCCAGTCGATACCGAACAGGCCGGCCGGCGCCAGGCCGTCGTACAGGTCGGCATGGTCATAGCGCTGCAGGTCACCACGCACGCCGCCCCACCAGGACAGGCCGTCGGCCGGGCGACCACCCAAGTGCATGCTGACCTGGTCGGCACGCGAGCGGCCGATGGTCTGTGCCGAGTGGCTCAGCACCTGCTGCAGACGCGGGCCTTCCAGCACCGAGACCGCGTACTGGCCCAGCAGCTGATGGCCGGCGGTGGTCGGATGCACGCCGTCGGCGAACAGGTAGGTGTTGGCCGCATCCGGGCTGACGTAGCTGGTCGGGTTGCAGCCGATGATGCTCGCAGTGGAATTGTTCGGATCGATCTTGCAGGCCGTGCTGGTGACGTTGGTGAAGCCATACATGGCCGGATTGGCGGTCACCTCGCGCAGGATGCTGAAGGTGTCGAGCGGAATGAACTCGATGCCCGCCTGCTTCAGGCCACCGTACAGGGCCTTGTTGTAGCCGGCCGACAGCGCGGTGGCGGCAGCGGCGTTGGGGCCGCGGAACTGCGGAGTGATGCCCACGTCCGGCAGATTCGGCACCAGCACATACTGTGCCCCGGCCTGCTTCAGTGCGCCCACCAGGGCGATCTGGTCGGTGACTGCTGCCCCGATGATGCCCTGCACCTGGGCCTGCGATGCACCGCCGGCCGCTGCGCGCGTGGCCGCGAACAGGTCATTGGCACCGCCCCAGACGGTGTACAGGGCATTGGCGTCAGCCTTGCCGCCATTTGCGGCAAGGTAACGGGCGGCCTGCGACTTCAGCGACGGAATGGCTCCCAGGCCACCCGCTTCGTCGACCGATACACGGGCGCCGCCAACGGCGTAGTTGTCGCCATTCTGGCCATTACCGTTGGGCGTGCCATCGAGGCCGTAGTAATTGGCCAACTGTTGCGACCACACCAAGCCCGGGTTGGTGGTGAACTGGCCGGTGACCGGCCGCACGCCCGGATCCAGCAGCGGGCGGAAATAGCCGGCATCGGTGAGGCTGTCACCGAAGAACACGGCTCTGGAATACGGGGATTCGCCTGCCATGGCCGGTACCGCGGCCAGCGCGATCGCGGCCGCCATCAGGGAGCGGATCGGGCGTTTGCTGAGCAGCATGTAAAAAACTCCTGTGGGGATATCGTTGAGGACCCGGCGGACGTACGCCGGCGCACGGTGAATGGTTTCACCGCGCCGCCTTTTGCTCACGCTGCGCCGCCGCATGAATTGTCGCCCGGGCACGGGAAAACCCGCTGTGCCGGAGCTGGCGCCCGGTTCAATTTGCAAACGTTCCGATCCCGGCGGGCTATCAGCGACAATGCGCGGATGAACATCCAGCTCAACGGTGAACCCCGTACCCTGCCCGCTTCGGCGACCCTCCACGACCTGCTCGACGCCGAGCAGCTGCTGCAGCGCCGGGTGGCGGTGGAGGTCAACGGCGAGATCGTCAGCCGCAGCCGCCATGGCGAGCATGTCCTGTCCGAAGGCGACATTGTGGAGATCGTGCACGCGCTGGGTGGCGGCTGATGGCCGGGGTCGGATCCCATCGCATCGCGATGGGCCCTGACCCCAGAACCACTTCGCAGCGGGTCAGAGCCCTTTGCCTCTGGCAAAGGGATCCGACCCCGCCTTCTATGTGATCCCATCTTCAGGCGGATAAGCGATAATCGCGCCATGAACGTTCATGTCTCCCCCGATTCGCTGGTGATCGCCGGCAAGACCTATGGCTCGCGGCTGCTCACCGGCACCGGCAAGTTCAAGGACCTGGAAGAAACCCGCCTGGCCACCGAGGCTGCTGGCGCCCAGATCGTCACCGTGGCCATCCGCCGCACCAACATCGGGCAGAACCCGGGCGAGCCGAACCTGCTCGACGTGCTGCCGCCGGACCGCTACACCATCCTGCCCAACACCGCCGGCTGCTACACCGCCGAAGACGCGGTGCGTACCTGCCGGCTGGCCCGTGAGCTGCTGGACGGCCACAACCTGACCAAGCTGGAAGTGCTGGGCGACCAGAAGTCGCTGTACCCGGACGTGGTGCAGACCCTCAAGGCCGCCGAACAGCTGGTCAAGGACGGCTTCGAAGTGATGGTCTACACCTCCGACGACCCGATCCTGGCCAAGCGCCTGGAAGAGATCGGCTGCGCTGCGGTGATGCCGCTGGCCGCGCCGATCGGCTCGGGCCTGGGCATCCAGAACAAGTACAACCTGCTGCAGATCATCGAAGACGCCAAGGTGCCGATCATCGTCGATGCTGGCGTGGGCACCGCGTCGGATGCGGCAATCGCGATGGAGCTGGGCTGTGACGGCGTGCTGATGAATACCGCCATTGCCGGTGCACGCAGTCCGGTGCTGATGGCCAGCGCCATGCGCAAGGCGGTCGAGGCCGGCCGCGAGGCCTTCCTGGCCGGGCGCATCCCGCGCAAGCGCTATGCCAGCGCCTCCTCCCCGGTGGATGGGTTGATCGGCTGATGACCAATCCTTTCGACAGCGCCGGTTCCAAGGCCCCGCCCAAGCCCTTCACCGTAAGCGAGGGCCGCCGCGAGGTGCGCAGCTTCGTGTTGCGCCAGGGCCGCTTCACCCCCGCCCAGCAGCGCGCGTTCGACGAACGCTGGCCGCGCTTCGGCATCGATTACAACGGCCAGCCGCGTGACCTGGACGCCACCTTCGGGCGCCCGGCGCACAAGGTGCTGGAAATCGGCTTCGGCAACGGTGCCGCGCTGCGCTTCGCCGCCCAGCACGATCCGTCGCGCGACTACATCGGCATCGAAGTGCACGCGCCCGGCGTGGGCCGGCTGCTGAACGCGCTGGCCGACGACAACGCCGACCACGTGCGCCTGTACCACCACGATGCGGTGGAAGTGCTGCAGAACGAGATCGCCGATGGCGCGCTCGATGAAGTGCGCATCTACTTCCCGGACCCGTGGCACAAGAAGCGCCACAACAAGCGCCGCCTGCTGCAGCCGGCGTTCGCCGAGCTGCTGGTGCGCAAGCTGCGCCCGGGTGGCCGCCTGCACTGCGCCACCGACTGGGAAGACTACGCCGAGCAGATGTGGGACGTGCTTGATGCCACCGCCGGGCTGGTCAACCGCGCCGGCCCGCGTGGCAGCGTGCCGCGCCCGGACTGGCGCCCGCAGACGCACTTCGAGACCCGCGGCCAGAAGCTCGGCCACGGCGTCTGGGACCTGTTGTACGACCGCACCTGACCATCGCCTGAGGACGCCGCGCCCCACATGGATACCGCGCTGACGCTGACCAACGACATGAAGCTCGTGCTCGGGCTGGTCGGCTTCACGATGGCGATGTTCCTGTTCGAGCGCATCCGCGCCGACGTGGTAGCGCTGGTGGTGCTGGTGGTGCTCGGTGTCACCGGCCTGATCGCGCCGGAGGAGATCTTCGGCGGTTTCTCCGGTAACGCGGTGATGAGCATCATCGCCACCACCATCCTCGGTGCGGGCCTGGACCGCACCGGGGCGCTGAACCGGCTGGCGGCCTGGCTGCTGCGGCGCGGCCATGGCGTCGAGCAGCGCTTGCTGATGATGACCACGGCCATCGCCGGCCTGAACTCGTCCTTCATGCAGAACCCGTCGGTGATGGCGCTGTACCTGCCGGTCGCCTCGCGACTGGCAGCGCGCACCGGCCTGACCCTGCAGCGCCTGCTGCTGCCGATCTCGGCGGCGATCGTGATGGGCGGCGCGCTGACCATGGTCGGCAACTCGCCGCTGATCCTGCTGAACGATCTGCTGGCCTCGGCCAACAACAACCTGCCCTCGGGCCTGGCCACCATCGAGCCGCTGCGCATGTTCGCGCCGCTGCCGATCGGCGTGGCCCTGCTGATCGCCTCGCTGCTGTACTTCCGCTACTACGGCGACCGCAAGCTGGTGGAAGAGGAAAGCCTGGTCAACGACGGGGTCACCCCGGCGCGCACCGAGAGCTACTTCGCCAAGACCTACGGCATCGAAGGCGATGTGTTCGAGCTGGTGGTCAGTGCCGAAAGCCCGCTGGTGGGCATGACCCTGGGCGAGGCCGAAAACCTGCACGATGCCCCGCTGCTGCTGGCCCTGAAAACCGGCAACGACACCCGCCTGGCGCCGCCAGCGGAAATGCGCATCTGGGTCGGCAGCGTGCTCGGCGCGATGGGCCCGCGCGAGCAGATCAACGACTTCGCGCAGAACCAGTTCCTGCGCATGTCATCGCGCCTGAAGCACCTGGGTGACCTGTTCAACCCGAGCCGTGCCGGTATTTCCGAGGCGGTGGTGCCGCCGACCTCGAACGTGATCGGCAAGAGCGCCGCCGACCTGCGCCTGCGCAAGGAACGCGGCATCAGCCTGCTGGCGATCAACCGCGACAAGCAGGTGATCCGCGAGGACGTGCGCGATGTGCAGCTGCGCGCTGGCGACATGCTGGTCTTCCACAGCATCTGGACCGACCTGGCACAGGCCGCCAAGAGCCGTGACTTCGTGGTGGTGACCGACTACCCGACCGGCGAACAACGCCCGCACAAGTTCAAGATCGCCATGGCGATCTTCGCGCTGACCATCCTGATCGCACTGACCAGCAAGCTGCCGGTGGCGCTGACACTGATGACCGGCGTGGCTGGCATGCTGCTGACCGGCGTGCTGCGCATGGACGAGGCCTACGCCTCGATCAACTGGAAGACGGTGTTCATGATGGCCGGGCTGATTCCGCTCGGCTGGGCGATGGATTCCAGTGGCGCGGCGGCATGGGTGGCCGGCCATACCATCGACAAGCTGCCGACCGGTATTCCGGTATGGGTGCTGGAGGTGGCGCTGGCGCTGCTGACCACGGCGTTCTCGCTGGTGATCAGCCATGTGGGCGCGACCATCGTGATGGTGCCGATCGCGGTGAACCTGGCGTTGGCGGCGGGCGGCAATCCGACGGCGTTCGCGCTGATCGTGGCGCTGTCGGCGTCCAACAACCTGATGACGGCCTCGAATCCGGTGATCTCGATGATCACCGGCCCGGCCAACTACACCCCGCGCGAGATGTGGCGGGTCGGCGGACCGTTGTCGCTGATCTACACGTGCGTGGTGGTGCTGATGATCAACCTGATGTTCTGAGAGTTGGGTTTGTTGGCAGGGCTGCGCCCTGCACCCCGGTAGTGCCGGCCGCTGGCCGGCAACATCAACGGCAAAAGCGTGCATTCCGTGGGATGGCGGGGTGGGTCCGGTTGCGGGGGACGCTGCAAGTACGTCCCTGTAAGCTCGGTCGCCGCATCCATGCGGCTCACGCCCCCGCAACCGGACCCACCCCGCCTTCGACAGTTTTCCGCGAGCTGTCGAAACGGCATTCTGTGCTGCTGGTGGGTGTCGACCTTGGTCGACACGGCTTTTGTAGAGTCGAGCCGTGCTCGACTGCTTCTGGCCTCAAGCCAGATAGACCTGCCCATCGCGGATATCGACCGGCACCGCACGCAGGCGGTCCCCCTTGCACGGGCCGGCGATGCAGTCGCCGCTGTCCAGCGTGAACGACGCGCCGTGCGCTGCGCACACCAGGTGGCCTTCGCGGCTCTTCAGGAACTGGCCCGGGGCCCAGTCCAGGCGGCGGCCGGCATGCGGGCAGATGTTCAGGAACGCACGCACCTGCGCGCCATCGCGGTACAGCACCAGCGACTCGGCATCGCCATCAACCACCGCTTCGACCTCGGCAAACGCGCCATCGGCAATGGCATCAAGGGCGATCAGGGCAGCAGCGGCAGTCATGGCGAAGGCTCGGACAGTAAACGCGCATTGTCGCACGCCCACTCAGGTGACTGGCTGAAACATGAACACAAGTCATTGATTCGTAATAAGCACAGGCTATATTTAACGAGTTTTTCACTCAATGACAGTGGCACGTCCCGATACTCTGGTTTCGCTGATCCCAGCCTATCGAGCCGCCATGTTCAATCGCGCATCCGCCTTCAACCAGTTCCGCACCCTGTTCGCGCCGCGCAAGCCGCGTCACCCGCTGGTGCGCGTTGCCGTGGGCCTGCTCGGCCTGGCGATCCTGGCCGCGATGGTGTTCATCGGCGTGTTTGTTGGTGCGGCGATGATCCTGGTCGGCCTGGCGTGGAAGCTGCTGGCTTCGCGCAAGCCGGGCGTCGCCCGTCCGGTCGACCCGACCGTGGTCGAGGGCGAGTACCGCGTGGTGCGCAAGCCGGTGTTGCCGGCCTCGCGCTGACCTACGCCACCGCGCCCGCTGACGGCGGGCGCCATGCGTTCTAGACTGCGGGCACGCCCTTCCTGGATGCCCGCATGTCCGATGTCTCCGATGTGATCCCTGCCGTAGCCCTGCCGCGTGTGCCGGTAGCCGGTGGCGGCAGCTTTCCCGTGCACCGCATCTACTGCGTTGGCCGCAACTTCGCCGACCACGCCCGCGAAATGGGCGCGGCGGTGCCGGCGGCCGATGACCGCGGCCGCCCGATGTTCTTCAGCAAGCCGGCCGATGCGATCGTGGTCGGCCACGACGATGCCATCCCCTATCCGCCGGCGACCGCCAACCTGCACCACGAAGTGGAGCTGGTGGTGGCGATCGGCCGCGATGCGCCCGCCGGCGAGCTGGCGGTGGCTGATGCCGACGCACTGGTCTATGGCTATGCCGTCGGCCTGGACCTGACCCGCCGCGACCTGCAGGCCGCGGCCAAGGACAAGGGCCACCCGTGGGATGCAGCCAAGGGCTTCGATGCCTCCGCGCCGATCAGCGAAATCGTCCACGCCGAGGAAGTGGGCGACCTGGCCGCGCTGAACCTGTCGCTGGAGGTCAACGGCGAAGTGCGCCAGCAGGCGCTGCTCGACCAGATGATCTGGAATGTACCGGAGATCCTGCATGAACTGTCCAAGCTGTGGCAGCTGCGTGCCGGCGATCTGGTGTTCATGGGCACCCCGTCCGGGGTGGCCGCACTGAAGCCCGGCGACCGCTTCAGTGCCCGCCTGGAAAACGTGGCCGAGCGCCACGGCGTGATCGCCGGCTGACATCACCTGCGCTACCCTGCGCGCTGTCCACTTCCCCCACCGGAGAAAAACAACAATGGGAATGCTCACCGAGTTCAAGGAATTCGCGATGCGCGGCAACGTCATCGACCTCGCCGTCGGCGTGGTGATCGGCGCGGCCTTCGGCAAGATCGTGACGGCGCTGGTCGAGAAGATCATCATGCCGCCACTGGGCATGCTGATCGGCAAGGTGGATTTCTCGCAGCTGGCGTGGACGCTGTCGCCGGCCCGCATCGGGCCGGACGGCAAGGAAATCCCGGCCGTGGTGATCGGCTACGGCGACTTCATCAATACGCTGATCCAGTTCGTGATCGTGGCCTTCGCCATCTTCCTGGTGATCAAGGTGATCAACCGCCTGTCGCGCAAGAAGGAAGCCGCTCCCGCTGCGCCGGCCGAGGAAGTGGTGCTGCTGCGCGAGATCCGCGACAGCCTGAAGAAGTAAGTCCGCCTACCGGTAGTGCCGGCCGCTGGCCGGCAACCTCCGAACAAGCGGGGAGCCGGCCAGCGGCCGGCACTACCGCTACTGCACGAAAGCCCCGCCCCGGCGGGGCTTTCGCTTTGCCGGACGTGGCGGAAAACAGCGTTCGCGCCAGCCATGACCTCCCGCCCATGCGCACGCCTGAACGACTGTTAAGCTCCAAGGCTTAGGTCCCTTCCCGGAGTTGTCCATGCGTCGCCGCCTCCTTGCCATCGCATCCTCCCTCGCCCTGCTGGCCGGCCCGGCCTTCGCGGCGCCGCACACCACCACCCTGCCCCCGACGTCGCTGGCGACCGCCGCGCAGCTGCGCGACCAGGCGCTGGCCGATGACACCGGCTGGAAGGTGGTCGAATCGCTGACCACCGAGATCGGCCCGCGCATCGCCGGCAGCGAAGCCGACGCCCGCGCCGTGGCCTGGGCCGAAGCCAAGTTCAAGGCCCTCGGCTTCGACAAGGTCTGGAAGGAGCCGGTGACGTTCCCGAAGTGGGAGCGCCGCAGCGAACACGCCGCGGTGACCGGCAAGAACCCGCAGCCGCTGCAGATCACCGCATTGGGCGGCAGCCCGGGCGGCACCGTGGAAGCCGAAGTGGTGCGCTTCGCCGACCTGGCCGCACTGCAGGCTGCACCGGCAGGTTCGCTGAAGGGCAAGATCGCCTTCGTTGATTACCAGATGCTGCCGTTCCGCGATGGCCGCGACTACGGCCGTGGTGGTGCGATCCGCAGTAAGGGCCCGTCCGAGGCGATCCGCAAGGGCGCGGTCGGCTTCCTGATGCGCTCGGCCGGTACCGATTCACACCGTGTGCCGCATACCGGCATCACCCGCTTCGACGACGGCCTGACCCCGGTGCCGTCGGCAGCACTGTCGGTGCCCGATGCCGACCAGCTGGCCCGTCTGCTCGCGCGAGGCAGCACCACGGTGAAGGTGGCGCTGGACTGCGGTTGGGATGGCACTGCCACCTCGTACAACGTGATCGGCGAGATCACCGGCCGCAGCCTGCCGAAGGAAGTGGTGGTGATCGGTGGTCACCTGGATTCGTGGGACCTGGGCACCGGCGCGGTGGATGACGGCGCGGGCGTGGGCATCACCATGGCCGCCGGCCACCTGATCGGCCAGCTGAAGCAGGCGCCGAAGCGCACCATCCGCGTGATCGCCTTCGCCAACGAGGAACAGGGCCTGTACGGCGGCAAGGCCTACGCCGAGGCACACGCCAAGGACGTGGCCCTGCACCAGCTGGCCGCCGAGAGTGACTTCGGTGCCGGCCGCATCTATGCCTTCAACACCGGTTCGCCGAACCCGGAGGGCTCACGAGAAGCGACGAAGCAGATTGCCGAAGTGATGAAGCCGCTGGGCATCGAGTACCAGGCCGACAAGGGCGGCCCGGGCCCGGACGTCGGTCCGTTGGCCGCCAAGGGCGGTGCATGGGCGTGGCTGGCGCAGGACGGCTCGGATTACTTCCACCTGCACCACACCGCCGACGACACGCTGGACAAGATCGACCCGAAGGCACTGGCGCAGAACGTGGCTGCATACACCGTGTTCGCGTACCTGGCGGCAGAGGCCGATGGCAACTTCGGCAGCGAAGCGAAGGCGACCACGCCGCCGAACGAGTGATGCGGTAGCGCCGGGCCATGCCCGGCGAGCGCAACGGCAGGAGCGGTGCGAACCAAGGTTCGCACCCACCAAGGCAGATTTCGCACCCGCCAAGGCAGATCCTGCATCGGTAATGCCGGGCCATGCCCGGCGAGCGCAGCAGCGGGAGCGGTGCGAACCAAGGTTCGCACCCACCGGGCGCCACTCAGCTGCGGCGGCTGGCCCACTGCGCCAGCAATACCGCCGTGGCCGAGGCCACGTTGAGGCTTTCCACCGCACCACTGCCGGGAATCGAGACCTGCAGGTCGCATTCGCTGGCAAGGCTGCGGTCCATGCCCTCGCCTTCAGCACCCATCACGTACACAAGACGCGACGGCAGCGATGCGCGGAACACGTCGTCGCCTCCATCAACGAGGGTCGCGGCCAGCCCGAAGCCGGCTGCACGCAGCTGCGCCATCGCCTGGGCAGTCTCCGGCAGCTGCACCAGCGGCACCGACTCCGCACCACCCTCGGCCACCCGTGCGGCGGCACCGGACAGCGCCAGTGTGCTGCCAGCCGGCAGCAGCAACGCCTTGACGCCGAAGTGCGCGGCCGAGCGCAGGATCGCACCGAAGTTGTGCGGATTGCCGACACCGTCCAGCCACAGCGCCAACGCCGGGCCTTCGTCCAGTTCCTCCAGCCACTGCGCCAGCGGCACGACCGGCGCGCGCAGCACGTCGGCCACCAGGCCTTCGTGGTGTGTGGTCGCGGCCAGCTTGTTGAGGTCGCCTTCCTCGACGACGCGGTAGCCCACGCGGTTGGCCACGCACCACTTCAGCACCGGCTGCATGCGCGGAATCAGCGCGTCCACCAGGTACAGCTTGCGCAGCGCCTGCGGGCGCTTGGCGAACAGGGCCTGCACGGCGTTCCAGCCATACAGGCGCAGTTCGTCGTTGCCGCGCCCCGGTGGCGGCGGGGTGCCGCCCTCACGCGGAGGCAGCGGGGTGGCCCGCGGCGGTCGCGACGACGGGCGGCGGGCATTCTTCCAGGGATCATTCACTACGGGACAACTCCAGCTTGCGTTGACGCCAGAAATCGGCGTTCTTGATGCCCAGGGCATCGGGGTCGAAGGTCGGATCGAGGCCGAGCTTCTTCTGTCGTTCGTAATCACGCAGGGCCAGCATGGCCGGCTTCTGGATGATGAGGATGGCAATGATGTTCAGCCAGGCCATCAGGCCCACGCCGATGTCACCCAGCGCCCAGGCCAGGGTTGCATTATGGAACGCGCCGAACACCACCATGCCGATGATGCCCAGGCGCAGTACCAGCACGGTCAGCGGGCGCTTCCTGTTGTGGTTCACATAGCTGAGATTGGTCTCGGCCATGTAGTAGTACGCCATGATGGTGGTGAAGGCGAAGAAGAAGATCGCAATCGATACGAACGCCGAACCCCAGCCCGGCAGCACCGCTTCCACGCCGGCCTGCGCGTAGCCCGCACCTTCCGGAATGCCGGCCAGGCCCTGGAAGATCGGCTCGGCGCCGGCCACCGGCGAGTACACGTTGTAGGTGCCGCTGGCCAGGATCAGGAACGCGGTGGCGGTGCACACCATCATGGTGTCGAAGTAGATGGCGAAGGCCTGCACATAGCCCTGCTTGGCCGGGTGCGAGACTTCCGAGGCGGCTGCAGCGTGCGGGCCCGAACCCTGGCCAGCCTCATTGGCATAGATGCCACGCTTGATGCCCCACTCCACCGCCAGGCCCATCATCGCGCCGAACGCGGCGTGGGTGCCGAAGGCACTCTTGAAGATGATGCCGAACATCTCCGGCACGCGATCGTAGTTGATGATCATGATGACGATGGCGGTCAGGATGAAGGCCGCTGCCATGAACGGCACCACCACCTCGGCGAAGTTGGCGATGCGCTTGACGCCGCCGAAGATCACCACGCCCAGCAGCAGCGCCACCACGATGCCGATACCCAGCTTCAGTGCCTGCACCGATTCCATGCCCAGCATCTGGCCATCCAGCGGGCCACACAGCGCAGTGCCGCGGCAGGCGTTGATGATGCTGTCGGCGATGGCATTGGCCTGCACGCCCGGCATCAGGAAGCCGGCCGCAATGATCGTGGCGATGGCGAAGACCAACGCGTACCACTTCAGGCCCATGGCCTTTTCGATGTAGTACGCGGGGCCACCGCGGTAGCGGCCTTCGGCGTCCTTGGTCTTGTAGATCTGCGCCAGCGTACATTCCACGTACGACGTGGACGCGCCGAGGAAGCCCATCACCCACATCCAGAAGATGGCACCGGGGCCGCCGAAGGCGATGGCGGTGGCCACGCCGGCGATGTTGCCGATGCCCATGCGGCCGGCCATCGACATGGCCAGGGCCTGGAACGAGGACACACCGGCGTCGGATTTCTCACCCTTGACGGTGAGGCGGCACATCTCGATAAAGCCGCGGATCTGCATGAAACGCGTGCGCAGGCTGAAGAACAGGCCGGCGGCCAGGCACATGAAGATCAGCGCCTTGCTCCAGATGATGCTGTTGATGAAATGTACGGTAGCTTCCACGCGCGCTCTCTCCAGTCGGCGGGTTGTAAGGACGTCCCGTCGGCTGGAGGGGACCGGTCGATTCTCCCTGATCGAAGGCCGCTGCGGTAGCGCCAGAAGGATGGGAGCGGATCCCTTGCGCAGCGCGCAAGGGCTCTGACCCCGGTTCTACCGTTTGGCGGGTTGGAGTCAGAGCCCTTTTCTGGCGAAAAGGGATCCGACCCCGCGCGTGTTCAGGGCAGTTGCGTGCGCACCCGGGCAAAGCGGCGCAGGTCGTGCAGGACACCGCGCTTGTAGACGGCGCAGCGGGCCGTGCCCTCTTCGGCAAAGCCATTGGCCAGCAGCACGCGGGCCGAGCCTTCGTTGAAGTCCAGCACCTCGGCCTGCAGCCTGAACAGGCGCAGCTCGTCCATCACCCAAGGGGCAAACAGGGCCACGACGCGCGTCATCACGCCCTGCCCCCACTGCGACTGGCCCAGCCAGTAGCCCAGTTCCGCGGTATGCCCGCGCTCGGCCGTGCCTGGCTGCGCGCCGACGCTGCCGCAGGCCTGGCCGTCGATCTCGATGGCCAGGTTCAGGGTGCCCGGGGCCAGCACGCGGCCAGCCAGGAAGGCCTCGCCATCCTCGCGCGTGTACGGGTACGGGAAGCGGTCACGCAGGCCGCGCGACACTTCGGCATCGTTGGCGTGGCGCAGCAGCGATTCCAGATCATCCGGGCGCCAGGGGCGCAGGCAGAAGCCCTCGCCCTGCAGGTCTGGGGTCAGAGCCCTTTCCCTTTGGGAAAGGGATCCGACTCCGCTGGCGGTCAGGTCAGGCATGGCCACCCACCGAGGGCGATTCCGCTTCCTGCTTCTCCAGTTCACGCTTCACCGCTTCCGGCGAGCGGGTGTACGGGGCCAGCCGCGCGTAGAACGCCGGCACCACGAACAGCGACAGGAAGGTGGAGAGGGTCACGCCGAAGATGATCACGATGCCGATGGTGCCACGGCTGGCCGAACCCGGGCCACCGGCCACCACCAGCGGGATCGCGCCGACCACGGTGGCGATCGAGGTCATCAGGATCGGGCGCAGGCGCACCATCGCCGATTCGATGATCGCCTCGCGCACGGTTCTTCCGTCGTCACGCAGCTGGTTGGCGAATTCGACGATGAGGATGCCGTTCTTCGCGGCCAGGCCGACCAGCATGACGATGCCGATCTGACTGAACAGGTTCACCGTGCCACCACTCACCCACAACCCGACCAGCGCACCGAGCACGCCCAGCGGCACGGTCAGCATGATGGTGAGCGGGTGGATGAAGCTCTCGAACTGCGCGGCCAGCACCAGATAGACCACCAGCAGGGCCATCGCGAAGGTCAGCAGCACCGCGCCACCAGCGCTCTGGTACTCACGCGATTCGCCCTTCCAGTTCACCTGCGCGTACTGCGGCAGCTCTTCGCGCGTGACCTGCTGCGCCCAGGCGATGGCCTCACCCAGCGGATAGCCCGGCGCCAGGCCGGCGTTGATGGTGATCGAGCGCAGGCGGTTGAAGCGGTTCAGGGTGCCGGCCTCGGCCACTTCGCTCAGCGTGACCAGGTTGGACAGCGGCACCAGTTCGCCGGAGGTGGCGCGCACGCGGATCGCGGCCAGGTCGGCTGGGCTGGCACGGCCATCACGGCCGGCCTGCACCAGCACGTCGTACTCCTCGCCGTTGTCGACGAAGGTGGTGACACGGCGCGAACCCATCATGGTTTCCAGCGCCGAACCGATCGCGGTGACCGGCACGCCGAGGTCGGCCGCGCGCTGGCGGTCGATGTTCACCCGCATCTGCGGCCGGGTTTCCTTGTAGTCCGAGTCCGGGCCGACCAGGCCGGGATTGTCGGCCATGCGCAGCAGGATGCGGTCGCGCCACTGCGCGATCTCGGCATATTCCGGGCCACCCAGTACGATCTGGAACGGCTGGCCGCCGCTGCGCACCAGGCCACCGCCCACCTGCGTGCGTACGCGCACGCCACGGATGGTATCCAGCTCCTTCTGCAGTTCGTTGGCCACTTCCGGCGTGCCCTCGCTGCGCTGGCGCCACGGCTGCAGGAAGATGCTGACGCGGCCGGTGTGCATTTCCTCGCTGGCGCCCCAGCCACCCGGCACGCGCGGGTTGGCGCGCACGATGGGTTTGTCCGGGCCGACATGCGGTGCCAGCATTGCCTCCACCTGCTGCACCTGCTGCACGGTGTAGTCGTAGCCGGCGCCTTCCGGGCCGTCGATCATGATCTGGAACGAACCGCGGTCTTCGGCCGGCGCCAGTTCCGACGGCAGCAGTTTGAGCAGGCCCCAGCTGGCGGCCAGTGCGGCCACCATCACCAGCAGGTAGATCCAGGTGCGGTCGACGTGGTGGTCGAGCACGCGGCCATAGGCGCCCGCCAGACGCTCCAGATTGCGGTTGACGAAGCCATGCAGGCCACGCGGCGCGTGCCCGGTGTGCGGCTTGAGCAGCTTGGAGGCCATCATTGGCGTCAGCGTCAGCGCCACGAAGGCGGACAAGGCCACCGCGGCAGCCAGCGCCACCGCCAGCTCGCGGAACAGGCGCCCGGTGTTGCCTTCCAGGAATCCAACCGGCAGGAATACCGCCACCAGCACCGCGGTGGTAGCAATCACCGCGAAGGCGACCTGCGCGGTACCGCGCTTGGAAGCGACCAGCGGCGGTTCGCCCAGATCGATGCGGCGCTGCACGTTCTCCACCACCACGATCGCATCGTCCACCACCAGGCCGATGCACAGCACCAGGGCAAGCAGGGTCAGCAGGTTGATCGAGAAATCGAATGCATACAGCGCGATGAAGGCGGCGACCAGGCACACCGGCACCGTCACTGCGGGAATCAATGCGGCGCGGAAGCTGCCGAGGAACAGCCAGATCACCGCCAGCACCAGGATCATCGCTTCCACCAGCGTGGCGTAGACGCGGTCCACTGCGGCTTCGATGAAGGTGGTGTTGTCGAAGGCGACGAAGATCTGCGTGCCCTTGGGCAGGGTCAGTGCAACCCGCTCCGCCTCGGCGCGCGCGACACGGGCCACGTCCAGCGAGTTGGCGGTGGAGGTCTTGACGATGCCCAGGCCGATGCCCGGCTCGCCATTGCTTCGGTAGTAGGCGCGGCGCTCAGCCGAGGCCAGCTCGATCTTCGCCACGTCGCCCATGCGCACCACATAGCCATCGCGGCCCTTGCCCAGCGGAATGGTCGCGAAGTCTTCGGGCTTGATGTAGTTGCGCTCCACGCGCAGGGTGAAGTCGCGGTCGGTCGACTCGATGCGGCCGGCCGGCAGTTCCACGTTCTCGTTGCGCAGCGCGGTTTCCACATCGCCGGTGGTCAGCCCACGCGCCGCCAGCTGGTCGCGGTCCAGCCAGATGCGCATTGCGTAGCGCTGGCGGCCGCCGATGCGGACCTGGGCCACGCCGTCGAGGCTGGAGAAACGGTCGACCACGTAGCGGTCGGCGTAGTCGCTCAGTTCCAGCGTGTCCATGGTCGAGGAGACCATGTTGAACCAGATGATCGGGTCGGCATCGCTTTCGACCTTGGCGATCTCCGGTGGACGCGCTTCCTCCGGCATGCGGTCGGCGACGCGGCTGACCGCATCGCGCACGTCATTGGCCGCCGCTTCGATATCGCGGTTGGAGGTGAATTCGATGCTGACCTGCGAGCGGCCGTTGGTGCTGCGCGCGTTGATCGTGTCGATGCCTTCAATGCCGGCCAGCGCGTCTTCCAGCACCTGGGTAATGCGGCTTTCGATGACCGCGGCCGAGGCGCCGGTGTAGTCCACCGACACCGAAACGATTGGCGGATCGATGGCCGGCAGTTCGCGCAGGGTCAGGCGGGTGAAGGACATCACGCCCAGCACCAGCAGCAACAGGCTCATCACCACGGCGAACACCGGCCGCTGGATGGAGATGTCGGACAGCTTCATCCGCCGTGGCCCTCGGCCGAGACCGGTGCAGCGGCTTCAGCGGGCTCTGCACCACTGGCCGGAGCCGCGTCCTTGGCGGCAACCTTCAAGCCCGGGCGCAGCTTGCCCGTACCGTCCACCACGATGCGCTGGCCCGCTTCCAGGCCCTGCTTGATCTCGACCACGCCGGCACGGCGTGCGCCGGTGATCACGTCCACGCGCTCGACGCTGTCGTCGGCGGTGATGCGGTACACGAAGGTATCGCGACCGACCTGCACCACGGCAATTTCCGGAATCACCAGCGCCGGGCGCTCGGGGTGGAACAGGCGCACGTCCAGCAGCATGCCCGGGCGCAGGGCATGGTCACCGTTGGCGAAGTCGGCGCGCACGGTCACCGCACGGGTGGCCGGATCGATGCGTGCATCGATGGTGCTGACCACGCCCTCGAAGGTACGGCCCGGCCACGCCACGCTGGTGGCACTGACCTTGTCACCGACGCCCAGCGCGGCCAGTTCCACTTCCGGCACCTGGAAATCGATGTGCATGTGTTCGATGTCATCGAGCGTGGCGATCACCGTGGTCGGCGTCAGCAATGTGCCGGGGCTGACCTGGCGGATGCCGAGCACACCGGCGAACGGCGCACGCACGCGGCGGTCACCGATGTCCGACTGCATCTGCGCCACGCGCGCCTCGGCGGCATCGCGGATCGACTTCTGCGTATCCAGCGTGGCGCTGGACACCAGTCGCTGCGTGGCCAGCTCACGCTGGCGCCTGTACAGCTGGTCGGCCTCGTGGAAGGTGGCCTGCGCCTGCACCAGCGCTGCCTCCTGGGCCTGCCCACGCAGGGTCACGATCGGCGCACCGGCAGCAACGTGCTGGCCGCTTTCGAAGTGCACCTTCTCGACGATCTCGCTGACCTTGGCGGTGACGCTGATGGATTCGCGCGCCTTGGCCGTGCCCAGTGCCTGCAGGGTGTCGTTCCACTGCCTGGACTGCACGACCTGCGCGGTGACCGGCACCGCTTCTCCCTGCCGACGTGCGGCGGCCTCCTGTTTGCCTGCGCACCCGGCCAGCACGGCCAGGCTGAGGCCAAGGGCCAGGGTCGAAGCGATACGAGCCAACATGAACGGTCCTGATTGATCCACGGCCGCCGAGTGTAGGCAAGGGCCCGCAAAAGCGGTATGTGCCAAGCGTTTACCGGCGTGGAACCAGTGCCGTGATAGCGCCTTGAATCCGTTCCATGCAAGGCTGGTCGCGGCGGTGTCGGCGTGTGTCGAGGTGTATCCAGCCGCCCATGGCGGCGACAGCCATCGTAGAGTCGAAGCTGCCCGACGGAGGGCGTCGGGCGGGGGCGGATCCTGGCGGGGATCCGGCCCCGTTTTTTTTGCCCAACCGCAACGCCGGGCATGGCCCGGCGCTACCGTTTCCGCACGTTGATCAATACCGGTAGTTCACCTTCATCCACAGGCTGCGGCCCGGCTCGTTGATGCGCACCGGGTCGGCGGGGAAGCCGAAGTCGGCGCTGCCGGCCAGGTTCAGATGCTCGCTGTAGGCACGGTCGAACAGGTTGTCGACGCCCGCGCTGAGCTGCAGCTGCGAACTGAAGCGGTACGCCGCGTTGAGCGCGAAGGTGGCAAAGCCAGCGCTCGGTCCGAGATCCTGTGCGACCACGTTGCCTTGGCCATCTGCGACACGATGCTGGTGGGTCACCGCGCGCAGCAGTGCACCGGCGCTCCAGCGCTGGCCTTCCCAGTTCGCACTCAGGCGTGCTTCCAGCGGTGGCATCTGCGGCAGCGGACGCTGCTGGTCGCGGTTCTCGCCCCAGGCATAGGCCAACGTGCCGCCCAGCTTCCACTGCTCGGCCACGCTTACTTCCAGCCCGGCTTCAGCACCGGCGATGCGCGCATCAACGTTGCTGGCCTGGCTCATGCCCATCATGCCGCTGCCGTGGTAGGTGAACAGGATGTAGTCCTGGATCTGCCCGGCGTACGCCGAAACCCACGCCTGCACGCGCGATCCCTTGTACTGCAGTCCGACATCGAGCTGGGTGGTGCGCTCAGGCTGCACGCCGGTGAACGCGTTCACTGCACCTGCAGGGCCATGGTTGGGCGAGAACAGCTCCCAGTAGTCGGGCATGCGTTCACTGTGGCCGAGGCCGGCGTACCAGGTCAGGCCATCGGCCAGATCCTGTTCGTAGCGCAGGAAACCGCTGCCGAGCCATTCCTTGCGGCGCTGGCCTGCGGTCGAATTGGGCATGTTGCCCATCATGCCGCGGATCGACTGTCGCTCATCGCGCACGCTGGCGCGGTCAATGCGCAGGCCACTGATCCACCGTTGGTCGGTTCCGGCACCCAGCGTCAGTTCGGTGAACACGCCATAGCGGCGGAAGTTGGCATCGGTCTCCCAGGCCGCCTGTCGGTAGGTGTCGCGGCCCATGCCCATACGGCCACGATGGCGGCTGTCCTCGCCGTCCACGCCGGCCACCAGCTGCACGTCCTGCCAGCGCCACTCGGAACTGACCCGACCGCCCTGGGTACGGCGATCCACGTTCGAGGCCATCGGCATCGGCATCGGCATCGGCATCATGCTGTGCGGGTTCGGCGTGCGCAACGTGTAGTTGTCCATCACGTGGTCGGCCTCGTTGTAGTACACGTTGGCCTGCAACGTATCCCACGCACCCGGCAGGTTGCGCTTCTCGAAGCGTGCTGCGTAGCTGGTGCGTTCGAACGCGGCACCGTCCATGCCGCGCCCGGCGTAACGCGCGATCGCATCGCCCGCACCGGCGGAGATTTCCAGCAGCGTATCGGCATCCGGCGTCCAGCCGATGGCCACGTCGCCATTCCACTTGCGCCACTTCGACGGCACCACATCACCGTGGCCATCCTTGTAGTCGTCAGCTTCGGAACGGTTGCCGCTGGCGCGTACATAGCCGGTCGGATTGCCCAAGGTCAGGTCCAGCACCTGGTCGTTGCGGTTGCGCGAGCCGACCAGCGCACTGGCGTCCGCCCGCAGGCCAGGCTCCTCGAAGCGCGGCGTATCGCGCTCGAAACGCACGGTGCCAGCCGACGCACCTGCGCCCCAGCGCACGCTCTGCGGGCCCTTGATGATGGTCAGCCGGTCGAAGCTTTCCGGCGCGATGTAGGACAGCGGGTTGTCCATGCGCGACGGACAGGCACCGATCAGGTTGCCGTCATTGCTGAGGATGTTCAGCCGCGAACCGAACATGCCGCGCAGCACCGGATCACCATTGGTGCCGCCGTTGCGGATGGCGGAGAAGCCGGGGACGGTCTTCAGGTAGTCGGCGCCATCACTGGCGGGCACCGGCTGCCGTGGCAGGCGCGGGTCGGTCACCCAGTGCAGCGGCGAGGACGGTGCGGCGGCGGTGACCACCAGCGTGTCGAGGGTACGCGCCTCTTCGGCAGGCGCAGCGTGGGCCAGTGACGCGGCCACGGCCACGCCAAGGGCAACCGGCAGGCGCGCGCAGGCGCCCGCGGGGCGGGAAGTCATTTTCATCGGAACAGCTCCAAGGTACGCACGCGCGCACGGCGCCCGGTCAGGCGTCGTGCGGCAGATTCGATAGGGACATCAGCGAACGATGGAGAGGCACGGCGGCCCGCGCGCGGCATGTGCCGGCCAGCGCAGCGCGGGCAGCACCTGTTGCGACCACGGGAACACCAGGCGCGGCCGCCACAGCAGTGGCAACAGCAGCACTAGCACCGCCAGCCACGGCAGCAGGCGCATGGCCAGCACGCAGTATTCGCAGGCTTCGCCGTGCATGGCGTGGGGGTCGGCCGGACGGCTGGGCGCTGCCGGCGCGGCGCCGTGCTGATCGTGCCCGGCCATGGCCATGCCGTGCATGTCATGGCCCATGGCAGCGTGGTCCATGCCTGCCATCGCGGCGTGCTCCATCGGCTGCGCCTGCAGCGCGCGGCTGACCAGCGGCGCAAGCACCATCAGCAGCGTTGCCAGGATGGCGAGCTGGAGCAGGAGGCGCTGCGGGCGGGACAGGCGGGTCACCCCGCTAGTGTAGAGCGGGGTCCAGGGTTGCCCGTGCGACGAACCGTCGCAGGAGGGGGGTTATCGGCAGGGCTGCGCCCTGCACCCGCTGCGAGCTGGAGCAACAGCAACAGCAACAGCAACAGCCGAAGCAAAAGCGGGCTTCCTGTGGGTAGGCGGGGTGGGTCCGGTTGCGGGAGACGCCGTAAACCCATCCTTGGGGGCTTGGCCGCGGCATCCATGCCGCGGACACTCCCGCAACCGGACCCACCCCGCCTTCGACAGATCTCTGCGATCTGCAGTAGATCCACGCCATGCGTGGATGAATCTCCATCGGAATCGAATATTTCGAACTGGAATCGAAAAGCATCCACGCATGGCGTGGATCTATCGTGTCGACCAAGGTCGACACCTACCAACAGCCATCGGAATCTGTCAGAGGTGGGGCGGTGTCGGAGTGCGGGGTGTCAGCCGCATGGATGCGGCTGCCAAGCTTACAGGGACGTACTTGCAGCGTCCCCGCACTCCGACACCGCCCCGCCAACCCACGGAATGCCGCTTCTGCTGTTGCTGTTGCCTTTGTCCGCAGCAGGTGCAGGGCTGCAAGCCCTGCTCGCCCCCCCCTCACACCGTGATGGTCTGGGTCAGTGACTCCCACGTCGGGGGTACCGGCCACGCCGCCGCCTGGTTGCCATCCAGCACCCTCCGCAGGTCGCGCGGATCGATCTGCGGTGCCAGCACGTGCACCAGCTCCAGCGCGTAATCACGCAGCACGCGGTCGCGCGGCAGCACCGCCCAGGCAATGCATTCAGTGATCGGCTCCGGGGCCGGCCACGAGCGCAGATCTTCGTCGTTGGAACTGACCGCCATCTCGGCCAGCAGGCCTACGCCCAGACCGGTACGTACGTAGGTCTTGATCAGGTCGGCATCGAGCGCGGTCAGTGCCAGGTCGGGCACCAGCCCATTGGCGGCGAAGGCGCGCTGCAGCGACGAGTTCGGTCGCGTCGAGGATTCGTAGCTGATCAAGGGCTGGCGGGCCAGCGCGGCCAGGTCCGGTGCGCGGCCGGCACGGTCCAGCGGGTGGCCCTTCGGCACCACCACCAGACGTCGCCAGCGGAACAGCGGCACCGCGATGCCATCGGTGGGCTCACCGCCGGCGGTGCTGATGATGGCGATATCCGCATCGCCCTGGTTCAAGCGATCCAGCGCGTCGGCTTCGCCGGCCTGCTGCAGGTGCACGCTCACCTGGGGATAGGCCTGCTTGATCGCTGCCACCGCCGGCGGCAGCACGAAGCGCGCCTGGGTGTGGGTGGTGGTCAGGATCAGCTGGCCCTGACTCTCGCGGCGCTGGTTGGCCGCATAGGTGCGGATGTTGTTGGCCTCGGCCAGCACCGAACGGGCGCGGGCAATCACCTCGGTGCCGGCCGGGGTGACCGACTCCAGGCTGCGGCCCTTGCGCACGAACAACAGGAAACCCAGCTCGTCCTCCAGCTGCTTGAGCTGCTTGGACAGGCCAGGCTGGGTGGCATGCACGCGCGAGGCGGCCAGCGTGATGTTCAGCTCGGCGTCGGCGATGGCAACCAGGTAGCGCAGCTGGGTCAGCGTCATGGGAGGCAGGCGGCGTGGGGCGGAGGTCCACTCTAGGGTCAATTGCCGTCACCAGCTTATAACCAAAGGTTGTTTAAGAAAGGTATCTGGTCATTTCCGGGCGTCATATGCCGGCGCTACGGTCAGCCGGCAGCCGCTGGCCTGAACAGCCAGCCCTCCCCCTTCGCCCGCCGAAGCCCGGCGCGGCCCCGTTTCCGGAGCGCTTCCATGGCCCTGTACGACTCCATTCTCGATACCGTCGGCAACACCCCCATCGTCAGGCTGCAGCGCCTGGCGCCGCCACAGGTCAGCGTCTACGCCAAGGTCGAGTCGTTCAACCCCGGCGGTTCGGTGAAGGACCGCCTGGCGCTGGCGATCATCCTCGACGCCGAAGCACGCGGCCTGCTCAAGCCGGGCGACACCATCGTCGAAGCCACTTCAGGCAACACCGGCGTGGCACTGGCGATGGTCGCCGCCGCGCGCGGCTACAAGTTCGTGGCGACCATGGTCGAGACCTTCTCGGTCGAGCGCCGCAAGCTGATGCGTGCCTATGGCGCCAAGGTGATCCTGACCCCGGCCGCCGAACGCGGCAGCGGCATGGTGCGCAAGGCGGCTGAACTGGCCGAACAGCACGGCTGGTTCCTGGCCAGCCAGTTCGCCAACCCGGCCAACCCGGCCTACCACCGCAACACCACCGCCGCCGAAATCCTGCGCGATTTCGCCGGCAAGCGGCTGGACTATTTCGTCAGCGGCTGGGGCACCGGCGGCACGCTCACCGGTGTTGGCGAAGTGCTGAAGGTCGCGCGCCCGCAGACCCGCATCATCGCCACCGAACCGGCCGGCGCCGCACTGTTGAAGGGCGACGATTGGAAGCCGCACAAGATCCAGGGCTGGACGCCGGATTTCGTGCCGGACGTGCTCAACCGCGATGTGGTGGATGAACTGGTGACGGTGGAAGATGACCGCGCCATCGCCACCGCACGCCGACTGGCTGCGGAAGAAGGTATCTTCGTCGGCATCTCCGCCGGCGCTACCGTGGCCAGCGCACTGGACGTGGCTGCCCGTGCTGAACCGGGCTCGGTGATCCTGGCGATGCTGCCGGACACCGGTGAACGCTATTTCTCCACGCCGCTGTTCGCCGATGTGAATGAGGGTTCCGACGACGACTGGCTGGCCGGCCTGCCGTGACTCCCGGGGTCAGAGCCTTTTCCGTTCGGAAAAGGATCCGACCCCATTCTGCTGGATGCCCGGGGTCGGATCCCTTTTCCGCTGGCAAAGGGCTCTGACCCCTTTCTGCTTCAGCCTGCGTGAAGGCGCCGCCCGCCATCGTGCGTGAAGGCCGTCGGATCGCAGCGCGTGAGACGGTCATGACGCAGTATCGATGCCCTGTCCCCTACCGTGGGAACAGCCGGCGCAGATGCTGCGCGGAACACCTCACAGGCAGGAGACGGACGCATGAAGATCGAAGTTTGGCAGGGCGACATCACGACCCTGGCGGTGGATGCGATCGTCAACGCGGCCAATGAAACACTGCTCGGTGGCGGCGGTGTCGACGGTGCGATCCATCGTGCCGCGGGCCCTGCGCTGCTGGCCGAGTGCGAGCAGTTGCCGGAACTGCGCGCGGGCGTGCGCTGCCCGACCGGCGAAGTGCGCGCCACCGACGCTTATGCATTGCCGGCGCGGCATGTACTGCACACGGTGGGCCCGGTCTGGCATGACGGTCAGCGTGACGAACCGGCGCTGCTGGCCAACTGCTACTGGAAATCGCTGCAACTGGCCGAATCGTTGGGCGTGCAGTCGATCGCATTCCCGGCGATCAGCTGCGGTGTGTATGGCTATCCGCTGTACCAGGCCGCGCAGATCGCGGTGACCGAAACACTGGCGTGGCAGCGCAGCCATGCACAGCCGATGCGCATCGTGCTGGTGGCGTTCAATACCGCCACGGCAAAGGCCTACCAGCAGGCACTGACCGCCGCGGGACAAAGCACGGACAACGAACCGCGCGGGTCGATGCTGCCGCCCCTGGGTGATGCGGGCTTCGCCGCTGCGCACTGAACCACCCCACGGCAGGTAAAAGAAAAGGCCGGGCATTGCCCGGCCTTTTCCGTTGCAGCCTTGATGTCATCCACGCGCAGCGTGGATCACGTTCAACGGCTGGCTTCCTCCACCGCTGCAGCGTCATCGGCCACGGCGGCAGCGGCATCGGCCGCAGCACGCGCGGCCGAGGCGGCAGCACCGTCGGCGCTGGCACCTTCGACCTGCACGCGCACTTCCACCATGCCCGCACCGTTGTTCAGGCTGGACACGTCGACGGTGTAGTGACCGGCCGGCAGGGTCTCTTCCAGGCGCGAATTGGTACCGTTGCCACCGTCATCATCGGTCAGCTCGACGTCGCCGCCGACCACGCGCAGCACGGTATCGACCTGGCTGGAAATCGCATCCAGGCGCACGTCAGCCGGGCGCTCCAGGGTCAGCAGGAAACGGCGGCGGCCATCGTTGTCGAGCATCGTGTACACGCTGCCCGACTTCGGCAGCGCCGTGCCATCGCGTTCGACCAGATTGCCGGGCAGCTCGATGCGGTTTGCCGACAGGGTGAACATGCCGTTGACGCCGTCGCCCAAACCGCGCGCGGTCAGGGTGTACTTGCCCGGCTTCAGCGACAGGGTCAGGCGCGAGTTGGTGCTGTCCCCGCCATCGTCATTCTCGGCGTCCACGCCCTGGCCCGACAGCTTCAGCACCGGATCGAAGACATCCGACACCAGGCGGATCTCGTACAGGCCGGCCTTGTCCACCTGCAGGGTGTAGTCCTGGGAACCACCGGCCAGCATGTCGACGATCTCGCCACTGCCCGCCAGCGGCTTACCGTCGTACGGCACCAGCTTCTCGGCGCGCAGGCGATACGGACCGTAATCGGTCGAGCCGTTGGCGTTGACCGCTACCTGGTAGGTGCCACCACCGTTGGCACGGAAGGCCAGCGAGACGTCGCCTTCGCGCTCGTAGCCGGTGTTGCTGCTGGCCACCAGGCTGCCGTTGTTGAACACAGCGATCGAGCCGCTCAGCGAACCGGTCAGCTTCAGCCCAACCAGCTGCTTGTCTTCCAGCTTGATCTGGTAAAGCTGGTGATGGCTGCCGTCGTTGTAGTTGATGCCGCTGCGCGAGGTGATCTCGCCGGATACCGGCTTGTCGAAATCGAGCGACGCGGCCTTGCCTGCGTCACCACCGCCGCCGAGACGGTTGCAACCGCCGGCGACCAGGACCGTGGCGACGGCCAGTGTGATTGCTGCCAAACGCATGTTTTTTCTCCTTGGCCTTCCATGTATGTCCCGCACACCGGCCCGGTGCGTGGGGGCGGAAACGATACCCGCAAAAGCAAACGCCGGCGTGATGCCGGCGTTGCCTTGTTCATCCAGCGATGGGACGGATCAACCGTTCCACTTGCCCAGCGCGGCCAGGCCGTTGTCCTTGGCGCGCTCGTACACGGTCTTCTGGGCAGCAGCGTAGTTGCCCTTCATGTCCTTGGCCCACAGCTTCAGCGCGGCCTGCTGCATGGCGCGGCCGTAGGAGAAGCTCAGCGGCCACGGCAGGTTGCCCAGCTGGTTCATCGCGTTCAGGTGCTCGGTGGACTGCTCGTCGCTCTGGCCACCGGACAGGAACACCACGCCCGGCAGGATGGCCGGCACGGTGCTCTTCAGGCACATCACGGTCGACTCGGCCACTTCCTCGACGTCGGCCTGCTCATCGCAGCCCTTGCCGGAGATGACCATCGAGGCCTTCAGGATGGTGCCTTCCAGCAGCACGTTCTGCTGGTACAGGGCGTCGAACAGCGAACGCAGGGTCGCTTCGGTGACTTCGTAGCAGGTCTCGATGTCGTGGTCGCCGTCCATGATCACTTCCGGCTCGACCATCGGCACCAGGCCGCATTCCTGGCACAGGGCGGCATAGCGGGCCAGCGCGTGGGCGTTGGACTCGATGCAGGTGCCCGACGGAATGCTTTCGCCGATGTTGATCACCGCACGCCACTTGGCGAAGCGCGCACCCAGCTTGTAGTACTCCTGCAGGCGCTCGCGCAGGCCGTCCAGGCCTTCGGTCACCAGCTCGCCCGGGCAGCCGGCCAGCGGGTGTGCACCCTTGTCCACCTTGATGCCCGGAATCATGCCGTGGTCGGCCATGTACTTGGCGAACGGCACGCCGTCCTTGGTCGACTGACGGATGGTTTCGTCAAACAGGATGGCGCCGGAAATGTGCTCGTTGAGCTTCGGCGTGGTCAGCAACAGTTCGCGGTAGGCACGACGGTTCTCCTCGGTGTTCTCGATACCGACGCCAGCGAAACGCTTGGCGATGGTAGCGGTGGATTCGTCGATCGCGATGATGCCCTTGCCCGGGGCAACCATGGCCTGGGCGGTTTCAGCCAGCTGTTCGATGCTCATGTACTTCCTGTGGCGGGTGCGGGAAAAACGTAAGTATAGCCCCGCTACCCGTTGCCTCGCCGTGGAGGCCAGGCTGGAAACGATTCCAATGTCCGCACCGGACAAGGGATGTCCTGCGGCGTGGGGTCAGAGCCCCTGCGGGGATCTGACCCCGGGGTCGGATCCGCAACGCGGCTCCGACCCCGGGCCAACACTACTTACAGGTCGCCCAGGCCGCTAGCGCGGCCGTCTTCACCCACTTCCAGCAGGCGCAGGGTGTTGGTCGCGCCCAGGGTTTCCATGTGCTCACCGCTGGTGAACACCACGCGGTCACCGGCCTGCAGCAGTTCGGCTTCCACCAGCAGGCGGATGCTGCCCCGCGCGGCTTCGCGCGGGGTCAGGCCACGGCTGTCGAAGTTGATCGGGAACACATCGCGCATCAGCGCCATCTGGCGGCGCGCGCCGTCGTGGCGGGTGACTGCGAACACCGGCGCCTTGGCGCGGAAGCGCGACAGGTAGCGGGCGGTGCCACCGGATTCGGTCATCGCCACGATCGCACGCACGCCCACGTGCTGCGACAGGAACATGGTGGCCATGGCAATCGCCTGGTCGGCACGTTCCAGGTTGCGCGGCGAGGCGTTGAAGTCGGTCTCGGTCTGGAACTGGCGCTCGGCCCCCAGGCAGATGCGCGCCATCGCTTCCACGGCCTTGACCGGGTAGGCACCGGCAGCGGTTTCGGCCGACAGCATCACCGCGTCGGTACCGTCGATGACCGAGTTGGCCACGTCCAGCACTTCGGCACGGGTCGGGATCGGGCTTTCGACCATCGACTGCAGCATCTGCGTGGCGGTGATCACCACCTTGTTCTGTGCCAGCGAGGCCTTGATGATCTTCTTCTGCAGGCCCGGCAGTTCGGCGTCGCCGATTTCCACGCCGAGGTCGCCACGGGCCACCATCACCACGTCGCTGGCCTCGACGATCTCTTCCAGGTTCTCGATCGCCTCGGTACGTTCGATCTTCGACACCAGCGCAGCATCGCAGCCATGCGAGCGGGCGATGTCACGCGCGTCGTTCATGTCCTGCGCGTTGCGGCAGAACGACACGGCGATGAAGTCGACACCGATCCTGGCGACGATGCCGATCAGCTCCTTGTCGCGCTCGGTCAGCGCGCCCAGCGAGAGGCCGCCGCCCTGCTTGTTCAGGCCCTTGCGGTCGGACAGCACACCGTCGTTGAGCACGGTGTTGATGATGCGTTCGCCCTGCACCTCCACCACCTGCAGCTGCATCAGGCCATCGTCGAGCAGCAGCACATCGCCCGGGCCCACGTCCTGCGGCAGGCCGAGGTAGCTCACGCCCACCTGGGTCGTATCGCCGGGGCCGGCGTTGGTGCTGGCGATCAGGTCGAAGCGGTCACCCGCCTTCAGCTGCACCTTGCCTTCGGCGAAGCGCTCGATGCGGATCTTCGGGCCCGGCAGATCAGCCAGGATGCCCACTTCCACGCCGACGCGGGCCGCAGCGGCACGCACTTCGGCGGCACGCTTGGCCTGGCCGGAGGGATCGCCGTGGCTGAAGTTGAGGCGCACCACGTTGACGCCGGCGCGGAACAGATCCTCCAGCACGCCCGGCGGATCAGTGGCCGGACCGAGGGTGGCAAGGATCTTGGTGCGACGCTGACGCTCGAACATGATGAAGGGGCCTCTCCCGATAAAGAACGGAAATTAGCACATCCTTCACGCCGCATGTATACGGTTACAGCCTTGTGCTGCCTGACTTCGCGGGTCATGGAACGGACATCACCCGGACATACGCTGGCGCAGGGGGCGGTTGTGTAGAGCCGAGCCCATGCTCGGCTGCCCCATGGCCCAGAACCAGCCGAGCATGGGCTCGGCTCTACAGAGGACTAGGCCAGCAGCGTTTCCAGCTGCGCCGGCTCACTGGCCAGCTGGCCGGCGCCGGCTTCGGTGAGTTCGGCCTCACCGCCGAAGCCCCACAGCACACCGACACTGCGCAGGCCGTGGTGACGCGCGCCTTCGATGTCCATGCGGCGGTCGCCGATCATCCAGCACTGCGCGGGCTGCACCTGCAGCCGACGCAGCGCCTCACCCACCAGTTCCGGCTTGTGGCTGCGCGAGCCGTCCAGGGTGGAACCGACGATCTCCTCGAACAACCCGCCGAACGGCAGGTGGGCGAGGATACGGCGCGCGTGCGGCTCGTTCTTGGCCGTGACCACCGCCAGGCGGTGGCCGCGACCGTGCAGCGTGCGAAGGGTGTCTTCCACCTGCGGGTACACCGTGTGCTCGCGCCAACCCTCGGCGTCGAAGCGCTCACGGTAGTAGCCCACCGCCTGTTCCACCCGCGCCGGTTCACCGAACAGCGGCGCGAAGGTGGTGCGCAGCGACGGACCGATCCAGCCCAGCAGCGTCTCCTGCGGCGGCACCGGATGGTCCATCTTCTGCAGCGCATAGGCGATGCAGGCGGTGATGCCCACCTGCGAATCGATCAGCGTGCCGTCCAGGTCGAAGAACAGCACATCCTTGCTGCGCTCGGCACTCATGCGCCGCGTGCGTCGAGTGCGGCCACCGCCGGCAGGGTCTTGCCTTCCAGGAACTCCAGGAACGCACCACCGCCGGTGGAGATGTAGCTGACCTGCTCGGCGATATCGAACTTGTCCACCGCCGCCAGGGTGTCACCACCGCCGGCGATGGAGAATGCCGGCGAGCTGGCGATGGCGCGGGCCAGCGCTTCGGTGCCCTTGCTGAAGGCCTCGAACTCGAACACGCCGACCGGGCCGTTCCAGACCACGGTGCCGGCCTTCCCGATCAGCTGCGCGTACTGCGCAGCGGTCTGCGGGCCGATGTCCAGGATCAGATCGTCTTCGGCAACGGCGTCGACCGCCTTCACTTCGGCAACAGCGTCCGGCATGAACTGTTTGGCGGTCACCACGTCCACCGGCAGCGGGATATCGGCGCCACGCGCCTTGGCGTCGGCCACGATCTTCTTCGCGGTGTCCAGCAGGTCCGGCTCGTACAGCGACTTGCCGACGTTGTAGCCGGCGGCAGCGATGAAGGTGTTGGCGATGCCACCACCGACGATCAGCTGATCGACCTTGCCGACCAGGTTGGCCAGCAGTTCCAGCTTGGTGCTGACCTTGCTGCCGGCGACGATGGCCAGCAGCGGCTTGGCCGGTGCATCCAGCGCCTGCGCCAGCGCGTCAAGTTCGGCCATCAGCAGCGGGCCACCGGCAGCGACCGGGGCGAAGCGGATGACACCGTGGGTGGAGGCCTGCGCACGGTGCGCGGTGCCGAAGGCATCCATCACGAACACATCGCACAGCGCCGCGTACTTCTTCGACAGGGCTTCATCGTCCTTGCCCTCGCCGACGTTCATGCGGCAGTTTTCCAGCAGCACCAGCTGGCCCGGCTGCACGTCGACGCCGTCGACCCAGTCACGCACCAGCGGGACCTCACGGCCGAGCAGCTCGGACAGGCGCTGGGCGACCGGCGCCAGCGAATCGGCTTCGCTCCACACGCCTTCCTTCGGGCGCCCCAGGTGCGAGGTGACCATCACCGCCGCGCCCTGCTCCAGCGCGCGCTTGAGCGTCGGCAGCGAAGCGGTGATGCGCTGTTCGGAGGTGATGCGGCCATTCTCGATCGGCACGTTCAGATCCTGGCGGATCAGCACGCGCTTGCCGGAGAGGTCGAGGTCGGTCATGCGGACGATGGACATGGGCAACTCTTTGGCTCAGGGACGGGATGCCGGGGTACGGCAGACGGCCATTGTATCGGCTGCGGGTGGTGGGGGGGGGCCGATGCCTGCGGCAGGCAGAGGCGCACGGCAACGGCAACGGCAACAGCAACGGCAACGGCAACGGCAACGGCCAAAGCGCTGGCGCTTCGTGATGCTGGGGCTGGGCCGGGGTGGTGTGGGCTGGCAGGGGACGCCGTGAATCCGTCCATGGAGGCTTGGCAGCCGCATCCATGCGGCTGACTGATCTGGCCCCCCGTCAGCGGACGCCAAGAAGCGATACTTTGATCGCACTTGGAGGTCCCTTATGTCCCGTATCACCCGTCGTAGCTACACCGATGAATTCAAGCACCAAGCCGTGGAGTTGGCCGAGTCGCTCGGGCCTGCCGCAGCGGCCCGTCAGCTGGAGATGTCGGTCAAGACGCTGGCAAATTGGCTTGACGCGGTCCGTGCTGGCCGGTCGTTGACCTCTGAGGCTCGCAGGCCAGCCACCGACCTGGAAAGCGAGATCAGCCGCCTTCGGGCCGAGAACGCCAATCTGAAGATGGAGCGGGAAATCCTAAAAAAAGCGGCGGCGTTCTTTGCCAGAGAGTCCAAGTGAGGTACGCCTTCGTCGCCAGTCAAAGGACTCACTACCCGACCAGGTTGCTGTGTCGGGTTCTTGGGGTTTCTGTCTCTGGATTCCATGACTACCTGCGCCGGCAGTGTGCCCAAACGTGCGATGTCGATTCAGCCCTCCGTACCGAGCTTCGGGCCATTCATGTGACCAGCAAGCGCAGTTATGGGCGACGTCGGCTGGTCAGGGCCTTACGAGCCAGGAATCATCCAGTCGGCCACAAGCGCGTGGCACGGTTAATGGCCGAGGAGCGAATCCAGGGCAAGACCAAAGGCCGATTCCGACCCAAATCCTCCGGCGGCTCATCTCAGCTCGCCCCCAACCTGCTGGATCGGCAATTTGCCCCCGGAACCGGACCGACGGCCTGGGTCGGGGATATCACGTATGTCCCCACCCGCCAGGGATGGCTGCATCTGGCCGTGGTCATCAGCGTCCAGACCCGGCAGGTGCTGGGCTACAGTGTTTCCAAGCGTCTGACTGAAGAGCTGGTGGTGAAAGCATTTGCCAATGCTTGGGCTCTGCATCCACAACGACCCGGCCTGATCTTCCATTCAGATCGTGGTGGGCAGTACTGGGGGAACCAGTTTCGCCAGCTGCTGCAGTCCCATGAGGTGGTCCAAAGCATGAGCCGGCCTGGCAATTGCTGGGACAACGCGGTGGCCGAGAGCTTCTTTGCCACGCTCAAGACAGAAGAGGCTGCCGAGCCTTACGCCAGTAGAGAACAAGCCAGCCAGTCCATCGCTGCTTACATCCACGGCTTCTACAATCCAGCCCGGCTACACTCGGCGCTGGGCTACCACTCGCCTAACAACTACGCCCGGCAGCTCCGGGCTGCCGCCTGAAACGGCTTCATGGCGTCCGTTTTCAGGGGGCCAGATCAGACACCCCTGCCAGCCCACACTACCCCGGCCTCGACAGGTTCATGAGGCGGAGCGGATGGCAAAGGCACAAGCAGTGTGTGGTGTCGGATGAAGAACGAAGAGGTCAGATCCGTTTTCCTGCGGAAAACGGATCTGACCCCGATGGCCGTCTCCGCGAACAGCAGCCGAGCGTGGGCTCGGCTCTACAAAGAGCGCGCAGCCAAGCTGCTTTTGCTTTTGCTCTTCTTTTTTCTTCCGTGGGTGGACGCACCCGGAAATTGTCAGAGGCCGGGCGGGTGGGCTGGGCAGGGGTATCCGCGCCATGGATGGCGCGGCTAAGCCTCCAAGGACGGATTCACGGCGTCCCCTGCCCAGCCCACCCGCCCGGCCAAGCACGGCTGTTGCTTTACACGACCAACCCCACCCACGAGGGGCTGCGCCGTTCGCCGGAACCTACGCCGAAGGCGCCGGCTTCTGCCGAAGCAGGCTGACCGCCAGGCCGCCAACAACCAGCACCCCCAGACCCAGCAACGCCCACAGCAACCACGACTTCCAATCGTGCTGCGGTTTCAGCGCCGCCTCGCCGGCCAGCGGCTCCGGGCTGCCTTCCAGGCGCGCCAGCGTCGGCTGCCATGACGGATCATTGCGCTGCCGCAGTTCCTCGATCAGCACACCGATCGGCGCCTCCATCCGGCGCGCAGTCGCGCTGCCCACCGCCAGCGCATACGGCGCTGCGCCCTGGCTCAGGAACACCAGCACTTCCGGCTGGTAGCCCAGACGCAGGGTCGGTGCCGTCGCGGTTTCCGCCGGGTTCGCCACCAGCTTCCAGTAGCGGTCGCGATGCACGCCGCCCAGCGGCTGGGCCGCTGATTGCTGGCGCTGGCCCTGCGCGCCCTGTTGCAGCTGGTAGGCAATCCACGGCGCACTGCGGCGCTGCCACTCTGCACTCTCGTCGTCGCGGCTGAACAATGTCCACTGCACCAGGCTGTTGTCGGTGCTGGCCACGTCGGCACGCGCCGCCGGGAACCGGCCATCCATTTCGAAGGTGAATTCGCCCTTGCCCGTCGAGGTCGGTTCCAGCGACAACCACTCCCACGGCAGGGTGGCCGGTGCCGGCGGCAGTTCGGCCAGTACGCTGCGCAGCGTCGGCAAGCGCGCATCGCCCTGTCCCAGTACGCGCAGGTAGCGTGCCTCGCCATTCACCTGCAGGCGGCGCTGCAGCAGGCGTTTGCCGGCGCGCTGCAGGTCCACCAGCGGAATGTCACGCCCGACCGCGCGCCAGTGTTGCAGATCGTCGCTGGCATCCACCTGCACCTGCGCCTGCAACGGCTGTCCGCTGTCAGCCCAATCCAGCACCAGTGCCGCCAACGGTTGCTGGCCGAGCACGCTGGCATCGATCAGCCAACCACCCTGCCCGTTCGCTGCCGCACCGCCGCTCACGCGTGCTTCGACGCGACGGACACGGCCATCGGTATCGCGCTCGGTCAGCAACTGCAGATCGTTGCGCTGTGCTTCGGCCAGCGGCGGCAACGCGAACCACGGCAGCTCACGCTGCACCGGCGGCTGTGCCAGCGGCTGGTCCGGCGCCAGCAATGCCGATGGCAACGATTGGCCGGCGGCGTTGAACACCTGCAGGTCACCCAGGTCTGCGGCACCTGCACGGCGATAGATCGCCGGCTCCAGAACCACCCTGTACGCACCGGACTGCGCGCTGGACAGCGTCAACGGCCACTGCTCGGCGTACTGCGTGCGGTAGTCGGCGGCCTGCACCGCGACGGCGGCCAGCATGCCGAACATCGCCGGCAGCAGCGCCCTGCTCCACTTTCTCATTGTTTTTCCTCCACGGACGGTGCCGCGCTGGGCGGCGCCGGTGCCAGATACCCCACGACCGTGCACAGCAGGCCATAGGCGATGAACGATGCGATGCCCAGCAGGTTGCCCAGGTGCTGGCGATCGACGATGACCAGTTTGGCCAGTACCACGCCCATCAGCACGGCACCGACCATCCACAACACGCGCTGGCCACGGCGCGATCCCCACACCCAGGCAATCACGCCGAGCACGCTCCACAGCACGGTCAGGCTGGTCTGCGCCAGGCTGAAGCGCATCATCGACGCGTTCCACGACAGGCCGCCCCACTGATGCACGCCATGCAGCACAACGCTGGTCAGGGCGACGAAGGTTGCAAGTGACAGCAGCGGCATGCGGATGTTCAGCAATGCCTGCGGTGCCTGTGGTCCCTGATCGCTGTACAGCCAGCGCGCCAGCAGCAGCAGGCTCAACCATTGACCGATCTCGGCCGGATTCAACACCGGCAGCCACAACAGCGGCGCGGCGTCGCCCGGCAGCAGCTGGCCGAACAGCCAGCCGATCGACAACAGCCCGAACAGCACGCACTGCAGCGGCTGGCGCACGCGGTCGAACGCTGCGCCCAGCGGCCAGCGCAGCGCATTCCAGCGCCACAGCGACAGCGCCGCCATCAGCAGCCACGGCAGGGTCACCAGCAACGTGGTCCGGCCCTGTGCCAGATCGGCCTCGCCACCGCCCCACAGGGCCAGCAGCGAAAGCAGCGACGGCCACAGCAGCCACCACAGGAACTGCGCGATGCGCGCCACCGTGTCGCCCCCCTGGCGCAGGCACAGCAGCGTGCGCACACCCAGCACCGCGAACACCGCCCAGGCCAGCGCACCGTAGCCAGCAAACGGCTGATGGTGCGCATCGCTCTGCAGAAGCGCCAGCGGGAAGCCCAGCGCCAGCATGGCCAGTGCGGTCACCCCCAGCGCGCGCGCCGGCTGGCGGCACTGTACTTCGGCGGCCAGCCATGCGGTGACGGCAGCCAGCACCAGCAATGCATCCACTTCGGTGCGGTACGGGAAGAAACGGGTGATCTCATGTACCAGGCCACCCAGCCACCACAGCAGGCCCCACAGGTAGTAGACCAGGGCAATCTCGTGGCGTGAGCTGCGCTGGTAGCTCCAGGCCGACGCAAAGCCAGCCAGTGCCAGCAGCAGCGCCCCGATGGCCGTCGGGTTGATCAGGAAGCGCAGATCCTCATGCCAGTGATCGCCGCCGGCCACGAAGGCGAACGCAGCGCCGATCTGCAGCAGCGCGCCGGACACCTGCGGCAGCCAACGCTTCTGGCGCAGGCCCAACCAGGCCAGACCAGCGCCTTCCAGCGCAAAGACCGCGCCGGTGGCGCGCGCCGACAAGGCCAGCGGCACCGCCAGCGTGGCAAAGCCCACCGCCAGCACCGCATGCGACTGCGCCAGCACGGTGTACGACGCACGCGCGATCAGCGCCCGCGCCAGCACCGCATAGATCGCCGCCAGGCCCAGCGCGCACAGCGCCAGCGTCATCGGCTGCTGGTACAGCATGCCCGCCTGCAGCGAGAACGCGACCAGCGGCGTGCCGAACACCAGGCTGCCGTCGACCAGATCGCGCCGACCTGCCGGCTGCCGGCGCGCATACAGCAGCGGAATCAACAGGTAGAAGGCGAAGAACAGCAGCAGGAACGGTTCGGTACTGCTGAACTTGTCCGGTGCGTACTGCAGCACGCCCCAGAACGTACCGATGCCAAAGGTGAAGGCGAAGCCAAGCAGATTCAGCGCACGCCATGGACGGAACCAGGCGATGGCGAAGATGCCCGCATTGAGCACCGCGTAGTAGCTGAACAACCCCACGTGGTTGCCGCTGCCGGTGGACAGCCACAACGGCGCCATGAAGCCGGCCAGGATGCCCAGCACCGCCAGCGTGCGCGAGTTCTGCACCACCGCCAGCACACACAGCCCGGCCACCAGTGCGATCGAACTGGCAAAGGCAAAGCCTGGGTTGAGCAGGTCGAAGCGCTTGAACGCCGCGAAGATGGTCAGCAGCAGCACGCCGATGGCACCGCCCTGCAACGCCAACGCAAACAGGCGCCGACGTTCGCGCTGGTGCCAGCCGAAGGCCAGCAGGCCCAGTGCACCTACGGTGACGCCGGCCAGGCGCAGCTCGATCGGCAGCACCAGCCAGCCCTGGTCGCTGACGTACTTCAACAGCGCGGCAACACCGGCCAGCAGCACCAGCATGCCGATCTTGACCGGCACGTTGCCTTCGGTGAACCAGCGTTTGACCGCACCGACGCCACGCTCGATGAAATTCGGCAGCGCCGGTTCCGGCGGTAACGGCGGCAGCTCCGGCACCGGCGGTGGTGCAGCAGGACGGGGGGCTGGCGCCTCGATGGGCGCGGCCTCTTGCACCGGCGGTTGTGGGGGCGGCGGTGCAGCAGCGGCGACCGGCCGCAGGAACGGTGGATCGGCACTGGCTGTGGGCGTGGCCACTGGCCGTTCAGGCGCGGGCGTGGCGGCGGCCGGCCTGGCGGTGGCAGGCGCGGCGGCCATGGCGCTTTCCAGCGCGGCGACGCGACGGCGCAGGCCGGCGATCATAACCAGCGCCACCACCAGCAGCAGCGGGATGGCCAGCAGGACCAGTACGACCAGGGCTATCAATGCTTCCATTGCGTGCTTCCATTGCGTTCCCGCGCCCCAGCGGCGGCGGTCGACCGCCCCATGCTACGACAGGGCTGGCCCCATAAACGACGAACCCCGGCCAGGCCGGGGTTCGTCTGCGATCTACACCGGCCTTACTTGGCGGCGATGACCTTGGCCATTTCCAGGCACTTGTTCGAGTAGCCCCACTCGTTGTCGTACCAGGTCACCAGCTTGACGAAGGTGCCGTCCAGGGCGATGCCGGCGTCGGCGTCGAACACCGAGGTGCAGGTTTCGCCGCGGAAATCGGTGGCCACGACCTTGTCTTCGGTGTAGCCCAGGATGCCCTTCAGCGGGCCTTCGCTCTGTGCCTTCACTTCCGCGCAGATCTCGGCGTAGGTGGCTTCCTTCTCCAGCTCGACGGTCAGATCGACCACCGACACGTCCGAGGTCGGGACGCGGAAGCTCATGCCGGTCAGCTTCTTGTTCAGTTCCGGGATGACCACGCCAACGGCCTTGGCCGCACCGGTGGACGACGGGATGATGTTCTCCAGAATGCCACGGCCGCCGCGCCAGTCCTTGTTGGACGGGCCATCGACGGTCTTCTGGGTGGCGGTGGCCGCATGCACGGTGGTCATCAGGCCGCGCTTGATGCCCCACTTGTCGTTGATGACCTTGGCCAGCGGGGCCAGGCAGTTGGTGGTGCACGAGGCGTTGGAGATGATCGCCTGGCCGGCGTAGGTCTTGTCGTTCACGCCGTACACGAACATCGGCGTGTCGTCCTTCGACGGAGCCGACATGATGACCTTCTTGGCGCCGGCATCGATGTGCTTCTGCGCGGTTTCCTTGGTGAGGAACAGGCCGGTGGCTTCCAGCACCACGTCGGCGCCGACTTCGTCCCACTTCAGGTTGGCCGGGTCGCGTTCCTGGGTCAGGCGGATCTTCTTGCCGTTGACCAGCAGGTCGTTGCCCTGCACCGCCACGTCGGCCTTGAAGCGGCCGTGCACGGAGTCGTACTTGAGCATGTAAGCCAGATAGTCCGGCTCCAGCAGATCGTTGATGGCCACGATTTCGATGTCGTCGCCGAAGTTCAGCACCGCCGAGCGCAGGACGTTACGCCCGATGCGACCGAAACCGTTGATACCAACCTTGATTGCCATGTTCTCAAGCTCCTGCAGCCGCGACGGGTGCGGCGGGATGGATAGGGCCCACAAGTCTAGCAAACCGGGGCTGGCCACCGCGGGCCAGCCCCGGCGGGCAGCGGGCCGGCGGACAGGATTTGATCCGGATCAAAGCGTTAGCGCGATGTGAGGCCGAGACTGGCCACATCCACCCAGCAACGAGATCACCCCCATGCGCAAGACCTCCCCCCTGATCGTGGCCAGCCTGGCCGCCGCCCTCTCGCTCGCCGCTGCCCCGGCCATGGCCCAGTCCAAGGGCGACTGGACCATTTCCGCCGGCGTGCACCAGGTGGCCCCGAAGTCGAACAATGGCTGGCTGGCGGGCCACACCCTGAAGGTCGACGTCGACAACGACGTCAAGCCGACCATCACCGGTGAGTACTTCATCGCCGACAACCTGGGCATTGAAGTGCTGGCCGCACTGCCGTTCAAGCACGACATCAACATCAACGGCCTGGGGCGCGTGGGCAGCACCAAGCAGCTGCCGCCGGTGGTGACCGTGCAGTACCACTTCAACAGCAAGGGCAAGGTGTCGCCGTTCATCGGTGCGGGCGTGAACTACACGACCTTCTTCAGCGAAGACACCACCGGTGCGCTGAAGGACAGCCGCCTGAAGCTGCAGGATTCGTGGGGCCTGGCCGCGCATGCGGGCGTGGACTTCGCAATCGGTGAGAAGGGCGCACTGCGCGTGGACATGCGCTGGATCGACATCGACAGCAAGGTGAAGTTGAACGGCGAGAAGATCGGCACGGTCAACATCGATCCGCTGGTCTACGGTGCGTCGTACGTCTTCAAGTTCTAAAGCGGTGTGTTGAGTGCGGGGGCTTCGCCCCCGCTCCCCCGTTACACGCAAAACCCTCGCAGCATGTTGCCCCGGTGATTGCCGGGGCTTTTTTTGTTTGCACGAAAAGCACCGGCATCTGGAATTGGGCGGAGAGGGTGGGGTGATCGGGACACGCCGTAAATACGTCCATGTAGGCTCGATCGCCGCATCCATGCGGCGAACGGTCCCGATCACCCCACCCTCTCCACCCTTCCCATCTGCGCGTGCGTGCCAGCTCAAGCAAAGGCAGGAACAAGCCGCGCACATCCAAGGTGTAGTGGTTGCCTGCCGCTAACGGCGGCAGGTTTTGATCCTGCATTTGTTTTTGGAGTTGCCTTTGACGTTTGCATCCGCCTCCGCGGCCATGTCTGGAGGGGAGCGCAGAGGGAGGGGCGGCGGGACCGTTGGCGCCATGGGCTCGAGGCATGCCTCGGGCGGGTTGGGCACGACGCCCAACCCCGGTCTTGCCGTGTGCGCAGGACAGCGCACACGAGCAAGGCGCCATCGAGCCTCCAGGGACGGATTTACGGCGTGTCCCGCCGTCCCTCCCTCTGCGCTCCCACTTCGGAACAGGTAACGCGCCGCTCTTCAATCCACCTACCCCGCTAGAATGTGCGCATGAAAGCCCTGCATTCCCTCTTCCTCGCCGCCGCCCTGGCGCCGGCCCTGCTGTCCGTCTCCGCCCCCGCTCATGCCTGGGGCGCGCAAGGCCACCGCCTTGTTGCCGAAGTCGCCGACGCCCGCCTCAACCCCACCGCCCGCGCCGAAGTGGACCGCCTGCTGGCCACCGAACCGGATGCCACGCTGGCCAGCATCGCGCCGTGGGCCGACCAGCTGCGCGCCAAGGACCCGGGCCTGGGCCGTCGCTCGGCCGGCTGGCACTACGTCAACATCGCCGAAGACAACTGCCACTACGAAGCACCGAAGCACTGCAGGAACGGAAACTGCATCGTCGAAGCCCTGAAGGCACAGAGCGCCATCCTCGGCGACCGCAGCCTGACCGACGGCGAGCGCCTGCAGGCACTGAAGTTCGTCGTGCATCTGGTCGGCGATATCCACCAGCCGATGCACGCCGGTTATGCCCACGACAAGGGCGGCAACGATTTCCAGCTGCAGTTCGGCAACCGTGGTACCAACCTGCATTCACTGTGGGACAGCGGCATGCTCAACACCCGCAAGCTGGACGATGCCGGCTACCTGCCGGTGCTGCAGAGCCAGCGCGCACCGAAGCTGGCGCGCCAGTCCAACCCGCAGCGCGACCCGCAGACGTGGGCCGAGGCCAGCTGCCGCATCTCCATGCAAGCTGGCGTTTATCCGGCCACGCGTAAAATCGGTGACGAATACACCGAGCGCTACCGGCCGCTGGCCGAAGCGCAGCTGCGACTGGCCGGTGAAAACCTGGCGCAGTTGCTGAACCGCGTGCTCGGCACGCGCTGAGGAGAGTTCCGATGTCGGTCCTGGTGCAGTCGTTCTTCCACCGTGACAGCAATACCTTCAGCTACCTGGTCAGCGACCCGACCAGCGGCGAAGCGGCGCTGATCGACCCGGTCCTGGACTACGACCCGGATACCGACGCCAGCAGTGAAGCGCCGCTGCATGCCGCGTTGCAGGCCATCGAACAACAGGGCCTGCAGCTGCGCTGGCTGCTGGAAACCCATGCCCATGCCGATCATGTGTCGGCCGGGCGCCGGCTCAAGCAGCGCTTCCCCCAGGCCACACTGGCGATCGGTGAAGGCATCCGTGCGGTGCAGGCCACCTTCGCACCGCGCTATGGCCTGCAGCTTCCTGCGGCCGATGAAATCTTCGACCACCTGTTCAGCGATGGCGAGACCTTCGCTTTGGGCGAACTGCACTGCCAGGTGATCGCCGTGCCCGGCCACACCAGCGACAGCATCGCCTACCTGATCGGCAATGCGCTGTTCACCGGCGACTCGCTGTTCATGCCCGACGGCGGCACCGCCCGCTGCGATTTCCCGGGTGGTGATGCCGCGCAGTTGTACCGCTCGATCCAGCGCCTGCTGGCCCTGCCCGATACCACGCGGGTTTTCGTCTGCCACGACTACGGCCCGGGCGGCCGCGACGTCGCCAACGAAACCACCATCGGCGAACAGCGCGCGCACAACATCCACGTGCATGACGGCGTGGCCGAGGCCGAGTTCGTCAGCGTGCGCCAGGCCCGAGATGCCACGCTGGCCGAACCGGTGCTGATGCAGCCGGCGGTGAAGGCCAACATCCAGGGCGGGGCATAGGGTCCAGGCAGGCAACCAGAGAGGCGCCTATCCGATGCTCACCTCGTGATAGGTGGTTTGCTCCAACAGGCAGATCGAAATAGGTGGAACGCGGAACAGGCAAGGCAGCACCATTGACCCGGATCTGCAGCCATTACACTCCTTTCCAGGCGCGCGCGCCTTCGCACACGACGTCGCGTGGATCGTCGGCAGTTGTAGCGCGAATGCCCAGTCGCACTTCGACCTTCATACCCGGAGATTGCGCGCGCAGAAGCTCCGTTGGTTTCCCTCCGATGTGCACTGAAACCGCTGCAGCCGTCGAGCTGGATGCCAGCATCAGAAGAAAGAGTAAAAGCGAGCGCTTCATTCGAGGCCCCACGGAAAGAACAGCCGGAGAATGGCCGGTGTCGGCTCTCAAACCTTTACAGATCCGCTTCCCTCAATCCAGATCACAATCCACTACCAGATCCCTGCGCGTCAGAACGGGAAGCTGCGCTTCAAGGTCAGCGCCCATGAACTGCACGTAGATCAAGCCTTTCTGGTCTGCACGTTTGTTACCAAGCAGCACCCGGTCCTTACCCCTCGAATGCTCCGTGCCAACCAGCACGAATCCACGGGTCGGGCTCAGATCCCGATTCCATCGAACGCCATCGTAGGAAGGATGATTCCCAATATAGACTTCAACGTCCTTGCCAGCCAGCTTTAACAGTCCTTGTTCAAAATCCAGTCCCGGCGCTTTCACGTGGTAGCTGTCACCGGCCTGAAGAAAAATGCACACGCCGAACTCGCGGCTCATCGGAGTGGGAACGTCGCTGCCACGATGCGTACATGCACCGAGGCAGCCCACGCCGACCAAGAGAAGCAGCGTCGTCCTATTGGCTCGCACAGCCGCACCCTCTCACGATGGTTCTGTTCTTCCAGGGATCCAGAACATCTTCCAAGTTCTTTCCGTCCGGTTTGGCACCATTGAGGTTGCTGCTCATGATGCCGGTCTCTCCTTCATTCACAAGGCCCAGCAAGTGCCCAGCCTCGTGAGGATAGAGGCTATCGGCGGACCATTGGCCGGGAACGAACCATTCGCCCGAGTTGAGATTGGGCGAATCGACATAGGAACGTCCGGTGCCCTGGGTCAACGTTATGTTGTTGACCGTAGCAGCAGGGCGGCTCATACGATACACCTGGACCCGCGTAACCACGTTGTAACTCCCAATCCGACCACTCCACGCCCTTTCGATGGATGACTTGATCATCGCGACATCGGCGGAAGAGCCTCCACTGAAGTTGATCGGAATGGAAATTCCGATGTTCTTCCCTTTCTGGCAAACGTAGCCGATCAGGCCAAGTGGATCGACAATCTCCACAGGATTGGAAGAAGCATAGACATACGTGTTTGGACCTCCCGCCTTCCCTATCGGATCACTTTGCAGATACCGACCGACATTTGCGTCGTAGTCGCGGAATCCGCTGTACCACAGGCCAGACTCAGAGTCGAAGTAATGCCCTGGCAAGCCAATGTTGATCCCTCCGATATCGTCCTGCGTGACGGTGCGCCCATATGCATAGTTGTACGCCTTCCACCGCACCTGCCCAACATCGTTGGCAGCGAACTCAGGCCGCCCCAGATGATCGGTTCTCACCGTGTAGACATCGGGCCCGCGCGTAACGGCAATGAGCTCGCCCATGAACCAGATATAGTTCGACCATCCCTGGCCTTCGGCACCATCGGACATGATCTGGTTCTGGCCAAGATAGGCATAACTGATCCTGCTGCCATCGCCTCCCAGCTTTCCACTTCGCTGCCCGAGCCCATTGACAACATACTGGGTATCGTTGCCATTGATTGTGGCCCCAACCATGCGATTGAATCCATCGTACCGGTAACTGCGCACATCGCCCTGCGAAGACTCGCCGGTCCGGTTTCCCATTGCGTCATGCGTGTACACCCGGTCAGCCTCGCCGGGCCGGTTGGAGAGATACCCCAGCAATCGGTTACTGCCCGTCTCGAAGGCGTATTGACGGGAAGCAGACTGGTCCGTGTGACTCAGCCAGTTTCCGTTCGCATCATAAGTCATGATGTGATCAAGACCTGAGCGCGACAACCGGGACAGCCGCCCATCAGGATCATGCTCAATGACCTGCGTCAACTGCGGAGCGAGGCGGTCCTCGATTGATCGCATATGGCCCGCTGCATCGAACGTGTACGCCAGCTCCTGCAGCGCAGTGCCGTTCCCCGCAGGCACAGCAGACCGCCCCGACAGACGCCCGCCAAGGTCATACGTGTTTCTGTACGACATGCCATTACCAAGTGTCAGCTCGGCTATGGCCCCGCTCGGAGTGTAACGAGCGCCCGCAACGATCGAGCGCGAGACACCCCCAACAATGACATTGAGACCCGCAAGGCGAGCTCCAGCGTAGGTGTAGTCGGCAACCACCCCGTCTGGATACGTAATGCCCGACAGTCGTCCACTCGCCTCATAACGGATTCCAAGAACGCTGCGTTGCATACCCTGCGCAGAGAATTCCTCAGAGCGCTCCGCCAACTGTCCATCCTGGGCATACTTGAAACTGACAACGGATTGAGGCGTTGAAGCCGTACACATGCGCCCGATTCCGTTCACGCAACCATCGTAGGTGAAGTGGCGCTCGTCTCCTGCGGCCACCACGGAAAGGACTCGCCCAATCCCGTCGTACTGCATCGTGGCTTGCGCACCATCGGATCGCACGTTTCCCATAACACGTGCCGGCGCAGCGTAACTATAAGTACTGGTTCCGGTGTCAGGACTAACCTTCAACCACGCCCGCCCGAATCCGTCACGCTCATAGCGGGTCTGGAAACCACCTTGATCGACGATTCCAACAATACGATCAAGCCCATCGTAGTGGAAGTATTGGATAGATCCAGAAGCGGCCTGGGACGAGACCACGCGCCCCAGCGCATCGTAGTTCGACCGCTGGACATTGCCTGCCCCATCGATCAGCTCGACCTGATTCCCGTTGCCATCGTACTTGAAATGCTGTGTCGTTCCGGCACCATCGCTGCGGGAAATCATTCGACCGAGCTCGTCGTAGCCATAGTTGACCCGAGAAAGCACTTCTCCCGGCCTGACACCCGCGATCGTGGAGACTGCAGCCTCAGCGATCGTCTCGCCTCGACTGACCAGCCACAGACGCATGCCCGCCGCAGTGACGTTGGTCAAAGCGATGCTGCCGCCAGGACCGCTCGCCAATTGAGTGCCTGCCCCACTTCCCGCGGCCGCCCAAAGCTCCGCACTACCTTGGGACACCAGCCATTGCACGGTTGCCGAACACGTCGATTGCCCCCAAGGTATGGTGCAGGGATCAGGGCTTGCCGTGATGCTGCCGACTGGTGCTGGTGGAACCTGGAAGGTGCCAGAGCCACCAATCAGACTGTTGGCTCCGCCGACAGGCGAAATGCCATGAACAAAGAGTCCCTTCCCGACATGATCACGACGCTGGGAATAAGTCAGCGGTATCGAGAACCGGTAACGTGAGCCTGATGCTCTGCACGCTGTGGCGACGGCCGCTTCACTCGCCTGATCGGCACGAACGCCCGCCAGGAATACGCCACCTTGACCCGCCGCTCCACCGGCGTAAAGGTGGACGTCGATGGAATCGTCACGGCTCGTACTGCAGGCCCAGCCCTGCAGTGTGGTTCCATCACTGGAAAGTCCGTCAATGTTTCCCGTAACCAACGAGGGCGGTGCGCTTACCTTGACGGCGACATTGGTGGTGTAAACACCGAACCATTCGACGCCGTCCTGCACCATCTGCCACTGGAAGTTGTAGACACCTGGCGTGGTTGGCGCACGCACCTGCGCAATTATCACAGCCGTAGCACCCGGTCCGATATCACCAGGCAGAGACAGGCGATGAGTTCCCCACGCTGCGTTGTCGTTCAGGGATCCAAGCGCATAGCCGGCCGCCGAGGTCCATGTGGTGTTGCCTGCATTGTTCATCCGCAGGGAGACACTGTAGGTTTTCCCTGCCTCCATCTCGGCGGGCACATTCTGGTCGATGAAATGCGCCTTGTTGATGGGACCATTCACCCATAACGTCGCCAGGCCGGACGCTGCACCAAAACGCCCGGCACCGTTGCGTATCATCTGCAGTTGGAATCCATACTCGCCGGGTGGCGGTGTGGTGACGTTGATATTGAAAGTAACCGTCTGGCCAGGTGCGACAGCGTGCGGAACGGGCACATTGGAGAACGACCATGTACTTGCGTAGCTGTCGTGCGAACCTCCCAGCTGATATTCATAGCCTGCCGGCCATGTGGTGTTTCCGGTATTGCGCACCGTCGCGGTGAACGTATAGGGCGTGCGATGCTGCAGGGGACCAGGGATTGTCGAACCGACGAATTCAGCACCGTCGAAAGGTGCAGGTGGTGCATTGACCGTAATCGGACCGACCGCCGATACCAATGATCGTCGAGTCTGGTCGCCGTCAGGAAGGTTGCGCACGGCATCCGCACGCAGTTCATAGTAATAGGTGCCCGGGCTGAGGCCGGCCTCCCGATAGACGCCACCCGCCTGGATGGTAACGACCGTGCCGTTCCGCAACAGACGCAGTCCATCAATGTATTCCGCCTTGGGACCGGTAGTCGTAACCCCCCAATTGACCTTCAGCTCGAACACCGCCGGCGCCTGATAGGTGCTGCCGGCCGGTGGGCCATCCAAGCGGATCCACCCCTCGGCGGCAGCACTGCCGATCATGGCAAGGAGCAATAGAACGCATAGACCGATGTCCCGAATGAATCTACTCATGGCTGAGTCCCCCGGCCTGGATCGGCAAATACACGCTGCACTGTTTCAGTGACCGGAAGCGAGAACGCGTTGTACTCATATCGCGTTTCAGCAAAGCTCCCGTTCGGCTCAGGCATCGAGGTAGACAGCAGCCGACCAGCCAGGTCATAGAGGTGGGAAATCCTGACACCATCCGGCCCGGTCACGGACGCGAGCTTGCCAAAGGCGTCGTATTCATAGTGGGTCGTGCGGACACCACTGGACAACAGCAGACGAACCTCGGAAGGTCGTCCACGCGAGTCGTAAACGAAATCCGTACGCACACCGTTCACGTCAATCGAGTAGCCCGGATAGCCGTAACCCGTGTACCCGCCCATGACCACAGCGTGCCCGAGGCTGTTCTCGATCCGCACCAGGTCACCCAGCTCCGAGTAGGTGGACGTCACCGCATCACCACTACCCGCTGCCGGCCCGTCCTCGACCATCCTGCTGACAAGGCCATTGGGGTGCAGCTGATAGCTGAAGGTAGTCGTCTGCACTTCGCCCTGCGCATGACCGGCAACCAGGCTCTTCTCCGAGCGGGACACCAGCCGATTATTTGCGTCGTAGGCATAGCGGGTTTCAAGCACCCCCTGCAGCGTTTCCGCCACGACACGGTTGCCCTGCTCATCCCACTCGAATGTCGTCACCCGCGCAATGGGCGTCCCGCTTGCTTCTTCACGGCGAAGAAGATGGCCATGGGTGTCGTACTGATAGCGGGTCAGGTTTCCTTCGAAATCCGAAGTGAGCGATGTATTCCCGTTTTCGTCGTAGTGCGTTTCGCTATAGCCTGCGGCACAGTTCGCCGAAGGAAGGCCTTCGATGGCGATCAGTCTCCTGTCCTTGAAACGATAGCGGGCGACCTTTCCAAGCGGGTTGGTCTCCACGGTAACGCTCTCTCCATTGGCTCCCGGCTCATACGCGAAGCCAAACCGCTCGACGCCCCCCGCATGCGCCGTCGAAGTCGCACGATTCTTATCGTCGTAGGTGAACATCGAGTAGCGGCGGCCATTGATCGACTTGCCGGTGAGCAGCGGCAGCCCGTAGGCCTGCCCCAGCTCCTTGTACATGTAGTGATACTTGACCGTGGTGGCAGGAGTGCCGTTGTAGGTAACCGACTCCAGGAACCCGTACACGTCCTGCGTGTATCCGTATTCGATGGTATTTCCCTGCGGATCCCGCACCCTGATCACACGCGGATCAACGCCAGTCTGTGCATTCTTCTGGATCTAGGTGAACTCAATATAGCGGCCATTGCTATGGGTGACGCGCTGCAGCTGGGAACCTTCAGGACCTCCGTAACTCAAGGTCCAGCGCACGCCGTTGGCGTTCCGGATCTCCACCATCTTGGTGCCTTCGTAGGTCTCCGTAGTCAGATCGGGGCTCAGGTAGATCCACTTTCCGCCCGCAACTGACTTCAACTGCCCGCCCTGCTGTGCACCATCCTCCCGGTAAACACCGTCGCCTCCTCGCTTGAACACCAGATAACGACCATCGGGGCGGCGCATGCGCGCCTCGTTCGAGTCCGTGTAGACGACCAGCTGCCGATCAAGGTTGCTGTACCACGTGTCGAAAATGTTGAAGCGATCCATCACAGCCGAGTTGAACGTGCGCTCGAGCGTCAATGGCATCTCGCCACCGCCAGTGAAATCCAGTTCGGTTTCCACTTTCGTACCGGTGCGAAGAACCACCGGGTTGCCACTCTTCGGGCACTCGTCGGCGGCATCCCTCCCCGACTGGTCCGGCTCTCCTTTACTGGGTTCGACGAAGTCATCCCATTGATTTGGCCCAGGGAAAAGATTCGAAGGAACGCCCCAGAGCGCCATGAACCCATCCAGTCGCCCAGGCACCACACCATCGGCAACAGCATCCACGCGTGGAAGGTTGGTGATACCAGGTCCTGCGCCCGCGCCGGCACCACCCGATCCCGGCTGATTCTGGATGATTCGCCCGTCAGCCTCAGCAGACGCCAAGCCGACAATAACGCTCAACAGTGCAGCGGGAAAAAGATGAAGTTCACGACACATCCACCCAGTAGCGGCCTCCTGGATGCGTCGAGTGGGCAGGAGGCCGGACATCAAGCGGAATGCCGAATCCATACGTATTCCCTCGCATGGATTCGCGCACGCGCCATCCATGACGTCGTCAACACGTTGATACTGCGATTGATCCGCCAGGTACTGGCGGCTCCCCTGGGTAGGACGTTGCGCCCCAAGCCCCAGCCGCCTAGATACGCCCGGAACCGCCCCTTGTCAACAATCGCTGCATCTCCGCACCGACAGCATGGCCCGCCGCTACCGCGCCTGCATCCGCACCACATGCTGGCCCTTCACGACCTCGAAGGTGAAGGCGTACTGCAGGGTGACCGCAACCGGCTCGACGCGCTCGGCGCCGCGGCAGTCGCCGCGATCAGCGGGCGCCTTGCCCGGCGCGAAGTGGCAGACCGCGGCGGACGAGTACTCCCACATTGCAACCGCCTCCTGCGCAGCCTGCAGCAGGGGCGCATTTTCACCTGCAGCACCCGCCGCGCACTCCGGGCGATCAGTCAGCGGCATGCTGCGTTCGACGCGGCCCTGCGCATCGACCACCACCTGCAGGCAGATGGTGGTCGGCGCCAGTTCCGCACGCGGGTCACGATCGCCGACCTGCGGATCCGGTGCCATGCGCAACTGCGGCATCCGGTAGCCTTCGCTCGCACCCAGCGAGTACGCCTGCACCTGTCCATTGCCGCCACCGGTCTGCGGCCGCAGGCGCTGGTGACCGACATTCTCGCTGCGGGTATCGACGGTGGTCAGCCGGTCCTGGGTTGCACACCCCACCAGCAGCGCCGCCATCATCAACAGCGGCGCGGACTTCACTTCGCGTCCTCGGTGTTATCCATGGCGAAGGTGATCGGAATCTTCACCGCCCCTGCAACCGGCTGGCCATGCTTCACCGCCGGCCGATAGGTCCAGCTGCGTGCAGCGGCGATCGACACCGCATCGAACACACCCGGATTGGTGGCGCTGAGCACCTGGACGTCGGTGGGATGGCCCTGGGCGTCCACTTCCACGCGCAGGTTCACTACGCCCACCTGGCGCTGCTCGAAGGCGGACTTCGGATAGGACGGCGGCGGCATCTTGTCGACCTCTATCTCCCGATCCATGACGGATCCTGCCGGGCCTCCCGCCGCACTGCCCTGGCTGGCCCACGCCACCGCTCCCATTCCCAGGCACAACCCGACCACCAGCATCTGCCCCGACACCCACGGCAATGCCTTCCGCTTGGACTGCTTCAACATGGCGATACGCTCCTTCAACACGGGTTGGCTGCGCCAATGGCAGACCGCTGGCGCAACCGGGTGGACCAGCTGCGCCTTCAGCAGCGTGCTGGCGTAGAGGCCGCGCAGCGTAGGCTGCGCAGCAATGGTGCGGGCATCGCAGGCCAGCTCCTGGTCACGCAGGAATCGGCGGGCGGCCCACGCCAGAAGCGGGTGGAACCAGAACACCGCGCGCGCCAGCAGCAACGCGCCATTGGCCCAGTGATCGCCGTTGCGCCGGTGGCTGTGCTCGTGTTGCAGGATCAGCGCCTGCTCCTGCGCGGTGAATCGCGGGTCGAAGTCAGGGCCGACCACGATGCGGGGGCGCCACAGACCGACCAGTGCGGGCAAGCCGGGATCGCCGCTGGCCTGCCAGCTTCCATCGGCGCGCGGCTTCAGTGGCCCCATGCGCCTTTCAAAACGACGCTGCGCGCGCAGGTCGCGCAGCAGGCAGAAGCCCATGCCCAACGCCCACAGCGCCAGCAACACGCCGGCCCATGGCAACGACTGTCCGGCCACGCCATCGATGGCACCGGGCAACACTTCCAGGGGCAGCGTTGGCACCTGCTGCAACACCACAACCTGCGGCAACGGCAACATCAGTGCCACCAGCAGCATCGGCAACAACCACCAGCTGCGATAGGCCAGCGCCACGCCACCCAACCGCACCAGCAATGGCCGCAGCACCGCCAGCAGGACCACGCCCACCGCCAGCCACAGGCTGGCCCGCCACAGTCCGTCGAGCAGCTCAGTCATGGTCCAGCTCCTGGATCAGCTTCTTCAGTTCGGCGATGTCCTGCGCGCTCAACTGGCCCCGTTCGCTGAAGTGCGCGACCAGGGGCGCCACCCGCCCTTCGAAGACACGGCCGATGAAGTCCTGGCTCTGCGCCTCCACCCACGCCTGTCGCTGCAGCATCGGCCGGTACAGATAGCGCCGGCCATCGCGCTCGGCGGCGATCGCGCCCTTGGTCAGCAGGCGGTTGAGCAGAGTCTTGATGGTCGGTTCAGCCCAGTCGCGGTGGGCCAGTGCGGCCACCACGTCATCGGCGCCACGCGGTGCCTGCTGCCAGAGCACCTCCATCACAACAGCTTCGGCTTCACTGATCGGCTGCATGGTTTACATCTGTAATCGACGGTCCGATTACGCGCGTAATCGAATTATCTGTCAAGCCCCTCGACTCCAGGTTCATCGCACCTGCGCCAGCATCGATACCTCCCGCCCCAGGCCCCGGATGAAAGCGCTGCCCAAGAAGGATTTCCCGGTCGAGCAGGCGCGCCGCTTTCTCGAACCCGGTCCGATCGTGCTGCTCAGCACCGCCTGGCGCGGCCAGCGCAACCTGATGACGATGGGCTGGCACATGGTGATGGGCTTCTCGCCTTCGCTGGTCGCCACCTACCTGTGGGACGCAAACCACAGCCACGCGCTGGCCCGTGGCAGCGGCGAGTGCGTGATCAACGTGCCCGGCGTGGAGCTGCTCGATACCGTGGTGGACATCGGCAACTGCAGCGGCCGCGAGATCGACAAGTTCGCCCGTTTCGGGCTCGATGCATTGCCCGCGCGCGAGGTTGGCGCGCCGCTGGTCGGCCAGTGTCATTCGTGCTTCGAATGCCGCCTCTACGACGACAGCCAAGTGGAATCGAGCAACCTGTTCATCTGGGAAATCGTGCGCGCCCATGTTGCGCGCCGGCCGAAGCTGCCGCGCACGGTGCATTACCGGGGCGATGGGCAGTTCATGGTGTCTGGCGCCGAAGTCTCGCGTCGACGGCGGTTCAAGCCCGACATGCTGTAATGCCAGCACTCCCCCATACGCAGGACCGCCCCGCATGACCGAACACCTCACCGACCTGGACGCCGCTGTCGACTGGTTGTTTGCGCGCGTGGACGGGCCGCTGCGGATCGGGGCACCACTGGCACTGGGCAAGCCACACCGGTTGCTCAATGCCCTTTACGCACGCGTCGAGCACGACCCTTCGCGGCCGCTGCAGCTGTATACCGCGCTTTCACTGAACCCGCCGAAGGCACGCGGCAACGGCCTGGAAACGCGCTTCATGGCGCCGTTCGCGCAGCGCCATTTCGGCGACGATTTCCCGCGCCTGGCCTATGCCGATGCGATCGCGCGCGACGCGTTGCCGGCGCACGTGCAGGTGGAAGAGTTCTACATGCAGTCCGGCGCCCTGCTGGGTTCGCGTCAGGCGCAGTCCAGCTATACCAGCCTGAACTACACCCACGCCGCCGATGCGGTGGCGCAGCGCGCGCCGCAGGTGATCGTGCAGAAGGTGGCGATGCGGCCGGATGACCGCCGGCTCTCGCTGTCGTGCAACAACGACATCACCCAGGACACGCTGGATGCGATGACCGCACGCGGCCTGCCGCGCCCATTGATGATCGCCGAGATCGATCCGCAGCTGCCCTATCTGGGTGGCTCGGCCACGGTCGATGTGTCGTTCTTCGATCTGGTGATCACCCCGCCACCGCCGTATCCGGCGCTGTTCGGCCTGCCGCGGCAGCCGGTTGGCGACGCCGACTACGCCATTGGCCTGTACGCCAGCACGCTGGTGCGCGACGGTGGCACCCTGCAGATCGGCATCGGCACGCTGGCCGACGCGCTCAGCCATGCGCTGGTGTTGCGCCACACCGACAACGCGCGCTACCGCCGCGTGCTGCACGCGCTGGATCCGCAGCTGGCCAGCCACCCGCTGGTGCAGGAGATCGGCGGACTGGATCCGTTCGAGGTGGGCCTGTACGGCTGCAGCGAAATGCTCAACGAGGGCTTCCGCCGGCTGGTGCAGACCGGTGTGATCAAGCGCAAGGTGCACGACGACCTGGCGCTGATGCAGCGCATTGAAAATGGCAGCACACTGTCCATCGATCACGCCACCCTGGCCGCCGAGGGCGAGTACCTGCACGGCGCGTTCTACCTGGGTTCGCCGGAGTTCTACGAGTGGTTGCGCACGCTGCCGGAAGACGAGTGCCGTGCCATCGGCATGCGCCGCATCAGCGAGATCAATCAGCTGTACGGTGGCAACGAAACACTGGAACGCCTGCAGCGCCGGCACGCGCGCTTCTTCAACTCCTGCATGATGGCCACCGCGCTGGGCGCGGCGGTGTCGGACGCGCTGGACGATGGACGCGTGGTATCCGGTGTAGGCGGCCAGTACAACTTCGTGGCGATGGCACATGCGCTGCCGGAAGCCCGCAGCGTGCTGATGTTCCGCGCCGCGCGCGATGACAAGGGCCAGCGCGAATCGAACGTGCGTTGGAACTACGGCCACACCACCATTCCGCGTCACCTGCGCGACATCTACCTCAACGAATACGGCATCGCCGATCTGCGCGGCCTGACCGACGAGGACTGCGTGCATGCGATGACCGCGATCACCGAGGCCCCGTTCCAGGGCGGCCTGCTGCAGCAGGCACACGCCTCACGCAAGCTGCTGGCGGCCACGCAACCGGATCCGCAGCGCCAGCAGCGCAACACGCCGCAGGCACTGGCCGCGGCACTGGCCCCATTCCGCGCCGATGGCAGCCTGCCGGACTATCCGTTGGGCAGCGACTTCAACGAGATCGAGCAAGTGCTGGTGAAGGCACTGGGCTGGCTGAAGGCCAACACGCAGACCCGCGGCGACAAACTGCGTACCGTCTGGGCGGCGCTGTGCCAACCCGCTGGCGACGGCGATGCGGTGTACCTGCAGCGCATGGGCCTGCAGGCACCGAAGGATTTCGCCGAGCGCTTGGACGCGCGACTGCTGCGCCTCGCACTGGCACGCACCGCCTGAAAAAAGGGGACGGAGGGGATTAAGTCGTATGTGCACATGCGACTTAATCCCCTCCGTCCCCTTTTTCTTTACTCTGGAGAACGAGAAAGGCCGGCTTGCGCCGGCCTTTCCTTTGTCGCGCCGAGAGGCTGCTTACAGCGCCTTGGCAGCTTCCACCACGTGGGCGGTGGTGATGCCGAAGTGCTTGTACAGCTGGTCGGCCGGGGCCGAGGCACCGAAGGTGTCGATACCGATCACGGCACCGTCCAGGCCGACGAACTGGCGCCAGAAACCGGTGACGCCGGCTTCCACGGCCACGCGCTTGCGCACGGCGTTCGGCAGCACCGATTCACGGTAGGCCGCATCCTGACGCAGGAACACGTCGGTGGACGGCATCGAGACCACGCGGGTCTTGAGGCCGGCCGCGTCCAGCTGGGCCTTGGCTTCGGTGGCCAGCGAAACTTCCGAACCGGTGGCGATCAGGATCACGTCCGGGGTGCCGGCGGCATCGGCCAGCACGTAACCACCGCGCTCGATCTGGGCGATCTGCTCGGCGTTGCGCGGCTGGTGCGGCAGGTTCTGGCGGCTGAACACCAGGCAGCTCGGGCCGTCCTGGCGTGTGATCGCAGCCTTCCAGCTCACCGCCGACTCAACCGCATCGCACGGACGCCACACGTCATTGTTCGGGATGTAGCGCAGCGAGGCCAGGTGCTCCACCGGCTGGTGGGTCGGGCCGTCTTCGCCCAGGCCGATCGAGTCGTGGGTGTAGACGTGGATGGCGTGTGCCGGGATCAGCGCGCTCATGCGCACGCCGTTGCGGGCGTAGTCGCTGAACACCAGGAAGGTGGCGTCGAACGGAATGAAACCACCGTGCAGGGCCAGGCCGTTGGCGATGGCGGTCATGCCGAACTCGCGCACGCCGTAGTACACGTAGTTGGCGTTGGCGTCGTCGCTGGCCACCGACTTGCTGCCCTTCCACAGGGTCAGGTTGGAGTGCGCCAAGTCGGCCGAGCCACCGACGATTTCCGGCAGCAGCGGCGCGTAGGCTTCGATGGCCAGCTGCGAGGCCTTGCGCGAGGCGATCGTCGGGCCTTCAGCCGCCACCTGGGCGATGTAGGCATCGGCCTTGGCAACGAAGTCGGCCGGCAGTTCGCCGTGCGAACGGCGGGTCAGCTCGGACGCTTCAGCCGGGTACTGGCTGGCGTACTTGTCGAACAGCTGTTCCCACTCGGCCTGGCGCAGGGTGCCGGCGCCATTGGCGCGCCAGCCGTCGTAGATCGCCTGCGGGATCTCGAACGGACCGTATTCCCAGCCCAGCTGCTTGCGGGTGGCTTCCAGCTCGTCCTTGCCCAGCGGTGCACCGTGGCTGGATTCCTTGCCCGCCTTGTTCGGCGAGCCAAAACCAATGGTGGTGCGGCAGCAGATCAGGGTCGGCTTGTCGCTCTGCGACAGCGCAGCCTCGATACCGGCCTTGATGCTTTCCGGGTCGTGGCCGTCGACATCGCGCACCACGTTCCAGCCATAGGCCTCGAAACGCTCCGGGGTGTTGTCGGTGAACCAGCCCTCGACGTTGCCGTCGATGGAGATGTGGTTGTTGTCCCAGAAGCAGACCAGCTTGTGCAGGCCCCAGGTGCCAGCCAGCGACGCGGCTTCATGCGACACGCCTTCCATCAGGCAGCCATCGCCCATGAACACCCAGGTGCGGTGGTCGACCACTTCCAGCTCCGGGCGGTTGAAGCGCTGTGCCAGCAGCTTCTCGGCCAGGGCGAAGCCCACGGCATTGGCGAAACCCTGGCCCAGCGGGCCGGTGGTGGTTTCCACGCCCGGGGTCTCGTGGCGTTCCGGGTGACCGGCGGTGTGGCTGCCCAGCTGGCGGAACAGCTTCAGCTGCTCGATCGGCAGGTCGTAACCGCTCAGGTGCAGCAGCGCGTACTGCAGCATCGAACCGTGGCCGTTGGACAGCACGAAACGGTCGCGGTTGAACCAGTGCGGATTGCTCGGGTTATGGCGGAGGTAGTCGTTCCAGAGGACTTCGGCGATGTCGGCCATGCCCATGGGCATGCCGGGGTGGCCGGACTTTGCGGTTTCAACCGCATCGGCGGCAAGGAAGCGGATGGCGTTGGCCAACTGGCGACGGGTAGGCTGCGTCATGGTTCTGTCGGAATCGGGAGGCGGCCGCGGACGTGCGGGCGGCCTATTGTCCCATAGTCGTCGGGCGGGGGTCAGTCCAACGTGCCTGGCAGGTGCCGGCCGCTGGCCGGCACTTCATGATTTCCGCCGGATTCCGCATGTGAAAAGGGGTCGGTCCCCTTTCCTTGCGGAAAGGGATCCGACCCCGATCAGGTCGCCAGCAGTGGCTGCGGACTCAGTCCTGCTGCGGACCCAGCGCCGGGCCGTCGTGGCCTTCACCCTTGGCCACCAGCGTGGTCAGGGCCAGGTCACCTGTCACGTTCAGGGCAGTACGGCACATGTCCAGGAAGTGGTTCACGCCCAGGATCAGGCCGATGCCCAGCGGGTTCACGCCGACCATGGCGCAGATCATCGCCACCACCGGCAGCGAGCCCGACGGCACACCGGCAGTGCCGATGCCACCGAGGATGCAGACCGCCATCACCATGATCTGCTGGCCGATGCTCAGGTCCACGCCGAAGAACTGGGCCAGGAAGATCACCGTCACGCCCTCGAACAGCGCGGTGCCGTTCTGGTTGGCGGTGGCACCCACGGTCAGCACGAAGCGTGACACCCGCTGCGGCAGGCCCATCTGGTCGGCCACGCGCAGTGCGGTCGGCAGGGTAGCGTTGCTGGAGGCGGTGGAGAACGCCATCACCGTCGCTTCCTGGGTATCGCGGAAGAACGACAGCGGCGAGCGACCGGACAGCCATACGGCCGTGCCGTAGGTCACCACCATGTGCAGGCCGAGTGCCAGCACCACCACGCCCACGTAGGCGCCCAGGCGGATGATCAGCTCGAAGCCGAACAGTGCGGCCAGGTTGAACATGAAGCAGGCCACCGCGTACGGCGCCAGGCGGATGACCAGGTTGATCAGGGTCATCGAGATTTCGAACACGCCTTCGATGGCGCGACGCAGCGGGGCGACCTTCTCGTCGTCAGTCAGCACCATGCCGATGCCGAACATCAGCGCGAAGAACATCAGCGACAGGATCGCGCCGTTGTCAGACGCGGCCTGCAGCACGTTGCTCGGCACGATCGACAGCAGCATGTCCATGCCCTTCGGCGTGCCGTGGATGCCCGCAACGATTTCCTTGCTGCGCTCGGCGTTCTCCGACAGCATCATCGCGGCGACCTGCGGGTCGACACCGGCACCCGGCTTGAGCAGGTTGACCAGCACCAGACCGATGCCCACGGCGATGCCGGACAGCAGCACGGTGTAGGCCAGCGTCTTCCAGCCGATGCGGCCGAGGGCGCGGATGTCGCCCATCTCCGACACACCCATGATCAGCGCCGAGAAGATCAGCGGCACGATCAGCATGAAGATCAGGTTGAGGAACAGGCCCGACGCCGGGGTGGTGACGTAGTCCATTACCCACTTGGCACCGGCCTGCAGACCATCGACGCTGCCGCCCAGGGCGTGCACGATCAGTCCCAGGACCAGGCCGATCGCAAAGCCGATGCCCATCTTCCAATGCAGGGGCAACTTCTTCTTGTCGGCAGCAGCTGCTGTCATACGCGGGTTTCCTCGAAAAATGAATGCACTCTAACAAAGCGCGCAAGCGGCGCCGGTTCAGGTTCGCCGTGGCGGATACAGCGGCGCCAGCCCAGTGTCGACGGCACCCGCAGCCTTCGACCAGTGCGGTCCGTCACGGAAGACTTCGCGCAGGCGCGCACGCAGCGGCGCCAGATCACCCTGCCCGCCCCAGCGCGCCTGCTGCAGGTCCTGCAGTACCTGGCGCTGCGCTGCATCCTCAAGCCGCGCGATGACCTGTTCGATGCGTTCAACGCCGGCCATCGCACACAGCTGAGCTTCAACCTGGTCGAACCCCTCGCCATCAAGCGTGCGGCGCAGTTCGGCCAGGCCGGCACGCCCGCTCGCCACAGTCGGCACAGCGGGCTTGCCAGCTACAGGCGCCACTGCACGCGGGCGCCGGCCTCGCTGCCAGCCCCACAACAGGGTCAACAACCACAGCAGCGCCAGACCGATGGCCGCCGCCATCCACGGCCACGGACGCTCGGCCAGGCCGCTGGCGCGCGGATCGGTGGCCGCGATACGGCTGTCCTGGCCATCGGTGCCGGGCAGCGCGGCGTCGGTGTCGATCGGCGGCAACGGTGCAGGTGAGGCGCTGCCGCTCCCGTTACCGGCAACCACGGCCAGCGTCAGGTCCGGCAGCTTCGCTTCCTGTGCCTTGCCCGCACGCACGTCCCACCATGGCAGGCGCGGCCCCGGCACCACCAGCGAACCCGGCTGGCGCGGCACGATCGAATAGCGGCGGGTGATTTTCAGCCGCGGCGTACTGCCATTGAATGTCTCTTCGTACTGCGCGGGTTCGGCAAACACCTGCGCATTGGCGCCGACATCCGGCACCGGCAGGTCGGTGAACTGCGCGCGGGTGGCACCTTCGGCAATCGCCTCGACCACCACGTTGGCCGCTTCGCCGGTACGGGCACTGGTCGGCGCACTGGTGTAGCGCAGCTGCAGGCTCTGCAGTGGCAGCCATGGCTGCGGCGCCTGTGCCGGCTGTGCCTGCACCTGCAACGTGCGATCCGCGCCGGTGGCATTCATGCGGCCGTCGCCGCCACCAAAGAAGTCATCGAAGAAGCCGCCGGCGCTGCGCCCGTTGAAGCGGGCACCGACGAGGCGCAGCGGGCCACTGCGCTCCGGAATCAGCAGGAAGCGGCGCTCGACCACGTTGTAGCGGCGGCCGTTGATCTGGCGCACGTCGGTGCGGTCATCGCCTACCCGCTGCAGCGACGCACCGGCCGGGGTATCCAGCACCAGTTCGCCCGATGCCAGCTGCGAGGCGAAATACAAGCGCACCACCACACCCACGCTCTGCTGCACATACGGCGTATCGTCATCGACAACGGTTTCGATGAAGGCCATCGCGTTGCTGTCGGGCCCGGCCACGGCAGCGGCATCCACCTGCAGGGTCAGCGGCGCGGTACGTACGCTGCCCACCTGCAGGCCCGGCACCACCAGTGCACCGCTGCGCCGTGGCGTGAGTGCCACGCCGTACAGGTTGCGCTGCTGCATGCTGCCGTTGCTCCACTCCACCTGACGGCTGCTGGTCTGCCCGCTGAGATCGAAGTCGGTACGCAGCGGCGTGAAGTCTGGCGCGCCCTGGTCGCTCTCGACATTGAGGGTGACCGTGTCGCCCATCGCAATGCGGTCGCGGTCCAGCCACGCGCGCGGCTGCGCCCAGGCCAGCAGCGGCAGCCACAGCAGCAGTGCCGCCAGTACCTGCAGTGGCCAACGCCCGTGCATGTTGATCGCCCGCGTCATCGCCCTTCCCTCTTCCTGCGTTCGTTTTCCAGCTGGAACTTGGCCCGCAGCAATGCGCCCGGATCATCCGGCACACGTCGCATCCACGCCTCCACGGCCTGTTGCTCCTCGCGCTGGCGCGGGGTGGTGCCTTCGCTGCCTGGCACGGGCTTACCGTTCTGTTCGTCCTTGCCCTCACGTGCCTGCTGCATTGCCTGCTGCATGCGCTGCCGCTGCTGCTCATCGGCCTGCGCCTGCGCCTTGGCATCCTCCACCTGTGGTGGCGCCTGCTGTCCGTCTCGACCGCGCTCACCGGGTTGAGGCGTCGACTGCGTGTTGTCGTCACCGGGCTTGGGCTGCCCCTGCTGGCCCGGTTGCGGCTGGCCCTGGCCGGGATTCTGCTTGCCCTGCTGCGGCTGTTGGCCCTGCGGATTCTGCTTGCCCTGCGAATCGTTCTGCTGCTTCTGCTGGCCGCTCTGCTGTGGCTTCTGCTGGTCCTGGCCTTGGCCGCCGGATGACTTGCGCTTGCGCGCGGCATCGACCACCGCGCGGTTGGCCACCGCATCTGGCATGCCCGGATGCAGCGCCAGCGCGCGGTCGTAGGCGGCGATGGCCTCATCGTAGTGGCCCTGGCGTGCCAGTGCGTTGGCCAGGTTGTACCAGCCCGCATCGCTGTCGATGCCTTCGAATTGCTTGCGTGCGTTGGCAAAGTCGCCGTTGCGGTAAGCCTGTACGCCTTCCGCCAAACGCTCGTGCTGCAGTTGATCAGCACGCTTCCACAGCGTGCCCTGCACCGGCGGTGAAGCCGGCACCGCGGGCGCCTGTGCCTGCACATCCCCCATCCACGGCAGCAGGCCCACCGCCAGCACGGCGGCCAGCAGCGCGCGGCGACGGAAGGCGAGCAGCGCCAGCAGCATCACCGGTGGCACCAGCCAGAACCCTTCATCACGCCATTGCTTGCCCTCGCCCGGCCGCTGCGCCGCAGTACCTTCACGTGCATCAAGTACACCCAGTGCGCGCAGGTCACTGTCATCGGCAGCGATGCGGGCATAACGGCCACCGCCTGCGGCAGCCACCGCACGCAGGCTGCCTTCGTCCAGCGCAGCCTGGCGGATCTGCCCACTGCCATCCCGGTACGCCGCACCAGCGGACGTACCCAGACCCAGTACCGACACCTGCAGGCCGAGGCTGCGCGCCTGCGCTGCGGCAAGTGCCGCTTCATCATCCGCCTGATCGCTGACCAGCAGGATCTGCCCCCGCAATGCCCCGATCTGGCGCATCAACCGCGTCGCCCAGTCGATGCCGCGGTCGGCACGCTGGCCCTCGCGTGGCATCACATCTGGCGACAACGCGTCCAGATACAGCGCAACGTTGCTGCCGTCGTCGGTCAGCGGCGCCACGGTGTAGGCATCCTCGGCGTAGACCACCAGGCCTACCTGGCCACCCTGGCGTGCGCGCAGCAGCTCGCCCACCTTGGCCCGCGCCTGCAGCAGGCGCGAGGGCGGCAGATCGGTGGCGGTGATCCGGCTGGACAGATCCAGCACCACCAGCAGCGGTGCGCTGGCTTGGAACATCGGTTGCGCCTGCTGGCGCCAGCTCGGACCGGCCATGGCCAGCGAGGCCAGCGTCCAGCCCAGCAGCAGCGCCCACGGCAAGCGCGCACGACGGCGCGTGCCCGCTGCCAGCAGATGCGGCAACAGGTGGGCATCCACCGCTGTTCGCCACACATCGCTGCGCCGCTGCCGGTACAACGCCAGCGCCAGGATCAACGGCAATGCCAGCAACGCCCACAGCCATTCCGGGCGCAGGAAGTGCAGCGCGTTCCAGTCAGGAAGATTCGAAGCCAACGCGATCATCGACGGCGCTCCGGCCACATCCATGCCAATGCGCCCAGCAGCAACGCCAGGCCCAACGGCCAGGCGTAGCGCTCTTCGCGCGGGCGCAGGCTTGGCCCCTTCGCCGCGATCGGTTCCAGCCGATCCAGTTCGGCATAGATGCCGGCCAGCTGCGCGGTATCGCGGGCGCGGAAGAACTGGCCGCCGGTCATGCTCGCGATCTTCTTCAAGGTAGCCTCGTCGACCGGATCCTGATCGGCGGAAATGGGAATGCCGAACAGGCGCATGCTGCCATCGCCGCCAAAGGCGACGGTGTGGATACGTACACCTTCGGCGCGGGCCACTTCCGCCGCGCGCAGCGGTTCCAGCACGCCGGCGTTGCTGACGCCGTCGGTCAGCAGGATCAGCACGCGCTGTCCCTCGGGTTGGCTGCGCAGGCGTTTCACTGCCAGGCCGATGGCATCACCGATGGCCGTCTCGCGCCCGGCCAGGCCGACCACGCTGTCGCGCAGCTGGTCACGCACGCTGGCCAGATCGGCAGTAAGCGGTGTAAGCGTGTAGGCACGGTCGCCGAAGATCAACAGGCCGATGCGATCGCCGGCACGACGATCAAGGAAATCGGCCAGCACGGCCTTGGCCGCGGTCAGGCGATCCACCGCCTGCCCGCCCAGCACCATGTCGCCCTCGCCCATGCTGCCGGACACGTCCATCGCCAGCATCATCTGCCGGCCCTCCTGCGGTGGCGTGATCGCTTCGCCCAGCTGTTGCGGGCGAGCCAGTGCGATGCACAGCGCGCACCAACCCAGCCACAACAGCAGCGTACGCAGCCACGACACATCGACGCGGCCGCCTCCGGCCAGCGCTTCCAGCTCCGTCGCCGCGTAGGGCACGCGCAGCGCAGCGCCGGGATCGGCACGACGCTTCCACCAGCGCATCAGCAACGGCAACGGCAGCGCCAGCAGGGCCAGCGGCCATGCCAGCTGCAGGTCCGGCCATGGCCAGTAACTTGCCAGCAGGTTCATCGGCGCCGCTCCAGCAGCATGGCCAGATAGCGCTCGCGCGCCCAGCTGCGCAGCGCCGCCACATCGTTGGCGTCCACCCGCGGGCGATAGGCGCCGTCCGCCAGCAGACTGCGACGTGCTGCGGGCAGCGTGCCTTCCGGGTCCACGCGCTGCCACCAGGCGTCATCGCGCAGGGATTCACTGCCGGGCTGTGCCTGGCGTGCGGCGCGACGCAGCAGCCCTGCGATCGCCGCCAGTTCTGCAGCCGCATCGGCGGTGGTTGCCAGCTCCTGATCGAACAGCTGCAACCAGCGTTGGCGGCGTCGGCGGCGCTGCCACCAGAAGAAGGCAGCCACCAGCAGCAACAGCAGCACCACACCGCCGATCATCAGATAGCCTGGCGCCGGTGGCCACCAGGATGGGACCGGCGGCAGCTGCACATCGCGCAGCGGCAGGTTGGCGCTCATGCCGGCACCTCGGTAGGCGATGGCGCCAGCCAGGCGTCACTGGGCGCATCGGTGGACAGCACCTGCACATCGACGCGGCGCGCGCCAAGCTGGCGTCGCAGTTCCTGCAGCGGTTCGACGAAGTGGGCCTGCCAATGGGCCTGGACCTCACTGCGTCGCAGGTCGAGGCCGATGCGCTGTTGCAGGGTCTGGAACTGCAGCGGGGCCGACGGAGGCTGCAGTTCCAATGGATCGACCAGCAGCACCAGGCTGAGGTCATGATGCTGGGCCAGCGCGCTCCAGCGCGCAGGCGGAATGCGGATGGCCTGCTGCGGATCGGCCAGCACCAGCATGCGCGCACCCGGGCGCAGCACGCGGGCCGCATGGTCCAGCGCGCGCTCCAGGCCAAGGTCATCGGCCGGGGGCTGCGCATACCAGCGGGTGAGCGCGTCCAGCACGCGCAGTACGCCGCGCGGGCCGCCTGCCGGTGCAATCGGTGGTTCACGGTCGCTGCCACGCAGGGCGCCGATGCGATCACCACGACGCTGCGCCGACCACGCAGCGACGGCGCCCGCACGTGCGGCCTGCACCGATTTGAAGCGTACGCGGGTGCCGAAGTACAGGGCCGGCGAGGTATCGGCCACGATCAGGCTGACCCGCTCGCGCTCGGCCTGGAACAGCTTGGTGTGGGCACGGCCGGTCCGTGCGGTCACCCGCCAGTCGATATGCCGCGCATCATCACCGGCCACGTACTCGCGTGACTCGGCATATTCCATGCCACGCCCGCGCAGCGGCGACGGTGCCTGCCCGGCGTTGCCGGCACGGCCACGGCGTGGCGGCGGGGGCCGCTGTGCAAGGCGGCGCAGCGCCACCAGCTCGGACAGCTGCGGGCGCAGGCCATCGCCATCGCTGACGTTGGAGACGGGTTCCTGGGATGGATCGGTCATGCGCAGGCTCAGGGTGCCGGCACCCGGGCCAGCAGCTCCTGCACCAGGCGTTCGCCATCCCAGCCTTCAGCGGTGGCTTCATAGCTGGGCAGCACGCGATGGCGCAGCACATCGGCGGCAACCGCTCGCACGTCATCAGGGGTGACGAAGTCGCGGCCGGCCAACCAGGCGCGCGCGCGCGCGCAGCGTTCCAGCGCGATGGAACCGCGCGGGCTTGCCCCCCAGGCAATGCGGCGGCCAAGGCCAGCGTCATAGCGCGACGGATCACGCGAGGCCAGCACCAGCTCGATCAGGTAGCGTTCCAGCGCCGGCGCCATGTGCAGGTCCAGCACTTCGCGGCGGGCATCGAACACATCCTGCATCGGCAGTTTCTCCGGTGCCGGTGCCGCCTCGCCCAGCGCGCCACGGGCTCGCTCGCGGGCCAGGCGCAGGATCTCCGATTCGGCGGCCTGATCGGGGTAGCTGATGCGCACGTGCATCAGGAAGCGGTCCAGCTGCGCTTCGGGCAGCGGGAAGGTGCCTTCCTGCTCGATCGGGTTCTGCGTGGCCATCACCAGGAACAGCGACGGCAGTGCATAGGTGTGTCGGCCAACGGTGACCTGGCGCTCGCCCATCGCTTCCAGCAGCGCCGACTGCACCTTGGCCGGTGCGCGGTTGATCTCGTCGGCCAGCAGGATCGGGTGGAAGATCGGGCCGGGCACGAATTCGAAACGGCCTTCCTGCGGGCGCCAGATCTCGGTGCCGGTCAGATCGGCCGGCAACAGGTCCGGGGTGAACTGCACGCGGGCGAAGTCGGCCTCCAGGCGCGCGGCCAGCGCCCGGATCGCCGTCGTCTTGGCCAGGCCCGGAGCGCCTTCCACCAGCAGGTGGCCATCGGCCAGCAGCGCGATCAGCAGGCGTTCGACCAGTGCCGCCTGGCCGACGATCTCGGCCGACAGGGCGTCGCGCAGCTGGGTGAAGGCGCCATGCAGGCGGGAGGCGGCCGGCGCGGGCGGCGGCGTGGCGGATTCGGGCATCGGCGGTGGCAGGTTCATGGGGGCCTTTGACCGGCGCGGGACGGCACGGGTTCCCGACATCATCGCAGGGTGCCCTGCGATTGGCATCAAGAACGGCTGAACGGCCCATCCACGCATGGTGTGGATCTACTGGCGGAAACGCAGAAGGGCCGCGCATGGCGGCCCTTCTGCGTTTCGCGGGTGACGCGGGCTCAGTTCTGCTTGGCCACGCGCAGCACCTTCGGGGTGACGAACACCAGCAGCTCGGCCTTGTCCTTGTTGCGGCCACGCTTCTTGAACAGGTTGCCCAGGAACGGCACGTCGCCCAGGAACGGCACCTTGCTGATGCTGCTGCGGTCGGTGAACTCATACACGCCACCGATGACCACGGTCTGCCCATCCTCGACCAGCACCGCGGTATTGACCTCGCGGCGGTTGATCGACGGCACCGTGCCGTAGCCCTGCAGTTCGATCAGGCGGTCGACTTCGTCCTTCTTCACCTGCATGTTGAGGAACACGCGGTTGTCGTTGGTGATGGTGGGGGTCACCCGCAGTTCCAGCACCACTTCCTTGAACTGCACGTTCGGGGTGGAACCGGCGCCGCCAGCAGCTCCGGCGCCGCTGATGGTGACGTAGCCGATTTCCTTGCCCTGCTTGATCATCGCCTCGCGCTGGTTGGTGGTGACCACGCGCGGGTTGGAGATCACTTCACCACGTGACTCTTCCTGCATGGCCGACAGCTCCACGTCCAGCAGGTAGCCTGCGTTGAGGATCGACAGCGCCAGCGAGCCGGGGTTGTTGGCCGCTGCCACCGGCAGATTCCAGTTCAGGCCGCGCTTGATGGTCGGGCTACCGGGAATCGGGGCCGGACCGACACTGCCACCGGCCTGCCATTCACGGACCGCCTTGGCGTTGGCCAATGCCGTATCCACCTGCGAATTGCGGGTGGCCTCGTTGGCATCCAGGCTGCCGCTGAAGTACACATTGTCACGGCTGCCGCTGATGCCGAACTTTGCACCCAGCTCGCGGGCGAAGGTATCGGTGGCGATGACAATGCGGCTTTCGATCAGCACCTGGTCGACCGGACGGTCGATCACCCCGATCAGCTCACGCATGCGCGCGATCTTCTTCGGAATGTCGCTGATCATCAGCGTGTTGGTGCGCTCGTCGGCGACGATGCGGCCGCGCGAGGACAGGAAACCACTGTCTTCCTGCGACGAGCCGCCACCACCACCATTGCCGCCACCACCGCCGCCACCGATGCCCTTGGCCTCGGTCAGCGCTTTGAAGATCTGCGTGGCGCTGTGGTAGTTGATCTGGACGTAGTCGGTGACCAGGTCTTCGCGGTTCTCGATGGCGATGCGCGCGTCTTCCTTCTCCTGCTCGAACTTGGCCAGTTCGGCCTGCGGAGCCACCCAGATCACGCTGCCGTCGCGGCGCTTGTCCAGGCCCTTGGCACGCAGCACGATGTCCAGTGCCTGGTCCCACGGCACATTGACCAGGCGCAGGGTCACATTGCCCTGTACCGAATCGGACGCCACTACGTTGAGATTGGATTCTTCGGCGATCAACTGCAGCACGGTGCGCACCGGCACGTCCTGGAAGTTGAAGGTCACCGGCTTGCCGGTGAAACCGCGCTGGCCGACAGCCTTGGCCGCCTGGGTGACGCTGCCGGCAGTGACTGCACCGACAGCGGCCGGAGCCTGCCGCGGGCTGATTTCCACCACGTACTCGTTGCCGCTCTGGTAGGCCAGCGATTCGACCGCACCGCCGGTGCTCAGCACCAGCTGGGTGCCGGCACCGGACGGCTTGGCGTCGATGCGCTGCACCGGCGTGGCGAAGTCGGTCACGTTCATCGGCTTCTGCAGGTTGGCCGGCAGTCGGGCATTGCCGACGTCGACCACCACGCTGTTGCCCTGCGTGCGCAGGTCCGGAATCGCACCCTGGCCGTCGAACTGGACGATCAGGCGCCCGGCGCCGTCATCGCCCCGCTTGAAATCGATCTTGGCCACCGACAGGCCAGCCGGCGCGGTCGCCGGGGCCACGGTGGCGCCCACCGGCTTTTCCGCCGGTGCGGCGGCCAGCGCCGGAGCGCAGGCCAGCATCAGCGCGACTCCCAACGCGCTGACACGGTTCAAGGTAGAGCGCCGGATGGGACGCAGCCCCTTGGCTTGGTGAAAGGTCATCGTGCTATCCCCAGTAAACGATCATTGATCTTCAAGCGAGAGCGTTGCCGGCCGTTCCAGCCAGCCGCCCGCGCCATCCGGCACCAGTTCGATCAGCTCCACGCGGTCTTCGAAGACCGCCGTGACCCGCCCGTCGCTCTGCCCGAGGTAACCGCCAGGGCGCACCCGGTAGGTCACCTTGTCCGGCCCCATCACCAGCGCCACGGTGGCCGCGCCGGTGCCGATGGTACCGACCATGTCCAGTGCATCCAGCGGGAAGCCTTCCAACGGCTCCTTGCGCCGGTTCGGATCCGGACGCAATCCGCCATTCCCCTGCTGCGGATTGGTCCAGGCATCGGTGAACGGATCGCGCATGCCCTGCGCGGAGTACTCGAAGGTCTCGAACTGCTGCATCACCGGCAGCGGCTCCAGCGGCTGTGCCGGTCGCGCACGCTCACCCTCCACCCACTTTTCAAGATTCGGCGCATCGCCCGGCGTGCTGGTCACGCCGCGGCCACAGGCGGCCAGCAGCAGCACGGCAGCTGCCATTCCACAACGTGCAAAGAAGGAACGGATCACTTCTTGTCCTCCTTGCCGGCTTCAGCCTTCTGCTGTTCCTGCACCTCGGTCTCGTCCAGGTAGCGATAGGTCTTGACCGTGCCGGACAGTTCCAGCGCGCCACTGCGGACGTTGCCGCTGGTCTTGTCCTTGGGCTTGAGGTTGATGTCGTGCATGGTCAGGATGACCACGCGCGGCAGCGACGCCACGCCACTGACGAAGGCACCGAACTGGTGGTAACTGCCCACCATGCGCAGCTTGATCGGCTTCTCGGCGTAGAACTCCTTGACCTGCTCCTGCTCGGGCTCGAACAGCTCGTTGGTCAGGCCGCTGGACAGCGCGGTCTGCGAGATGTCGATGATCAGGTCGGGCATTTCGGTCTTGCTGGGCAGCTGCCGCAGCATCTGCTGCAGCACCTGCTCCATCTGCGCCAGCTGCTGCTTCAGCGGCGCCAGGTTCACCGCGCGTTCCTGCTGCTTGGTGAACTCCGAACGCAGCTCGGTTTCCTTCGATTCCAGGCCGGCCAGTTCCTCGCGCTTGCCGCTGATCAGCAGCATCCACGCGACGAACATGATCACCACCGCCAGCAGCGAGCAGAAGACGATCTTGGCCTTCTGCGGCCAGTTGCCGATGTCGTTGAAATCCAGGTTCTTCAGATCGATCTTCTGGCTCATGCGCGGTCCCCCTGCAGCGGGGCATTGAAGGCCTGCGGCGGCTGCGCCAGGCGGCTGCCCTCAGGCTTCGGCGCAGGCTTGGCGGCCGGGGCTGCCGGCTGGTTCGGCGTGGCCGGGGTGGCAGCGGGTGCGGTGGGTGCGGTCGGTGCAGCAGCGGGCTGGCCTGCGGCCGGGGCAGCGGGTGCCGCTGCATCCGGACCGGCTGCAAGCGGTGCCACTGCGGGCGGAGCCGGCGTTGCCACCGAACCATCCGCGTTGAGGCCTGGCGTACCCGCCACTTCTTCGCTCTGCGCCGGCAGCTTCACCTTGACCACGAACACGTAGGGCAGCGCCTTGATGTCCGCAACCGGGCCGGTCTTGCCGTCCTTGTCCTTCTCGGGGTCACGCGCTTCGATGATCGACAGTTCCGGGTTGGTCATCCAACCGGAGGTCTCCAGGTTGCGCATGTACGCCGAAACACGGGCGTTGGACTGGGTGCGGCCTTCCAGGGTCAGCACGTCGCCTTCCTGCTTCAGCGCAGTCAGCACCAGGCCATCGGGAATCGTGCGCACCAGCGCATCGAACAGGTGCACCATCTGCGAGCGCTTGGCCTGCAGTTCCTCGATCACCTTCTTGCGGGCCAGCAGGCGGTCCTTCTGGGCGTCGAGGCGGTCGATCTCCTTGTTCTGTTCCTTGACCTTCTCGATCTCGGCTTCCAGATAGGCATTGCGGTCCATCTGGCCGCTCACCTGGCGGTCGTAATAGAACCAGATCAGCAGCGACAACAGCAGGCCACCGATCGCGGCCATGCCCAGCATTGCGTAGAACTCGCGCTGGCGTTGCTTGCGCCGCTCGGCGCGCCAGGGCAATAGATTGATGCGTGCCATCAGTCGAAGCTCCTCAGCGCCAGACCGGTGGCGATCATCAGCGCGGGGGCATCCTGGGCCAGCGCATGCGCGTTCACCTTCGGGCCCAGGGTCATCTGCGCCAGCGGGTTGGCGACCACGGTCGGCACGCCCAGCTGTTCTTCAACCATTTCCGGCAGCCCGCCGAGCACGGCGCAGCCGCCGGCCAGCACGATGTGATCAACGCGGTTGAACTCACTGCCTGCATAGAAGAACTGCAGCAAACGGCTGATCTGCTGGACCGTGGCTTCCTTGAACGGCTCCAGCACTTCCATCTCGTAGCTTTCCGGCAGACCACCCTGGCGCTTGGCCAGCCCGGCTTCCTCGTAGCTCAGGCCGTAGCGGCGCATGATCTCGTCGGTCAGCTGCTTGCCACCGAACACCTGTTCGCGGCTGTACAGGCTGCGACCACCGCGCAGGACGTTGAGGGTGGTCATGGTGGCGCCGATATCGACCAGCGCGACCACGCCCTCGATGGATACCGGCAGCTCGCTGGCGACCAGGGCATAGGCGTTTTCGACCGCGAAGGCCTCCACGTCCATCACCTTGGCCTGCAGGCCTCCCAGCTCCAGCGCCGACTGGCGCAGTTCCACGTTCTCCGAACGCGACGCGGCCAGCAGCACCTGGACCATCTCCGGGTTGTTCGGGATCGCCCCGATCACCTCGAAGTCCAGATTCACTTCCTCGATCGGGTACGGAATGTAGTTGACCGCTTCCAGCTCGATCTGGGCTTCCATGTCGTTTTCGTCGAGCTCGGCCGGCATCGGGATCACCTTGGTGATCACCGCCGAACCGGCGACGGCGGCAGCGGCCAGCTTGGCCTTGCTCCCCGAGCGGTTCATCGCACGGCGGATGGCCTCACCCACGGCCTCCACTTCCACGATGTTCTTCTCCACCACCGCATTCGGCGGCAGAGGTTCCACAGCGTAATGTTCCACACGAAAACGGTTGCCACTGCGGGACAGCTGCAAAAGCTTTACCGCAGTCGAACTGATGTCGACGCCTACAAGCGGCGACTGACTTTTTGGGATGAGCCCCACGGTTTCTCCCCTGCCGACGGGCACTTGGACGCAAGACCTGCGCCCGAGCATTAATAACGTATTCTTAGCAAATGGCAACGGCCCTGCTGTGAAGTCCCTCACGGATTCACCATGCAGCCCCTGACTGTTCCCTTTGCGCTCCCCGGCGACGACCCCAGCCGCCACCTTGCGTAATCTATACTCTGCGACCACGAAATTCGCAATCGGAATCTGAACCCGATGACTCGACTCCGCCGCTGGCTGCGCTGGATCTTCCTGATTGTCCTGGTCCTGGCGCTGATCGGCGCGGCCGCCGTGGGCGGTCTGTACTACGCCGTGTCTTCCAAGCTTCCCGACGTGCAGACCCTGCGCGACGTGGAAATGCAGGAGCCCATGTACGTCTATGCCGCCGACGGCAAGCTGATGGCCGTGTTCGGCGAGACCCGCCGTACCCCCATCACCATGAAGGACGTGCCCGAGCGCCTGAAGCAGGCCTTCCTGGCCACCGAGGACGCCCGCTTCTACGAGCATGGCGGCGTGGACTACATGGGCATCGGCCGCGCGGTGTGGCTGCTGGCCACCACCAACGACAAGCGCGTGCCGGGTGGCTCCACCATCACCCAGCAGGTCGCCCGCCAGTTCTTCCTCAGTTCCGAGTACAGCTACACCCGCAAGCTGGCCGAGATCCTGCTGGCGCGGAAGATCGAGTCCGAGCTGAGCAAGGACGAGATCTTCGAGCTGTACCTGAACAAGAGTTTCTTCGGCAACCGCGCCTACGGCGTGGCCGCCGCCGCCGAGTTCTATTACGGCAAGAAGCTGAACGAGCTGGACCTGGATGAAATGGCCTCGCTGGCCGGCATCCCCAAGTTCCCCTCGTCGGGCAACCCGATCTCCAACCCGGAACGTGCCCGCCAGCGTCGCGACAACTATGTGCTGCAGCGCATGGCCGACCTGAAGTTCGTCAGCCAGGCCGAGGCCGATGCGGCCAAGGCCGTGCCGATGCACGCCAGCCCGCATGAGCCGCCGGTTGAAGTGTACGCCCCGTACGTGGCCGAGCTGGTGCGCCAGGAAATGATCGCCCGCTTCGGCGGTGACGTGGTCAACAAGGGTTACCACGTCACCACCACCATCGATGCCACCCTGCAGGAGTCGGCCAACCTGGCCGTGCGTGACGGCCTGCTGCTGTACGACCACCGCCACGGCTGGCACGGCGTGGAGAAGCAGGTGCAGCTGGGCGCCGGCGATGACGCCGCCGCCCTGGCCGAGCACCTGCGCGGCATGTTCGGCCAGGCCGGCCTGCTGCCGGCGATCGTCGCCAGCACCGGTGCCGACGGCAGCGCGACGGTGGTGCTGGCCAACCGCAGCGAGATCGTGCTGCCGGCCGGTGCCGCCAAGTGGACCAACAAGACCCCGGGCAAGCTGTTACAGCGCGGCGACATCGTGCGCGTGCGCGCCGGCGCCAAGGAAGGGGAGTGGCTGCTGGACCAGATCCCGCGCGGCCAGTCCGCACTGGTCTCGCTGGATGCCCACAACGGCGCGCTGAAGGCGCTGGTGGGTGGCTTCAGCTTCTCCGGCAACAAGTTCAACCGCGCCACCCAGGCCCGTCGCCAGCCGGGTTCGAGCTTCAAGCCGTTCGTCTATGCGGCCGCGTTCGACAAGGGCTACAACCCGGCCTCGATCGTGCTCGACGCCCCGGTCGTGTTCCGCGACCGCCGCGGCAAGACCTGGGCCCCGCAGAACGACGGCGGCGGCTTCCGCGGCCCGATGCGCCTGCGCGAAGCGCTGGTGCAGTCGCGCAACCTGGTCTCGGTGCGCCTGCTCGATGGCATGGGCGTGGACTACGCGCGCAAGTACATCAGCGAGTTCGGCTTCGCCGAATCGGAACTGCCACCCAACCTGTCGATGTCGCTGGGTACCGCCTCGCTGACCCCGCTGTCGGTGGCCCGTGGCTATGCGGTGTTCGCCAACGGCGGCTCGCGCGTGGACACCTGGCTGATCGACCAGGTGAACGACCGCGACGGCAACCTGGTGTTCAAGGAAAACCCGGCACTGGCCTGCCGCGACTGCGCCGGCAGCAGCGACCAGCCGGTCAACCAGGTGGTGGACGGCTTCAACTTCGGTGCCCCGGCCCCGAAGGTGGACCCGGCTGCTGCGGCCAAGGCCGAAGCCAAGACCGAAACCCCGGCCGCGCCGGTCAACCCGGATGCCCGCACCGCTCCGCGCGCGATCGACGCCCGCACCGCGTACCAGCTGGTGTCGATGATGCGCGACGTGGTCCAGCGCGGTACTGGTGCCCAGGCCAAGGTGCTCGGCCGCGAGGACGTGGGCGGCAAGACCGGTTCGACCAACGACCACCGCGATGCCTGGTTCTCCGGCTTCGGCGGCCCGTACGTGACCACCGTGTGGGTGGGCCGCGACGACTTCCGCTCGCTGGGTTACCGCGAATACGGTGGCAAGGCCGCCCTGCCGATCTGGATCGACTACATGCGCACCGCGCTGAAGGACACCCCGATCGCGCAGAACGAACCGCCCAGCGGCATGGTCCAGGCCACCCTCAACGGTGCTACCGAGTGGGTGAAGGTGGAAGACATGGACCGCCTGACCGACTACGACCTGAACCTCAATACCCCGCAGGCCGACGCCGCCGCGTTCGATATCTTCTGAGGAAGGGGGCGGTGGGTGCCGCTCTGGTAGATGCCAACCTTGGTTGGCGCCCCGTGCCGACCAAGGTCGGCACCTACCAAAGCGTTGGTGGGTGCCAACCTTGGTTGGCACTGATGCTGCCCTGGTAGACGCCAACCTTGGTTGGCGCCCCGTGCCGACCAAGGTCGGCACCTACCAAAGCGTTGGTGGGTGCCAACCTTGGTTGGCACTGATGCTGCCCTGGTAGACGCCAACCGTGGTTGGCGCCTCGTGCCGACCAAGGTCGGCACCCACCAGAGCGGTTGCATCCGCCATACCCACGCAGATGTCACATCCGTGCGCTAGTCTGTAGCCAGGTCGCAACAGGGAGTCATCGCATGCATCGCGCCCGTCAGCATGCTGCCAGCCAGACCCGCGAGCGGCGCCACCGCCTCGCCCACGAAGCCGCCCGCCTGATGGCCGAAGGCGGCATCCGCGACTACCACCAGGCTAAGTTGAAGGCCGCCAGCCGGCTCGGCATCCACGACGATGCCTCCCTGCCCCGCAATACCGAGATCGAAGACGCCCTGCGCGAGTACCAGCGGCTGTTCTCCGGGCCCCAGCATGGCAACGAACTGCAGCGCCGCCGCGAAGCCGCCATGCGCGCGCTGGAGTTCCTGCACGGCTTCTCCCCGCGCCTGGCCGGCCCCGTGCTGGACGGCACCGCCGACGCCAACAGTCCCGTGCAGCTGCACCTGCACAGTGACGACCCGGAAGCCGTGCACCGCTTCCTGGACGAACACGGCATCCCCGCCGAATCGCGGACGCGCCGCCTGCGCATGGACCGCGAGCGCTGCCTCGACGTGCCGGTGTGGGTGTTCAGTGCCGAGGAGCTGACCTTTGACCTGGCCGTGCTGCCCTACGACGCCCTGCGCCAGGCACCGCTTTCGCCGGTGGATGAGAAGCCGATGCGGCGTGCGTCGGTGGCGCAGTTACGGCAGGTGCTGGCCGAGGCGGAGATCACTGCGTACATCGGCGGGTGACGGTAGCGCCGGTCCTGGTGGGTGCGGACCGGTGGTCCGCACTGCATTTCAGACGTCCGGATACCTGACCGAAGAGCAGCCGAGCGTGGGCTCGGCTCTACAGGGAGCGTGGCATCCGCGGGCGCCCCCCAGCATGGCAGTGCTCTACAGCTGCATGCCATTGCCGGTGGTCGGCTCCGGGCCAATCAACCACTCCGGCAACCACGGTGCGGGTGCGCGCTTCGGGTACTCCGCCATCATCCGCGCGTGCATGGTCTGCAGATCGTTCAACAGCCATACCTGGTGAAGGATGTCACTGAACGAATCCGACCAGCCGCTCTTCACCCGTTGGCGATCGACGCTCGTGAGACCGGGCACCAGATCACGCGGGCCATCCAGAATGGGCTGCAACGCCCTGTTGATGCCCGCGTTCTCCGTCGCGGCCTCACGCAACTGGCTGATGTGCGCCTGCACCCGTGTGCATTGATACGGCACGCAGCCCGCGGTCGCCTCGATGTAATCGGCGATATCCGCCAGCAGGTTGGCCTTCAGCCGCCATGCCACCTCGCCATCCAGCACCTGCCGTACCTGAATTGTTCTCCGCGTACTGGCGCGGATATCCTCTGCCGTGGTGAATGGCTGGCCCGGCGTGCTGCCACCGTGACGCACCAGAACAATGCGGTGGATCGCCTCGTTGGTGATGCCCTCCACCCGTAGCGCCGCTACCTGCGGATGCATGCGCGGAAGCGGCACATTGGTGAACCGCCAGTAGTACCAGAGCAACGCCACTCCCCCCAGGAAGCACAGCACACAGGCCAGCATCCAGACGTCCAGATGGCGGGTGTAGTAGTAGTACCGCGCCCGCCAAACGTAGAACGTGCGGTAGCTGACGAATCGACTCACCCATCGGTACATTGCCATCTCCTCGGCAAGGCCCCCGGCGCGGCGGGGTTCATTACGCGCGTCACGCCGGGGCTGCATGGCTTACCAGCCGATGCCCACACCGACGCCCATGCTGCGCTCACCACTGTTGGTGAACGCCCCATTGAGGCTGAAGGTGGCTGAGCCCTTCTCGTTGAGCACGCGCTGGTAGCCCACCGCCATCGCCGACTCACCCTCGCTGTAACCCACGCCCGCACCAAGGCGGTTGTAGGTGGCCAGGCCGGCGGTGTTCATCGCCATCGCCGTCTGCGCACTGCTCATCGCCGCCATGCGGTTGAAGCGCTTGTCCATCTTGTCCAGGCGGCGCTCGAAGTTGCTGATCGCACCATCGGTGTACTCGTTGGCGCGGGCCAGCATCTTCTCCAGCTCAGCGGTGTCGACCTGCGGCTTCGGCGAGTCGTCCTTGTTGGCCTTCGGCTGCGGCGTGGGCTTGTCACCCTCGCCTACCGAGGCGACCTGCTGGGAGTCCTTGCCTTCCGGCACTACGGGGGTCTCTTCGGCCTGCGGCTTCGGCACCGAGGACGTCGCCAGCGCACGCGGTAGCGGGGCATCGTCGATGCGCTGTTCCAGCCCATCCATGCGGCCGTTGAGCTGCTGCTGCATCGAATGCAGCTGGCCGCCGTTGACCGCATCGCGGCTGCCGGCCGCGATCAGGCCGTTGGCCACGTTGGAGATGACCATGCCGTTGGCACCGGCGAGGGTGAGCTGGTTGACACCGTCGGCGCGGACCGAGGGAGTGTCCTGGAACACGGAGCGGAGCTGGGTTTCGACCTTGTCCACACGCGAGGTGTTGGTGACGACCGCGCCATCCAGCGCTTCAAGTGCGCCATTCAAGGTGGACTGCGCCTGGCCCTGGACGTTGAAGCGCGGGCCGACGATGTTGCCGTTGGCATCCACCTCGCCGCCAAGGGAGGAGAGCGCACCGCGCAGCTGGCCGACGGTGGCGGCGTTGTGGTTGGCTGTGCCGTTGGCGATGTTTACGAGACGGCGTTCAGTTCCTGCACTCCCAAAGGATGCAGTTCCTGCCTCAGTAGCTTCAGACCCCACGCCCAGCGCCAATGATCCGTCTGCGCCCGCATGGACTCTTGAACTTGCTCCAATTGAAACTCCGTTCGTCGACGCGACATGTGCACCAGCCCCCACCGCGAAGCCATTCAAAGCGTTCGCTGACACGGAAGATCCACGACCTATAGCGACAGAATTTACGCCCAACGAAGAGGCGAACGAACCGATAGCCGTCCCTCCCTCGCCCTGCGTGCGAGCCGAGTCACCAATTGCAACACCCAAGAAACCTGCGAAGGCATCCTTGCTGAGCTGATCCGTATTGATTTTGAGGAAGCGCCCCTGATACTCAATCTCGGATACGCGATCAGTCACCGCAAACAACTGGCGCCCAGTAACTACGTCTCGACTATCGGCAGAGAGGGAGCCATCGGCCACACCAGTCAAACGCGCACCACCGTAGTCGATGACGCTCGCATCCAACCCACGCATTGCCTGCTGCCCCATCTCCCGCTCCTTGCGCATCGCGTCCAGATCATTCCGATTCTGCGAGATCTTCTGCTCTGCGGCGTACAGCTGGTTGCCCGTTACGGCATCACGGCTTCCTGGGGCCACTCGGCCATCGGCAAGATTGGTCAGCACCATGCCGTTCACGCCATTCAGCGCGATCTGGCTCATGCCGTCGGCACGGGCCGAAGGTGAATCCTGGAAGATCGAGCTCAGCTGACCTTCCACCTTGTCCGCGCGACGGCCGGCGGTGATGACGGCGCCATCGAGTGCCATCAGCGCATCCTCGACGGTGCTCTGCGTTCCGCCCTGCATCGTGTAGGTCGGGGCGATGATGTTGCCATTGGCATCCATGCCTGCGCCGCCGCCGAGGGTGGCGAGGGAATCCTTGAGCTGGGAGACGGTGGTGGCATTGTGATCGGCGGTGCCTCGGGCAATGTTTACAAGCCGGCGCTGCATGCCTGCATTCCCAAATGACGCAACACCTTCTTCATTCGCCTGAGAGCTACTTCCAAGTGCCAGCGAGCCGTGAGCCCCGCTTTCAACTCTTGCGCCAGCACCGATCGCGACGCCACCACTCGCGCCGCCAGCGGCTCCGCCAACTTCTGCGCCGGCTCCCATTGCAAATCCATTCTCGGAGCCAACGGACACAGTTGCCCCTCGACCAATCGCAGTGGAGTTCCTGCCCATCGCTTCTGCAAGAGTACCCACCGCGGTTCCTCCCTCCAGGCCCGTCTTTGCTGAATTTCCGACCGCAACGCCTGCCATACCCGCTTGTGCGCGTTCACTGATGGGAGCTGACCCGATACTCACAAACTGCGCGACACCCTCAAGATCTGAGACCCGTGAATTGGTTGAATACAGCTGCCTACCAGACACAGCTTCGGCACTGCTGGCGCTCAAGACCCCATCCGCCACACCACTGATCTTCCGATTGGCATTGGCACTGTTACGCACATCCAACGTCGTACCACTGTTCTTCTCACCCAGGCGCACATTGCCAGTCGCGGATACCTGCGCCACCAGCCCGCCCAGCACTGCAGCCTCGCCCAGCGCCGTGGCTGCATCCCTCTTTGCCACGGCAGCCTCCGTGCCCGCAGCCCTGGCAATGCCCTCCACCGTCGCCATCTTGTCATTGGTCGCGTTGAGCTGCCTGCCGTTGACGGCCTCATAGCTGCTGGCGCTGACCGCTCCATCGGCTACGCCGGTCAGCTTCCGATGCGCATTCGCGCTGTTACGTACATCCAACACGGTGCCGCTGTTCTTCTCGCCAACACGCACGTTGCCATTGACAGCGACTTGACCGACAAGACCACTTAGCACTCCGGCTTCAGCCAACGCCTTGTCCGCACTGACCTTCGCTGCGCTGGCTGTCGTCTGTGCCGCAGTCACGTTCGCGTTGGTTTCATGGAGCTGCTTACCGGTCACGGCCTCGTTGCTGGTCGCGCTGATGGCCCCATCGGCGACGCCCATGATCCTGCGGTTCGCATTGGCGCTGTTGCGCACATCCAGCTGCGTGCCACTGTTCTTCTGGCCCAGACGAACACTGCCATTGGCAGCGGTCTGGTTCACCAGGCCACCCAGCACCACCGTCTCGGCCAGTGCCTTGCCCGATTCCACCTTTGCGGCATTGGCGGTGGTCGTCGCGCCGTCAGCTGCTGTCTGGGCCTTGGTCACGGCCTGGTTGGTGGCATGAAGCTGGTTGCCAGTGATGGCATCGGTGCTGCCGGCGCCCACCACACCATCGGCGATGTACTGGATCTTCCGCTTCCTGCTGGCGCTGCCCACCGATACCGAATTGGCCGAAGCGGTCACTGCACCTGCACCCAGCGCAACGGCATTCTCATGTGAAGCCTGAGCACGGTCACCCAGTGCCACGGAGCCTGTTTTCGTAGCCTTGGCCAGGTTGCCCAGTGCGCTGGCGTACTGCGCCGTCGCTTCGCTACCGCGACCCAGTGCCGTTGCCTGGCTGGCGCTGGCCTTGCTCAGATAGCCAACTGCCGTACCGTGCTCAGCCTGAGCCTTGGCGTCGCCGCCTATGGCAATCGAGAAGTTCCCGCTTGCGTTTGCGCGGAAGCCGGTTGCTACGGCACCGTTGGCGCTACGGGTTCCGGCGCCGACCGAGACACCTGCATTCTGGTTCGCCACCTTGTTACCATCCGCATCTACACCAGCGCGTGCGTCATCGCCCAGCGCTACGCTGCGGCCGTTGTACGCTTTGGCGTTGTTGCCGAGTGCGGTGCTGATGCCGTAGCTGCCGTTCTCTGCGCTAGCTCCCTTGCCCAAGGCCAGAGTCGCAGCGTCGATCCGATTCACGGCTGCCTGCGCAATGCTCCGTACCGCTGCCACGTCCACTTTCGCAGCATCCGCGGTCTTCTCGACGACTCCCAGCTTGGTATTGGTGGAATGAAGCTGCTTGCCGGTGACCGCGTCGGTGCTGTTTGTGCCCAGGGTACCATCCGCCACGCCGCTGACCCTGCGAACTACCCCCGCTCCGTTGCGCACATCAAGTATTGTCCCGGTATTACCCGAGCCAAGCCTGATGCTTCCGGCCCCAGACATCTCGTAAATCATGGATTCGGTTTTCCAACGCTCTTCATACAGCTGCTTTCCCGTGACCGCATCTGTGCTACCAGCATCCAAACGTGCGTCCTGGACATTGACGATGCGACGCTTTTCGCTGGAGCTGCCCACAGAGACGACATTGTCTTCGTGGGTGACTGCGTTGGCTCCCAGCGCCACCGAGTTCTGGTTCTGTGCAAGCGCGCCACTACCCAACGCCATCGCATTCGTGCGCGTTGCGCTGGAACCATTGCCTAGCGACGTTGACCCGAATCCAGATGCTCTGGATTTCGCTCCCAAGCCCACACTGTGTCCGCCCAACGCCTTCGACTGATAGCCTATGGCGACGTTGTCGACGCCGTAGGTCTCTACCGAGTTGCCAAACGCGGAGCTGTTGTTTCCGTTGATGCGAATCCCATGCCCGAACCCGGTGGTACTCTGCCCGGTCGCTATTGTCCCAGCACCCGTAATCAAGGGTAACGTCGAACTCAGCAGCGAGAATGCGCGGACGCCCGGAGCCGTCGCCGCCGTATAGAGGCACCCCTCCCGCTCCTCCTCTTCCGCTCCGCAGTCAGGGTTCGTCACCGCAGAGGCGTGAGCGACCACCGCGAGCGACTGGAAGGCTACAAACAAAGCCACGCGCTGGGCGCTCTTGCGACGCTGCGACGATGACCTGCACACCGCCTTGGCAAGTTCACTGCCCACCACCCAGCACTGCTTGGCCACACTCCAGATACGTCGATAGATTCGATTCATGCTTGTTCTCCTTAACACCAAAGGGAAATGGAGCCCCGCGCTTACGCGGGGCGATAGAAGGTCAGGCGCTCGGCGCCAGGGTCGTTACGTGATCGCGATAGCTGTCGTTCGACAGGCGGTACTGCAACTGCAGGGTGTTGCCGGGCTGGAGCTGGAATGGCAGGGTCAGCGCGGCGTCTGGATAGAGGCTTTTTGACAGCTCACGCGGCGTGCATACGCCACCGGCATTGCACTCGGCAGCACCGGTAATGCCTACACGCAACGTGCCGGTGTTGCGCAGGGTGTTGCCCTGCAGTTGTAGATCCACGCTGCCCTTGGCGGGCACTACGTTCACCAGCGCGCCCCAGACCAGACTGACGCCGACGTTGGCCTGCGCCGCCTGTTCATCGCCTTCCAGGACCGTGCCATCGGGACCTTTCACCCCCTCGAAGTAGATACGGTAGGCCGCCTCCTTCTCGACGGTCCGCAGCGGGATCACCCGGATCAGGCGATTGCCACCACCACTGAGTGCGAACTTGCCGGGCGTGATGGCAATCGCCGCATCGGCCGCTTCCACTTCAATCTCTTCCTCGCCCACCTGTGCCGGGTTGGCGATGCGCAGCAGACGTGCCTGCACGTACTGCGGCTGAGTGGATTGCGAGTACACGCGGATCTTCGTGCCGTGCTTGGCATCCACCGCTGCGCGCATCGGATGAATGGACAGATTGGCCTGTGCCGGCGAGGCCAGCAGTGCGCTCAACGGCAACAGGCAGAACAGCAGCTTCTTCATGATGAGCCTCCGTGGGGATCAGGGTTTGGCGGTCGGCACGCGCAGCTCTACCGTCAGCTCGCCGTCGTAGAGACCAGGACGCTTGCTGGCGATGGGCGTGGGCGGTGTTTCCAGCGTCAGTGGCGTGGGCACGCAGTACACGGGTTGGCTGATGCCGGGCAGCAGCACCATGCGCAGCTGCGCGCTGTCGATGCCGCGCAGCAGCTGTTCCTCACCGTGCTTCATGGCCAGCAGATTGCCGCCGTAGTTCAGGCCGACCTGGTAGTCGAGGCGCTGGGTATCGTCGCTGCCGCCGTCCTGATGCCAGACCGCGAAGTCCCGCCCTGGCGGTGGGCGCGGCCCGCTGTCGCGCACGGTGACGCCGAGAAATTCGCTCTGCGAACCCACGCCGTCGTACAGGCACATATCCACTTCCTTGCGCCCGGCGACGACCTTGCGGATGGGGTCGTAGCGCAGATCCATGTTGACCAGGGGCGCGACACCGTCGAAGCCCGGGAAATAGATCGTGATGGCGTCGTAGTCGGTGACGGTGAAGTCGAAGTTGAAGGTGGCTGTTGCAACCGGTGCGGCGGCTGGGTCGGCCTTGATGTTCAGGCGCATCGTTGCCTTCCAGTGGCCGGCGACGAGCCTCGCAAGCTCAGACGCCGGAACCGTTATAGCCGCACCTGTACCGATCGGTTCATCCGCTCCACATCGGTACCAGTAGGTTGCGTTCAGCTTGCGCTGCTCACCGTCCCAGTAATCGAAACCACAGCGATAGCCCGACATAGCCCGCTGCAGGCTTCCCAATGCCCGAATCTCCGCATGCAGCCCCGTCCGCAGCTCTACAAGGCGCAATGCGATCTCAGTTGTTCCTGTAGATATCGCCGGAGTTCCTTCCGTCGGACACCGTCCAAACTCAGGATCAGAAGCAGACCCACAAACCACATGGATCTGCCCATACTTCAGCGCCAGGTCGTGGCTAAACCCCAGCACCGTCCGCGGTGCCCACAGCTCCACATCACCCGGCACCGCCGAGCGATCCCAGGTCATCACGATGTCCCGGCTCTGATCCGCCGGATGCGTTTCCGGCGGCCACTGCGCCCACGCCCTCGGCGCCAGCACCACCAGCGCACACACCAGCATCAACACCAACAACATACGCCGGTTCATGGCGTTCCTCCTGCAGCAGCGGTCTGGGGCGTGGCGGCAATCAATGCGCGTTCCTGCAGCAGGCGGGTCACCCGGGCCTGCTGGCGGATCTCTGCCGGCAGCTGGGCCACGGCCAGCGGCTGGCAATGCACGGCGCCCACCAGCAGCACCACCTGGCGGCGCTCGCGCACCTGCAGCGGGCAGTGCAGCAGGCGGTCGTCCTGCAGCAGGTACAGCGTTGTCTCGCGACGCGGGAAGTCCGCGACGAAGCCGCCGTTGGCGCTGGTGCCGGGCACCGGCGCGTTGAGGATGCGGGCACCGCCCAGCGGCGCTCCGGCAAGATCCTTGGCATTGCCGATGAAGGTGTAGGTCACCTCGATCGGCACCGGCATGCGCATCAGCCGCCCGGGGCTGAGAAACATCGGCCGTGCGCCACCCACGCCGGTCACGCGGATGGCGGCGATGCTGTCCAGTGTGCTGGCGTCCTGTACTTCGGCGCGGTGCGACTGGTACGACGACAGCGGCAGCAACCTGCGCTCGCCAATCTGCAGGCGTTGCCTGCGCAGGCCGCCCACCTGCAGTTCTGCCGCCACACCACGCAGATCGAAGTCGTCGGTGTCGGCCACCTGCACCGCCAGGCCGGCGTCGGCGCCGTTGCTGCCGCTCCAGTAGAAGCCGCGCTTGCCCAGTGCGAAGCCGGAGCTGTGCATGCCGCTGTAGGCGGTCTCACTGCGGCCGCGCTGCTGGTAGTGCGCCAGCGTGGCGCCGCTCTGGCCCAGGCTGTTCTGCAGCTGGCCGCTGAGCGTGGCGCTGTAGCGGTCGCTGTTGTTGGCGCGCAGTTCGGCTGACAGCTCGCGGTACTGTGCGTCCACTTCCTGGCGCAGGCTGTGGCCGACGCTGTAGTTGATGTCCGGACGCTCGTGCTGCGGTTGGCGCACGTCAACGCTGTAACGCCGCTGGCCGCTGCCGGCGGTGCCGCGCAGCAGGCGGGTCAGGCTCAGGTTGAAGTAGATGCCGCGGTCGCGCTGGTCACTGCCGCGCAGGCTGTCGCTGGCACGCTGCTGCCACACACCCACGCGGGTGGAGACGCTGAAATCCTGCCAGCGATGGCTGCGGCTGAAGCTGGCCTGCCAGGTGCGGCTGAGCTGCGGCTCGCGGCGCGGTTGCCACGGCGGTGGCGGTGGCAGCAGCGGGTCCAGCCCAGCCAGAGGGTCGCCCTCCGCACCCGGCAGGACACGCCCCGCGCGCCAGGTCTGGCGCCGCGTGTAGCCCACATAGGCGCTGCCACCGGCCAGCGGCAGCGCCATCGAGGCGCTGAGCGAATTGGTGCAGCCCAGCTGGTCGCGCGCGTCGGCCTCGAACTGGCAGGCCTTGCCGCGCATGCGCTGCTGGTAGATGTTCCAGGATGCGGTGCGACGGTACGACAGCTGGTGCTGCTGGCCGGTGCTGCCATCGTTGCCGCGCATACCGCCGAAGCTGGCGCGCAGTTCCTGGGTGGCGTACACGCGGCGCAGGTCCACGCGCAGCTCGCCGTAGCGGAAGCCGCCGAGGTCGGCGGCGCCGGCCACCATCGCCACGTCGCGGCCCAGCGGCACGCGCATGCCGGCCACCGCCACGCGTTCGCCATCGAAGCGGTCACTGCGACGCTCGTTGCGCCTGCCGCCCTGCACGAACCACTGCCACTGGCTGTTGGTCCAGTCGCCGCCCTTGTCGAACGGCGCGTCTTCGCTGCGCACCAGCACGCCGTCTTCGTAGATGCGCAGGGTGACGTTGTAGTTGCCGAACGGGAAGTTGCGGGTGTCGATCTGGTTGATGCCGGCCTGCAGGTAGGAGGTCTGCAGCAGCCGCGTGCCGTCGTAGGCATCCACGCGTGCATCGCGCGCCAGCAGCACGGTCAGCGGCGTGGCCTGCACGGCGGCATCGGCATCCACGTAGGCCTGGGTAGTACCCACGCGCAGGCCCTGCAGGCGGTCCAGCGGCAGCATGCTGAAACTGAAAGTGCCGCCCTGCGGGCTGGACAGGTTGCGGCGGTCCATGCGCCCGGCCTGCAGGTAGTGCGTCTGCCCCAGGTCATGGCGGTAGTAGACGTTGTCGAACTGGAACGCGCTGTCACTGCCGCGGCTGCGGTAGCGCTGCTGGTTGAAGTTCCATTCGGCGGAGACATGCCCGCGATCGAACAGGCCCAGTACGCCGGTGCCTCGCGCGGACAGCGTCTGGTAGTCGCGGCTGCCACTCACATTGATCACCTGCTGGTGCAGGAACGCGTTTTCGGCGTTGGCACTGACGGTGTGGAAGCGCTCGGCAGCCGGCTTGCCCGGAATCCACTGGCGGGCGACGAACAGGTGCACCGCGCCCTCGCCTTCGTCGTACAGCGCGCGCGCGTCGGCGGGGTCCTCCGGTGGATCGAGATAGCCGCAGCCGGCGGTGGCGCCACCGAAGCGGCAGGCCAGATGGCTGTTGCGCGGCATGGGCTGTGACAACGCGGGCAGCAGAGCGGCCTGCGCCTCGGCGGGCAGGTCGAGCGCCTGCAGCACGCTTGCTGGATCTTCCAGTTGTACGTGCTCCAGGGTCACACGCACCGGCCACAGCCCGGCCGAGCGGCCGAACAGCTGGATGTCGAGTTGTTCGGTCTGGCCTTCGACCAGATCCTCGAAGCCGGGCGGGACGCCGCGCGCCGCCGCCAGCGGCGTTGCCAGCGCCAGGGCGAGCGCGACCGCCAGCCGGGTGATGGCGGGGGCGTGTGGGGTCATCGGGGGTACCGCTGGAAAGGCAGCCGGCCCGGCGTGCGGGCCGGCGCGGGGATTACGGCGTGGTGGCCTTCTGGTTCAGCACGATATTGACGACGCCGGTGTAGCGACCCTGGCTGGTCAGCGGTGCCGGAGCGGTCTGGGCGATGACCAGCGGCATCGAGATCGACGCGCCCGGGGTGGAGCCGGCACCGGTGAACAGATCGGCTGCCTTGAATTCGACAGCAGTGAGGCCCAGTGCACGGTTGTTGAGGCTGACCGTCATCGGCACGGTGATCTTGCCGTCACCGTTGGCCAGCACGAATGCACCACCGATCTTGGCTTCGATATCAGCGGTGTCGTCGTTGGAGTGGATGCGCACGTGCTGGGTGTCCGGAATCAGGCCACGCAGCGGATCGTGGGTCAGGGTGACGGCGTCCGGCAATGCGCTGCCGTCATCACGCAGCAGGGCCAGGGTCGGGTCGACGTCGGCATAGACGGAGATCTTGGTTTCCACGGCGTGCGCGGACAGCGAAGCCGTGGCCAGCGCTGCAGCGAGCGCGGCCTTCTTGAGAATGGCGTGCATGGGTTGTCTCTCTCGGACAAGGGGGAATGAGAAAGCCCCCCTCCCCAAAGGAGAAAGGGAGGGAGGCGCCGCCCGCAGAGGTGGTTGCGGGCGACGGAGAGAATGTTAGGAACCCATTGTCCTGCAGGCCATGCAAGCATTCCTAAAACGTTGAACGTTAAGGAGAATTCTTGAAGGCGCTCAATGTTTGAGGCTTATGCAATTTCCCTCATTCGTTGAATGCAATAAACCTCATTGCATCGCCTTTGTAGACACAGCTTCTCCGGTCATTTCCACCTCATCCACGCATGGCGTGAATCTATTGTAGAGCCGAGCCCATGTTCGGCTGCCGTTCGCTTCAACCGGCGGGCACCACGGTCACGCGATCAACATCGATGTCGGTCGGCTTGAACCGATGCGTGTCGACCTTGCCATGCAGTTCCACCACGGTGTCCGCACCAATGGCCTGCGGCGGCAGGTCGTCGTCATCGATCTCCACTTCGATCTGGCCACTGGCGTCGCGGAACTGGTAACGCTCGTGGCCAAGCTTGGCGACCAGGGTGCCACGCAGCACCACCGGGTGGTCATCGCGCTGGGCGCGCGCATCGGCCACGGTGCTGGCAGCGGTTCCGGCACCCGGGCCGGTGTACTGCGCGAACCCCTGCGGGCTCAGCAGGGTGAGCGGCGTGGCGATGAGGGCAATGGCAAGCAGTCGGTTCATGTTGGTCTCCATGGCTGAGTAAGTGTCCTCAGGTTCTATCGCCCCGGATGTGATGCCTATGCAATAGATCCGAAAAGATGTGGAAGCGACACTCAGTGTCAGAATTCGTTCAGATCCTGAAGCAAGGTTTTGTAGAGTCGAGCACAGCTCGACTCTACAAATACCCATCCACGCATGCGTGGATCTCGCATTGGCGCGCGATCAGAAGAAGATCGCGTACAGGATCAGCAGCGGAATCGGTACGCCCAACAACCAGAGCAGAATCATTTTCATGGCAGGTCTCCTTGCATGGAACGGGGGTTACAGGTCGCGACGGCGGCCGCCCCAGGTGGCGCTGAGGCTGGCGAAGAACGCGCCGATCAGCAGCGTGATGAACAGCCACAGCGCGGCATACGCTGCTGCCTTGCGGGCGTCGTCGGCGGCCTGCTTGGCGGCGTTCTTGGCCTTCTCCAGCGCAGCACGCATGCGCGTCTGCACATCGGTCACGCGCGCCTGCGCTTCGGCCTGACTCATGCCGGTCTCGCGCGCGATCAGCTGGGACAGGTACTGGGTGTCGGCCGGATCCAGGCCATCGCCCTGCAGACTGTTGACGATGATGCGATTCACCTCGGCACGCACTTCGCGGCGATCACCCATCGGGCCGTTGCCGGGCATCGGGCGCGGCGGAGGGGCCATGCGCGCGTCGCGCGGGCCGACGCTTGCGGCCGGCGGCGGCGGTGCCGCATTCGGATCCATCGGCGCACCCGGCGGAGGCGGCGCTGCAGGATCAGACGGCCCTGCGCTGGTGGCGCTGCGGAACAGCGAGTCCACCCAGTAGTTGAGGTCGCCTTCCGGCGCAGCCGCGGCGGCGCTACCGGCACCCGCTGCGGCAACGCCTGCCGTGGAGGCAGCGGCGCCTGCAGTGGCGCCGGCCACTTTCGCGCCCGTGCCGAGCACGCCGCCGATGGCCGAGGTGAGCAGACCGGCGGTGAGCAGCGTGGCCACCGCCCACGACACGAAGCCATGTGCGGTATCGCGGAAGTAGGTTTCGTCGCCGTGGATCTGCGTCCACTTGGTACGCAGGCGTCCTGCCAGATAGCCACCCAGACCCGAAGCCGCCAGCGCGGTGAAGGTGAGCCAGATGATGCTGGACCAACCGAAAGTTTCCTTGCTGACGCCTTCGAACGACCACGGCGACACCGAGGACAGCCCCAGGCCCACGCCGAGAATCAGCAGGATGAGGGAGAGTGCAGCGGCAGCGGCGGCGCCGGCGAAGATCGCGCCCCAGGACACGGCGCTTTCGCTTGGAGGGGCGACGATGGGGGCGGTGACGACAGTGGCGACGTCAGGACCGAGCGGACCGCGCTCGGGTGGGTCGAATCGGGTACTCATGGGACGGACGCTCCGGATCAGATGCTGCGGATGCAGCTGGCGTCCTGAGGCTGCGCGAGCGCCTGTGAAGCTGGCGAGACCCTTGAATCACGCGGTCTTGGCACGGTGAAGAGCGTGCCAACCAAGGTTGGCACCCACCGGAGCCGAAGCAAAAAAAACGCCCCGCGGATGCGGGGCGTTCTCGGCACAACCTACGCGGGCAATCAGCCCTGGTAGTCGCGCACGTCGCTGCCGGTGTAGACCTGGCGCGGACGGCCGATCTTCATTTCCGGATCAACCTGCTGTTCCAGCCAATGCGAGACCCAGCCGGAGGTACGGCCCAGGGCGAACATGACGGTGAACATCTCGGTCGGGATCTGCAGCGCCTTGTAGATGATGCCGCTGTAGAAATCGACGTTCGGGTACAGCTTGCGGGCGACGAAGTACTCGTCCTGCAGCGCAGCCTGTTCCAGCTTCACGGCCACGTCCAGCAGCGGATCCTGCACGCCCAGCTGCTTGAGCACCTTGCTGGTCATCTCGCCGATGACCTTGGCGCGCGGATCGAAGTTCTTGTACACGCGGTGGCCGAAGCCCATCAGGCGGAAGCCGGAGGTCTTGTCCTTGGCCTTGACCACGGCGGACTCGACGTTGTCGGCGCTGCCGATCTCTTCCAGCATCTTCAGCACGGCTTCGTTGGCACCGCCGTGGGCCGGACCCCACAGCGCGGTGACGCCAGCGGCGACCGACGCGTACGGGTTGGCGCCGGTCGAACCGACCAGGCGCACGGTCGAGGTCGAGGCGTTCTGCTCGTGGTCGGCGTGCAGGATGAACAGCAGGTCCAGCGCCTTGACCACGTCCGGGTTCAGATCGTACTGGCCATCAGCCGACTCGAAGGTCTGCTTCAGGAAGCGGCTGACGTAGTCCAGCGAGGTGTCCGGCTTGTTGGCCGGCAGGCCCTTGCCGTGGCGGTAGATCAGTGCCGACAGGGTCGGCACCTTGGCGATCAGGCGCACGGCTGCCTGGCGGCGCTGTTCGGCGTCGGACAGGTCCAGCGAGGCGTGGTAGATGGCCGACAGCTGCGCGATGGCGGCAGTCAGGATGGCCATCGGATGGGCGTCCTTGGCGAAGCTGCCGATCAGGGTGTTGATCGAATCGTCGACGTTGGCTTCAGCCGCCAGCTCGTCGGTGAAGGCCTTCAGCTGCTCGGCGCTCGGGCGCTCGCCGTTGATCAGCAGGTAGGCCACTTCGACGTAGCTCGACTTTTCCGACAACTGTTCGATCGGGTAGCCGCGGTACAGCAGCACGCCCTTGTCGCCGTCGATGTAGGTGATGGCGGACTTGCAGCTGGCCGTCGCGGTGAAACCGGAATCGTAGGTGAAATACCCCGTTTCCTTGGTCAGCTTCGCGATGTCGACGCAGTCGTTGCCAAGGGTGGGTTTGATGACGGGCAGAACGACCGACTTATCGCCGGCGTTGAGCGTGACCTGATCAAGATCGGACACTGTGTGCGCTCCTTCATGGGAAGGCGCCTGCCCAAGCGCATTGGTCAGGCACGTGAATGACGTCCTCGGCCTGTGCCGGGGATCAGGTCATTATCGCACAGCAGCATTTGCCCGGCGCTAGACAGAAGTCGTATACGACAGGCGGCCAGACGCCGGCCGTTGAGCGGCCCGGATCGGCAAAAGCGTTGTCACACGAACGCAGTGTTCCGTCCATCCAAACGCCCGTTGGGTAGGCGTTGGGGAAAAACAAACGGCCGCGCAGAGCGCGGCCGTCGGTTCGAAGCTGGATCGACAGATCAGCGCGCGTAGCGCTTCTGGAACTTGTCGATACGGCCCGAGGTGTCGATGACCTTGTGCTTGCCCGTGTAGAACGGGTGCGAAGCCGAGGAAATTTCAACCTTCACCAGCGGGTAGTCGTTGCCGTCTTCCCACTTGATGGTTTCCTTCGTCGCCATGGTCGAGCGGGTCAGGATCTTGAAATCGGAGGTGACGTCATGGAAGACGACGTCGCGGTAGTTCGGATGGATATCGGCCTTCATGGGCTCACACCGTAAATGGGCTGGTGGTCAAGAGCGGCATTATAAGCACCGGTTGCCGCTCGGGGCAACCGGTGCCGGTCAATCAACTTCAGTCAGCGCCCAGGGCCTGGCGCACCAGGGCCTCGAAACGCTGCTGGTCGTAGGCCATCAGTAGATCGCAGTTGTCCGGCTGGCCGGTCTGGCGGTTCCAGTCGACGATGGTGGCGCCGCGGCTGAACGTACCGTTCAGCTCCACGTTCAGCGGACGCGATTCGACCTGCAGCTGCCCTTCCGGGTTCAGCGCCCAGGCCATGGCCACCGCATCGGCGGTGTACCAGCGCCCGCCCTTGCTGTCTTCTGACAGGCCACGGGTCTTGCGCGAGATCAGCTCGTAGAAGCGGGCGCGATCGGAATCGGCCTGCAGCCACTTCTCGGCGTCCTGCAGCGGCAGGCCATGGGCGACGGTAGCCTCCCAGTCCGACACCAGCAGGTGCTTGAACGAAGTGAACACCACGTGCGCCGCTTCCGGATCGAACGCAATGTTGAATTCGGCCGCCGGGGTGATGTTGCCGTGGCAGGTGACCGCGCCACCCATCACCACGATGCGCTTGATGCGCTCGGGCAGGGTCGGGTCCAGCTTCAGTGCCAGGGCAAGGTTGGTCAACGGGCCAAGCATCACCAGCATCAGTTCGCCGGCGTGCTCGTGCGACAGGCGCAGGATGGCCAGTGCGGCGTGCTCGGCCTCGGCCTGGCGGCTCGGCGGCGGCAGATCGACGTCGCCGTAGCCATCACGGCCATGCACGTGGGCGGCGTCGACGGAGGGATGCAGCAGCGGATCCGGGCTGCCGGCAAACACCGGCACGTCGGCGCGGCCGACGATGTCGCAGAGCTTGAGGGCGTTGCGGACGGTGTACTGCAGGCCGACATTGCCGGCGGCGATGGTCAGGGCGACCACGTCATGCCGTTCATCGGCAAAGGCCATCAGCAGGGCCAGGGCGTCGTCCACACCGGGGTCGGTGTCGATCAACAGGGGGATCTTGTGGGTCATCGTTGCCGTCTTCAGATCGGCAACGAAGTGTGGACCGGGATGATGACCGTTGCAAGAGCGCCCTGTCCCAACGGCAAAGGTGTCGGGGAGAGGGTCGGATCCGTTGCTCGCCATTGTCGGCCCGCCCAACTCACTCACGAACATGAACAGATTTTGATTGGGCACGCTTGGAGCGCTCAACATCATTTGCTATAAAAAGTGATGCATTTTTTATAGAAAACGACCATGAAGCTGCCCACACCAGCTCCCGATCTGGCAACCCTTACCCGGAAGTACATCGAGACCCTCGGTACCATCCTGGACGCCCGGATCGGGCCCGAGGTGAACGGCGCCTATGAGCACTGGGACAAGGTGCGCCACAGAATGCCACCGGCAGGCCTGAACGCGGAACAATGGTGGTTGGGTATCACGTGGACGCGCGCAGCGTTGCTGAAGCCGCTACCGCTGTTGCTGGACAAGACCCAGCAACCCTTCAAGCTCGCACTCACCGATTCGATGCAGCGGCACCTGCATTACATCGACCGGGAGGCCGCAGGCTCGGTGAAGGGGGGGGATGCCGCCAGCGGGCAAGGACGGTTCCTCATCCGCTCGCTGATTGAGGAAGCCATGACCTCATCGCAGTTGGAGGGCGCCTCGACCACGCGGGCCGTGGCGAAGGAAATGCTGAGCACGGGCCGTGCGCCGCGCGACCAGTCCGAGCGCATGATCTACAACAACTACGTGGCAATGAACGTGATCCGCGAGCGCGGCATACGCCCGATCACTCCCGGCGAGATTCTGGAGCTGCACAGCATCCTCACCGACGGCACACTGGAGTTACCAACCGACAGCGGGCGTTTCAGAACCGCCGAAGACAACGTTGCGATCTTCGATCGCGGCTCACCACCTACGCTGCTGCACGTCCCTCCTCCGGCCGAGGAAGTGCCTGCACGGATCGAGCGGCTGTGCACGTTCATCAATGAAGAAAGCACACCATTCATCCATCCTGTCGCCAAAGCCATCGCACTGCATTTCCAGATTGGCTATGACCATCCTTTCGTGGATGGCAATGGCCGTACGGCCCGCGCACTGTTTTACTGGGCGATGATGAATGCCGGGTACTGGATGACCGAGTATTTCTCCATTTCCAGCGTGCTGAAGAAATCCCCAGGCAAGTACATGCGGGCCTACCTCTACACCGAAAGCGATAACCGCGATCTTGGCTACTTCGTGGCGCAACAACTGGAGGCCATTGAGCAATCGATCCAGGGTTTGCATGCCTACATCGCCAGGAAGCATGCAGAGGATCAGGCAGCGCGACGCGTGCTGCGAACCGCCCGGCTTGGCGGTGTGCCTCTCAATCATCGTCAACGCGCGTTGCTGGCCAACGCGCTGAAGGATCCTGACCGGACCTACACCGTCGCCAGCCACCAGGCGGCACACACCATTACCTATCCGACCGCGTTGAAGGATCTGAACGGATTGGTGGCTTCCGGGCTTGTCAGCAAAGAGCGCGTCGGGAAGGCCTCCGAGTATCTCGTGCTTCCCGGCCTGTCGGAACGTTTGGCGCTGTAGATCCACGCCATGCGTGGATGTGTGGACCAAGGTCCACACCCACCAATGCGCCGTGGATGAACGCCAGGGCATGGGGTCAGAGCCCTTTGCCATGCAAAGGGCTCTGACCCCACCACTTACGCCGAGGCGTAACGCACGGCGGTGCCGATCCAGCGTTGCACCACGCGATCGGCCAGCGCGGGTTGCTGGTCCAGCAGGCGCTCGGCCAGGTCATGCACGCCGGGCAGCAGGCCGGCGTCGCGGGCCAGGTCCGCAATGCGGAAGCCGGCCAGGCCAGTCTGGCGGGTACCCAGCAGTTCGCCGGGACCGCGCAGTTCCAGATCCTTTTCGGCGATGACGAAACCATCGTTGGTTTCGCGCATGGTCTGCAGGCGCTCGCGCGCCATCTGCGAGAGCGGTGCCTGGTACAGCAGCACGCAGCGCGATACCGCCGAACCACGACCCACGCGACCGCGCAGCTGGTGCAGCTGCGCCAGGCCGAGGCGCTCGGCATTCTCGATCACCATCAGCGAGGCATTCGGTACATCCACGCCCACTTCAATCACCGTGGTCGCCACCAACAGATCGATGTCGCCGGCCTTGAACGCCACCATCGTCGCCAGCTTCTCGGCGGCCTTCAGGCGGCCATGCACCAGCCCGACGCGCACGCCCGGCAGCAGCGCCTGCAGCGACTCGTAGGTGGCCTGCGCCGGCGTTGCATCCAGCTCTTCGCTTTCCTCGATGAGCGTGCACACCCAGTAGACCTGCCGCCCTTCCTGACAGGCCAGCGCGATGCGCTCGATCAGTTCGGGACGACGATCGTTGTTGAGTGCGACGGTCTGCACCGGCGTGCGGCCCGGCGGCAGTTCGTCAATGGCCGACACGTCCAGGTCCGCGTATTCGGACATCGCCAGCGTGCGCGGAATCGGCGTGGCGGTCATCACCAGCTGGTGCGGCACGCTGTGCGCGCCCGCGCCCTTGTCGCGCAGGGCCAGCCGCTGGTGCACGCCGAAGCGGTGCTGCTCATCGACAATCGCCAGCGCCAGGTCCTGGAACACCACCGCCTCCTGCATCAGCGCGTGCGTACCGACCACCACCTGCGCTTCGCCGCTGGCGACCTGCTCCATCACCTTGGCGCGCGCCTTGCCGGTGACCTTGCCGGCCAGCCAGGCGATACGCACGCCCAGCGGCTCCAGCCAACCGCGCAGGTTGTTGAGATGCTGTTCGGCCAGCAGTTCGGTGGGTGCGGCCAATGCGACCTGCTTGCCCTGCTCCACCGCCAGCATCGCGGCCAGTGCGGCGACCACAGTCTTGCCAGAGCCGACGTCGCCCTGCACCAGCCGCAGCATCGGGCTGGGCCGCGCCAGGTCCTCGCGGATCTGCTTGAACACACGCGCCTGTGCGCCGGTCAGCGCGAACGGCAGCTGCTTCAGCAGCGCCTTGGCCAGCTTGCCGGGACCGGCCAGCGGCGGCGCGTGGTGTGCCTGCAAGGCGATCCGCTGGCGACGCAGGCTGAGGTGGTGGGCCAGCAGCTCTTCCATCGCCAGGCGGCGCTGCGCCGGGTGGGTGCCGGCGGCCAGCGCAGCCAGGTCGGCATCCGGCGGCGGCCGGTGCACGGTCAGCAGCGCGCTGCGCAGTGACGGCAGGCCCAGGCCATCCAGCCAGCCGCTGGGCAACAGTTCCAGCGCGCTTTCCTCGGGCAGGCGGTCCAGCGCCTGGCCGATCAGCTTGCGCATGGTCATCGGGCCGACGCCTTCGACGGTGGGATACACCGGGTCGAGGCGGTCGCCGAGTTCGGGATCGTCGTTGCGGCCCAGCACCTGGTAGCTGGGATGGACGATTTCCAGGCCGAGGTGGCCGGGTTTGGGCGTGCCGAAGCAGCGCAGCCGGTTGCCGACCGCGAACTGGCCGACCTGCTGCTGGCGGAAATGGAAGAAGCGCAGCACCAGGGTGCCCTGCCCCTCATCCTCCACCGCCACTTTCAGCATCGGCCGGTAGCGCATGCCGCGCTCGACCGCGACCACCCGCACTTCCACCTGCGCCGGCACGCCATTGCGCAGGTCTTCGATGCGGGTCAGCCGGGTCCGGTCTTCATAGCGCAGCGGCAGATGAAGCCAGAGATCCTGCAGGGTGGCCAGGCCACGCGCCTGCAGTTTGGCGGCCACGGCCGGGCCCACGCCCGCAAGCATCGCCAGGGATGCTTCGCCGGACGGTGACAGGACCGGGGTGACCGCCGCCTTGCGTGCCACGTGGCGGTCAGTCGATGACCATCACCGCGTCGACCTCGAAGTTGGCGCCCTTCGGCAGGCCGGAGACTTCGATGGTGGAACGGGCCGGGTACGGGGCCTGGAAGTAGTCCTGCATGACCGCGTTGACCTTGGCGAACTCGCCCAGGTCGGTCAGGTACAGGCCCAGACGCACGACCTTGTCCAGCGAGCCGCCAGCGGCTTCGGCCACGGCCTTGAGGTTGTCGAAGGCGCGGCGGGCCTGCGCTTCGACGTCACCGGCGCCGACGATGTCGCCGGTAGCCGGGTCGAGCGGAATCTGGCCGGAGAAATACACGGTGTTGCCGGCGCGCACGGCCTGCGAGTACGGGCCGATGGCGGCGGGAGCCTTTTCGGTGTTGATGATCTGGCGGGACATGGGTCGCTCCGGTGCTTGGGGGAAAACAGAGCGGTGATTGTACCGGGTGGGCGCGATGTCGGCTGGGGTCGGATCCGTTTCCCGTCGGGAAACGGCTCTGACCCCGTGCATGCGATCGGGTCACGCGATGGGGTCAGAGCCCTCTCCGCAGGAGAGGGATCCGACCCCGGCTTCGCGTTACTGGCGGCGTACCGACTGCACCACCGACAGGCGGCGCAGGCGGCGCATGACTTCGGCCAGGTGGTTTCGGTCGCGCACCTGGATGTTGAACGCCAGTACGGCGGCGTTGAAGTCGCGGTCCAGGTAGTCCACGCGCTCGATGTTGGAGTGGCTCTGCGCGATGGCGGCGGCCAGCTGCGCCAGCACGCCGGTGCCATTCTCCACTTCCACCACCAGCGAGGTGTCGTAGTCGCCGGAAACAGTGGTGTCCCAACCGATCGGCACCCAGCGCTCGGGCGACTTGCGCAGTTCGGCCAGGTTCGGGCAGTCCATGCGGTGCACCACGATGCCCTTGCCGGCGGTGTGGTAGCCCATGATCTCGTCGCCGGGAATCGGCTGGCAGCAACCGGCAAAGGTGACCACGCCGCGCTCGCTGCCATTGATCAGGATCTTTTCCTGCGAGTGGTGGCGCGAATGCGGGCCGCCACGCAGTTCGGCGTAGGCCATCAGTGCCTGCGCGGCCTGGGTCGGCATCCAGTTGCCCAGCGCGACCTCGGCAAGCAGCGCCTCCAGGCGCGGGAAGCGGTGCTCGGCCAGGAACGCATCCAGGCGCCCCTTCGGCAGCCGTTCCAGCGACGAATCCATCGCTTCCAGCGCACGGTCGAGCATGCGGTGGCCCAGCTGCACGGCATCTTCGTGCTCCAGCTGCTTGAGCTGGTGGCGGATGGCGGTGCGCGCCTTGCTGGTGACCACGAATTCCAGCCACTGTGGTTTCGGCGTGGCCGAGCGCGCGGTGATGATCTCCACCGACTGGCCCGAGACCAGTTTGGTACGCAGCGGCACCAGTTTCTTGTCCACGCGCGAAGCCACGGCCATGTTGCCGACATCGGTATGCACGGCGTAGGCGAAGTCCAGCGCGGTGGAATTGCGCGGCAGGGCGAGGATCTTGCCCTTCGGGGTGAACAGGTAGACCTCGTCCGGGAACAGGTCGACCTTGACGTTGTCGAGGAATTCCAGCGACGAACCGGCTGCGCGCTGCGAGTCGATCAGTTCGACGATCCAGGCATGCGCGCGGCTCTGCGCGCTGTTCGGTGAATCGCCACCGAACTTGTAGGTCCAGTGCGCGGCCACGCCACGTTCGGCGATCAGGTCCATTTCCTCGGTACGGATCTGCACTTCAATCGGCGAACCATACGGCCCGAACAGCACGGTGTGCAGCGACTGGTAACCGTTGGCCTTGGGAATGGCGATGAAGTCGCGGAAGCGGCCATCCAGCGGCTTGAAGGTGGCATGCACCGAACCCAGCGCGTGGTAGCAGCTGGGCACGCTGCGCACGACCAGGCGGAAGCCGAACACGTCCATCACCTGGTCGAAGGATTTGTTCTCGTCGCGCATCTTGTTGTAGATGCTCCACGGGGTCTTGATGCGGCTGACCAGGCGGTGCTCGATGCCTTCCTTCGCCAGCCGCTGCGACAGCTGTACTTCCACCTGCGCCAGCGCTTCACGGCGTACCACCGGCTGGCTGCGGATGTGTTTTTCCAGGATCGCGTGACGCCACGGATACAGCGCCTTGAAGCCGAGGTTCTGCAGCTCGCTCTTGACCAGGCTCATGCCCAGGCGCTGGGCGATGGGCGCGTAGATCTCCAGCGTCTCGCGGGCGATGCGGCCGCGCGCTTCACGGCTCTGCGCGCCCAGCGTGCGCATGTTGTGCAGGCGGTCGGCCAGCTTGATCATGATCACGCGCAGGTCGCGCGACATCGCCAGCAGCATCTTGCGGAAGCTCTCGGCGGCCGCTTCCTGGCGGTCGCGGAACTTCAGCTTGTCCAGCTTGGTCACGCCGTCGACCAGCTCAGCCACGGCTTCGCCGAACTCGGCGGCCAATGCCTCACGGGTCAGCGGCGTGTCTTCGATGGTGTCGTGCAGGATCGCGGCGATCAGCGCTTCCACGTCCAGGCCGAGCTCGGCCAGCACCTGGGCCACGGCCACCGGATGGGTGATATAGGGCTCGCCCGACTTGCGCGTCTGCCCAGCGTGCGCGGCGGCGCCGACTTCCCAGGCGCGGCGCAACAGCGGCAGCTGTTCCGGCGGCAGGTAATGGGCGGCGCGTTCAAGCTGGAGGACGTAGTCGGGTACGGCGGCAGCCGGGGCTGCGGCGACCTTGGCAGTGGGGCCTGGGTTCATGCCCGAAGCCTATTCCAGCGCGACGTTTACGGCAAATCCTGAATGCGAAACAGCCCGCACGGGGCGGGCTGTTCGGCACATCCAACGATTACGTTGATCGATGCGATCAATCGTCGTTCTTGGACATGTCTTCGTCGGCGACCACTTCGGCGGCAGCCCACTCCAGCGCTTCGCGCTCGGCGCGCTCACGCTCGGCCTTCTCGACTTCGTCGATCAGCGCGTTGTCGATCTTGCGGGCGGCGATTTCGCGCAGCGCCAGCACGGTCGGCTTGTCCTCGGTCTCGCTGTTGTCCAGCGTGGCCTGCACGCCGTTGGCGAGCTGGCGGGCACGCTTGGAAGCCATCATGACCAGTTCGAAACGGTTGTTAACGACTTCCAGGCAATCTTCTACGGTGATGCGGGCCATACGGGCTCCCGGCGACCGGTCGGCCGCTCAGTCGAATGAGGGAAAGGGGACGGAGTGTACTGGCAGGGGCTGGACAAAATCAAGCCAACCCCTACCCGATTCTTTTGGAATCAGTCAGTTGCGCCCGGATCGGGGGTCAACAGGGCCTGGATCAGGCCGGCGTGGCGGACCTTCTGGGCCTCCCGGCGCAGGCGGCTGGCGGTGAAGATGGCGCACAGTTCGTCCACCGCGGTGTCGAACACCTCGTTGACGATGACGTAATCGAACTCGTTGAAGTGCAGCATCTCGTCACGGGCCGCGCCCAGGCGCTGGGCGATGACCGCCTCGCTGTCCTGCCCGCGCTTGCGCATGCGGTCCTGCAGGGCCTGCTTGGACGGCGGCAGGATGAACACGGTGACCGTGCCCGGCACCAGCTGGCGCACCTGCTGCGCGCCCTGCCAGTCGATTTCCAGCAGCACGTCCTGGCCGGCGGCCAGTTGCGGTTCCACCGACTGGCGGGCGGTGCCCTTCCAGTCGCCGTGCACCCAGGCATGCTCGAAGAAGTCGCCGGCGGCGATCATTTCCTCGAACTTCTCCGCAGAGACGAAGTGGTAATGCTGGCCGTTCACTTCACCGGGGCGCATCGCGCGCGAGGTGAAGGAGATCGACAGGGCGATCTGCGGGTCACGCGCCAGGGTGGCATTGACGATGCTGCTCTTGCCGGCGCCGGACGGGGCGGCAACGATGTACAGCGTGCCGCGCGCAACGGCGTCCGACGGCTTCGACGGGGCGCTCATGCGGGGGATCCAACGGGTTGATTTCGCAAAATTTTTCCTCGGTGTTCCAGATCCGGCGCGGAGGATCGCGCCAGGACGGCGGGGGCTGCGCGGAACATCCTGGAACCAGGCCCGGCAGACGCTTCCCCGGGGTGCGGGCACGCAACTTTACCAGAGCCGCCCCTTTGCGCGCCCGCCCGGCAGGCGCCGGGCCTTGTGCCACATGGGCATCCGGGCGCCTGTGCTATAACCGGGCCGTACCCAACGACAGCCCGGAGGCCTGCGCCTCCCCGCCATCCCAGGAGAACGGCATGCCATCGATGAGCCGCCGCCAGTTCCTGAAAGTGACCGGGACAACCCTGGTCGGCTCCAGCCTGGCACTGATGGGCTTCGCGCCCGGCATCGCGCTCGCGGAGGTCAGGCAGTACAAGCTGACCCGCGCGACCGAGACCCGCAACACCTGTACATACTGTTCGGTGGCCTGCGGCATCCTGATGTACAGCCTCGGCGATGGCGCCAAGAACGCCGAGCCGAGCATCTTCCATATCGAGGGCGACCCGGACCACCCGGTCAACCGCGGCACGCTGTGCCCGAAGGGTGCCGGCCTGGCCGACATCATCCACAGCAAGTCGCGCCTGCTCTACCCCGAGTACCGCGCGCCGGGCTCGAACGAGTGGAAGCGGCTGAGCTGGGACGATGCGCTGGACCGCATCGCACGGCTGATGAAGGAAGACCGCGATGCCAACTTCGTGCAGAAGAACGAGGCCGGGCAGACGGTCAACCGCTGGCTGACCACCGGCATGCTGGCCGCCTCGGCCACCAGCAATGAAACCGCGGTGCTGACCCACAAGGTCGTGCGCTCCCTTGGCATGTTGGCATTCGACAACCAGGCACGTGTCTGACACGGCCCGACGGTGGCAGGTCTTGCCCCGACGCTAGGCCGTGGTGCGATGACGAATCACTGGGTCGACATCAAGAATGCCGACCTGATCCTGATCATGGGTGGCAATGCCGCCGAGGCGCATCCGTGCGGGTTCAAATGGGTGACCGAGGCCAAGGCACACAACAAGGCCCGGCTGATCGTGGTCGATCCGCGCTTCAACCGCTCCGCCGCGGTGGCCGACGTGTACGCGCCGATCCGTACCGGCACCGACATCGTGTTCCTGGGCGGCCTGATCAACTACCTGTTGACCGAGGACCGCATCCAGCACGAGTACGTGCTGAACTACACGGATATGTCGTTCCTGGTGAAGGACGAGTTCGCCTTCAAGGATGGCCTGTATTCGGGCTACAACGAGGAGAAGCGCAGCTACGATCGCTCCAGCTGGGACTACGCGTACGGTGACGATGGCTTCGTGCGCAGCGACCCGACGCTGAAGGACCCGCGTTGCGTCTATAACCTGCTCAAGCAGCACTACGCGCGCTACACCGTGGAGATGGTCGAACGCATCTGCGGCACGCCCGCCGACAGCATCCGCCAGGTCTGGGAGATGATCGCGTCCACCGCCGGCAAGGACAAGGCGATGACCATCCTGTACGCGCTGGGCTGGACGCAGCACTCCATCGGTGCGCAGAACGTGCGTGCCGGCACCATGGTGCAGCTGCTGCTGGGCAACATCGGCGTGGCCGGTGGTGGCATGAACGCGCTGCGCGGGCATTCCAACATCCAGGGCCTGACCGACATCGGCCTGATGTCGGACCTGCTGCCCGGCTACCTGACGCTGCCGAAACAGGACGAGCAGGACTACGACGCCTACATCGCCAAGCGCACGCAGAAGCCGCTGCGCGCCAACCAGATGTCGTTCTGGCAGAACTACCCGAAGTTCCACGTCAGCCTGATGAAGTCGTGGTGGGGCGACGCCGCTACCGCCGACAACAACTGGTGCTTCGACCACCTGCCCAAGCTCGACAAGCCATACGACATGCTGCAGGCGTACGAGCTGATGAACGAGGGCAAGATCCACGGCTACATCTGCCAGGGCTTCAATCCGCTGGCTTCGGCGCCGAACAAGGGCAAGCTGATCAGTGCGTTCTCCAAGCTGAAGTTCATGGTCAGCATGGACCCGCTGGAAACCGAGACCATCGCCTTCTGGCAGAACCACGGTGCGTTGAACGACGTCGACCCGAGCACGATCCAGACCGAAGTATTCCGCCTGCCGACCACCTCCTTCGCCGAGGAGAACGGCGCGGTGGTGAACTCCTCGCGCTGGCTGCAGTGGCACTGGAAGGGTGCCAATCCGCCGGGCGAAGCGCGCAGCGACATTGAGATCATGTCCGAGCTGTTCCATCGCATCAAAGCGATGTACGAGAAGGACGGCGGTGCGTGGTGGGAGCCGGTGCGCGACCTGGCCTGGAAGTATTCCAACCCGGAGCTTCCGACACCGGAAGAACTGGCGATGGAATACAACGGCAAGGCGCTGGCCGACGTGTTCGATCCGAAGGACCCGACCAAGCTGGTGCGCAAGGCCGGCGAGCAGCTGGCCGCGTTCGGCGACCTGCGCGACGACGGCAGCACGTCCTCCGGTTGCTGGATCTACATCGGCGCCTGGGGCCCGACCGGCAACATGATGGCGCGACGTGACAACAGCGACCCCACCGGCATCGGCAACACGCTGGGCTGGGCCTGGGCATGGCCGGCCAATCGCCGCGTGATGTACAACCGCGCCTCGTGCGACGTGGCCGGCCAGCCGTTCGATCCGCGCCGCACGCTGCTGGCCTGGAACGGCAGGAACTGGGGCAATGTGGACGTTCCGGACTTCAAGGCCGACGAAGATCCCGCCGGCGGCATGGGCCCGTTCATCATGAATCCGGAAGGCATCGCCCGCTTCTTCGCCAAGGCCGGCATGGCCGAGGGCCCGTTCCCGGAGCACTACGAACCGTTCGACACGCCGCTGCGCAGCAATCCGCTCAGCCCTGGTCAGGCACTGACGCTGAACAACCCGGCGGCACGCGTGTTCGCCAGCGATCGCGCACAGATCGGTTCGCCGGACGAGTTCCCGCATGTGGCCACCACCTACCGCCTGACCGAGCATTTCCACTTCTGGACCAAGCACGGCAAGTTGAACGCCATCATCCAGCCCGAGCAGTTCGTCGAGATCGGCGCGGCCCTGGCCGACGAACTGGGCATCAACAATGGCAGCCGCGTGCGCGTCAGCTCCAAGCGCGGCCACATCGAAGCGGTGGCGATGGTGACCAAGCGCATCAAGGCCCTGCAGATTGATGGCAAAACCGTGCACCAGGTGGGCGTGCCGATCCACTGGGGCTTCCTCGGTGCGGCCAAGCCTGGATACATCGCCAATACGCTGACCAACGCCATCGGTGACGGCAACTCGCAGACGCCCGAATCGAAGTGCATCCTGGTCAAGGTCGAGAAGGTGTAGGAGACACGCCATGTCACTGCAATCCCTGGACATCATCCGCCGCTCGGCCACCACCACGCCCTCGCCGGAGGCGCGCGGTGCGCACACCGGCCAGGTCGCCAAGCTGATCGATGTAAGCAAGTGCATCGGCTGCAAGGCCTGCCAGGTCGCCTGCATGGAGTGGAACGACCTGCGCGACGAGGTCGGCAGCTGCGTCGGCAGCTATGACAACCCGCCCGACCTGAGCGAACAGTCGTGGACGGTGATGAAGTTCCGCGAGTACGAGGACGAAAAGGGCAAGCTGGAGTGGCTTATCCGCAAGGAAGGCTGCATGCACTGCAGCGATCCGGGCTGCCTGAAAGCCTGCCCGTCGCCGGGCGCGATCATCCAGTACGCCAACGGCATCGTCGACTTCCAGGAAGAGAACTGCATCGGCTGCGGCTACTGCGTGACCGGCTGCCCGTTCGACGTACCGCGCATTTCCAAGAAGGACCACAAAGCCTATAAGTGCACACTGTGTTCGGACCGGGTGGCGGTGGGCCAGGAACCGGCCTGCGTGAAGACCTGCCCGACCGGTGCGATCACCTTCGGCAGCAAGCAGGCGATGACCGAGCATGCCGCCGGCCGCGTGGAGGACCTGAAATCGCGTGGCTACGAGAACGCCGGCCTGTACGACCCGCAGGGCGTCGGCGGCACCCATGTGATGTACGTGCTGCAGCACGTGGACAAGCCCGAGCTGTACGCCGACCTGCCCAAGGACCCGCGCATCAGCCCGATGGTGGAGGTGTGGAAGGGCGTGGCCAAGCCGTTGGGCGTGCTGGCGATCGCCGCCACCGCCTTCGCCGGCTTCCTGCATTACATCGGCATCGGCCGCAACACGGTCAATGACGAGGAAGAAGAGGAAGCCGAGCACGAGGCGAAGAAGATCGAAGAGGAGCAGCGGCCATGAAGTACGCCCCGCACCCGCGGCAGATCGTGCGCTACCGCGCACCGACCCGTATCAACCACTGGATCGTGGCGATCTGCTTCGTGCTGACGGCGCTGTCCGGGCTGGCCCTGTTCCACCCTGCCCTGTTCCCGCTGACCCAGCTGTTCGGCGGTGGGCCGTGGACGCGCATCCTGCATCCGTTCATCGGCCTGGCCATGGTGGTGGGATTTGCGCTGCTGGCTTTCCGCATGTGGCGCGACAATCTGCCGACCGCCGACGATGGCAAGTGGATGCGCGGCATGCGCGATGTGCTGCGCAACGAGGATGAGAAGCTGCCGCCGGTGGGCCGCTTCAATGCCGGCCAGAAACTGCTGTTCTGGTCGATCATCGGTTGCCTGTCGGCGCTGCTGCTGACCGGCTTCGTGATCTGGCGGCAGTACTTCAGCCACTTCTTCCCGATCGGGGTGATCCGCTTCTCGGTACTTGCCCATGCGCTGTTCGGCTGGGTGCTGGTCTGCGCGATCGTGGTGCACATCTATGCGGCGATCTGGATCAAGGGCTCGGTGCGGGCGATGACCCAGGGCAAGGTGACCTATGGGTGGGCGTACAAGCATCACCGGCAGTGGTTCCGGGACATCCTGCGCGGACGGCGGGAAGAGGGTTAGCGGCAGGGCCTGCGGCCCTGCACCCGCCTCAAGCCAAGGCAACAGCAACAGCTGCTATCCATGGGATGGCGGGGTGGGTCCGGTTGCGGGGGACGCCGTAAACCCGTCCCTGGGGGCTTGGCCGCGGCATCCATGCCGCGGACACCCCCGCAACCGGACCCACCCCGCCTTCGACAGAGTTCTGCGATCTGTCGGGACGGCGTTCTGAGTTGCTGTTGGTGGGTGTCGACCTTGGTCGACACAATGAACACGGCAACAACCGATGGGGTCAGATCCGCTTTCCTATGGAAAACGGATCTGACCCCAACCATTTCAAATGGCCGGCAGTGCGCTGGACGCCAGCGCCGACAACGGCGAGGATGGAGGCTGGTTCTTCTGGCTGGCCCTGCATGGCGCAACGCATCCTTGAACCCGGTGAGATCGAGACACTGGCCTCGCGCGATGTTCCGCGCATCATCCTGCCCGATGTCGCTTCCCTGTTCGCCGAGCGCGCGACGCGCCTGCGCAACCTGGCTGCGCACAGTGCCATCGGCGGTTACCTGCAGCTGCTGGCGGCGTTGGCAGATGCACAGCAGGCACTGCTGGACGAACTGACACCACAGCAACGCGAAGCGCTGCAATCGCAGGCACGCGCGCAGCAGTCGAGTGCGGCGGCCGGCGCGGGGATGCCGTTGCGGCCGGCCAACACACTTCAGCTGGATGGCCGTTGGCGCGACTGGCTGCGCACGCTATGCCGGCACTGTGCCGACGAAGCGGGGCTGCCGGCGGAAACCCGTCAGGAGCTGCAGCGCGTCGCCGCGGCCGACGACGCTTGGCTGGATGCGCAGGCGCATGCGGTGCTGGAGCGTGATGACGCGCCGTCGGTGGATGCGGTCGCTGCGCTGCTGGTGATGAACGCGCTGCAGGTGTACTGGGCAGTGCTGGCGGACAGCTTCCGCCCCGCCGAGCTGAAGCCGCTGGCCGATGCACCGGGGCTGTGCCCGCTGTGCGGCACCCTGCCGGTGGTCAGCGTGGTGCAGGCACGGCCGCCCTATGCGTCCTACCGCTACCTGTCGTGCTCGCTGTGCGCCTGCCAGTGGCACTACGTGCGTGTGCAGTGCAGCCAGTGTGGCACCGCCGGCAAGGACATCGCCTACCGCGCCCTGGCCGATGTGGATGGCGACAGCGGCGAGGCCGTGCGCGAGAGCGCGGTCCGTGCCGAGACCTGCGACCACTGCCACAGCTACCGCAAGATCCTGTATCTGGAAAAGGATCCCTCACTGGAACCGGTCGCCGATGACCTCGGCACGCTGGCACTGGACCTGCTGCTGGGCGAGGAAGGTTATGCGCGCGCCAGCCAGAATCCGCTGCTGTGGCAATCCGACGGCGAGTGAGGCGATGACAGCCATGCCCCCCACCCCGGCATCGGTTTCCGCGCTGCCCTCGCTGGACCGGTTGCTGCGTCTGCCTGCCTTGGCAGCATTGATCAACGGCCACGGCCGCAGCCGTATCACCCAGCTGCTGCGTTCGCACCTGCAGGCGCTGCGCGATCGTGTCAGCGCCGGCCAGCTCTCGGCCACGCAGCTGCAGGAAGCGGTTGACGGCCCGGCGCTGGTGGCAGCAGTCGAGGCCGCACTGGCCGCTGATGCACGGTTGGACCTGCAGCCGATGTTCAACCTGACTGGCACCGTGCTGCACACCAACCTTGGCCGCGCACTGCTGCCCGACGCCGCCGTGCACGCGGTCACCCGCGCGATGACCGCGCCGGTGGATCTGGAGTTCGACGTTGTCCGTGGTCGTCGCGGCGACCGCGATGCACGGGTGCAGGCATTGATCTGCGAACTGACCGGCGCTGAAGCCGCCACCGTGGTCAACAACAATGCTGCGGCGGTCCTGCTGCTGCTCAACAGCCTGGCCAACCGCCGCGACGTGGTGGTGTCACGCGGCGAGCTGGTGGAGATCGGCGGTGCCTTCCGTATTCCCGATGTGATGCGCAGTGCCGGCGCGCGGCTGCTGGAAGTGGGCACCACCAACCGCACCCACCCGGCCGACTTCGCCCACGCCATCGGCACCCGCACCGCGCTGCTGATGGAGGTACACGCCAGCAACTACGCGATCACCGGCTTCACCGCCAAGGTCGACACTGCGGCGATGGCAGCGATCGCGCACGAGCATGGCCTGCCGCTGGTGGTGGACCTGGGCAGTGGCAGCCTGTGCGATCTGGCCACGTTCGGCCTGCCGCACGAACCCACCGTGCAGGAAACGCTGGCGGCCGGCGCCGATCTGGTGTCGTTCAGCGGCGACAAGCTGCTGGGTGGTCCGCAGGCCGGCATCATCGCCGGCCGCGCCGACCTGATCGCTCGAATCAACCGCAACCCGCTGAAGCGGGCACTGCGCATGGACAAGATGGGGCTGGCCGCACTGGAAGCGGTGCTGGCCCTGTACCGCGAGCCGGAGCTGCTGGCACAGCGACTGCCGACCCTGCGCACGCTGTCGCGCACACAGGATGACATCGATGCGCAGGCCCAGCGCCTGCTGCAACCGATGCGTGCTTCGCTGGCGGCAGACTACACCCTCGTGCCTGCGCCGATGTGCAGCCAGATCGGCAGCGGCGCGCAGCCACGGGCGCAGCTGGCCAGCGCCGGACTGCGCATTGCCAGCGCACGCCGTGGCGGACTGGATCGCCTGGCCAAGCGCTTGCGTCAGCTGCCGCGGCCGGTGCTGGGCCGCATCGCCGATGACGCGTTGTGGCTGGACCTGCGCTGCCTGGAACCCGCAGACGAAGCGGTTTTCCTGGCCCAATGGGACATGCTGCAGGCATGATCGTCGGCACCGCCGGGCATATCGACCATGGCAAAACAAGCCTGGTGCGTGCACTGACCGGCATCGAAACCGATCGCCTGCAGGAAGAACGCACGCGTGGCATCTCCATCGAACTGGGTTACGCCTATGTCCCGGTGGAAAGCACGGAGGACGACGGTCCGTCGACAACGCTGGGCTTCGTCGACGTGCCGGGCCATGAGCGCTTCGTGCATACGATGGTGGCCGGCGCCACTGGCATCGACGTCGCCCTGCTGGTCGTTGCCGCCGACGACGGGGTGATGCCACAGACCCGCGAGCATCTGGCCATCCTGCAACTGCTGGGCGTGGATCGCGGTGCGGTGGCCCTGACCAAGATCGACCGTGTGGATGCGGCGCGCATTGCCCGGGTCGAGATCGAGATCGCTGCGCTGCTGGCCGCGACACCACTGCAGGATTCCCCTCTGTTCGCCTGCAACAGCACCGCACCCGACGATGCCGGCATCCGCGCACTGCGTACCCAGCTGCACGCGTGGGCGGCGGACAACGCCAGCACGCGCCAGGCCGAACTGCGCAACGAACTGTTCCGCATGCCGGTGGACCGCGTGTTCTCTCTGGCCGGCCACGGCACACTGGTGACCGGCGCGGTACATGGCGGCATCGCCGCGGTGGGTGAGCATCTGCAGCTGATGCCGGCCGCCACTGAGGTGCGCGTGCGCAGCATCCACGCACAGAACCAGGCCAGCGACCACGCGATGGCCGGGCAACGCTGCGCGTTGAACCTGGCCGCCATCGCCCGTGACGAGATTCATCGTGGCGACTGGATTGCCGACCCGCGCGCGCTGCTGGCCACTACCCGCGTCGACGTGCGCCTGCGGCTGTCCGCGTTGGCCGCACCGTTGCGCGACTGGGCGCCGCTGCATATTCACTGGGGCACGATGCACCGGCAGGCCCATGTGGTGCTGCTGGAGGACCACGACCACGGCGATGGGCAGTTGGTGCAACTGGTGTTCGATGCACCGGTCTGCGCGATGTGTGGCGATCGTTTCATCGCACGCGATTCAGCGGCCACCCACACGCTGGGCGGTGGCATCGTGCTCGATCCGGACCCGCCACAGCGGCGCCGGCGCAGTCCTGCACGGCTCGCGTGGCTGGGAGCACTGGAGCAACTGGCCGCGGGTGCGGGAATCGGCCCACTGTTGCAGCAGGCGCCCTTCGGCATTGCCATGGCCGCGCTGCAGCGCTACTGCCGGCGTGCGGCCGACCGGATCGATCTTCCTGCAGACGCACAGCGCATCATCACCCGCGAAGACACGGTGATCATCCTCGCCTCGCACTGGCAGGCGCTGCGCGAGCAGGTGATCACCTCGCTGCGCGGCTGGCACGAGCGACGCCCGGACGAACCCGGTGTCGACAGCGGGCGCCTGCAGCGCAGCACCCTGCCCTCGCTTGCAGCGAGCCTCTGGAATGCGCTGCTGCAGGACCTGCTGGCCGATGGCACGCTGCAGCACGTGGGCGCGTGGTGGCGCCTGCCCGGCCATGACCATGCGCCGCCGGAACGCGAACGTCTCCTGCTTGAACGCGTGCTGCCGCAACTGCACGCCGGTGGCTTCGATCCACCGTGGGTGCGCACCCTGGCCGCCGACATCGGACTGGCCGAAGACGAGTTCCGCGCCGCTCTGCGTCGCGCCGCCGCGCGTGGCGATCTGTTCCAGGTGGTGCCCGACCTGTTCTATGCGCCGGCCCGCATCGCCGAGTTGGCCACGATCGTCGCGCAGCTGTCACAGGCCAGCGGCACGGTGGATGCAGCGGCGTTCCGCGATGCCATCGGCCTCGGCCGCAAACGCAGCATCCAGATCTTGGAGTTCTTCAATCGCGTTGGCTACACTCGACGCGTCGGTGACCAGCATCGGCCGCGCGGCGACCTGCAGTGGAACGCAGCCCGCGACTGAGCCCACCGGTACCGCCGTACTTTCGGAAGGCATGCGCATCCGGGCATGCGGCTGGGCTTCAAACCCAGTAGGGGGCGTCGATCGTTCCCTGGTAGGTTCGACTCCTGCTGCCTTCCGCCATTCGTGTTTCCGCAGGAGATGTCGGCATGGCCACGCACGCGCAGTCCCCCGCTCCTTCAACGGCCGATGCCCCGCAACGACTGACGTCTCTCGCGCATGGCGGTGGCTGCGGCTGCAAGATCGCGCCGGGCGTGCTGACCGAACTGCTGCGTGGGGTTCCGGCGCTTCCGGCACCGGCTGAGCTGCTGGTCGGCCGTGAGACCAGCGACGACGCGGCGGTGTACCGCCTCGATGACCGACAGGCGATCGTCGCCACCACCGATTTCTTCATGCCGATCGTCGACGACCCCTTCGACTTCGGCCGCATCGCCGCCACCAATGCCTTGTCGGATCTGTACGCGATGGGCGCGCGCCCGCTGTTCGCGCTGGCCATCGTCGGCATGCCGATCAACACGCTCCCGCAGGACACCATCCGCGGCATCCTGCAGGGCGGCGAACGCGCCTGCGCCGATGCCGGCATCGTGGTGGCTGGCGGCCACAGCATCGATTCGGTGGAACCCATCTATGGCCTGGCCGCGATCGGCGTGCTCGATCCGCAGCGGCTCAAGCGCAATGCCGATGCCCGCGCCGGCGATGTGCTGGTGCTGGGCAAGCCGTTGGGTGTGGGCGTGTATTCGTCGGCACTGAAGAAGGAGATGCTGGATGCTGACGGCTACCGGCAGATGATCGAGTCGACCACCCGCCTGAACAGCGTGGGCGTGCCCCTTGCCGCGCTGGACGGCGTGCACGCGATGACCGACGTCACCGGCTTCGGCCTGCTCGGCCACCTGCTGGAAGTGTGCCGCGCCAGCGGCGTCGCCGCCGAAGTGGACAGTGCACAGGTGCCGCTGCTGCCGCAGACCCTGGACCTGCTGCAACGCGGCTGCGTGACCGGCGCCTCCAACCGCAACTGGGCTTCCTATGGCGCCGAGGTGCGCTTCGCCGAGGGCTTGCCCGCCCATTGGCAGCCGCTGCTGACCGACCCGCAGACCAGCGGTGGCCTGCTGGTGTCCTGCGCCCCGGAGGCAGTGGATGCGGTGCTGGCCAGCTTCCACGACGCGGGATTCGGCCAGGCGGCCGTGGTGGGGCGCTTGAGCGAAGGAACGCCGGGCGTGAACGTGGTTTGAGACGTGAAGGTTTGCCAACGTGCCGCTTCCGGGGACTTGAATTATGTCCAAAATATTGGACACTCAAGCCATGAACCTGATCGACATCGGCAAGGCGGTTCGTGCCCGCCGTGAGCAGCTTGGCCTGTCGCAAGGCCAACTGGCTCATCTCAGCGGCCTGTCCCGGCAGACCGTGGTCGGCCTGGAGGGGGGCACCCTGAGCGACCTGGGTGTCAATCGCGTGGGACAGTTGATGGCCGTGCTCGGTCTGGATGTACCGGCACCCACCACCGAAAGCCGGCTGCGCAAGCAAGGCCTGAAAATGGCTGCACGCACCGCGAACGTGAGCTACGCGAGCGAACTGACGGCTGACGAGTTGGCGCGCGTACTGGTCAGCGGAGAAGTTCCTGCCACCTACGCGGCGCAGATGGCGCACCTGCTGGATGAAGCCCCTCCCGCCATGATGGTGATGGCAGTCGAAGAAGCTGCAATCGGCGCGCAGATGCCACCACGGCGCGTCTGGCGCAACGTGGCGAAGATGGCCAACACACTTTCTGCCCATCGCAAGGACCTATGGATGTGAACCGCGAATTGCCTGCCGGCGCCTGGCAGGCGCTGCTGCCCCGGGCGCTTGTCCTCATCGGGGAGATCCGGCGCCACGGCGGCATCACCGATCCGTTCTGGACGTTGGGCGGCGGAACGGTACTGATGTTTCGACATCGGCACCGACTCAGCAAGGACATCGACATCTTCCTGCCGAATCCCCAGTACCTGGGATTCGTTACTCCCCGCTTGAGCGATGTGGCCGCGAGCCTTACCGGCGACTACAGCGAAGATCCCAGCGCCTGGGTGAAGCTGCAGTTCGAGGAGGGCGAGGTGGATTTCGTCGCGGCCCCCAATCTTCTCGATGATGCCTGGGAGGAATGGACGATCGATGGTCAGCGCATACGGGTGGAAACGTCGGCGGAAATCATCGCCAAGAAAATGTTCCATCGCGGGCATAGAACAACCGCCCGAGACCTGTTCGATCTTGCGCTGGTCATCGAACGCGAGCCGGACGCGCTGGCGGCCGCCGCGCACGCGCTGGTCCGCCATCGATCAACGTTTCTTGATCAGATCCGCAATCCCCACCCGACATTGAAGATTGCGTTCAAGGCCATCGACACGCTGGACTACACGCCAGGCTTCGACCACTGCGTCGCGATAGCCGGGGACTACCTGGAAGGACTTTGATCCTCCCAGGCGATTGCGCAGAACATCACTCGATGTTCTGCACCTGTTCGCGGATCTGGTCGATCAGCACCTTCAGCTCCACCGCCGCATTGGAGGTGCGGCTGTCCACCGACTTCGAGCCCAGCGTATTGGCTTCGCGGTTGAACTCCTGCAGCAGGAAGTCCAGGCGGCGACCGACCGGCTCGCGCTGCTTGAGCACGCGGCGGATTTCCACGATGTGGCTGCCCAGGCGGTCCAGTTCCTCATCCACGTCCAGCTTCTGCAGCCACAGCACCAGTTCCTGCTCGGCGCGGCCGGGATCGACCGGGTGCGGCAGGTCAGCCAGGCGTGCGGCCAGCTTGGCGCGCTGGCCGTCGCGAATGGCCGGAATCAAGGTGCGCACTTCGGTGGCGATGCGTTCGATGCCGTCCACACGCTCGCTGATGGCCGCGGCCAGCTTGCCGCCTTCGCGCTCACGGGCCTCGACGAAGCCGTCCAGCACCTGGTCCAGCAGGGCCAGTGCCTCGACCTGCAGGGCGGCGGCATCGGTGGCCTCGCCGCGGGTCACGCCCGGCAGCTGCAGCAGGTCGGTGAAGCTGACCTGCAGGTTGGGGAAATCGGAGGTCAGGCGGTGCGCCAGGCGGCCCAGCTGGCCCAGCAGGGCCTCGTCGACCTGCAGGTTGGCGGCCGCTTCCGGCGCGCGCAGGCGCATCACCAGATCCAGCTTGCCGCGGCTCAGGCGCGCGGCGATGCGCTCGCGCAGCTGCGGTTCGAGCGCCCGCAGTTCCTCGGGCAGGCGGGTGCCGACCTCCAGGAAGCGGTGGTTGACCGAGCGCAGCTCGCAGCCCAGCGTGCCCCACGGGGTAACCCGCTCGCCGCCGGCGTAGGCGGTCATGCTTCGAATCATGGATTGTGTCCGGTGCGTGCAAAGGGGGAATGGTACCCTAGCGCCCTCACCACAGCCCCCTTGCCCGCCCCGTGAAGGCTGCGGGCGTGGCGGCGTACTCCCACGCCATTACGGAACCCGCACCATGTCCGATTCCCGCCCCAGCGGCCGCCAGCCCGACCAGCTCCGCCCGGTCGTCATCCAACGCGGCTTCACCCGCCACGCCGAAGGTTCGGTGCTGGTGTGCTTCGGTGAAACCCGCGTGCTGTGCACCGCCAGCGTCGAGAACCGCGTGCCGGGCTTCCTGCGCGGCAAGGGCGAAGGCTGGGTGACCGCCGAGTACGGCATGCTGCCGCGCGCCACCCACACCCGCAGCGACCGCGAAGCCGCCCGTGGCAAGCAGAGCGGCCGCACGCTGGAGATCCAGCGCCTGATCGGCCGCAGCCTGCGTGCCTGCGTGGACCGCAACGCGCTGGGCGAGCGCACCATCACCCTCGACTGCGACGTGCTGCAGGCCGACGGTGGCACCCGCACCGCTGCCATCACCGGCGCCTACGTGGCCCTGGTCGATGCGGTGAACGTGCTGATGAAGCGTGGCGACATCAAGCGCAACCCGATCCTGGGCGCGGTGGCCGCCGTGTCCGTGGGCGTGTACCGCGGCACTCCGGTGCTGGACCTGGACTACGCCGAAGACAGCGACTGCGACACCGACATGAACGTGGTGATGAACGACGGCGGCGGTTTCATCGAACTGCAGGGCACCGCCGAAGGCCATGCCTTCCGTCGCGATGAACTGGACGCGCTGCTGGGCCTGGCCGAAAAGGGCGTGCGCGAGCTGCTGGACGCACAGCAGGCGGCGCTGTCGGCATGAACCGGCGCATCGCCCTGACCACCCTGGTGGTGGCCGACTACGACGAAGCCATCGCCTGGTACACCGGCAAGCTCGGCTTCGCGCTGCTGGAGGACATCGACCAGGGCCACAAGCGCTGGGTGGTGGTGGGCCCGACCGACGGCAGCGCCGCCGCCCTGCTGCTGGCCCGTGCCAGCGACGAGGAACAGCGCAGCCGCATCGGCAACCAGACCGGTGGCCGCGTCGCCTTCTTCCTCAACACCGACGACTTCCACCGCGACCACGCGGCGATGCTGGCCGCCGGGGTCGAGTTCCTGGAAGCGCCGCGCGAAGAACCCTATGCAACGGTCGCGGTGTTCCGCGATCTGTATGGCAACACCTGGGACCTGCTGGAGCCCCGTCAATGAAGAAACTGGTACTGGCCAGCCACAACGCCGGCAAGCTGGTGGAGATGCAGGAGATTCTCGCCGACCTGCCGCTGCAGATCACCTCGGCCGCCGAGCTGGGCCTGGGCGACGTGGAAGAGACCGGCCTGACCTTCGTCGAGAACGCGCTGCTGAAGGCGCGCGCGGCCTGCGAAGCGACCGGCCTGCCGGCGCTGGCCGATGATTCGGGCCTGATCGTCGATGCCCTCGGCGGTGCACCGGGCCTGTACAGCGCGCGCTATGCCGGCCACCCGACCAACGCCGCAGCCAACAACGCGAAGCTGCTGGAGGCGATGGCCGACGTTCCCGATGGCCAGCGCGGCGCCCGCTTCTATGCGGTGATCGTGCTGCTGCGCCACGCCACGGACCCGCAGCCGCTGATCTGCGAGGGCCGCTGGGAAGGGCAGATCATCCGCGAACTGCGTGGCACCAATGGCTTCGGCTACAACCCGGTGTTCCTGGATACCACCCACGGCCTGACCGCCGCGGAGATGGAGCCGGCCCTGAAAAATGCCATCAGCCATCGTGCCCTCGCCCTGCAGCAGCTCAAGCAGCAGCTGGCCACCTGGCTTTGACGCCTTGCTGAATATCCAAGGGAAGCCGGCCAGCGGCCGGCACTACCGATGAAGCCCATGCCGCACGCCCACGACCACTGCAACCACCTGCCCGGCGAAGCCTGCCCGGCGGATCACAACGCGGCGCCGCGCCTCGTACCGCCCCCGCTGTCGCTGTACGTGCACCTGCCGTGGTGCGTGCGCAAATGCCCGTACTGCGATTTCAATTCGCACCAGGCCAAGGGCGAACTGCCGTTCGATGCCTACATCGATGCGCTGCTGCGCGACCTCGACCAGGACCTGCCGCTGGTCTGGGGCCGGGTGGTGCACAGCGTGTTCTTCGGTGGCGGCACGCCCAGCCTGTTCCCGCCGGAAGCGATCGACCGCTTCCTGCAGCAGGCCAGCGCGCGCCTGCGCTTCGCACCCAACGCCGAAATCACCCTGGAAACCAACCCGGGCACGGCCGAGCATGGCCGTTTCGACCGCTACCGCGCGGCCGGCGTGAACCGCCTCAGCTTCGGCATCCAGAGCTTCGACGACGCCATGCTCAAGCGCCTGGGCCGCATCCACGACAGTGGCGAAGCCGAGCGCGCGGTGAAGATGGCGCAGGACGCGGGCTACGACAACTTCAACATCGACCTGATGTACGCGCTGCCGGAACAGACCCTGGCCGGCGCAGAGGCCGATCTGGAGCGCGCCTTCGCACTGCAGCCTGCGCATATCTCGCACTACCAGTTGACCCTGGAACCGAACACGGTGTTCTTCGCGCGGCCGCCGCAGGGTATTCCCGATGAAGACAATGCCTGGGACATGCAGGAACACTGCCAGGCGCTGCTGGCACAGGCCGGCTTCGGCCAGTACGAGGTCAGCGCCTACGCGCGCCCCGGTCGGCAGAGCGCGCACAACCTGAACTACTGGCGTTTTGGCGACTACCTGGGCATCGGTGCCGGCGCACACGGCAAGATCAGCTCGGGCGCCGAGGAACACGTGCTGCGCCGCTGGAAGCTGAAGCATCCGCAGGCTTACCTGGACAACGCCGGCACCCCGGCCTCGTTCGGGGGTGACGATGTGATCGCGCCCGAGCGCCTGCCGTTCGAGTACATGCTGAACCTGCTGCGCCTGCACGAAGGTTTCGGCCTGCGCGATTTCGAGTCGCGCACCGGGCTGCCGCGCAGCGTGCTCGATGCACCGCTGGCCGAGGCCGTTCAGCGCGGCTGGCTGGACGTGACGGATGGCCATGTGCTGCCAACCGAGCTGGGCCGCCGCTTCACCAACGATGTGGTGAGCCTGTTCCTGGAGGAGTGATCCTCCTGCCTCGCATCCGCCGGGCATGGCCCGGCGCTACCCAGCAGGCAAGCGCCCGGTAGCGCCGGGCCATGCCCGGCGAACAAGGGGCACGTTCACCCTAAAGTAGCGCCGACTGCGGCCGACACGGTAGATTCACAGGATCGATCCGCGGGAATCCGGGTACCGCTCGCCGATGTCAGCTGTCTTTTCCATCACCTCTGCCGACAAAGCCCGCCTGGCCGCCAGCGACCTGCCACCGCGGGTGCGTGAGCTGCTGGGTGCGTTGATCGGCCTGTGCCGGCAAACGCTGGCCGCGCCCCTGATCCTGACCGTCGAAGCGCTGGAGCAGACGCTGCTGCACGACGCCGACCGCGCACGCAATCCGATGCAGCAGGCGGACCTGATGGCCCAGCGTGGCCAGCTGCATGCGTTCGCCGGCCACTTCGCCGACCGCATGCTCGATGCCGTGGCCGAGGCGCTGGCGGGCCTGCGCGAGCCACCCACCGCCGCTGCGGCGAATACTTCTCCACCGCCGCTGCCGGGCATGCTCGGCCTGTCGCTGGTCGATGAGCATGAGGTGGATCGCGACCTGCTGCTGACCGAAATGATCCGGCGCGAGACGCTGCGCTCGACCAACACGCTGAACCTGCTGGGCCAGCGCCTGGGCGTGCTCGCTGCGGCGCCAGCCTTCGAGGCCGACACCCTGCCACTGGCACCGCAGGCCCTGTGCGCGATGGTGCGCCGGATCGCCGAACAGGACGCGCTCGGCGTGGAGGTGCAGCTTGCGCTGTACCGCAGCTTCGAGCGGCAGGTGCTGGAGCGCCTGGGCGATGTGCTGGACCGCGCCAACGCGCTGCTGGCCCAGCACGGCGTGCTGCCGGGGCTGGTCTACACCCCGTACCTGGCGCGCTCGTCGAGCACCCGGCGGATCCTCACCCAGTCGGTGGGCGGCGGCCGCGCAACCCAGCCTGCCAAGCGTGCCGCCGCGCCGTTGACCGGCTGGAACGGCTCTGCCCCCGCCGGTTCCTGGTCGAACCTGGTGCAGGACGCCTTCAACGATGCGGTCACCCCGGGCGCCGCAGCCCCCGGCGTGACCACGTCCACCGGCAGTGCGCTGCATGAACTGCTGCAACAGGCGCGCCACGCCACGGCGCCCCCCGCAGATGCCGCTGCCGTGCCCAGTGCGGCGGTCGATGCGGTCCTCGCGCGGCTGCAGGCCCAGTCCAGCGCGGCCACCGGCGTCGCCGACCTGCAGGCTGCGGTAGTCGCCCAGCTGCGCAGCGAGCACGGCGCGCAGGCCCAGTTGGGCAGCCACGACCGCGACAACCTCGACCTGCTGCGCATGCTGATGCAGCAGGTACAGCAACAGCAGCGCCCCGACCCGGTACCGGCCGCCCTGCTGGCGCGCCTGCAGGTTCCGCTGGCGCGTGCGGCGATGGCCGACCCCGGCTTCTTCGTACGCGACGAACACCCCGCACGCGAACTGCTCAACCAGATTGCCGAAGTCGGCGCCAACTGGCTGGGCGACGATGATGTAGACCCCCAGCTGCTGCAGCGCATGGCGCAGAGCGTGCAGGGCCTGCTCGGCCAGGATGCGCGCTCGCCCGAAGCCTTCGCCACCGCCAACGAAGACGTGCAGCAGCACCAGCGCGCGGCGGCCCATCGCGCCGAACTGGCCGAGCGCCGCCACGTCGAGGCCGCGCGTGGCAAGGAACGGCTGGAACTGGCGCGTCGCCAGGCCAATGCACAGATCGACCAGTGCTGCGACGCACAGGATCCGCCGCGCTTCGTGCAGACCCTGCTGCGCCAGGCCTGGGCCGATGCACTCACCCTCACCCGCCTGCGCCATGGCGACGATTCACCGCAGTGGCAGGAGCGCCTGCACCAGACCGAGCGCATCGCCGCGGTGACCGCGCAGGCCGTCGACGCGCCCGGCGGTACCGATGCATCGCTGGCCAGCGATGTCGAGTCCGCGCTGGTGCAGGTCGGCTATCACGCCGAAGAAGCGGCCGCCGTTGCCCGCCGCCTGGCCACGCCCGGTGGCGAGGACGAAAGCACCTCGCGCACTGAACTCAGTGCCCGGCTGAAGGCGCGTGCACGGTTGGGCGAACATGCCGCCAGCGGCGGCGGCAATGCCGCGCTCGCACCGCGCAGCAGCGCCGAAGAGGCCGCCTACCAGCAGCTGGCCACCCTGCCCTTTGGCAGCTGGTTCGACATCGACAACGGTGACGGCACCCAGCGCCGCCAGCGCCTGTCCTGGTACAGCCTGCTGACCGGCCACGCGCTGTTCGTCAATCCGCGCGGGCAGAAGATCGCCGATACCGACCTCGATACGCTGGCCCGGCAGATCAGCGCCGGGCGCGCGCAGCTGGTCACCGAAGACAAGGGCCGGCTGGTCGATCGCGCGTGGCAGGCCAGCCTCGGCGCGCTGCGTGCGCTGGCCGGCGGCCGTTCCAAGGAGACGTCCGCTTGAACACGCAACCGCCGCAGGACACCCGCCGCGCGCCGCGCCGCCAGGTCTCGGACCTGGTGCCGGTCACCGACCAGATGCGCGAAAGCGTGGTGGGCCGGCTCGGCAATGTCTCCGAGACCGGCATGCTGATGCTGGCCAGCACGCCGCTGCGCGAGGATGCGCTGTACCAGTTCCGCTTCCCGCTGCCGATGGGCGACGGCCGCCACGAGGCCATCGACGTGGGCGTGCACCTGCTGTGGAGCGAACCGGCGCATGCGCCGGGCCAGAGCTGGACCGGCTTCCGTTTCCTCACCCTGTCGCGCGAGCATCGGCAGCTGCTGCGCCAGTGGGTAGGCGAAGACAGCGACGAGGGGCCGGTTTCGACGGCCTGAGTGCCGGTTCCAGCACAGCGGTTTTCCCCGGTATGCGGCAGAATCTAGGGCCGTTTTCCGTGTCGAGCCACCGCAATGATCCAGCAAGACCCCGGCGCCCTGTATCCCGACCACCTGGCCGTGCTGTGCCGACGTGCCGAACAGGCGCTGGCCCGCGGCGGCTTCGATCACCTGGTGGTGCCCAGTGGCACCCTGCACTACCAGGTGTTCGACGACCGCGACTACCCGTATGCGGTGAACCCGCAGTTCAAGGCCTGGCTGCCGCTGACCCGCGTGCCCAACAGCTGGATCGTGTTCACCCCCGGCAAGCGCCCGGCGGTGATCTTCCACCAGCCCTTCGATTACTGGCACGTGGTGCCCGATGCGCCGAGCGGCTGGTGGGTGGAGCACTTCGACATCCACATCATCCGCAAGCCCGAAGAGGCGCTGGCCCTGCTGCCGGCCGACCCGTCGCGCTGCGCGATCCTCGGCGAGCCGCAGAGCGCGCTGGGCAACTACGTGCCGAACAACCCGGCGCCGGTGGTGAACTACCTGGAATGGCACCGCGGCAGCAAGACGCCGTATGAAATCGCGCTGATGCGCCAGGCGCAGGTGCTGGGCGTGCGCGGCCACCGCGCCGCCGAAGCCGCGTTCCGCAACGGCGCCGACGAGTTCAGCATCCACATGGCCTACTGCCAGGCCGTCGGCCAGGACGCCAACGAGCTGCCCTACGGCAACATCGTGGCGCTGAACGAACACGCCGCCGTGCTGCATTACACCGAGCTCGGCCGCAAGGCACCGCAGCCGCTGCGCAGCTTCCTGATCGATGCCGGCGCCAGCGCGCACGGCTATGCCAGCGACATCACCCGTACCTACGCTGCGAACGGCCACGACGAATTCGCTGCGATGATCGCCGCCGTCGACGCCGCCCAGCAGCAGATGTGCGCGGCGGTGCGCCCGGGCTTCGACTACAAGCAGCTGCACGTGGACGCACATCTTTCGCTGATGGGCGTGCTGAAGGACTTCGGCGTGATCAAGGTGTCGCCGCAGACCGCGCTGGAAACCGGCGTCAGCGCCGCGTTCTTCCCGCACGGCATCGGCCACCTGATCGGGCTGCAGGTGCACGACGTGGCGGGGTTCGCGGCCAGCGACGAAGGCGGCCGCATCGAGCGCCCGGCGGGCCACCCGTACCTGCGCCTGACCCGCGTGCTGGAACCGGGCATGGTGGTGACCATCGAACCGGGCCTGTACTTCATCGACATGCTGTTGAATGAAGTGAAGGACGCCGGCCATGGCGATGCGATCAACTGGGACCGCGTGGACTTCTTCCGTCCGTATGGCGGCATCCGCATCGAAGACGAAGTGCTGTGCACCGAGGGCGAAGCGGACAACCTGACGCGGCCGGAGTTTGCGGCGGCGAACGGCTGAGCCCCTCGTGGTTGGGCGCTTGGAGCAAAAGCCGCGCTTGGCGGGGCGGGGTGGGTTCGCGGGGGACGCCGTGAATCCATCCCTGGAGGCTTGGCCGCGGCATCCATGCCGCGGACACCCCCGCGAACCCACCCCGCCCCACCTCTGACAGTTTCCTGCGCGCGTCCAACCACGGAAAAGAAAAAGAAGATCAAAAGCGGGTCGCTCGCTGCGCTCGCTCTGTGTCGACCAAGGTCGACACCTACCAACAGCCGCGCGTGCCAACAACCGCCGTTACCAACGGCCGCGTGAACCTGTCGAAGGCGGGGCACTGTGGGTTTGCGGGGTGTGAGCCGCATGGATGCGGCGACCAAGCCTCCAGGGATGGATTCACGGCGTCCCCGCAAACCCACAGTGCCCCGCCATCCCACGGAATGCCCGCTTTGGCCTTGGCTTTGGCTGTTGCCTCTGCGGGTGCAGGGCTGCAAGCCCTGCAGAACACCTCTTACCCCGCCATCACCGCTTCGATCTCGTCGGCGCTGCGCGCCAGGCCTTCGGTCAGCACGCGATGACCGTCGTCGGTGATCAGCACGTCATCCTCGGTACGGATGCCGATACCGCGCCAGCGCGGCTCCACCGTCGTGTCGTCCACGCCGACATACAGCCCCGGCTCGATGGTGAACGCCATGCCCGGCTCCAGCAGGCGCGAATCGCCCGCCAGGCGGTAATCGCCCACGTCGTGCACGTCCAGCCCGATCCAGTGCCCGGTCTTGTGCCGGTAGAAACGCTGGTACAGGCCCTCGGACAGGTTCTTTTCCAAGGTGCCCTTCAGCAGCCCCAGCCGCAGCAGGCCTTCGGTCAGGGTCTGCACTGCGGCCAGATGGCCGGCCTCGTACGGCACGCCCGGCTTGGCCTGGGCCAGTGCTGCGGCCTGCGCATCACCGACCAGGTCATGCAGCGCGCGCTGTTCGGCGCTGAAGCGGCCATTCACCGGGAACGTGCGGGTGATGTCGCTGGCATAGCCGCGATACTCCGCGCCGGCATCGATCAGCACCAGCTCGCCGTCGCGCGAACGTGCGTTGTTGTCGCGGTAATGCAGGATGCAGCCGTTGCGACCGGCACCGACGATGCTGCAGTAGGCCGGCACGGCATCGTTGGCGCGGAACACGCGTTCCAGTTCGGCCTGCAGTTCGTATTCGTGGATGCCGGCCTTCGCCGCTTTCATCGCCGCCAGATGTGCACGCACGCTGATCTGCGCGGCGTGGTGCATCAGCGCCACTTCAGCACCGGACTTGAACAGGCGCTGCTCGTGCAGCAGGTGGCCCAGCTCCAGGAACTCATGCGGCGGCTGCGCGCCGTGGCGCACCTGCGAACGCACGCGGTTGACCCAGCCGATCAGCTTCAGGTCGAAATCGGCGTCACGGCCGAAGTGGTAGTAGACGCGCGAACGCCCTTCCAGCAGGCCCGGCAGGATGTCGTCCAGATCATCGATCGGGTACGCATCGTCCATGCCATACTGCGCCACCGCGCCTTCCTGGCCCGCGCGGCTGCCATCCCAGGCCTCGCGTTCGGCATCGCGCTCGCGGCAGAACAGGATGGCCTCGCCGTGGCGTCGCCCCGGAATCAGCACCAGCACCGCTTCCGGCTCCGGGAAGCCGCTCAGGTACTGGAAGTCCGAATCCTGGCGGAACGGGTAATGGGTATCGAGGCTGCGCACCTTCTCGGCGGCGGCGGGAAGCACCAGGATCGCATCCTCACCGGCCATGTCCATCAACTGGCGGCGCCGACGCTTGTATTCGCCGGCCGCGATGCCGGTGCGCTGCTTGATATCCATCAGTTCAGGCGCTGCCGATGGCGCGAGGCCAGCACCACGTCACCGTGCAGCAGCAGAACCGCCACGCGGATGAATTCCTCGATCTCCGACAGGGCTTCGTCATCGTCATCGCCACCGGCCTCGAAATCCTCGCTGGAGGCACGCGCCAGGCTGGCCATGTCGGTCAGCGCTTCTTCGCCCTCTTCGGACAGGGTCGGGCGGCGGCCGCCGCTGCCCAGACCGAAGCCGCCCAGGAACGAACGGGTCCAGCTGAACATGGCATCGGCCTGCGCAGACACGTCGTCGCCGTCGGTCAGCAGCAGTTCGAAGGCGAAATCGCGGTCTTCCAGCTGCTTGATGGTGGCCTGCAGCAACTGCCCCAGCACGCTGTCGGCGGCCACCGGCGGCAGGTTGTCGTCGGCCAGCACACGCGCCGGCCAGTCATTGCCGGGGGCACCGCCGGCGGCCAGCCAGCCGCACAGTGCGCCGTGCAGCTCGGCAGCGGTAGCGCCCAGGCCCAGTTCCTGGCTGGCGCGGGTAACGTCGTCGACGGAGGGAAGTTCGGTCATCGTGCGGCTCGTTCGGAAAGGAAACCCGGGGCGCGCACGCGCGCGCCCGTGAGACCCGGTAGTGTAGCAACCCGACGGCATCCTCTCTGCGACCGTCAGGCCTTGCTGCGACAACGCTTGACCGCCCTTACCCGGCTTGCCTATCGTGCCCGCATGGAACCCGCCGATCCCCTTGCCCAGCTGCAGGACTTCGCTGCCCGCGTGGAAGCGTTGCTTGACCGCAACCAGCGCCTGGCCGAGGAGAACCGCAGCCTGCGTCACCAGCAGGAACAGCTGGTGGCCGAGCGCTCGACGTTGCTGGCCAAGAACGAACAGGCGCGCTCGCGGGTGGAAGCGATGATCAGCCGGCTCAAATCCCTGGAGCAGCACACATGAGCGCCGAACCGGTCAGTGTCCGCATCCTCGATCGTGAATACACCGTGGGCGTCGGCGGCGATGAACGCGACAGCCTGATGGCCGCCGCGCGCCTGCTCGATGCGCGCATGCGCGAGATCCGCGGCAGCAACCGCATGGCCGCGGTCGATCGCGTCGCCGTGCTGGCCGCGTTGAACCTGGCCCACGAACTGCAGCTGCTGCGCGACGAGAACGCCCGCCAGGCGGTGGCGCTGCAGCAGACGCTGGCCGACCTGAACCGGCGCCTGGACCGTGCGATTGACGGCGGTGCGTGAGAAACGCGCATAACGCGTCTTCTCATATCTGAATTGGCACGGACTGTTGCCGACGAACGGCCTATCCAGATCCTGCGTGCTGGCTATAATGGCCACGCGTTCTCTGCGGTACTCGACGGCATGTGCAAACATTCGCCTTGTCCCTTAAGAACGACACCGGGAGCGCGACAGCGCCGGGAGTGCAGGTCCGCCTTGTAGCGGGAAGCCCGATGGTTCTCCAGCGTTCCCACTTGAGCCCCCGGGTTCAAGGTCGTTTCGCATGCATCGACATTGCGGAGAATGCAATATTCCAGCAAGGGCGGCGTCTTCGGGCGTCGCCCTTGTTCTTTCCGGCACAATGACGGCTGATCCTTGCCGCACGCTGCCATGACCGACCCGCGCCAGGCCCTGCGCCACGACCTGCGGCAACGCCGCCGCGACCTTTCCGCCGCTGAGCGCATCGCCGCCGCCGAATCCCTCGCCGATGCACTGCTGGCCCTGCCGTTCGCCCCGCGCGAAGGTGCCGTGGCCGGCTACTGGGCGCTGGATGGCGAGATCGCCCTGCACCGCTGGCAGCTGCAGCTGCCCGAGCGGCTCACCTACTGCCTGCCGGTGCTGGCGGGCGACGTGCTGCGCTTCGCACCGTGGCGCCCCGGGCAGCCACTGACCAGCAACCGCTACGGCATTCCCGAGCCGGACGTGGCGGTGGAAGACACCCTGGAACCGGCGCAGATGGCGCTGGTGGTGACCCCGCTGGTGGGCTTCGACACGCAGTGCCGGCGGCTGGGCATGGGGGGCGGCTGGTATGATCGCAGCTTCGCCTTCCGCCACGATCGGCCGGCGCCGCCCTGGCTGGTCGGCGCTGCGTTCGCGGTGCAGCAGGTCGAGTCCTTGCCGGTGGCGTCGTGGGACGTGCCGGTGGATGCGATCTGCACCGAAGACGGCACCCTGTTCCCCTCCGCTGCCCCCGTGAACGCATGACCGCCCGCAAGCGCTACTGGCTGATGAAGTCCGAACCGGACGCCTTCTCCATCGATGACCTGGCCAAGGTCAAGGTCGAACCCTGGAACGGGGTGCGCAACTACCAGGCGCGCAACTTCATGCGCGATGGCATGCAGGTGGGCGACGGCATCCTGTTCTACCACTCCAATACCAAGGTGCCGGGCATCGTCGGCCTGGCCACGGTGGCCAGCACGGCCTACCCGGACGACACCCAGTTCGATCCGAAATCCGACTACCACGACCCCAAGAGCACGCGCGAGAACCCGCGCTGGATGCTGGTGGACGTGGCCTTCGACCGCAAGCTCAAGCAGGTGATCGCGCTGGACGAGATCAAGCTGCACGCTGATGAGCTCGGCGAAGGCTTCCCGCTGGTTGCCAAGGGCAACCGCCTGTCGGTGTTCCCGGTGACCGCCGCGCAGTGGAAGCTGCTGCTGTCGCTGGAAAAGAAATCCTGATTCCCTGCCTGAGAGTTCTCCCATGTCCGAAGCCAAGCGCCTGGCCGCCGAGAAAGCCATCGAGTACGTTGAAGACGGCATGATCGTCGGTGTCGGCACCGGTTCCACCGTGGCCTATTTCATCGATGCCCTGGCCCGCATCCAGCACCGCATCAAGGGTGCCGTGTCCAGCTCCGAGCAGAGCACCGCCCGCCTGAAGCAGCACGGCATCGAGGTGATCGAGCTGAACCACAGCGGCAACCTGTCGCTGTACGTGGACGGCGCCGATGAGTGCGATGCCAACAAGTGCCTGATCAAGGGCGGCGGCGCCGCACTGACCCGCGAGAAGATCATCGCCGAGGCCAGCGAGCGCTTCATCTGCATCGTCGACCCGAGCAAGCAGGTGCCGGTGCTGGGCAAGTTCCCGCTGCCGGTGGAAGTGATCCCGATGGCGCGCAGCCTGGTCGCCCGCCAGATCCGCGACATGACCGGCGGCCAGCCGACCTGGCGCGAAGGCGTGGTCACCGACAACGGCAACCAGATCCTGGACATCCACAACCTGCAGATCACCGATCCGGAAAAGCTGGAGCGCGAGCTCAACCAGCTGCCCGGCGTGGTCTGCGTCGGCCTGTTCGCGCGCCGTCGCGCCGATGTGGTGATCGTCGGCGGCGAACCGCCGGTCGTGCTCTGACCTTCTGCAAGGATCCTGACGATGTCGCTGTTGCGTTCGCTGCTGATGCTTCCGCTGCTGGCCCTGGCCGGCTGTGCCACCGACGCGGCCCGCCATTGGGTCGAGCTGGATGGCGCCCGCTACCAGGTCGAGCTGGCCACCAACGATGAAACCCGCGCGCGCGGGCTGATGTTCCGCGACCAGATGGCCGCTGACCACGGCATGCTGTTCATCCACGACCGCGAAGAAATGCAGGCGTACTGGATGAAGAACACCAAGATCGCGCTGGACATCCTGTACTTCGACAGCCAGCGCAAGCTGGTCAGCCAGCAGCGCGACGTACCACCGTGCTCGGCTGGCGACATGTGCCCGCCCTACCCCAGCGGTGGCCCGGCGCGCTATGTGCTGGAGCTCAACGCCGGCCAGGCCGAGAAGCTCAAGCTGAAGGACGGCACCCAGCTGACCTTCGGCCCGGGCATCGAAAAGTAAGGTGCGGCCGGGCTGCGCCCGGCACCCGCCGAATCAACATCAAAGGCAAAAGCTGGGCTACCGAGGGATGGCGGGGCGGTGTGGGCTTGCAGGACACGCCGTAAACCCATCCCTGGGGGCTCGTAGGCGCCATCCATGGCGCCTGCGGTCCTGCAAGCCCACACCGCCCCACCTCTGACAGTTTCCGCAGTAGATCCATGCCATGCGTGGATGGGGGAACGATGACATGAGGAATTCACGCGACACCGCTTGAAACCGCCCGCGAATGACGCCAGTCTGTGGCCATGCAGGACCGGATCACACTCCCCGACTGGGATGCACTGGCCGACCTCGAAGACGAGGCGCTGCCACTGTTGCCGACCGCGCTGCTGATCGCGCGCGATGAATACCCCGATCTGCAGCCGTCCACCTATGACGCGCTGATCCAGAGCCATGTCGAGCACCTTCGCTCGGAAGTGGACAGCATCGAGAACAGCCCGCTGAAGATGGCGGCGATCAACCGCCACCTGTTCGACGAACTGGGCTACAGCGGCGACCACGACGAGTACTACGACCCGCGCAACAGCTACCTCAACCAGGTATTCGAACGTCGCCTGGGCAACCCGATCTCGCTGGCGCTGGTGCAGATGGAAGTCGCGCGCCGGCTGGGCATTCCACTCGATGGTGTGTCCTTCCCCGGCCATTTTCTGGTGCGCCTGCCGGTGGACGATGGCGTGCTGGTGATGGACCCGTTCAACGGTGGCCGCCCGTTGGACGTGGACGAGCTGCGCGAGCGGGCCAAGTCACATCTTGGTGGGCAGATGCCCGACGACCAGGTGCTGGCGCAGATCCTCGACCCGGCGCCGGCGCGCGCGATCCTGATGCGCATGCTGCGCAACCTGCACGGCGTGTATGCCGAGGCCGGCGAATGGGACCGCGCCGCGCGCAGTGCCGACCGCCTGCTGAAGCTCGCCCCGGAGCAGGACGATGCGCTGCGTGACCGCGGCTTGGCCTACCTGCAGCTGGAGTACCTGGCCGGTGCCCGCCACGACCTGGGGCAGTACCTGAAGCGCAATCCCGAGGCCAGCGATGCGCAGTGGCTGCGCGAGAAGCTGATCGACCTGGGCGGGCCGGTGCCGCGGCTGCATTGAGGATGTCGGTGTGTGGACCAACGGTCCACACCCACCCAACGGTCCGCACCCACCCCAACGGTCGCACCCACCGGTAGCGCCGGGCCATGCCCGGCGGCCCGGAAACTCAATCGACCTCGACCATCTCGAAATCGGCCTTGGTCACGCCACAGTCCGGGCAGGTCCAGGTCTCGGGAATGTCCTCCCAGCGTGTCCCCGGCGCGATGCCCTCCTCCGGCAAGCCTTCCGCTTCGCTGTAAAGGAAGCCGCAGACTACGCACATCCAGGTGCGCAAGGTGGTGGGGGTGGCATCGCTCATCGGATAATCAGGGCTGGATTCACGGGCCGCCATTGTCCCATCGCGGTCCACTCACCGGTAGCCATCGATGATTTCTGCTTCCCCGGCGCCCCGCGGCGTCTACCTGATCACCCCGGACGAGCCCGATACCGCGCGCCTGCTGGCCCGCACCGCACCGCTGCTGGCCGCGGGCGCCACCTGGCTGCAGTACCGCAACAAGACCGCCAGTGACGCGCTGCGGCGCGAGCAGGCCACCGCCCTGCAGGCGCTGTGTGCGGAACACGGCGTGCCGCTGATCGTCAACGACGACCCGGCGCTGGCCAAGGCGGTCGGCGCGGCCGGCGTGCACCTGGGCGGCACCGACGGCGACATCCCCAGCGCGCGCGCCCTGCTCGGTGCCGAGGCCATCATAGGCGCCTCCTGCTACGACCAGCTGGCCAATGCCGAGAAGGCCGTGGCCGCCGGCGCCAGCTACGTGGCCTTCGGCGCGTTCTTCCCGACCACCACCAAGATCACCACCAGCCGCGCCCATACCGACCTGCTGCGGCAAAGCGCCGCACTGGGCGTGCCGCGGGTGGCGATCGGCGGCCTGACCCCGGACAATGTCGGTCCCATCATCGACGCCGGCGCCGATCTGGTCGCCGTGGTCAGCAGCGTGTTCGCCGCCGAAGACCCGGTTGCGGTCCAGCGCGCCTACCTCGCCCAGTTCGCGTAATGCCCAGGAAATCCGCATGAACCACGACCAGTCCCACGCCCTGTTCTCCCGCGCCCAGCAGCTGCTGCCGGGCGGCGTCAATTCGCCGGTACGCGCGTTCAAATCGGTCGGTGGCGAACCGTTCTTCGTCGAGCGCGCCGACGGCGCCTACCTGTACGACGTCGATGGCAACCGCTACATCGACTACGTCGGTTCCTGGGGCCCGATGATCGTCGGCCACAACCACCCGGCCGTGCGCCAGGCGGTGAAGAAGGCGATCGACAACGGCCTGTCCTTCGGTGCACCGTGCGCGGCCGAAGTGACCATGGCCGAGACCATCACCCGCCTGGTGCCGTCGTGCGAGATGGTGCGCATGGTCAACTCCGGCACCGAAGCCACGCTGTCGGCGATCCGGCTGGCGCGTGGTGCGACCGGCCGCAACCGCATCGTGAAGTTCGAAGGCTGCTACCACGGCCATGGCGACTCGTTCCTGGTCAAGGCCGGCAGCGGCATGCTGACCCTGGGCGTGCCGACCTCGCCGGGCGTGCCGGCAGGCCTGAGCGAACTGACCCTGACCCTGCCCTACAACGACTTCGAAGCGGCCACCGCACTGTTCGAGCAGCAGGGTGACGACATCGCCGGCCTGATCATCGAGCCGGTGGTCGGCAACGCCAACTGCATCCCGCCGCGCGAGGGCTACCTGCAGCACCTGCGCGAACTGTGCACGAAGCACGGCGCGCTGCTGATCTTCGACGAAGTGATGACCGGCTTCCGCGTCGCCCTCGGCGGTGCGCAGGCGCACTACGGCATCACCCCGGACCTGACCACCTTCGGCAAGATCATCGGCGGTGGCATGCCGGTGGGTGCCTACGGCGGTCGTCGCGAACTGATGCAGCAGATCGCGCCGGCCGGCCCGATCTACCAGGCCGGCACGTTGAGCGGCAACCCGGTAGCGATGGCCGCTGGCCTGGCGATGCTGGAGCTGATCCAGCAACCGGGTTTCCACGCCGACCTGGCCGAGCGCACCGCGCGCCTGTGTGCCGGCCTGGAAGCGGCCGCTGCCGAAGCCGGCGTGGCCGTGACCACCACCTGCGTGGGCGCGATGTTCGGGCTGTTCTTCACCAGTGAGAAGGTGGAGACCTATGCGCAGGCCACTGCCTGTGACATTCCGGCGTTCAACCGCTTCTTCCACGCGATGCTGGACCAGGGCGTGTTCCTGGCACCGTCGGCGTACGAAGCCGGCTTCCTGTCCAGCGCGCACGACGATGCGGTGATCGAAGCGACGCTGGCCGCTGCACGCGTGGCGTTCAAGGCCGCCAAGGGCTGAGCCCGCTCTGCACAAAAAGGGGACGGAGGGGATTAAGTCGTTTGTGCACAAACGACTTAATCCCCTCCGTCCCCTTTTTCATCCACGCATGGCGTGGATCTACCAGTAGAGCCACGCCATGCGTGGCTGCATTCAACCGAAGATGAACTTGCCCTTCATCATCGCGAAGTGGCCGGGGAACGAGCAGAAGAAGGTGTAGTCACCGCCCTTCTGCAGGCCCTGGGTAGAGAAGCGCACGCGCGTGGTCTCGCCGCCGCCGATCACCTTGGTGTGTGCCAGCACACGCTTGTCGGCCTTCGGCAGGTAGCTGTCGGCCAGGGTCATGCGCATGCCCGCCATCGCCACCGGCTGGTAGTCGGCGGTGCGGGTCAGCACCCAGTTGTGGCCCATCGCGGTAGCGGCCAGCTTGCCGGTGTGGCGCAGGGTCAGGTCGACGGCGGTGCAGTCGGCCGCCACCTTGATCTCGCGGCTGCTGAAGCTCATCTGGTCGGTGCTGTCGATGCTCACCGCGCACACCCGCGCCATCGCCGACGGCGCCAGCATCAGCGCGCCCAGTCCCACTGCCACCATCCAAGCCTTCATCGTTGCATCTCCTGCGGATTCAAGCGCCATTCTAGGCAGGCCCCTGTGGCCGCGTCTGCGACCGTCTGTCGCATGCCAACTCCAGGGTTTCCCGCGCACTCACCGCAGTGGCATGCTCGGGCGATGCGGATCGATCTGTTACTGCTGGATGTGGATGGCGTTCTGGTGCAGTACCAGCGCGCGCAACGCGTGCTGCACCTGGCGCAGGCGCTGGAGGTTCCTACGCCGGCCGTGCAGGCCGCGCTGTACGACAGCGGGCTGGAAGCCGCGCACGACAACGGCACGCTGGATGGCCCAGCCTATCTGGCGCGATTAGGGGAGCTTCTGGGCACGACTGTCGATGTGACGACATGGACCGCCGCGCGCCAGGCCGCCAGCCATCCGCAGCACGCGGTGCTGCAGCGACTGCAGGACCTGCAGTTGCCGCTGGCCGTACTGACCAACAATGGCGCAATGGTGGTACAGGCGTTGCCCATCCTGTTGCCGGAACTGTTCCCTGCGCTGCAGGGCCGCGTGTTCTGCAGCGCCGATTTCGGCCTGCGCAAACCGGCGCCGGAAGTCTTCCTGCGCACGCTTGAGGTACTCGGCGTGGCGCCTTCGCACGCGCTGTTCGTCGATGACCTGTTCGCCAATGTGCGTGGCGCGCGCGCCGCCGGCCTGCACGCGGAGACCGTGCGCGATGGCCGTGGGCTGGGCAAGGTGTTGAAGCGTTACCAGATTGCGTGAACCACTGTAGAGCCGAGCCCATGCTCGGCTGCTGTTGCCTGATACTGCGATGAGCCGAGCATGGGCTCGGCTCTGCACGGATTCCGCGGCGGCGGGGTCAGAGCCCTCTCCGCGGGAGAGGGATCCGACCCCAGCGGCTTCAGCGCGCGGCGATGAACGCGGCAATTGCCGCGCGCAGGCGCTTCAGGCCTTCGGCCACTTCTTCGTCGGTGATGTTCAGCGACGGCACGAAGCGCAGCACGTCCGGGCCGGCCTGCAGGGTCAGCAGGCCCTGCTCGGCGGCATGGTCGAGGATCGCCCCGGCCTGGCCGGCGAAGTCCTTGCTCAGCACCGCGCCCAGCATCAGGCCGCGACCACGCACCTCGCTGAACACGCCGAACTCGTCGTTGATGCGGGCGAAGCCATCGCGCAGCGCCTTCGACTGGCGGCTGACATTGGCGGCGATCTCCGCCGAGGCCAGCTTGCGCAGTGCCACGCGCGCGACTGCGGCAGCCAGCGGGTTGCCGCCGAAGGTGGTGCCATGCGCGCCAAACTGCATGGTCTCGGCCACCTTCGGGCCGGCCAGCATCGCACCGATCGGGAAGCCGCCACCCAGCGCCTTGGCCAGGGTGACCATGTCCGGCACCACGTCGTCCTGCCAGTGCGCGAACAGCGTACCGGTACGGCCCATGCCGGCCTGGATCTCGTCCAGCACCAGCAGTGCGTTGTGCTGGTCGCACAGTTCGCGCACGCGCTTGAGGAAGCCGGACTTGGCCGGCATCACGCCGCCCTCGCCCTGGATCGGTTCCAGCATCACCGCCGCCACGTCGCCGGCGGCCATCGCGGTTTCCAGCTGTACCTCATCGTTGAAATCGATGTAGCGGAAGCCACCGGGCAGCGGCTCGTAGCCTTCCTGGTACTTCGGCTGGGCGGTAGCGGTCACCGCGCCCATGGTGCGGCCGTGGAAGCTGCCACGGAAGGTGATGATCACCCGCCTGTCGGCCGGGCGGCCCTGGCTGGAGGCCCACTTGCGGACCATCTTGATCGCCACTTCGTTGGCTTCGGCGCCGGAATTGCACAGGAACACGCGCTCGGCGAAACGGCTGGCCTTGACCAGCTCCTCGGCCAGGTGCAGCGGCGGCGCGCTGTAGAACACGTTGCTGGTGTGCCAGAGCTTGCCGGCCTGCTCGACCAGCGCGGCCACCAGGTCCGGATCGTTGTGGCCCAGGCCGCACACGGCGATGCCGGCGGCCAGGTCGATGAACTCACGGCCCTGGCTGTCCCACACGCGGGCGCCCTGGCCTCGCTCCAGAACCACCTGGCGGGGCTTGTAGACCGGCAGGTAGTAGTGCGAAAGAGAGATCAGCGGATCGGTAGCGGCGGTCATGGCAGTCGGCAGGGTTCAGGAATCCCCATTCTCGCGCCGGAACCCCTGCGGCACAATGCGCCCATGCGACCGTTTTCCGCCCCCCAGCTGAACCCCGCCACCGAGACCGGCTGGCGCCGTCGGTGGTTCGACATCATCTACCGCCACGACTCGCGGCCCTCGCGCAATTTCGACCTGATCCTGGTGGTGGCGATCATCGCCAGCATCCTGGTGGTGATGATCGACAGCGTGCAGCACCTGCATGCCGAATGGTCCACCGGCCTGTACATCCTGGAATGGGGCTTCACGATCATCTTCACCGCCGAGTACCTGCTGCGGCTGGCGGTGGTCAAGCGCCCGCTGCGTTACGCGGTGAGCATCTGGGGCATCATCGACCTGCTGTCGATCCTGCCCGCCTACCTGTCGATGTTCATCCCCGGCGCGCAGAGCCTGCTGGTGGTGCGCGCGCTGCGCATCCTGCGCGTATTCCGCATCCTCAAGCTGACCCGCTACATCGAGGAAAGCGGCGTGCTGATGACGTCGCTGTGGCGCAGCCGGCGCAAGGTGCTGGTGTTCCTGTTCACGGTGATCACCATCACCATCATCGCCGGTGCGCTGATGTACGTGATCGAGGGCCCCGAACACGGCTTCACCAACATCCCGGCCAGCATGTACTGGGCGGTGGTGACCATGGCCACGGTCGGCTTCGGCGACATCGTGCCGCAGACCGTACTCGGCCGCTTCGTCACCTCGGTGCTGATCCTGATCGGCTACAGCATCATCGCCGTACCCACCGGCATCTACACCGCCGAACTGGCCAGCACCATGCGTGAAGCCGAGCTGGCCGCGCGCCGTGATGCACGTGGCTGCCCGGACTGCGGACTGGAAGGCCACGAACCGGATGCACGGCACTGCCGCAAGTGCGGCGGCAAGCTGCCGGATGCGTTCAACCATTGAGGCACATGCCGGCCAGCGGCCGGCACTCGCCCTTGGCGGTTACGCATGGATGCGTGCGCCGTTGCTCACCGCATGCGGTTGCTGGTGGTCACCAGATCGTTGTAGGCGGCGAGGATCGTTGACTGCGCCCCTTCCGGGTCGGTGGTGAGCCAACTGCCCGACGCCTTCCGTTCTGCCGCCAGCGCTTCGGCGGTGATCGGCTTGTGCTGCTCCAGGCGCTCGACGCCGCGTCCCGCGGTACGCACCAGCTTGTCCGCCGAGCGCTGCACGTGGCCCCACATCGGGTCGTCCTTGCCGACACCGCCGTTCTGGATTTCCGTCACCAGTGCCTGATAGTCAGCCAGCTGCGCGCGCAGCGCCGCGACGTCCGGTGCGTCGTCCTGGAACGCCGTGGCCAATCGCTTGCCGTCGCCCAGCAGGCGTAGGTGGTAGTAGGCCAGCGAGCGCCCTTCGCTTTCCTCGATCTGCTTCAGCTGCGCGGCACGGCGATCGTTCTCGTTCTTTTCCAGCGCCACATCCATCGCTTCGCTGGCCTTGAAGAAATCAGCATAGGCCTGCATCAGCGGAGCATGCTGGCTGCGCATCCCCTCGCCGCCATCACGACGATAGTCCTCGCGGGTGAAGTAGCCATCGGCGCGCTCGACCAGGGTGTTCAATGCCTGGAAGGCCTGCTGATAGTCACGCGCGGGGCCATCCATCGGCAGTGCCGGGGTCTTCGCCAGCGCGTCGGTCAGTGGCTGGCCGCAGTACGCGACGCGGTGCGACAGCACCTTGCCGGGCGAACGCGGCTGCGCTTCATTGCCGGTCGGGCCGGCTTCGGGGTCCTTCATCCAGCCGGTGTAGGCCTGGAAGCCTTCGTGGATGGGCTGTTCAACGCCGTTGTAGCACTCGATGTAGGCGTTCACCTTCTCCAGCCCGGGGTCGGCCATGGCCAGCCCTGCCGATTTGTTGCAGCCGCTCAGGCCAGCCACAGCGCTGATCAGCAGCAGCGGCGCGATACGCAGATAGGACGTCATCATGTAGGACGTCATCATGGTCTCTCGCATGGGTGCTGGCGCGCCGGTCACTGGCGGTTGCTCTGGAAAACGAGCGTGTTGTATTCCTGCATCAGCTTGTTGGCAGAGCCGCGCGGCGCCATCGACGGCGAATCAAGCATGCGTCGTTCGAAATCGGTGTAAGGCTTCTTCTCGCTGACGCGCTGCAGCCGCTCCTTGCCTTCGCGCCGGAAATTCTCGGCCCCACGCTCGAAGCCTTCCCAGTCCGACTTGCCCGGTTCCTGGTCGGCAACCCTGGCGTGCGCTTCATCGGAAATGCGGTTGAAGGCATCCAGGCGTTCGCGGGCCTTGGCCTGATCGAAATCATCCTCGCTCATCAGATCCATGATGGCCTTCGCTTCCAGCATCATCGCCAGACGGTAGTACTCGCGCGTGCGCCCCTCGGCCTGTTCCAGCGCCTTGAGCTGCTCGCGCTGGGCGGCGTCGTTCTGGCGCTCCAGCTCGGCATTGAACGTTTCGCTGGCAGCCACGAAATCCTTGAAGGCGGCCATCAAGGGCGCGTGCAGCTGCTTGCCCTTGGCGAACTGGTCGTCTTCGTAGTCCTGGCGATCGTAGTAGTCGTGCGCGTCCTTGCTGACCGGCACCAGCGCCTTCAGCGCCTGCTGGTAATGGCCTGCAGCCGCATCGAGATCGGCCAGCGCCGGCTTGGCAGCGATCGCCTCGGTCACCGGGGCGTCGCACTGCTTCATGTCGTAGTCGCTGATCTCGAACGGGCCGTACACGTGCGACTCGCGTCCGGTCGGGCCAGCGTCGACATCCTTGATCCAGCGCGTGTAGGACTGGATGCTGCCGTGGGTCTTCGAATCCAGCGCGTTGAAGCAGCCGATGTAGGCGTTGAGCTTGGCGGTCAACTGCTGCTGTGTGTCGGACGGGGCCGTGCTGGCGTCCGGCGTGCCGGAGGCAGCGGCGCCGCCCGCAGCCGCGGGGGCCTTGCCACCGCAGGCGGTCAGGATCAACGACAGCGAAGCGGCCAGCGCCGCGACGGAAAGAGTACGTGACATGCGTTCACATCCCTGTTGGAAACGATTACAGCCGCGCATTCTAGCGCAGCAGGCCGAGGGTCGCAGCCCTCGGCCTCTTCCCGCGACGCGCGGTCAATCCAGGAACAGATCCGGCAACAACGGACGCGACGGATCCACCGCGTAGCCCGAAAGATCGGTGATACCGGCCTGCGCCAGCACTTCATCGTCGATCAGGAACTGGCCGTGGAAGCCTGCCGCTTCACGCACCAGCACCGCGTGCGCGGCGTCGGCCATGATCTGCGGCGTACGGCAGCCAGCCGCATCCACGCCCGGAATCATGTTGATCGCATCGGTGGCGATCACCGTGCGCGGCCACAGCGCGTTCACCGCCACGCCCTGCGGACCGAATTCCGCGGCCAGGCCCAGGGTGACGAAGCTCATGCCCATTTTCGCCAGCGTGTAGCCGGTGTGCGGCGCCCACCACTTCGGCGCCAGGCTCGGCGGCGGCGCCAGGGTGAGAATGTGCGGGTTCGGCGCCTGCAGCAGGTACGGCAGGCAGGCCTGCGCGCACAGGAAGCTGCCACGCGAATTGACCTGCTGCATCAGGTCGAAGCGCTTCATCGGCGTATCCAGCGTGCCACGCAGCCAGATCGCACTGGCGTTGTTGATCAGGATGTCGATGCCACCGAAGGTGTCGACCGTGGCCGCAACTGCGGCCTGTACCTGCTCTTCCTCGCGGATGTCGCACTTCAGCGCCAGTCCCTGGCCACCGGCGGCGGTAACGGCCTCTGCTGCGGTGTGGATGGTGCCGGGCAGCTTCGGATTCGGCACCGACGACTTGGCCGCAATGGCCACATTGGCGCCGTCGCGCGCAGCGCGCAGTGCGATGGCCAGGCCGATGCCACGCGAGGCACCGGTGATGAAAAGCGTTTTGCCCTGCAGACTGCCCACGTTCCACACTCCAGCGTATGCATTGAGCCGCTAGTATGCCGCGCCGACGCGGAGTTCACCCGGCCTTGACGATACTCGGGCCTCCAGACAACGCACGAGGTCCACGCCATGCGCCGTTCCCGCCTGTTGCTGCCTGCCCTGGGGCTTGCCCTGCTGACCGCCTGCCAGGGCCGTTCGCCGGAACCCGGAAAGGAGCCGCCCGCCGGTGACGCGCCCAGTGCGGAGAGGGCTGCCGCCGACGGCAGGATGCGCTGGAGCGAGGCAGTGGTCTGGGATGGCGACCTCAACGCCTGCCGCCAGGGCGAGAATGCGGCCACCCGTGATTGTCTTCGCGACGCGATGCGCGCCGGGGGCGCCAGTGCCGATGCCATCACCGCCGCCGAGCAGCTGTCCACCGGCGGCGAACTGGCCTATGTGACCGCATGGCATGAGAGCGACGGCCTCGGCGTGGCCACGGTGGAATACCCGTTCCGCGCCAACACCAATGAAGGCACCCGCCTGGTCGATGCCGGCGGCAAGCGCATCGATGTGGATGCCGTGCAGTTGGACGACACCCTGCGTGCCGACCCCACCGTGCAGGAACTGCTGAAGGCCAACCCGCAGGCCACGCCGTTCGCACCGGCGCAGTCGGCCGGCGCCTCGCCGCTGGAGAACGGCGGCATCCGCCTGCTGTACCGCACGCCGCTGCGCGACTGCCACGCCTGCCCGGATGTGGGGCAGTTGCAGATCGCCTATGACTTCGACGCCAAGCGCAACTTCATCGGCCAGCAGGTGGTGCCGGCAACGCCGTAAGCAGGTAGCGCCGGGCCATGCCCGGCGGACGCAACGTTCAATGCCGCCGGGCATGGCCCGGCGCTACCGATAGGCGCGCACCTGCTTTTTCAACAGGTGCGGCACGATCAATCGATGTACCGGCGCAACCGGCAGCATGTAGACCCGGCCGAACGCGTTATGGGTATGCACCACAGTGGCCACTTCCAGCACGTCGCCCTGCCACTGCAGCGCCAGCTGTACGCGAAGATGGCGGTCGTCGTCTTCCAGCACGATGGCATCGTCGTCCAGCGACTGCAGGGTGAAGATGCCCAGCCGCTGGCCGGGTCGAGGATCCTCAACAACCTGCACCGCACGCAACGAGCCCAGGTGCTTCATGCCGAGCAGGCGCATGCCGCGATTGCGCAGCGCCATCAGCCCATCGAACCAGCCGGGAATGGTCGCCGCCATATCGCGATAGGCCTGCAGAGCCGAGCGCCCATCACGACAGGTCGTCGCCTGGCAGGCGTGCACGAAGTCAGCACCAGGCAACTGCGCACGCAGCACGCTGCCGGCAGTTGGCGGCCTGCTCACGACGGACGCACGGCTCACGGCTTCGGCCCCTGCCCTTCGTTGTCTTCCCAATGCAGGATGCGGCGGGTAACGAAGCGGTAGACCGGCTTGCCGGTGGCGAACCACAGCTCGCGCACCCACGAGGTGCGCTTGAGCACGCGCTTCTCCACCGGGGTGAGCGATTCACGGCAGTACATGCGCTTGTGCTTGAGCAGATGGCGCAGGTCCTCGCGGGCCAGCAGGCGCATCCAGCGCGAGCGCGGGTTGCCGATCACCGCCAGCTGGAAGTCGATCAGCGCCGGGCGGCCATCGTCGGTGACCAGCCAGTTGGCTTCCTTGGCCAGATCGTTGTGGGCCACGCCGTTGCGATGCAGCTGCTGCAGCAGCCTGCGCGCGGAATGGAACCAGGCCAGGTCACCGCGCGGCGGGCGCTGGTACATGGCATCGCCGGCCATGAAGCTGCGATCCAGGTGATGGCCATTCCAGGCCAGCAGCTGCGGCACATCGGCCATGCCATGGATGTGCTGCAGCGCGCGGGCTTCGCGGCGGGCCAGCCACCACGCAGGCAGCCGCAACCACAGCGGCGTGGCGCCCAGATCACGGCGCACGAAGGGGCCATCAGGCCCTTCCACAAGGAGGATGCGGCCGAAGCTGTCGGCCTTCAAAGCGTGCGGTGGAGCGTCTGGCGTCTGCGGCATGCGCCCATTCTAGGCGATGGCGCCGGTTGCAAACGGTCACGAAGCGGCCGGGAACCAGTCACCTTCACGCCCCTATAATCGGGCAATGGACTCTTCATGGATCGACGCCACGCTCGCGTGGATTGCCGCTCACCCCGTGTTGGCGGGTGCCGTTATCTTCCTCATCGCCTTCTGCGATGCGGTGATCATTCTCGGTGCCATCGTGCCGGCGCTGCCGCTGCTGTTCGCGGTGGGCGTGTTCATCGGCCTGGGCCAGATCTCCGGGCCGTACGCGGTGGCGGCAGCCGCCCTGGGTGCGTTCGCCGGTGACGGCATCAGTTACTGGATCGGCCGACGCTGGGGCGACCGCCTGCGCGGGATCTGGCCGTTCAGCCGCTACCCGCAGCTGCTCGACCGCGGCGAGAACCTGTTCCGCCGCAACGCATTCAAAAGCATCCTGATCGCACGCTACGTGGGCGCGATCCGCCCGTTCGTGCCGGCCATCGCCGGCATGATGAAGATGCCCGCCAGCCGCTACATGCAGGCCAGTGGTATCGCCAGCATTTCGTGGGCGGTGCTGTTCCTGGCACCGGGCTGGGTGCTTGGTGAGGCCTACGATGCGGTGGCTGCGGTGGCCGGCCGACTGGTGGTGGTGGTCGGCCTGCTGGCGGTGATCCTCGGCCTGGTCTGGGCGATCGTGCTGTACGGCTACCGCTGGTCGGCCGCGCGCATGGACAACTGGCTGGCGCGCCTGCTGGACTGGTCCAACCGCCACCCGACGCTGGGCCGCTACACCGTTGGCGTGCTGGACCCGAAGCGCCGCGAGTCGGTGCCGCTGGCGATGCTGGCGTTGATGCTGCTGGTGCTGGGCTGGGGCTGGTTCGCGTTGCTGACCGTGGTGGTCGCGCACGGTGAACCGCTGGCGATCGACCTGCTGGTGCACCAGGCCATGCTGGCCCTGCGCAACCCGCTGGCCGATTACCCGATGGCCGCGCTGGCGTCGCTGGGCGCCTGGCAGGTACTGCTGCCGGCCACTGCGGCGGCGATGGGCTACCTGATCTGGCGCCGGCGCTGGATGGCGGCCGCACATTGGCTGGCCGCGCTCGCCTTCGGCCTGGCCCTGACCATGCTGCTCGGTGCCACCGTGGATGTGGTGCGTCCGGTCGATGCCAGCAGTGGCTTCGGCTTCCCATCGGTGTCGGTGACCATGGCCACCATCACCTTCGGCTTCTTCGCGGTGCTGATCGCCCGCGAGATGCCCGGCCGCACCCGCGTCTGGCCCTACCTGGTGTCGGGCATCGTGGTCAGCCTGATCGGCTTCTCGCGCCTGTACCTGGGCGCGCATTGGCTGAGCGATGTGATCGGCGGCATGCTGTTCGGCACGTTCTGGCTGCTGGTGCTGGGCATCGCCTACCGCCGTCGCTTCAACCGCTCGTTCTGGGTGAAGCCGGTGGCCTGGCTGTTCTATGGCGTGTTCGCGGTAGCAGCCATGTGGTACGCGCCGCGCCACATTCCTGTGAAGCTGGAGCGCTTCGAGCCGACCCTGCCGGCACCGCAGGCGATGGATGCGCAGGCCTGGTGGCAGCACGATTGGGCCACGCTGCCGGCGCGCCGCAACGAGTTCGACGACGACCAGCGCTGGCCGCTGGACGTGCAGGTGGCCGGCCCGCTGGCACCGTTGCAGACGCAGTTGGAAGCACGCGGCTGGAAGCGGCAGGAACAGGCCGGCTGGCAGCAGGCGCTGCTGATGCTGGACAAGAACACCGGCGCCGACGAACTGCCGGTGCTGCCGGCCACGCTTGAAACACGTGTGGAAGCACTGCTGATGGTGCGTCAGGGTGCGCGGCCGGATGAGCGCTACGTGCTGCGCCTGTGGCCGGCACCGGCACAGCTGCAGCCAGGCAACACGCCGTTGTGGCTGGGCAGCGCGCAGACCCTGCGCTACGAGCGCCACTTTGAGTGGATCGGCATGTGGCACCCGCTGCGCGGCGTCGACCCGGCGTTGAACGCGGTGAAGGACGCCGTGCAGGATCTGCCGCAGCGCGAAGACGTGCACAGCGAAACCGGGCTGCCGGTGCTACGGCTGAAGACCACGCCGTGATAGAGCCGCCGGGCATGGCCCGGCGGGCAGATCCACGCCATGCGTGGATTGCATTCCACCCATGCCCCAGCGTGTGCACCCAAGGTGCACACCCACCCGAGGCAGGCTGCTACGGCATCCAGCCCAGCAACTGCTGCAGGCGCTGGTGCGGGTCATCCATCTGCAGCAGCTGCAGGCGCTGCTGCTCGCTCAGCGGCAGCAGCTCGGCCAGCCGCCAGCCGACCCAGCTGGCCTGGTCCAGCAGCGCCGGATTGGCCGGCGCATAGGCCTCGCCGGCCTGTTCGATGATGTGCCCCAGCACCGTGGCCAGCAGCGCATGCTGCGGCCGCAGTTCATCGTCCGGGTCTTCCTCGCACCAGCGCACGTCGGCCACCACCAGGCCGTTGTCGCGCACGCGGGTGCGCTCGACGTGGAAGCGGCGGGTGCCGCGCAGGCGCAGTTGCAGCACGCCGTCGGCGCCGACATCGAAGTCTTCGATGCGTACCTGCACGCCATACGCCGCCGGTGTCGCCGGAGCTCCCACTTCCTGGCCGTCGAGGATCAGGCAGACACCAAAGCCCTCACCACTGCGGCCGCTGTCGCGGACCAGATCCAGGTAGCGGCGTTCGAACACGCGCAGGCCCACCGCCGCACCCGGCACCAGCGTGGTGTGCAGTGGAAACAGCGGCAGCGACCCGTCGACGCTCATCGGGCCTGCAGCGCGGCAAGGAAGCGGCGCGGTGCGCCGTCGAAACCACCGTTGGACATGAACACCACGTGGTCACCACTGCGCGCGCTGGCCTGCAATTGCGCCAGCAGCGCGTCGGTATCGGGCACGGCGTGCGCTTGGCCACGCACTGCGGCGATCACCGCAGCAGCATCCCAAGCCAGTTCCGGGCGATGCAGGAACACCACTTCATCGGCCAGCGCCAGCGACGGTGCCAGCGCCTGCGCATGTGCGCCCAGCCGCATCGAGTTGCTGCGGGGTTCCATCGCGACCACGATGCGCGCATCGCCCACCTTGGCACGCAGGCCTTCCAGCGTGGTGGCGATTGCGGTCGGGTGGTGGGCGAAATCGTCGTAGATGGTGATGCCGTCATGGTGGCCGATCACTTCCATGCGGCGCTTGACGCTGCGGAAGCGCGCCAGTGCCGGGATCACCTCGGCCGGCGCCACGCCCACCGCATGTGCGGCAGCCAACGCGGCCAGGCCGTTGAGCACGTTGTGGCGGCCCAGCAGCGACCACTGCACATCGCCCAGCGCCTGCCCACGATGGTGCACGCGGAACGCGCTGCCATCGGCGGCCAGCAGCTCGGCATGCCATTCCAGCGACGGATCGAATCCGAAGCGCTCGACCGGGGTCCAGCAGCCCATCGCCAGCACCTCGGCCAGATGCTGATCCTCGCCGTTGACGATCAGTCGGCCACGTGCCGGCACCGTGCGCACCAGGTGGTGGAACTGGCGCTGGATCGCGGCCACGTCCGGGAAGATGTCGGCGTGGTCGTATTCAAGGTTGTTGAGGATGGCAACCAGCGGCCGGTAGTGCACGAACTTGCTGCGCTTGTCGAAGAAGGCGGTGTCGTACTCGTCGGCCTCGACCACGAACTCGCGGCCCTGGCCCAGGCGGGCGGAGACGCCGAAATCCTCGGCGACGCCGCCGATCAGGAAACCGGGCGAACGACCGGCGCTTTCCAGCAGCCAGGTGAGGATGGTGGTGGTGGTGGTCTTGCCGTGGGTACCGGCCACGGCCAGGGTGTCGCGGCCCGGCAGCACCTGTTCGGACAGCCACTGGGCGCCGGAGATGTAGCGCTGGCCGGCATCGAGCACGGCCTCCACGGCTGGGTTGCCGCGCGAGAGCGCGTTGCCGATCACCACCTCGTCGGTGCCGGCCGGCACGCTGTCGGCGCGGTAACCCTGGTCCAGGGTGATGCCCAACTGTTCGAGCTGGGTCGACATCGGCGGGTAGATGGCCTGGTCGCTGCCGCTGACCGTATGGCCCAGTTCCCGCGCCAGGGCGGCCACGCCACCCATGAAGGTGCCGGCGATTGCAAGGATATGTACGCTGCTCATGACCGAGGATTGTGACCGATGACGGCTGTATAGGGCCAATGTCCGATCCGGGGTAAGACAAGTCCTACACAGGATGTGAGAAAACTCCAATCATCTGTCAGGGAAATCCCGATAGCGATGTTCTGTGAACCCGGACACAATTCGAACTGCCAGCCGCAGTACCCGAACCGGTCCTACTCCCCAAGAGGCCATCCCCAAGGGAGCTCATGCTGCGGGGCCCTGAGCAAGCCCTCTGCTGGCGCCTATCAAACGACACAGGCCTGGTCCTCGCGGACCAGGCCTGTCTTTTTTTCGCCCGAAGGGCCGGCAGTGCACCGGCCCTGCAGGATCACCCCTTGATCGCCGCCAGGATGCGGGCTTCGATCTCGTCCAGCTCGCCGACGCCATCGACGCGGGCCAGGGTGCCGCGGCCAGCGTAGAAGTCGACCACCGGGGCGGTCTGGTCGTTGTAGACCTGCAGGCGCTGGCGCACCGCTTCCGGCGTGTCATCGGCGCGGCCCTGCTCCTTGGCACGACCGGCGATGCGCTCGACCAGCAGCTCGGTGGCCACGTCCAGCTGCACCACGGCATCCAGCGGCTGACCGATCTTGGCCAGCAGGCCATCCATCGCATTGGCCTGGGCCACATTGCGCGGGTAACCATCGAGGATGAAGCCCTTGGCGACGTCGGCCTGGGTCAGGCGCGACTCCAGCATGCCCAGCAGGATGTCGTCCGACACCAGGTTGCCGGCATCCATCACCGTCTTGGCCTGCTTGCCCAGCTCCGTGCCCGCGGCGATTTCCGCGCGCAGCATGTCACCGGTCGAAATGTGGGCGATACCCAGCTTTTCCTTCAGGCGCGTCGCCTGTGTCCCCTTGCCCGAACCGGGCGGTCCCAACAGAACCAATCGCATTGACCTGACTCCAACGTGTTGAAAACAAAGAAGGTTCGCGTCCCGGACGGACCGGTATCGCTGCACCGCAATAGCGCCACTTTACCGCATCCGGGTAATGTCCCTGCAATGTCCCCTCCCCCGAGCAGGTAGAAGCATGCGCAACGGTACTCTCCTTTATGCCCAGTCCGGCGGTGTCACCGCCGTCATCAACGCCACGGCGGCAGCGGTGATCGAGCAGGCCCGGGCCAAGGGCATCAAGGTCCTGGCCGCCCGCAACGGCATCCTCGGCGCGCTGCGCGAGGAACTGATCGACACCAGCAAGGAGAGCGCTGCGGCCATCCGCGCGCTGGCCCATACCCCGGGCGGCGCCTTCGGCTCGTGCCGGGTCAAGCTGAAATCGCTGGACGCTGACCGTGCACGTTACGACCGCCTGCTGCAGGTGCTGCGCGCACATGACGTGCGCTGGTTCCTCTACAACGGCGGCAACGACTCGGCCGATACCGCGCTGAAGGTCTCGCAGCTGGCCAAGGCCTCCGGCTACGACCTGACCTGCATCGGCGTGCCCAAGACCATCGACAACGATCTGGCGGTGACCGACACCTGCCCCGGCTTCGGCTCGGCGGCCAAGTACACCGCCGTGTCGGTGCGCGAAGCGGCGCTGGACGTGGCGGCGATGGCCGAGACCTCCACCCGCGTCTTCATCTACGAGGCCATGGGCCGCCACGCCGGCTGGCTGGCCGCGGCCGCCGGCCTGGCCGGCAACGGCGATGACGAAGCGCCGCACATCATCCTGCTGCCCGAACGCGCCTATGACGAGGCGGTGTTCCTGGCCAAGGTCAAGGCCGTGGTCGACCGCGTCGGCTACTGCGTGGTGGTAGCGTCGGAAGGTATCGCGACCGCCGATGGCCGCTTCGTCGCCGACGCGGGTGGTGGCAAGGATTCGTTCGGGCACTCGCAGCTGGGCGGCGTGGCCGGGCATCTGGCTGGCCGGGTCAAGGACCAACTGGGCCTGAAGGTGCATTGGGCGCTGCCCGATTATCTGCAGCGCTCGGCCCGCCACCTGGCCAGCAAGACCGACTGGGAGCAGGCGCAAGCGGTGGGCAAGGCCGCCGTGCAGCTGGCGCTGAAGGGCCAGAACGGGGTGATGCCGGTGATCGTGCGCAGCAGCGATGCGCCGTACCGCTGGAAGATCGAAGCGGCGCCGCTGTCGAAGATCGCCAACCACGAGAAGAAGATGCCGGCCGGCTTCATCCGCCGCGACGGCTTCGGCATCACCGCCAAGGCGCGAGCCTACCTGTCGCCGCTGATCAAGGGCGAAGCCCCGCTGCCGTATGGCACCGATGGCCTGCCCAGGTACGTCACCCTGAAGAACGTGGCGGTGAAGCAGAAGCTGCCGGCCTTCGAGGGCTGAGCCGAAAAAGGGGACGGAGGGGATTAAGTCGCATCTGCCCCTCCGTCATCTCCTACAGCGTCAGCAGTGGGTCGGATACGACTTAATCCCCTCCGTCCCCTTCTAGTGGAGGCACACCATGGCATTGCGTGTTGTTCGACTGGGTACGCCGCGCGCTCCCGGCGAGGGCCTGCGTATCGGTACCGTGCGGCGACCACCGCGCGGCGTACCACGCAGCGAATTCGCGACTCAGGACTGGTACGACGTCTGGTTCCCGACCCTGTCACCCAGTGCGGAACTGGTGAAGCGGGCGCACGAGGCGAAGACGGCCGCCGACTGGAATGCGTTCTTCCGCCACTACAAGGCCGAGATGAAGGCGCCGGATGCGGCCCACGCGCTGGACCTGCTGGCCGCGATGTCACGGCACAGCGACATCAGCGTGGGGTGCTACTGCGAGGATGAGGCGCATTGCCATCGCAAGGCCCTGCGCGAGCTGCTGGTGACGCGCGGGGCGACGCTGGCGGAGTGATGATTGCAGGGTTGCCGGCCAGTGGCCGGCACTACCCGTGGATGACCGCGTGGGTACACCGCCCACGCAATTTCAATTGCAGGCCTTGCCTTCCATCTGCAGCTGCGCGGCGAACATCGTCACCTGCGGAATCTGGCCGGCTGCGGCCTGCTTCTTCGCCTCTTCCAGATAGATGCGCGACTGGCCCTGACCGTCCAGCTCGACCTTGTTGCTCGACGGCAGGCGCCACACGCGCACCACGGCCTGCTGTGCCGGGCACGCGGCGCTGGGCACGCGGATCACATCATTGAGCTTCCAGCCCTTGTCGGCACTCGGCTGCGCCTTGGCATAGTCGACGAAGCGCGCGCGCGGCTGGCACTGCTCGCTGGTCCGCACCGGCGCGAAGCGATACGGCTCGGCCGCCTGACCGGTGAAGGCACCTTCCAGGCGCGCGCAGGCCTCGGGGATCTGGCGCAGGGTGTGCACCGCGCCCACTGCCTGGGGGGCACCCACGGCGCGCTGCAGCTCCGGGGTTTCCGCGGCGAGTGCCGGTACAGCCGGGACCAGGGCGGCAAGCATCAACAGGGACAGGCGCATGGGGAATCTCCTACGGGACTGTGCGCAGGCTTGCAGAGGTTGGCTTAACGGGGTGCAAAGGCTCTGCGGCTCTCAAAGCATGCCCATGGACCGGCGGCGGGTTCCGCGCGCATGGCGATGCGTTCATCTGGAGGGCGCCCACGGATCATGCGGCGCGGCATGGCCCGGCGCTACCATCCGGGCGCAGGTGCACGCATACTGCGGGCACCAGGGAATGCTGAACACCGCCATACGTCGGACGACCGCCAAGGTCGGTACGGGTTGGTTCCAGGCTGCAGCCCGTCGTCCCCCTCGTGGTGCCGTTCATCGCCACTGGGTGCCTACATCCATTCTGCGGAGGGGTCTAATGCTGGAACGTCACGGGCTGTCACTGGCGCTGGGCTGCGCCATTCTCGCGATCCTGTTCGGAATCGTCTCGGCGCGCTGGATCCTGCGCCAACCCACCGGCAATGAACGCATGATCGCCATCGCAACGGCGATCCAGGAAGGCGCGCGTGCGTATCTCAACCGCCAGTACCTGACCATCGGCGTCGCTGGCGTGGTGCTGTTCGTGCTGGTTGGCGTCTTCCTCAGCTGGTACACGGCGATTGGTTTCGCGGTCGGCGCGGTGCTGTCCGGCGCGGCCGGCTACATCGGCATGAACGTGTCGGTACGCGCCAACGTGCGCACCGCCGAGGCCGCACGCAACGGCATCAGCGCGGCGATGGACGTGGCGTTCCGTGGCGGTGCCATCACCGGCATGCTGGTGGTCGGCCTGGGCCTGCTGGGTGTGGCCGGTTACTACGCGTTGCTGCTGCGGATGGGCCTGCCGATGGAACGGGCGCTGCACGCGCTGGTCGGCCTGGCCTTCGGCTCCTCGCTGATCTCGATCTTCGCCCGCCTCGGCGGCGGCATCTTCACCAAGGGCGCCGACGTCGGCGCCGACCTGGTGGGCAAGGTGGAAGCCGGCATCCCCGAAGACGATCCGCGCAATCCGGCGGTGATCGCCGACAACGTCGGTGACAACGTCGGCGACTGCGCCGGCATGGCCGCCGACCTGTTCGAGACCTATGCGGTGACCGTGATCGCCACCATGCTGCTGGGCAGCCTGATGCTGGCCGAGGCCGGTGCCAACGCGGTGCTGTATCCGCTGGTGCTGGGCGGCGTGTCGATCATCGCTTCGATCATCGGCGCACTGTTCGTCAAGGTGAAGCCAGGCGGTTCGATCATGGGCGCGCTGTACAAGGGCGTGATCGTCTCCGGCGTGCTGGCCGCGATTGCGTTCTACCCGATCACCACCGGGTTGATGAGTGACAACGTGCACGGCCCGGTGGCGCTGTACGGCTGCGCGTTGATCGGGCTGGTGCTGACCGGCCTGATCGTGTGGATCACCGAGTACTACACCGGCACCCAGTACAAGCCGGTGCAGCACGTGGCGCAGGCCTCGACCACCGGCCACGGCACCAACATCATCGCCGGCCTCGGCATCTCGATGAAGTCCACCGCACTGCCGGTGGTTGCGGTGTGTGCGGCGATCTGGGGCGCGTTCGCGCTGGGCGGCCTGTATGGCATCGCCATCGCCGCCACCGCGATGCTGTCGATGGCTGGCATGATCGTCGCCCTCGATGCCTACGGACCGATCACCGACAACGCCGGCGGCATCGCCGAGATGGCCGAGCTGCCCTCGGAGATCCGCGACATCACCGATCCGCTGGATGCAGTTGGCAACACCACCAAGGCGGTGACCAAGGGCTACGCGATCGGATCGGCGGCGCTGGCCGCACTGGTACTGTTCGCCGACTACACCCACAACCTGCAGGCAGCACATCCGGGGCAGGAGTTCCGCTTCGACCTCAGCGACCACACGGTGATCATCGGCCTGCTGATCGGCGGCCTGATTCCGTATCTGTTCGGTGCGATGGCGATGGAAGCGGTCGGCCGCGCCGCCGGTGCGGTGGTAGAAGAAGTGCGCCGCCAGTTCCGCGAGATCCCCGGCATCATGCAGGGCACCGGCAAGCCGCAGTACGACAAGGCGGTGGACATGCTGACCCGCTCGGCGATCCGCGAAATGATCGTGCCCTCGCTGCTGCCGGTGGCGGTGCCGGTGGTGGTTGGCCTGCTGCTGGGGCCGCGCGCGCTCGGAGGCCTGCTGATCGGCACGATCGTGACCGGCCTGTTCGTGGCCATCTCGATGACCACCGGCGGCGGCGCCTGGGACAACGCCAAGAAGTACATCGAGGATGGTCACTTCGGTGGCAAGGGCAGCGAGGCGCACAAGGCCGCGGTGACCGGCGACACCGTCGGTGACCCGTACAAGGACACGGCCGGCCCGGCAATCAATCCGCTGATCAAGATCATCAACATCGTGGCGCTGCTGCTGGTGCCGTTGCTGTAGATCCACGCCATGCGTGGATGGCAGGCTTGGCGGGGTCGGAGCGCTTTCCTGCGGTAGGGGATCCGACCCCGATGGCGGTCACCGCCCGCGCAGGAAGAAGGACACCGGCACCATCACTTCCACCGGGTCGCCGGCCACTTCGGCCGGCGGCGCCGGTACCGGACCGGCGCGCTGTACTGTGTCCAGCGTCTCCTGGTCAAGCAGCTCAAAACCACTGCTGCGACCCAGTTTCAACCCCGAGACCGCGCCATCGCGGGCAACCGCAAAGCGCACGTAGACCACGCCCTGCTGGCGCAGCCGCTCGGCCTGGCGCGGATAGCGTCGATGCTTCTGCAGATGCCCGAGCAGGCGCCCTTCCCAGGTCGCCTCGGCACGACTGCGTTCGCCCGCCGTGGTCTGCGGTGCGGTGTAGCGTGCGGCCGCGTCGGCCGCCACCTGCGGCGGTGCGCTGGTCTGCGCGACATTGGCCTCGGCGGTGTCCGGCGAGGGCATCGGCTCCGGCATGCGCGGCGGTGGCAGGTCGCCCTGCAGCTGCACCGGCGCCTTCGGTTGCTCGCGCAGGGCCGGCTTCGGCGCCTGCCGCTGCTGTTGCTGCTGCAGCGGGCCGGTCGCAACCTCGCGCGGCGGCACCGGCGGTGCCTGCGCCATCGGCGCCAGTTCCAGCATCAGCGCAGCGGGCGGCGCCGTCGTAGCCAGCACCGGTGCGCGCGTCGCCCACCAGCAGGCCGCGCCGATCAACAACGCATGCACCAGCAGCACGATCGCCAGGCTGGTCGCCCAGCGCCGCAGTCCACTCATCGTGCGCCCTGCTCCAGGCCAACCAGCGCCACCTTCAGATAGCCGGCCGCTCGCAGCGCATCCAGCGTGGCCATCAGTTCGCCGTAGGGCACGTGGGTATCGGCGCGCAGGAAGATGCGCTGGGTGGTGTCACTGTGGGTGGCCGCCTGCAATGCAGGCGCCAGCCCGTCGCCCGCCACGGCCTGTTCGCCAACGCGCAGCGACAGATCGGCCTGCACGGTCACGTACACCGGTGCCTGTTCCGGCGGCGTGGCGCTGGCGCTGCTGGCCGGCAGCTGCACCGGCACTGACACGGTGGCCAGCGGTGCAGCCACCATGAAAATGATCAGCAGCACCAGCATCACGTCGATGAAGGGCGTGACGTTGATCTCGTGCGCTTCTTCGGGCGTATCTTCGCGGTCCGACGCGGTCCTGATCGCCATCGTCGCGCCTCAGTGCACCGCACGCAGCGGCGCGGCTGCGGTGCGCGGAACGGCACGATCGAGATCGCGCGAGACCAGTTGCTGCACAGCCGCCGACAGATCGCCGAGCAGACCCCGCAGGCCGGCCAGGACACGGCTGAAGTGGTTGTAGACCAGCACGGCGGGAATCGCTGCAACCAGACCCAGCGCGGTCGCCAGCAGAGCCTCGGCGATGCCGGGCGCAACCACCGCCAGGTTGGTGGTGTTGCTGTGGGCGATGCCGATGAAACTGTTCATGATGCCCCACACCGTGCCGAACAGGCCGACGAACGGCGCCACCGCGCCGATGCTGGCCAGCACGCCGATGCCGCGTCGCTGCACGCGCGCGGTTTCCAGTTCGATGCGGTCCAGGCGCGAGGCGACGCGTTCCTTGATGCCGTCGCGGCCATCCAGATCCTGCGACAGGCGCAGTTCGGTGCGCGCTGCGTCCAGCATGGCAAGTGCGGTGCCCTGCTGCACACTGGCGTCGGCGCTCTCGCTGGGCAGGCTCGGCGCCTGCAGCAGCAGCGCACGCGCTGCGCGCAGCTGCCGTGCCTGGCGGGCCAGTTCCCAGCCCTTGACCAGCAGCACGGTCCAGGTGGCCAGCGACGCCAGCGCGAGCGCGATCATCACTGTCTTCACCACCACGTCGGCGGCCAGATACATGCCCCAGGGCGTCAGTGCAGGGGCGGCCACGGGGGCCAGGTCAGCAGGCAGCATCGTCTCGTTTTCCATCAGCATCAGGGGTCGCCGCACGGCGGCGTGCCGTGCGCGGATCATTGGCGTCGTCCACTTCCACGACCGGGTTGGGCTCCAGCCGCGGTGCGGGCCGACTGAGCACGTAGCCAGCACTGACCGCGAAGAACAGGCCCACGCCCAGCAGCAGCCGCCAGGACGGATGTGCGCCCCAGCAGAACAGCGCGAAGCCCACCGCCATGCCCGCACTGGCGAACGCCTTGCCCTTGCGCGACACCGCGCCCTGCTCACGCCACAGCCGCAGTGACGGGCCGTAGCGCGGGTGCGCCAGCAGGCGTTGCTCGAATTTCGGCGAGCTGCGCGCGAAGCAGCCCACGGCCAGGATCAGGAAGATGGTGGTCGGCATCACCGGCAGCAACGCGCCGATCACCCCGAGCCCGACCATCAGCCAGCCCAGCGCGAACCAGAGCCAGCGCATCAGCGCTGCACCTGTGGGCGCGCGCCGTGCATCAGGCGAATTCCACTTCGACGTGGCCGTGCACGCTGCGGAACGCAGAATCGGCCGCATCGATCACCTGCTGCTCCTGCTCGGCGCTCAGCGGCACCGCGTCCAGCGCGGCGGTGAACTCACGCCAGTGGCGCGCGGCGCCATCCGGGTGTGCGGCCAGGTGACGGGCACCAAAATCGCGGTCCAGGCCGAGCTTGGCAGCCATCTTGTACAGAATTGTGCCACCGAGATTGGAGCCTTCGGCCACATACAGCCATCCCAACGCGGCGGGCAGCGCCAGATCGGACGGCAACGGTGCGATGTCGGCACCCGGCAGGGTCTGCTCCAGGTCCTGCAGGTCGCGCGCGACCTGTGTCAGGCGGCGGCGCTCACCGAGATCGGGCAGCAGTGCGTCCAGCGCAGGGTTGGCATACAGCGCATCGATGCTGCGGTGGAAGCGGTACTGCACGCGCAGGAAACGGGCGAAGTTGCTGCGGTCGGCGAAGATGTCGCCGGCCATGATGCGCTTGTCCAGCGCGCCATGGCTGTCGCGGGTGGCGGCCTTGAGCCGCAGGCTGCGGCTGTCTTCAGGGGCGATGTGTGCGTTCATGGGGGATGCCAAGGGGGGTCGTCCTGCTGTAGACGTTCGCCATGGGGCTTTCCCCAAGGCCATGTACACCGATAATGGCGTATCCCTTCTTCCCGCAGGAACCGACGATGATCACCACCGAACCGCGCATGACCAACCTGTTCCTGCAGCTTGGCCTGGACGCCAGCGCCGAAGGCATCGCCCGCTTCATCCGCGAACACCAGCTGGCCACCGATGTGGAAGTGGTCGAAGCGCCGTACTGGAACGATGCCCAGCGCCAGTTCCTGTCCGAATCACTGCAGGCCGATGCGGCATGGACCACGGTGGTGGATGAGCTGAACGAGTCGCTGCACGAAGATGCGGTGAAGGCGGCGACCGGGCTGTAACTGCCTGGAGGAAGGCGCCGGGCATGGCCCGGCGCTACCGTTGTCTCCCGCTGGGGTCAGAGCCCTTTCCCCAAGGAAAGGGATCCGACCCCGACGATCAGTACTTCCAGGTCAGCGCCAGCCGCGCGGTACGGCCCGGGGCCGGCATCACGCCCAGGGCAAGCGGGTCCAGGTAATAGCGGTCGGTCAGGTTGTCCACGCCGGCTTCCACCGACAGCTGGTCGTTGAAGCTCCAGCTGGCGAACAGATCCACCAGGGTGGTCGGCCGGTACAGCTGCTGGATCGCCGACAGACCCACGTTCCAGTCCTTGTCCAGCTTGCTGATCGGGCCGGCGTTGTGGACCACGCGGGTACCGAAGGTCAGGCGCTCGTCGAACAGGCGCGAGCCCAGGGTCAGGTTGACCATGTAGCGCGGCGGGTTCTGGGTATTGGTGTACGAGCCCTCGAAGCCGCCATCCACACAGTTCGGCGTGTTGGCCAGTTCATCGTTCCTGCGCTGTGCACCATAGGCACGACGCTCGGCGGCGATGTCCGGCGCGCAGGTCTTGGCCTTGAAGTAATAGTGCGCGGACAGATCAGCAAATACCTTGCCGCTGTCATAGCTGGACTGGAACTCCATGCCCGAGACCTTGAACTGGTCGACGTTGCGGATCAGGCCGGCCGACAGCGTGCGGTAGTCACGGGTGATCAGGTCGTCGATGCGGGTATCGAAGTACGCCAGCTTCAGCGCCAGGCGGTCGCCGGCGGTGAACAGGTCATAGCGGATGGTACTGGCACCGATCTCCCAGCTGCGCGCACGCTCCGGCTTCAGCTCACCCACCGGCTTGGCGGCGGTGAACAGGCCCAGCGTGGTCTCGAACAGGCTCGGCAGCTTGGTGCCTTCGGCATACTTCACGTAGACCATGGTGTCTTCGCTGAAGCGGTAGGCCACGCTGGCGGTCGGCGAGAACGCGGTGTCACGACGTCGGATCGGCTGCGACCAGGTCCAGCTGACCGGCACTTCCAGGTCCTGCGCCTTGCCGGCGTCGTAGAAGTTCCAGCCACCGATGTCGCCCACCGTGCCCTTCTTGTACGGTGAGGCCAGCAGCGATTCCTGGGTGAAGTTGCCGTTGGCATCCGGATACCAGTTCAGCAGCGCGATGCGCTTGGCCCGCCACGACGGCAGCGCCGGGTTGCCATTGAGCAGCTCGGTGTAGCGGTACTGGCCCTGCACCTCATAGGCATCGGGCGTGGCCAGGCGGTTGCGATCGTGCACATCCACGCGGTTCCAGCGGCCGCCGGCCAGCAGTTCCCAATGCTCATCGGGCTGCCACTTCAGCGAGGCCACGGCACTGTATTCCTTGCGCTCGGCGTTGCGCAGGAAGCGGTTGTTGATCAGATCGTCGTGCATGACCGGCCCCGAGCTGCCCGGCGCGATGTCTTCGTCGCTGTAGGACAGACCGTAGTCGAGGGTGAACGCGCCGGCGCGGGTATCGAACTTCGAGGTGTTGCTGGCGTCCAGGCCGAAGCGCTTTTGTCGGAGCGGGTTGCGGTAGGCATCCTTGTAGCCGGGGTCGCCACTGAAGCTGGGTGCGTCGTACCACTCGGTACGACGATCGAAGTACCAGGGGGTGATGCCGGTCAGGCTGTTGTACATCACGCTGTCGGTGTCGGTGTACGTGGCATTGACGCGCAGGTCGACCAGCTCGCTGTCCGGGTTGAAGCGATAGCGCAGGGTGTAGCTGTCCATGTCGACGTGGCCCGGGTCCCATTGCGGAATGCGGTCACGATCCACACGGATGATCTGCGAGGCCATGATCTCGCCGGCGGTGCCTTCGTAGCGGCGATAGCCTGCTTCCAGCGTCTGTGCATCGTCGATGCGCCAGGTGCCCTTGAGCAGCGCCGACTTCGAGCGCGCCGAGGTATTGAACACCTCGGTACGCGGCGGGTTCAGCGGCGCCAGCGTGCGCCGGGTCTGCGGGAAGTCATCGTAGCCATGCCTGCCGGAGAAGTAGTTGCCGTTGTCGCGGTAGGCATAGGCGGCAACCAGATCGAAGCGATCCCAGTGTCCCGCAGCGGCCACGTTGAAGAACTGGCTGCCGGTGGCGCTGCGGTCGGAACGCGGCGCGGCGCTGTAGGACGGCAGGTTGTTGGCGCTGGCGTTGGCCAGGCCGCCACGCACGCGTACGCCGAAGTCACGGCCTTCGCGCAGCACGTCGCCGATCTTCAGCGTCTCCATTTCGACCACGCCGCCGATGCCACCGGAGGCGTTGGCCTGCAGGCTCGGGCCCTTGGTGATGGTCAGGCTGGAGATCAGGTCCGGGTCGAGGTAGGTGCGCTGCGACTGGCCGGCATAACCACGGTAGGTATCCATGCTGGACTGGCCACCGTCGACGATCACCGGCACGCGGCCCTGGCCCTGGATGCCACGGATGTTGACGTCAAAGCCGTTGCCCACGCGCGGATCACCGGCGGTGACGCCAGCCACGCCCTTGACGATGTCGCCGTTGGACGTACCGCGGAATCGCTCCAGGTGCGTGCGGTTGAGCGTGGTGGTGGAGCCGACGCTGCGATAGCCGTCGAGCAGGCGCGCCTCGTCGCTGGTTGCGCCGCTGTCGATACGGTCGCCGGCCACGCTCAGCGTATCGGTGACGATCACACCGCTGTCGGCCTGCGCCGACGCTGCCGCTTCCAGGGTCACCGCATCGGCACTGACCCGGCGCACCGCCAGGCCACTGCCCTGCAGCAGGTGCTGCAAAGCTTCGCTGGCCGACAGGCTGCCGCTGACCGCACGCGAGGTCACACCCCGGGCCAGGGTGGCCGGGTACACGACCTGCACGCCGGACTGGCGCATGTAGCTGCGCAGCGCCTCGTCCAGCGGCTGCGCGGGGATATCGAAGCGCTGCACGGCAGCGTGGTCACCGCTGGCATCCTGCGCGAGTACGGATGGCGCGGCGCTGGCCAGGCCGGCCGCCAGCAGGGCGATGCACAGGCGGGACGGGCGCGGCATGCGGCCCGGACGATGGAAATCGAACATGGGGGAACCTGTCAGGTAATCAGTGCCGCGGGCGCGGCGTCATCCGCAACACGGGCGGACACGGCGACGTACTGGCGGCGGCGGGTACGTTCGCCGAGTAAGACGGATGAAAGCGCGGCAACCCCAAGAGCGATTTGTGGCCGCGGCGGGTGCCGACCGTTGGTCGGCTGCTTGCAGTGGTGGGTGCCGACCGTTGGGTCGGCACAGGGACGGTCATCCACGCATGGCGTGGATCTACTGCACGATGGCGACGCCGAATGGAAGACGAGTAACCCGAAGACCTGCTGTTGCCGCCAACGCATCCAGCGCCTGCTCCGGGCGATCGATGCGCAATGCGGCGCTCACTGCGGGCAGTCGCGACAGGTCACCGCGCACGAAGGTCGGGCCGGCACGATAGCGCCCCACCCATTGCACGGCGTCGGCGACGCTGGCCTGCTCCAGCAGCAGCTCGCCCTGGCGCCAGGCACCGACATTGTCGGCCGCCACATCCTGCAGACGCGTCACGCCACTGCGCTCGCCATAGACCGCGCGCTGTCCCACCTGCAGGTAGGTCCAGCCACCGTCGGCCGGGCTGGCCACGCGCACCCTGCCCTGTCCGACCTGGGTTTCCACCTGATTGTTGTCGCGTGCGACGGTGAACGCGGTCGAGATGTCCTCGACCACGCCGTTGCCCGCACGCACGCTGAAACGTCGCTGCGCATCCGGGCTGACCTCGAACCAGGCCCGCCCGCGCAGCAGCTCGATCTCGCGTGCATGTGCATCGAACCGCACGGCAATCGCGCTGTCCGCATCCAGCACGGCGCGGCTGCCATCGGGTAGTTGCACGTTCTGCACGACATGCGTACTGCGATGGTCGGCCTGCAGCCGCAACCAGGCCTCCGGCCATGCCACCAGCATCGCCAGCGCAGCTGCAGCGGCCATTGCCCAGCGCATTCGATGCGGGCGCCGGCGTTCGACGGGCGTGGCCTGCGGGCGCGGCCCGACACTGCGCCACAGCGCGCGCTCGTGTTCGAAAGCGCGTCGGTGCCCCGGTTGTGCCAGCCAGCGCTCGAACTCGTGCATGCGCCCCTCGCCGATGTCACCCGAAGCCAGCCACGCGATCCAGCCCCGGGCCTGTTCGGCCAGGGCATCGTCATTGGCGGCGGGCAGCGTGTTCGGCGGGCTCATCGGCTGGCGGACAGGCGCATTCAAGCGCGGACGGAGGAACTAGACCGCATCCACGGTCCAGTGATCAAGACGTTTCATCGAGAGCCAGCCCCAAGCCGGGGCGATCATCGGCCGCTGCGCGCCCAGGCCAGGCGTTGCAGTGCGGTGCGCACATGGTTCTCGACAGTGGTCACCGACACCCCGAGGCGGCGGGCGATCTCGGCCTGGGTCAGGCCCTGCAGGCGGTTGAGCCGGAAGATGGTGCGGGTCGGCTCCGGCAGGTGTCCTGCCGCGTCGAGCACCCGCTGCAGCTCGTCCTGTGCCATCACCTGCTCCTCGGTCGAGATCACCTCGTCCGGCCCCCACAGGTAGTGGTCGGCCAGCAGGCGGCTGCGACGGGTCGATTCGCGGCCGTGGTCGGTGGCCAGGTTCGCGGCCAGCCGGTACAGATAGGCCCGCGGGTTGTCGATGGCCTGGCTGTCGTCGACTCCGCGGGCCTTGAACCACACCGCCTGGATCACGTCCTCGGCGCCGTTGTCGCCGCCGAGGATGCGCTGCACCCGGCGCAGCAGCGCGGGCCGCTCGCGGATCAGCAGTTCGGTAAGGGAGGCGACATTGGAGGACATGCGCGGAACCGGGACGACAGGCAGAAGGCGCCGCGCATGCTACTCCGTAAATACGAATCAGTCACGTTCTCATCAGTGGATGCACTCGGTCAGTCCGTCGTAGACGCTCTGCGACGTCCCCGGTAGCGGGTCGTGCAGCGGATTGCGAGCCGCCAGCGCGGCATGGAAGTCCTCCACCGCCGTGCCCGGCATGAGCGGCAGCCGGCACAGCCAGGTCGGCTGCCGGGCCACGATCGCACCGTCATTCCGCGATACGGCCAGGTCACTGGCGGCAAATGCCCAGAGGCACTCGTACACGGTGCCGCGCACCGCATCCACCGAGCAGCGCAGGCGCAGCGCCTGGATGTCGCTGTATTCGCCCTCGCAGAAGGTGTCGCCACAGATGGCATCGAAGCCATGCTGCAAACGGCCTTCCAGGGCAAAGAAGCGGTCCCAGTTGGCCTCCTGGTGCGGGTAGTCGATCAGGTCGACATAGGGAAACGCCTGTACCGGCGACACCATCAGCAGCGCGCAGGTCAGGCCGATCGACAGGGCAGATACTTTCATGCGGGAGCTCCTTGGGATTAGGGTTCCAGCCTGCACCCGGCGCCCCGACGTCCCCATCGGGCAACCCCACCAGCACGTGTGGGCGGCCGCCGTGCCGTACTGTCGGCCCCCTTCCCTGCACAGCGCCCGGCAAAGGCATAAAATGGGGGGCTATCCGTCTATATCCCCACCTGGAGCACGACCATGGGTCTGGAACTCGTCTCGCCCGGCAAGAACCCGCCGGAAGAAATCAACGTCATCATCGAGATCCCGAAGGACTCGGAGCCGGTGAAGTACGAAGTGGACAAGGAAACCGGCGCGATCTTCGTCGACCGCATCCTGTCCACCCCGATGCGCTACCCGTGCAACTACGGCTACGTGCCGAGCACCCTGTGTGGCGATGGCGACCCGGCCGACGTGCTGGTGGTGCTGCCGCTGCCGCTGGTGCCGGGCTCGGTCGTGCGCTGCCGCCCGGTCGGCGTGCTGAAGATGAGCGATGAGGCAGGCAGCGACGAGAAGATCCTGGCCGTGCCGGTCTCGAAGATCTTCAGTGGCTACGCCCACGTCGAAGACATCGCCCAGGTGTCCAGCCACTGGCTGGAGCGCATCGGCCACTTCTTCGAGCACTACAAGGACCTGGAGAAGGGCAAGTGGGTCAAGCTGGACGGTTGGGGCGGCGCCGCTGAGGCCAAGCAGATCCTGATCGAGGCGCACCAGCGCCATCTCGACAGCAAGGCCTGAGCCTGAACCGGATCGCTCCGGCGGCACCCCGCCGGAGCGATGCGGGTCACGTTTCATGACGACGGCACATCACTCTTGCCGCCGTATTAGGTAAATTGCGTCACTTCACACGTCGTCGACATCCATCGTCGAGACAGCCAGGGGAATGTGTCGTGCGTATTCTGCTTGTTGGGGATGCAGCCAGCCTGCCGGCTGAGCTGACCGAATTCATTGCCGATCTTGGGGAAGACTGGCAGCCGTTGACCGCCGCCGATGGCCAGACCGCGATGACCGCGGTGGCCACGCAGGGCGTGGATGCGGTGATCGTCTGCCCACAGCTGCCAGACCTCAATGCCACCACGCTGCTGGGCCAGATCCGGACCTTGCGCCCGGAAACCATCCGCATTGCGCTGGTGGATGCCCAGCATGGCAACCGGCCGCCGCCGGCACGCCTGATCGGCGTGGCCCATCGCTTCCTGCCGCTGCCATTGGCGCCGGAAGTGCTGCTGGAAGCGCTGACCAGCCTGGAAGAGCTGCGCGAAGTGCTGGACAGCCCACGCCTGCGCGATGCCATCGGCCGTATCGAGAAGCTGCCCTCACCGCCGCACCTGTACCTGAGCCTGACCCAGGCACTGGAACATGACGATGACGCCGACAGCGCCGACGTCGCCAAGCTGGTGGCGGCCGATCCGGCCATCGCCGCAAAGGTGCTGCAGCTGTCGAACTCGGCGTTCTTCAGCCAGGGCCGCACCATTGCCGACCTGCGCACCGCCGTGACCCGCCTCGGCCTGTCGACGCTGCGCGACCTGGTGCTGGCCAGCGAGGTGTTCTCGGCACCGACACTGTCCACGGCCGAACGCAATTCGCTGCAGCAGCGCGCCCTGCTCGCCTCGCGCCTGGCCGCACGCCTGCTGCCCGAATCCAGCGCCGAACTGGGCGCGACCGCCGCCCTGTTGGCCGACATCGGCCTGCTGCTGCCGGGGGTACGCAACGAGCGCACCGAGCCATCGTTGGCCGGTGACACCCGCCCGGGCCATGCCGAAGCCGGCGCCTATCTGCTTGGCCTGTGGGGCCTGCCGATGCCGATCATCGAAGCGGTCGCCTTCCACCTGCAGCCGCAACGCGCCAATACGCGCAGCTTCTGGGTGACCGGCGCGGTGCACGTGGCACTGGCACTGGTCAATGGCGATCCGGTGGACGAGGACTACCTGCAGCGCGCAGGTGTGCTCAACAAGCTGCCGCAGTGGCGCGAGCATGCCAATGCGTTGATGGGACTGGTACCCAGCGACGCCTGAGCCCCCTGCATGCCAGGAAGACTCAAGGGGCGCGCCTGACGGCGCGCCCTTTTTTGCATCAGCGCGCGCCGCAGGCGTCCTGCACGCAGTGACGATACTGCAGATCGCACAGGACCTTCGACTTGCCTGCGGCCAGGCATTCCTGACGCAGCTCCTCGCAGTACAGCCCGCCCCCACAGACGCCACCGGTCTGGGCGAACACCGCACCCACCAATGTTGCATAGATCAGTGCAGTAGCAGACAGTTTGTGCAACAGCGTGCTCTTCATCGCTCTCTCCATGTGCAAGTGTCCGCAAGTGGACCCAGCAACTGTGTTGATTACGACACGACAGGAACGTGACTCCGCTCACCTTCCGAGATATTTCGGAATTCCCTTACAAAGAAAGAGGGCGGACCTTGCGGTCCGCCCTCCCGGTACTGCTATCGCACTTCGAACAATCAGAAGCGCTGGGTGTACTTCATGTAGTAGAAGCGACCGATATCGAAGCCACCGTAGTAGGAGAAGCTCGAGTTCGGCTGGCTGTACATGACCGGGCCTTCGTGGTTGAACACGTTGTTGGCGCCCAGCGAGACAGTGGCTTCCCACGGCAGGTTGTAACGCACCTGCACGTCGTGGAAGGTGTTCGAACCCACCTTGCGGCTCGGCTGACCCAGGGTGTAGGCCGAGGTGAAGTCAGGCAGGTTGCACTCGGTATCGTAGGAGCACGGCTCCTTCATGCCCGAGTAGTAACGCACGCCCCAGTTCACGCCCAGGTTGCCCAGGGTCCAGTCGACATTGAGGTTCGAACGGACGCGGAAGTTGGCACCCCAATCGCCGGTCGCCCAGCTGTTGTGCTGCTCGACCGGGGTTTCGGCTTCGTTGTCACGCTTGTACTCGAGGTAATCGACGTAGGTGGTCTTCCAGTCGATGACGAACTTGCCGAAGGAGAACTCCGGCAGGCGGTACTTGACGCCCAGGTCGTAACCTGCGGTTTCCTGGTAACCACCGTTGATCAGGGTACGGGTGACGTCGACCACCTGGTTGACGGTACGGCCGTCGGTGCCGCGATCGAAACGCTCACACGCCGATGCCACGCCCAGCACGTAGCACTGGTTGAGGATCGAGGTCACCGACTCGGCGGCGATCACGTTGTTGATGCGGATCTTCCACCAGTCGAGGCTGACGTCCAGGCCCTGCACGAAGTTCGGGCTGTACACCAGGCCTGCGGTCCAGGTCTTCGAGGTTTCCGGCTTCAGTTCCGGGTTGGAGCCCGACTCGAAAGCGCTGTAGGACTGGGTACCCGGGCCGGTCGACTGCGCACCGCCGGAGGTGATCTGGCGGAAGTTGGCCGGAACGCCACCCGCCTGGCAGGCGGCCGCCACCGAGGCGTTGCGCGCGGCCGAGCCGAAGCTGGTGTCACACGGGTCGGTGTAGGCGTCGAAGGTCTGCGACGTGCCACCGTACATGTTGGAGATGCTCGGGGCGCGGAAGCCGGTCGAGTAGGTTGCACGCACCAGCAGGTCGTCGATCGGCTTCCACTTCAGGCCGAACTTGCTGTTGATGGTATCGCCGAAGGTGTTGTAGTCCGAGTAACGGCCGGCCATGTCGAGCGACAGCTCCTTGGCAAACGGCATGTCGGCCAGCACCGGCACGTTCAGTTCGACGTAGAACTCGTCGAGCTTGTAGCTGCCCTTGGTCGGCTTGCCAGCCAGATCGGTGCTCAGGCCGGACTGCAGCAGCGCATCCGGGTTGTACTCACCGCTTTCTTCACGGTGCTCGTAACCGGCGGCGATGGCCAGCTCACCGGCCGGCAGCGAGAACAGCGAGCCACCGATGTTGGCGCTGTATGCCTTGGTGGTGTTGGTGTAGGTATCGTGGCTCGGCAGGTACAGGTAGGCCTGCAGGGCCGGATCGGCCAGCGAGCCGTTGCCGGTCGAGCCGTACGGTGCCAGCGGGTTCCACGGGGTGCAGCCTGCGATGACATGGCCCGGGGTGCCGCAACGGGCAACGTCGCCGTCCATGAAGGACGGGCCGACCGCGTTCTGCACGTTCGGAATGAACAGGTTGCCGGTGCCGGTCTTCACGCCCTTGTTCTGGTTGTAGACGTAGCCCACGTCCCAATCCCAGAACTTGTCGCCGAACTCGAACGAACCTTCCAGGCCGGCCGAGAAGCGGAAGGTCTCCTGCTCGGATTCGGTCTGGCGCGGCACTTCGGACGTACGACGGATGAAGTTCGCGTCCTTGCCCAGCGGGTTGTAGATGCTGTCGGCCGACAGCGGGGTGCCATAGACTTCGGACTGGTACGGATAGCCAGCGATCTGCTGGGTCGCCGTACGCTTGGTGTACAGCACATTCGCGGTACCGCGGATGTTGTCGGTGAAGTCGTAGTTGCCGTTGGCGAACACCGAACGACGGGTCAGCTTGTTCTGCAGCCACATTTCCTGGCTGGCATTGGTGTAGTCAGCCGTGCCGAACTCGCGATAGTCCGCCATGGTGTTGCCCGAGCCATTGTTGCCGCGGGTGTACCAGATGTCGTCGTTCGCGTCCTTCGGGGTGCCCATGTCATCGATCAGCACGCCATGGTTGGATGCCGGCGACCAGCCGTTGGCATCCGCATCCGTCGGGTTCGGGTGGAAGCGACCGTTCGGGTAGCGGCTGAAGGCACGATCGATCGCGCGGACCGGATCTTCCTTGCTGTACTCGGCGCCGAAGGTGATCGAACCACGCTCACCGGTCTGGCCGTAGACGAAGTTGTAGACCTGCTTTTCGCCGTCGCCCTTGCTGTACTGGCCGCCGTAGACGCTGGCTTCCAGACCGTCGAAGTTCTTGCGGGTGATGATGTTGATCACGCCGGCGATGGCGTCGGAGCCGTAGATCGCCGAAGCGCCGTCGGTCAGCACTTCAATGCGCTCGACCACCGAGGTCGGGATGGAGGCCAGGTCGGTGTAGCCACCGGTGCTGACGCCCATGCGCTTGCCGTCCAGCAGCACCAGGGTGCGCTCCGGGCCCAGGCCACGCAGGTCGACGTACTGGCCGCCCACTTCTTCGCCCGAGGTCAGGGCATCGGCACGGCTGATGGCCGGCGAACCGGTCGCCGACAGGTTCTGCACGATGTCGCCGACGCTGGTGAAGCCCTGCTTCTCGATGTCGGCACGCTGCAGCGCGATCACGGGCTGCGCGGTTTCCATGCTCGCCTGGCGGATGCGCGAGCCGGTGACCGAAATGCGGTCCAGGTCGGTCGTGGCCTTTGCTTCCTGGGCGGAAGCAAAGGCCGGCGCCAGCGCCAGCGCGATGCCGGCAGGCAGCAGGCCGAGCCGCACTGCGGGATTACAAACGTTCATCTATCTCTCCAAGGTACGTGTTAGCAGCGTGTTAAAACACCCCAGCACGTTACGATTGCGTTGCGACGGTGTATTTGCGCGACCCAACCGGAGACTTTGCAGAATGTGGCGGCAGGAGACCGCCGTTCTCGCGGAACCGCGAAGCCGACTGGCCATAACGGGCGCGGAAGGCACGCGCGAAGCTGCAGCAGTTGTCGAAACCGCTGGCAGCGGCCACTTCGCCCACCATCATGTCGGTATCACGCAGCAGGTCAGCCGCACGCTCAAGGCGCAACCGGGCCGAAAGCGACTGCGGGCTTTCTTCGTACAGGCTCTGGAAGGTCTTGGAGAGGTACCAGCTGGAGAAGTTGGTCAGCTCGGCCAGCTCACCGATCCGCACCACGCGGTGGCTGTTGCCCTCCAAGTAGAGCCGCGCGCGCTGCATGCGCCCGAACACCTGGCGCTTGCGGCTGCGCGAACGCCCTGGGCAGCGCTGCACGTTCTCGGCCAGGCCCCGCTGTAGGCTGGCCAGGTGCAGCAGCAGGGGCCGCAAAGCCTGGGCGGGCTGGCCACTGGCCAACGCATCGCGCCACAGCCGCAGGCCGACCCGCGCATCACTGCGCCCCATCCGGCCGCGGCCGGCATACAGGCCACAGTCGGCCATCTCGGTCAGCACCCGCAGCGCTTCAACATTCAGGTTCAATCCCACGCAGAGCCCGTTGCGGCCCGCCTGCACCAACGGCCGGGATTCCTTCTCGAAGGCGATCCACTCGCCCTGACGCAACCGGAAGCGACCTTCCTTGGCCTCCACCCAGGAACTGCCACGAACCTGCATCCAGACCGTGAAGTTGTTGCCCGCGGTCTGCAGGCTGCCCAGCCGGGCAACCCCCAGGCAGGTGGGCGCCACGTCATCAAGGGCCTTGTCGAGGGAAACGGTTTGGCCACGATCGGCCAGTGAGAGTTGACGCATGGGGGCACCACGGATTTGCCAAGTACAGGCCTCCGTTTTGCCCAATCGGGCGGCAGCGTGTCAGGAAAGTCAGCCGAGATCGCCACGAATTCGCGACGAGAACCACACGAAAGAATTACGAAGAAAAATTCTTCTTGAGAATCAATACTCTGGAGAACGCCGGAAACAGCGCCGGGGCTTGCTCGGGCAGACGCATGACGCCAATGTCTGCACCGTCACTGACCGCCAGGGCCACATAGAGGTCGCGCCCATCGGCGCTGGCACTGATTCCATTGCCTGCACTGAGCCGCTGCGGGTCGAGGCAGCGCTCCGGCGTCTCGGTTCCCGCCTCGATCCTGACCAGGGTCGTGCCGCACTGGGTGGAGGTTCCGAGATAGCCGACGCCACCGCTGCCGGCCACGGTCCAGGTGCGATAGCGCCAGCGGCTCGGCCGGTCCTCACTGATCTGGCGCACGCTGGCCGACGACAATGCAGGATCGACCGACCACAGCCCGCCAGCGGCAAGGCGCGTGAACAGGACGCGTCCGCTGCCGCGATCGAAACGCGCCTGCGACACCCCATCGATGCTGGCCAACCGACGCCACGGTTGTGTGCTGCGATCAAACAGGCTCAAGCGGGTGCGCTGGTCGGCGTCGCGCTCGACTACCAGCAGCTGGTTCTCGGTTGCCGCGTACAACGCCTGCAACGGTTGTTCCGCGGGCACCGGCAACGGCTGCAGGCGCTCATCGCGTGGTGAGATCTCATAGACCACCGTGCGCCCGTGTTCATCACGCCCCACCACCAGCAGGTGACGGCTGTCAGCGGACCAGTCCGGTGCCTGCCGTCCCTCCGGCCGCAGGCCTTCGATCGGCCGCAGCGAATCCGGCCGCTGCATGTCCGCCCACCACAGGGCGAAACTGCCGGAACGGTCGGAGGTGAAAACCAGCTGCCGACCATCCGGCGCGGCCATCGGCTGGCCGTCACGGCCACTGGAGGCAAACAGACGCTCCGCGTGGCCTCCCTCGGTGGGCACCTTGAATACGCCGAACTGTGCACGCCGGTGAACGAACGCCAATACACCGCCATGCCGGGAGACCGCGGGCCACTGCGCATCGTCCAGGCCCGCGTCGCGCAGCGTACGGCGCTCAACGTCGAGGTAATACAGGCGCACTTCGCTGTCGACGCGACGGCCGAATACGATGGTGCGGCCATCCTCCAGCCAGGCCCAGCCCCGCTGTTCCGCCGCCTCGTTGGTCAGCTGCTCCGGAGTACCGCCACTGGCGGGCATCCGCCACAGATCACCCATCTGTGGATTGCGCACGAACACCAGCCACTTGCCGTCGGGCGAATAACGCGGCGCATAGTCGAAGTCATCGGCATCGACGCTGTAGTCCAGGTCGCGCCATTGGCCACTGGCCAGGTCGAGCACGCGGATGCCGCGATGCGCGTAGCGCCCGACCATGCTGCCAAACACCAGTCCACGGCCGTCCGGGGTCCAGTCGAAGCTGAGCAGTTCGGTGCCATCACAGCGCGTGGCCTGGCGCAGGGCGCCGCCCGTGGCACTGGCAATCAGCACCTGGCAGCCGCCATCGGCACTGAACCGCGCAAATGCGATCTCGCGCCCATCCGGCGACCAGCTCGGGAAACGATCACTGGCTCCGGCCGGGGGCGCCAACAACTGGCGGGCGGGCGCATTGCCGGACGTTTGCACCTTGATCGCTCCGCCGCCGTTGCCGTCCTCATTGGCACCTTCGTAGGCAACCTGGGAGCCATCCGGCGAAAGCGTTGGATATGTCTCGAACCCACTGGTCGCGGTGATCAGCCGGTACGGCCGCTGCGGGCTGCCGATCACACGGACACCGTTCTCGACGGCCTCGTCGACCGGTGAACTTGCCGCCGGAGCGCGCCGCAGCAACAGCATCGTCAGCACGATCACCGTCACGAGCATCAAGATGCCGGTGGCCAGCAATATCTGGCGCCGCACCTGCCGCCATGTCCTGCGCAGACCCGGCACCGGCGACGCAGCACCGGCCGGGGCCGCAACTACGGCGCCTGCCAATGGCAAGGACGGATCGGCCAACTCGACGGTGTCCACGACAGGCTCGGGCGTGTCCAGCACCTGCACCGGCACCAACAGGCGGTAGCCGCTCTTGGCGATGGTCTCGATGTAGGCCTGCCCGTTGTCTTCGTCGTTGGCAAACGCCTTGCGCAGCTGGGTGACCGCCTGGGTCAGCACGTCGTTGGTGGGCAGCGTGTCGGGCCACACCTCGGCAAACAGCTCCTCGCGGGTCACCACCCGCCCCGGCTGCCGCAGCAACACCCGCAGTACACCCAGTGCCTTTGGCGTGAGCCGGCGTGGACGACGCGCACCCGCAACCTCGACCTCTCGCGAGGACAAGGTGACGACGCATTCGCCAACCTGGATACGGTCAGCGTCGGGCGGCTGGATTTCGCTGCTGTTCATTTTCCGATATACAGTAGGGACGGGCCTGGGCAGGTTTCACCAGCGATACCGTCCCCCTGCGGGGACAACAAAAAGCCAGATTCCGCACAAAGCATCGGCGCATACCGCAAAAACAATTACGCATACGGATATTAGCCTAAGCCGGTTACCCCGCCTATGACGGGGTCGACACTCAGGCTCTCTCTCGCCGACGCATTCACATAATCTGCTTCACTATTCGCGCCCTTCTGGGCGCGATATTTTTATCTGGCGTTCATTTTCACATGCGTCGCAGCATCGTCAATCCGACCAGCCGCGACACCACAAGCGCGACGTACATCACGCCTGCGAACTGCTCCAGCATTACCAAAGCCCGCGCTTGCGGGTGCAGCGGTACGACATCGCTTAATCCCACCCCGGACAGCAAGCTGAAGCTCAGATAAAGCAACTCCATCCAGCTGCGCTGATCGCCACCGCCGGTGCCGTGGAAACTGCCCGGGTACCACTGCTGGCACACGGCGAACGCAAATGCGAAGGCCCAGGCCAGCAAGGTGAAGGTCGCTCCCGCAGCGAACAGTTCGTCCCGGGTGACTTTATGGTCCTGCAGCATGTAGGCGATCAACGCCCCGGCCGTATAGAAGTACAGCAGGCTCTCCAGCAGCTGCGCCGTGGTGATCAGGCCGGTGCGGTCCAACAGCGCGCCGGCCAGCGAGAACACCACCGAGGGAATGGCCAGCAGCAACGCCAGCCACGTGCCCAGCGGACTGCGCTGGACCACCCACAGCGCCAGGCCGAGTACCGCCATGCCGAACATGCCCAGCGCCGCCCGGCCACCGGCGGTGTCATCGAGTGCGGGATACAGCAGCACCGCGATCAACTGGGCGGCCAACAACCAGGCCGAAGGATGGCGGCGGGCGATGGCCAGCCAGCGGGTGGTCACGGCAATGGGCATGGCGTCCTTTCCCCTGGGCGATGCGCGGAGGATAGCCGGGCGCGGCGTGATGAACGGTAGTGCCGGCCGGTGGCCGGCACTGCCCGCTCCAGGTCACCCCTGGCGGTAGACTTCGGCGCCGGCGGCGCGGAACTCCTCCGACTTCTCCTTCATGCCGGCCTCGGCGTAGTCGCGCACGTCCTGGGTGATCTTCATCGAACAGAAGTGCGGGCCGCACATCGAGCAGAAATGCGCCAGCTTGTGCGCATCCTTCGGCAGGGTCTCGTCATGGAACTCCTTGGCCTTCTCCGGATCCAGGCCAAGGTGGAACTGGTCTTCCCAGCGGAACTCGAAGCGCGCCTTGCTCAGCGCGTTGTCGCGCACCTGCGCACCGGGATGCCCCTTGGCCAGGTCGGCCGCATGCGCGGCGATGCGGTAGGCCATGATGCCGTCGCGCACGTCCTGGCGGTTGGGCAGGCCGAGGTGCTCCTTCGGCGTCACGTAGCAGAGCATGGCCGTACCGAACCAACCGATCATTGCCGCACCGATCGCGCTGGTGATGTGGTCGTAGCCCGGTGCGATATCGGTGGTCAGCGGCCCCAGCGTATAGAACGGCGCTTCACCGCACTCGCGCAGCTGCTTGTCCATGTTTTCCTTGATCAGCTGCATCGGCACGTGGCCAGGGCCTTCGATCATGGTCTGCACATCGTGTTTCCAGGCGATCTTCGTCAGTTCACCCAGCGTTTCCAGCTCGCCGAACTGCGCGGCATCGTTGGCATCGGCGATGCAGCCCGGGCGCAGGCCATCCCCCAGCGAGAAGGTCACGTCGTAGGCCTTCATGATCTCGCAGATGTCTTCGAAATGCGTGTAGAGGAAGTTCTCCCTGTGGTGCGCCAGGCACCACTTGGCCATGATCGAACCGCCGCGGCTGACGATGCCGGTCACGCGCTTGGCGGTGAGCGGCACATAGCGCAGCAGCACGCCGGCGTGGATGGTGAAGTAGTCCACGCCCTGCTCGGCCTGCTCGATCAGCGTGTCGCGGAAGATCTCCCAGGTGAGCGCTTCGGCACGGCCATCGACCTTTTCCAGCGCCTGGTAGATCGGCACGGTACCGATCGCCACCGGCGAGTTGCGGATGATCCACTCGCGGGTCTCATGGATGTGCTTGCCGGTGGACAGGTCCATCACCGTGTCACCGCCCCAGCGGATCGCCCACACCAGCTTCTCCACTTCCTCGGCAATGCCCGAGGACACAGCGCTGTTGCCGATATTGGCGTTGATCTTGGTCAGGAAGTTGCGGCCGATGATCATCGGCTCGCTTTCCGGGTGGTTGATGTTGTTGGGCAGCACCGCGCGGCCACGGGCGATCTCATCGCGCACGAACTCGGGTGTGATGATCTTCTGGATCGATGCACCGAACGCTTCGCCCGGGTGCTGCTGCAGCAGGCCGGCATCACGGATCGCGTCCAGCCGCTGGTTTTCGCGGATGGCGACGAACTCCATCTCCGGCGTGATGATGCCGCGGCGCGCGTAGTGCATCTGGGTGACGTTCGCGCCTGCACGTGCACGGCGTGGCAGGCTGCGCGCGGGGAAGCGTACGGCATCAAGCTTCGGGTCATGCTCACGGTCGCGGCCGAACGAAGAACTCAGTCCTTCAAGCTGCTCGGTATCACCGCGTTCCTCCACCCAACCACGACGCAGCGTCGGCAGGCCGACGGACAGATCGATACGCACGTCCGGATCGGTATACGGGCCCGACGTGTCGTAGACCGTGACCGGTGCATTCTCTTCACCGCCGAACAGCGTCGGCGTGCGGGTCAGCGCGATCTCGCGCATCGGCACCTGAAGATCCGGGCGTGAACCGGGCACATGGATCTTGCGCGAACCGGGGATCGGCCGGGTCACGGATTCGGAGAGTTGCTGGGCCTGTTGCTGCAGGGCGGAGAGCTGTGCGTTCATCGGGCATCGTCCAGGAAGGTCAGGGACGAAGCGGCGGCGCACTGCTGCCGCTCCCGGACGGTCCTTGGGCGGAGTCCGGGCTTGGCTGCATTGCAAAGCTTCCCTACGCCGGTATGAGCCGGATCAGGTTCCAAGGGACTGTCTCAACCGTGGCCACATGGCCGCGGTACCCCCGCTTCTTGGTGTGCATTAGAGCATAGACCGCCCGGCTCCGGGGTCAGATCCGCTTTCCTGCGGAAAGCGGATCTGACCCCTATCGCCATCGTTAACAGAACCGTGACATCGCATTCAGTAACGTGCACGCGCATCGTGCCGCTGCGGCCGGTGTTTCCTCGCCGCCTTCGCGGCCCCTGCCCGGTCTGTGCTGCATGTCGCCGGCCCCTCGCAGCAAGCTCTGCTCGCTCCCCTCAATCCCTTGATCGGAGAAGCCCCTTCATGGTGTTTCGCGTTTCCATTGCACTGGTTCTGCTGCTGGTGCTGCTCGCCGGTGTTGCCCCCGGCCCCTTCAATACCGTGGTGCAGAGCATCCTCGGTGAACTCATCCGCGGCATCGGCTGGCTGTACCTGCTGGTCGTTTTCCTTGCGCTCGTGTTCCTGATGTACCTGGCCTTTGGCCGCTTCGGCAACCTGCGCATCGGTGGCGAAGACGCCGAACCCGAGTTCTCGCGCGCCAGCTGGATGTCGATGCTGTTTGCTGCCGGCATGGGCATCGGTCTGGTGTTCTGGGGCGCTGCCGAGCCCATTTCGCACTTCAGCAAGCCACCGGAAGGGCTGGCACCTGAAAGCATGGACGCCGCGCGTGCTGCCATGCGCTACGTGTTCTTCCATTGGGGCCTGCACCCCTGGGCCATCTATGCGCTGATCGGCCTGGCCATGGCCTGGTTCCAGTTCAACCGCAACGGCCGCGGCCAGATCAGCGATATGCTGCAACCGATCATCGGCCGTCACCATCGTGGCTGGATCGGGCATGTGGTCAACATCTCGGCGGTGGTCGCCACTGCGATTGGCGTGGCTACAGCACTGGGCTTCGGCACGGTGCAGATCGCGGCCGGCGTGGAACGCGTGTTCGGCGTGCAGGCGGGCGTTCCGCTGCAGCTGACCATCATTGCAGTGGCCTTCGTTCTGTACATGGCGTCCACGCTCAGCGGCGTCGGCCGCGGCATGAAATGGCTGTCCAACTTCAACCTTGCACTGGCGGCGCTGCTGCTGGCGCTGGTGCTGGTCCTCGGCCCGACTGGTGCGATCTTCAACACCTTCACCACGACGCTGGGTTCCTATCTCAATCAGCTGGTGACGATGAGCCTGCGCATGTCGCCGTTCTCGTCCAGCACCTGGGTGGCCGACTGGACGATCTTCTACTGGGCCTGGTGGATTTCCTGGGCACCGTTCGTCGGTTCGTTCATCGCGCGCATCTCGCGTGGGCGCAGCGTGCGCGAGTTCGTGATCGGCGTGGTGCTGGCACCGACCCTGCTGGGCTTCTTCTGGTTCTCGGTATTCGGCGGCACCGCGATCTGGATGCAGATCTTCGGCCAGGCCGACCTGCTGCAGGCGCTGGGCAATGGCTATGAGACGGTGCTGTTCACCATGTTCGACAGCATGCCATTGCCGTTGCTGCTGTCATGCATCGCGCTGGTGCTGCTGATGATCTTCTTCGTGACCTCGGCTGATTCTGCGGTACTGGTGCTGGCCAGCATGTCCACGGACGACGCTGGCGAGCCATTGCGCAAGCACAAAGTAGCGTGGGGTGTCGGCATTGCGCTCGTGGCGGGTTCCTTGCTGTTGGCAGGCGGACTGGAGGCGCTGCAGGGCATGATCACCATCGCCGCGCTGCCGTTCGCGCTGCTGATGCTTCTTGTGATGGTATCGCTGTATCGGGTGCTGGACCAGGAGTACACGCGCGAGCGGCGGCAGGCGCAGCGCCAGCGGCACATGATCGATGCGTGGATCGCACGCGAGATGGCGGCGCAGGAGGAGACCCAGGCGGAGGCGGCGCGCGCGCACGATCAGGATTGAGGGGGTTTTGCAGCCTGCGGCTGCACCGCTTTTCTCAAGCAACGGCAATAGCAACTTCAAAAGCGGCTCTGGGTTGCTGCTGGTTGGGCGGGGCGGTGTGGGCTGGCAGGACACGCCGTAAACCCGTCCATGGGGGCTCGATGGCGCCATCCCTGGCGCCAACGGTCCTGCCAACCCACACCGCCCCACCCCCGACAGATTCCCGGTGACGGTGGGACCATCCACGCCATGCGTGGATGAGGTGTATCGGAAAACAAGAAGGGGTCGGATTCGTTTTCCTCCGGAAAACGGATCCGACCCCAACCCAAAGCCCGCGGCTGTTGCCGTTGCCTTTGCTCTTGCTCTTCTTTTTTCTTTTCCTGCGGTGACGGACACGGAAACTGTCAGGGGCCGGGCGGGTGGGTTGGCTGGGGGCGTGAGCCGCATGGATGCGGCGACCGAGCCTACAGGGACGTATTCACGGCGGCCCCCAGACAATCCATCCGCCCGGCCAAGCCCCGTATCACTGCCATCACCGCAGAGGGGGCTCAGCCCGTTGGCCGGGAAACCTCAATACCCCGCCGCCTGCCCATCCTTGCGACTCTCCGAAGCACCGTAGTAAACCCCGGTCTCGGGATCACGCATGATCGCCTGATACCCGCCATACGGACCATCGGCGAACACGATGCGATGCCCCTTGCGCATCAACGCACGCACCGTTTCGTACGGGAAGCCGGTTTCCAGATTCACTTCGCCGCCATCGGTCATCGCCGTGGCCTGACCCGTCGGTTCGGTCGAGCCTTCATGCTGGATGCGCGGTGCATCACCGGCTTCCTGCAGGTTCATGCCGAAGTCCACCAGGTTCATCACGATCTGCGCGTGGCCCTGCGGCTGCATCGCGCCGCCCATCACGCCGAAGCTGGCATACGGCTTGCCGCCCTTGGTGATGAACGCCGGGATGATGGTCTGGAACGGGCGCTTGCCCGGCGCGTAGCCGTTGGGATGGTTCTTCTGCAGCACGAACATCTCGCCACGATCCTGCAGGATGAAGCCCAGCCCCGGCGGCGCCATGCCGCTGCCCATGCCGCGATAATTGGACTGGATCAGCGACACCATCATGCCGTCGGCGTCGGCCACGGTCATGTAGATCGTGTCCCCCTCTTCCAACTGCTTCGGCGTGCCCGGCTGCACTTCCTTCAGCGCCTTGTCCATCGAGATCAGCGCGCGGCGCTGTGCGGCGTAGTCCTTGGAAATCAGCTTCTGCACCGGCGCTGGCTGGAACGCCATGTCGGCGTAGAAGCGCGCGCGGTCGGCGAAGGCCAGCTTCTTCGCTTCAACGAACAGGTGCACATGCTCCGCTGAACCAAACGGGATCTTCGAGAAGTCGTAGCCTTCCAGCACGTTGAGGATCTGCAGCGCGGCGATGCCCTGGCTGTTCGGCGGCAGCTCCCACACGTCGTAGCCGCGATAGTTGCTGCTGACCGGTTCGACCCACTCACCGTGGTGGTCGGCCATATCCTGGTAGCTCAGGTAACCGCCATTGGCCTTGAAGTAGTCGCCGATGGTGCGGGCGATGTCGCCCTTGTAGAAGGCGTCGCGTCCGCCGTCGGCGATCTTCTGCAGCGTGCTGGCCAGGTTCGGGTTCTTCCACATCTCGCCCTTGCGCGGGGCGTGGCCGTTGATCGTGAACTGCTCCTTGAAGCCCGGGTACTGCGACAGCTTGGGCACCGAGCGGTCCCAGTAGTAGGCGATCACTTCGGCCACCGGGTGGCCCTCGCGGGCGTAGCGGATGGCCGGCGCCAGGTTGTCCGCCATCGGCTTGCGACCGAAGCGCTCGTGCAGTGCGAACCAGCCGTCGACCGCGCCAGGTACCGACACCGGCAGCGGGCCGGTGGCCGGGATGTCCTTCAGGCCACGGCGCTGGAACTCGGCCAGGGTGAGCGACTTCGGCGAGCGGCCCGAGCCGTTGTAGCCATAGATCTTCTGCGTCTTCGGGTCCCATACGATGGCGAACAGGTCACCACCGATGCCGTTGCCGGTCGGCTCCATCAGGCCAAGCGCGGCATTGGCGGCAATCGCCGCGTCCACCGCCGAGCCACCGCCCTTCATCACGTCCAGCGCGATCTGGGTGGCCAGTGGCTGCGAGGTGGCGGCCATCGCATGCGGGGCGATCACCTCCGAACGGGTGGCGAAGGTGTGGCCGGTGATGCGGTCGGCGGCAAAGGACAGCGCGGGCACGGCAGCCAGCACGGCGGCGGCGATCAGGGAACGGGCAAGGCGTCGGGACACGGTCGGGTTCCGATGGAAGGGTGGTTCCCCGATCTTCGCCGCTGCAGCCTTCACGCGGTATCGGGCAGAGGTCATGGGCGTTGATCCTGGGGTGGGTGCGGAACACGGTCCGCCCCACCAAGGCAAAAATTCGCCGGATTCCGCGCAAAAACTGCCCTGAAAGGAGTGAATTCGGGTTCACCGAAACACTTTCAGCGGCAACCATCCTTGTGCCGCAAGCGATTGCGCTGGATGCACTGGAAACCGATAAAAAATCCGTCGCGAGGGTTGACATCGCCGAAACGGCTGTGTTTCTCTCGATCACATGTTGCATCACAACACGCCACCGCGAACCCACATCGAAGCCGCCGACACCGGCGCCGCCTCGCTGCGTTCGATTCTTGTGCTCGTACTTATTACCCAACCAACAGGTGCGGGACGAGCCAGCGTGTAAGCAACAAACACACCGGAACTCTTCAAAAACCCGCACCCGCCCCGGTGCGGGTTTTTTCATTCCAGGACCTGGTTTCAGACGCAACCACCATGCACAACGCCCAACGCAAAACCCGGACCCACACCACCGCGACGCCTCGTGGTGGCTGTGCCTGTGCGATGCGCGGCGCCTCCTCCACCGCTTTCCCCTGACCGGCCGGCACGTCACCTCGACGACCGGCCGTTCTTTTTTCTTCCCACCGCAAGGAACCTCCCCCATGAGCACCAACGACCTGCCCCAGACCAAGATCGCCGTCATCGGCTACGGCAGCCAGGGCCGCGCCCACGCACTGAACCTGCGCGAATCCGGCTTCGACGTGGTGGTAGGCCTGCGCCCGGGCGGCCCGACCGAGGTCAAGGCACAGGCCGATGGCTTCACCGTGAAAGCACCGGCCGACGCGGTGAAGGATGCCGACCTGGTCGCCGTGCTGACCCCGGACATGGTGCAGAAGAAGCTCTACGACGACGTGCTGGCTGCGAACATGAAACAGGGTGCGGTGCTGTTGTTCGCGCACGGCCTGAACGTGCACTTCGACATGATCACGCCGCGCGAGGACCTCGATGTCGTGCTGGTCGCACCCAAGGGCCCCGGCGCGCTGGTGCGTCGCGAGTATGAAATCGGCCGTGGCGTGCCGTGCATCTGGGCGGTCTACCAGGACAAGAGCGGCAAGGCGGCCGAGTACGCCCTGGCCTATGCGGCCGGCCTCGGCGGCGCCCGCGCCAACCTGATCCAGACCACCTTCAAGGAAGAAACCGAGACCGATCTGTTCGGCGAGCAGGCGGTGCTGTGCGGCGGCGCCTCGGCGCTGGTGCAGGCCGGTTTCGAGACCCTGGTCGAAGCCGGCTACCAGCCGGAGATCGCCTACTACGAAGTACTGCACGAACTGAAGCTGATCGTGGACCTGTTCTACGAAGGCGGCATCTCGCGCATGCTGGAATTCATCTCCGAGACCGCGCAGTACGGCGACTACGTCAGCGGCCCGCGCGTGATCGATGCCGGCACCAAGGCACGCATGAAGGAAGTGCTGAAGGACATCCAGGACGGCACCTTCACCAAGAACTGGGTGGCCGAGTACGAAGCGGGCCTGCCGAACTACAACAGGTTCAAGCAGGCCGACCTGGAGCACCCGATCGAAAAGGTGGGCAAGGAACTGCGCGCCAAGATGGTCTGGTTGCAAGGACAGGCCGCGTAACCACGCGGCCTCCCCCACCCGCTTTGCAAGGTTCCCCCATGAACTCTTCGACACATCGCAGCGCGCCGCCCAACGGCGCGCGCTGGCTGACCCAGGCGCTGGAGGCCGAGGGCGTCCGTACGCTGTTCGGCTATCCCGGTGGCACCATCATGCCGTTCTACGACGCGCTGGTGGATTCGTCGCTGAAGCACATCCTGGTACGCCATGAGCAGGGCGCAGCGCTGGCCGCCAACGGCTTCGCCCGCGCCAGCAACCAGGTGGGCGTCTGCGTGGCCACCTCCGGCCCGGGCGCCTCGAACCTGGTCACCGGCATTGCCGATGCGATGCTGGATTCGGTACCGATGGTCTGCATCACCGGTCAGGTCGGCACACCGCTGCTGGGCACCGACGCCTTCCAGGAGCTGGATGTGTTCGGCCTGACGATGCCGATCGTCAAGCACAGCTGGCTGGTGCGCAGCGTCGATGACCTGCCGCGGGTCGTGGCCGATGCGTTCCGCATCGCCCGCGAAGGTCGTCCGGGACCGGTGCTGATCGATCTGCCCAAGGACGTGCAGCTGGCCGATGCCAGCCATCTGCCGGCCCATGCGCCCAGCAGCGTCGAACCGCCGCCGGCGCCGGCCGAGGCCGCCATCGCCGAGGCCATCGCCGCACTGGCGGCGGCGGAGAAGCCGGTGGTCTACGCCGGTGGTGGCATCGCGCTGGGTGATGCGGTGCAGGACCTGCGTGACTTCGTCGAGGCCAGCGCCATCCCCACTGTGATGACCCTGCGCGGCCTGGGTGCACTGCCGGCCAGTCATCCGCAGTCGCTGGGCATGCTGGGCATGCACGGCACCCGCGCGGCCAACATGGCGGTGCAGGAAAGCGACCTGCTGCTGGTGCTGGGTGCACGCTTCGACGACCGTGCCACCGGCAAGCTGGCCGAGTTCGCACCGTTCGCCCGTGTCGTCCACATCGATGCCGACGCCTACGAGATCTCCAAGCTGCGTAGCGCTGATGTCGCCGTGCCCGGCAATGTCGGCCATGCCATCCGCGCCCTGCGTGCGGCCTTCCCCTCCCCCAAGGCCCACCAGGACGCATGGCGCAAGCGCTGTGCACAGCATCGCGATCGTTTCGCAGCACGCTACGACGCACCGGGCCAGCACATCTACGCCCCGGCGCTGCTGAAGCGCCTGAGCGAGCTGGCACCGGCCGATGCAGTGATCGCCTGCGATGTCGGCCAGCACCAGATGTGGGTGGCGCAGCACTGCCGCTTCAACCACCCGCGCAACCACCTGACCAGTGGCGCGCTGGGCACCATGGGCTTCGGCCTGCCGGCCGCGATGGGTGCGCAGTTTGCCTGCCCCGATCGCACCGTGGTGCTGGTATCCGGCGACGGCAGCTTCATGATGAACGTGCAGGAGCTGGCCACCATCGCGCGCTGCCGCCTGCCGGTGAAGATCGTGCTGCTGGACAACAGTTCGCTGGGCATGGTGCGGCAGTGGCAGGAGCTGTTCTTCGCCGAGCGCTACAGCGAGATCGACCTGTCCGACAACCCGGACTTCGTGGCACTGGCGCAGGTGTTCGGCATCGCCGCCACCCGCATCGACAACCGCGACGACGTGGAAGGCGGCCTGGCCGCGCTGCTGGCCGAACCGGGCCCGGCACTGTTGCACGTGGCCATCGATGCACGCGCCAACGTGTGGCCGCTGGTGCCGCCGAACACCGCCAACAGCACGATGCTGGAAAGCAATCCCGCCCACGCCCGCCAGGAGACCCCCAATGCAATACCGGCTTGACCTGGTGCTGCACCCGGCCGAAGGCGCGCTGCTGCGCGTGATCGGCATGGCCGAACGCCGTGGCTTCGCGCCGCGTGCGATCAGCGGTGCGCCGGTGGCCGCCGACGATGGCCGCTGGCACCTGCAGCTGGTGGTGGACGGCCAGCGCCCGGCGGAAACGCTGTGCCGGCAGATCGAGAAGATCTACGACTGCGTGTCCGTGCAGGTCACCGCCGTGGAAGGAGCATCCGTATGAACACCCGTACCGTAGTGACCACGGTGCCGGTACGGAGGCGTCTTCTTCGTCGCCCGTGCCCGCATGCGGCGGTCTTCCGCACCGCGCTGGTGGCCCATGCCGGCCGCTGACACCAGCCAGGAAAGCGATGTCGGCGACGTAAGCGTCGCCGACGTTCTGGCAGCGCAGGCCCGCCTGCGCCGCTTCCTGCCGCCCACCCCGCTGCACCATGCCGAACGCTTCGGCACCTGGCTGAAGCTGGAGAACCTGCAGCGCACCGGCTCCTACAAGGTACGCGGCGCGTTGAACGCGCTGCTGGCCGGTCGCGAGCGCGGCGATACCCGGCCAGTGATCTGCGCTTCGGCCGGCAACCATGCCCAGGGCGTGGCGTGGGCGGCCTACCGCCTGGACGTGCCGGCCATCACCGTGATGCCACACGGCGCACCGGCCACCAAGATCGCCGGCGTCGCTCACTGGGGCGCCACCGTGCGCCAGCATGGCACCAGCTATGACGAGGCCTACGCCTTCGCGGTCGAACTGGCACAGCGCCATGGCTACCGCTTCCTGTCCGCGTTCGACGATGCCGATGTGATTGCCGGCCAGGGCACCGTCGGCATCGAGCTGGCCGCGCACGCGCCGGACGTGGTGATCGTGCCGATCGGCGGCGGTGGGCTGGCCTCCGGCGTTGCACTGGCACTGAAATCACAGGGCGTGCGCGTGGTCGGCGCGCAGGTGGAGGGCGTGGATTCGATGGCACGTGCGATCCGTGGCGACGTGCGCGAGATCGCTCCCGTTGCCTCGCTGGCCGACGGTGTGCGGGTGAAGATTCCCGGCTTCCTGACCCGCCGCCTGTGCACCTCGCTGCTGGACGACGTGGTGATCGTGCGCGAAGCCGAGCTGCGCGAGACCCTGGTGCGGCTGGCGCTGGAAGAACACATCATCGCCGAGGGCGCCGGTGCGCTGGCATTGGCCGCCGGCCGCCGCGTCGCCGGCCGCCGCAAATGCGCGGTGGTCTCCGGCGGCAACATCGATGCCGGCGTACTGGCCGGCCTGCTCACCGACATCCGTCCGCGCCCGCCACGCAAACCGCGGCGACGGCGCAGCGAATCCCCGCGCTCGCCCAGCAAGGCCAGCGCCACCGCTTCCCACACCTCTTCCCCTTCCCCCCTGCAAGCCGTCACGCCCGCTGTCGAGGAGATTTCCCTGTGACCACCATCGAACGAATTACCACCCCGCGCATCCGCATCTTCGACACCACCCTGCGTGACGGCGAGCAGTCCCCCGGCTGCAGCATGAGCCCGCCGCAGAAACTGGTGATGGCGCGTGCGCTGGACGAACTGGGCGTGGACATCATCGAGACCGGCTTCCCGGCCAGCTCGCAGTCCGACCGCGAGGCGATGGCACTGATCGGCCGCGAACTGCGCCGCCCGAGCCTGGCCCTGGCGGTGCTGTCGCGCTGCCTGCAGGCGGACATCGAAACCTCGGCACGTGCACTGGAAGCCGCGGCCAACCCGCGCCTGCACGTTTTCCTGTCGACCAGCCCGCTGCACCGCGAGCACAAGCTGCGGATGACCCGCGAGCAGGTGCTGGAGTCGGTACGCAAGCATGTATCGCTGGCCCGCTCGTACATCGACGATGTCGAGTTCTCGGCCGAGGATGCCACCCGCACCGAGCTGGACTACCTGATCGAAGTCGCGCGCGTGGCCATTGCCGCCGGCGCCACCACCATCAACCTGCCCGACACCGTCGGCTTCACCACGCCGGAAGAGATCCGCGCGATGTTCCAGCAGGTCATCGCCGGCGTCGCCGACGTGCCGAATGCCGCCAATGTGATCTTCAGCGCGCACTGCCACAACGACCTGGGCCTGGCCGTGGCCAACTCGCTGGCCGCCATCGAAGGCGGCGCGCGCCAGGTCGAGTGCACCATCAACGGCATCGGCGAACGCGCCGGCAACTGCTCGCTGGAAGAGATCGCGATGGTGCTGAAGGTGCGCCAGGCCTTCTACGAGCAGGACAGTTCCATCAACACCCCGCGCATCGTCGGCACCTCGCAGCTGCTGCAGCGCCTGGTCGGCATGCCGGTACAGCGCAACAAGGCCATCGTCGGTGCCAATGCCTTCGCCCACGAATCGGGCATCCACCAGCACGGCATGCTGCGCCATCGCGGCACCTACGAAATCATGCGTCCGGAAGACGTGGGCTGGGAAGACTCGCAGATGGTGCTGGGCCGCCACAGTGGCCGCGCTGCCGTCGAAGCACGCCTGCGTGCGCTGGGCTTCTGGCTGGACGAAGACGAGCTGAAGCTGGTGTTCGAGCAGTTCAAGGGCCTGTGCGAGCAGCAGCGCGTGGTCACCGATGCCGACCTGCAGACGCTGATGCAGGGCGGCTCCAATGCACAGGGCTATCGACTGGCGTCGATGACCATCAGCGACGTCGGCAGCCGCGCGAATGCGCTGGTGGAACTGTCCGACCCGGACGGCAACCGCGTAGCCGAGACCGCGCAGGGCGACGGCCCTGTCGATGCGCTGTTCGGCGCGCTGTCGGCTGCCACCGGCGTGCAGCTGATGCTGGACAGCTACCACGTGCACAGCGTCGGCATCGGCGCCGATGCGCGCGGCGAAGCCAATCTGAGCGTGCGCCACGAAGGCGTGGAGTACGACGGCACCGGCACCAGCAAGGACATCATCGAGGCCTCCGCGCTGGCCTGGCTGGATGTGGCCAACCGCCTGCTGCGCCAGCGTCAGGCCGCCGCCCACAGCAGCACCGACGTTGCCACCCCTGCCACCGCCTGAGGAACCTACCATGAGCGCCTTCGACACCCCCACCCCGGCCAGCGCCGCTGGCCAGCAGTGGAACGCCCAGGACTATGCGATCGATGCCGGCTTCGTGCCGCTGCTCGGCGGCGCGGTATCGCGCCTGCTCGACCCGCGCGCCGGTGAACGCATCCTCGACCTGGGCTGTGGAGATGGTGTGCTCAGCACCGAGCTGGCGCTCAGTGGCGCGCACATCCACGGCGTGGATGCCTCACCGGAACTGGTGATCGCCGCCCGCGCGCGTGGTGTCGATGCGCAGGTGATGGATGGCCACGCGCTGTCGTTCGACAGTGAGTTCGATGCGGTGTTCAGCAATGCGGCACTGCATTGGATGGGCAACCCCGACCGGGTGATGGAAGGTGTGCGCCGCGCACTGCGTCCCGGTGGCCGCTTCGTCGCCGAATTCGGCGGCCATGGCAACGTGGCCACGATCATTGCTGCGGTACAGGCTGCACGCGTAGCCCACGGCCACGGCGCCAGTGCCTTCCAGTGGTACTTCCCCACTGCCGATGCCTATGCCGACCGCCTGCGCCAGCATGGCTTCCAGGTGCAACTGATCGAGTGCACGCCGCGCCCGACCGCACTGCCGACCGGCGTGGCCGGCTGGCTGCGGGTATTCGCCGCACCGCTGCTGGACGACCTGCCGGCCGAGGCACGCGCTACCGTGCGCGAGGCAGCAACCGCGCTGCTGGCGGAGCTGCCGCGCAATGCCGCCGGCCAGCCGCTGGCCGACTACGTGCGGCTGCGCGTGCTCGCCCGCCGTCGCTGACTTGACCGCTCCGCATTCTTTACTGATGTTCGCTATTTCGTACTTCTGCCAGGCATACGCATGACTTCCGCACCCCGCACCCTGTACGACAAACTGTGGGACGCCCACGTGGTGGTTCCCGAATCCGACAGCGCGCCCGCCGTGCTGTACATCGACCTGCACCTGATCCACGAGGTAACCTCGCCGCAGGCGTTCACCGAGCTGCGCGAACGCGGCCTGTCACCGCGCAGGCCGGACCGCACCAAAGCGACGATGGACCACTCCACGCCGACCCTGCCGGCCGCCGCCGACGGAACGCTGCCCTACGCCAGCGCCGCCTCCGAGGCACAGGTCGCCACGCTGGCACGCAACTGCGCCGAGCACGGCATCGAGCTGTTCGACATGGCTTCGGACAACCGCGGCATCGTCCACGTGATCGCGCCGGAACAGGGCTTCACCCAGCCCGGCATGACCATCGTCTGTGGCGACAGCCACACCTCCACCCATGGTGCCTTCGGCTCGCTGGCGTTCGGCATCGGCACCAGCGAAGTCGGCCACGTGCTGGCTACGCAATGCCTGCTGCAGCGCAAGGCGAAGACCTTCGCGATCACCGTCGACGGCCCGCTGGCGCCGGGCGTCGGCGCCAAGGACGTGGTCCTGCATATCATCGGCGTGATCGGCGTCAACGGTGGTACCGGCCATGTCATCGAGTTCCGTGGCAGCACCATCGAAGCGATGGACATGGAACAGCGCATGACCCTGTGCAACATGTCGATCGAAGCGGGCGCGCGCGCCGGCATGGTCGCTCCCGACCAGGTCACCTTCGACTTCGTCGCCGCTACGCCGCGCGGGCCCAAGGGGGCCGATTTCGATGCTGCAGTGACGCGCTGGCAGCAGCTGCGCAGCGATGAGGGCGCGCGCTTCGACAGCGAAGTACACATCGACGCTGCCGACATCCGCCCGACCCTGACCTGGGGCACCCACCCGGGCACCGCCATCGCGGTGGATGCGCCAATTCCCGCGGCCAACGACGCCGCCGCACAGAAGGGCCTGGACTACATGCATTTCCAGGCCGGCAAGGCGCTGGCCGGAACACCGGTGGACGTGGTGTTCGTCGGTTCGTGCACCAACGGCCGCCTGAGCGACATGCGCGAAGTGGCGCAGGTGCTGCGCGGCCGTCGCGTCGCCGAGCGGGTACGCATGCTGGTGGTGCCGGGCTCGGAGATCGTCAAGCGCGAGGCCGAGGCCGAGGGCATCCACGAGATCGTGCGCGCGGCCGGTGCCGAGTGGCGCGAGCCGGGCTGCTCGATGTGCATTGCCATGAACGGCGATCTGGTCGCACCCGGCCAGTTGGCCGTGAGCACCAGCAACCGCAACTTCGAGGGCCGCCAGGGCCCCGGTTCGCGCACGCTGCTGGCCTCGCCGATGAGCGCGGCGTGGGCCGCGGTGAACGGGCACGTTGCCGATACCCGCGAACTGTTCGCACAGGAGGTGGCGTGATGGCCGGTTTCCGTACCCTGACCTCGTCCAGCGTGGTGCTGGCGCAGACCAACATCGACACCGACCAGATCATTCCGGCACGGTTCCTGTCCACCACCGAACGCGCCGGCCTGGGCCGCAACGCATTCAATGACTGGCGCTGGCAGGCCGACGGTTCGCCCGTGGCCGACTTCGCCTTCAACCAGCCGCACAACGCCGGCCGCAGCATCCTGCTGGCGGGCCGCAACTTCGGCTGCGGTTCCTCGCGCGAACATGCGCCGTGGGCACTGACCGACCTGGGCCTGCGCGCCATCGTCAGCAGCGAGATCGCCGACATCTTCCGCGGCAACTCGCTGAAGAACGGTCTGCTGCCGATCGTGCTGGACGAGGCCGACGTGCAGGCGCTGATGCAGCGCCCGGACGATGAACTGACCATCGACGTGGCCGCGCGCGAGCTGCGCACCCCCGACGGCCGCGTCTATTCCTTCCCGCTGGATGGCTTCTCGCAGACCTGCCTGCTGGAAGGTGTCGACCAGTTGGGGTATCTGTTGGGCCGTGTCCCTGAAATCGAACGCTACGAGAGTGAGCATGCACACTGAAATTGTTGTCCTGCCCGGTGATGGCATCGGCCCGGAAGTGGCCGCCGCCGCGGTTGCCGTCCTGAAGGCCGTCGCCGAACGCTTCAACCACACCTTCACCTTCAGCGAGCACGACATCGGTGGCGTCGCCATCGATCGCCATGGCGAGCCACTGCCGGCGTCGACCCTGGAAGCCTGCAAGGCCGCGAACGCGGTGCTGCTGGGCGCAGTCGGTGGCCCGAAGTGGTCCGACCCGAATGCCAAGGTGCGCCCGGAGCAGGGGCTGCTGGCGATCCGCAAGGCGCTGGGCCTGTACGCCAACCTGCGCCCGGTGCGCACCCATGAAGCCGCGCTGCACGCCTCGCCGATCAAGGCCGAGCTGCTGCAGGGCGTGGACTTCGTGGTGGTGCGCGAGCTGACCGGCGGCATTTACTTCGGCGACAAGACCCGCGACGCCGACAGCGCCAGCGACCTGTGCCGCTACACCGTGGCCGAGATCGAACGCGTGCTGCGCAGTGCCTTCCGCCTGGCGCAGCAGCGTCGCGGCAAGGTCACCTCGGTGGACAAGGCCAATGTGCTGGAAACCTCGCGCCTGTGGCGTGACGTGGCCGCGCGCATCGGCCGCGAGGAATTCCCGGAGGTAGCACTGGAACACCAGCTGGTTGATTCGATGGCGATGCACCTGCTGGCCAAGCCGCGCGAGTACGACGTGATCGTCACCGAGAACATGTTCGGCGACATCCTCACCGATGAAGCGTCGATGCTGGCCGGCTCGCTGGGTCTGCTGCCCTCGGCCTCTCTGGGCGAACCGGGTACGGTCGGCATCTACGAACCCATCCACGGTTCGGCGCCGGATATCGCCGGCAAGGGCATCGCCAATCCCTACGCAACGATCTTCAGTGCAGCGATGCTGCTGCGCCATTCGCTGGGACTGGAAGCAGAAGCCGCCGCGGTGGAAGCGGCCGTGCATGCGGTACTGGACGATGGCGTGTTCACCGCCGATCTGGCCGCCAAGGGCCAGGCCGTCAGCACCGCTGCCGCCACCGACGCGGTGCTGGCCAAACTCAACTGATCCGATAGCGCCACGCCATGCGTGGCGCCTCTCCCTTTGGACATTGTGCGCAGCCACCCATGGGGTGGCTCTACTGTAGATCCACGCCATGCGTGGATGTGCCATCCGTGCCAACCAAGGTTGGCACCCACCACCGCAGTAGAGCCACGCCCTGCGTGGCTGCGTTATTTGGTGGTGTAACCGCCATTGACCAAGATGGTCTGGCCAGTCATCCACCAGCCATCGGTGACCAGGAAGCGGATCCACGGCACGATGTCGGCGATGTCGGTCAGGCCGGTGCGGGTGAACGCCGACAGTGCGGCCGCGGTCTTGTGATACGCCTGCGCATCGGCACTCTCGGCCGGATAAAAGAACGGCGTGTCCATCGGACCAGGGCCGATCGCGGTCACCGAGATGCCACGCTCACCGAACTCCTTCGACGCCGCGCGGGTGAAGTGCTCGACTGGCGCCTTGGTACCGGCGTAGCTGGAATAGAACGGCGTGTAGGCACCCAGCAATGAGGTGACCAGGGTGCAGATGCGACCACCGTCGTTGACGTGGCGGCCGGCTTCCTTGAGGAAGAAGAACGCGGTCTTCGCGTTGACCGCGCTCATCTCGTCGTACTCGGCTTCGCTGATCTCCAGCATCGGCTTCTTCAGCACTTTGCCGACGGTATTGATGGCGATGTCCGGCCGGCCGACTGCAGCCACGGCATCGGCGAACAAGCGCTCCATCGCTGCGGCCGAAGTCAGGTCGCCCTGCAGCGCCACCGCCTTGCTGCCGGCGGCCTGCACGGCGGCGACGGTCGCCTCTGCGTCGGCCTGGGTGGCGGCGCTGTTGTAGTGGATGACGATGGCTTTGGCGCCCTGTGCAGCGAAGTCGCGGGCGATCAGGCCGCCCAGGTTCTTGGCGCCACCAGCGATCAGCACGGTCTTGCCCTTGAGGGAATGGTCGGTCATGGCTTCGGTCTCGGGGAGGAGGCTGCCCGGGTTGGCAACCCTGCCCTGACGACGATATCGTGCAGAAAATGCGGATAAAGCCCGCCACATTGACTTAACTTTCCAGAGCCAGCGAACAATGGACCGGATCGATCGCTTCCGCATCTTCACCCGGGTGGTGGAGTGCGCCAGCTTCACCCGCGCCGCCGACCAGCTCGGCCTGCCCCGCTCCACCGTCTCGGCGGCCATTGCGGAGCTGGAGCAGCGGCTCGGCACCCGCCTGCTGCAGCGTTCGACCCGGCGGGTCTCCACCACCCACGACGGCGACGTGTTCCATGCCCGCTGCCTGCGCCTGATCGAAGAGGTTGAAGACGCCGAATCGCTGTTCCGACAGGATGACGCGCAGCCGGTGGGCCTGCTGAAGATCGACGTGCCCAGCCGCATCGGCCGCCGCATCATTGCCCCGGCGCTGCCCGACTTCTTCGCGCGCCATCCACAGGTGGAAGTGGACCTGGGCATGACCGACCGCGCGGTGAACCTGATCGAGGACGGTTGCGATGCGGTCCTGCGGGTCGGTCAGTTGGGTGACTCCAGCCTGGTGGCGCGCACACTGGGCCAGCTCGACTTCGTCAACGTTGCCGCGCCGGCCTACCTGCGCGAGCATGGTGTGCCGCAGCATCCTGCCGACCTGCAGCAGCACCGCGCGGTGAACTATGCATCGCCGACCACGGCACGGGTGGAACCGTGGGAATGGCAGGACGGTGGCCAGTTGCGCACGCTGCCGATGCCCGGCTGGGTACGGGTGAACAGCGCCGAGGCGTCCATCGCGTGCTGCGTGGCGGGACTGGGGTTGCTGCAGATTCCACGCTACGACGTGCAGGCCGAACTGCAGTCAGGCGCATTGGTGGAGGTAATGCCGCAGTACGTGGCGCAGCCCTTGCCGGTGACGCTGTTGCAACCGCACCGGCAACACCGTGCGCTGCGCGTGCAGGTGTTCATTGAATGGCTGCTGCCAGTGCTGCGGAGCGGCCTGCAGCTGCAGTAGGTCCACGCCATGCGTGGATGCATGCATCAGTGCCAACCAAGGTTGGCACCCACCAGGCCCACCGCAGTAGATCCACGCCATGCGTGGATGCACGCATCAGTGCCAACCAAGGTTGGCACCCACCAAGCCCACCGTAGTAGATCCACGCCATGCGCCCCCGGCCGCAGAACCCGGGGCATTACGCCCCGGATTCATCCGGCTTCACCCGGAACCACGCCGCGTACAGCGCCGGCAGGAACACCAGGGTCAGCACGGTGCCCACGATCAGGCCACCCATGATCGAGATCGCCATCGAGCCATAGAACGCGCTGCGCGACAGCGGAATCATCGCCAGCACCGCTGCCAGCGCGGTCAGCACGATCGGGCGGAAACGGCGCACCGTGGCATCGATGATCGAATGCCAGCGGTCATGCCCGGCATCGATGTCCTGCTGGATCTGGTCGATCAGGATCACCGAGTTGCGCATGATCATACCGGCCAGTGCAATCGTGCCCAACAGCGCTACGAAGCCGAATGGCGCGCGGAACAGCAGCAGGAACAGGGTCGCACCGATGATGCCCAGCGGCGCGGTCACCAGCACCATCGCCGCACGCGAGAAGCTGCGCAGCTGCAGCATCAGCAGTGTCGCCACCACCACCAGGAACAGCGGCATGCCGGCCTTGATCGAGTTCTGGCCACGTGCCGAATCCTCCACGGTACCGCCGGTTTCCAGCAGGTAGCCGCTGGGCAGCTCGGCACGGATGCCGTCCAGCGTCGGCAGGATCTGGTGCACCACGTCCAGCGGCTGCATGCCATCGCTGATGTCGGCACGCACGGTTACCGTCGGCAGGCGGTTGCGGTGCCAGATGATGCCGTCCTCGAAGCCGTACTCCATCGTCGCCACCTGCGACAGCGTTATGCTGCCGCCGTTGGCGGTGGGCATCGACAGGCTGGACAGCAGCTCCAGCTGGTTGCGCTCATCGGCCGGCCCGCGCAGCAGCATCTCGATCTGGCGGTTGCCTTCGCGATACACGCTCACCGACTGCCCGGCCAGTGAACTGGACAGGAACTGGCTGACCTGGGCACTGCTCACGCCCAACGCGCGGGCACGCTCCTGGTCGATCACCAGCCGCACTACCTTGCTCGGCTCGCTCCAGTCCAGGTTGACGTTCATCACGTGCGGGTTCTCACGCACCTTGGCTTCGACCTGGCGCGCGATCGCCTGCACCTTCTCGATGTGCTCGCCGGAGATGCGCATCTGCACCGGGTAACCGACCGGCGGACCATTCTCCAGGCGGGTCACGCGCATCTGCACGTCCGGGAACTTCTGAATCACTTCGTGCAGCAGCCAATCACGGGTGCTTTCGCGTGATTTGATGTCCTTGGCCAGCACCACGAACTGGGCGAAGTTGGTGGCCGGCAGCTGCTGGTCCAGCGGCAGGTAGAAACGCGGCGAACCGGTGCCCACGTAGGACACGTAGTTGGCGATGCCCTCGCGGTTGGACAGCAGCTTCTCCAGCTTCTCGGCCTGGGCCTGGGTCGAGCGCAACGACGCGCCCTCGGCCAGTTCGATGTCCACCATCAGTTCCGGCCGGGTCGAATCCGGGAAGAACTGCTGCGGCACGAAGCGGAACATCATCAGCGAGAACACGAACAGGGCGATGGTCGCGGCGATCACCCACCAGCGGTGGCGCAGGCAGCCATCGAGGAAGCGACGGAAGCTGCGGTAGAACGGGCGCTGGTACGGATCATGGTCGTGCCCGTGCTGTGGCGGTGCGATCAGGTTGGCCAGCGCCGGATAGCGGTCGGCCCACTGCTGGCGCTTGGCCAGCCAGCGCGCGGACAGGCTGCCGGGCTTCGGTGGCTGCGGATTGAACAGGTCCGGCAGCATCTTGTCGCCCAGGTACGGGATGAACAGCACTGCGGCAATCCACGACACCACCAGTGCGATGGTCACCACCTGGAACAGCGAACGGGTGTACTCGCCAGTGCTCGATGCGGCCGTGGCGATCGGCAGGAAGCCGGCCGCCGTGATCAGCGTACCGGTCAGCATCGGGAACGCGGTCGACTCCCAAGCGAAGCTGGCCGCGCGCAGGCGGTCGTAACCCTGCTCCATCTTGGTGGCCATCATCTCCACCGCGATGATCGCATCGTCCACCAGCAGGCCCAGCGCCAGCACCAGCGCGCCCAGCGAGATCTTGTGCAGGCCGATGTCGAAGTAGTGCATGACGAAGAAGGTCATCGCCAGCACCAGCGGGATGGTCACACCCACCACCAGGCCGGTGCGCAGGCCCAGCGAGAAGAAGCTGACCAGCAGCACGATCACCACTGCTTCGGTCAGCACCTGCACGAACTCGCCGACCGACTCCTCCACCGACTGCGGCTGGTCGGAGACCTTGCGCAGCTGCATGCCGGCCGGCAGGGTCTTCTGCAGCCGTTCGAACTCGGCATCAAGGTTGGCGCCGAGCTTGAGGATGTCACCGCCATCCTTCATCGCCACCGCCAGGCCGATGGCCTCTTCGCCCATGAAGCGCATCTTCGGCGACGCCGGATCGGCGAAGCCGCGCTTGACCTCGGCAATGTCACCCAGGTGCACGGTGCGGTCGCCAGCACGGATCGGGAACTGGCGGATGGCGTCGATGTCGTTGAACTGGCCGGTCACGCGCAGCTGCACGCGGTCGGTGGCGGTCTCGAAGAAGCTGGTGCCGGTGACCGCGTTCTGGTCGGCCAGTGCCTGCTGCACCTGCTGCATCGACACACCCAGCGTCGCCAGGCGGGTGTTGGACAGCTCGATCCACACCTTCTCGTCCTGCAGGCCGACCAGGTCGATCTTGCCGACGTCAGGCACGCGCTGCAGTTCCAGCTGGATGCGGTCGGCGTAATCACGCATCACCGCATAGTCGAAGCCCTTGCCGGTCAACGCATAGATGTTGCCGTAGGTGTCGCCGAACTCATCGTTGAAGAACGGGCCGACGATTTCGCGCGGCAACGTCGGGCGGATGTCGCCCACGCGTTTGCGTACCTGGTACCAGAGGTCCGGGATCTGCTTGGAACGCAGGCTGTCGCGCGCCATGAAGATGATCTGCGACTCGCCCGGTCGCGAGTACGAGCGGATGAACTCATACTCGCCGGTGTTCATCAGTGCCTTCTCGAGCGGCTCGGTCACCTGCCGCGAGACCTGTTCGGCGGTGGCACCCGGCCACAGCGTGCGCACCACCATTGCCTTGAAGGTGAACGGTGGATCTTCGGACTGGCCCAGATGCTTGTACGACCACGCACCGATCAGCGCGAACGCCAGCATAGCGAACAGCACCAGGGGTCGGTTGGCCAGCGCCCACTCGGATAGATTGAAGCGGCGCACCGGCTTACTCCTTGGCCTTGGCGGCAGCCGCCGGCGCGGCCGGCTTCAGCACCGGGCGGTTCTGCCGATCCACGGCGATCACCGGCTGGCCCGCCCGCAACAGGTGGCCACCGGCGGCAACCACCCAGTCACCCGCGTTCACGCCGGACAGCACCGGCACGCTCTCGCTGCCAAACGCACCGGTGGTGACCACTGCGGCCTTCAGCGTGCTGTTGGCCGGATCGACCACCCACACGCTGGCGGCACCATTGGCACCGCGCTGCAGTGCGCCCAGCGGCAGCTGCAGGGTGCCGTGGCGGCCGGCGCTGCTGTAGACGCGTGCACTCTGGCCCAGCTCGACATCGGCCAGCGCATCGGCTGCCAGGCTGACCCGGGTTGCATAGGTGCGTGCCTGCGGATCGGCGGCGGCAGCGATCTCGCGGATCGTGCCCGGCAGGCGCTGGCCCGGGCGGTTCCACAACTCCACCTCGACCGGCTGGCCAACCGCATAGTCGCGGATGGTGGCTTCGGGCAGGTCGATCAGCACTTCGCGGCCACCGTCGGCGGCCAGGTTGAAGATGGTCTGGCCGGCGGACACCACCTGCCCGGCCTCGGCCTCGCGGCTGGCGATCACGCCGTCAGCCGGTGCGCGCAGCTGCGCGTAGTCGGCCTGGTTGCGCAGCACATCGAGGTTGGCGCGGGCGGCGTTGGCCTGGCCCTGTGCCGCTTTGAACGCGGCCGACTGCTGGTCCAGCTGCGAACGGCTGACCAGTTGCTGGTCCGCCAGCACCTGGTAGCGCTTGAGGTCATCGCGGGCACGCACCAGGTCGGCTTCAGCTGCGGCCAGCTGCGCCTGCGAAGCGCGGGCCTGCAACGCGAAGTCGGCTGCATCCAGCTCGGCCAGCACATCGCCCTTCTTCACCCGTTGCCCGGCATCGACATGGCGCTTGACCAGGTTGCCACCGACGCGGAACGACAGCGGGCTTTCCTGCCGGGCACGCACCGTGCCCGGGAACGCCGCCGGCGCCTGTCCGGCCTGTTCGCCGGGATGAACCACCAGTACTGGCACGGCCGCCTGTGGCGCCTGTTCCTGTCCCGAACAGGCTGCCAGCGCAGCCACCCACACCATACCGCCCATCCAGCGCACGATCTTCATCGGTCAACGTCCTGAAAACGCAGGGTTGCAACTAAGGGGGAGCCGCGACTGCCGGCCCAATTTAATAAACCGGCCGGTATAGTATAAATATCGAACCGCTTGGTCTAGTATTGTCGCGATGAGTTCTCCCACTTCCCGCAAGCCGTCGGCCAAGCCCGCTGCCAAGGCCGCCGGACCCGGGCGTCCCAAGGACCTCGGCAAGCGCGCGGCGATCCTTGAAGCAGCCAAGGCACTGTTCATCGAACAGGGCTATACCGGCGTGAGCATGGACACCATCGCTGCTCAGGCGGGCGTCTCGAAGCTGACTGTGTACAGCCACTTCGGCGACAAGGAGACCCTGTTCTCCGAGGCCGTGCAGTCAAAATGCATTGAAATGCTGCCCGATGCCCTGTTCGTGACCGACGCGGATGGCCCGCTGCGCGACCAGCTGATCGGCATCGGCCTGGCCTTCTTCGAACTGATCACCTCCGACGCGGCAATCTCGATCCAGCGCATGATGATGGCGCCGGAGACCGATGAGCGCCTGCGCGAGCTGTTCTGGCAGGCCGGCCCGGAGCGTACCTGCGAGGCCCTGGCCGACTTCCTGCGCGCGCGCGGCGAACGCGGCGAGCTGGACATCCCCGACTATTACCTGGCCGGTCAGCAGTTCCTGACGCTGGTCAAGGGCGAAGTGCACATGCATATGATGTGCGGCATGCCACTGTCACCGGTGGAGTGCGACCCTCTTGCCCATGTGACCGCCAGCATCGACTTCTTCCTGCGCGCCTATGCGCCGCGAGGGGCCGGGACGGCTGAATAACCAAAACTGAACAAACCGGAGGTCGCGATGACTTCCGGCACTGCGACCCCGGCCACCCGGCAGCTGATGCTCTGGGCGCGCCGCCGGCCTCCGGCACCGGTAAAATGGCCGGCCCACTGCGCTGGATTTGAACCTCATGACGATTGATTACGCCCACGCCCGCGAACTGATGGTGGAACAGCAGATCCGTCCCTGGGACGTGCTGGACATCAAGGTGCTCGACGTCCTGGCCCGCCTGCCGCGCGAGGCCTTTGTCGCCGACGCGCACCGGGCACTGGCCTACGCCGATGTCGAACTGCCGATCGGCCATGGCCAGAAGATGATGAAGCCGGTCATCGAGGGCCGTACCCTGCAGGCACTGGACCTGCAGCCGGGTGACGAAGTGCTGGAGATCGGCACCGGCAGCGGCTTCCTGGCAGCCTGCATCGGCGCGCTGGCGCGCGACGTGCTGAGCCTGGAGATCGACCCGGAGCTGGCTGCCGCCGCACGTGCGCGCCTGGATGCTTCCGGCCTGGGCACCAACGTCCGCGTGGAAGTGGCTGACGCCCTGTCCTGGCAGACCGAACGCCGCTTTGACGTGATCTGTGTCACTGGTGCGGTCGACGTGGTGCCGTCACAGTTTGCTTCGTGGCTGCGTCCGGGTGGTCGCCTGTTCGTGATCCACGGCCGCTCGCCGGCGATGGAGGCCCTGCTGGTCAAGGCCGACGGCAGCAGCGAGTCCCTGTTCGAGACCGATATCGATTACCTGCGCGGTGCCGCCCCGGCACCCCAGTTCCACCTCTGAGTCCAAGGAAGCCGCAATGATCCGCCGATCCCTCGCTGTTGCGCTGGCCACTGCCCTGCTGCCGTTGTCCGCCCATGCCGCCGACCTGCTGCAGGTCTACGAGATGGCCCGCAACGGCGATCCGCAGCTGTCGGCTGCCGAATCGACCCGGCTGTACGACAAGGAAGGCGCCGTGCAGGCGCGCGCTGCCCTGCTGCCGCAGATCGACGGCACAGCCACGCTGAACCGCTCGCGCAGCGAAGCCGACCATGACGCCAACTCCGGCACTGTCACCAGCAAGCGCCGCAACTACACGATCAACGGCAGCCAGACGCTGTTCAACTGGACCCAGATCAACAACCTGCGTTCGCAGCGCGAGCTGAGCAAGGCGGCGGATTTCACCCTCGATTCGGCCAACGACAGCCTGATCGTGCGCACCTCGGCGGCCTATTTCAACGTGCTGGTGGCGATCGAATCGCTGAACGCCGCACAGACCAATGAAGCGGCCGCGAAGAAGCAGTTCGACTTCGCCGACAAGCGCCTGGAAGTGGGCCTGGCGCCGATCACCGACGTGCACGAAGCACGCGCCCAGTACGACCAGGCGCGTGCCAACACCATCGTTGCGCAGAACACCCTGGCCGATAACTACCAGGCCCTGACCGAACTGACCGGCCAGCCGGTGGTGAACCTGCGCGGCCTGCCGGCGGACTTCCGCCCGGAAGTGCCGGCCAACCGTGGCAACATTGATGAGCTGGTGCACCAGGCCACCAACCAGAATCCGGCACTGAAGGCACAGGAACTGAAGGTCAGCGCCGCCGAGGCCGGCGTGCAGGCCGCACGTGGTGGCCACTACCCGACCCTGTCGCTGGGCGGCAGCTGGGGCAAGACCGCCACCTGGGGCGACAGCACCGGTGCTGGCTCGTTGTCGCCGGATGCACGCACCAACAGCATCGGCCTGACCCTGAGCGTGCCGATCTTCTCCGGTGGTGCCACCCAGTCGGGCGTGCGCCAGGCGCTGGCCCAGCGTGACATCGCACAGGACGGCTACGAACAGCAGAAGCGCGCCCTGGACCGCAACACCCGCAATGCCTACCAGACCCTGGTGCAGGGCATCAGCGAAGTGGAAGCCCGTCGCCTGGCGGTGGTCTCGGCGCAGAGCGCGTACGACGCGTCGCAGGTCGGCCTGGAAGTCGGTACCCGAACCGTGCTGGACGTGATCCAGAACCAGCGCATCCTGTTCTCGGCGCAGCTGGACTACGCCCAGGCCCGCTACACCTTCCTGCAGAACCGCCTGCTGCTGAGCCAGTCGCTGGGTGCGCTGGATGTGGCCGAGCTGCAGGACGTGAACCGCCTGCTGACCCAGGACGCGGGCAACCCGGCAACGACCACGCACTGAGTCGTCGCCCTGCCGGCAACGAAGAAGCCACCCGCGAGGGTGGCTTTTTTGTGGGCGTTGCACGGCGATCAGCCCGGCCAGACACGCATCCGCTCCACTGCGGCCAACATGCACAGTGCCGCAGCCACGGGCGCAAGCACCGGCAAGACGGGTGAGGGTGGCACCTGCACACGAAGCACGGCCAGGCACAAGGCCGCCATCACCAGCAGGGTTGCCGGACCAGGCAGCACCGGCAGCGCACCGACGGGCAGCACCAGCGCCAGCATCGCCGCCGACAACACCACCGCGCCGTACGCCAGTCGCGCCCGCAATCCCGGCGCTGCATGGCGGGCCGCAGGCCACAGCTGCATCGCCAGGCGCGCGGCCGCCCCCATCAACACCAGCAGCAGCGCCGCCAACCCTGCCGCGCCGGCCAGTGGCAGCAACGGCATCATCCAGTGCAGCTGCGGGTGCTGCTGCAGTGCCACCGACAACGGTCGCGTACTGGCCAATGCCGGAAACTCCACCAGGCCTGCCTGCAACGCGGCCAGCACGATGAGCAGCAACATGGCCAGCAGCAGCATCCCCGCCAGCAGCAGCGGCTGTCGTGCGTTCTCCTGCCGGCCGATGCCGGGAAATCCCAGTGCAAGGCCAACACTGGCGAACACACCGAGCAGCGGTACGCTCGCCGCCAGCACCCCACCCAGTCCGAAACGATAAGGCGCCGTTGCTTCCGGCAACCATGGGATCCAAAGTGCGTAGTGCACGTAACGCGCCGCCAGGGCCAGCAGGAGCAGGCCGATGCCGATCTTCATCGTCAGCAGCGCACAGGCAACCAGTACCGCGCGACGTGGCGGCAGCAACCCGACCACGCCAAGCAGAAGCAGGCCGAACACCGCCGCCAGCTGATCCGGCATGGCGTTGCCGGCATCGATGCCGCAGCGGAGCAGGAACACGCGCAGATGACTGGCCATGGATTGCGCCGCGCCGGCACTGGTCGCCACCAGCTCCAGCAGCAACATGCCACCCAGCAGGCCGCCGGATGCCCTGCCCCATCCCGCGCGCAGCAGACCCTGCAGACCAGCGACGGGCAGCTGCTGGTTCAGGACGTGCAGACAGTACAGCAGGGGCATGGTGCCCAGCGCGGCCAACAGCAGGCTCAGTACGATGGCCGGTCCCGCCTGCGCGGCGGTGTGCTGACCGACCAGAGCGATCACGCTGCCACCCAGCAGCAGCGTCAGTGCCACCGTCGCGACGTGATCCCTGCCGAGGCAGGCATCCCGGTCGCAGCTGTTGTCGCTGTCCATCGCAAGTCCCCTTGATATCCGCCCAGGTGCGGTCGGCAGCAGGCTGGCAGCCTGCGCCACGGGGCGGTATCAGAATCTGTACCGGGGGCTCCGCGATGTGACCGCAGACACGATGGAAGGCCCGTAACCGGTCCTGCTGCGACAGGATTCCGGTCGCTAAGCAGAATTGATGCAGTCGATCACGTCAGCCGACCGGCCTGCTGCCGGTATCCGCCTCAGCTCCGCGGTGGTGGCAGATGCGGCGCGACCAGCGCCAGCGTGCGCTGCAGGGCGCCTCGGCCATTGCTGACCAGCGTGCAGCCCGCGCGCGCCATGTCCAGGCGCGCCTGTACATCGTCGAGCAGGTGCTGCAACAGGTCGCCGACCGCCTGCACGTCCTCGCCGATCAGCAGTGCGCCGGCCTCACGCATGCGGCGCGAGATCTCGGCGAAGTTGTGCAGGTGCGGGCCGGTCACGGCAGCAGTGCCCATCGCCGCCGGCTCCAGCAGATTGTGGCCACCGATCGGCTGCAGGCTGCCACCGACAAATGCCACCTGCGCGCAGGCATAGAACGGCATCAGCTCGCCCAGGGTGTCGATGACGAACACGTCGGTGTCGGCCTCGGGCCACTGCTTCGCGCGCCGGGTGGCCACGTTCCAGCCCTGTTCGCGCGCCAGCGCCTCTACCTTCGGGAAGCGCTCGGGATGCCGTGGCGCCCACAGCAGCAGCAGGTCGGGATGCTGCTGGCGCAGGCGACGGTGCAGGTCGACCACCGCCTGTTCTTCACCATCGTGGGTACTGGCGGCGATCCACACCGGGCGCCCGGCCGGCACGCGGGCATGGAACTGCTCGACGAAGCCCTGCACGTCCGGCGTGGTGATGTCGAACTTCAGGTTGCCCAGCGCCTGGACCTGCTCCGGGGCAGCGCCCAGCTGCACGAAGCGGTCCGCGTCATCCTGCGACTGCGCGGCCACGCAGGTGACCGTACGCAGGGCGCGCCGGATCAGCGCCGCCAGCAGCCGGTAGCCGCGCAACGAACGTGCAGACAGGCGCGCATTGAGGATGTAGACCGGAATGCCCCGGTCACGGCAGCCGAACAGCATGTTCGGCCAGAGTTCGGTTTCCAGGATCAGCGCCAGGCTGGGCTGGAAGTGACCGAGGAAACGATTGACGCTGCCGGGCACGTCGTACGGCAGGTAGACGTGGTCCAGCGCATCGCCCCACAGCGCTCGCACGCGCTCCGAACCGGTCGGGGTGATGGTGGTGATGACCCAGCGGATGTCCGGGCGCTGCTCACGCAGGGCGTTCACCAGCGGCGCGGCGGCATTGACCTCGCCCACCGACACCGCGTGCAGCCAGACCCGTGGCTGGCCGGTCGGCTGTGGATAGGAGGCGTAGCGCTCGTCCCAGCGCCGGAAGTATTCACGGACCCGGAAGCCGCGCCAGACCAGGTGGTACACGGTGATCGGCAGCAGGATGTAGAGCACGACCGAATACAGGCCGCGCAGGATCCATTCGACAGGGTCTTTACGCATGCGGCAAGGATACGGGAGCCCCCCGGGAAAGACACGCGGCCGCCTTGGTAGAATGGGGCAATGTCCGATGCCACCACCGCCGTCCGCCCGTCGCTGCGCGATCCGCGCAACTGGCCGATGTTCGCCGCCATGTTCGGCGCCTTCGCCATCGCCCGCCTGCCGTGGATGCTGCAGCGTGCGCTGGGCCGGGGCGTCGGCTGGATCACCTGGCGCCTGCTCGGCAGCCGCCGTCGCGCCGCCGAGGTCAATCTGCAGCTGTGCTTCCCCGAAAAGGATGAAGGCTGGCGCCAGCGTCTGGTACGCGACAGCTTCGATGCGCTGGGCGTGGGCGTGTTCGAGTGCATCCGTGCCTGGTGGGGCAGTATCGACCGCATCCGCCCGCAGGTGCAGATCGAAGGCCTGGAGCACCTGCGGCAGATGCAGGCCGAAGGCCGTGGCGTGCTGCTGGTCTCCGGCCACTTCATGACCCTGGAGATGTGCGGGCGCCTGCTGTGCGACTACGTTGATCTTTCGGGCATGTACCGCAAGCACAAGAACCCGGTATACGAATGGGCGGTGAAGTTCGGCCGCCTGCGCTATGCCAAGGCGATGTTCGCCAACGAGGACATCCGCGCCACCGTGCGGCACCTGAAGAAGGGCGGCTTCCTCTGGTATGCACCGGACCAGGACATGCGTGGCAAGGACACCGTGTTCGTGCCGTTCTTCGGCCACACTGCGTCCACCATCACCGCCACCCACCAGCTGGCACGGATGACCGGTTGTGCGGTGATCCCGTATTTCCATCGCCGCGAAGGCGGCAGGTACTTCCTGAAGATCGGTGCGCCGCTGGAGAATTTCCCCAGCGAGGATGTGGAAGCCGATACCACGCGGGTCAACCAGGCCATCGAAGAGATGGTGCGCGAGGCGCCCGACCAGTACTTGTGGATCCACCGTCGTTTCAAGCGCCAGCCCGGCGGCCGGAGCGATTTCTACAAGTAGATCCACGCCATGCGTGGATGCTCTACATTCGGGTACCGGCAACTACAACGGCCAACGGCACCATGCGTGCGGGTACTCACCCAACGCGCTGACCAGGCCCGCACGGACCGGGTTGGCCAAGATGTACATCGCCTTCTCATGAAGGGATTCATCGCTGCGTACGGCGTGATCGTGGTAACCGTGCTGCCACAGCGACCCTCGCCGTTCCAATCGCCGGTTCAGCAGTCGGCTGCTGCGTGATTTGAGCAGGGCCATGCACTCGGCCAGGGTTTCGCTGCGCAGTTCCATCAGCCAGTGCAGATGGTCGGGCATCACCACCCAGGCGAGGCTGTGGCTGAAGCCCTTGCGCTCTACGAAGCGAAGGGTGTCGATCAGGATCGCCACGTTTGCCGCATCGGCGAACAACGCTTCGCGTCCGAGGGTTGCCGTGGTAAGTGAATACACGTTACCGGATCGGGAAAATCGACCGTAGCGGAGTCTGGGGCTGGCCATGCCTCCAGCGTGCGCGACCGGTGGGGACACCGATATTGGAGATGTCACCGTGTTCGGGTCGGGAAAGCCCCATCCACGCATGGCGTGGATCTACTGATCGGCTCCATGGTTGATCCCTGCCATGCACAGATGCGCGGTCACCTCACCGGCGCAGACTCATCCGATTCGCGCGCCAGCAGGCTGCCGGCGAACAGCGCTGCCAGCAGCACGGTCAGGCCACCCCAGAACGCGGAATAGAACGCCAGATGGGTGTTGAGCGGGAACACCGTGACCGCCAGCGCCAGCATCGCCGGCCGCGCACGCTCACGGGCGGCGGCCGGCGCATAGCGCCATGCCCGCCAGGCCTGGGCCACCGCCGCCAGCCACAGCAGCAGGCCCAACACACCGGTTTCTGCCAGGACTTCCAGCACGATCTGATGGGCGTGCAACGCGGGGGCATTGCCCCACACCGCCGGTCCTTCATCGGCCACGCAGGCCGGATAGGCATCGCGGAAACCGCGCGCGCCGACCCCGTTGACCGGGTGCGCTTCAATCATGCAGACGGCGGCTTCCCAGATCCGCGCGCGACCGGACAGCGCCTCGTCGACACCCCGTTCGCCTCCATCCCAGGCCATCGCCGTACGTGCGAAGCGCTCGCGCAGCTGCGGCACGCTGGCGGTCAGCACCCCCGCCCCGAGAACGGCGACCAGTGCCAGCACCGCCAGCCGCTTCCAGCCGAACTGGCGTACGCCGCTGTAAGCCAGCACCAGTGCGAAGGTGATCCATGAGGCACGCGAGCCGGCCAGCAGCAGCACACTGCCCAGCGCAGCGGCCGCCAGCACCCAGCCCGCATTGCCGAAGCGGCGCGCCACCGGCAGCAACAGGAACGGCGACAGACTGGCCAACACCTGACCGAATTTCAGGTTGCACGGACCCAGGGCGCCACTGAGCCGGTCGGCCACTGCAGCCTCATCTGCCGGGCACAGCGCATGGCCGCTCACCGCCAGCTTCAGCTGCTCCAGTGACCAGAACCACGGGCTGGTACCCACTACCGCCTGCACCAGCGCATCCAGCGTCCACGCAGCGGTGATCACCGCGAGGCCGCCGAAGGTCAGCCGCCGCCGTTCCGGCGTGGCAACCGCGATCGCCACCAGCCACATGAAGGGCAGGTAGCGCAGGCCGGCGGCCGCCTTCGTCCACGACGCTGCCGGATCGATCGCGTCAAACGCCGAGAATGCCTGCGGCAGCCAATAGCCGAGGAACAGGATCGAGGTCAGCGCCCAGGCTGCCGTGCTCAACAGATGCGGACGGCGCTGCAGGCGGCGCATGACCATACGCGCGGCGGCGTAGACCGCGCCAAGACCGAGCACGGTTTCAGCGATGCCCGGCAACGGCCACAGCGCCACGTACGCCAGCACCCACCAGGGCGCCCAGCGCCCGGCGCGGTCGTCGCGCACGAGGGTTGCGGGGTCAGCCGGCGAGGTCGGCATAGAGGCGGAGGGTATCGCGCTGCATGGCCTGCAGGGTAAACGGGATGCGGGTCGGCAGGGACGGCGGCTGCGCCAGCAGGGCCAGCGCACGTTCACCCAGCGCGCGGGCATCACCCAGCGGCACCACGCCTGTGGGTTGCAGCTGCCGAAGCAGTTCGCCGACGCCACCATGATCCCAGCCCAGCACCGGACGACCGACCGACAGCGCCTCGACCACGGTACGGCCGAATGCTTCGGGTTTGTCCGACAGCTGCAGCACAAGATCGCTGGCCGCATAGGCCTGGGCAATGCGCGCGGTCGGCGTGCTGATCTGTACGGCCTCGGCCACGCCGAGTGCCGCAGCCTGGCGGCGCAGGTCAGCCACGTAAGCCTCGCGCCCGGGCTCGTCGGTGCCCAGCATCCACAGCTGTGCCGGCACACCGGCCGCGCGGACATCCGCCAGCAACTGCAGCGCATGAGCATGTCCCTTCAGCCGGGTGCCCCGCCCCGGCAGCAACAACAGCGGGCCCTCAACCTGCGCCAGCCACGGGTAATCGGCTGCCAGCGCCAGTCGTGGCCGGCGGTCGGCGCGGGCCACGCGCGGAAACTGTGCGACATCGACGCCACGCGGAATCACCTGCAGCCGCGCTTCGGGAACCGTCGGATAGTGCCGCTGCACGTAGTCGCGCACGCTGTTGGACACGCAGATCACGCGTTCACCGCTGGTCATGACCGCGCTGTAGCGACTGGGCGAATTCAACCCGTGCACGGTGGTCACCCAGTGCGGGCGCTGTGCGGCGGGCATGGCACGGATCGCGTACAGGCCCAGCCAGGCCGGCAGCCGCGAACGGGCATGCACGATATCCGCGCCCACTTCGGCGAACAGGCGGCGCAACGTCGGCAGGTGGCGCAGGGTCAGCAGCGACTTGCGGCCGATGTCGAGGGTGAGGTGCTCGGCACCGCTATCGAGCAGCGGCTGCACCAGGCGGCCCCCGGCGGAGACCACCAGCGCACGATGGCCGGCAGCGACCAGCGCCGCAGCGATTTCCAGGGTCGAGCGCTCGACACCGCCGGAGTGCAGCGCCGGCAGCAACTGCACCACGGTCAATCGGCGCATCGAAGGGGCGGCCGTTTAGTCGGCCAGCACGAACACGGAACCGCAGTATGGGCACTGCGCTTCGCCATTGGGCTCGTCTTCGATCGGCAGGTACACGCGCGGATGCGAGTTCCACAGCGCCATTTCCGGGGTCGGGCAGCTCAGCGGCAGATCGCTGCGGTGCACGGTGTAGCGCTTCTCGGCGTTGGCGGGCGCGGTGGCGGTATGGCTCATGGCGGATGTCGATGAACGGGTTGCGAGGCCTGTGATTCTAGCATCCGGGCCGCCCCGACATTGCGCCGCAACAGGTCTTTGCGCGCCGCGGGGCGTTTCCTCGCGGGGTTGCACGGCAGATCCAAGGCCACGCGCTGGCGGAAATCCTTCAATGGATCCAGCGGATTCACGCCGGAAACCCGCCGACCGCAGAATTTCCCGCATTTGGATCGAACTAAATGGGACTTGTCAGGCTGCTGCGGCTGTTGCAGGATCGGGCCAGGTCGCACCCCGACCCACCCCAATCCGACCCGATCGCATGGCCCGCCCCCACCGGACCGGCATCGCCTCTTCCACTGCCATCCCGGCGGGCGGAGCGATGCTGTCCGTGGTGTCCGCCGATGCGGGTTCTGCCCGCCGCCTGCCCTTCCGGGAGACCCTTGCATGACCCTGTCCGATCCACGCCGCGCCCTGCTTCCGCTCGCCCTGGCCCTGGCCTGCGCGACTACCGCGATGCCGGTGCTGGCACAGGGACTGCAGACCTCGTTCGAGCCCGGCGAACCTGCCCCCTCGCAGGCCGCGGGTGCACTGCAGGTCACGATCGGCAACGGCCCTGCAGCGCCTTACGCCGCCAAGCGCAGTGCGGGCTACAGCGGCCTGCACGCACTGCGCTACAGCAGCGAAGGCGGCAGCGCGCGGCGCGAGCTGTTCAAGGCGGACATCACCATCGGGACCGATACCACGCTGTCGTGGCTGGTGCTGCCGGAGATCGTCGGCAAGGACACCGTGGCCTCGACCTATGTGTCGCTGGACCTGCTGCTGGACGACGGCAGCCGCGTCTCCGCCAGCCCCGCGCGTGACCAGCATGGCGTGGCCCTCGGTGCACACGCGCAGGGCGCGTCGAAGACGCTGTACCCGCAGCAGTGGGCGCGCAAGGCGGTGCGGCTGGGCGACGTGCCCGCGCTGATGGGCCGCCGCGTGGTCGCGATCGAACTGGACGTGGCCAGTGCCGAGGGCGCGCCGGTCTCCGGCTGGATCGATGATGTGCACCTGGACACAGTACCGAGGCAGCAGCCAACACGCGTCTCCGACTGGGTGCTGACCACCCGTGGCACCCAGGCCAACGGCACCTTCTCGCGCGGCAACAATTTCCCGGCCACCGCGGTGCCACACGGGTTCAACTTCTGGACCCCGGTGACCGATGCCGGCGCGCTGAACTGGCTGTACCGCTGGAACGAACAGAACGACGCACAGAACCGTCCACAACTGCAGGCGCTTGCGCTGAGCCATCAGCCCAGCCCGTGGATGGGCGACCGCCAGACCTTCCAGGTGATGCCCTCGGCCAGCCGTGGTGTGCCGGACGCCGACCGCCGCAAGCGCGCGCTGTCGTTCGATCGCAGCCATGAAAGCGCGCGCCCGTATCGCTACGACGTGCGCTTCGACAATGGCATCGCTGCATCGATCGCACCGACCGATCATGCTGCGCTGTTCCGCTTCGACTTCCCCGAGGGCGGCGACGCCAACCTGCTGTTCGACAACGTCGATGCACGCGCTGGCCTGACTTTGGACGCTGCGACGCAGACGCTGTCCGGCTACACCGACACGCGCAGCGGCCTGTCCAACGGCGCCAGCCGCATGTACGTGGTCGCCGGCTTCGACAAGCCGTGGCGCGGCAGTGGGCGCCTCGACACCGGCCGCCCGACCGGCTACATCAAGTTCGACGCCGGCAGCGACCGGCAGGTGACCATGCGCATCGCCACCTCGCTGATCTCGGTGGAGCAGGCACGGCACAACCTGGCACTTGAGATCGCCGCCACCGATACGCTGGAGAGCGTGGCCGGCCGCGCGCAGGATGCATGGGACGCGCGCCTGGCCCGCTTCGACATCGGCGATGCCAGCGACGACCAGAAGACCACGCTGTACTCCAGCCTGTACCGGCTGTACCTGTACCCCAATTCCGGCCACGAGAATGCCGGCAGCGCGGCCGCACCGGACTGGCGCTACGCCAACCAGGCCAGCGCCAGCGATGACAACACCGACGGCAGCGCGACCCGCAGCTACGCCGCCGTGCGCGACGGCAAGGTCTTCGTCAACAACGGCTTCTGGGACACCTTCCGCACCACCTGGCCGGCCTATGCGCTGTTCACGCCCGACGATGCCGGCCAGCTGGTGCAGGGCTTCATCGAGCAGTACCGCGCCGGCGGCTGGATCGCGCGCTGGTCGTCGCCGGGCTACGCCGACCTGATGGTCGGTACCAGCTCGGACGTGGCCTTCGCCGATGCGTGGCTGAAGGGCATCGGCGGCTTCGATCCGGCCGAGGCCTACGCCGCCGCGCTGAAGAACGCGACCGTGGTGCCGCCCGACCGTCATGTCGGCCGCAAGGGCATGGACCGCTCGACCTTCCGTGGCTATGCCAGCGCCGACGTGCATGAGGGCATGTCGTGGACGATGGAAGGTGCGCTCAACGATTTCGGCATCGCCAACATGGCCGACGCGCTGGCCAAGCGTGCGGCCACGCCGGCCGCACGCGAGCGCTACAGCACCGAGGCCGACTACTTCCGCCATCGTGCCGCCAGCTACGCGACGATGTTCGATCCGGACGCCGGCTTCTTCCAGGGCCGCACCGCCGATGGCCGCTGGCGCGTGGACAGCAAGGACTACGATCCGCGCGTGTGGGGCCACGACTACACCGAATCCAACGGTTGGACCTTCGCCTTCACCGCCGCCCACGATGGCGAAGGCCTGGCGGCGCTGTACGGTGGCCGCGAAAAGCTGGCGGCGAAGCTGGATACCTTCTTCGCCACGCCGGAAACCGCGGACCCGGCACTGGCCGGTTCCTATGGCGGCACCATCCATGAGATGACCGAAGCGCGCGACGTGCGCATGGGCATGTACGCGCACAGCAACCAGCCGGCGCACCACATCCCGTGGATGTACCTGTACGCCGGGCAGCCATGGAAGACCCAGCAGCATGTGCGCGAGATCCTGGCGCGGCTGTACGTCGGCAGCGAGATCGGCCAGGGTTATCCAGGCGATGAGGACAACGGCGAGACCTCGGCATGGTACGTACTGGCCTCACTGGGCCTGTACCCGCTGCGCATGGGCGCCCCGGAGTATGTGATCGGCTCGCCGGCCTTCCAGCACGCACGGGTGGAGCTGCAAGGCGGCGCGGTGCTGACCGTGAACGCGGCGAACAACTCGCGTGAGAACGTCTACGTGCAGTCGCTGAAGATCAACGGCCAGCCCTGGACGAAGACCTGGGTGCCGCACGACCTGATCGCCAAGGGTGCGACGCTGGACTTCGTGATGGGACCGCAGCCGTCGCGCTGGGGCAGCGGCGTGGATGACGTGCCGCGCTCGCTGACCACACGTGGCCAGCGTCCGCAGCTGCTGCACGACCTGCTCGGCAGCGGCGCGAAGGCAACGCTGGCCGATGGCCGCGCCCTGCCCGCACTGCTCGATGACGATGCGGCCACCACCGTCGGCCTGGGCGGCGGCGCAACCATCGCGCTGACCGGTCTGGCCGAAGGCACCCCGACGATGTACACGCTGACCAGCGGCGACGGCCGCATCCAGGGCGGGGAGTGGGCGCTGGAAGCGCGCAACGGCAGCGGCCGCTGGATCGTACTCGACCAGCGCAGCGGCGAAGCCTTCGAATCCGCCCGCCAGACCCGTCCGTTCCGCATCGCCAAACCCGGTCGTTACAGCGAGTACCGCCTTCGCCTGGCGGCACCGGCACGGCTGCCGCTGGCGGAGATCGAACTGCTGGCGGCCGGCACCGTACAATGAACGGCATGCGCTTCCGTATTCTGCCTCTGGCCCTTGTTGCACTTTCCTTCCCCAGCTTCGGCCAGACCCAGGCGTTTGATACGCAGCTGACCCGCGACGGCGTGACGCTGAACTACCAGGATGCCCGTGGCGCGCTGGCCGCGCCGCAGCGCAAGCGGGTGATCGATACGTTCTTCTTCGCGTACCTGCGCGAACGCGCGGACTTCCATCCAGCGGCGCCGTCGATGGTGCGCATCGTGATCGATCCGGCCTACACCGGCATCGCCTTCGTTGGCGACAAGGAACAGGCGGCGACGATCACCATCAATCCGGGTTGGCTGGCGCAACACCCGAACGACATCGACCTGGTTACCCATGAGGCGATGCATATCGTGCAGGGGTATCCCGGCTACGGCGATGCACGGGTACCGGGCTGGCTGGTGGAAGGCATCGCCGACTACGCCCGCGACCGCTATGGCATGGATAACGCCGCCGCCGGCTGGGCATTGCCGGTCAAGGTCGAGAAGGGGCAGAACGTCGACAGCGGCTACCGGGTGACCGGTGCGTTCCTGAAGTGGGCCGACGCCGAACACCCGGGCCTGGTGCTGGCACTGGACAAGGCCCTGCGCAGCGGCCGCTATACGCCTGCGCTGTGGCAGAAGCACACCGGCAAGGCACTGCCGGCACTGTGGACGCAGTACGCCAAGCCGCGTTCGGATGCACCGCCGCCGGCGCCGGCGCGCCGCGGCAAGCGGCACTGAACCCCCACGCACTTCACGTTCGCCGGGCATTGCCCGGCGCTAACGCATCGCTGCCTCAGCGCGACTGCACGAAGCCGGCGTAGAGCGCGAACAGCTGCTGGAAGTACCGCCGCGTCACTCGATTGCGCATGACACCCTCGCCCATGAAAAGTTGGTCGGGCCCAGGGTGGGAAGGCCGGTCCGGTCCCTTCCCACGGCCGGGCCGCGTGGGCGTATTGGGCCGCAATGGCGTTGCAGGGAAATGACCAGGTTGCGTAGCGCGTGTGGCACAGCCCGGAGGTAGAGCCGGCCGCTGGCCGGCTGCCGTCGTGCGCCTGGACGTCATCGGGGTTGCCGGCCAGCGGCCGGCACTACCCGTTTCCGCTGCGCGGAAACAGAAACGCGCCCCGGGGGGCGCGCTTCTGCAGCTGGAATCGGAAAGAAGGCTTACGCCTTCTTTTCCGCTTCCAGCTGCTTGCGGATCTGCGCATCCACCGCGGCAATCGCGGTCATGTTCAGGATCCGGCGCGAGGTCGCGCTGGTGGTCAGGATGTGCACCGGCTTGTTCACGCCCATCAGGATCGGGCCGATCGCCACGCCGTCGGTGAACACACGCACCAGGTTGTAGGCGATGTTGGCCGCTTCCAGGTTCGGCAGCACGAACAGGTTGGCGCGGCCCTGCAGGGTCGAGCCCGGCAGCAGCTTCTGGCGCAGCGCTTCATCCCACGCGGTGTCGCCCTGCATTTCACCGTCCACGTTCAGACGCGGGTTGCGCTTGAGCAGCAGCTCGCGCACCTGACGCATCTTCAGCGCATCCTTCGAATCGTGGCTGCCGAAGTTGGAGTGCGACAGCAGCGCCACCTTCGGCTCGATGCCGAACAGCTTCATGCGGTAGGCCGCCTGCAGGGTCGCTTCGCACAGCTGCTCGGCGGTCGGGTCTTCCTGCACGTGGGTATCGACGAAGAAGAACACGCCCTGCTGGTTGATCACGCCGGTCATCGCCGAGGTCGAGGTGACCTTCGGCTCCAGCGGCAGCACGCTGCGCACGTAGCCCAGCTTCTTGTGGAAGCGGCCGACGATGCCGGTCAGCATCGCATCGGCTTCGCCACGGGCCACCATCACCGCCGCGATCAGGGTCGGGCGCGAACGCATCAGGTTCTTCGCCGCGGCCACGGTCACCCCACGACGGCCGGTCAGGCCGTGGTAATACTGCCAGTACTCGTTGAAGCGCGGGTCGTCGTTGATGTTGGTGACTTCAACGTTCTCGCCGATCTTCAGGCGCAGGCCCAGGCGCTCGATGCGCGACTCGATCACTTCCGGGCGGCCGATCAGGATCGGGTGCGCCAGGCCGTCATCGACCACGTTCTGCACCGCCTGCAGCACCACTTCCTCTTCGCCTTCGGCGTACACCACGCGCTGCTTGTCGCTGCGTGCGCGGTCGTAGACCGGCTTCATCATCAGGCTGGTGCGGTAGACGAACTGGGCCAGCTTGTCGCGGTAGGCGCCCATGTCGTCGATCGGGCGCGAGGCCACGCCCGAGTCCATCGCGGCCTGGGCCACGGCGGCCGACAGCTCCACCAGCAGGCGGCGGTCGAACGGGCGCGGGATCAGGTATTCACGGCCGAAGCTCGGCGTCTCGCCACCATAGGCCGAGCCCATGTCGGTGGCCGCACGGCGCGCCAGCGCGGCGATGGCGCGCACGCAGGCGATCTTCATTTCCTCGTTGATCGCGGTCGCGCCCACGTCCAGCGCACCACGGAACAGGTACGGGAAGCACAGCACGTTGTTGACCTGGTTCGGGTAGTCCGAACGGCCGGTGCCGATGATCGCGTCCGGACGGGCGGCGCGCGCCAGTTCCGGCATGATTTCCGGGGTCGGGTTGGCCAGCGCGAAGATCACCGGATCCGGCGCCATGGTCTTGACCATGTCGGCGGTCAGGATGCCCGGTGCCGACAGGCCCAGGAAGATGTCCGCGCCGTCGACGATCTCGGCCAGGGTGCGCTTGTCGGTATCACGCGCATAGCGCTGCTTTTCCGGGTCCAGATCGGTACGGCCGGTATGGATCACGCCCTCACGGTCGAAGGCCAGGATGTTCTCCGGCTTCAGGCCCAGCTGCACCAGCATGTTCACGCAGGAAATGCCGGCTGCGCCCATGCCCGTGGTCGCCAGCTTCACTTCCTCGATCTTCTTGCCGGTGATCGCCATGGCGTTGAGCACGGCCGCGCCGACGATGATCGCCGTACCGTGCTGGTCGTCATGGAACACCGGGATCTTCATGCGCTCGCGCAGCTTGCGCTCCACCACGAAGCATTCCGGCGCCTTGATGTCTTCCAGGTTGATGCCGCCGAAGGTCGGCTCCAGCGAGGCGATGATGTCGACCAGCTTGTCCGGGTCGGTTTCGTCCACTTCGATGTCGAACACATCGATGCCGGCGAACTTCTGGAACAGCACGCCCTTGCCTTCCATCACCGGCTTGCCGGCCAGTGCGCCGATGTTGCCCAGGCCCAGCACCGCGGTGCCGTTGGAGATCACCGCCACCAGGTTGCCGCGGGCGGTCAGCTCGCTGGCCTGCTGCGGGTCGGCCTTGATCGCTTCACAGGCGTACGCCACGCCCGGCGAATACGCCAGCGACAGGTCGCGCTGGGTCAGCATGGGCTTGGTAGCGGAAACCTTGATCTTTCCCGGCGGGGACATCCGGTGGTAATCGAGGGCGGCCTGTTTGAAATCTTCGTTGGACATCGATGTGGGTTACATGAATGGGCAGAAGGGACAGGGGATGATACCCCCGTTGGAGCGTCTGGACCTGTCGCTATCCTGTCGCAAGCATGCTGCGACCGCACAATTCCGTGCCGTATGCGACGGTACCGCGACACCAGCTTCGGTGCCTCCCATGACAGCCATGGGACGCCTTGAAACGCCGCGGGGCCGTACCACTGTCGTGACCGGCCCCGCGGTACCACACACCTGGATCAGCCTCTGGCCGGCAGCGCCTCGGGCACGGCATCGATCAGCGGCGGCAGCTCGCTTTCGCGACCGTCCAGCGCCAGCTGCAGGCGGTTGCGGTCCAGCGCACCCTCCCAGCGCGAGACCACCACGGTGGCCACGGCATTACCGATGAAGTTGGTCAGCGAGCGGCATTCGCTCATGAAGCGGTCCACGCCCAGGATCAGCGCCATGCCGGCCACCGGCACCTCGGGCACCACCGCCAGGGTGGCGGCCAGGGTGATGAAGCCGGCGCCGGTAACACCCGCGGCGCCCTTGGAGCTGAGCATGGCGACCAGCAGCAGGGCGATCTGGTGGCCCAGGGTCAGTTCGGTGTTGGTGGCCTGGGCGATGAACAGCGCGGCCAGGGTCATGTAGATGTTGGTGCCGTCCAGGTTGAACGAGTAGCCGGTCGGGACCACCAGGCCCACCACCGACTTGCTGCAGCCGGCGCGTTCCATCTTCTCCATCAGCGACGGCAGCGCCGACTCCGACGAGGAGGTGCCGAGCACCAGCAGCAGTTCGGCCTTCAGGTAGCGCGCCAGCTTGAACACCGAGAAGCCGCACAGGCGGCAGACCAGGCCCAGGATCACCGCCACGAACAGGAAGGCGGTGAGGTAGAACGAACCCACCAGCCAGGCCAGGTTGATCAGCGAGCCGACGCCGTACTTGCCGATGGTGAAGGCGATTGCGCCGAAGGCACCGATCGGAGCGGCCTTCATCAGGATGTGCACCAGCTTGAACACCGGAGCGACCAGCGCCTCCAGGAAGTTCACGATCGGCTTGCCCTTCTCGCCCACCGATGCCAGCGCGATGCCGAACAGCACGGCCACGAACAGCACCTGCAGGATGTTGCCATCGACGAACGCGCTGAGCAGCGTCTTCGGGATGATGTCCATCAGGAAGCCGACCAGGGTCAGGTCATGCGACTTCTCGACGTAGCTGTGCACCGCGGTCTGGTCCAGCTCGGCCGGGTTGATGTTCATGCCGGCGCCGGGCTGCACCAAGTGCGCCACGATCATGCCGACGATCAGTGCCAGCGTGGAGAAGAACAGGAAGTACGCCATCGCCTTGGCGAATACGCGGCCCACCGTGCGCAGGTGGGTCATGCCGGCGATGCCGGTGACGATGGTGAGGAAGATCACCGGCGCGATGATCATCTTCACCAGGTTGATGAAGGCATCGCCGAGCGGCTTCATCTTCTCGCCAATCAACGGTTCGTAGTGGCCAAGGATGGCGCCCAGGACGATCGCCACGATCACCTGGAAGTACAGCTGGCGATAGATCGGCAACGGCTTTGCAGGCACCGGTGCTGCGGTCGGGATGTGCATGGCGGACTCCGGAAGGGGCGTTTTCAGGCACGTACGGCCCCGGGACTGCACGGGAACCGTTACCGTGGAAACTGATCGCAGGCCCTGTGCTGCACGCGCAGGGGGTGCGACCAATGGACGCCTTTGTACGCGCCGGGCACGCTGGCGCAGATAACCTATTGGTACTAGCCCCCCGGTTCAGGTGGCCGCGATGCCTACACTGGCGCCGCACCGCCCGATCACGGGGAGGCCGGTGGCCCGAGCTGAACGGCCGGGCGCGTCATTGCGAAAGTTCCGGCCCTTGCGGCCGTTGTTGTCCTGTCCACACGCAATCTGAGAGAGCCGCACCCAACATGCGCCCGATTCCCACCTTGCTGGCCCTGTCGCTGGCCGCGCTTCCCGCCTTCGCTTCGGCTGCCGATTTCGACAACTGGCCGACCAAATACGCCTTCGGCGACGGCACCGAGCTGGCCGCTACCGCCAACATCGCCTACGACTACAACGATTTCTCCTCGGGCAGCGGCCTGGAGGACGACGACGCCGTGCGCCGCAAGGAGTTCGGTGCAACGCTGAAGAAGAAGGGCGTCTACGACGCGATGGTCTACTACGACTTCCAGTCCGATACCTGGCTGGACGTATTCGTGCGCTTTGAAAGCAAGGCCTTCTTCGGCCGCGACATCGGCCGCTTCCGCTTCGGCTACATGAAGACCCCGGTCGGCCTGGACGCGAACACGTCTTCGCGCGCCGGCAGCTTCCTGGAAACCGCACTGCCCGTGCAGGCCTTCTACGCCGGCCGCCGCACGGGTGTGGAATGGGTGCTGGAGCGTCCGCAGTACCTGCTGCAGGCCGGCGCCTATGGTGGCAAGGACCTGCAGGGTGACAACCCGGGCACCACCCAGGCGGTGCGTGCGGTGTGGACCCCGGTGAAGGCGCCGGGTGACGTAATCCACCTGGGCCTGGCCTACTCACAGGAAAATCCGCGCGGCTACAGCGATGGCCGCGACGTGCACCACGAGGCCAGCGCGCGCCTGCGCGCACGTCCGGAAGCCGGACTGACCGACATCCGCTATGTCGATTCCGGCGCGCTGGTCACCGCTGACCAGATCCGTCGCACCGGCCTGGAAGGCATCTGGATCCGCGGCCCGTTCTCGCTGCAGGCCGAAGCCCTGCGCGCAACGGTCACCCGCCATGACGGCAAGCCCGACTACACCGGCAGCGGCCAGTACGCGATGGCCAGCTGGGTGTTGACCGGCGAATCGCGCCCGTACAACGCAGGTGCCGTGGCCAACATCAAGCCGGCGCACGACTACGGCGCGGTGGAACTGGTGGCCCGTTACAGCCGCATGGACCTCGACGATGGCAGCATCCTCGGCGGCCGCCAGCACGACCTGACCCTGGGTGCGAACTGGTACCTGACCAGCCACTTCAAGTTCCAGGCCAACTACGTCAAGGTCGACGCCAGCCGTCGCGGTGTGCACAGCACGCCGGAGATCTTCGAACTGCGCGCGCAGATGCACTTCTGACCCCTTCCACGTCAGATCCCGGCGGGCGTGCACGCCACGCCCGCCGGCCCTGCGTAGACTGCCGCCATGTACTGGCTCAGCCGCCACCGGATGCTGTTGCTGACCATCCTGGTGATGGTCGGTGGCACCGTGCTGTGTGCGGTGGCCGCCGGCCACTATGCCTGGCGGCGCGCCTTGGGCGAGGAAAGCAGCCAGGTACAACGCCAGCTGCAGTTGTATGGCCAGGGCCTGCAGCAGCGCATCGACCGCTTCGGTACGTTGCCGCAGGTGCTGGCGCTTGATCCGGATCTTCTGCACGCCCTGCGCGTGCCGCCCTCGCCTGCCGAACAGCAGCGACTGAACCTCAAGCTGCAACGCGCCAATGAAGTTACCCGTGCTTCGACCCTGACCCTGGTCGGCCACGACGGCGTGGCAGTGGCGGCCAGCAACTGGGACCAGCCGACCACCAATGTCGGCGAGAACTACAGCTACCGCCCCTACTACCGCCAGGCACTGGCGCAGGGCCGCGGCCGCTTCTACGGCATCGGCATGACCACCGGCGTGCCGGGCTACTACCTGTCGCAGGCCATCGAGGAAGACGGCAAGCGGCTCGGCGTGGTGGTGATCAAGGTCGAGCTGTCCGCGCTGGAACAGGAATGGTTGAGCAGCCCGGATGTGGTGCTGGCCAGCGACGACCACGACGTGGTGTTCCTGGCCAACCGTGACAGCTGGCGCTACCGGCTGCTGCGCCCACTGGGTGCCGATGAGCGCCGCGAGATGCTGGACGCCCGCCAGTACGCCGACCGTGCGTTGCAGCCATTGCGCGCGCGTACCGAGGATGTGTTGGCCGATGGCGGCCGCATGGTGCGATTGCTGGATCCCGCACTGCCGCAGCTGATGCTGTGGCAGAGCCTGCCCTTGCCCGCCGAAGGCTGGAACCTGCATCTGCTGCACGATGCCAGTGCCGCCACCGCCGCCGGTCGCGCAGCCGCCCTCACTGGCGGTGCCGCGTGGCTGGCGCTGGGCTTCCTGGTGCTGTTCGTGCAGCAGCGGCGGCGCCTGGCCAAGCATCGACTGCGCAGCCGCCGCGAGCTGGAAACCCTGCTCAAGCAACATGCGCAGGAACTGCGTACCGCGCAGGATGGCCTGCTGCAGGCAGCTACCGACGCCGACAGTGGCCTCAGCCGCAGCCTCGAGCACCTGCCACAGGGCGTGGTGGTGATCGACCGCGAGCTGCGCCTGGTCGCGTGGAATTCGCGCTACCTGGAGCTGTTCCGCTTCCCGCTGGACCTGGTACGCGTGGGCCGGCCGATCGAAGAGCTGTTCCGCTTCAACGCACGCCGTGGCCTGCTCGGTCCCGGCCCGGTGGACGAGGCCATCGAGCGCCGCCTGAACCACCTGCGCAGCGGCCGCCCGCACATGCGCGAGAGCGAGAAGGACGACGGCACGGTGCTGGAGATCCGCGGCAACCCGCTGCCCGACGGTGGCTTCGTCACCAGCTATGCCGACATCACCAGCTACAAGAACGCCGCGCGCGAACTGCGCTCGCTGGCCGATGCGCTGGAACACCGCATCGCCGAACGCACCCATGACCTGGAAGAAGCACGCCGCGAAGCCGAGCAGGCCAACCGCTACAAGACCCGTTTCGTCGCCTCGGCCGTGCACGACCTGCTGCAGCCCCTCAACGCGGCGCGCATGTTCGTCTCGGTGCTGCGCGGCAAGCTGAGTGACCCTGCGCAGCAACAGACCAGCGACCATATCGATGCAGCACTGGCCGCGCAGGACGCGATCCTCAACAGCCTGCTGGATATCGCGCGGCTGGAATCGGGCAGCCTGCCCACGCGCGTGCAAGCGTTCCGGCTCGGCCCACTGCTGCAGACGCTGGCGCGCGAGTTCGGCATCGCCGCACAGTCGCGTGGACTGGTGGTCGACTGGGTCGATACCGCTGCGGTAGTGGTCAGCGATGAAGCCCTGCTGCGCCGCATCCTGCAGAACTTCCTGTCCAACGCACTGCGCTACAGCGAACGCGGCCGCGTGCTGCTCGGCTGCCGTCGCCGCGAAGGCATGCTGTGGATCGAAGTGCACGACCAGGGTCCCGGCATTCCGGACGCGTTGCAGGGCGAGATCTTCGAGGAGTTCCGCCGCCTGCATGACGGCCAGCAGCGCGGCGCCGGCCTTGGCCTGGCCATCGTCGACCGCATTGGTCGTCTGCTCGGGCATCCGATCCGGCTGCGCTCGCAACTGGGCCGGGGCAGCGTATTCGCGGTGGGCGTGCCGTTCGGCGAGGCCAGCGCGATTCCCGCCGCCGCGCCCGCACCGGTGCTGGCGCAGGAACCGGCTGCGGACAATCCGCTGCGCGGGCGCCGGGTGTGGGTGATCGACGACGATCCGCACGTCTGCGCCGCCAGCCGCGCGCTGCTGGAGCGCTGGGGCTGCGAGGTGGCACTGGCCGATGGCCCACAGGCGGCGCTGCAGCTGGCAGCAACAGGCGCGGTACCGGAGCTGGTGCTGCTGGATGTGCGCATGGGTGACCACCACGGCCCGGTGCTGTACGAGACATTGGCCGAACTGTGGCAGGCCCGCCCGCCGGTGGTGCTGGTCACTGCCGAGCGCGATGCGGGATTGCGTGAGATGGCCGCCGAGCGTGGCTGGGGAATGATGGCCAAGCCGGTGAAGCCGCCGGCGCTGCGGGCGTTGATGAGTCAGTTGCTGGTCCGGCATCGCGGGTGATTCCAGCCAACGGCGCAGCCCCTCGTGGGTGGTGTCTGGTTGGTCGTGGAAAGCAAAAGCCGTGGGGGGGCCGGTCGGGTTGGGTGCGCGGGGGACGCCGTGAATCCGTCCCTGGAGGCTTGGCAGCCGCATCCATGCGGCTGACACCCCCGCGAACCCAACCCGACCGGCCTCTGACAGATTTCGGTGGCCTGCCACCCACGGAGAAGAAAAAGAAGATCAAAAGCGGATCGCGCGCTGCGCTTGCTCGTGTAAAGCCGAGCACATGCTCGGCTTCGCGGACCGGCCAGGCTGCCTTTGCTTTTGATCTTCTTTTCTCTTCCGTGGATGGATGCGCACGGAACCTGTCCGTGGCTGGGCAGGTGGGCTGCGCAGGGGCGTGAGCCGCATGGATGCGGCGACCGAGCTTACATGGACGTACTTGCAGCGGCCCCTGCGCAGTCCACCTGCCCGGCCTCACCCATGACTGCTCTACGTGTCCAACCACGAGGGGCTGCGCCGTTGGCTGGAAACTACAGCCCGGCGCCGGCGTCGCCCTCAGGCTCCAGCGCCTTCACCAGCACCGCGGCCTGCGTGCGGCTGTGGCATTCGAGCTTCTTCAGGATCGCGGTGACATGCACCTTCACCGTGTTTTCCGCCAGACCCAGCGTGTAGGCGATCTGCTTGTTGAGCAGGCCATCGGCCAGGCACAGCAGCACGCGGAACTGCTGCGGGGTCAGCTGGGCCAGGCGGCTGGCCAGCAGCGCATCGGCCTCCGAACGCTCGGCGGCCATCGCCGGGAACCACAGGCCACCATCAAGTACCGCCTGCACGGCCTCGCCGATTGTCTCGGCCGGGGCCGACTTCGGAATGAAACCGGCCGCACCGAACTGCTGCGCGCGACGGATCACCCGCGGATGATCGTTGGACGAGAGGATCACCACCGGAATGTCCGGATGCGAGCCGCGCACGTGCAGCAGCGCGGAAAAGCCGTGTGCGCCGGGCATGGTCAGGTCGAGCAGCACCAGGTCCACGTCCGGGTGCGCGTCGAGTGCTTCGGCCAATGCCTCGGCGCTGGCGACCTCGCGCACCTGCGCCAGCGGCAGGCTCTGCCGCAATGACTGCACCACCGCCGAACGCAGCAGCGGATGGTCATCGGCGATCAGGATGGTGTATTCGCTCATGCCGCCATTGTACGGGCAGGCCGGAGCCTCAGCGCCCCACCGGCTCGACGCTGCTGCGCCAGGCATCGAGGAACTGGCGGCGCTTGAGCGCGTCCAGGTACACCAGCAGGCCCGGCCCCAGCTGGATCGGACGCCGGCTGCGGCCGGGCGCATCGTCGCTACGTGCGTTGCCGGTCACGATCGGCATCAGCCGCGCCTCGCGCGACAGCACCTGCTGGCCACGCGGCGACAGCAGGTAATCGAGGAAGCGCCGGGCCTCTTCCGGGTGTGGGCCGGTGCGCGGGATCACCGCGGTGCGCAGCACCACCAGCGTGTAGTCCTCGGGCTCGACGATGGCCAGCGGTGCGCCGGCATCGACACGTGCCTGCGCGTAGGAGCCGAGCACGTTGTAGACCAGCGACAGCTGTCCGCTGGCCACCTTGTCCAGCAGCACGCCAGTGCGCTCTTCACGCACCACGTCGTTGTCGCCCAACGCGCCCAGCAACGCGCCGGCGATGCTGCCACGCTGCGCATCCTGGGTCGCCAGCAGGTAGCCGACACTGCTGCGCTCGATGTCATAGGTGCCGACCCTGCCGCGCAGAGGTGCGCCCTCGGCGCGCAACCGGTCCAGCAGCTGCCGCCGCGTGTGCGGCACCTTCGCAGCCGACAGTACGCGGGTGTTGTAGACCATCACCACCGGCTCGTAGCTGATGCCGAATGCCTCGTTGCGCCACTGCGCCCAGGCCGGCAGCGCGGCGGTCTGCGCCGAACGGTGCGGCAGTGCATGGCCGTCGTTGACCAGCTTGGTCTGCAGGTCCATGCCGCTGGAGATCAGCAGGTCCGGCGATGCCGGTCCGCCGCGGTCGTGCAGGTAACGCGCGTACAGGTCCTGGGTGATGATGTCCTCGTACACCACTTCAGTGCCGGGATGCAGGCGCTGGTAGTCGGCGATGACCACCGCGAACACTTCGATGTCGGTGGTGCCGTGGATGCGCAGCTGCGCGGTGACCGCTCCCTGTGCGGGGAAACGGCGCACATCGCCGGGCGCGGCCAGCACCGGCAGGGCCAGCAGCAAGGCAACGGCAGCAGCGAACAGGCGGATCATGGACTGCTCCGGGGCAGGCGGATGGTGGCAACCAGTCCGCCCTGTGGACGATTACTGAGGTCGATGCGACCGCCATGACTGTCCACCACGCGTTTGACGATGGCCAGGCCGAGGCCAGCACCGCCGGACGGCGCACCTTCGCCACGGGCAAAACGTTCAAAGACGCGCTCTGCGTCTGCTGCGGCAATGCCGGTGCCGTGGTCGGCAATGGTCAGCACCGCCTGCCCGCCTTCCACCGTCAGTGCGATCTGCAACGGCCCCTCACCGCCGTACTTCAGTGCGTTGTCGACCAGGTTCTTGATCGCCTCGCGCAGCAGCAGCGCATCGCCATGCACCTGTACGGGTTCGGCGGTCATCGCCAGCTGCACGCGCGGAGCAGGGCCGGCCTGCGGCAGCGCTTCATGCAGGGCCTGGTGCACGGTCTCGGCCAGGTCCACCGCCGCAAAGCGCTGCAAGTGCGAGCGATGGATCACGCTGGCATCGCTGAGCAGCTGGTTCAACAACCGGCTCATGTGCGTGGCATTGCGCTCGATCGCCTGCAGGCTGCGCCGCATGTCTTCGGGGTCGTCGTCATCCAGCGCAAGCTGTGCCTGCGCGCGCAGGGCAGCCAACGGCGTGCGCATCTGGTGGGCGGCTTCGGCCATGAACGCTCGCAGGGTCTCATTGCTGCTGGACAGGCGTTCCATGAAGCGGTTCAACGCCGCTACCATCTGGTCCATCTCGCGCGGCACGCGTGCGTCCAATGGCTTCAGGTCGGAGGGCTCGCGCCGCGACAGCTCGCGTTCCACCCGCACCAATGGCCGGAACGCCCGATGCACGCCGAAGGCCACCAGCGCCAGCAACAGCCCGGACAACACACCGATCGCCAGCAGCGCGCGATTGACCATGTCCTGTGCGACCGCTTCACGCGCACGCCGGGTCTGGCCGACCTGCACCTGTACTTCCCCCTGCGCCGAGGCGGCGGCGAAACTGCGGCCGACCACTACGAAGCGCACGGTCTCGCCGCTGTACGCCGCATCAAACAGCTGCGGTTGCGCGCCGGGCCGGCGCGGCGGTGCCGGCAGGTCGCCGTAGCCGGTGATCAGGTTGCCGCGGTTGTCGGCTACCCTGTAGAACACGCGGTCTTCCGGCGCCATCGCCAGCAGGTCCAGCGCGGCATAGGGAAGATCGACCTGCCATTGGCCATCGACCAGGGCCACTGAATCGGCAATGGACAACGCCGAGGACACCAGCAGATGGTCGTAGGAACGGTTTGCAGCGCGCTGGCCATACCCGCGCGCCGCGAACAGCAGGGCCACCGCGAACACCGCCAGCAACGCGCCAAGGTAGAGCAGCAGCGTGCGCCGCAGCGAGCCCGGCGCAGCATTCGCGGTACGCGCGTCAACCATCGGCATCGGCGCTGTCATCACTGGCTTCCAGCAGGTAGCCAACGCCGCGCACGGTGGTGATGCGCAGCGGTGCGCCGGCCAGCTTCCTTCTCAGGCGACCCACATACAGCTCGATGGCATTCGGGCCGGCTTCGTCGTCGAAGCCGAACAGGCCATTGCCGATTTCGTCCTTGCCGACCACCTGGCCGAGGCGGCCGACCAGAATCTCCAGCAATCGGTACTCGCGGTTGGGCAGTTCGATCGACTCGCCATCGAGGCTGACGCGGTGCGCGGCATTGTCGAACTGGAACCCGCCAATCTGCACCACTTCGCTGGCCTGGCCACGCGCGCGCCTCAGCAGCACGCGGCAGCGCGCTTCGAACTCGCGGAAATCGAACGGCTTGCCCAGGTAGTCGTCGGCGCCGACGTCCAGCGCCTGCACGCGATCTTCGATGCCATCGCGCGCGGTCAGCATCAGCACCGGCGTGCTGTCGCCGCGCTCGCGCATGCCGGCCAGCACACGCAGGCCATCGAGCTTGGGCAGGCCGATATCCAGCACCACCAGATCGAAACGCTGGTAGCGCAGCACGCTGGCCGCGGCCAGCCCGTCGGCCTGCCAGTCCACGGCATGCCCGCTGCGGCGCATGCGGCGGATGATGGCATCGGCCAGATCCGGATTGTCTTCGACCAGCAGCAGGCGCATGGGCACGGGGGTGGGAGGGGAAACGAATGCTACCGCGTGCAGCGCGATGGCGTGCGCCGGGCATGGCCCGGCGAGCGCTGCGGCAGCAATCTTCGCTGCACCGCACAAACCGTTGACAGGACGATGACAGCTTGCCCGACCCAGACTGCGGCCGCGCACCGTCCGGTGCCCACGATTGCCGCGCGCCTGGCGCGCACCTGGGAGGGTTTGTGGAATTCACGTTTGCCTGGCGGCGTCCTGCCGCCATGATGGCTCTGGCTGCCCTGTCGGCGCCGGCCTTCGCCGCCGAAGACGACCGTCCGGTCACGGCCTCTCTCGGGGGCCGCCTGCACCTGGACTTCGCCACCTTCGACAACGACAACCGCGGTACGCCGAACAAGGACGACACCGAGATCCGTCGCGCCTGGCTGGACGTGTCGGGCAAGTTCTTCGTGGTCGACTACAAGCTGGAAGCCGATTTCTCCGGCGACCGCGTCGAGGCCAAGGATGTGTACCTGGCACGCAGCTTCGGCAAGGCCGGCAAGCTGACCGTGGGCCAGTTCAAGCAGTACTTCTCGCTGGATGACCGCACCAGCTCCAACTACGGCAGCTTCCTGGAGCGAGGCAACGCCGGCACCACGCTGGCGCCGCTGTACCGCCTGGGTGCGTCGTGGCAGGCCAACCCCGGTGACTTCACCTGGGCGGCCAGCATCTACAGCCTGGAAAGCATCGACGCCTGGCAGGTGAAGGGCCGCGCCGCCGGTGGCCGCGTCACCTGGGCACCTTCGCCCCGCGATGGCGACGTGCTGCACCTGGGCCTGTCGCTGGCCCGCGAGGCCTACGACAATCCCGGCGCCAACGGCACCCCGGGCCTGAGCATCCGCCCTCGCCCGGCCGGCCATCTGTCCGATGAAAGCCGCCTGACCCTGGTCAACTTCTCCGCCGGCCGCGATACCGATGTCAACAAGTGGTCGCTGGAATACGCGCAGGTGCGCGGCCCGCTGTCATGGCAGGGCGAATTCAGTGGCGCCACCTTCGATGACGGTGCCCAGCGCGGTGACGTGATGGCCGCCTACGGCATGCTCAGCTGGTTCGTCACCGGCGAGAGCCGCGCCTACGACCGCAAGACGGGCCGCTTCGCGCGGGTGAAGGATATCCGCCACAAGGCCGGTGCCTTCGAAGTGGCATTGCGCTACGACCAGATGTGGGGCGCGCAGCACCTGGACGGTGCGCCGGACCTGCGCCGCGGCAGCACCGAAGCGTGGACGCTGGGTGGCAACTGGTACCTGCGCGACAACCTGCGCTTCATGCTCAACGTGATCGAAAGCCGCAACCGCGACCGCCTGGCCGGGGTCACGGTGGACCGCACGCGCGCGGTCACCGGGCGCCTGCAGTACGACTTCTAGGCCTGATGTTCCGGGCATGCCGCCCGGGCCCCTTCCACTCCCCCACGTCCTGTATTCGCAAGGAGTCCGCAGATGATGCTGAGCATCCTCGGCTTTGGCATGGTCATTACGTTCATGTACTTGATCATGAGCAAACGCCTGTCGCCGCTCGTCGCCCTGATCACCATCCCCATCCTGTTCGCGCTGATCGGCGGCTTCGGCGCCAACATCGACGAGATGATGCTGGAGGGCATCAAGAAGATCGCGCCCACCGGCGTGATGCTGATGTTCGCCATCCTCTACTTCGGGGTGATGATCGACGCCGGCCTGTTCGATCCGCTGGTGCGGGTGATCCTGCGCTTCGTCAAGGGCGACCCGATGAAGATCGTGCTCGGCACGGCCGTGCTGGCCATGCTGATCTCGCTCGATGGCGACGGCTCGACCACCTACATGATCACCGTCTCGGCCATGCTGCCGCTGTACCAGCGGCTGGGCATGAACGCGCTGAACATGACCTGCGTGACCATCCTCGCCGGTGGCGTGATGAACCTGACGCCCTGGGGCGGCCCGACGGCGCGCGCAGCCACCGCGCTGCACGTGGACCCGGCCGATGTGTTCGTGCCGCTCATCCCGTCGATGGTCATCGCCTGCGCAGGCGTGCTGCTGCTGGCGTGGTACCTGGGCATGAAGGAGCGCCGCCGCCTGGGGGTGGTGACCCTGCCGCAGGGTGGCAGCTGGATGGACAGCAGCGTGTCCGATGATGGCAGCGCGCTGCCCACCGTCGAAGACGCCGAAGACATCAAGCGCCCGCGCCTGCTGTGGGTGAACCTGGTACTGACCCTGGCCCTGATGGCCGCGCTGATCTTGGGCGTGCTGCCGATGCCGGTGCTGTTCATGGTCGGCTTCGCCATCGCACTGGTGATCAACTACCCCAACCTGGCCGAGCAGCGCCGCCGCGTGGTCAATCATGCCGGCAACGTGCTGTCGGTCGTGGCGCTGATCTTCGCCGCGGGCATCTTCACCGGCATCCTCAACAACACCGGCATGGTGGAGGCGATGTCGCACAGCTTCCTGGCGATCATCCCCGAATCGTGGGGCCCGTACCTGGCGGTGATCACCGCGCTGGCGTCCATGCCCTTCACCTTCTTCATGTCCAACGACGCCTTCTACTTCGGCGTGCTGCCCATCCTGTCCGAGGCGGCCGGCAACTACGGCATCACCCCGGTGGAAATGGCGCGCGCGTCGCTCGCCGGCCAGCCGGTGCACCTGCTCAGCCCGCTGGTGCCATCCACCTACCTGCTGGTGGGGCTGGCCAAGGTGGAATTCGCCGACCACCAGAAGTTCACCCTGAAGTGGGCGGTGGCCATTTCGCTGCTGCTGATGGCCGGCGGCCTGCTGTTCGGCCTGTATCCCTTCTTCGCTGCCTGACCCCTTCCAAGGAGCGTTCCGCCATGACCCTTCGTATTGCATACGTCACCAGCGGCATGGGCAGCGTGGGTACTGCCATCTGCCAGAGCCTGGCCCGTGCCGGCCACACCGTGGTGGCCGGCTGCGCCCCCAACTCGCCGCGCAAGGCCGGCTGGCTGCGCGAACAGCGCGAACTGGGCTTTGATTTAATCGCCTCCGAAGGCAACGCCACCGACTGGGCCTCCACCAGCGCGGCCTTCGCCAAGGTGCGTGCCGAAGTGGGCGAGATCGACGTGCTGGTCAACAACTCCGGCGGCAGCCGCGACCTGCTGTTCCGGCAGATGACGGCCGATGACTGGAACGCGGTCATCGCCTCCAACCTCAATGCGCTGTTCAACCTGACCAAGCAGGTGGTGGACGGCATGGCCACCCGCGGCTGGGGCCGCATCATCAACATCGGCTCGGTGAGCGCGCACAAGGGACAGATCGGCCAGGTGAACTACGCCACCGCCAAGGCAGCCATGCATGGCTTCAGCCGTGCGCTGGCCGCGGAAGTGGCCTCGCGCGGGGTCACCGTCAACACGCTGTCGCCGGGCTACATCGCCAGCCAGGCGATCAGCAGCTTCCCGCCGGATGTGCTGGACCGGCTGGCCGCCTCGGTACCGGTGCGCCGCCTGGGTCGCCCCGAGGAAGTGGCCGGCCTGTGCGCCTGGCTGGCCTCGGACGAAGCCTCGTACGTGACCGGCGCCGACTATCCGGTCAACGGTGGCCTGTACATGGGGTAAGCCCCCGTCCACGCAGTACGTGGACCGCCTCCCCCACGGAGTGCGCGGGGCCGGTGAACCTTCGCTTGCGAGGGGGATCCGGCCCCTTTTGTTTCTGCATTTTCGGGACGCATTGCCCGATACATCGGCAGAACCGGTGTTATACCTGCCAACGCTCGCTGAGCCCGATGGATGAACGGCCGGAATCGCGGATCAAGGAGGTTGGCATGCGTGCATTGCTGATTGCGCTTCTTGTGGTCGTCACCCCGCCACTGGCGGCCGCTCCACCTGCCGCCACTGCGGAAGAGGCGGATGCAACCTGGCGGCTCGTGGAGCGCTGGTCCTTGCAGCTGGCACGCTCTGACCTTGTCGCGCAGCTATCGCCACTGGCTCCGGCCGGCTCGCGTTCGGAAGCAAGAAGGGGCCGGGGCGACAGCGCCACCATCGATCTGGCGCCATTCGTGGTTGCCGGGAGGATCAAGGGGCCTTCTGGCCAGATCCACACCGATGCGTCCGGACGAATCATCAAAGGCATTACGCTGTCGCTGGGCGGCGCCTGCATCTCGCGAAAGCAGATGGGTCGTCGCTACCCCGACTTCAACGTCCTTTCCGTGCCGTCAGGGCATAGTCTGGACGAGTCGACGGTGTTCGGCACGGTAGAGAACGGCATCCAGATCGGGTTCTCATTCTCCGAACATGACCGTGACTGCATGGACCAGCTCAAATTGAGCTGGCCAGGGGAGCGCTTCTGATTCCCACCGACATACCACCATGACGAACAGGTTGCAGGACGCACTCCACTGCCCTGCACCGTTCGTTGGTTTTTCGTAAAGAAGGTTTCATGTTCCGTTCGCATAGTGGCCATGCACCGCGCATCCGTGCCGGTGACCACCCCCAATGCAACGGACCACCATGCAGACCCGACACCTGACGATCGCCGTGGCGATCGCGCTTTCCGCCGCCGCCAGCGCACATGCCGCCTCCGCCGCCGATACCGGCGCCAGCACCGATGCCGCGCTGAGCGCGCAGACGCTGGATACCGTCTCCGTGATCGGCCAGGGCGAGACCCGCCAGGTGCAGCGCATCACCGCCGTCGACAAGCAGGTACTGCCGCCGGGTACCAGCGGCCAGAAGATTCTTGATCGTCTGCCGGGCGTGTCGGTGCAGTCCAATGATGCCTTCGGTGCCAACGAGGAGTCGCAGACCATCAGCCTGCGCGGCTTCGACAAGAGCCGCCTCGGCTACACGCTGGACGGCATTCCGCTGGGCGACAACAGCTATGGCAACTACAACGGCCTGAGCATCGCCCGCGCGATCATCGCCGAGAACCTGGCCGGTGCCGAGCTGTCACAGGGCATCGGTTCGCTGGGCGTGGCCTCGACCAGCAACCTGGGCGGCACCATCCAGTACTTCTCGATGGACCCGTCGACCGAATTCGGCGGCCGCGCCAGCGTCACCGTCGGCGACGACAGCCAGCGCCGTGGCTACCTGCGCGTGGATACCGGCGACATCAATGGCTTCTCGGCCTACGTGTCCGGCGTGCACCAGGACCAGGACATGTGGGCCGCGCCGTACCAGAACCAGACCACCCGCCAGTTCAACGCCAAAGCGGTGTGGAACGTGGGCGACCATCGTTTCGGTGCGTTCGTGGCCACCTCGCGCGCCAGCCAGGCCAACTACGCCTATCTGTCCAAGGACATGCTGGCACGCGGCCTGGGTTATGACTGGAACATCTATGCACCGGACTGGGATCGCGCCGTCGCCGCCGCGTATTGCGCGCCCGGTACCTTCAATGCTTCGAAGTGCAAATTCAGTGGCAATGTCCGCAGCATCGACGACGCCTACTACCAGAGCCGCGCACTGCGTGACGACAATCTGTACTCGGTGGATGCCGACCTGCGCCTGGGCGAGCAGGGCCGCCTGAAGCTGCTGGCCTACCACCACGACAACCGTGGCCAGGGTCACTGGTGGGCGCCGGGCCAGCCGTCCTACCCGGGCACCGACAAGATGTTGCCGATCTCGATCCGCAGCACCAACTACACGATCAACCGCGACGGCCTGACCGCCGCGCTGTCGTGGACGGTGGGCATCCACGAACTGGAAGCCGGCCTGTGGTTCGAGCAGAACGACCACAACGTGTCGCGCAACTTCTACTACATCAGTGGCCCGTTCCTGGACGACCTGTACCTGAAGAACCCGGACCGCCTGCTGTTCAACCAGGACTTCGACATCCGCACGCGCCAGTTCTACGTGCAGGACCGCATGCGCTTCCTGGACCAGCGCCTGACCGTGGATGTGGGCATCAAGAGCCCGAATACCCGCATGCGCGCCACCGCCCAGCCGGGCGTGGAAACCAGCATCGCCTCGGGCACGCTGACCGCCAAGAAGTCGGTGCTGCCGCAGCTGGGCCTGGGCTTCAAGCTCAATGCCAACAACGAGCTGTTCGCTTCGTACGCCGAGAACATCGCCGCGTTCGTCGGCGGTGGCAGCGGCGGCCCGCTGCAGGTGTCGCCGGAATCGTTCGCGGCCAGTGCCGGGCTGGAACCGGAGAAGTCCAAGAGCCTGGAAGCCGGCTTCCGTACCTTCGGCGAGAAGTACCAGGCCTCGATCGCGGCCTACAACGTCAAGTTCGACAACCGCCTGCTGTCGCTGAACCCGTGCTCGAGCATCGAAGTCGGCACGCGTCCGGAGTGCGTGACACGCTTCATCAACGTCGGTTCGGTGAAGAGCCACGGTGCGGAGCTGACCTTCATCCTCAAGCCGATCGACGGCCTGCAGTGGTACAACGCGCTGTCCTGGAACAAGACCACCTACGAGGATGACTACCTGTCCGGCGGCGCGGTGGTGCCGGTGGCCGGCAAGATCACGGTGGATACGCCGCAGCGCATGGCCTCCAGTGAAATCAGCTGGAACCGCGATGGCTTCTTCGCCAGCCTGCGTGCGAAGTACACCGGCAAGCGCTACTACACCTACACCAACGACCAGTCGGTGCCGGGCGTAACCACCTTCGACGCCGGTGCGGGCTACGATTTCGGCCCGGGCCTGGGCCTGCGCAACGTGCGGGTGTCGTTGAACGCGACCAACCTGACCAACAAGCGCTACGCCGGCCAGCTGAGCTCGTTCGCACCGACTGATCCGGAAGGCAAGCGCTATGCGATCCATGCGAGCGCGCCGCGGCAGTTGTTCATGACGGTGGCGGCGGAGTTCTAAGTCAGAAGCGGGCGCTGCGGCGCATCGAGTGTTCCTGCATGGCGCGGGTAGGCAGGCCCATGCAGCACACGCCGTAAACCCGTCCGTGGGGGCTCGATGGCGCCATCCATGGCGCCAACGGTCCTGCATGGGCCTGCCTACCCGCGCTCGACAATTTCCTGCGCCGACGCGGAGGCAATGGAAAGCAAGAGCAAAAGCAGAGAGCCGGGCATTGCCCGGCTCTTTGCTTTTCAAGCGCAATCCCTTCGGCGCGGTGATGTGCTGCCGCCCGCGCGGGAAACTGTCTGGTGGCGGTGGGGCACCCTGGCCAGGACCGTGAGGCGCATGGATGCGCCGATCGAGCCCCCATGGATGGGTTCACGGCGTGTCCTGGCCAGGGTGCCCCACCGCCGCCCAGCGATATCAATCGAGGCGCCAGCGCATCATCCCGCCAACGCATTTCATTCCGGCGCCAGCTGGTCCATCCGTATCCGGTTGGCGAACAGCGAGAACGCCAGCATCCCGGCCAGGCCATTCGCCCGGCTCACCCAGTGCGGCAGCCAGCGCGGCGGCTTCAACACACCCGCCTCGAACAACGGCGCGAACGCGATCGCATCGGTCAGGCTCATCTTGCCGGCGAACAACCAGCGGCAGACCTGCAGACGATCCTCGGCCAGCATGTGGCGGAAGAAGGTATGCACCGACACCAGCCCGCGCAGGTACACCGTGTCCTTGGTGAAGGCCAGACCGCCACTTGGCGGCACGCCGCGGAACACGCGCTGCGCCGAGGCGAAGCTTTCTTCCGGGTTCTGCCCGGCGTCGCAGAAGTAGCGGAATACCTCGATGAAATCGGCACCTTCGCGTGCCATCGCGATCGCTTCGGTACGCAGGCTGATGCGCTTCAGGCGCTCGATGTCGATGCTGCCGGTGATCTGTTCGGCGAAGGTGGCCAGCCCTTCTTGGGTGGCCGTCACCCGTGGCGAGGACAACGCCAGGCTGGGCAACACCGGTTGTTCGCGGCCGTTCAATGCGGTCAGCGAATGCACCAGCGCTTCGTGGTGGAACAACTGCGCGCGGTCGTAGGCACTGAAGCGCGCACTGGTGCGCAGGCGGATCCGGGTCGGGCCGGCAGCGGCCTTGGACACCAGCTCTGGATCAAGCTGAACCTGGATGATGCGCGATTCGAAGAACGCATCGAGGTCATTCTGCAGCTGCAGCTGCAGGGCGATGGCCGAGACCGGCACCTGCTCTTCCGGCGCCAGCAGTTCGTGATCCAGTTCGGCGGCAATCTGGATGAAGTGGCGCGCCGCTTCGCGCGTGCTCGGGCCATTGCCCGGCAGCGGCTGCTCGGGCGCGCCGAACAGCTGCACCGAACAGGTATCGACGGCAGCGGTGCCCAGCCCTTCCAGCAGCTGCGCGGCCAGGTCCCAGCTCTGCGCCGACTGCCGCACGTAGTGGCCCAGTGGGTGGCTGTCGTCGCAGTCGGCGGCGATCGCGGCCAGCGCGCGACGTTCTTCGCTGAAGTCCAGCCGTGGGTAATCCACCTTCGGCAGCACCGGCTGGCCACGCGCCACGCTGTCCAGGAACGGTGCCTGCACCGTTGCCGGCCAGCTGGTCAGGCCCAGCAGGCGGATGCCTCCCACGGCCTCGACCAGGCGCGCATCGAGCGCCGCATGGTGGGCCACGTCACGGTCCAGCGTCGCGATCGGTTCCATGCGCGGACTATAGCGCCCTGCCCGTGCGTTGGTAGGTGCAATGGATCGGGTAGCTGCCAACCTTGGTTTGCATCCGCCGAAGGCGGACTTCGGATACATCCGTGCCAACCAAGGTTGGCACCTACCAGGAGCGGGCAGAGGCGGGCTGCGGACAGATTCGTGCCAACCAAGGTTGGCACCTACCAGGAGCGGGCAGTTGGCACCCACCCGAAGCAGGCAGAGGCGGGGCCATTGCAGGGGTCAGAGCCCATTGCGACGCAATGGGATCCGACCCCACGATACCCATCAGCGCCTGCGGCTCTTGCCAGCCGGGCGGAACTGCTGGCCCTTGCCCTTCTTGCCACCGCGTTCCTGCGCGGTCTCGGCCTGGCGGACCGCCAGCTTGGCGGCGGCGGCAGCCACTTCTTCCTTCAGCTTGAAGTAGTTCAGCAGCCGGCTCTCTTCGATCTCGCCCGCCTCGATCGCTGCGCGTACGGCACAGCCCGGTTCCTGCTGGTGCTTGCAGTCGTTGAAGCGGCACTGTGCGGCCAGCGCCTCGATGTCGGCGAAGCCACCTTCGGACAGCGTCTCTTCACCGGTCGGCTTCAGCTCGCGCATGCCGGGGGTATCGATCAGGCAGGCGCCGGTCGGCAGCGGCATCAGCGCGCGATGGGTGGTGGTGTGGCGGCCGCGCGAATCGTTGGCGCGCACCGCGTTGGTCTTCATCCGCTGCTCGCCGAGCAGGGTGTTGGTCAGCGTGGACTTGCCGGCACCGGACGAACCCACCAGCACCACCGTGCGGCCCGGGCCCAGCCACGGCTGCAGCACGGCTACGCTGTCGGCATCCAGGCCGTTGATCGCATGCAGCGCGATGCCCTGCATCTCCAGCTCTTCCAGCACCGCCAGCGCGTCTTCGCTGTACTCGGTCTGGTCGGCCTTGGTCAGCACCACCACCGGTTCGGCACCGCCACCGCCGACCAGCAGCAGATAGCGTTCGATGCGGCGCGGATTGAAGTCGGCATCCAGGCCACAGACGATGAACACCGTATCGATGTTGGCTGCGATCACCTGCTGGTGATAATGCTCGCCGGCCGCACCGCGCTTGATCGCGGTACGCCGCGGCAACAGGGCGACGATGCGGATGCCATCGAGCAGCACCCAGTCACCCACGGCCGGCCGCTCGTGGCTGGGGAAGCGCGGGCGCTGCCATTCCGGCAGCGACTCGGCCTTGATCGACGCATCCGGGCCATCGGCCACTACGTAGTGGGTGCGGTGCTGTTCGATCACCCGTGCCGGGCGGGCCTGCGGGTGCGCGGCCATCGCGGCCTGCCAGTCGGCCTGCTGCGCCGGGCCCGGCCAGGGCCAGCCGATGGTCTGCAGGGCGATGAAATCGGGGGTCTGGGTCATCGCCGCCATTCTACCTGTCACGGCCCCCTGCCAGCCCAGCAATGACAAGCCCGGCGCCCTTGCCATGCACTGCAGCAATTCCGGTAGGATGGAATCCCCATGCCTTTTGACGGCCCAGCCCCCATGTCCACCATCTCGCCCAAGCCCCTGGCCATCCGCGAGCGCCTTTCCGAAGTGCGCTACGAAATCCGCGGAGAACTGGCGCGGCGAGCCCGGGAGCTGGAGGCGCAGGGCCGCAAGCTGATCAAGCTCAACATCGGCAACCCGGGCAACTTCGGTTTCCGCGCGCCCGAGCACCTGCAGCGCGCGATCGCAGACGACATGGGCCGCACCGATCCGTACACCCACCAGCAGGGCCTGCCGGTCGCACGCGAAGCCATCGCGGCGTACTACGCCCGCCGTGGCGCACCGGATGCGCACCCGGACCGCGTGTTCGTCGGCAATGGCGTCAGCGAACTGATCGACCTGTCGTTGCGCGCATTGCTCAACCCGGGCGACGAAGTCCTGGTGCCCTCTCCGGACTACCCGCTGTGGTCGGCCTCGACCATCCTCAACGATGGCCGCCCGGTGTACTACCGCTGCGCCGCCGAGAACGGCTTCCAGCCGGACCCGAGCGAGATCGAGACGCTGGTGTCCTCGCGCACCCGCGCCATCGTGCTGATCAACCCGAACAACCCCAGCGGCGCCAGCTACCCGCGCGAACTGCTGGAGCGCGTGGTCGAGATCGCGCGCCGCCACAACCTGCTGCTGCTGGTCGATGAGATCTACGACCAGATCCTGTACGACGATGCGGTGTTCCAGCCGGTCGCGCCGCTGGCCGGCGACCATCCGTGCCTGACCTTCAGCGGCCTGAGCAAGGTGCACCGTGCCTGCGGCTGGCGCGTGGGCTGGGCCCACCTCAGCGGCGACGACGCGCGCCTGGGCGACTTCCGCGCCGCGCTGGACCTGCTCGGCGCGCTGCGCCTGTGCGCCAACGTGCCGGGCCAGTACGCCATCGAGGCCGCAGTGAATGGCCCGGACACCATCTCCGAGCTGTGCACCCCGGGTGGCCGCCTGTATGAAACCCGCCGCGCGGTGATCGAGGCCTGCGAAGCCAGCGAGCACCTGTCGCTGGTCGCGCCGGCCGGCGCGCTGTATGCGTTCCCGGCCGTGGTCGGTGCCGCTGCCAAGGGCTTTGACGACCACAACTTCGCGCTGGACCTGATGAACAACGAAGGCGTGCTGGTGGTACCGGGTTCCAGCTTCAACGTGCCCTACCGCCATCATTTCCGCGTGACCCTGCTGCCGGAAGCCTCGGTGATGCGCGATGTGTTCGCCCGCATCGACCGCGTGCTGGCCCGCCGTGCCGAGGACGCAACCAAGGTCGTGCCGCTGAAGCCACGCCGTTCGGTGGCCTGAGCCGTGGCGCTGTCCTACCTGGCGCTGGGTGATTCGTACACCATCGGTGAAGCGGTTGCGGTCGAAGGCCGCTGGCCGCACCAGCTGGCCGCCGCCCTGCGCGCGCACGGCATTGACCTGGGCGACCCGCAGACCATCGCCACCACCGGCTGGACCACCGACGAACTCGATGCCGGCATCGATGCGGCTGCACCGAGAGGGCCGTTCGACTTCGTCAGCCTGCTGATCGGCGTCAACAACCAGTACCGCGGGCGTCCGCTGGACGAATACCGCAACCAGTTCCAGGCCCTGCTGCAGCGGGCAATCGGCTTTGCTGGCGGTGATGCAGGCCGCGTGCTGGTGCTGTCCTTCCCCGATTGGGGTGCGACCCCGTTCGGCGCCGGCAGTGGCCGCGACCTGGCCGCGATCGAGATCGAGACCGACGAGTTCAACGCGGCTGCCGAGGTGATCAGCACCCAGCAGGGCGTGGCCTTCGTCGACATCACCGATATCAGCCGCGCGCAGGGCGAAGACCCGGCGATGATTGCCGAGGATGGCCTGCATCCTTCGGCGCGGATGTACGCGCTGTGGAGCAAGCGGGCGTTGCCGGTGGCCGCGCACCTGCTCGGCGCAGCGGACTGAGACGATGGGCGGCTTGCCACGGACTGGCACGCCGCTGCCCTGCACTGCCCTGACGAACGCACAGGCGCGTTCCATCGCCGAGGCGTTCCGCCCGGTACGGGTCTGGGGCAACCGCAGCGATTACTTCTACATCCGCAGCAAGCTCGGTAGCGATCCGCTGTACGACGGCGCGCTGCAGCAGCTTCCCGATGACGGGCAGCCGGTATTGGACCTGGGCTGCGGGCTGGGGTTGTTTGCCCACGTGCTGCGCCAGCGCGGCGACAGCCGGTGCTACCTGGGTGTGGACCTGGATGCCGCCAAGATCGCACGTGCCCGGCGTGCTGCCACCCAACTTGACGATGTGCACTTCGATTGTCTGGACCTGCAGGCGCCGCTGCCGGCACGGGCCGGGCACGTATTGCTGCTGGATGTGCTGCAGTACCTGGAAGCGGGTGCGCAGCAGGCGCTGCTGCGCGCCGCCAGTGCGCGTGTGGTCCGCGGTGGGCGCCTGCTGCTGCGTACGCCCCTGGCCACCGGCGATGGCCGCGACCGCACCACGCGGGTGGCCGACCGGCTGGCCTGGCTGGTCGGCTGGATGGGCACGCGACCGTGCCACTACCCCGATCCAAAGGTGCTGCAGGCGACGCTGACCGAAGCCGGATTGCAGGTGACGGCCCCCCGGCCGCTGCACGGGCGTACCCCCTTCAACAGCTGGCTGCTGGTGGCGCACCGCATCCGGTAGCGCCGGGCCATGCCCGGCAGATTTCATCCATGCCGCTGCGCTCGCCGGGCGTGGCCCGACGCTACCGGTTATCCGGCCGGCAGCTGCGCCTTCAACCCACGCTCGTCCAGCGCCTGCAGCACGCGCTCGATGATCTCCAGGTTGTGGCCGTGTGCGGCACCTTCATGCAGCAGCACGATGGCGCCCGGGCGCAGGTCCGGCAGCAGGCGGTCAAGCACGCCCTGCGTGGTGCAGTCGACCCCGTCGTAGCCGCGCGCACTCCAGCCCACCCGGACCAGCCCCAACCGCTGCAGCACCGGTGCCACGAACGGATTGGTCATGCCCACCACCGAGCGGTACCAGCGCACCGGCTGCCCGCCCAGGGCCTGCAGCGCGTGCTGGCAACCTTCGATCTCGGCGCGCATCGCGGCTGGGCCCAGCCGCCAGAAACGCGCCTGCGGGTGGCTGTGGCTGTGGTTGCCGAGGTCGTGGCCGCGGCGCAGGATCTCGGCCACCAGTTCCGGCTGCGCCAGCGCGCGCTCGCCCACCAGGAAGAAGGTGGCGCGGGCCTGGTGGCGCTCGAGCAGGTCGAGCACGGCGCGGGTTTCCGGGCTGGGGCCGTCATCGATGGTCAACCAGACGCTGTTGCCGGCCTCCGGCGCCCGGCTCATCACCGGTGCATAGAAACGGCTGTTGGGCAGGAATACCGGCACCACGAACAGCGCATGGCTGGCCGCCAGCAGCGGCAGGCCCCACGGCCACCCGCCCAGTGTCCAGGCCAGGATCACGGCCAGCTGCGACGCCACCAGCCAGGGCAGCCAGCGCCAGGGGCGGCCCGGGATGCGATGCAATGTTCCTGCGCTGCTCATCCCCCATGATGCCATGAGGGTTAGAATTGATGATTCGAATTCCCGGAACCCCGACGTCCATGTCCCTCGATCCCGCCCTGCGTTCGCGCATCGAATCCATCCTCAACGCCAACCGCGTCGTGCTGTTCATGAAGGGCCAGCCGTCGATGCCGCAGTGTGGTTTCTCGGCCAAGGCCGTGGGCGCCCTGCAGGACCTCGGCGTCGAGTTCGCCCACGTCAACGTGCTGGCCGACCAGGAAATCCGTGAAGGCATCAAGGCCTACGGCGACTGGCCGACCATCCCGCAGCTTTACATCGACGGCGAACTGGTCGGCGGCAGCGACATCGTGCTGCAGATGGCCGCCAGCGGCGAGTTGAGCAGCGTGCTGGGCCTGGCCGCGCCGGACCGTACCCCGCCGAGCATCACCGTCACCCCGGCTGCCGTGGAAATGCTCAAGGGCGCGCTGGCCGACGCCCCGGGTGCCGCCCTGCAGCTGAGCATCGACGCCGGCTTCCAGCCGAACTTCCAGCTGGCCCCGCACGACGAAGGCGCGATTGCCGCCGAGTCCAACGGCCTGCGCGTGCAGTTCGACCTGGCCAGCGCCCGTCGCGCCAACGGCATCACCATCGACTGGGTGGACGACATCCGCGGCAAGGGCCTGGCCATCGACAACCCGAATGCGCCCAAGCCGGTGCAGGAAATCAGCGTGCGTGATGCCGACGACCTGGTGCGTGCCGGCAACATCACCCTGGTGGACGTGCGCCCGGCCGATGAGCGCTCCATCGCCGCGGTCGGCGTGCCGTTCAAGACCTTCGACGGCAACGGCCGCGCCGAGCTGGAAGCCCTGCCCAAGGACACCGCGCTGGCCTTCATGTGCCACCACGGTGGCCGCAGCGCGCAGGCCGCCGAGCAGTTCCGCGCGCTGGGCTTCACCAAGGTGTTCAACGTCACCGGCGGCATCAATGCCTGGTCCGAAGACGTGGACAACGGCGTGCCGAAGTACTGATCGGCACTGAAAAAGGGGACGGAGGGGATTAAGTCGTTTGTGCCTCAAACGACTTAATCCCCTCCGTCCCCTTTTTCTTATCCTGCAAACCCGCCTTCGGCCAGGTAATCCAGTTCTTCCGGCGAGGGAATGCGGCCCAGCACGGCATTGCGATGCGGGAAACGGCCGAAGCGGCGGATGATGTCGCGGTGCAGTTCGGCGTACTGCAGGTATTCCTTGTCACCCAGCACATCGAACATCGCCACCGAACGGTCCTGGTCCAGCGGATCCTCGGAGTGCTCGAACGGCAGGTAGATGAAGGCACGCAGCTTCGGCACCAGCCGCAGGTCCAGCCCTTCCTCGATCGCGCGCATGGCGTAATGCCGCGCCAGGCCATCGGTGGCATAGGAGTGGGCGGTACCGCGGAAGCAGTTGCGCGGGAACTGGTCCAGCAGCAGCATCAGCGCCAGCGCGCCTTCGGCACTGCCCAGCCAATGCTCGCGCGCGCGCGACGCCGCAGCGTGATGTTCATCCAGGAACAATCCACGGAACTGCGCGTCGAAGGCATCGTCGCGGGCGAACCACTTCGCAGGACCCGCTTCCTTCCAGAAATCCACCACTTGCGCGGCAACGTCCATTACCTACTCCTGGGCCTGGACGCCCCGCGCCCGGCCTTCATCATCATTCGTCGAAGCGCAGGTGGCGGACCGACTTGCCGTTGCGCCGGATAAGCTTAAGCGCCTCGATGCCGATCTGGATATGATTTTCCACGAACTGGGAGCTGACCTTGGCATCGGAGGCCTCGGTCTTGACCCCGTCGGGGATCATCGGCTGGTCCGAGACCAGCAGCAGCGCGCCACTGGGGATGTGGTTGGCGAAGCCGGCGGCGAACACGGTGGCCGTTTCCATGTCGATGGCCATGCAGCGCATCGCCCGCAGCCGCTCCTTGAAGGCCTCGTCGTGTTCCCAGACCCGGCGGTTGGTGGTGTACACGGTGCCGGTCCAGTAGTCGTGGCCGAGATCGCGGATCATGGTCGAGACCGCACGCTGCAGCGCGAACGCCGGCAGCGCCGGCACTTCCGGCGGCAGGTAGTCACCCGAGGTGCCCTCGCCGCGGATCGCGGCGATCGGCAGCACCAGGTCGCCCAGCTGGTTCTTGCGCTTGAGACCACCGCACTTGCCCAGGAACAGCACCGCCTTGGGCATCACCGCCGACAGCAGGTCCATGATGATCGCGGCATTGGGGCTGCCCATGCCGAAGTTGATCATGGTGATGCCGTCGATGGTGGCACTGGCCATCGGCCGGTCCAGGCCGATGATGGGCGCGCCGGTCAGCTCGGAAAAGGTATGCAGGTAGCCGCCGAAGTTGGTCAGCAGGATGTGCTGGCCGAACTGGTCCAAGGGCACGCCGGTGTAACGCGGCAGCCAGTTGTCGACGATTTCCTGCTTGCTCTTCATGGTGGGGGACCGGTACGGCGGGGGATCGGCTATTTTCGGCCAGCCGGGCGGTGCCGTCGAGCCGCCGTTGGCCAGCCTGTGAAGAAGGTCACTTGGCAGCCCGCCGCCGCCCGGCTAGCGTCGACGGTTGGACCAAGCTGCAAAGGGGAACTGCATGGCATCGACGTTGTCGCGCGCCGGGGTGGCACTGGCGCTGCTTTCATTGAGCACGGCACCGGCGGTGGGCGCCTCGCGCTTCGTCGCCGATCCCTACCCAAGCACCTACCAGGCGCATCCCGATGCGCCGGTGCTGATCCAGAACGCCACCGTGCTGACCGGCACCGGCCAGCGCCTGGACAACGCCGACGTGCTGCTGCGCGAGGGCCGCATCGTCGCCGTAGGCCGCCAGCTGCAGGCCGACGCCGGCGTCACCCGCATCGATGCACAGGGCAAGTGGGTCACCCCCGGCCTGATCGACGTGCACTCGCATCTGGGCGTGTATCCCAGCCCGGGCGTCGGCGCGCACAGCGACGGCAACGAGATGACCGCGCCGGTGACCGCCAACGTCTGGGCCGAACATTCGGTGTGGCCGCAGGACCCCGGCTTCGCCACCGCACTGGCCGGCGGCGTGACCAGCATGCAGGTGCTGCCCGGCTCGGCCAACCTGGTCGGTGGCCGCGGCGTGACCCTTAAGAACGTACCGGCCATCACCTACCAGGCCATGAAATTCCCCGGTGCGCCATGGGGGTTGAAGATGGCCTGCGGCGAGAATCCCAAGCGTGTCTACGGCGAAGGCAAGGGCGTGACCCCGGCCACGCGCATGGGCAACGTGGCCGGCTACCGCGCCGCCTTCATCGATGCCGCCGACTATATCGCCAAAAACAAACCGAAGCCGGCCAAGCGCAAGGGCTGGTTCGGCAGCGACAAGGGCGACAGCGCCGGAGATGCCGGCGGCAAGCGCGATCTCAAGCTGGACACGCTGGCCGGCGCCATCGAAGGCGACATCCGCGTGCACATCCACTGCTACCGCGCCGACGAGATGGCCACCATGCTCGACCTGGCCAAGGAGTTCGGCTTCAAGGTGGCCGCCTTCCACCACGGCGTGGAGGCCTACAAGCTGGCCGACCGCCTGGCCGCCGACGGCGTCTGTGGTGCGCTGTGGGCCGACTGGTGGGGCTTCAAGATGGAAGCCTTCGATGGCATTCCGGAGAACATCGCACTGGTCGACCGGCCGAAGAACAGCTGTGCCATCGTCCACTCCGATTCGCCCGAGGGCATCCAGCGCCTGAACCAGGAAGCCGCCAAGGTGATGGCCTCCGCGCGCCGTGCACACATGCCGGAGATCACGCCCGAACACGCCATCACCTGGATGACCGCCAACGCCGCCAAGGCGCTGGGTATCGAAGGTCAGACCGGCACCCTGGAAGCCGGCAAGATGGCCGATGTGGTGGTCTGGAACGGCAATCCCTTCAGTTCGTATGCGCTGGCCGAACAGGTCTTCATTGATGGCCGCAGACTGTACGACCGCGGTGCAGCGGCGGCGACGCCGCGTTCCGATTTCCAGCTTGGCCAGGAGGTGCGCTGATGGCTGCGTTGAATGAACGTCGCCGGGCATGGCGCGGCGCTACCGTGGTGGCGCTGTTGTTGCTGGCAACCACGGCATCGGCCCAGGACCTGCTGGTGCGCAACGCCACCGTGCACACCGCCAGCACACGCGGCAGTCTGCAGAACACCGATGTGCTGGTGCAGGGCGGCATCATCCGCGCGGTGGGCAGCGGCTTGTCGGCACCGGCTGGCGCAACCGTGGTGGAGGCCAATGGCCGCCCGCTGACACCGGCACTGTTCGGGGGTATCACCGAGATCGGCATCGAAGAGGTCTCCGGCGAAGCGAGCACCGTCGACAGCACGTTGAAGATTGGCGATCAACCGCTGAGGCCCGAGTTCGATGTCACCCTGGCCTACAACCCGGCCTCGGTGCTGATCCCGGTAACGCGACTGGAAGGCATCGGCTTCACCGCACTGGGCGCGGCCACCGGCGGTGGCTTCGTGGCCGGCCAGGGCGGCGTGATGCGCCTTGATGGCAGCGCGGACCCGATCGGCCCGCGTGCCCTGTTCCTGCGTGTCGGTGCAGCGGCTTCCGAACTGACCGGGCATTCGCGTGCCGCGCAATGGATGCTGCTGCAGCAGATGATCGACGAGGCGCGTGGCCAAGTGGCTGCAGATTCGCCGCATGCGCTGCTGACCCCGGCCGGGCGCCGCACGCTCAGTCGCTACCTGGCCGGCCAGGGCCGCATCGTGGTGGAAGTGGACCGCGCATCGGACATCCGCCAGTTGCTGCGCTGGGCCGCCCGCGAGAAAGTGAAGATCGCCATCGCCGGTGCCAGCGAAGCCTGGCAGGTGGCGCCAGAGCTGGCCGCCGCCCAGGTACCGGTGTTCGTCGATGTACTGGCCAACCTGCCGGCCAGCTTCGACCAGATCGGCGCCACCCTGGAAAACGCGGCACGCCTGCAACGTTCCGGCGTGGCGGTCTCGTTCGTGCAGCGTGGCGACGCCTCGCACAACGCACGCAAGATGCGCCAGCTGGCGGGCAATGCCGTGGCCAATGGCCTGCCTTGGGCCGACGGCCTGGCCGGCCTGACCCGGCTGCCGGCGCAGGCCTTCGGCGTGGCCGACCAGATCGGCAGCATCGAGCCCGGCAAACGTGCCGACCTGGTGCTGTGGGAGGGTGATCCGCTGGACGTGGCGCACTACGCCGAACAGGTCTGGCTGGGCGGCCGTGCGATGTCGATGCGCTCGCGCCAGACCGAACTGCGCGACCGCTATCTGCAGCGCAACGCGCATCCCTGACTGCTTACAAGGAGCTGCCAATGGCCACGCTGCGCTGGTATTTCGATTTCATCTCGCCCTATTCCTACCTGCACTGGCAGAAGCTGAAACAGCTGCCGCAGTTCACGCAGATCCAGACCGTGCCGATCGCCTTCGGTGCGGTGCTGCACCATCTGGGCAACCTCGGGCCGGCCGAGATTCCGGCCAAGCGCCGCTTCATCTACCGCCAGCTGCTGTGGACCGCACAGGCCGAGGGCACACCGCTGCGGTTTCCGCCGGGCCATCCGTTCAACCCGTTGTCCGCCCTGCGCCTGTGCCTGGCCGCCGGCGCCAGCACACAGGCGGTGGACGTGCTGTTCAACTGGATCTGGCGCGACGGCAATGCCGCCGACAGCGCCGAGGCGCTGCGCGAACCGGCTGCGCAACTGGGCATCGAGGATGTCGAGACCGCCATCTCCGCCCCGGCGGTGAAGGAGCAGCTGCGGCGCAACACCGAGGCCGCGATCAGTGCCGGCGTGTTCGGTGTACCGACCCTGGCCATCGACGGGGAACTGTTCTGGGGCAACGATGCGCACCCGCTGATGGCCGCGGTGCTGGCCGACCCGGGCCTGCTGCAGCAACCCGAATGGCAGCGCCTGGCCAGCCTGCCGGTGGCAGTCCAGCGCAGCCGCTGAACAGGGCGTGGCGCGTTTCCCTCGCGCGCCACGCCAGGTTTTGAGATAGATTTCACGTTTCCGAACCTACAACCGCCCTGGAGGGGGAGCCGCGGATGCGCATCGGAATCGTCGTCGACTCGGCCTGCGACCTGCCGCAGGACTTCATTGCCGAGCACAATATCGTGCTGCTGCCGATCACCGTACGGATCGGCGAAGCCGTGCTGGCCGATCATCGCGATGAGCAGGCCACGCTGAGTTTCCTGCACGCGCATGTGGCCGAACACGGGGCTGAAGCGGAGACCATCCCCTTCAGCGTCAACCAGATCCGCGACCTGTTCCTGCAGCAGCTGGTGATCGATTACGACCACGTGTTCTGCATGACCATCACCAAGACCCGCAGCCCGATCCACGACAACGCGCTGCAGGCCAGCTTCGCCATCCTCAACGACTACAAGCCGGTGCGTCAGGCAGCGGGCTACAACTCGCCGTTCGCGCTGCGCGTGCTCGACACCCAGAACCTGTTCGCTGCCCAGGCGGTGACGGCGGTGGAAGCGGTACGCCTGCGCGACAGCAACGCCAGCGTGCAGCAGATCCGCGAACGATTGGAGGAACTGGCCGGCAACGTGCATGGCTATATGGTTACCCGCGACCTGTACTACATGCGCGCACGTGCGCGGCACAAGGGCGACCGCAGTGTCGGCCTGCTCAGTGCAGCGCTGGGCAGCGCACTGGACATCAAGCCGGTGCTGCATGGCTACCGCGGCGAGACCGGGCCGGTGGCCAAGATCAAGGGCTTCGACAACGCCGTGCAGAAGCTGTTCGCCGTGGTCGGCCAGCGCGTTCGTGCCGGGCTGATGACACCGACGGTGTGCGTCAGCTACGGCGGTGAGCTGGACGAGCTGCGTGCCCTGCCCGGCTATGCACAGCTGAAAGAGGTCTGCGCCACCCATGGCGTGACCGTGTACGAATCGGTGATGAGCCTGACCGGCATGGTCAACGTCGGCAAGGGCGCGGTCACCGTGGGCTTCGCCGATGGGCCGCATCGGTTCGAGTGAGGCCCCATCGCGGCGCGGATCTGCACATCGATTCCACCGCGGTTGTGCCAGTCTTGCCGCACTTCAAGGAGAACTCCATGCCTGCGCAGTACCACATCAGCCTGCCCGACCCGTCCAAGGCCCGTGGCAATGACCCTGACCTGTCCTTCCATTCGCAGGGCGCCGCCGGTTTCGCCGAAGAGCTGCAGGACGCTCTGCGCAGCGGCACACTGTTCGAGCGCTGGAAGGCCAAGCAGCCCGACCCGGATGCGGTGGAACCGCAGTGGGGCGTGACCGACCCGGATGCCACCGTGACCGGCGAGCAGAAGGACCTGCGCATCAACCTGGTGGCCACCACCCGCATCGACAGTGACGTATTCAAGCAGCGCCTGCGCCTGCTGGCCGGCCACCACTGGGAACTCCGCGACGTGCGTTGAGGCTTGGATCTGGTAGTTGCCAACCTTGGTTGGCAACCACCGAACTCCGGGTAGTGCCGGCCGCTGGCCGGCAACCGCAGAATCCATGAAGGTGCCGGCCAGCGGCCGGCACTACCAGCCACCGCCCAAGGCCACGCTCTGGTAGTTGCCAACCTTGGTTGGCGCCTCTGGAAAAAGCTGCCAACCAAGGTTGGCAACGACCGACGAACCGCCGGGCATGGCCCGGCGTTTCCATATCACTACCAGCCACCGCCCAGCGCGCGGTACAGCTCCACCCGTGCGATCGCGGCGGTGGCCTGGCTGTTGGCCAGCGCGGCCTGGTTGTCCAGCGCGATGCGCTGGGTGCTCAGCACATCCAGCATGTCTACGACGCCGGCCTGGTACTGCCGGCGCGCCGCACCCAGTGCGGCCTCGCTCTCGTCCACCGCCACGTGCAGCTGCACCGTGCGCTGCTGCTCGGCACTGTAGCCATCGATGGCGTCGTCCACTTCATGCCAGGCCTGCAGCACGGTGCGGCGGAACTGCAGCGCCGACTGTTGCTGCTGCAACCGGCTCAGCGCCAGGTTGGCCTTCAGCCGCCCGCCCTGGAAGATCGGCACGCTGATCGACGGGCCGATGCTGAAACGGTGCGCGTTCCAGCCATCCAGATCATCGAGCTGCTTGGCCTGGAAGCCCGCGTCGCCATTCAAGGTGATGCGCGGCAGGAAACTGGCCTTGGCCACGCCGATGCCGGCCGTTGCTGCGTGCAGTGCCGCTTCGGCACGACGGATGTCCGGGCGACGCTCGGCCAGTTCGCTGGGCAGCCCCACCGCTACGGCCGGCAACGCCGGCCAGTCATGGCGTGCATCCTGCAGCTGCGCGTCCAGCGCCTGCGGCGGCTGCGCCAGCAGGAACGCCAGCGCATTGCGCAGCTGCGATTCGCGATGCCGCAACGGCGCGATGCGTGCCTGCAGCGACGCGACCTGCGCGGCCGCGCTGGACACCTGCAGCGTGCTGGCCACACCCTGGCGTTGGCGTGCTTCGGTCAGGCGCTTGATGTCGTGGGCAATGCTGAGGTTGTCCTCGGTGATCGCCAGCAGCTGCCGCGTCGCGCGCAGCTGCAGGTAATCACGCGCGGTTTCCGCCAGCAGCGCGATGCGCGCTGCATGTGCATCCTCCTCGGCCATCTGCACGCGCGCGTCGGCCGCTTCCACCTGGCGGCGCACGCGGCCCCACAGGTCCAGTTCCCAGCTCAGGCCGATACCGGCCTGGAACAGCCCGTAGTCATCACGGCCGCCGTTGCCGGACGGATCATTCAGGCCCACCTCGCTGTTGCGTGCACGCACGCCACTGGCGCTCGCGCTGACGCTGGGCAGGCGATCGGCGGCGGTGATGCCACGTGCGGCGCGGCTCTGCTGCACGCGGTTGGCGGCCAGCTGCAGGTCCAGGTTGGCCGCGAGCACCTGGCCGGCAAGCTGCCCCAGCAGTGGATCGTCGAAGCCGGCCCACCAGGCCGCGTCCTGATCGATCGCGTTACCCGCGACGGCCTCACCCTGCCAGTGGCTGGGCAGTTCCGCCTGGGGACGTACGAAGTCCGGACCCATCGTGCAGGCAGCCAGGGCCGTGCACAGGCTGGCCGCAACGAAGGTGCGGAACACGGTGACTGCGCTCATGCGCCCTCCCCGCTCTTGTGGCCCGGACGGTGCTGCACGCTCTGCGCACGCGCGCGGCTGCCCAGGTCAACGCTGGCTTCCACCGACATGCCGGCACGCAGCTGGTCCAGCAGCGGCTGGCCCGGCTCCAGCACGATCTTCACCGGAATGCGCTGCACCACCTTGGTGAAGTTGCCGGTGGCGTTCTCTGGTGCGACGGCGGCGAAGGTGACGCCGGTGGCTGGTGCAATGCTGTCGATGTGCCCGCGCAGCGGCTTGCCCGGGAATACGTCCACCTTCAGTTCGACCTGCTGGCCGGCCTGCATGCGGGTCATCTGCGTTTCCTGGAAGTTGGCGACCACGAAGGCGCGCTTCAGCGGCACCACCGCAGCCACCGGCGTACCCGGCGTCAGGTAGGCACCCACGCGCACCGCGCGGCGACCGACCATGCCATCGATCGGTGCGCGCAGCACGGTGTGCGACAGATCCAGTTCGGCGCGTGCCTGCGCCGCTTCCGCACGCTGCACCGCCGCCTGTGCAGCCTGCACGCCCGCGCTGAGGATGTCGGTGCGCTGGCGTGCGGTCGACAGCGCGGCCTGGCCCTGCTGCAGATGCGCACTGGCCACGGCCTGCTTCGACTGCGCCTGCTGCGCGTTCTGCACGGTACCGGCGCCGTCACGGGCCAGTTCGCGGTAACGCTGCTGGTCGGCACTGGCCAGGGTCAGTTCGGAACGGCTGACATCGACACTGGCCCTGGCCTGCTCGATCAGCGAATCCTGCTGGGCCAGTGCGGCCTGCGCGTTGGCCAGCTGTGCGCGGGCATTGGCAAGGTCGGCACGCGCCGCCTGCAGGGCCACCTGGTAGTCACGGTCGTCGATGCGGGCAAGCACGTCGCCAGCCTTCACCGACTGGTTGTCCTCAACTTCCACGGCACTGACAAAGCCGGGAATCTTCGGCGCAACCAGCGTGTAGTCGGCCACGACGTAGGCATTGTTGGTGGTCTGGTGGCCGCCGTCGCGCAGCAGCAGCCAGGCGCCGATGGCCAGGGCCAGCACGCCCAGGCCCAGGCCGGTATTGAGAGTGGTTCGATTGATCGTCATGAGGGGGTTCCTGCGAAAGGTTCAGGCCACGGCACGTGGCGGATGGATGCGGGTGGGCATCCAGGCAATGAGCGGAATGAAGGCCAGCGCCACCAGCGCGACCACCCAGTACAGATCGGCCGAGGTCAGCGCCTGTACCTGTGCATGCAGGCGCGCGCCCAGCTGCGGGCCCTCGGCCAGCCACGGTTGCTCGCCCAGGCGGTCAACCAGCACGGTGGAATGGAAATGACGGCGCCCCTGGGCGACGGCATCCAGCACGCCGCTGGCAAGCACGGCAGCGAAGCCCTTGACCGTGTTGAACCACGCCGAGGCAAACGGCCCGTCCTGGGGCGCCAGGCCGCCGGTGGCCAGCATCAGCAGCGGCAGCACCGCCATCGGCTGGGCGAACACCTGCAGCAGCTGCACCCACAGGAAGTTGTCGCGGATCCAGGCCACATCCAGGTGCGAGCCCAGCCAGCAGGCCAGGGCCAGCATCGCCAGGCCAGTGGCCTGCACCCAGCGGCAATCCACTGCACGGATATTCAGCAGCGCCGCCACCAGCGGCAGCGCGATCACCTGCGGCAACGCCACCCACAGCAACATCGGTGCGGTCTGCAACGGCCGGTAGCCCTGCACGCTGGCCAGGAAACCGGAGGGGATCGAGATCACCGCCAGCAGCACGAACAACACACCGCCCAACGTCACCAGCGAGTAGCTGAGGTTGCGGTTGGCCAGCAGCTGCAGCTTGAAGAATGGCAGCGGGTGGAACCATTCATTGATCATGAACAGCACCATCAGGCCGGCACCGCCACCGATCATCAGGGTGATCATCGGCGAGTCGAACCAGTTAAGGCGCGGCCCCTGCACCAGGCCCAGCACCAGCAGCACCAGCGCCGGCAGGCCGAGCAGCAGGCCGACCGTATCGAACTGGGCGAAGCGTTCCAGCCGCAGCGGGTCCTGTGGCAGGCCCCAGCTGACCATCGCCATGGCGGCCAGGCAGTACGGCACGATCTGCCAGAACGCCCAGTGCCAGCCCACCTGCTCGACCCAGAACGCAGCCAGCGGCGTGCCCATGCTCGGGCCGAAGGTGGCGGTCAGCGCGTAGCCCGCCAGGCCATACAGCTTGATGCCGGGCGGCAGGAAGCGCAGGGCCACGCTCATCAGCAGCGGCGGCAGCGCACCTCCACACAGGCCCTGCAGCGCGCGCAGCAGCAGGAATACCTGCAGGTTCGGGGCAAGCGGGCAGAGCACGCCCAGCACCATGAAGCCGCCGATCATCGCCAGTGCGAATCGGCGCAGCGAGAAGGTGGCGGCGCACCACGGGGCGAAGGCCATCGCGCTGACCGACATCGCGCTGTAGAGGGCGACGATCCAGCTGCCGTCGTCGACGCTGAAACCCATCGCACCGCGGATGTCGGCCAGGGCGACCTTGGTGATGTTCTCGTTGAAGCCCGACACCAGCACCGCCAGCAGCACGCCACACAGGCCGACCAGAACGCGGCGGTCGAGCCCGGGGGCGGCGGCAGGACGGGGCGCTGCAGCGGCCGGGACAGCGGCGGCCGGCGTACTCATCGCCGGGCACCGATCCGTGCAGGGCACGGCATGTTGGGGGTCATTGGAATGCGCTCAGTGAAACTCCGGGGAGCGCAGTCTAGGGAGCCGGTAGCGTGCAAAAAATGGCGTTGCCGGCATCGCAGGCGTGCGCCGGGCGCACGCCCGGAACCTCAGCGGCGGATGTCCTCGACGCTTTCGCACATGGTCTTGATCGAGCGGCGCAGCCACTGGTGCGCAGCATCGTTGTCCAGCCGCGGGTGCCAGGCCTGCACGATGGCGGCGGTGCGCACCGGGATCGGCAGCGGGAACAGGCGCAGCGGCAGGCGCATGCTGACGATCCGCTCCAGCATCACGCTCGGCATCTGCGGCAGGATCAGATCCGATTCGGCCGCCGCGAAGATCGCACCGTGGAAGGTCGGGCTGATCAGTGCCACCCGCCGCTGCAGGCCGAGCGTGGCCAGGTCGTCATCGATCGGGCCGCGTGGCAGACCGCGGCGCGACACCGCAATGTGGTCGCAGGCGGCAAAGCGCTCGGCACTGATCTCGCCATCGAACAACGGATGGTCCTCGCGTGCAGCCCCCATGAACGAGGTACTGAACAGGTTCTGCACCTTGGTGTCGGGTGCGTGCTTGCCGGCGGTGCTGATGTACAGATCGATCCGGCCCTGTGCCATCGCATCGTCATCGGTATCGCCTTCGGGCACGAAGCGCAGCACCGCGCGCGGTGCCTGCTGGCGGAATATCTCGCGCAGGCGACCGCCAAAGCCACCGATGAAGACATCGTTGGCACGCACGTTGAAGGTGCGCTCCAGGGTACCCACGTCGATCTCGCGGCCCGCATGGAAAACACGGTGCGCCTGCTCGATGACATCACGGACCTGCTCGCGCAGTTCCAGCGCGCGCGGGGTGGGAGCCAGCCCACGGCCGGCGCGCACCAATACCGGGTCGCCCAGCGCCACGCGGATCCGGCCCAGGGTGCGGCTCATCGCCGGCGCGCTCAGGTTCATCCGCCGCGCGGCGGCGGCCACGCTGCATTCGTCAATCAGCACGTCCAGTGCCAGCAACAGGTTCAGATCCGGCAGGGGCATGACAGTCTCCAGTAAATCAGATGACTCTACGACACGTGTAACCACCGTGGATTGCGTTATACGCATTCATTGACTGCCGCGCACGGCATGGGTGCGCGCGGTGACATCGGCGACCATCCCCGGCCTGCCAAGGAGACATCCATGTTCACTACCCTGCTGGTCGCCCTGGACGGCGGCCCCCAGCACGCACGCGTGCTGGACCTGGCCGCCGCCATCGCAGGCCCGCGCAGCCGCCTGCACCTGCTGTGCGTGCTCGACCCCGAATTCGCGCTGGCCGCCGATGCCAGCGACGCCGACCGCATCGAGTACCCGGAAGCCGCCCGCCAGCGCTCGCGGGCCGAAGCGGTGCTGGCCGAAGCCCTGGCCGAGCTGCGCGAGCGCGGCGTCGACGCCATCGCGCAGATTCCCTCCGGCGACCCGGGCGAAGTGATCAGCGAGCAGGCCCGGCGCCTGAAGTGCGACCTGATCGTGATCGGCCACCGCCACCTGTCCCGCCTGGAACGCCTGTTCGAACCCTCGATCGGGCAATGGACCATCGACCACGCGCCCTGTCCGGTGCTGGTGGAAACCCGCGATCCACAACCCTAGCTGCCATGGCCTCCCGTTCCCCGTTGTTTCCCACCCGGGTCAGTTACCGTGCCTTCGGCCGCCAGTTCGGCCGTGGCGAGCAGGCGCTGCTGGCGGCGATACGCCAGCTGCGTGACCCTATGCTGCAGCCCGAAGGGCTGGCCGGCTTGAGCCACCTGGGTCTGGACCGCGAGGGCCGCGATGCGTTCGTCGCCCTGCTGCCATTGCTGGCCGCGCCCGCTGCCCCGATCGACCTGCTGCCCGCCGGCTCTCCCTTCATTGCCGCCAGCGAACTGGACCTGCTGGTCTGTCTGCTGCGCATTGCCCAGTGGCGGCATGCACGCCCGCGCGAAGACGACACACTGGCACCGTTGCGCCGACAGCTGGCGCGCTGTGCGATGGCCGTGCAGGCGGCAAACCTGCCGTTGCGGCAGCGCTCGTTGTCACCGGTCGGACTGAGGCTGCTCGATCCCACCGGCTGGTTGCGGCAGCGATGACCCGGCCGCGCCGCCCGTGCGCAATCACGCAGAGGGACCGGGCACCTGGCACGCTCAGCAATCCATCCTGCCGTGCGCACTGCCTTCGTCATCGAGCACATGCGCATGCAGGATCACCTGGTTGCGACCGGCCCGCTTGGCGGCATACAGCCCTGCATCGGCATCCGCCAGCAACTGATCGGCGCTGGCCAGAGCCGGCGGGTGCAGGTAGGCCACGCCGATGCTGACACTGACCGACCCTTCCGGCAGTGGCAGCGCCGCCACCGCCTCCCGCAGGCGTTCGGCGAGCGCCAGCACGCCCGACAGTGGGCTTCCTGGCACGATCACCGCAAACTCCTCGCCGCCGTAACGGGCAACGCTGTCACCGGCGCGGCCGGCGCTGATCTTCAGGACCGTGGCCACGGCCTGCAGGCAGCGGTCCCCAGCCGGATGTCCGTGGCGGTCGTTGAATACCTTGAAGTGGTCGATGTCCAGCAACAGCAGGCCCAGCTCGCTGCCGCTTCGGCGCGCCCGGTTCCACTCCGCCTGCAGCAGTGCATCGAACTCTCTCCGGTTGGCCACGCCGGTCAGGCCATCCTGCCGTGCCAGCTGATCCAGCGATGCCTGCCGTTCCATCAGGTCCACCTGCAGCAGGATGCTGCGCACGCCGAAACCCAGCGTGGCCACCACGAACCCACTGACCGCCAGTGGCCGTGCATGGTCGACCACCAGGGTACCGACCACCAGCAGCAGCAATGGCAGGATCATCGGCCCAGCCGCCTGCACCGTGCGTGCCAGCCGCGGGTGTGCCGTGATGCCTGTGTCCGGCGCCGTGTCCAGCGCCAGGCAGGCAACCAGCAGAAAAGGTACGTCGATCAGCAGATCGTTGAACGCACCGAATGCATCATCGGATGTGTAATGGTTGATGTAGTAGGCCACCAGCAGATAGGCCAGAGCGTACAGCGCCAGTGCGCGGAAGAATCTACGCCGTTCGGGCACGTCGCGGGCCAGCCATCGCACCACGGCGAACCCGGCGATACACAGATTCTGGATGTCGAACATGCGCTGCATGTTGGACATCGCATGGGCGTCGACCTCGACACGGGCGGCAAACGATGCGGTGTGCACGAAGAACAGCACCCCCAGCAAAGCCGCCATCGCCGCGTCGATCAGGCTGATGCTCAAGCGCTCGCGGCGTGCCCGGGCCAGGATGAACACCAACGGCACGCCATACAGCACGTACAACAACAGGCTGACGCGCGGGGTGAAGTCAGCCCGGCCGGCGCCCAGCGCATCCACCATGTTGAACGTCATGCCGCCGGCCCACAGCAGCAGTGCCATCGCGGTAGCACGCCAGCCCAGAGCGGCGCGGTCACGTTGCGCCCGCACCAGGCACGCGGCAGCGGCCAGCAGCGGCGCACCGGTCAGGAATACGAAAGAGCCTACGCCCGCCGGGCTCGGCCAGAACGCCACGACCAGCCCATGGCAAAGCACGTACAGCATCGCCAGCACTACCGGCATGCATCCCCCCCGATCCGCAAGGCCGTATGGCCGCACCATAGCGCGCCTGCACGCCACAGCGGCGTGATCCACTGCGGCAAAACGACACTCCGCGTGCACCACCAGGGCAGTGCCGGCTGCTGGCCGGCAATCCCGGGGAATCACAGGGCGGCAAGTAGCCGGCCAGCGGCCGGCACTACCGGAAAGCCGTCAGCCGCGCAGGGCGCGGGCGTGGTGGGCGATGTGCTCGCCGATGAAACTGGCGATGAAGTAGTAGCTGTGGTCGTAACCAGGCTGCAGGCGCAGGGTCAGCGGATGGCCGGCGGCATCACAGGCCTGCTGCAGGCGCTGCGGTTGCAGCTGGGTCTGCAGGAATTCGTCCGCCTCGCCCTGGTCGACCAGCAACGGCAGGCGCTCAGTGGCCACGGCGACCAGTTCGCTGGCATCCCACTGCGCCCAGTCCGCCGGGTTGTCGCCCAGGTAGGCGTGGAAGGCCTTCTGCCCCCACGGCACGTGGCTGGGCGCGACGATCGGCGAGAACGCCGACACGCTGCGGTAGCGCCCCGGGTTGCGCAGGGCGATCACCAGCGCGCCATGGCCGCCCATCGAGTGGCCGCTGATGCCACGCGCATCGGTGACCGGGAAATTCGCCTCGATCAGTGCCGGCAGTTCCTGTGTCACGTAGTCGTGCATGCGGTAGTGCTTCGCCCACGGCGCACGGGTGGCATTGAGGTAGAACCCCGCCCCCTTGCCCAGGTCATAGCCTTCGGCATCGGCCACGTCATCGCCGCGTGGGCTGGTATCGGGCGCGACGATGATCACGCCATGCTCGGCCGCGTAGCGCTGCGCGCCCGCCTTGGTGATGACGTTCTGCTCGGTGCAGGTCAGCCCGCTCAGCCAGTAAAGCACCGGCAGCTTCTGCGTTTCCGCCTGCGGCGGCAGGTACACGGCAAACTGCATGTCGCAGCCCAGCGTGGTGGAATGATGGCGGTAGACGTCCTGCCAGCCGCCGAAACAGGCGCGGTGTTCAATGCGTTCCATGGTGTTCTCCTGCGCGGCGCGTCAGCGCACGCGTGCTTCTGGTAGATGCCGACCTTGGTCGGCTTATCCACGGGCGGCGTGGATGCCTTTGTTGATCCGTTCATCCAGCTGCGCCAGCAGGCGCAGCAACGATTCGACGCCAGGCTGGCCATCAAGATTGCGCCAGGCCGCCACGGCCACATCGCTGCGCGGCGGCCACTGCCCGGCCGCGCGCGCCTCGTAAAGGCGCGGCAGGAATACCTGCGCAAGCCACTGCTCGAACTGCATGCCATCGTCGCTGCCGAAGGCCGAGGTCACCGCACGCGGTGGCCCCACCTCCCCCACTACCCAGCCCAGCGCACGCAGCGCCTGCTCGATCGGGGCCACCAGGGCCGCGCGCGGGTCTTCCGCACGCGGCCGGCGCAGGACACCCAGCCAGCCCATGACGCGGCTCAGTAGTGGACCACCGAACGGATCGACTTGCCTTCATGCATCAGGTCGAAGGCTTCGTTGATCTTGTCCAGGTCCATGGTATGGGTGACGAACGGGGCCAGTTCGATATCGCCCTTCATCGCGTCTTCCACCATGCCCGGCAGCTGGCTGCGGCCCTTCACACCACCGAAAGCAGTACCCATCCACTTGCGGCCGGTCACCAGCTGGAACGGACGGGTGGAGATCTCCTGGCCCGAACCGGCCACGCCGATCACCACGCTCTGGCCCCAGCCACGGTGCGCGCATTCCAGCGCCGCGCGCATCACGTTGACGTTGCCGATGCACTCGAAGCTGTGGTCCACGCCCCAGGTGGTCATCTCGACGATGACCTGCTGGATCGGCTTGTCGAAGTCCTTCGGGTTGATGCAGTCGGTGGCGCCGAATTCGCGGGCCAGCTCGAACTTGGACGGATTGGTGTCCACTGCGATGATGCGGCCGGCCTTGGCCTGGCGCGCCCCCTGGATCACCGCCAGGCCGATGCCACCGAGGCCGAACACCGCCACGCTGTCGCCTTCCTGCACTTTGGCAGTGTTGTGCACCGCGCCGATGCCGGTGGTGACGCCGCAACCGAGCAGGCAGACGTGCTCCGGGTTGGCTTCCGGATTGATCTTCGCCAGCGACACCTCGGCCACCACGGTGTACTCGCTGAAGGTCGAGCAGCCCATGTAGTGGTACAGCGGCTCGCCGTTGTAGCTGAAGCGGCTGGTGCCGTCGGGCATCACGCCCTTGCCCTGGGTAGCGCGCACCGACACGCACAGGTTGGTCTTGCCGCTCTTGCAGAACAGGCACTCGCCGCACTCGGCGGTGTAAAGCGGAATCACGTGGTCGCCCGGCTTGACGCTGGTCACGCCCTCGCCCACCTCCACCACGATGCCGGCGCCTTCATGGCCCAGCACCACCGGGAACAGGCCTTCCGGATCGTCGCCGGACAGGGTGAACGCATCGGTGTGGCAGACACCGGTGTGGGTGATCTTGACCAGCACTTCGCCGACCTTCGGCGGGGCGACGTCGATCTCGACGATCTGCAGCGGCTGGCCGGGACCAAAGGCGACGGCGGCACGGGACTTCATGGTGGCTTCTCCAAAGACAGGCGGTAACAGGATGGGCGGCGCAATGTTGCGCCGTCGTTTATTTCAGGTATGAGCGGATCAACGCGCTCATGTCGCGCACGCGTTCGGCGCGTTGTTCGTCGGGCGCCGCGGGTTGGCCGAACTCCTCGCGCAGATGGGCCTCCATCACCTCGGACATCAGGCCGTTGACGGCGCCACGGATGGCGGCGATCTGCTGCAGCACCGGCCCGCAGTCGGCACCGGCTTCCAGCGCGCGGTCCAGCGCATCGCACTGGCCGCGGATGCGGCGCACACGGGCCAGGACCTTCTTCTTCTCTTCGGGGGAGTGCGGCATGGCGGGGCCACCTCGGAACTATACTGGGGGATAGTATACATAGAAGCCTTTGACTTGACGCAAATGGCTTTCTCGGACTCCCAGACGGCAGCCCTTAATCCCAAGGAATCAATTACTTGCGACGATCCAGCGGCCACCAACACTGTGTCAGGCATGCTTTGGGGTCGGCAACAGCTGGAATCAAATAATGGGTATTGGCATCCAACTCGGGCGCATCACCGATGAAATCGGCAGCAGCGATTTTCTGTATGCGTTCTTCTCGACAATCACCGGCAATCTGGAACCGGATGGATGGGGAAGCCGCTTCCCGATCATCATGAAGCAGCTCTATGCCGGCTGCGTGCAGAAATCAGATGCGGCCACCGCGCTGTCCGAGATGTACGTCATCCGCACTGAGCTGGCCGAAATGCCACCGACCCATGCCATCTGGTCGTTCGATGATCGATCGCAGCGTCCGCCGTGGGGAGACGATATCGCTCCCGATATCGACAGCTTGGCGGCCTATTTCGTCACTGCACATGGGCGTGATCTGATTGCGCTTCTGATTGATGTGCTTGAAGCGCTCCAGGAAGGCGAAGACACGTCCGCCCGGATCGTCAGCTACTGACGCCTTAGGTTCAGTCAAACAAGCCCTCGCCCGCCAACCGCGTCAGTTCATCCACCACGTAGCGCACCTTCGGCCGCAGATGACGCGTCGGCGGCCACAGCGCGTGGATGTCGATGTGCCGTTGCATGTACGCATCCAGCACCGATTGCAGCGCACCGGATTGCAGATGACGACGTACCAGCGACTCCGGCATCTGGCAGATACCGAGACCGGCAATGGCCGCTTCAATCACCGCGTCGCCGTCATTGAGCTGATACGGCGCATTCGGGATGAATGTCCCTTCGTCATCCTCGCTGCCGATCCGCCACCAGACCGGCTGGCCATGACGGAAACCGACGATGCTGCGGTGCTGCGCCAGTTCCTCGACAGTAGCCGGCACGCCATGCGCCTGCAGGTACTCCTGCGATGCGCAGGTGACCAGGCGTTGGCGGCCCAGCCGCCGCGCAACCAGATGCTCTGCCTGGTGCAGCCCACCGAAACGGATCAGCAGGTCGATGCCTTCCTCGACGGGATCGACGAAGTGATCGGTGAAGGTCATCGTCAGCTGCAGGTCCGGGTACTGCCGGCACAGGCGCAACAGCACCGGCAGCACCACCAGCCGCCCGAACGAGGATGGCATGTCGATGCGCAGCCGCCCACTGGGCAGGCCGGCCGACCCCAGGCAGGCCTCTGCAGCGGAGATTTCTTCCAGCGCGGCCGCACACGACGCGTAGTACGCCTCGCCATCGGTGGTCAGTGCGATGCGCCGCGTAGTGCGATGGAACAGGCGCACACCCAGTCGCGTTTCCAGCCGGGCGATGGCCTTGCCCACCGCCGAGCGCGAGATGCCCAGCGCGTCTGCCGCCTCGGTGAAGCTGCCCGAGCGTGCGGTCGTGACGAACGTCACCAGGCCATTCAAGGATTCCAGCGGAAGCATCATCTCACCCCACATTGGGGACAAATAGTCCCGCACGAAGGGAGATCGAAGCGCTTTATGCGCCCGCATGTCAACTCCATCCTGTGTACATCGCGCCGCTGGCGCCTCTCCCCCGCACCGAGATGACCGACATGACCGCCGCCCTGTTCCATCCTTTCGACCTGGCAGGCACCGCCCTGCGCAACCGCATCGCGATGGCGCCGATGACCCGCGCCCGCAATCCCAGCTCGATCGCCAACGCGCTCACCGCGCGGTACTACCGGCAACGCGCCAGCGCCGGCCTGATCATCAGCGAAGGCACGCCGGTCTCGCCGCAGGGCCAGGGCTACATCGACGTGCCGGGCATCTGGTCCGACGAACAGGTGGCGGGCTGGAAGCTCGTCACCGAAGCCGTGCATGCCGCGCAGGGCACGATCTTCGCCCAGCTCTGGCATGTGGGCCGCATGTCGCATGCCTCGCTGCAGCCTGAGGGTGGGCAACCGGTCAGCGCGGGTACGCGCCCGGTCGCCAGCGCCCCGAAGAACACCTCGTTCGTGTACCTGGCCGATGGCAGCCGTGGCCATGCCGATCCCACCCCAGCACGTGCACTGCAGACCGCAGAGATTCCCGGCATCGTCGAGGACTTCGCACGCGGCGCCGACAACGCCATTGCTGCCGGCTTCGACGGTATCGAGCTGCATGCCGCCAACGGTTACCTGTTCGAGCAGTTCCTCAACCCGCTCATCAACCAGCGAGAAGACCGCTATGGCGGCTCATTGCCGAACCGTGCGCGATTGATCCTGGAAACCGTCGACGCGATGGCCCAGCGCATCGGCGCCCACCGCATCGGCGTGCGCCTGGCACCGAACAACCTCACCTTCGACATGCCGTTCTACCCCGACAACGAAGCCACCTACCTGTACCTGGCCAAGGAACTGGGCAAGCGCGGGCTGGCCTATGTGCACCTCAATGACAACCTGCAGGCGGGGCAGTCAGTGCTGGGCGAGGCCTTCCTGCGGCAGTTCAAGCAGGCCTACGGTGGCACCGTGATCCTGGCCGGCGGCATGACCCGCGAGCGTGCCCTGCAGCTGGTCGAGGCCGGCACCATCGACCTGGCCGCATTCGGCCAGCCGTTCATCGCCAACCCGGATCTGGTCGAGCGCCTGCAGCGCGACGTCGCGCTGGCCACGCCCGACCGCAACACGTATTACGGTGGTGGCGAAGCAGGCTACCTCGACTACCCGCGCGCGCCGTAGATCCACACCATGCGTGGATGCGACGCACCCTTCGCCACCGGACACATCACGGCGCCTTCTCTACCTTGGTCGAGTCCGAATCAAAGGTCAGCACACGGGTGCTGATCTCGCCCTTGGCCGAATCCTTGCGACTCAGCTCAAGCCGCCCCTGGTTGCCCTGCGCCACCAGGCTGGCGGCGAAGCTGCCCTCGTTGGACAGTGCCGTGATCACGGCGGAGCCATCGGGCGCGACTCTCATGCCCGCGCGATCGCGAACCTTGTATCCCACGCCAACCGGTGCATCCAAGGCCATCACCGCGCTGCCGTTGGCCATGGTGCCGATGCCACCGCGCTCATCGCCCTTCGCATCGTAGATGGTCATGCCCGTTGCGCGTGAGTTGCGGGCAATGTCACTGGCATCCTCGGCAATCTGCACGCGCGTGCGCCCTTCACTGTCGAGCACGGTCAGCTTGTAGGTACGGATCTCCGGCACCACGCTGGCATCGGGCGTGGCCACGCTGGTCCCGATCAGGGCCAACGATGCGCCCAGCGCGAACATCGAGGCAGCAAGCAGATTCCTGCGGCGCAGCCGGTGTTCCAGGCGTTCCAAGCGTAGGGCTATATCCTGTTCATGCATGTTGCGCTCCCTGTTTGAGTCTGTGGTTGTTGCTCCGTCACTTGCCATCAGCGTCCACGTGGATCACACGGGTGGATGCGCCGCCTTCGGCGGACTCCATGCGACTCAGCTCCAGCTGTTCTTCCGCGCCCTGCGCGACCAGCCTGGCGGCAAAGCCCCCCGCGTTGGACAGGACACCGATAAGCGCCGAACCGTCCGCTCCCACTTTCATTCCAGCCCGATCTGACACGCGATAGCCAACGCCGCGCGGCGCATCCAGGGCAACCGTGGCACTGCCATCGTCGGCCGTGACCATGCCTCCACGCTCCTGTTCATTGCCATCGAAGATGATCAACCCCGCCACCCGGGCGTTGCGCTTGATGTCCAGGTCCGGCGCGTCCTCACCGATCTCCACCCGCTTGCGTCCTTCCTGATCAAGCACGATCAGGCGTTGGGTGCGAATCTCGGGAACGATGCCGGCCTCCGGGCTGGCAACACCGCGACCGGCCAGCACGATCGATACCAACAGGACGGGCGTTGCCACCAGCAGCCAGCGCCATCGGCCTGCCCGTTGCTCAAGCGTGCGTACGCGCGCTTCCACTTCCAGATCCCGCATGGAATTCTCCCTGGCAACGAGGCCACCGGTCGCAACGACGGGGGCACTCCGATCCTGAACTACAGTTCGATCCTAGAACGTCCATCCGTGCCCAACAACATGACGAAAGTCCCCATGAACTCCGTCACCACTTCGTTCATCGTCAACCTCGACGTACCCGATCTTGCTGCCGCTGAGGCCTTCTACATCGAAGCCTTCGGCCTGCGGATCGGCCGCCGTCTCGGGCCGGAGGCCGTGGAACTGCTCGGCGGGCCAACGCCGTTGTACCTGCTGCAGAACGAAGCTGACAGCATCGCTACTGAAGATGGCGACGTACGCGACTACGAGCGCCACTGGACGCCACTGCACCTGGACTGGGTGGTGGATGACATCGAGACCGCACTGGTGCGTGCGATTGCGGCCGGGGCGACACTCGAGCAATCCATGCGCGAGCATCGCTGGGGGCGCATCGCCGTTCTGGCCGATCCGTTCGGCCACGGCTTCTGCCTGATCCAGTTCAGTGGCGAAGGCTACGACGCGCTGGTCGAATGACCGGCGCATGGTTCACCACGGCAACGGCACCGCTTCGCCGTTGGCACGCTCGCCGTAATACAGCGACGGCAGCAGGCGCGAGAGGAAACTGAACTCCGTGTAGCAGTGCCTGAGCAGGCCCAGGCCGACCGCATCGCCGGCATCGCGGTGCGGATCGGTACTGTCCAGGCCGAGCACGAAGCGGCTGCGCAGCACACAGCCAAACGGCGTATCTCGCGCCACGTGCAGCATCTGCCCGTCGCAGGGATCACCGTTTGCATCCAGGCGCACGTGGTCGCCGAAGCCGATGCGCGCGGCGATCACCGCCGATACATCGCCTGCATCCTGTGCCACCTGCAGGCGCTCGGGCACCAGCAACGTGCGCGGGTCATGGAACTTCAGGCGCGCCGCCACCGGCGGGATGTCGGCCAGCGATTCCACGGCATGGATGCTGGCGCCGTGGTAGCTGCGCCCGCGCTGCCAGGCCGCGTCCCAGCCACGATGCTCGACATGATCGACCGGATGCCACCAGCGGATGTGCTGGGTGGTCTCGAAGAAGGTGAACCACCAGTCCAGCATGCGGCCCTTGCAGCCGTGCAGATCGGTGCGCACCGCCACCAGCAGGGTGCCGTCTTCGCGGCGCTGGATGCCGGTCTCCAGGTGCATCGGCGACGGGTCCAGCAGATCGTGGTGGTCCAGCCAGGCGCGCGCGTTCACAGCGGTATCCATCGGGGTCTCCTGCGGTGTTGGGAGACCCGACAATACGGAAACGAAGAACGTTTCGCAATTAACGAAATGCGGTAAGATGGGGGCAATGAACAGCACCACCCTGCCCGAGCCCACAACGCCGACCCGCCGCCGCGGCCGCCCTGCGCGCCCGGAAGCCGAAGTCCGCCACGCCGTGCTGCAGGCCACGCTGGAGCTGCTGCTGGCGCAGGGTTACGAGGCCACCACCATCGAAGCGGTGGCCGCGCACGCCGGGGTAGCGAAGAAGACCGTGTACCGCCACGCCAGCAACCGCGAGGAACTGGTCGGGTTGGCAGTACGCGAGTGGACCGACGGCTTCGCGCCACAGTTGCAGCGCGATGCGCGCAATGCCGAAGAGGTCGTGCCACTGTTGCAGGACATCCTGCAGGCGGTGTGTGCGCAGGCGCTGTCGGCGCAGGCGGTGCAGGTATTCCGCCTGTTGGCCACCGATTTTCCCGGCAAGGACGCACTGCTGCAGGCTTACCTGGACAACGGCATCAAGCGCGGTCGTGCGCTGCTTGCCGACTGGCTGGCGCGTCAGCAGCAGCGTGGGCTGCTGCGCGCGGGTGATGCCGCGTGCATGGCGCGGCTGATCCTGGCGATGGCCGTTGCCGAGCCACTGCGCGAACGTGTGATCGGCGTGGTGGCCGAGGATGCGCCGGTGGACGTACATCTACGTGAGTGCGTGGTGTTGTTGGGGCCGGTGTTGCAGGGGGCGTAGGGTTGCTCCATCCACGCATGGCGTGGATCTGCCGGCCGATCCCGATCCGTTGGTCGGCAATGGCCTGCCCCGGTGGGTGCCGACCGTTGGTCGGCACTCCAGCCGCGACTCACTCGCGCAGCATATCCACGAACGCGCGCAGCGCACCGGGCATCTGCCGCTGTTTCGGGTAGTACAGCGCGAAGCCGGCGAACGGTTCGCTCCAGTCTTCCAGCACCGCCACCATCTGGCCCGATTCGATGTACGGCCTTGCCGTGTCTTCCAGCACGTAAGCCAGGCCGATGCCATCGAGCACCGCGCCAACCACGGTGCCCTGTTCGCCCAGCGTCAGCCGTCCGGGCACGTCGATTTCCAGCGCCTGCCCACCGCGCTCGAACTGCCATTTGTACAGATGCCCGCTGGCGAAGCGGAAGCGGATGCATTCGTGTGCAGCGAGATCGCGCGGATGCTGTGGCGCCGGGTGCCGCCGCAGGTAGTCCGGCGAGCCGACAATCAGCCCACGCAGCGGTGGCCCCATCGGCACCGCCACCATGTCCTCGGGCACGAACTCATGCAGGCGCACGCCGGCGTCGTAACCCTCGGCGACGATGTCGACCAGGCCGTCGTTCTCGGTCAGTTCCACCCGCACGTCGGGATGGGCGTGCAGGAAGCGCGCCAGCCGCGGCCCCAGCTGGGTCGACACCGCCGCGCGGGTGGCGTTGATGCGCAGCAGGCCGGCCGGGACGGCGCGGAACTGGTTCATTTCCTCCAGCGCATCGTGCACCTGCCCCAGCGCCGGCTGCAACCGCTCCAACAGGCGCTGCCCGGCCTCGGTCAGGGCCACGCTGCGGGTGGTGCGATGGAACAGGCCCACGCCCAACCGTTCTTCCAGCGCGCGGATCGCGTAGCTCACCGCCGAAGTCGACAGCGCCAGTTCGGCGCCGGCGCGGCGGAAGCTGCGGTGGCGGGCAACCGCCGCGAACGCGGCCAGGTGGGAGAGGTTGTCAGTGGCCATGATTGTGCAGTTTCACTTGATGAATCATGCCGATATCCGGGCTTTCTGCCGCTGGGTACGGGGCGTATTGTAAAACGCCTTTCGACAAACCCTGCCAAGGATTCCCCATGTCCCTCGCCCGTGGTTACGCCGCCCATTCACATACCGACCCGCTGATCCCGTATGAGTTCGAACGCCGCGCGGTCGGCCCGGACGATGTGCGTATCGAGATCCTCTACAGCGGCATCTGCCACTCCGACCTGCACCAGGCCCGCGACGACTGGGGTGGCTCGATCTACCCGATGGTGCCGGGCCACGAGATCATCGGCCGCGTCACCGAGGTCGGCAGCAACGTCACCCGTTTCAAGGTCGGCGACCACGCCGGCGTGGGCTGCATGGTCGACTCGTGCCGCCACTGCGACGCCTGCGAGCACGACCTGGAGCAGTACTGCGCCGAAGGCGCGACCTGGACCTACAACGGCCGTGAACGCGAAAGCGGCGCGCCGACCTACGGCGGCTATTCCGACCACGTAGTGGTCGAGCAGCGCTTCGTGGTGAAGGTGTCCGAGACCCTCGACCTGAAGGCGGCCGCGCCGCTGCTGTGCGCCGGCATCACCACCTGGTCGCCGCTGCGCCACTGGAAGGTCGGCCCCGGCCAGAAGGTCGGCGTGATCGGCCTGGGTGGCCTCGGCCACATGGGCGTGAAGTTCGCCAAGGCGCTCGGCGCGCACGTGGTGATGATCACCACCACCCCGGAAAAGGGCGCCGATGCCAAGCGCCTGGGCGCCGATGAAGTGCTGGTCTCGCGCGATGCCGCGCAGATGAAGGCGCATGCGGGCAGCTTCGACTTCCTGCTCAACACCATCCCGGTCGGCCATGACACCAACCCGTACATGGGCCTGCTCAAGCGCGAGGCCACCATGTGCCTGGTCGGCGTGCTGACCGAACTGGACCCGCCGCTGACCGGCGGCAGCGTGATCTTCGGCCGCAAGCACCTGACCGGCTCGGCGATCGGCGGCATGGCCGAAACCCAGGAAATGATGGACTTCTGTGCCGAGCACGGCATCGTCAGCGACGTCGAGATGATCGATATCAAGAACGTCAACGAAGCCTGGGAACGCATGGCGAAGAACGATGTGCGCTACCGCTTCGTGATCGACATGGCGACGATGAAGAACGCCGCCTGATCGATCGGCAGCGGTGAACGAAGAACCCCGGCATTGCCGGGGTTTCTTGTTTGCGTTGCACGGCCCGTCCGCCGGGCATGGCCCGGCGCTACCGGAAAGATGACGGGTAGCGCCGGGCCATGCCCGGCGAGCGAAGCGGTTGCCTCCCTCCTTGGGCATGACGAAGATCAAGGACCCGGCCACCGCCCCGGCGCAGACTCCCCGCATGGCCCGCCTGCCCTCCCATGCGATGCTGATGCGTGCGCCGCACCGGCTGCTGTTCTTCATCGGCGCCGGCAACCTGCTGCTGGCGATGCTCTGGTGGACGTTGTGGCTGGGAGCTCTGCGCGGGCTATGGACGCCGCTGCCACCGCCGCTGCCACCGGCCTGGCTGCACGCGCTGCTGATGCAGTATCTGGTGCTGCCCAGTTTCATCTTCGGCTTCCTGCTCACCGTGTTCCCGCGCTGGATGGGGCAACCCGAGCTGCCACGCAGCCGTTATGCGCCGGTCGGCATCGGGCTGTTTGGCGGGCAGGCGCTGCTGATTGCCGCCGCCTGCGGGTGGAGACCCGGGCTGTGGCCCGGCCTGCTGCTGGCACTGGCCGGCTGGAGCGCCGGACTGATCGTGCTGGGACGCGTGCTCAAGGCCGCCGGTCCCAACCGCAACTGGCATGCGCGCGCCTGCTATGCCGCACTGCTGCTGGGCTGGCTGGGGCTGCTGCTGTTCATGGCGGTGGTGCGCGGCCACGCTACGCTGATGCCGGTCACTGTGGCACTCGGCACCTTCGGCCTGCTGCTACCGGTCTACCTCACCGTCGCGCACCGGATGATCCCGTTCTTCGCCAACAACGTGGTGGACGGCTACGTGCCGTGGCGACCGCTGCGCTGGTTGGCCGCGATGTGGGCGCTGCTGATGCTGCGCCTGCTGTTGAGCGCGTTGCAGATCGACAACCTGCTGTGGCTGGCCGATGCGCCGCTGCTGATGCTGTCGCTGCAGGCGCTATGGCACTGGTGGCCACGCGGGCCGATGCCGGGCCTGCTCGCGGCCCTGTTCCTGGCGCTGGCGTGGCTGCCGATCAGCTTCGCGTTGTATCTGCTGCAGGATGTGGGTCAACTGCTGGGCCATCCGCAGCTGCTCGGCCGCGCGCCGTTGCATGCACTCGCCGTGGGCCTGTTCGGCAGCCTGCTGGTGGCGATGGTGACCCGGGTCACCCAGGGCCATTCCGGGCGACCGCTGGTGATGCCGGCCGTGGCCTGGTTTGCGTTCGTCGCGCTGCAGGCAGTGGCGATCATGCGCATCGCCGCCGAACTGATGCCCGACGCCTATGCGTGGCATTTCGCCGCCGCCATCGGCTGGTTGCTGGCGCTTGCACCGTGGGTGGTACGTCTGGGCTGGATCTACCTGAGCCCACGGCGGGATGGCAAGCCGGGCTGACATCGACGCCGGGCATGGCCCGGCGCTACCGCAATCGAATCAATACGCGAACTCGCGGAACACCGGATCGACGTCGCCGTGCCAGCGGCCATGGAACAGCGCCAGCTTGCGCTCGGCCGGGGTCAGGCCGGACTCGACGATCTCCTGCAGCACGTCCAGGAACTTGCTCTCGTCCTGGCCGTCGGCATTGCGCGCCGCGCGGCGCTTGAGGCCTTCGACGGAAATCTTCACTGCTTCGCGGGCCAGGTCGCGCACGCTGCCATTACGGAACGGCAGGTTCATCGCATGCTTCGGCACGCCGTCGCGCAGTGCGTGGCGCTCGGCCAGGGTGAAATCGCGCACCAGGTCCCAGGCGGCATCCAGCGCGGTGTCGTCGTACAGCAGGCCGACCCAGAACGCCGGCAGCGCACACAGGCGGCTCCACGGGCCACCATCGGCGCCGCGCATTTCCAGGTACTTTTTCAAACGCACTTCCGGGAAGGCGGTGGTCATGTGGTCCGACCAGTCGCGCAGCGTCGGCAACGCACCCGGCAGCACCGGCAGCCTGGCCTGCATGAAATCGCGGAAGCTCTGCCCGCTGGCGTCGTGGTAGATGCCATCGCGGTAGGAGAAATACATCGGCACGTCGAGCAGGTAATCGACATAGCGCTCGTAACCGAAGCCATCCTCGAACACGAAGTCGAGCATGCCGGTGCGGTCAGCATCGGTGTCGGTCCAGATGTGCGAGCGGTAGCTCAGGTAGCCATTCGGCTTGCCTTCGGTGAACGGCGAATCAGCGAACAGCGCGGTGGCGATCGGCTGCAGCGCCAGCGACACGCGGAACTTCTTCACCATGTCCGATTCGGTGGCGTAGTCCAGGTTCACCTGCACCGTGCAGGTGCGGGTCATCATGTCCAGGCCCAGCGAACCGACCTTGGGCATGTACGCGCGCATGATCTTGTAGCGGCCCTTCGGCATCCACGGCATTTCATCGCGCTTCCACTTCGGCTGGAAGCCCATGCCGAGGAAACCCAACTGCAGTTCACCTGCCACCTGCGCCACTTCATTGAGGTGGGTGCCGGTCTCCACGCAGGTCTGGTGGATGGTCTCCAGCGCCGCTCCGGACAATTCCAACTGACCGGCCGGTTCCAGCGTCACCGAGGCACCATCGCGCAGCAGCGCGATCGTGTTGCCGTTTTCCTGCACCGGCTCCCAGCCGAAGCGGACCAGGCCGTTGAGCAGGGCTTCGATGCCGCGCTCGCCCTCGAAGGTCGGCGGGCGCAGGTCATCCAGGCGGAACCCGAACTTCTCGTGCTCGGTGCCGATGCGCCACTGCGCGCGGGGCTTCTCGCCGGAGGCGATCACCTCCACCAGCTGCGAGCGGTCGGTAATGGGTGTATCGGCGACGTGGCTGGGGCTCGACAAGGGGAAGGCTCGCTGGACGGTGGCGGGGGATGTGGGGCTCGGAGCCTTCCATCGCAAGGGCGCACTATAGCGTGGCACTCCGTCACGTCATGCGACGGTGACGGGTTTCAGCATCCTACCGACGCCCTCTTGACCCTCGTACACTCAGGGCCATGAGCCGCCATTCACGACACCCCGAACTGCACCGCTCCGAGCGTGTCGGCTGGCTGCGTGCCGCCGTGCTGGGCGCCAACGATGGCATCGTCTCGGTGGCAGGGCTGGTGGTCGGCGTGGCCGCCAGCGGCGCCTCCGCCCCGACCATCCTGGCCACCGGCGTGGCTGGCACCGTGGCCGGCGCGATGTCGATGGCCGCCGGCGAGTATGTCTCGGTGCAGACCCAAGCCGACACCGAAGACGCCGACCTGGCGATGGAAAAGCGCGAACTGCACGAAGATCCGCACAGCGAACTGGAGGAGCTGGCCGCGATCTACCGCCACCGCGGCCTGGAGCCGGCACTGGCGCGGCAGGTGGCCGAACAGCTCACCGCCCACGATGCGCTGGGCGCCCACGCACGCGACGAGCTGGGCATCACCGATACCCTGCGCGCGCGCCCGCTGCAGGCGGCGCTGGCCTCGGCCGGGGCGTTCACCTGCGGCGCGGCACTGCCGGTGCTGACCGCCCTGCTCGCGCCGGTGGACAAGGTCGCGATGATGACCACGGCCAGCACCCTGCTCGGTCTGTGCCTGACCGGCGCGATGGCGGCCCGGGCCGGCGGCGCACCGCCGGTACGCGGCGCGGTCCGGGTGATGTTCTGGGGCGTGTTGGCGATGGCCGCGGCCGCCGGCGTCGGTCGCCTGCTCGGTGCCCACGTCTCGTGACCGGCATGCTGCCCCCGGCCACCGCACTGCTGGCCGAGATGGCCAGCCTGGCTGGGTGCGAGCGCGCCGAAGGCTATGCCTGCATCACCGCACGTCGCGAGCATGGCGCCAGCTCGGTCGAGATTCCGCAGCCGCAGTTCGCGATCCTGCTGGAAGGCCGCAAGCAGGTGCGCACCGCACACCAGTCGCTGGAGTTCATCCCCGGCGACATCCTGCTGCTGACCCAGCGCTGCCGCATCGATGTGGTCAACAGCCCCGACCCACACAGCGGCCGTTACCTCAGCGCCATCGTGCCGCTGTGTGCTGAAGTGCTGGCAGCCGCACGCACGCTGTGGAGCGAGGAACTTCCCGCACCCGGCCAGGCGATGGCGCGGTTGCCGTTGATCGACCATGACACAGTGCTGCGCCAGTGGCGGCAATCGCTGCAGGACGGCCGTTACAGCGAGGCACGATTGGCTCTGGCCTCGCTGGTGCTGACCCTGTGCCGGCAGGGCCACGGCAACCTGCTGCTGCCGCAGGCGCCGAGCCTGGGCGAACAGATCCGCGACCGCATCGCCGCCGAACCGGCACGCGACTGGCAGTCGCGCGATGTGGAAGAACAGTTCGCGCTGAGCGGTGCGACCCTGCGCCGTCGACTCGCCGCCGAGGACACCAGTCTGCGCCAGTTGCTCACCGAGGCCCGGCTGGCGCATGGCATGCAGCTGCTCTACACCACCGACCTGCCGTTGAAGACCGTCGCCGCACGCGCGGGCTACCGGTCTGCGGCGAGTTTCAGCAAGCGCTTCGCCGAGCAGTACGGACTGGCTCCTACAGACATTTGAGGGGGTTCGGCAGGGCTGCGCCCTGCACCCGCAGAAGCGAGTGCAAGAGCCGGAGCAACAGCAACAGCGGCTATCCGTGGGATGGCGGGGCGGTGTCGGAGTGCGGGGACGCTGCAAGTACGTCCCTGTAAGCTTGGCAGCCGCTTGCTCGTGTGCGCAGTCCTGCGCACACGGCAAGACCGGGGTTGGGCGTCCTGCCCAACCCGCCCGAGGCATGCCTCGGGCCCATGCGGCTGACACCCCGCACTCCGACACCGCCCCACCTCTGACAGATCTCCGCGGCTGTTGGTAGGTGTCGACCTTGCTCGACACATCTGTCAGATATCGAATGAGTCATCCACGCATGGCGTGGATCTACTGTGTCGACCAAGGTCGACACCCACCAGAGCAGTTTGCCGTTCCGACAGATCGCAGAAAACTGTCGAAGGCGGGGTGGGTCCGGTTGCGGGGGCGTGAGCGCCATGGATGGCGCGACCGAGCCTACAAGGACGTATTTACGGCGTCCCCCGCAACCGGACCCACCCCGCCATCCCACGGATAGCCGCTGTTGCTTCGGCCGTTGCCGTTGCCTCTGCGGGTGCAGGGCGCAGCCCTGCAGCCCCCCCTCCCTGAGCATTCCGCGCAGTGGTTTGAGCGCCGTGCACACGCCGGCCACGGCACGCTGGGCACAACGGAACCACCCGTCGTCCACCGAGAACCACCATGACCCTGCGTCCCCTGCCGCTGCGCCACGCCCTGCTGTTGGCCCTGTCGTCCCTGCCGCTGGCCGCGCTGGCCGAAGCCACTTCGCCTGCCCCCACCCAACAGATCCCAGGCGTCTACCACCAGCGCGTCGGTGCGCTGCAGGTCACTGCCCTGTTCGATGGCGTGGTCGCGCTGGGCCGGCAGGAAGTCGTGGACGTGCCGCCGACGCTGGTCAGCCGCCTGCTGGAAGGCCGTTACGTGCCCGAAGACAAGAAGGGCCTGCAGACCGCGTTCAACGCTTTCCTTGTGCGCCAGGGCAATCACCTGACCCTGGTCGATACCGGTACCGCGCAGTGCTTTGGCCCCGGCCTGGGCCAGGTGCTGGGCAACCTGCGCGCCTCCGGCGTGGACCCGGCCGAGGTGGATGAGGTGCTGCTGACCCACGCCCATCCGGACCATCTGTGCGGCGTGCTCGACGCGCAGGGCAAGCCGGCCTACCCGAATGCCACGGTGTGGCTGTCCAAGGCCGATGCCGACTACTGGCTCAACCCAGCCAGCGAGGCCACCGCGCCGAAGGGCGTGCGCTTTGCCTTCCCGCTGGCGCGCAACGCGGTAGCGCCCTATCAGGCCAGCGGCCACCTGCGCACCTTCAGCCCCGGCGATGCCCTGCCCGGTGGCGCGGTGGCGATGGACACCCATGGCCATACGCCTGGCCATGTCTCCTACCGGTTCGACAGCCAGGGCCAGTCATTGCTGGTGTGGGGCGATGTGCTGCACTTCCACGCGGTGCAGTTCGCGCACCCGGAGGCGGCCTTCGAGGCCGATTCGGACCGCAAAGCCGCCATCGCCAGCCGTCGCGGCCTGCTGCAGCAGGCCACCGCCAACGGTTGGTGGGTGGCCGGTGCGCACCTGCCGTTCCCCGGTCTGGGCCATGTGCGTAGCGAGGGCAAGGCCTATGCGTGGGTGCCGGCGGAGTATTCGCCGTTGTGAGGGTGTGCCGACCAAGGTCGGCACCCACCCGATCGGGTAGCGCCCGGCTGCCAGCCGGGCGACCGGTAATGCCTTATTCCAGCCCCAGCCAGCCGCCGATCACGCCGCGGGCTTCGTCCACGCCGGTGCGGTCCTCGCCGGAGAACACCTGGACGCTGACGCTGTCACCGTAAGCCGACTGCAGCTCCTTGCGCACCTTCTGCAGGGACTGCATCTGCTGGCTGCGGCTGAGCTTGTCGGCCTTGGTCAGCAGCGCGTGTGCCGGCAGGCCACGCTGCACGGCATAGGACAGCATCTGCCGGTCGTAGTCCTTCAGCGGGTGGCGGATGTCCATCACCACCACCAGGCCCTTGAGGGCTTCGCGGGTGCGGAAATACCTGTCGATGAAGGCCTGCCAGTGCGCCTGCAGGTCCAGCGGCACCTTGGCGTAGCCGTAACCAGGCAGGTCGACCAGGTGCGCTTCCGGGGTGACCTGGAAGAACACCAGCTGCTGGGTGCGGCCGGGCGTCTTGGAGACACGGGCCAGGGCATTCTGGCGGGTCAGCGCGTTGAGCGCACTGGACTTGCCGGCGTTGGAGCGGCCGGCGAAGGCCACTTCGGCCCCTTCGTCGGGCGGCAGCTGCCGCACGTTATGGGCCGAAAGGTGGTAACGGGCGCGTTCGATGAGCAATGACATGTGCCTAGGATCGCATGTTGCGGCGCCGCGCGCCCGTGCCGACGGCCTTTGCGGGCATTTTGCTGCACTGCTGCGTTGACCGTGTGCGGAAACGGCGTTGATAATCCGGGCGATGCCGGCGGCCACCGCCCGGCCCGGTCCATACGGAGCTTTAGCATGCGCCACGCTCGCGTTCTTGCCGTATCCGCCCTTGCCACTGCTGTAGTCGTTGCCGCTGCTGCGTTCGCGCAGACCACGTTGACCCCGCTGCCCGACAACGGGCCGATCAACACCGCCTCGCTGGAGGTGGATTTCAGCAAGACCCACTGGGGCGATGCCAAGGCCGGCCAGACCAAGGCCTCGGCCTGCGCGGCCTGCCATGGCGCCGACGGCAATTCCACGGTGGAGATGTACCCGTCCATCGCCGGCCAGAGCGAACGCTACGTGGCCCAGCAGATGGCCCTGATCGCCAACGGCCAGCGCAGTTCCGGCGCGGCGGTGGCGATGGTGCCGTTCGTGCAGAACCTCACCCCGCAGGACATGCGCGACATCGGCGCGTTCTTCGCCACACAGAAGGCCACTGCCGGCATCGCCGATGACACGGCAGTCACCGACGGCCCCTACAAGGGCATGAAGTTCTACGAGATCGGCCAGCAGCTGTACCGCGGCGGCGATGCCAAGCGTGGCCTGCCGGCCTGCATGGCCTGCCACGGCCCCAGCGGTGCCGGCAATCCGGGCCCGGCCTATCCGCACCTCGGTGGGCAGCACGCCAGCTATGTCGCGCGCCGCCTGCAGGAGTACCAGGCCGGCCAGACCCACGAGACCGACAAGGCGCACTTCCAGATCATGGCCACGGTCGCGCAGAAGCTCAGCGAGCAGGAGGTGCAGGCGCTGTCGAACTACCTGCAGGGCCTGCACAACAAGGCCGACGACGTGGCCGTGGCGACCACGCCGGTACAACCGGCTGCCGCGCCCTGACCACCGCTGGTCGGCCCGGGCCGCCACCGCGGCCCTCGCCTGCGGTATGTTTCCTTCACGCCGGCGACCGCGCCGGCGTTGCTTTTTTCAACGGAGATGCGTGTCGATGAGGTTGATTTCCCGCCTGCTGTTGTCCGTGCTGGTGCTGCTGCCGCTGGTAGCCTGCGCCGCAACCCCTGCCAATGCCCCGCTGGTCGAGGGCAAAGACTACGAGCGCATCGCCCAGCCGGGCCCGTTCCAGCCGCTGGCCGGCAAGATCGAGGTGGTCGAGGTCTTTGGCTACACCTGCCCGCACTGCGCCCATTTCGAACCGCAACTGGAAGCCTGGGCGGCCAAGCTGCCGGCCGACGTGCGCTTCACCCCGGTTCCGGCGGCCTTCGGCGGTGCCTGGGACGCCTGGGCCCTGGCCTACTACGCCGCCGACGAAGTCGGCGTGGCCAAGCGCAGCCACGCGGCCGTGTTCAAGGCCCTGCACGAGGACGGCTCGCTGCCGATGCAGAACGTCTCGGCCGATGAGCTCGCCACCTTCTACAAGGCCTACGGCGTGACCCCGGACCGTTATCTGCAGGCCCTGCGCGGCGATGCCGTGCAGAAGAAGGTCGATGCCGCCCGCGCGTTCGCCCAGCGCACCAAGATTCCGGGCACCCCGGCCATCATCATCAACGGCCAGTACCTGGTGCGTGGCAACAGCTTCGACGACCAGCTGCGCATCGCCTCGGCACTGATCGCCCAGGCCCGCGCCGCCCGCGGCCGCTGAACCAACGCCCACCACCGACACGGCGCTGTCGCCGCCGCATGTCATCATTTCCCTCTGGCCGGCGCCTGGCGCCGGCCCCACCTTTCCAGATGCTGGAGACGTTTCCATGAAGATCCGTTACGCCCTCGCACTCGCAGCGCTGCTGCCGATCCTGGCCGCCTGCAAGGCCGACGATGGCACCGCCAACACCTCCGCAGCTCCGGCCGAACCGGCGGCCGCGCCGGCCACCACCGAACCGGCTGCGCCTGCCGCTGGCGCCGAGGGCGCTGCCCCGGCCGCTGCCGAAGGCGAGAAGGCCGCGGCTGAGGCGGCCCCGGCCGCTGCACCGGCCCCGACCACCGCCGCACTGACCGGCCCGGCCCCGGTGGAAGGTGCCGACTACCAGGTGATCCCGAACGGCCAGCCGTTCCAGCCGGCCGCCGGCAAGATCGAAGTGACCGAGATCTTCGGCTATGTCTGCCCGGCCTGCGCCGCATTCCAGCCTCTGGTCGGCCCGTGGAAGGCCGGCCTGCCGAGCGATGTGAACTTCGTCTACGTGCCGGCCATGTTCGGCGGCACCTGGGATGACTACGCCCGTGCCTTCTACGCCGCGCAGACCCTGGGCGTGCAGGAGAAGACCCACGAAGCGCTGTACGCCGCCATCCACTCGCAGAAGACCCTGAAGGGCGAGCGTGGCCGTGATTCGGTGGACGACATTGCCAAGTTCTACGGTGCCTACGGCGTGGATCCGAAGCAGTTCGCCGCCACCATGGGCAGCTTCGCGGTGAATGCCAAGACCAACTCGGCCAAGCAGTTCGCCCAGCGCAGCCAGATCAGCGGCACCCCGTCGATCATCGTCAACGGCAAGTACCTGGTGAAGGGCAAGAGCTTCCCGGACATGCTGCGCATTGCCGACCACCTGATCGCCCGCGAACGCGGTGCGGCCCAGGCTCACTGATCCAAGAGAAGCGTTTCCCGGCCGTGAATTCCCCCCGTACACGGACCCTGCGCTTGCTGACGGCCAACATCCAGGCCGGCTCAAGTACCCGCCGCTACAGCGACTATGTGACCCGCAGCTGGTCACATGCGCTGCCGGCGGGTCGCAAGCGCAGCAGCCTGGACGCGATCGCCACCCTGGCGCGCGAACATGACATCGTCGGCCTGCAGGAGGCCGACCCGGGCAGCCTGCGCTCGGGCTTCACCAACCAGACCCATTACCTGGCCCAGCGTGCCGGCTTCAACTACTGGAGCCACCAGCCGAACCGGCGCATGGGCGGGGTCGCGTCCAGCGCCAATGGCCTGCTGAGCAAGCTGGAACCGGTGGAAGTGCAGGACCACGCCCTGCCCGGCCGCATCGGCGGGCGCGGCGTGCTGCTGGCCAAGTTCGGCGACGGTGCCGATGGCCTGGCGGTGGCGGTGGCCCATCTGTCGCTGGGCGCGGGATCACGGATGTCGCAGCTGGGTTTCATCGCCGAGCTGCTGTCCGACCATCCCAACGCCGTCCTGATGGGCGACTTCAACTGCCTGGCCGAACGCCCGGAAATGCAGGTGCTGTACCAGAAGACCCGCCTGCAGCCTCCGGGCTGCATCGTGCCGACCTTCCCCAGCTGGCGCCCTGACCGCGCCATCGACCATATCCTGGTCAGCAGTGGCCTGCAGACCCGTACCGTTGAAGCCGTACCGGCCGCGTTCTCCGATCACCTCGCGCTGGCGATGCAGATCGACGTCCCAGCCGACGCCCTGCGCTGACCACTCCTGGTGGGTGCCAACCTTGGTTGGCACGCTGCCCTGGTGGGTGCGGACCGTTGGTCCGCACGCTCTCCGCCGGGCATAGCCCGGCGCTACCCGGCCTGCACCACCGGCACCTTCAGCCTTCGCGCGGTCATCGTGCTGCCCACCGAGGCCAGCACCGTGCAGCCGATCGCCAGCCACTGCAGCCCGTGCAGGTGTTCGTGCAGCAGCAGCATCGCCCACAGCGCGGCCACCGCCGGCTCCATGCTGATCAGGATGCCGAAGGTCTCCTTCGGCAGGCGCTTGAGCGCCATCATCTCCAGCGACATCGGGATCGCACTGGACACCAGCGCCACCAGCAGGCCGGCCGCCAGGATCTTCGGATCGAGCAGCGCGGCGCCGGCATGCACCACGCCCACCGGTACCACCACCAGCGAGGCCGCCAGCAAGCCCAGCGAGACCGAATGCCCGGCGTGCAGATGGCCGGCACGCTTGCCGAACACGATGTACAGGCCCCAGCACGCCGCTGCGCCCATCGCATACAGCACGCCGGCCGGGTCCAACGCGGGGCCGCCGCCCAGCGGCAGCAGCAGCAACAGCCCCACCACCGCGCAGCCCACCCACAGGAAGTCGATGGGTCGTCGTGATGACAGCATCGCCACCGTCAGCGGCCCGGTGAACTCGATGGCCACCGCGATGCCGAAGGGAATCGTGCGCAGGGCCATGTAGAACAGCAGGTTCATCAGGCCCAGGGTGAGCCCGTAGCGCAGGATGGTGATCGCATCCACGCGGCTGGTCTTCCAGCGCCATGGCCGCCAGAACAGCAGCAGCAACAGCGCCGAGAAGCCCACGCGCAGTGCGCTGGTGCCCTGCGCGCCGATCAGCGGGAACAGGTGTTTTGCGTAGGAGGTGCCGATGGCCAGCGAGGTGACCGAGCCGAGCACCGCCAGCGCCGGCAACATCGGCGCGAGTCGTGAGGTCTGCATGGGCAAAGTCTATTGCGCCGGCGCCGAGCACTTGGCTCAATTGACGGCCCGTTCGTGCAACTTCTGCTCGCCATGGCCGCCGCCCCCGTGCTCGACAGTTTCGACCTTGCCATCCTCGACCTGCTGCAGCGGGACAATACCCTGCCGCAGCGCGAAATCGCCGAGGCCGTGCACCTGTCCACCCCGGCCGTGCAGCGCCGCATCAAGCGTCTGCAGGACAGCGGCGTGATCGCGGCCAATGTGGCGGTGGTCGCTGCCGCCAAGGTCGGGCGGCCGCTGACCATCATCGTCGAGGTGCGCGTAGTCAGCGAGCAGCGTGAACGCGTGGCGCCGTTCAAGCGTCGCGTGCAGGATGACCCCGCGGTGCAGCAGTGTTACTCCATTACCGGCGACGGCGATTTCCTGCTGCTGCTTTCGGCGGCGTCGATGGAAGAGTACGAGGCGATCACCGAGCGCCTGTTCGGTGGCGACGACAACATCGAGCGCTTCCGCACCTCGGTGGCATTGGGCACGCTGAAGCGGAGTTTCGAGGTCCCGCTGGCACCGGTTCTGTAGCGTCAAGCCATGCTCGACTGCCTTTTGACCGCAAAGCGACAGCCATCGAGCATGGCTCGACGCTACAGTCGGAAACCATGAGTACACTCCCCTCTCCTGCCCACCGCCTGCGCCGCTGGCTGCTGCGCGGCCTGTGGCTGGCCATCGCCATCGTCGCCGCGATGACGCTGTGGAACAGTCCCTGGGCCGCTGCACCAAAGCTGCTGTGGACACTCTCTCGTATGCCGCCGGCCACGCAACTGCCGGTGCCGGTGGACGGCGTGCGGCCACGCCAGATCGCCGATACCTTCGGTGCGCCGCGCGGCCGTGACCGCTCCCACGCCGGCATCGACATCTTCGCCAAGCGCGGCACGCCAGTGCGCAGCGTCACTGCCGGCGTCATCGCGGATGTCAGCGAGCGCGGGCTCGGCGGCCGCCAGGTGTGGGTCATCGGGCCCGGACGCGAACGCTACTACTACGCGCATCTGGAGGACTGGGCCGACGGCCTGGCACGCGGCCAGGTGGTCCAGGCAGGAGACCTTCTCGGTCATGTTGGCGACAGCGGCAACGCCAAGGGCACGCCGCCGCACCTGCACTGGGGCATCTACGGCTCGAACGGCCCCCGCGACCCGTTGCCGCTGCTGCGCTGACCGCCATTTCGCACCTGCGGACCGATCTGTTCATGATTTGTAAATAGGAATAGTTCGTATTACCATTTCTTTCGTTTCCGGTGGTGCCAGGACGGCCTGCCCGCCCTTCCCCTACCCGTAGCGCATCGCCTCCTGGATGACGGCCGAACGCGCGTGCTCGTCCAGGAACCCCCATGACTCGTCCCGCCTTCCGTACCCCGCAGCCGCAGCGGCTGTCCGTTGCCGTGCTTGCTGTTCTCTGTGCCGTGGCCCCGGCCGCCTTCGCCGACACCGCCGCCGACCCGACTACGCTGGACAAGGTGGTAGTGAAGGGCGAGCGCGCCGAAGGCTATTCGGTGCGCCGCACCTCGGCCGGTACCCGCTTCGACCTGGCGCCGCGCGAGATTCCACAGTCGGTCAGCATCATCAGCCACCAGCGCATCGAAGATCAGAAGCTGGACGACATCATCGACGTGCTGGCCAACACCACCGGCGTGACCAGCACCCAGTCCGACAGCGAGCGCACCGAGTTCTACGCGCGCGGCTTCTACATCGATGCCTACCAGTTCGACGGCCTGCCGACGCAGATGGTGCAGAACTGGAGCTACGGTGATTCCGGTCTGGATCTGGCCCTGTACGACCGTGTGGAAGTGGTGCGCGGTGCCACCGGCCTGCTCAGCGGTGCCGGCAATCCGTCGGCCTCGGTGAACCTGGTGCGCAAGCATGCCGACAGCGCCGAGCTGACTGGCAGCGTCTCGGTGAACGTCGGCAGTTGGGGCCGCACGCGCACCACCGTGGACGTGGGCACCGCGCTGAACGCCAGTGGCACGGTGCGCGGCCGGGTGATCGGCAGCTACCTGGACACCGATGGCCAGATGGACCGCTACAACCAGCGCAAGACGCTGGGCTACGCCGTCATCGATGCCGACCTGACCCCGGACACCCAGCTGAGCGTGGGCTACGACTACCAGCAGAAGCGCGCCAATGGCGCGACCTGGGGCGGCTTCCCGATGTGGTACGCCGATGGCAGCCCGACGAACTATCCGACCTCGTTCAATCCGTCGCCGGACTGGACCTACTGGGACACCACCAGCAAGCGTGCGTTCGCCACCCTGCAGCATGCCTTCAGCAACGGCTGGAAGTTCAAGATCGGCGCCACCCACGACCGCACCAAGGCCGATGACAAGCTGTTCTATCCGTCCTACACCGCGTTCGACAAGAATACCGGTGCTGGCGTCACGCCGATGGCCGGCTTCTACAACACCGAGCGCAAGGTAGATGGCATTGATGGCTACATCGACGGGCCGTTCCAGCTGTTCGGCCGCGAGCACCAGTTCATGGCTGGCCTGAGCTACAACAAGCGCGAGTTCGCCAACTACGGTGACTTCCAGATGGGTGGCCCCGGCACCGGCTGGAATCCCTTCAGCTCCTATCTCGACTGGACCGGCAACATCGCCCAGCCGAACTGGAACCCGCTGGCGCTTGCCAGCCAGGGCACCATCACCCAGAAGGCCGGCTATGCCGCCGCACGCCTGTCGCTGGCCGATCCGCTGAAACTGATCATCGGTGCGCGCTACACCAACTGGAAGAGCGAAGGCGAGAACGACGACCGCGAACACAAGGTGACCACCCCGTACGCCGGCCTGGTGTATGACATCAACGACACCTACTCCGCGTACGCCAGCTACACCGAGATCTTCCAGCCGCAGACCGCGCGCGACCGCAACGACCGTTATCTCGACCCGGTGGACGGCAAGAGCTACGAGGTGGGCGTCAAGGGCGCCTGGTTCGACAACCGTCTGAACGCCTCGCTGGCGGTGTTCCGCATCGAGCAGGACAACGTCGCCCAGGTCACCAGCGAACCGATCATCGGCCGCCCGGGCGAGTTCGCCTCGATCGCTGCGCGCGGCACCGTCAGCCGCGGCTTCGAGTTCGAAGTGAACGGCGAACTGGCCCCGGGCTGGAACGCGACCTTCGGTGCATCGCGCTACGTGGCCAAGGACATCAACGGCGCCGACATCAACACCAACCTGCCGCAGACGGCGCTGAAGCTGTTCACCAGCTACACCCCGCAGTCGCTGCAGGAATTGACCGTCGGTGGCGGCGCCAACTGGCAGAACCGTATCTATTACGCCGCGCCGGTAGTTGGTCGCTTCGAACAGGAAGGCTATGCGCTGGTCAGCGCCTTCGTGCGCTACCGCATCTCGCCGGAGTTCAGCGTGCAGGCCAACCTCAACAACCTGCTGGACAAGAAGTACTACTCGCAGATCACCGGTTACGGTGCGTACGGCGATGGCCGCAATGGCTCGCTGACGTTCACCTGGGCGTTCTGATCAGGCGCGGGGCATGATCGCCCCGCACCTGTAGAGCCGAGCCCATGCTCGGCTCAGAGAATCAGCCGAGCGTGGGCTCGGCTCTACACCAACAAGGCGGCGCCGGGCTGAGCCCGGCGCCGCTCTTACATCAGAACCGCAGGTCCGCGCGCAGGTACCAGTAACGGCCACGCGGGATGTCGTAGGTCGAGGCGTCGTAGCCGTTCAACGAGCACGACAGGCAGATCGGCGGATCCTTGTCGAACACGTTGTTCAGGCCAGCGGTCAGCTGCAGCCCCTTCATCCAGTCGATCTTGTAGCCCACCTGCATGTCGTGGAAGGTGGTGGCCGACAGTGTGTTGGTGCCAGCGGCCTGGTTGCTGCACACCGGGAAGGCGGCGGCATCACCGCAGTTTTCGGTCAGCTCGGAGATGTGCCGCACGGTCCAGTTGGCACTCCAGCGGTCCATCGTCCAGCCGATGCTGGCGTTGCTGGTCCATTCCGGAATCGAACTGTCAGCCACTTCCACGCCCGGCTTCTGCGGCTGCTTCTGGCCAGCCGCGCCGGTGGCCTCGTAACGGCCAACGAAGGTGTTCTTCCAGCCCAGCTTGAACTGGCCGATGGAGGTCTGCGGCAGCGTCCAGAACAGATCCACGTCCCAGCCATCGGTCTTGATCGACCCCAGGTTGGTCAAGCGGTTGTTGAAGCTGCTCACTGCGCCGGTACTGGCACGGGTGATGCCGTCGCAGTAGATCGGATCGAGCGTATCCACGCACAGGTCCAGCTGGGTCTGCGCGTTGATCGCCTGGATGGCACCATCGATGGCGTGGCGGTAGAAGGTCACTTCCACGTCGAAGCGCTCCGACCACGACGCATTGTTGCCGAACCACGGGCTCCACACGAAGCCGGCGCTGAAGCTGCGCGAGCGTTCCGGATCAAGCTCGCGGTTGCCGCCGGTGGTCACCGAGATCTGCGAGTTGGCCTGCTGGAACCCCGCCGGCACGCCCAGCGCAGCACAGTTGGCGGCGCTGCCACGCGGCGGCGTACCGCCCAGGCCCACCGAGCACGGATCGAACAACTGCAGGTCGGCACGTGCCGCCGAGCCGTACAGCTCACCGATCGACGGTGCGCGGAAGCCTTCGGCATAGGTCGTGCGCAGCACGAAGTCATCGGTCACCTGCCAGCGCAGGCCGTACTTGGGCGTGAATTCACCACCAAAGGTGGAGTAGTCCGAATAGCGGCCGGCCAGGCTCAGGTCCAGCTTCTTGCCGAACGAAGAGTCGGCGAAGATCGGTACGCTCAGCTCCAGGTAGGCTTCGTTGACGTCATAGGAGCCCGAGGTCGGCTGCGACGGCACGCCGTTGTAGTGGCCCGCCACCGTCAACGGATCGGGCTGGTAGGAGCCCTTGTACCTGCGGTGTTCGACACCCGTGGCGAACGACACCGGGCCGGCCGGCAGCGTGAACAGCTCGCTGGAGAGGTTGGCGGTGAACAGGCTCAGCTCGTTCTGGCTGCGATCACGCACCACCGGCTGGATCCACTTCAGCATGTCCGGCGTGATCGAGCCCACGCCACCGAAGATGTTCAGCGGCACGCATCCCGGCGTGGCAGCGCAGATGGCAGGATCGCCCAGTGCCATGTTGACGTTGTAGATGTTGTAGCTGCCATAGTTGGTCTGTTCGGCCTTGTTCTTGCTGTACATGCCGTTCACGTCCCAGTACCAGCTGCGGTCGGCGGCATGGAAGTCGCCGACCAGCCCGGTGGCGAAGTACGTGGTGTCCACCTTCTGCTCGAACACGCGTGCACCGCCCTCCACCGGACGGCGGCCGATCAGGCTCATGTTGCCCGAGGACACCAGATCGAAACCGAACGGGTTGTATGGATTGAGCGCGGACACGGTGATGTTGTCGGCCAGCGGGTTGCCGGTGGCGCCATCGGGGCCGAAGAACAGCGGCTCCGGACCTGCCTGGTTGGTCGACTCGCGGCGATTGCCCAGTGCCTTTACATACCACTGCACGTTGTCAGTGATGTCGAATCGGAACTGGCCGAACAAGCCCTTACGCTCGGATGGCGTCAGCACCATGTTGTATTCGGCGAAGTTGAAGCGGTCGGCACTGGTGAAGCAGTGGTAGTCGTCGCTGCGGTTGCAGCCGGCGCTGCCGTCATAACGTGGATTGGGCACACCACTGTTGGGCACGATGTCCTGCTCGGCGCCGGTGTTGGGATCGACGAAGGCGAAGCGGCCCTGCGGAATGCCACCGCTGCCGAACGCCAGCCCGGTGCCGGGAATCGGGAAGCGCGACTGCTCGCGGTCCTTGGCGAACACCGGATCCTGCTTGGTCCAGCTGGCGCCGAGGAACAGGCTGAAGCGGTCGCCGCTCTTGCCCCAGGCCAGGTCCACGCCCTTCTGCGTGCCGTCGCCCTTGCTGTACTCACCGTAGTTCAGCGTCACCTGCGCACCATCGAAATCACGGCGGGTGATGATGTTGACCACACCGGCAATGGCATCGGAGCCGTATAGCGACGATGCGCCATCTTCCAGCACTTCGATGCGCTCGACGATGGCCAGCGGAATGGTGTTGAGGTCGGTGGCCGAGCCGACGCCGGAGGCGGACGACTCGTTGACCCAGCGGATGCCATCGACCAGCACCAGCACGCGCTTGGCCCCCAGATGGCGCAGATCGACCTGCGCGGAACCGGCACCCACGCCACTGCCGTCAGGCGGGAAGCCGAAGTTGCCGGACGAGTTGAACTTGGCGTTGAGCGCGGAACCGGACCCGGTGAGCTGCTGAAGGACCTCGCCGATCGAGGTCAGGCCGGTGCGCTCGATGTCACCGCGGGTCAGCGTCTGGATCGGCACCTGGCCTTCGACTTCAGCGCGCTTGATGCGGGTGCCAGTGACTTCCACCGCATCCAGGTTGGTGGTGGATTGTGCAGCGGCACCCAACGGTGCCAAGGCCGTCACGCACAGCGCAACGGCAACCGCCAACGGGCGGTGATGCAGGTGAATCATTCGCTCTCTCTCCAAAGGAATGTCGGGACATGGACTGCCGCGCTCCCCCCTGCATGGCGGCAGCGTCTCCTTTGTAAACAAGTGGTAAAAGTCGCGGCGTGATGATCGACACTCTTTCACGCGGAATTGACGCAAATGGCGGGCGATTGCGTCAGATGAGTGCAATTAAAGACCGGACGGTACTGTTCGAAGCGGACGGTTTAATGCCGGGGACGACAGCACACGCCGAGATTTCCCATCGGTCATCAAGCGCTCTTTCGGGGGGCCACCGCTAGAAAGCCTGCGCCGTGACGCGAAGGCCATGCCCCTCGATGGCGAGCAGCACCCGCGCCATGTCGCCGTACTCGGTTCGGTCGGCGGTGGTCAGGTGCAGCGAGGGCTGGAGCGCCGGTGGCAATTGCTGGAGCTGGGCAAGGGCGCGCTGCAGTGCAGGGTCGTCCAATGGCCGGTCATTCCAGTAGACGCCACCGGCCGCGTCGAGATGCAGCGCGATCGATGCCGGCGGCGTGTGCCCGGGCCCCGGCGGACACACCGTGCGCTGTTCGAACGGCCGCACCGCCGTCGTCTGTGCCATCGGCAAGGTGGTGACCACCAACGCCAGCAACACCAGCAGCACATCCACCAGCGGCGCCAGATTGATGCCGGACATCAGCGCACGGCCGTGCAAAGACGCATAGCGCATACCACGCTCCTTCGCGGAAACAGCGGCCCACGTCGGGCAGGCCGCGCTGTGCCTGAATCATCGCACAATTGAGATCCGCGACAGGTTTGCCGCTTCTGCCGCCCCCCGCATGCACACCGTCCCGGCAGGATCGATCGTCTGCCCATCCCATCGGCGGCGTGCACGCAATGCGAAACTGAATTCAGCCAGCCCCCGCTATGCTGGGCGCCATGACCCGACGCACTTCAACTGCCCTGTCCCTGCTGCCCTTGGCCACCACGCTGCTGATCGGCTGCGCCAATGCCCAGTCCCTCGACGCCCAGAACGCGCAGCTGAAGGCCGCGATCGCAGCCGCCGAACGCGGCCAGTTCGATCCCGGCCAGGCCGCTTCGCTCAGCCGACATCCGGCCTATGGCTGGCTGGAGTACGCCAACCTGCGCCGCAACATCGACACCGTCGATACCGCGCAGGCACAGGCCTTCCTCAAGCGCTATGACGGCCAGGCCGTGGCCAACACCTTCCGCAGCGTGTGGCTGCCCTCGGTCGCACGCCGCCAGGACTGGCCCACCCTGCTCGCCAACTGGGTTCCCACCGACAATGCCGGCCTGCGCTGTGCGCAGCTGACCGCGCGCCAGGTGACCGGCAAGGTCGATCCGCAGTGGATCAGTGAAGCGCAGGATCTGTGGCGCAAGAACGGCAAGTCGCTGCCGGACGGCTGTGATGCCGTTTTCGCCGTGCTGCAGGCGCAGGGTGGTCTGAGCGACGCCCTGCGCTGGGAACGCATTGACGCTGCCGCCGACGCCCAGCAACCCGCTGTGATGCGCAGCGCCGCACGTGGTCTGCCCGCCACCGACCTGGCACTGGCGAACAATTACGCTGCCTTTGTCGACAAGCCCAATGCCAGCGCGTTGAACTGGCCGCGCAACGAGCGTAGCCGGCGTATCGCCACCGATGGCCTGGCCAAGCTGGCCAAGGCCGATCCCGGCGCCACCGAACAGCAGCTGCCGCAGTACGCGCAGGCACTGGGCCTGAGTGCCGACCAGCAGGGCCAGGTGCTGTACCAGATCGCATTGTGGACGGTAGCGTCCTACCTTCCGGATTCGGCGCGCCGCCTCAACGCGGTACCCGAATCGGCGTATGACGAGCGCCTGCACGAATGGCGCGTGCGCGAAGCGATGTCGCGCGGTGACTGGCCGGCGGCGCTGACCGCGATCCGCAAGATGGGCAGCAAGCAGCGCAGCGACCCACGCTGGCGCTACTTCGAAGGCCGCATGCTGGAGAAGACCGGCCAGGCCCAGCAGGCGCAGCCGCTGTTCCGCGAGGCCGCGCGCGCACCGACCTTCCACGGTTTCCTGGCCGCCGACAAGCTGCAGCAGGGCTACACGCTGTGCCCGTGGAAGCCGAACGACAGCTCGCAGGCGCAGGCGGTGATCGCGCGCGATCCGGCGATCCAGCGCGCGATGGCGCTGTACCAGATCGACCGCGCCGGCTGGGCCGTGGCCGAATGGAACAGCGCGCTGTCGCGCTTCGATGACACCCAGCGCCGCCTCGCCGTACGCGTCGCGCAGGACAACGGCTGGTTCGACCGCGCCGTGTTCGCGCTCGGCAAGCAGCCGCAGGAGCAGCGCCTGTACGACCTGCGCTTCCCGCTGCACCACGACGCCACCATCCGCCGCGAATCGGCGCGCAACGCGATCGATCCGGCCTGGGTGGCCGCGGAGATCCGTGCCGAGAGCACCTTCACCCCACGCGCGCGCTCGCCTGCCAACGCCATGGGCCTGATGCAGGTGCTGCCGGCCACCGGTGCCGGCGTGGCCAAGTCGATCGGCCTGACCGGCTACGGCGGTGCCGACAGCCTGTACGACCCGGACACCAACATCGCCATCGGTACCGCCTACCTGCGCCAGCTGATGAACAAGTACGACGGCCTGCCGTACGTGACCATCGCCGCCTACAACGCCGGCCCGACCCCGACCGCGCGCTGGCAGGGCCAGCGCCCGGGCTTTGATCCGGACCTGTGGATCGAGACCATCAGCTACAAGGAAACCCGCGAGTACGTCGCCCGCGTGCTGGCCTTCAGCGTGATCTACGACTGGCGCCTCAACGGCGATGCGCTGCCGCTGAGCGACCGCCTGATGGGCCGCTTGGTGGACAAGCGCAAAAGCTTCAGCTGCGCCGCCAACGCCGACCAGGGCGGCGATTGATCGCACCACGGTCGTGCCGACCGCTGGCCGGCACGACCGGATCTCCATTCCCTGGGGAGGGAACGCAATGAGCCTGCTGGCCTGGATCGGGATGTTCGCCGCCTGGAGCCTGTTCGCCACCTGGGTGCTGCGCTGGGGTGGCGCGGCCTGGATGGAAGGCTGGAAGTCGCTGGCCTTCGTCGACAGCTGGGGCAGCCTGTGGGACGAAGCGCAGATCAAGCTGTACTTCCTCTGCCTGTGGATCGTCTACGGCCTGTGGTTCCTGGCCGGCCTGTTCGTGCCGGAGTGGCGCGGTTTGCCGTGATGCCGCTGCATCGGTAGTGCCGGTACATCGGCGCCGGGCATGCGATCATCCTCCCATGAAGATCTATCTTGTCGGCGGCGCCGTGCGCGACCGCCTGCTGCAGCGCCCTGCCGGCGACCGTGACTGGGTGGTGGTCGGCGCCACGCCCGCGCAGATGGAAGCGCAGGGCTACACCGCCGTCGGCCGCGATTTCCCGGTGTTCCTGCACCCGAAGACCGGCGAGGAATACGCGCTGGCGCGCACCGAGCGCAAATCCGGTCGTGGCTATCGCGGCTTCGTGGTCGATGCCGATCCGGCGGTGACGCTGGAAGAGGATCTGCAGCGGCGCGACTTCACCATCAACGCGATCGCCTGCGATGAGGAGACCGGCACGCTGGTCGATCCTTACGGTGGCGTTCGCGATCTTGAGCAGCGCGTGTTGCGCCACGTCGGCCCTGCGTTCGTGGAAGATCCACTGCGCGTGCTGCGCGCGGCGCGCTTCATGGCGCGCTTCGCGCCACTGGGCTTCACCGTCGCCGAAGAGACCATGGCGCTGATGCGCGAGGTCGCCGCCAGTGGTGAGCTGGACGCGCTGGTGCCCGAGCGCGTCTGGCAGGAACTGCGCAAGGCGCTGGTCAGTGAACGGCCCTCCGCCTTCCTGCACACGCTGCACGATGCGCAGGCGCTGGGCCCGATCCTGCCCGAGCTGGAAGCGCTGTACGGCGTGCCGCAGCGTGCCGAATTCCACCCGGAAGTCGATACCGGCATCCACCAGGAAATGGTCAGCGACATGGCCGCGAAACTGGCACCGGGTGATGACCTGGTCGGCTTCGCTGCGCTCACCCACGACCTCGGCAAGGGCCTGACCCCGCCGGAGGAATGGCCGCGCCACATCATGCACGAGCAACGCGGCATCAAGCCGCTTAAGGCATTGTGCGCGCGGTTGAAGATTCCCACCGAGCACCAGCAGCTGGCCGAAGCGGTGTGCCGCGAACACTTGAACGTGCACCGCATCGACGAACTGCGCGATGCCACCGTGCTGGAACTGCTGGGCCGCTGTGATGCGCTGCGCAGGCCGGAACGCGTGGCTCGTATCGCACTGTGCTGCGAGGCCGACAAGCGCGGCCGGCTCGGTTTCGAGGATGCCGACTACCCACAGGGCGAAACGCTCAAGCGCCTGCACCAGGCGGCGCTGTCAGTGCAGGCGCGGGACCTGGACACCACGCACCTGAAGGGCCCGGCCATCGGTGAGGCACTGGCCAAGGCGCGGGTGAAAGCCATCGCCGCCGCCCGCTGATTCGCAGCGGCCGTACCGGCCGCGCGCGCACTGCTATGGGGAGTGCCGGCCGCTGGCCGGCCCCCAGACAATCCCTGGATCAGTGCGCCATGCCGCGGGTAATCGCCGCCGCACGCTGCTTCAACTGGGCCACGGCATCGGGAATCATCTCCATGCCCACGTCCAGGCCCGGGTTCAGCACCAGGCCGACGCCATCGCCGATACCGGCCAGCAGCGCGTGCACCGCGATCGGCATGGCATGGGCAAACTGCGGCAGCTGCTCGTGCCACAGCCCAGCGCGCTCGGGGGCGGTGAACACCGCGAACATCGGCTCGCCGCTCTCGCTGGTCAGCACCAGCGGCGAGATGCTCTCGTCCCAGGCGCCGTCTTCGCCAATGGCCTTGTCCAGCAGCACGAACGCCGTCGAGGTCAACAGGCCATCGAGGAACTGCGCTGCGGTCAGCGTGCCGTCCTGGGCCTGCAGCAGGCGTACCTCGAGGTCGTTGAGGGGTTCGAACGGGGTGTCGTGGTCCATGGTCGGTTCCGGTACGTGATTGCAGGGCAGACTTTAACAGGCCGGGGGTGAGGCACGGCAGCGCATCGGCAGGGACACGCGGGGCTTCAGCGGCCGATGAGACTTTCCGCGGGAATGCCCAGGTTGCGGTGAAGCTTCCGGATCATTTCCAGAGTCAGACCGCGCTTGCGATTCAACACCTCGTAGACACGGTTGAGCTGGCCGATGGACGGCACCAGATCCTTCACGGTCAGACCGCCCTGCTCCATGCGGAAGCGGATTGCATCGATGGGATCTGGCGGTTCGATCGGGTGGTGCTTCGCTTCGTAGGCTTCAACCAGCGTTACGAGAATTTCGAATCGATCGCCATCCTCGCTCCCCGGCTCCGGCTCGTTGTCCACATAGGCCGAAATCTCGCGCAGAGCGTTTTCGTAGTCGATTTCCGTACGGATGGGCTGGATGTTCATAGAAGCTCCACAGTGTCGGCGTCGATCCGGTCGTACTCGGCGTGGGTGCCAACGAACTTGATGTAGACCACTTGAAACCTGTAACCCACAGCGACGATAAGCCGGTAGCTGTTGCCCTTTATGTTGAACACCACTCGACTGTTCGCCACGAAACTGGCGCTTGCATAACGTTGGCGTACATCGTGCGGCGTGTCCCATTCGGCGTGCCTGACTTCGTCGTACCAGGACCTCAGCGCTGCTTCCGAATCAGGGTGGCGTTCCCAGAATCGTTTCAGCGTCGCCAAAGCAACCACTTTCATTGACACATCCTAGTCCCAAAATGGGATATAAGCAACAGTTTCACCTTCATCAGCGGCCGATGTATCCATGCCGCCACAGCCAGCCCAGCGCGGCCAGCCCGGCCACCGCCACCAACATCAACGGCAGGCCGAAGCGGTGCCGCCACGGGATCGGCACCCTGCCCAGTTGCTGGTCCATGGTCTCGGTATCCAGCATCCAGCCGTGCTCGCACCGGGTGCAGGCCAGCTCGTAACGGCGCTGGTAGGTGAAGCCGAACAGCAGATCGATGCGCGCCATCTTGTAGCGCAGCTGCGGGGCGAACTCGGTTTCCGTCTGGCAGCGCAGACAGTGATGGGCTTCGGTCGGGCCGACCACCATCACCCGTTCCTGCTGGCCGATCAGGATCATGGATCAGCCACCCTGGCAGGCGGGCTGGGCCAGCAGCCAGGCTTGGGCCGCAGCCAAGGTGGCCGGTCCGCTGGCGGTAGCCTGATCCGGCTGCATTCTGCCGCCGTCGCCCTGCCCGTTGCGGTCAGTCATCACATTGTGGGTCATCAACAAAGTGGTACCGTCCACCAGCGTCATGGGTCGATTGCCGGTAGAAAAGCCTGCGCTGGGCTGACCGAAACTGCGACTCCCCGGTTGCCCTCGAAACGCGAGTGCCACTGCTTCGCCGGAGCTTGCCGTACCGGCCCCCATCACCACCGCCACCGGTGCTGTGCCCGCACGCAATCGATACGCGCCCTGTCGTGAACGCAGCATCGAGGCATTGCCTTGCACAACTTCACCTTCCGCCTGCCGCCACCACAGCAATCCATTGGCACTACGGAAGGCGCCGATCAACGCCCCCTGCGTATCCGGCGTTCCATGCAGCAATGGCAACAAACCCAACAACATCGGCCACATGTTGCCGCCACCATTACTGCTTACATCCACTACCCAGCCGCACCGCGTGCCGTCATCCAGGCCGGCGATACGCTCCTGCAACGCCAGCGCGTAGACCTTGCGTGCTTCATAGCGTTCCGGTTCGCTGCGTTGCAGGTCTTCCACAAAGGGGCTGACCCGCAGCACGCCGATGCGGGGATTGACATGACTGGGGGCAGCGAGTTCGGTCGCCTGAGTCGCATTCAAGCGCTGAGCACGTTCGGAGCGCTGACGCTGCTCGCCTGGTGAAAACCAACGGCCGTGACCTCCGCTGCTGCGTGCGGCGGCCTCATCCAGAACACGGCGCTGTTGCGCGCGGTCATCGCCTGCAGCGGTCAGGCGGGTGCGCACGTCGTTCCAATCGACGCGGCCACGGTACAAAGACTGGGTTTCCAACAATTGCAGCATCTGCTCACGCGCTTCGGGCGACGGCAGCTCCACTATTTCCTCTGCAACAGCGACCGAAGATGAAAGCAGTAGCGTGGCGAGCATGGTGGCACGAACATTCCTTGGGTCCAGCATCGACGACTCCTTGTCATGTATCGAAGCCATAGGATAGCCGTGGCGGGATAGATCTCGCCACGCGCCAGTATGCTGTAGAGCCGAGCCCATGCTCGGCTTTGTGGAATTACGACCGAAGCAGCCGAGCATGGCTTGTATGTTCCTTCCGGCTCCTACGAGGTATGTAGGAGCCAGGGTGGAGGGACCGTCAACATGATATCTGCGGGTAGCAGCCGACAGACGAGCCGAGCGATCCCCATCCCGCACCTTAACGTCGATAAAGGATCTAGCGGCCTTTGAGGACCGCCGATGTAGGCAAGCCAACGTGGTGCGGTACCACCCCAGCCCCTCAACAATAGCTGGGAGTTGTGCAGATGTCAGATCGTCACGCTGTCGGTATCGATACCGATTCAAGGACCCTGGTGGTGGCGTGCCACGGCACCAAGGGCAGCATCCGAATCGCCAATTCAGCCTCGGCCATCAACAAATGGCTGTCCAGCCTGCCCGCGAAGTCCCGTATTGGCGTTGAGGCAACCAACCGCTACCACGAGCTTGTGGTTCACGCTGCCCAGAAGGCCGATCACGCCGTCTTCGTGCTCAATCCTCGCGATATCAAGCACTACGCCAAGGGCGTGGCCTGCCGCGGCAAGACCGACTCCGGCGATGCCCAGGTCATTGCGCGCTACATCGCCAAAGAGGCCGACAATCTGCACGAGCATGTCGCTCGCTCGCCCGAGCAGGAGCGGCTGCACGTGCTGCTCCAGCAACGTGACAGTCTGGTCCGGAGCAAGGCGAAGTTGAATCTCTCTCTGGGCGCGGGGGCGTCGGAGTCCGCCCTCTTTGGGCGCATTTTCAGTAGCCTGAAAGAGGCCATTGCCATGCTGGACCAGCAGATTCAGCAGCTGTGTCGCAGCGGCCAACAGCGCGACCTGTACCGGCGGATCATGACCATCCCCGGGATCGGGCCGACGGTGGCTGCCTTCGTCACCCATCACATCACCCGCTGGCCGCTGGCCAACTCCGACGCTTGGATCGCCTGCACCGGTCTGGATCCGCGACCCAACGAGTCCGGCGCACGGATCGGCCGACGCCGATTGTCCAAACGAGGCAATGCCAGCCTGCGCCAGATCCTCTACATGGCCGCCATGGGCCTGACCCGATCCAAAGGCGGCAAGCCTCTCTACCTCGCCATCCGCGAGCGCGGACACAGCAGCACCGCCAGCTTCAACATCCTGGCCAGAAAGCTGGCCAAGATCGCCTGGGGCGTCTTCAAGAGCGGCAAGGATTTCGATCCCGCCATGCTGAAGGTGGGTCAAACCTGCTTCCAGCAGGCTTGACCGCGAACATAGGATCTCGGCTCTACAGGGTCATGACAGCGGCAGGATTCGTGTCGACCAAGGTCGACACCTACCAGAGCGGGTCAATGCCGTCAGTTGGGTATGTGTGCCGACCTTGGTCGGCACACGCCAGAGCACGAGACTCACCAATCCGCGCGCAGGCCGATGTTGCCTTCGATGATGCGGCGCTTCTCGTTGCGGTCGCCGCCCAGTTCGCGCGTGTAGTCGGCCACGGCATAGGCGCTGATGGTGCGGTTGAAGCGCCCGACCACACCCACGCCGGCTTCCAGTGCACGCGAACGCTGCGAATTGACGATCACGTCGTCGTCGAAGCGGATGCGATCCTCGCCGGAACGGCCATGCCAGTAGTTGAGCTTGAAGTACGGCTGCCAGCCGTTGTCGGCCAGCTGGTAGTCGCCGGCCAGGCGCAGGCCGATACGGCCGGTCCAGGCATTGTCGTTGTCTAAGCGCACGCTCGACACCTCGTCGCGACGATCATCCAGCGAGGTACGCTGCCAGATCACCTGCACCTGCGGCTCCAGCCACCATGCGGATTGCCCGAAGTGCAGCAGCGGCTTTCCGGCTTCCACCGACGCGCTGGTACCGTCACCACTCAGGCCGAAGCCGAGCCCACGCGAGGAACGCACGCGGCCGTCGTAACGGCTCTGCATCGCCACCGCATCGATATAGCCGCCGCTGCTGTCGGTGAACGTCCAGTACAGGCCCACGTGCTTGTCATCCAGACGGTTCTGGCCGACCTGCACGTTTTCCCACCCCAGAGCCAGACCAGTGGTCTTGCCCTGCACGCGGGTGCGGCCGACGAACACGCCAATCTGGTTGCGATGGTTGTCGGAGGCAGCGGCCCATACATCCAGACCGGCCTGCAGGCCCATCACATCGCCATCGAAGCCCGGCTGCGCATCGCCCTTCCAGTGGATCTCGCTGCTCTGCCCCACCAGACGGCCCCAGGCGGTACGGAATGCGCCCTGGCTGTACAGCAGGCGCTGCTCGCCCTGGCGCTCGTGAAAAGTACCCAGGCTGGCCATCGAAGCCTCACGCAGCAACGGAGGCACCACCGCATAGGTCGCAGTCTCCACGCGGTACAGCGGCACCACCGCGCCCTCGGCGGGACGCGCACCCGGTGTCGGCGGCGCGCCAGTACCGGGCAATGCACCGCCGGCCACCGGGACGTCCGGCACGGTCGGGTCGCTGGGCGGCGCCACCGGCGCCGGTTCCGGTGGCGGCGGTGGCGGCGCGGTCTCGCCCGCAGTCAGGTCCGGATCGGTGGCGCCTTCGGGCGGCGGCGGCGGCGCCGGGGTGATCGGCGGCGGTGGTGCCACCGGCGGTGTCAGTGGTGGTGGTGTGGCGGTGCCGCCGCCGTTGGGTGCTGGCGTCGGCCCGGCCACCAGCGTCGAACGCAGGTACCAGTTCTCGCCGGTACCGGCACTGACACCGCCCTTGAACAGGAAGTACTCGTAGGCACCGGCCGCGACCGGTGCGAACAGCGAAAACGCGCCCGGCGCGGTGCGGCCACCATTCAAGGCCTGCACCACCAGGATGCCATCGGCCAGCGTGGCGGCGCCGCTGCCGCCGGCATTGAGCACGCCGATGCCGGTGGTGCCGGTTGCGGTGCCGCCATCGATCACCAGTCGGTCGCTGGTGGAATTGTCCGCGCCCAGCACGGTGCGCAGGTACAGGCCACCACCGTCACCACGGTAGTTGCCACGCACGGTAAATACATCACCGGCGCCGGTACCGGTCAGGTCGATGCGCCCGGCATTGACCATCTCCACCAGTGCACCACTGTTGAACGGACGGATGGCATGACCGCCGCTGCCTGCGTAGACCGTACTGGTGTCATCCACGGTGAGTGAACCGGTGCCGCTGGCACTGTCGCCCAGCACCAGATCGCCGTCGAAGCTCAGCTCGGTGCTGTTGGCCAGGCTGATCGCTTCCCAGTTCTGGAAGCGCCCCACGCCTGCGGTCTTGACGTTGCTGAGGTTGAGCTGGTCGATGCCACTGCCACCATCGAACAACGGTACCGCACCGAGGTTGCCCTGGTTGAGATTGCTGAGGTTGGCCACGTCATTGTCCGGCCCCATGTCGATCGCGCCGTAGACGATGCCGCCGCGGTTCCAGTTGAAGGTGTCGTTGCCGGTACTGAGCAGCACCTGGCCACGCACGGTGCCATCGGTGATGGTCACGCTGTCATTGCCGCCGCTGACGCTGATGTTGCCGCCGATGTAGGCCGTACCCGAGATGATGATGGTGTCGGTGTCGAAGCCGGTCACCACGTTGCCGTCCACCGTGCCGCCGGACTGGTCCCACAGGTTCTTGTCCAGCTTCATGTTGACGCGGCCGATGCGGCCGCCGGTCATCCAGGCCTGGTCGCCATCCTCGAACGCGCCGACGATGCGACCGCCGCTCATGCGGAAGGTATCGATGTTGTCACCCTGCTGCAGCGCGCCGATCGTGCCACCACTCATGACGAAATCGTCACGACCGCTGCCCTGCGTCACCAGGCCAGTGACGGTGCCACCGTTGACCGTCATCTGATCGTCACCGGTGCCCTGGTCGACACTGTCGATCGTTCCGTCGTTGAGCAGCAACACGTCGTTGCCATCCCCCTGCAGGACACCGCCGGTGATGCTGCCGGCCTGCATCTCGAGGCGATCGTTGCCGGCGCCGAACTGCACGCCGGTGCGCCCGCTGATCGTTCCGCTGTTGACCAGCACGCTGTCACCAGCGCCAACGAACTGCAGCGCGGTGTTGTTGCCGGTGCTGATGCTGCCGGCATTTTCGACGCGGCTGCCACCGCCAAGCTGGACCGCCACGCCACCCACCGAATTGATCGTGCCGAGGTTGGACAGCAGGTGCCCGCCGGCCCCGATCAGCGAAATCGCACTGCCACCACCGCTCTGCTGCAGTTGTGCCGTGCTGGCGACAGTGACGGTGATACCGGCCGCGCCAGTGGCAGCGACGGGAACGGTCTGCGGATTCGGCGCGTTGGCATCGCAGGCGACCGTCTGGCCTGCGGTCGGGGTGGCATTGTCACAGCCGGCCCAGGCGACACTGGCGGTCAACAGCATGACGGACGGGACAGCCAGGGCCTGCAACACGGAAACAGTGAGGCGGCGCGGACAGAAAGCGCGCGGGACGGCACGGGACATACAGCACTCCTGGGCAAGGGATCAGGAACTGCGGACATGCGGTACTGCGGGCTCAGTCTGCCGTGATGTGAACCGTTCCGATAGGTGAACTTGCGTGTTGCCTATCACAGTTCAGCTGCGAACTTGATCGGGCATCACCTCACCTCTACGTGGCTGAAACTGTTCATCATGGTGGCGATCGCGCGCCACGCGGAGAGCGTCCACGCATGGCGTGGATCTACTGCCCCATGTGGTGATCCACGCCATGCGTGGATGAGGCGCCCTCCCGGGTAGGGTCAGAGCCCTTTCCTGCGGAAAGGGATCCGACCCCGCGCCATCAGATCTTCAGATAGATCTTGCGGCGGTCCAGCCACCATGCCACGCCCCACCACAGCGCGACGAACGCCAGCGCCTGCAGCATCGATGCCAGCTCGAGCGCCTGCGGCATCGCGGCGGCCAGCTGCTGCCAGATCCAGCCCCAGGCACCGGTCGCCATCAAGGCCACCGACATCACCGATGCACCCAGATACGCAGTGATCGCATTGACCCCGAAGCGCCGGCCCAGCGCCGGCCAGCCCTTCTGGTCGATCAACACGTGGCCCAGCCACAGCGCCAGCGCCGCCAGGCCGCCGGTCCACAGCACGTAGCTGGGCGTCCACAGCTGCTTGTTCAACGGCAGCACCACGGCCAGCAACAGACCCAGCACGGCAGTCACCGTACCCAGTCCCGCCAGCGCCGCAGTACGTCCGCTGCGCAGCAGGCCTCCGGCCAACAGACCGAGCACGGTACTGGCCAGCGCACCCAGCGTGCTCAGTAATCCTTCCGGGTCATGGCCCAGCCCGGTATCGGCGTGCCATTGGTAGATCCACGGCGCGAACAGCGTGGTATCCAGGCGGCTGGCCGGGTTGGTCCATGGCGCCAGGTCACCGATGCCCAGCAGCAGCACGGTATAGCCCACCAGCAGCGCGACCAGCACGCCGGCCTGCACGCGCGGCCGTGCATACACCGCCAGCACGCCCACCAATGCCGCGCACACGGCAATCCGTTGCAGCACGCCCCATATGCGGAAGTGCTGGGTATGCAGTGCCCACCAGATCAGCAGGTGCAGCAGCGCACCGGCCACCAGGATGCGCAGCGCGCGCTCCAGCACACCGCGCGCCAGTGCAGGACGCGCAGCGGCATCCAGCGCGCGCGGTGCCACGCTGAAGGCCATCGACACGCCCACCAGGAACAGGAAGAACGGGAACACCAGATCGGTGGGCGTGCAGCCATGCCATTCCGAATGGCGCAGCGGCGCGAACACTGCACTCCAGTCACCCGGGTTGTTGACCAGCAGCATCGCCGCCACGGTGATGCCGCGCAGGGCATCGATCGAGCCCAGCCGGCGTGGCGGCGAACTGTTCATCAGGCGGCCTCGTACTGCCCGGCAATCCAGGTGCCACGCACCTGCAGGGCGTCATCCAGCAGCACCAGGTCGGCCTGGTAGCCCTCGGCGATGTGGCCCAGGCGATCGTCGACATTGAGGAACTGTGCCGGATAGGTCGAGGCCATCCGCGCCGCTTCGGCCAGCGGCTGGCCGAGCAGCTGCACGGTGTTGCGCACGGCGGTGGCCATGTCCAGCGCCGAACCGGCCAGCGAACCGGCAGCATTGCGCACCACGCCATCGATGGCGGTGATGGTTTCGCCATACAGCACGTAGCTGGGATCATCGGCACCCACCGGCGGCATCGCATCGGTCACCAGCAGCAGGCGGCCGCGCGGCTTGGCCGCCAGCGCCACGCGCAGGCTGGCCGGGTGCACGTGCACGCCATCGACAATGATGCCGATCCAGCTGTCGCGGTCTTCCAGCGCTGCGCCTACCGCGCCGGGCTCACGGCCCTGCAGCGGCGACATCGCGTTGTACAGGTGGGTGAAGCCGCGCACGCCGGCATCCAGACCGGCGCGGATTTCTTCGTAGGTGCCTGCGGTATGCCCAGCGGCAACGATCACACCGCGCTCGACCAACGCACGAATGGTCTCCAGCGGCACGCGTTCCGGCGCCAGCGTCAGCAGGGTCACGCCGTTGTCGAGCGATGCGGCCAGCGCGATCTCTTCTTCGTCCGGCACGCGGAACTTGCTGGCATCGTGCGTGCCCTTGCGCGCCGGCGCGATGTACGGGCCTTCCAGATGGATGCCGATCACGCCCGGCACCCCCTGCGCGATCGCCTCGCGCAGCGCACCGATGGCCTCGCGCATCACGCCCACATCATCACTGATCAGCGTTGGCAGCATCGCGGTGGTACCGAAACGACGGTGCGCCTGCGCGATGGTGCGCAGTGCCGCCACGTCCGGCGTGTTGTTGAACAGCGCACCGCCGCCACCATTAACCTGCACATCGATGAAACCGGGCAGCAGCCAGCCACCGCCCAGGTCCACCTGCTCGGCAGCGTGACCCAGCTGCGGCGCAGCATCAGGCAGCAGCGCGCTGATGCGACCGTCCTCGATCACCACCGCCAGATCGTCGCGGAACTCATCGCCGGCGAGAATGCGGGCGTTGCGCAGCACCGTTGCCATCACACCGTCTCCGTAACCTTGTTCAGATGCGGCGGCAGGTCCGGGTTGAAGCCACGACGCAGCGCCAACGCGTTGATCGCGCGATAGAAGCTCTGCACGGTCAGCAGCGGTGCGCACAGCGGGTGCGGCGCGGCGGCCACCGGCAGGTTGCCACCGGCACCGGCCATCCACACCTGCGCGCCACGCGAAGTAAATTCTTCGACCACCGCACGAGTGCCGGCGCCGGTTTCGTCGGGCTGGGCGAAGGCCAGCACCGGGAAGCCACGGTCGACCAGCGCCATCGGGCCGTGCTTGACCTCGGCCGAGCTGTAGGCCTCGGCATGCAGGCTGCAGGTTTCCTTGAATTTCAGTGCCGCTTCCTGCGCTGCGCCGAGCCCCAGGCCGCGCCCCAGCACGAACAGATTGGTCGCCTCGACCAGGCCCTCGGTCACCGGCGTCCAGTCGCACTGCCAGGCCTCGCGCATCGCATCCGGCAGAAGATCCAGCGCGGCGCGCAGGCTGCTGTCCTGCTTCCAGTACGCGGCCAGCTGCAGCAGTGCGGCCAGCGACGCCAGGTAACTCTTGGTCGCCGCCACGCTCTTTTCGGCACCGGCATGCAGCGGAATGACCGTGTCGGCCAGCTGCGCCAACGGCGAATCCTCGACATTGACCAGCGCGATCACGCGCGCGCCGGCCGCCTTGGCGGCCTCGGCGTTGCGCAGCAGGTCCGGGCTCTTGCCCGACTGCGAAATGACGATGAACAGTGCACCGCGAAGCTGCAGCGGTGCGGCATAGACCGACCCCACCGACGGCGAGGCCGAGGCCACCACCAGGCCCAGTTGGGTTTCCAGCAGGTACTTGCCATAGGTGGCGGCATGGTCGGAGCTGCCGCGTGCGCAGGTGACCACAAACGGCGGCGGCGCGGCGCGCAGGCTGGCGGCCAGGGTTTCCATGGTGGCGTGGTTGCGCGAGAACTGGCGCGCGACCACGTCGGCCGCTTCCGCGGCCTCGGCGAACATCAGGGTGGACGTGGGGTCTGACAGCGACATGGCAGGCTCAGGCAGGATCGGAAGGAAGGGGGCGTGCGCCGGCCGGGCGCATCGGCGCGGTCGAACCGCGCACCACCAGCTGCGGCACGAAGCCCTGGTTGTGCAGCGGCGCGGGCGCATCGTCATAGGCGTCGCTGCGCAGCTGCGCGATCAGCAGGCGCGCGGCATGGCGGGCGATGTCTTCGGTGGCCTGCTTGGCGGTGGTCAGCGGCGGCCACGACTGGCGCGAGAACGGACTGTCCTCGAAACCGGCGATGGACAGGTCGTACGGCACGTTCATGCCGGCCGACTTCGCGGCGGCCAGCACACCGGCGGCGATTTCGTCGTTGGAACCGAAGATGGCGGTGGGCGGCTCGCGCAGCGCCAGCAGGCGGCGCGCGCCACGGAAACCATCGTCGAAGGTGTAGTCGCCCTGCACCACCAGGTGCTTGTCCACGGTCATGCCGTAGTCCTTCAGCGCGGCTTCGTAACCGGCATAGCGCTCGCCCGAGGAGCGGTGCGAGATGCCGCCCCAGAGGAAGCCGATGCGCTGGTGACCCAGCTGGATCAGGTGCTCGGTGATCTCGTAGGCCGCCTCGCGGTCGTCGACGAACACGCAGGCACCGTCAGCCGGATCTTCGGTGGCGGCGATGATGCGCACCAGCTTGATGCCGCGTGCGGTCAGCGCCTGGATCAGGTCGCGGCGCTCGGACATCGGCGCGGTCAGCACCAGCCCGGCCAGGCGCGAACGCTGCACCCAGTCGGCCAGTTCATCAGCCAGCAGCGGCGAGCTGGAATCGCAGGGATGGATCTGCAGGCCGAAGCCGGTCTCGCGGCAGGCAGCGAGCACGCCGTTCTGCACACCGATGATGTGGTACGGGTTCGGGTTGTCGTAGACCAGCCCGATCACGAACGTGGTGCCGCTGCGCAGGTTGCGCGCGGACGGGTCGGGCTCGTAATCGAGTTCGGCAATGGCACGCAGCACCCGCGCACGGGTGGCCTGCATCACCGAGGGCTCGTTGTTGATCACCCGCGAGACCGTCTTCAGCGAGACCTTGGCCTTCTCCGCAACGTCCTTGATGGTCGCTCTGCGCATGGGTTTTCCCTGGGGTTGGCTGCCGTCCATCATCGCCGATCAGGCCTTGTCCTGCGGCAGGCCGGCGCGATGGCCGATTACCGAGTAGAACAGGATGTACAGGTAGCACGGCACCATCAGCAGTACGAACACCAGCTGGAAGTCGATGTGCTGCTTGAGCACGGCGAACAGCTGCGGAATGATCGCGCCGCCGGCAATACCCATCACCAGCAGGGCCGAGCCGGTCTCGGTGAAGCGGCCCAGGCCGCGGATCGCCAGCGGGAAGATCGCCGGCCACATCATGGCATTGGCGAAGCCCAGCAGGGCCACGAAGGCCACCGATACGTAGCCGTGGGTGGCCCAGGCACCCAGGCAGAACACCACGCCCAGCACCGCCGAAATGGTCAGGTAGCGCGACTGCGAAACTACCTTGGGGATCAGCAGCAGGCCGACCACGTAGCCAACCAGCATCGCGCCCAGGGTGAGCGAGGTGAACATCTTGGTCTGGTCCAGCGGCAGGTCGAAACCATGGCCGTAGGTACCGATCGCATCACCGGCCATCACCTCCACGCCCACGTAGACGAACAGGCACAACACGCCCAGCCACAGGTGCGGAAACTGGAAGATGCTGCGCCGTTCGGCAGCACCGGCCGCCACCGGCGTGGCGTTGGCTTCGGACGACTTGATTTCCGGCAGCGGCGAGAACAGCACGGCCACCGCCAGCAGCACCAGCAGGCCGGCCATGGCCAGGTACGGTGCATGGATCTTGGCGGCGAATTCGTTCAACAACTGCGCCTTGGTGGCTTCATCGGCGGCGGCCACCGTGGCCGACAGGTCACCGATGCCATGCAGCACCACGGTGCCGATCAACACCGGCGCCAACATGCCGGCGATCTTGTTGCAGATGCCCATCAGCGCGATGCGCCGCGCGGCTGTCTCGATCGGGCCAAGGATGGAGATGTAGGGGTTGATCGCGGTCTGCAGCAGGGCCAGGCCGCTGCCGATCACGAACAGGCCACCGAGCGCGCCCGGGTACCAGCGCTGGGTGGCGAATTCGCCGAACAACGCGGCACCACCGGCCATCACCAGCAGGCTCAGGCTCAGGCCCTTCTTCATGCCGGTGCGGCGCAGGATCCACGACGCCGGCAGGGCCAGGAAGAAGTAGGACAGGTAGAACACCATCAGCACCAGGAAGGCGCCGACCTCGCTGAGTTCGAAGGCCAACTTGACGAAGGTGATCAGCGGGCCGTTGAGCCAGGTGAAGAAGCCGATCAGGAAGAACAGCACGCCAACGATGGCGATGGAGGTGGCCACGTTCGGGCGCGCGCTTGCAGCGGGGACGGCGGACATCAGGAGGGCTCCTGCGGCGACGGCCGCAGAACGCGGCGTCGGAGAGTGGCTGGGAACAACGTTGTCACATTCTTTCGATGGACAGCCGCGGTTTGTCAACTTCCACGCGCAGCCCGGTGAACCTCGTGCTGCACTGCGCAACCCGATCGCAACGCATCGTGCTGAATGCGTCGGAGGCCTTGGCCCATGTGCAGCAACGGTTCCAACGTGAAACTCGCACTCACGCCATGTAAACGTTTACTGCCTATCGCATTCGTTGCGTTGCAGCAACGAAAGTGTCACGAACTCGTTGACATCGTTGTCAGCGGGGTTACAGACTCCGCCCCAATCGCCGCCCCCGATCCCGGGGCCGGCCCCACCTGCAGCAGGAGCCCGCGTGACCGCCAGCCACCCCGCCCCGGCCCATGTCCTGTCCCGAGTCGCGCCCTCGTTCCTGGCCGCCGACGTCGGTGGCACCCATGTGCGCGTGGCCCGGGTCCAGGCCAGCGGTGATGCCGCCCACCCGGTGCAGGTGCTGGAGTACCGCAAGTACCGCAATGCCGACCATGCCGGCCTCAGCGCGATCCTGTCCGACTTCCTTGGCGAAGGCCCGCGGCCCACGCATTGCGTGGTCGCCAGCGCCGGCTACGCCCGCGAGGACGGCACGGTGATCACCGCCAACCTGCCGTGGCCGCTGTCGGCGCGCCAGGTGGAAGCCGACGTCGGCCTGCAGCGGGTCTACATCGTCAACGACTTCGAAGCCGTGGCCTATGCCGCTGCGCAGGTGGACGCCAGCGGCGTGCTGCACCTGTGCGGGCCGGACACCGCCACGCGCGGCCCGACCCTGGTGGTCGGCCCCGGTACCGGCCTCGGTGCGGCCCTGTGGATTCCCACTGCGCATGGCCCGGTGGTGCTTCCCACCGAAGCCGGCCAGCCGACCCTGGCCGCCAGCACCGAACTGGAAATGGCCATCGTCCGCCACATGCAGCGCGACCGCGCCCATGTGTCGATCGAACATGCGATCTCCGGCCCGGGCCTGATGAACCTGTACCGCGCGGTGTGTGCGCTGCAGGGGCAGGCACCGACGCTGGCCAGCCCCGATGCGGTCACTGCCGCCGCCATGGCCGATACCGATGCGCACGCGCGCCAGGCGCTGGATGTGTTCTGCGGCCTGCTCGGCAGCACCATCGGCGACATGGCCCTGTTCTACGGCGCCCACGGTGGCGTCTACCTGGCCGGCGGCATCCTGCCGCAGATCCGCGAATACCTGCATGCCAGCACCTTCGTCGAACGCTACCTGCAGAAGGGGCCGATGGGCGAAGCGCTGGCACGCATCCCGGTGAAGGTCGTCGAACACGGCCAGCTGGGCGTGGTCGGCGCTGCCAGCTGGTACCTGCAGCAGCAGTCGGCCGCCTGACACCGCAACAGGCTTCAACGCAATCGCAGCACGCAGTACGTGGCACGCCAACGCACGGGACTTCGCCGCCGCCCCGCGCATGTCTTTGCAACCGTAATCGAACACCGCCGCCGGCATCCAATCGAGTGATGAGGAGAGACATCATGAACACCCGCAAGACCCTGCTTTCGGCCGCCATCGTCAGCTGCATCGCCTTCAGTGCGCACGCGCAGCAGGCCCCCCAGACCGCCACCGACCTGGATACCGTGCAGGTCACCGGCATCCGTGGTTCGATGGAAAAATCGCTGGACACCAAGCGCGAAGCCAATGCGCGCGTGGAAGTGGTCACCGCCGAGGACGTGGGCAAGCTGCCCGCGCACAACGTCGCCGACACCCTGCAGCGCCTGCCGGGCGTGAACATCAGCTCGTCCAGCGCCGACGAAGGTGGCTTCGATGAAGCCGACCGTGTCAGCCTGCGCGGCACCAGCCCGAGCCTGACCCAGACCCTGATCAACGGCCACACCGTCGGCTCGGCCGACTGGTTCGTGCTCAGCCAGGGCAACAACGTCGGCCGCAGCGTCAGCTACTCGCTGCTGCCGTCGGAGCTGGTGCGCTCGGTGGAAGTGAACAAGTCCTCGCAGGCCAAGCTGCAGGACGGCGGCACCACCGGTACCGTCAACATCCTCACCCGCAAGCCGCTGGAGTTCTCCAAGCAGCTCACCGCGGAAGGCTCGATCGGCATGGTGCGTTCGGACCAGGCCAAATCGAATGACCCGCAGCTGTCGGCCCTGTTCAACTACAAGAACGACGAGAACACCTTCGGCGTGATGGTGCAGGCCTTCAGCCAGAAGCGCGAGCTGCGTCGCGAAGCACAGGAAATTCCGGGTGGCTTCTTCCAGATCGACCCGAACGGCACCGTTGCCAAGTCCAACCCGGACCTGGCCGGCGTCTATGCCCCGGGCCTGCTCGGTTCGACGCTGTTCGAACAGACCCGCGAGCGCAAGGGCGGCCTGATCTCGCTGCAGTTCAAGCCGATGGACAACCTGACCCTGGGCCTGGAAGGCTTCAGCTCGGAACTGAAGGCGAACAACTACAACCGCAATTTCATGCTGTGGGGCGGCCGCATCCTCAACGACCGCGAGGTTGAAGACGCCAACGGCAACAAGGTCCTGATTCCGGGCCAGGCGCCGAATCCGGGCTACGTCGTCAAGGATGGCGTGCTGTCCAACGCCACCTTCGCCGGCCAGGCCGACCGCGATTACGCGGTATACGACATGATCTACCGCGAGTCGAAGGCCAAGACCAACTACATCACCTTCGACGCCGACTGGCAGATCAACGACAGCCTGGGCATGAAGTTCCAGGCAGGCAGCACCAAGGGCACCGGCGAAACGCCGCGCCAGTACATCGCCGAGGTCAACCTTGCCCGCGGTGGTGGTGCGACCTGGGCGACCCACGGCAACGGCTCGCCGATCGACTGGAACGTCGGTGGCAACATCGGCCCGAGCGGCGTGACCGACTTCGGCACCTGGGGCAACCAGCAGGTCACCGCGATCGACAAGGAAAAGTGGGCCACCCTCGATTTCAACCAGTACTTCGCCGACGCCGGCGTGCTGAACTCGATCGACTTCGGTGCCCGCTTCGGTGACCACAAGCGCGAGGCCAAGTCGCCGGAAGGCGCAACCCCGGGCGCGATCTGGGATGCGCTGAAGAACGGTGCGACCGCCAACTTCCCGGGCGGCTTCGCCAACGGCATCGGTGGCAGCTTCCCGCGCGACCTGTGGTACTTCACCCCGGGCGCACTGAAGGATGCGGTGAGCAACAACTCCACCTGGCTGGCCGGCAATGACGGCCCGACCGGCCGCCACAACTACGGCGCCGAGTGGAAGGTGTCCGAGAAGAACTTCGCCGCCTACGTGCAGGGCAACTTCAGCGGTGATCGCTGGAGCGGCAACGTCGGCCTGCGCTATGTCAACATCAAGCAGGACATCGACACCTACGCGGCCGCCATCGGCTCGACCGTGCCGGATGTGAAGAGCCTGTTCGGTGCCTGGACCCGCGAAGCCTTCGAGAACAAGCACAACCGCGTGCTGCCGAGCGCCAACTTCAAGTACGACCTGCGCGACGACCTGGTGCTGCGCCTGGCAGCCTCGCAGACCCAGACCCTGCCGGACTTCTCGGCACTGGGCGCGTCCTCCTACGGTTCGGACCTGAACCGCACCGGTGGCGGCGGCAACCCGAAGCTGAAGCCGGTGGTGTCGACCAACTTCGACGCCAACCTGGAGTGGTACTTCATGCCGCGCGGCATGCTGTCGGTGGGTGCGTACTCGATGCGCCTGAAGGACTATGTGGCCTTCAGCACCGAGAAGCAGATGCTGTTCAGCGAGCTGACCAACCGCCTCGAGGAGTACAACATCTCGCGTCCGAAGAATGCCGACGGCAAGGTGCGCGGCTTCGAAGTGGCGTATGAGCAGCCGATCGGCGAGTACTTCGGCGTCAACGCCAACTACACCTACGCCGATGGCAGCACCTCGCACACCTGGGCCGACGGCACCGACAACCTGCTGGGCACCTCGAAGAACACCTACAACGTGGGTGCCTACTTCGAGAACGACACCTTCGGTGCCCGCCTCAGCTACACCCGCCGCTCGTCGTTCCTGATCGGCCTGTCCGGTGCCAACCCGTATTACCAGGATGACTTCGGCACCCTGTCGGCGTCGCTGAGCTACAAGGCCACCGACTGGCTGAGCGTCAGCTTCGATGCGCTGAACCTCAACAACCCGACCTACAAGTACTACCAGACCGCGGCCATTCCGACCTCGTTCTACAGCAACGGTCGCCAGTACTACCTCAACTTCCGCTTCAAGTACTGATCCAGCGGCGGCAACATCGCCGAGTCGTGCACGCACGCCGGGCCTGGGTCATTCCGGGCCCGGCGTTTTTCATGTATAGCGTTCATCGCACCGTTCCAAGGAGTCGTCCCGATGGTCAAGCCTTCCCGCGCCCGGATGCGCAGCGCAGTGCTGCTGGGCAGCCTGCTCGCCCTGTTGCCGGCACTGCCGGCACTCGCCGCCGATCCCACGCCGACCGCTGAAGCACCCGGCCCGCAGCTGCGCGCCGGCAGCCTGATGCTGATTCCCGCCCCGGCCACGGTGCAGCCCGGCCAGGGCAACGGCATCACTGTGCGCGCCGATACCGTGCTGCGCGCCGAAGGCGAGGCCGCACAGCGGGTCGCCACCCAGTTCGCCGATCTGCTGGCCCGCAGCGGTGGCCCGCGACTGGCACTGGCCAAGGGCAACGCCGCATCCAGGAGGGGCGGCATCCGGTTTGAGATCGTCCCGACCTTCCGCGACAGCGGCGAAGGCTACACGCTGGAAAGCACCGCGCAGGGCGTGCTGGTGCAGGCCGGCAACGAAACCGGCCTGTTCTATGGCGCGACCACGCTCGCCCAGCTCGCCACCGGCGGCAGCAACAGCGTGCTGCCAGCGGTGCAGATCCAGGATGCGCCGCGCTTCAGCTGGCGCGGTTTCATGCTCGACTCGGCACGGCATTTCCAGAGCCTGGACGAGATCAAGCGTGTGCTCGATGCAATGGCTGCGCACAAGCTCAACACCTTCCATTGGCACCTCACCGATGACCAGGGCTGGCGCATGGAGATCAAGCGCTACCCGAAGCTGACCGAAGTGGGCAGCTGCCGCCTGCCGGCCGGCGACGGTGGCGTCGATCCGGTCAGCGGCCAGGAGCACCCGTACTGCGGCTTCTACACGCAGGACCAGATCCGCGAGGTGATCGCCTATGCCGCGAAGCTGCATATCCAGGTGATTCCGGAAATCGATGTGCCGGGGCACGCGACCGCAGCGATCGCCGCGTATCCGGAACTGGGTTCGATCAACACCCCGCTGAAGCCGATCAGCGAATGGGGCGTGTTCCCGAACCTGTTCAACGTGGAAGACAGCACCGTCACCTTCCTCGAGAACGTGCTGGAGGAAGTGATCGAACTGTTCCCGGCTAGGTACGTGCACGTGGGTGGCGACGAGGCGGTGAAGGACCAGTGGGAAGCCTCCAGGCAGGTGCAGCAGCGCATGCGTGCACTGGGCATCAAGGATGAGATGGCCATGCAGAGCCATATCATCAAGCGCCTGGAGACGTTCCTGGAGGAACACGACCGGCGCCTGATCGGCTGGGATGAAATCCTCGAAGGGGGCCTGCCGCCGCAGGCCACTGTGATGTCGTGGCAGGGCACCGAAGGTGGCCTCGCTGCGGCCAGCGCCGGGCATGACGTGATCATGTCGCCGGTCGGCTACCTGTACCTGGACTACCTGCAGACGGCCTCACCGAACGAACCGCCCGGCCGCCCGACCCAGGTCAACCTTGGCAAGCTCTACAACTTCGAGCCGGTGCCGGCCGAACTGGCCGCCGACAAGCGCGGGCACATCCTCGGCCTGCAGGCCAACATGTTCACCGAACACACGCGCAGCTATGCACGCCTGCAGCACAACCTGTTCCCGCGCCTGGCCGCCGTGGCCGAGACCGGCTGGAGCACGCCGGAACAGCGCGATTTCCGCGATTTCCTCGCACGCCTGCCGGCACAGCTGCAGCGCTACCGTGCCTGGGGCCTGGCCTATGCGCAGACCCCGTTCGAAGTAGGCGTGGACTACACCGATGATCGCGCGAAGAACACCGTGACCGTGTCGCTGGCCAATCCGCTGGGCTATGAAGTGCGTTACAGCACCGATGGCCAGCCGGTGACCGCGCAGTCGCCGCTGTACCAGCAGCCGCTGACGGCGCAGCTGCCCGCCACCGTGCAGGCCGCTGCGTTCTACCAGGGCCAGATGCTGGCCGCGAAGCCGACGGTCGCGGACTTCAGCGCACAATCCCTGCTCAGCCGCCGCAGCGATGAACTGCTCAGCTGCGTAGGCAAGAAGGGGCTGGTGCTGCGCCTGGAAGACGATGGCCCGCGCGAGGGCGCCCGTGCAGTGTTCAACGTGGACATCTTCCAGCCGTGCTGGCGCTGGCCGCAGGCACAGCTGGACGGCATCGGCAGCGTGGAAGTCCGCGCGGGCCGTATTCCGTACTATTTCCAGCTGGCCCATGACGAACCCAAGCGTCGCTTCGAGAAGGCCAAGCGTGCGCACGGCGAGATGCAGGTGCGTCGCGGCGACTGCAGCGGCAAGGTGCTGGCCGAAGTGCCCCTGCCGGCCAAGCCCGATGCCGATGGCTTCGTGACGCTGCGTGCAGCGCTGCCGAAGGGTACTCAGGGCACCGGTGACCTGTGCATCAACTTCACCGGCGATACGCGCCCGGCGATGTGGGTGCTGGATGAGGTCACGCTGGGGAAATGACGGCAGGTCTGTCCTGGTGGGTGCCGACCTTGGTCGGCACCTCGGGCAGCTCATCCACGCATGGCGTGGATCTACGGGTGGGTGCCAACCTTGGTTGGCACGCCTTTACCCGCGCCAGCGCAGCAGCAGGTCGCGCATCGGCGTCAGTGCCGTAGCCATGCCGGCCAGCACGCCGATCGTGTTGGCCAGCGCATCCATCGGGTCGGCGGTGCGGTTGCTGGTCAGCGCGCCCTGCGCGAACTCGATGCCGATACCCATCAGCACCAGGCCCACGCCTACCCACAGCAGCGGACGTCCGCGGCGGAACAGCTGCACCGCGCTGCCCGCCAGGATGAAGTAAGCGAGGAAGTGCTCGCCCTTGTCGCTGTTTTCCGGCAGCGGAATCGGTGGCGGCGGGATCAGGCAGACCACGATCACCAGCAGCACCGCCGTCGCCCACAGTACGGTCCACAACCGCGGCCGACGCAGCGGCTTGATCACCGGCAACGCGTGGCTCACAGGCGCCAGCTCAGGTCACCCAGCTCGAAGGCCGGTTCGAAGTCGACACCACGCTGCAGGCCGATGGCCTGGAAGCGCTCGCCCATCTCCGTCGGCAGGGTCAGCTTCTTCACCTGGTCGCGCAGCTGGATGCGGCCGACCTCGTCGGTACGCTCCTCGGCCAGCAGCAGCACCTGGTCCAGGCCGTTACCGAGCAGGAAACTGGCCTGGCTGCAGTAGCCGGCCAGCTCGAAACCGCCGTGCATGCCGGCCTCGGCCATCGCGGTGAAATCCACCGACGCGGTGATGTCCTGCAGGCCCGGCCAGCGGTGCACGTCGTTGTGCACGTGGTGGCGGTAGAACGCGCGCACGGTGCCATCGTCACGGTCGTGCTGGTAGAACTCGCCGCGGTTGTAGCCGTAATCGACGAACAACATCGCGCCGCGCTGCAGGCCGCCCGCCACCGCCTGCAGCCAGTACGGCAGCTGCGGCAGCACCTCGGAGCGGTAGCCCTCGGCGAAGGGCTTTTCCAGGTAGCGCTCGATATGCCGCACTGCGCCGTTGAGCAGGATGTCGGCCGGCTGCGCGCCCCGGATGAAGTTGCCCTCGGCGTCCAGTTCGACGGTTTCCTCGTAGACCTCGCCGTCCCGGATCAGGAAGCGCGGGGTCGGCAGCGCGTCGAGCACCTCGTTGGCGAACACCACGCCCTCCCAGTCCTCTTCGAACGGGCGGTCGACCCAGTCCACGCGCGCGGCCAGCTCGGCCGGCAGGTTCTGCTGCAGGCGCAGCTGCTGGCGCTCGCGCAGATCGGCGCTGGGTTCGAGGATGGCGTACCGCGACGGCAGTGCGTCGAGCTCGGCCAGGCGCAGCAGCACGGCCTCAGCGAAGGCGCCGGTACCACCGCCCAGTTCCAGCATCCGCGCCTGCGCGCCCAACTGGGCGAACACCGGCGCCAGCGCATTGGCCACGCTGCCGGCGAACAGGCTGCCGAGCTCGGGCGCGGTGGTGAAGTCGCCACTGCCGCCGAATTTGCTGGCGCCGGCGCTGTAATAGCCCCAGCCAGGGGCATACAGGCACAGCTCCATGAACCGCGAGAACGGCATCGCCCCGCCCTGCGCAAGGATTTCAGCGCGCAGGGCGGCGGCCAGCTGGTCGCTGTGGGCCAGGGCATCGGCTTCGGGCAGGGGGAAGGTGGGCTGCATGGCGTCTTCGAATGCGGTGACAATGGTGCACAGGATAGCCGAGCCTTGGAGGACCCTCGATGAGCGACACCCACCCCGTGGTCCTGATCACCGGCAGCGCGCGCCGGATCGGTGCGGCCATCGCCCGCCAGTTCCACGCCTGCGGCTGGTCGGTGGTGCTGCACGCCAACACCTCCAGTGCCGAGCTGCAGCAGGCCGCGTTCGATTTCGACAACGTGCGCCCGGGCAGCGTGCTGGCCCTGCAGGCCGACCTGCGTGACGCCGACGCCCTGGCCGACCTGGTGGAACAGGCCGTTACCCACTTCGGGCGACTGGACGCGCTGGTCAACAACGCCTCCAACTTCTTCCCCACCCCGCTTGGCCAGGTCACCGCCGAAGCAATGGACGAGCTGTATGCGGTCAACGCGCGCGCGCCGCTGCTGCTGTCGCAGGCGGCGGCGCCCTACCTGCGCCGCCAGCAGGGCTGCATCGTCAACCTGACCGACCTGCACGGCACCGACCCGATGCGCGACCACATCGCCTACACCATGGCCAAGGCCGCGCTGGAGATGGCCACCCGCTCGCTGGCGCTGGAGCTGGCGCCGAAGGTGCGGGTCAATGCGGTGGCGCCCGGCGCGATCCTGTGGCCGGAACAGGGCAAGGACGATTTCGCCCGCGAGGCGCTGCTGGCGCGTACACCGCTGGCACGGATCGGCACCGTCGAGGAGATCGCCGAGGCGGTCTACTGGCTGGTGGCCGAAGCCAGCTTCGTCACCGGCCATACCCTGCGTGTGGATGGTGGGCGTACGGTCAGCTGAAATGTTGCCGGGATCCACAACGGGGTCAGATCCCTTTTCCCGCCGGGACAAGGGATCTGACCCCGACATTCGGCCCTCATTCCAGGTCCACCACCTCGAACGCCTCGCCAAACTGTTTGTGCGCGCGCCACAGCGTGGCCAGGTCCAACCCGCTGACCGGGTCGATGAAGCCAGGCGCGATGTCGGCCAGCGGCTTCAGCACGAAGGCATGCTTCAGCTCCGGGCGCGGAATGCGCAGGTGGCCGGGGCCTTCCACCACCAGGTCGCCGTAGAACACCACGTCGATGTCCAGGGTCCGGTCGGAGAAACGCGGCCCGCTGCGGTCGCGGCCGTGCGCGTCTTCCAGCCCATGCAGCCAGTCGTCCAGTTCCTGCAGCGGCAGATCGGTCTCGATCGCCACCGCATTGTTGAGGAAGGCCGGGCCATCGAAACCGACCGCAGCGGTACGGTAGGCCGGCGATACCTGCAGCGCGCCGAAGCGCTCGCGCAGGGCCGTCACCGCGGCGTGGAGGTAGCGGCGGGGCTGGACGTTGCTGCCCAGGCTCAGGAGCACGGTGGTCATGCGGTTCAGGTGACGGCACTTGGGGGGCGTGGACATGCCGTCGTCACGGCGGCCTGCCTACAATCCGGGACGCACATGATAGGGCACCGACATGACCTATTGCGTTGGAATCGAGGTGGACGAGGGCCTGGTCTTCGCTGCCGACACCCGGACCAATGCCTCGCTGGACGATGTGCGCGTGCACCGCAAGCTGCACGTGTTCGAGTACCCCGGCCAGGCAGCCTACGTGCTGATGGCGGCTGGCAACCTGGCCACCACCCAGCTGCTGGTGTCGCGCCTGGGGCGCGACGCCAGTGAACGACGCACGCCCAACCTGCACGACATGACCCATCTGTTCGAAGCCGCCGAGTACGTCGGCCAACTGCTGGTGGACAGCCAGGTGCACAGCAGCCACAGCGAACATGGCCATGACGGGGTCAATACCCAGGCCACGCTGATCTTCGGCGGTCAGATCGCCGGCGAGCGGCCCGGGCTGTACATGATCTACCCGCTCGGCAACGCCATCGCCGCCTCTCCGGAGACGCCCTACCTGCAGATCGGTGAGTCCAAGTACGGCAAGCCGATCCTCGACCGCATCCTCAGCCCGGCCACGCGCCTGGAGGATGCCGCGCGCACGGCGATCGTCTCGCTGGACTCCACCATCCGTTCCAACCTGTCGGTGGGCCTGCCGATCGATCTGGCGCTGCTGCGCGACGGCGAGCTGCGCATCGGCCAGCAGCTGCGGCTGGGCGCGGATTCGGCGTTGTATGCCGATATTCACCAGAACTGGTCGCGGCGGCTGGAACAGGCGGTGGATGCCCTGCCGCGCTTCCCGTGGGAAACCCTGGACCGGTAGTGCCGGCCGCTGGCCGGCAACCGCAATGATCCCATCGCACGGGGATGCCGGCCAGCGGCCGGCACTACCCTTTGTCAGCCCAGCGCTTCGGCTACCGCGCGGAACACCTGCTGCATCTGCAGCGGCTTGCGCAGCACGTGCACTTCCACGCCGGCGGGGAATGCATCGGCTGCTACCTCCACCGTTGCGTCTTCCAACACCAGCGCCGGGCCGCGATAGCCCAGTGCTGCCATCTCGCCCAGCAACTGGCTGGCCGGCAGCAGCTTGGAGCCGGCGTCGGCGATCACCAGTGCCGGCAACGCCTCCTGCTGCATCCAGCGCAGTGCGGCCGGGCCGTCGGACGCCAGCTGCAGCTGGTAACCCTGGCTGGACAGCGCATTGCCAAGCAGCGACAGGCGCGTGGCCTCACCATCGACCACCAGGATCGACTGGCCGCTGCCCAGCGCCACCAGCTGTTCGATCGGCTCACTGCCATCGATGGCGTCGTGCATTGGCAAACGCAGCTCGAAGCAGGTGCCCTGCCCCGGCTGGCTGCTGACGTGGATGCTGCCGCCGGCGCCTTCAACAATGCGCTTGCAGGAGATCAGGCCCAAGCCGGTGCCGTCGGCCTTGGTGGTGAAGAACGGATTGAACAGATGCGATAGCGTGTCCGCATCCATGCCGATCCCTTCGTCGGCGACCCGGATGTGCATCCAGTCCACGCCATCGCGCTGACCGGCGTGGCTGGCAGTGAGGCTCAGGCGGCCCCCGTTCGGCATCGCCTGGATCGCGTTGAGCGCCAGGTTCAACATCACCTGCTGCAGTTCGGTGCAGTTGGCGTCGACCACCAGGCCCTCGTCCTGCACCTGCAGCTCCAGCCGCACCGCATCGGGCACGTTGCTGCGCAACAGCAGCGCCACTGCATCGAACAGGCCATTGATCTCGATGCGCTCGCTCGGCTTGCGCGAGCCGCGCACGAACGACAGCATCGATTCAGCCATCTCATGGCCGCGGCGGCCGCACTCGGCGATGACATCGGCCAGATGGTGCAGCTGCGGATCTTCGGTACGCGCCTTCAGCAGGTCCGGCATGATCAGCAGCGGCTGCAGGATGTTGCGCAGGTCGTGGCTGAGGCCGGCGGCAAGCAACGACAGGCTTTCCAGGCGCTGCGCACGCATCAGTTCGGTTTCCACCCGTGCGCGCTCTATGGCGCTGCGTGCTTCGCGGATCGCACGCGCCACCGCCGACGGCAGGCGCGCCGGCAGGTGCTTGATGATGTAGTCATTGGCGCCCTTCTGCAGCGCCGCCACCGCGTTCTCCTCACCCATGGTGCCGGAGACGAAGATGAAGGGCACTTCCGGTGAGGTCTCGCGCACGATGCGCAGCGCGTCGTCACCGGAGAACCCCGGCATGCTCAGATCGGACAGCACGATGTCCGGCTGGAAAGCGACCAGCGCCTGGCGCAGTTCGGCCTCGCTTTCGACGCGCTCGAAACGGGCCTCCAGGCCCGCATCGAGCATCTGTTCGGACATCAGCTCGGCATCTTCCGGTGAGTCCTCCACCAGCAGGATGCGCAGCGCCCCCAGGGCGGGACCGGTCAGGGGCATGGGCTCACTCGAGTTCCGGTGCCTGGTTGATCAACGCCCAGAACTTGCCCAGGGTCTGCACCGCGCCGAAGAACTGGTCTACGTCCACCGGCTTGACCACGTAGGCATTGACACCCATGTCCCAGCTGCGGGCCAGGTCGCTTTCCTCGCGCGAGGACGACAGGATCACCACCGGCAGGCGCTTGAGCTCTTCGTGCTCGCGGATCTGCCGCAGCACTTCCAGGCCATCCATGCGCGGCATCTTGATGTCCAGCAGCAGCACCGCCGGCAGGCCTTCCTCGCGGTTGGCGAAGGCACCACGGCGCAACAGGTAATCCATCACTTCCACGCCGTCTTCGACGTGCACGATGGGATTGGCCAGACGCGCCTCTTCCAGGGCGTCGATCGCCATTTCGGCATCAGCCGGGCTGTCTTCGGCGAGAAGAATGGTGCGCAGAGTGGTCATGCAGAAGGCCCTTGTTTGTCCGCATCGATCGCGGGAGGCAGGTAGAAGTGGAAGGTGGCGCCGACGTCCGGTTCGGCCTCGGCCCAGATACGGCCGCCATGACGGGTAAGCACGCGGCGCACGCTGGCAAGGCCGATGCCGGTACCCGGGTAGTCGCTGGCCTTGTGCAGGCGCTGGAAGACTCCAAACAGCTTGCCGGCGTAGGCCATGTCAAAGCCTGCACCATTGTCGCTGACCGTGAACTGATGACCGCCGTCAGGCTGCGGATGGTAGTCCACGCGGATCTTCGCCGGTTCGCGGTTGCCCGAGTATTTCACCGCGTTGCCGAGCAGGTTCAGCCAGACCTGGCGGATCATGTTCTCGTCACCCACCACGATCGGCAGCGGCGCGATGCTCCACTCCACCTGGTGCGCGTGGCCAGTGCTTTCGGCCTCGGCCTGGAGGTTGGAATCGAGCATGGCACGGGTATCGGCCACCAGCGACTGCATGTCCACCGCCTGCTGGCGCATCGCCACGCGACCCAGCCGCGAGTAGACCAGCAGGTCGTCGATCAAGGCTGCCATGCGCCGTGCCGAACTGGAGATCACTTCCAGGTAGTGGCGGCTCTTGTCATCGGCTGCGTCGCCGAGGTGGCGCGACAGCTTGTCGGAGAAACCGGCGACGTGACGCAGCGGTGCGCGCAGGTCGTGCGAGACCGAGTAGCTGAAGGCCTCCAGCTCGCGGTTCACCTCGGACACCTGCGCGACCTTGCCTTCCAGCTGGCGGTTCAGTTCCTCCACGCGCAGCTGGACAGCACGTTGCATGGTGACGTCGCTGACGGTCAGCAGCACCACTTCGTCGTCGGTGTCGGGCAGCGGCATGCGCCGCGCGTTGAGCAGCATGTAGCGCGCCATGCCATCGGCGGTGCGCTGCTCGTGCTCGAAATCCCACAGTTCGCGACCGCGCGACAGCACGTCGGACAAGCGCTGGCGCACCACCGCGTCCTGCCATGCACCATCACCGACGGATTCCAGCAGCAGGCCATCGGCACGTTCGTCCTGCAATCCATACAGCTCGGCGAAGGCCGGATTGTGCAACTGGACGCGCAGGTCACGATCAAGCAGCACGATCGGTTCGCGCACGGTCTGCAGCACCGAGGCCGCGCGCGCGGCCGAGCGCAGCGATTGTCGTTCTGCGTGCAGGCGACGGCCGATCTGCCGCTGCAGCAGCCACAACACCAGGCCGAGCAGCGCCAGCTGGACCAACAGCGACGTCCACGACACCAGCTCGGTCTGCTTGCGCTGCCGCGCAGCCTGCTCGGCCCGCAGCGTCAGCAGCTTCTGCTCGCTGGCCTGCAGTTCTTCCACCAGGCCACGGATCGGATAGCGCGTGCTCAGATCCTGCACCAGCTCGCGCTGATCACTGTTGGGCTCGGACTTCGCCAGTTCGCGGGCAAGCGCCATGCGGCCTTCCAGCATCGACTCGATACGGCCGATGCGGATCAGCTGGTCAGGATTGTCGCGGGTCATCCGGCCCAGTTCGGCCAGGCGTCCGGGAATGTCGTTGGCCTTGGCCATGCGCTCGCGCAGCCCCGGCGCATCCACACCCTTGGACAGCGTCAGCGCCGCCGACTCGACATCGCGTACGTCGGCCTGCAGCTGTTGCAGGGCCACGCCGACGGCCTGGGTATGGTTGACCCAGGCCATCGCTTCTTCGTTGTCCTGCTGCAGTTTGCGCAGGGTCAACCACGGCACCACGATGATCGCGGCAGCGGCCAGCGCCAGGGCCGGCAACCGCCAACGGTCCCAGATGTCGTCACTGAAAACCAGCGCCATAGTTCCTCGTCAGCACGGCCGCGGAGCGTTGTCCGGGACGAGCCCGGCTGCGGCGGAACCGGCAATATAGCGCAGGCGGTCACAAGTCTGGGGTTTCCAGACGGGTTGGCTGAACGGGTTACAGAAACCCTACTGTAGAGGGCGCCCCATGCCGGGGCGCCCGCCGGGGTCAGCGCTTGGCAGCAGCGCTGACCTTCAATGCAGCGGCATCGACGCGGGTCACGCCCTTGATGCCCTTGGCTGCGGTGACCGCCTTGTCCTTCTCGGCCTGGGTGGCCACGGCACCGCTCAGGCTGACTACGCCATTCACGGTTTCCACCTTGATTTCAGTGCCCGGAACGTTGCTGCTGGCCAGCAGATCGGCCTTCACCTTGGTGGTGATCCAGGTATCGGTTACCGGCTCGTTGGAGTCATGGCGATCGGCATGGGTCGCCGGATGGGTGCTGGTCGGCGGGCTCTTCGCGGCCGGGTCCTTGGCGAATGCGGCCGAGGAGGACAGCGCCAGGCCCAGCGTCAGGGCGGAAGCAATCAGCGTGCGGGTGGTATTGCTCATCGTGTCGTACTCCTTCGGGATGTGCTGCCAGTCTGGACAAGCCGCCGTAGAGCAGGCGTGGCGTTGCGGTCATGCCGCCGTGAATCGAATCCTTTCCAACGGCAACGGTTCAGTTTTGGAGTGCCAGCACCCGTCGTTTACCCTGCCCTTCCCACTGCCGGAGCTCTGCCATGCGCCCCGACCTGCAATTGGCCATGATCGGCTACGGCCTCGCCGGCCGCGTCTTCCATGCGCCGCTGATCCAGCACACGCCCGGCCTGGTGCTGCACAGCATCGTCAGTTCGCAACGCGACAGCCTGCTGCGTGCGTTCAGCGACGTGCACGTGCGTGCCACGCCGCAGGAGGTGTTCGACGATCCAGCAGTGGATGCGGTGGTGATCGCCACACCGAACGAACAGCATGCGCCGCTGGCAGTCGCCGCACTGGCCGCTGGCAAACACGTGCTGGTCGACAAGCCGTTCGCGTTGGATGTGGCTGAAGCGGAAACGGTGCTGGCGGCCGCGCGCGACGCCGGACGCATCGCTACGGTATTCCAGAACCGGCGCTTCGATGCGGATTTCCTCACCCTGCAGGCACTGCTGGCCGAAGGCACGCTCGGCGACGTGGCCGAATGCCACGCACACTTCGACCGTTACCGGCCACAGGTGCGTGAGCGCTGGCGTGAGCAGGACGGCCCGGGCAGTGGCCTGTGGTACGACCTCGGCCCGCACCTGCTGGACCAGATGCTGGTGCTGTTCGGCTGGCCCGAGGCGATCGATGCCGATCTGGCCGTGCAGCGCGAAGGCGGCAGCGGCATCGATTACTTCCACGCGGTACTGCACTACCCGCGGCATCGCGCAATCATCCATTCCGGTTCGCTGGTCGCAGCGCAGACGCCACGCTTCAGCGTGCATGGCAGCAAGGCCAGCTGGATCAAGCACGGCCTGGACGTGCAGGAGGCGCAGCTGCGCCGCGGTGTGGCTCCCGGTGCGCCGGGCTGGGGTATCGACCCGCGGCATGGTGAGCTGGTGCGCTGCGATGCCGAAGACAACGTGCAGCGCACGACGGTCGACAATCTGCCCGGCGACTACCGGCGGCTGTATGCACGGTTCGCGGCGGCGATGCATGGCGATGGCGAGGCGACGGTCAGTGCGGCGCAGGCGCTGCAGCTGATGCGGTTGCTGCAGGCCGGCATGGACAGCGCGCGCGAGGGGCGGCGGGTGCAGTTGGGATGACCGGCAGGGCTGCGCCCTGCACCTGCCGAATCCACGGCAACGTCAACGTCAAAAGCAAGCTCTCCGTGAGATGGCGGGGTGAGTCCGCCTTCGACAGATTCCCGCGCCCGACGGTAGGTGTCGATCTTGGTCGACACATCCACGCCATGCGTGGATGACGTGGCAACGACCGGAGAAGGCTTTTGTAGCGTCGAGCCATGCTCGACTGCTTTTGTGAGGTCAGAGCCTTTTCCTTCGGAAAAGGATCCGACCCCGATCTGCCTGGGGTCAGATCCCTCGGCAACGCCGAAGGGCTCTGACCCCATCGCGATGCTTACGACTTCTTGATGGCGTGGCCGCCGAACTCGTTGCGCATCGCCGACAGCAGGCGGTCGGTGAACGAATTCGATTCACGCGAACGCAGGCGTTCCAGCAGCGACAGCGTGATCACCGGCGCCGGCACGTCCAGCGCGATGGCTTCGGCGACGGTCCAGCGGCCTTCGCCGGAGTCCTCCACGTACGGCGCGATGCCATCCAGCGACGGATTGCGCTTGAGGGCTTCGGTGCTCAGGTCCAGCAGCCACGAACGCACCACGCTGCCGTGGCGCCAGACTTCGGCAACCTGGGCCAGGTCCAGTTCCATCTCCTGCTTGCGCTCCATCAGCGCGAAGCCTTCGGCGTAGGCCTGCATCATTCCGTACTCGATGCCGTTGTGGACCATCTTGGTGAAATGGCCGGCGCCGGACGGACCTACACGTGCCCAGCCGCGATCCTCGGCCGGGGCCAGCGTGCGCAGCAGCGGTGCGATCTGCTCCACCACCGAGGCTTCGCCACCGACCATCAGGCTGTAGCCTTCCTGCAGGCCCCACACGCCACCGCTGGTGCCGCAGTCAACGTAGCCCAGGTCATCCTCGGCCAGTGCTTTCGCACGACGGATCGTGTCCTGGTAGTTGGAGTTGCCGCCGTCGATGACGATGTCACCCTCGGCCAGGTGCGGGGTCAGCTGGCCCAGCGTCTGGTCGACGGTTTCGCCGGCCGGCACCATCAGCCACACCACGCGCGGTACCGGCAGCGCAGCCACGGCAGCGGCCAGCGAATCAACCACTTCCAGGCCGGCCTCGGCGGCGCGCTGGCGGGCGCCCTCGCCCGGGTCGTAGCCAACCACGCGGTGGCCGCCGCGGTGCAGGCGCTGGGCCATGTTGGCGCCCATGCGGCCGAGGCCGATCATTGCAATATCCATTGTTTCACCTTCAGTTGGGGTCTAGGGTCAGGCTGCCTGGCCTGCCGGTAGCCGCGCAGTGGCGCAGCTGCGCCTCGCGCCAACGCCGGTAGAGCGTGGTATGCAGATTGTGCACCGCCAGGTCGATCGAAAACGGCGTTCGTGGGTTGCGATCAAGCAGGCGGGCGACGTGGTAGCCGATGGGACGTATACCGCGCGGGTGCACATAGATCACGAACTGCTGGTAGAACGGATCGTCCAGCAGCTGGTCCATGCGTGCCAGTGTGGCGTGGTAGCGCGGTTCCAGCCGTGCACGAAGGTCCGCATCGCGCTCGAACAGCAGGCGCTCGAAGTAGCGCTGGCCGATGCGCGGGATGTCCTGCGCGAGTTTCCATAGTTCGACATTGCGCTGGTCGTACCAGGCCAGCCCACCGTGCATCGCCAATGCCTGGGCGGCGCCCTCGCCCACATCGACCACCACGAAGTTCTCGGCCTGGTTGCTCAGGTCGTCCAGCATGCCCTTGTCGTACACATGTTCGATGAAACCAGGCACGCCGACGAACGCCTGCCGCCCCATCGCCGAAGTGCGCACCGCCTTGCCATCGGCGAAGAAGTCGCCGGCATGTGCGCCGAGCAGGATGCTGTCGGTATCGTGCAGGGCGAGGAAGGTGCCGATCGACAGTTCATCCGCAGCGAACTCCGTATCGAACGCGGCATCACCATACAGCTCTCGTTGCGTGGCCAGCTGCGCGACCTGACGGCCGACCCCGCATTCGGCACGCACGGCACCGCTGTAGAACGCCTGCAGCGCCTGACTGTTGCCTGCGCTGGGCACGAAGCCACGACCGAAACTGCGCGTGCGCTGCCAGCCCTGCGCGAGCGGCCCCTGCAGACCGAAGCCGATCCAACCCAGCTGCGGGCCGGAGAAGCGGAAGGTGGGGTTGGCCTGCAATGCCGAGGCTGCACGTTGCGTGGCTGCGCCCAACCGGAAGGCATAGGCACAGACCGTCGCAGAGTCATCCATCAGCTCCTGCAGCACCGCCTGACGGGCCGCCAAGGGCATTCCGGCCGGCCACTGCACGCGCAGATCGCCCGCCGCCTGTGCTTCAGCCAGCGACGCGCGCGTGCATACCGGACCGCCGTGCACCAAGGGCGCACTGACCATGGCCTCGTCGAAGCGCCATCCCAGCCGCTGCAGCAGGCCTTGCCTGCAGTCCGGCGCCATGGCCGCGCTGCCCAGCGCAGGCGCCAGCAGCAGAGCCACGCCGATCAAACTGGCGCGCACCCTCAACCCTGGTCCGTGCTGGCCGGTGCAGGTTCCGGTGGTGCGGCCGGAGGTGGTGCCGGCGTGCCTGCAGCCGCCGGCAGGTACTGCTGCAGGCGCTGGAAGAAGCGCTGATAGAACCCGGCATCGGTGACCGTGCTGCTGGCCACTTTCACCAGCGAGTCGTCATTGCTGCCGAACGGCAGCGACACCGAGCCCAGCGCGCCCACGCCGACACTGGCTGACGTGGGGCTCTTCTTCAGCGCATAGCGGTCCTGCACCGCGCTGACGAATACCAGCGTCTGGCTGCCACGCGGCGCGCAGGAAATGCGCAGCACCAGCTGCTCATGATCATCCTCACGTGGCTGGAAGTTCTTGCTGCCTTCCACCTGCGCTTCGTCGGAGCGGGCGATGGCGTAGCCCTGGCTGAGCAGGGTGCGCCGCGCCGCTTCGCAGGCGTCGCCCGGGCGACCGTCGACCGTGCGCGAGTAGGTATCACCGGAATCGAAGGATTCGCGCAGCAACGTGCTGTCGGCGGCGCGACCACCACAGGCCGACAGAATCAGGGCGCTGCCAAGCGCCACAACAGCACTGGAAAGACGGGAGGCCCGCATGGGTACTCCTGCGAGGACAGTACCGCCAAGGGTAGTCCCGCGGCCGTGTGCGGCAGGTCGAAAGTACACCCGCCAGCCCCCGTCGTTGTGGCCTGTTCATGCCCCGGTAGCGCCGGGCCATGCCCGGCGGAAGCGCGCGATCCACTTCGCTCGCCGGGCATGGCCCGGCGCTACCGTGAACGAGGTCCCCAGACAGAAAGGGGCCGGCAATGCCGGCCCCTCGGAGATCACATGGCGTCGCCGGCTCAGTCCGCCCAGCGACCGGCACCAGTGGACTGCGGCAGCACCTGGGCCGACAGCGGGCGGTCGTTGGCCAGCAGGTTCACGGCGTCGGCCAGGATCGAGGCCGACTCGCGCAGCAGGGGGTCCGGACGCTTCTCGGCGGCCTTCTCGCGCGCGGCATCCTTGACGATGTCACGCTCGTTGCCGGTCAGGCCGTCATCGCTGCTGTCATCGGCCAGCGGGTCCAGGGCCAGGCCCAGTTCCTTCCGCTGCACCTGACGCTCCTTGCGCTGGGTGTCCTGGCGCTCACGCTCAGCGCGGCGGGTGGCCTCGTTGAGCGAGATGTACTTCTTCGCGGCCTCGGTGCGGAACTGCTGCACGTCCTCGTTCCACCACTGGAACTCCTTGTCAGTGGCGATGCGGGTGTCGTGGCGGGTTTCCAGTTTCGGCAGCAGCGGCGCGAAGTTGCCGTACTGGGTGTGAGGCACGGCAGCGATGCGGGTCCACGGCAGCGCGTTGTCGTAGGTACTCTCGCCGAACTCGGTGGCATCGACACTGGCCGGGAAGGCCAGGTCCGGCACCACACCCTTGTGCTGGGTGCTGCTGCCGCTGATGCGGAAGAACTGGGCAATGGTCAGCTTGACCTGGCCGAAGCGCTGGGTCTCGCCGCTCGGCCAACGGTCGAGGTCGACGATGTTCTGCACGGTGCCCTTGCCGAAGCTGGTCTCACCGATCACCAGGCCACGACCATAGTCCTGGATGGCACCGGCGAAGATCTCCGAGGCCGAGGCCGAACCGCGGTTGATCAGCACTGCCAGCGGGCCATCCCACGCCACGCCCTGGTTGCGGTCGCTGTTGACGGTGACACGGCCACCGGACTCACGCACCTGCACCACCGGACCCTGCTCGATGAACAGGCCGGTCAGTTCGATGGCTTCATCCAGCGAGCCACCACCGTTGTTGCGCAGGTCCAGCACCACGCCGTCCAGCTTGTCGTTCTTGAAACCGGCCAGCAGCTTGGCCACGTCGCGGGTGGCCGAGGCATAGTCGGCGGCATTGCGGCGACGGCCCTCGAAGTCCTGGTAGAAGGTCGGCAGCTTGATCACGCCGATCTTCCGTGCCGGCTCGCCGTTGGCGGCCGGAATGGTCATGGTCTCGCCCTTGGCGGCCTGTTCGGCCAGGCGCACCTTCTGGCGGGTGAGCACCAGGGAGTGATGCTTGCCGTCGGCACCTTCGGCGGCCGGAATGAATTCCAGCTTGACCTGGGTGTCCTTGGCGCCACGGATCTTGGCCACGACATCGTCGATGCGCCAGCCGATCACGTCCTCGACCAGGCCGGACTTGCCCTGGCCAACGCCGACGATACGGTCACCCGGCTTCAACGTGCCGTCCACCGCGGCCGGACCACCGGCGATGATCTCGCGGATCACCACTACGTCGTCCTGGCGCTGCAGCTGCGCGCCGATGCCTTCCAGCGACAGCGACATCGCCTGGTTGAAGTTCTCGGCGGTGCGCGGGGTGAAGTAATCGGTGTGCGGATCAACCGCGCTGGTGTACGAGTTCATGAAGAACTGGAAGACGTCTTCGCCCTTCAGTTCGTTGACCGACTTCTCCAGCGTCGCGTAACGCTTGTCCAGCGTCTTGCGGATGTCGTCCGGCTTCTTGCCGGCCAGCTTCAGGCGCAGCCAATCGTTCTTCACCGACTTGCGCCACAGCTCGTCCAGCTCGGCACTGCTGGCCGCCCACGGCACCTTCTTGCGGTCGTATTCGAAGCGCTCGTCGGTGGTGAAGTCCGGCTCCTGCTTGAGCAGCTTGCGCGCATAGGCCACGCGCTCGCCGACGCGCTGCTTGTAGACCGCGAACACCTGGAACGCCGGCTCCAGCTCGCCGCCACGGATGGCCGAGGAAATGTTGGCTTCGAACGGTGCGAAGCGCGCCACGTCGGCCTGGGTGAAGTACTGCTTGCCGCCGTCCAGCGTCTCCAGGTAACGCTTGAACACGTCCTTGGACGTGGCCTCGTCCAGCGCGCGCGGGCGGTAGGCGTAACGGCTGTCGGACAGCAGGCCGTACACCAGTTTGGAGGTGGTCACCTGATCGGCGGTGGCCGCCGCGGGCAACGCGGGCGAGTCGGCCTTGGCCGCCAGCGCCAGCGGCGCGACCAGCGCCAGGGCCATCAGGAATGCGGGGGCTTTGAATTTCATTGACGTGCTCGAAGGCGCCTTGCCAAGGGGGAGACTGCGGGGTGTTAAGACACCACGACAGTGCCGAAAGTTGCCGGGTTTGTCACCCGGCCGCGCTCGGTGGAAAACCAGCCTAGCGGGGCCGGTGTAGCAAATTGTGAATGCAGGCAAAGGCGTGCGGGCCAACGGTCCGCACCCACCATGCTGGTGGTGGCATTCATTGGCAGCGCCGGGCCGTGCTTGGCAAAGGCGTGCGGACCAACGGTCCGCACCCACCTCAGGAGACGCCCGCGCCCTTGGCTTGGACGTCGGCGTGGTACGACGAGCGCACCATCGGGCCGGACGCCACGTGGCTGAAGCCCAGTTCGTAGCCGTACTCTTCCAGCGCCTTGTAGTCCTCGGGGGTCCAGTACTTCAGCACCGGGTGGTGGTGCGCGGTCGGCTGCAGGTACTGGCCGATGGTGATCATGTCCACGTCATGCGCGCGCAGGTCGCGCATGGTGGCCTTGATCTGTTCGAACTCTTCGCCCAGGCCCAGCATGATGCCGCTCTTGGTCGGCACCTCCGGGTGCTGCGCCTTGAAGTTCTTCAGCAGGTTCAGCGACCACTGGTAGTCCGCACCCGGACGCACGTTGCGGTACAGGTCCGGCACGGTTTCGATGTTGTGGTTGAACACATCCGGCGGGTTCTGCGCCAGGATCTCCAGCGCGCGCTCCATGCGGCCCTTGCCGCGGAAGTCCGGGGTCAGCACTTCGATGCGGGTACCCGGCGACTTCGCGCGGATGGCGCTGATGCAGTCGACGAAGTGCTGGGCACCGCCGTCGCGCAGGTCATCGCGGTCGACGCTGGTCACCACCACGTACTTCAGACCCATGTCGGCCACGGTCTGGCCGAGGCTGGCCGGTTCGTTGGCATCCGGCGGCTTCGGGCGGCCGTGGGCCACGTCGCAGAACGAGCAGCGGCGGGTGCAGACCTCGCCGAGGATCATGAAGGTAGCGGTGCCATGGCCGAAGCACTCGTGGATGTTCGGGCAGCTGGCTTCCTCGCACACGGTCACCAGACGGTTCTCGCGCAGCTTGGCCTTCAGGTTCTGCACGGCATTGCCCGAGGGAATGCGCACGCGGATCCAGGACGGCTTGCGCAGCACCGGCGCATCGGCGAACTGCACCGGCGAACGGTTGATCTTGTCACCGCCCAGCTGCTTGACCCCGGCCTGCAACGGCGCGGCGGACGGAGAGTCGCCCTGCACGATCTGCAGGGGAATGGAACGGGCGGTGGTTTCAGTCATGGCAGTTCCGGGGGGCGGTCAGGCGGCCGCAGAAAGATCAGGCGGTTCGGGCGTGTGCTGCAGCAGCAGGCCGAACTGGCGGGCCAGGTGGTCCAGCAGCACCGGCTTGACGGCATTCATCCCGGAGGGGCCGCCCAAGTCTACCACCGAGGTCACCCGCAACCCCTGATAGCCACAGGGGTTGATACGGTGAAAGGGTTCCAGGTCCATGGCCACGTTGAAGGCCAGGCCATGGAAGGTGCAGCCGCGTCGCACACGGATGCCGAGTGCGGCGATCTTGGCGCCACCGACGTAGACGCCCGGGGCGCCCTCGCGGCGTTCGGCGCCGATGTTCCACTCGGCCAGGGTGTCGATGATGGCCTGCTCGATGCGGCACACGTAGTCGCGCACGCCGATGCCCAGCCGTGGCAGGCGCAGCAATGGATAGACCACGATCTGGCCGGGGCCGTGATAGGTCACCTGGCCGCCGCGGTCCACGTGCAGCACCGGGATCTCGCCCGGCGCCAGCACGTGCTCGTCCTTGCCGGCCTGGCCCAGGGTGAACACCGGGTCGTGCTCGACCACCCACAGCTCGTCGGCATCGGCATCGCTGCGCTGGTCGGTGAAGCGCTGCATGGCGCGCCACACCGGCTCGTAAGCCTGACGGCCGAGGTCGCGGACCAGGGCCGGACGCGGCGCGCGGTCCTCGGGGGCGGCTTCGGCCGGGCAGTTGTCGGCTACAGCGTCCACTTCACTTCCGGGTGGTCACGCAGTGCCTGGTGCGCCAGGTCGTACTGTTCGCGGCTCTCGGCCTTGAACACGATGCGGACGGACACGTACTTGCCGTTGGACGAATGCTTCCAGCTGATGCGTTCATTGACGACATCAATGCCGGCAGCCAGCAGCAGGCGGGGAAGCTCATGCTCCAGGCCGCGGTTGGCCGGGCCCATGGCGCTGAGCTCGAACTGGCCGGGGAACTGGAAGCCGTGGTCGGGGTTGTCGGACTTGATTTCCATGGACCCATTATCGGGCCGCAGGGCAACAAACCCAAGAGTATTCATCAAAGTCAAAAGCAGCATCGGCGAGCCGCTGCGTTGCAGCCCGCCCCTGCACTTGACGGAGCCGGCCCTTGCAGGCCGGTCCGGCAGGCGACGCGTGCCGGCACGGAACCGGCACGCGGGCGGCTTACTTGGCCGTTTCCATCAGGGTGGAATTGACCCAGCCCTTGTTGCCCATTTCGTCTTCCACTTCCCACATGGTGCCTTCCTTGACGCCGGTGGGGTACAGCAGCATGCCCGGCTCCAGCGAGCGCACCGGCGCGCCGGTGCCCTTGGCATTGGCCAGCAGGCGGCCGGCCTTGAGCATGGTCACAGCCTGGCCGGCGTTGGCCGCCGAGGCATTGGCCGGCAGGCCACCCAGCTCGGCCACCATGTTGGTGTAGGCCTGCAGGTAAGCCAGGGTGATCACCTGGCCGATTTCGGTATTGGCATAGCCACCGACGCCCATCGCGCCGATGCCGCCACCGCCGAACAGGCCGCCACCGGCGCCCCAGCCCAGATCGGTCTTCTTGGAGTTGCCCTCGACGATGGCCACCTGCTCGGAAGAGCGTACGTCGGTCAGGGTCAGGGTCACATCCGCGGTCTTGCTGCGGAAGTTCAGGCCGCCGACCACCGCGCCGGCCTTGCCGCCGATCAGGCCGCCCAGCAGGCCGCCAATGGCGTTGCCGCTGGCATTGCTGTTCTGCGAGATCAGGTCCGGCACCAGCACGTAGTCGGCGGCGCGGATCTGGCCCTTGCCGATGTTGGAACGGCCACGCAGCTGGCCTTCGCTGGCCAGCGCGCGCTCGGCCTGGGCCGCGGCCATGCCGACGCCACGGTCCACCAGCGTGAAGCACTTGGATTTGTTGACGAAGACCTTGATGAGCTTCGAAGGCGCCGGCAACTGCTGGCCGGTCCACCAGTTCACCACGTCTTCCGGCTCGATCACCGAGATGGAACCCAGCGGCTTGGTGCAGACCGGAATCTCGGCCTGGCCCTTCTTGCTCTGCTCCTGGGCCGAGGTGCGGCTGTTGGCGAAGCTGTCGCGCAGACCCGCCGACGCCGGGGCACTGACGGCCACCAGACCGGCACCCAACAGCGCGCAGGCCAGCACATGGGCGAGCGAATTCGATTTGTTCATATGAGTCATCCAGCACTTCGCCGACGGCGAAGCACAATCCATGGGTTGAGAAAGGGTCTGGGACCTGAATCCTTTGGCGACGCCCCCCCAGGCGTCGGCGCAGAGAATAGGGCATGGAAGGCCCCAACCACAACCGCAGCTGACTGGAAATGCTGATGCCGACACGCTTGGTCCGATCCGGCCACCTCAGCGCCGGGTAATCCCGACCCGCCTCACGTATCACATTGTGTCAGGTGGACAATGTTGTTTTCGGAACAGACAAGTGACTGCCGTGTAGTCGTTTCAACCGCCGCCTGGGGGTACCGTGTCGCGGCATAAAACGACAAAAGAATCCGCCCCCCATGAGTCCCCCTTCCCAACGCCGCCTCACGGCCCTCGGGCTGTCCGGCCTGCTCGCTGCCGCCCTCCCGCTTGCCGCCCAGGCCGCCGAACAATGTGGCCCGGACGCAATGCGCGACCACCCGCCGCAGATCAACTTCCGCGTCGACAACGACCTGTTCGGTGGCCGCCACCAGGACCAGGGCTATACCAACGGTGCACTGTTGACGCTGGTCTCGCCCAATCTGGTCGATTACACCGACGACCCCTGCCTGCCACGCATGGCGCGCTGGGTGAACCAGTATCTGGAAGGGCTGCATCCAGGTAAGTTCGAACAGCAGAACATGATCTTCAGCATCGGCCAGGGCATCTTCACCCCGACCGATTTCAGCCGCAGGGACCTGATCGAGGACGACCGCCCTTACGCCGGCGTACTGATCGCAAACTTCGGTTTCAATGCGCGCAGCGGCGACCGTCTGCAGACCACCCAGCTGACGCTGGGCGTGGTTGGCCCGTGGGCACAGGGCAAGCAGATGCAGAATGCCGTGCACGAAGTGCTGGGCGACGAGAAATTCAAGGGCTGGGACAACCAGCTGCACAACGAGCCGCTGTTCATGCTGACCCACGAGCGCATGCGCCGCTGGCCGGCCGATGCCAGCGTCAATGCCGGCGGCTGGGGCTGGGATGCGATCAGCCACTACGGTGGTGCGATCGGCAACCTGGAAACCAAGGCCAATGCCGGTGGCGAAGTACGTTTCGGCTGGAAGCTGCCCGATGATTTCGGCAGCACGCCGTTGCGTCCGGCCGGTGAGAACACGGCGCCGACCCGCGGCGGTCGCCCCAATGGCTGGTCATGGCACATGTTCGTGACCACCGACGCGGCGTGGGTGATCCGCGACATCACTCTGGACGGCAACACGTTCCGCAGCAGCCACAGCGTGGACAAACGCCACGTGGTGGCACAGGGCGGCTACGGCATGGCGCTGATGTACGGCCGCTGGAAGTTCGCGGTGGCGCGCTACCACAGCACCCGCGAGTTCTACGGCCAGCGCGAAGCCCCGGTATTCGGCAGCTTCACCATCAGCCGCTCGCTGTAAGGTAGGTGCCGACCGTTGGTCGGCACACCGATTCCAACGAAAAAGGCCGGCTTTCGCCGGCCTTTTCCTTCACCACGCGGTTGCGTGGATCATTCCGATTCCCACCACATCCAGAAGCTGTCCCACAGGCGCTTGAAGAAGCCAGCCTGTTCGACGGCGGCCACAGCCACCAGCGGTGCCTCGGCGATGACCTTGCCATCCAGGGTGACCTTCACGGTACCGATCTGCTGGCCGGCGGTGAACGGTGCTTCCAGGGTCTTGGGCACGTCGATGCTCGGCTTCAGGTCGTTGTAGCGGCCGCGCGGCACGCTCACCAGCATCGGCTGGGCCACGCCCAGCTGCACCTTGTCGGTGGTGCCCTTCCAGACCTTGTGCTCGGCCACGGCCTTGCCCGGCTCATACAGGCGGTGGGTCTCGAAGAAGCGGAAGCCCCAGTTCAGCAGGGCCAGGCTGTCATCGGCACGCTGCTTTTCCGACGCACCGCCCAGCACCACGGCGATCAGGCGCTGGTCGCCACGCTGTGCCGAGCTCATCAGGCAGTAGCCGGCTTCGGAGGTGTGACCGGTCTTGATGCCGTCCACGCTACCATCGCGCCACAGCAGCAGGTTGCGATTCGGCTGCTTGATGTTGCCGACCTGGAATTCCTTGATCTTGTTGTACGCGTAGGTTTCCGGGTAATCGCGCACCATCGCGCGGCCCAGCAGTGCCAGATCGTAGGCAGTGCTGTGGTGACCCTGCGCGGTCAGGCCGTGGGCGTTGACGAAGTGCGAGTCCTTCATCCCGATCTTGGCGGCGTAGCTGTTCATCAGCGACGCAAAGGCTTCTTCGCTGCCAGCCACGTGCTCGGCCAGGGCGATCGCGGCGTCATTGCCGGACTGGATCGCCATGCCCTTTTCCATGTCTTCCAGGCGTGCGGTCTGGTTGACCGGGAAGCCGCTGTAGCTGCCGTCGGTGCCGGCGCCACCTTCGCGCCAGGCGCGCTCGCTCATCATCACCTGGTCATCCGCACGGACCTTGCCGTTCTTGACCTCGGCGGCGATCACGTAGGACGTCATCACCTTGGTGATGCTGGCCGGGGCCAACTGCTCGTGGACGTTCTCGCCAGCCAGCACCTGGCCGGTGGCGTAATCCATCAGGACCCAGGCTTTGGACACGCTCGGCGCCGGGGCCGGCGGAGTGGCAACGGTAGCCGGGGCAGCAGCGGCGGCGGCAGGCGCCGGCGTGGCCGGAGTCGGCAGCGGCGTCTGGGCGGAAGCCAGGCCGACCACCAGGGTGGCGGCCAGGGCGGTGGCGGCGGAACGGAAATTCATTGGACAGCAGGCTCCAGGGGACGGCCGGGAATGGAGGGTGGAACGTAGCGGCCATTGTAAGGCCGGGGCAACATGGGCCGGCAGCACCGGCCCGGGTGGATCAATCCTTGACGATCTGCGGCGAACCCAGGCCCAGACCGGCGATGCGGCCGACAAGTTCCGCGGCACTGGCATGGTCGCTGGCGGGAACGCGCAGGCGGAACAGGGTGCGGCCACCGGCGGCGATATCGCTGATGGTCGCGCCGACGATACCGGCGGCATTGAGCTGGCCCATTGCGCGGTTGGCGTTGTCGCGGTTTGAGAAGCTGGCGACCTGCACCATCACCGCGCCCACCACCTGCTGCGACAGGCTGGGGGAGGCCGGTGTGGTGCGGACCGGTGCCGGCGCAACGGCGCGCGGCGTGGTGCTGGCAACGACCGCCGGAGCCGGCGCGTATGCGGTGCTGCGCGCCGGCGGTGCACTCGGCGGCAGGCTGCTGACCGCCACGTCCGGCACGGTGCTGGCCACGCCCTGGGTGGTGGCCGGCTGGCCACGCGCCGGCATGCCATCGGCCGGCAGACCCTTGACCAGGCGATCGATGTCGCTGTCGGCGGCAGCACGTGCGGTCGGTGCCGGGCGCGCACTGGCTACAGCGCTGGCGGCGGCCGCTTCCGCAGCACGTCGTTCACGGCGCGACGGCTTCTGCGCCATCAGGTTGCTTTCGCCCGGCTGCAGCGCACGCACTTCGACGTTGCCGGTGCCGCGCTGGGTGATGCCCAGGCGCACGGCGGCGGCATAACTGAGATCGACCACGCGGCCGTCGTGGAACGGGCCACGGTCATTGACGCGCACGATCACCGATTCGCCGTTGTCCAGATTGGTCACGCGGGCGAAGCTGGGCAGCGGCAGCGTCTTGTGCGCAGCGGTGAACTGGTACATGTCGTAGACCTCGCGGTTGGAGGTCAAGCGGCCGTGGAACTTGGCGCCGTAGTACGACGCAGTGCCGCGTTCGACATAGTTGCGGGTGTCGTCGAGCACCTTGTACGACTTGCCCAGCACCACGTACGGGGTCTTGTTGCCGATCGCCGAGCGCTCTTCCGCGGTCACTTCCGGTTCGGGGATGCAGGCCACGTTCGGAATGTAGTCCGGGGTGCTGTCGCGCACGCCCGGCTTGTACAGGCCACCGGCGGTGTAGTTGCCGCGGGTGCTCAGGTCTTCCTTGGCCGCCGCATACGGCGAGCCTTCCGGGCAATGTGCCGGGCGCGAACCACGGCCCTGCACCAGCGTGCCACTGGACTTGCCACCATGGCCGGCCGTGGCCGGCTTCTTCGGCGCGCTGCTGCAGGCAGCCAGCGCGAGGACAATCAAGCCTGGGACCAGCCATCTGATGTTCATGCCGGGGGCAGCTCCTGTCCGGCGATGGCCTGGGACAACTGGAACACGGCCATCGCGTACATCTTCGAGAGGTTGTAGCGGGTGATCGCGTAGTAGTTCTGGAAGCCCAGCCAGTACTGCTTGCCGGTGCTGCCTTCAAGCGTGATCGGGGTGGCGGTGGCGCCCGGCTGCACCGGCGCGCTCGGCTGGTAGCCGCGCTGCGCCAGGTCGGCCATCGACCAGGTCGGCATCCATTCGGTCGGATTGAACTCCTCGCGGCCCGGCGCCAGCGTGGCCGGCACGGCCACCTGGCCACCCCGCACCCAGCCGCCCTTCTTCACGAAGTAGTTGGCGATGGACGAGAACACATCGTCGTAGCTGGTAAACAGGTCGCGGCGGCCATCACCATTTCCGTCCACGGCGTAATCGAGATAGCTGGACGGCATGAACTGGCCCATGCCCATCGCGCCGGCATAGCTGCCCTTGAGTGTGGTGATGTCCAGGTTTTCTTCGCGGCCCAGCTCGAACAGCTTGGCCAGCTCATCGCGGAAGAACAGCTCGCGGCGCACTTCGCGTTCCAGCTTGGCCGGGTCGCCGCTACGCGGGTAATAGAACGCCAGCGTGTACAGCGCATCGAGCACGCGATGGCTGCCCGCATTCTTGCCGTAACTGGTTTCCACGCCAATGATCGCCACGATCACTTCGGCCGGCACGCCGGTGCGCTGCTGCACGCGATCCAGTTCGGCACGGTGCTGGGCCAGAAACGCGCGGCCACCATCGATGCGCGCCTTGCTGATGAACATCGGCCGGTATTCGTTCCACGGCTTGACCCGCTCGGCCGGGCGCGACATCGCGGCGATGATCGGCTGGCGCACCTGCGCCTGGTCGAGCACGCTGCTGATCTGCTCCGGCTTCAGGCCATAGCGCTTGGCGGTATCGGCAATGAAGCGGGCCCGCGCGACGTCGAACGGTACCGGGGTCAGATCGACCGGCGGCGCGGTGGCAGCGGCGGCTTCGGGCGCGGCCTCGGCCGGGCCATGAGCCTTGGCGGCGGGTTGGCGCGGCGTACTGCTGGCCTGGGGCGAAGACGGTGGGGACTTCGGCTGGGTCGCGCAGGCGACCAGGCCGAGGGTAAGCATGCAGGCCAGAGTGCGTCGAATCATCGTCGCAGGTTAGCAGGTCATGGATGAATTAAAACCCCTAACACCATGAATCACAACGATTTGCCCGCGTTCAGCGGGAAATGTGAAGACGTCGTGATCACCCTTCCCCATTCAGATAGAGGTTGCCGGTTGCGTCCCCATCCCCGCAGACGCAACCGGCGACCGGATCCGGTCGGTACCTGCGCGGCTGCCGCTCCCCAGTGGCAGTTCCCCGCGCTCCCTGTACCCGTTGGATCAGTACTGCTTCCCGCCCGACGCCCCCTCGCGCTGCAACGATTGACGGCGCGCCGTGCCGAACGGGCCGCCATTGTGCAGGCCGATTACGACAAGTCCATTGATCAAGATCAACGCGCTGTAAAAGTGTGACCCAGCTAACGCTTTTTACGGACTTTGGTCAGCGGGCGTGCTGCCGTGCATCGTCGTGAGAACGCTTCCACAACGGGCGTTGCGCAGAGTCAGGAAGTTTCCAGCCAACGGCGCAGCCCCTCGTGGGTGGGGTGTGTTGCGAAAAGCAGAAGCCGCGGCTGGGCCGGTCGGGTTGGGTACGCGGGGGACGCCGTGAATCCGTCCCTGGAGGCTTGGCAGCCGTATCCATGCGGCTGACACCCCCGCATACCCAACCCGACCGCCCTCTGACAGATTTCGGTGGTCTGCCACCCACGGAGAAGAAAGAGAAGATCACAAGCGGGTCGCGCGCTGCGCTTGCTCGAGAGCCGAGCATGGCTATGCCGGTCGTCCTGACCGGCACCCTTCGGGCCGTCGCCGTGGGCGACGTTGGCAGCGGCTCCTGCCGCTGCCTTCGGCTCTACACAAAGCAAGGAAGCGACCCGCCAGGCCGCTTTTGCTTTTGATCTTCTTTTTTCTTCTCCGTGGGTGGACGCGCACGGAACCTGTCCGTGGCCGGGTAGATGGGCTGCGCAGGGGCGTGAGCCGCATGGGCCCGAGGCATGCCTCGGGCGGGTTGGGCAGGACGCCCAACCCTGGCCTTGCCGCGCGTGCAGGACTGCGCGCAAGAGCAAGCGGCGACCGAGCTTACATGGACGTACTTGCAGCGTCCCCTGCGCAGCCCATCTACCCGGCCCCACCCATGAACTGCTTTGCGCGACCACCCACGAGGGGCTGCGCCGTTGGCTGGAAACCCTATCCCCCGTGCACGGGCCGGTGCCCACGCACCGCCATCACCAGTCCGATGCCGGCCAGCAACGAGACCGCCGATGTCCCGCCATAGCTGATCAACGGCATCGGAATGCCCACCACCGGCAGCAGGCCGGAAATCATTCCGCCGTTCACCAGCACGTAGACGAAGAACGCCAGCCCCAGGCTGCCAGCCAGCAACCGTGCATGCGTGTCGCGCGCGTGCACTGCGATCCACAGGCAGCGCCCGACCACGAACAGATACAGCGCGAACAGCGTCGCCACACCGATCCAGCCGAATTCCTCGGCCAGCACCGAAAACGCGAAGTCGGTCGTGTACTCGGGCAGGAAATCCAGTGTGGCCTGGGTGCCCTGCCCCCAGCCGCGCCCCTGCCAGCCACCAGAACCGATCGCGATGCGCGACTGCAGGATGTTCCAGCCGGTGCCAAGCGGGTCTGCTGCCGGGTCGAGGAAGGTCAGTACACGATCCTTCTGGTACTGCCGCAACAGGCCGAACCACGCCAGTGGTGCGGCCACCGCCAGCCCTGCCGCACCCGTCGCCACCCAGCCCCAGTGCAGGCCTGCCAGCAACAACGCGAACACGCCACTGGCAGTGACCAAGGTGGCGGTGCCGAGGTTGGGCTGCATCAGGATCAGCACGGCGGGAACGCCGATCAGCACTGCGGCCGTCAGCACCGTGCGCGGTGACGGTGGCAGCGGTTGCCGGTGCAGGTACCAGGCCATCATCAACGGCAGGCTGAGCTTGAGCAGCTCGGAGGGCTGCAGGTAGAAGACGCCGAGGTTGAGCCAGCGCTGCCCGTACTTGCCGGTGCCGATCACATACACCGCCATCAGCGGCAGCATCGACAATGCATACAACGCAGGCGTCCAAGCGCGCAGGCGCAGCAGGGAGACCCGCGACAGCAACCACATCGCCGCCAGACCACCGGCAAAGCGCGCCGCCTGCCCGGCCACTGGTCCGGACACGCTGTGCAGCACCGCCAGACCGGCGGCCATCAGGATCAACAGCGCGACCAGCAACGGCAGATCGATCGTGCGCACCGCCTCACGGCAGCCGCCAAGCATTCGTTTCCATTCCACGCGGGCCACGGTAGCAACGGGCGCTTGCGTGAAGCTGTCAGGCTGCTTCTGCATTTGTAGAGCCGAGCCATGCTCGACTGCCTTTCGTACAGTGTATGCAGGCCCTGAGCCGAGCATGGCTTGTATGTTCCTTCCGGCTCCTACGAGGTATGTAGGAGCCAGGGTGGAGGGACCGTCAACATGATATCTGCGGGTAGCAGCCGACAGACGAGCCGAGCGATCCCCATCCCGCACCTTAACGTCGATAAAGGATCTAGCGGCCTTTGAGGACCGCCGATGTAGGCAAGCCAACGTGGTGCGGTACCACCCCAGCCCCTCAACAATAGCTGGGAGTTGTGCAGATGTCAGATCGTCACGCTGTCGGTATCGATACCGATTCAAGGACCCTGGTGGTGGCGTGCCACGGCACCAAGGGCAGCATCCGAATCGCCAATTCAGCCTCGGCCATCAACAAATGGCTGTCCAGCCTGCCCGCGAAGTCCCGTATTGGCGTTGAGGCAACCAACCGCTACCACGAGCTTGTGGTTCACGCTGCCCAGAAGGCCGATCACGCCGTCTTCGTGCTCAATCCTCGCGATATCAAGCACTACGCCAAGGGCGTGGCCTGCCGCGGCAAGACCGACTCCGGCGATGCCCAGGTCATTGCGCGCTACATCGCCAAAGAGGCCGACAATCTGCACGAGCATGTCGCTCGCTCGCCCGAGCAGGAGCGGCTGCACGTGCTGCTCCAGCAACGTGACAGTCTGGTCCGGAGCAAGGCGAAGTTGAATCTCTCTCTGGGCGCGGGGGCGTCGGAGTCCGCCCTCTTTGGGCGCATTTTCAGTAGCCTGAAAGAGGCCATTGCCATGCTGGACCAGCAGATTCAGCAGCTGTGTCGCAGCGGCCAACAGCGCGACCTGTACCGGCGGATCATGACCATCCCCGGGATCGGGCCGACGGTGGCTGCCTTCGTCACCCATCACATCACCCGCTGGCCGCTGGCCAACTCCGACGCTTGGATCGCCTGCACCGGTCTGGATCCGCGACCCAACGAGTCCGGCGCACGGATCGGCCGACGCCGATTGTCCAAACGAGGCAATGCCAGCCTGCGCCAGATCCTCTACATGGCCGCCATGGGCCTGACCCGATCCAAAGGCGGCAAGCCTCTCTACCTCGCCATCCGCGAGCGCGGACACAGCAGCACCGCCAGCTTCAACATCCTGGCCAGAAAGCTGGCCAAGATCGCCTGGGGCGTCTTCAAGAGCGGCAAGGATTTCGATCCCGCCATGCTGAAGGTGGGTCAAACCTGCTTCCAGCAGGCTTGACCGCGAACATAGGATCTCGGCTCTACAGGAAGCGGGAGCAGTCGCGCTGGCTCGGCGCTACGGACGAGCGCAACCGGTGCTACCCGTAGCCGCCGTGTACTGGATTGTGGCTGCGTACCGCCATCACCAAGCCGAAGCCGGCCAGCAGTGACACCGCCGACGTACCGCCGTAGCTGATCAGCGGCATCGGCACGCCCACCACCGGCAGCAGGCCCGAAATCATCCCGCCGTTCACCAGGACATAGACGAAGAACGCCAGGCCGGTAGCGCCGGCCAGCAGGCGCGAATAGGAATCGCGCGACTGGCTGGCAATCCACAGGCAGCGCCCGATCACCACCAGATACAGCGCCAGCACGGTGGCCACGCCGATCCAGCCGAATTCCTCGCTCAGCACCGAGAACGCGAAGTCGGTGGTCTGCTCGGGAATGAAGTTCAGGTGCGACTGCGAGCCCTCGCCCCAGCCCTTGCCATCGAAGCCGCCGGAGCCGATCGCGATCTTCGACTGGATGATGTTCCAGCCGGCACCCAGCGCATCCATCTCCGGGTCCAGGAACATCATGATGCGGTCCTTCTGGTACGGCCGCAGCAGCCAGAACCAGGCCACCGGTGCGACCGCGGTCACGCCGCCTACGCCCAGGCCAACCCACCACCACGGCAGGCCGGCCAGCAGCAGCACGAACACGCCACTGGCGGCGATCAGCACACCGGTACCGAAGTCGGGCTGCAACATCACCAGACCGGTTGGCACGCCGATGATGACCAGGGCCACGAGCACGGTGTTGAAACGCGGCGGCAGCGGCATCTTGTGCAGGTACCAGGCCACCATCATCGGCAGGCTGACCTTCAGCAGTTCGGCCGGCTGCAGGTAGAAGAACTTCAGGTCCAGCCACTGCCGCCCGTATTTGCCGGTGCCGAGCACGAATACCGCCAGCAACGGAATCATCGAGATCGCGTAGATCATCGGCGTGGCCGAACGGATGCGCAGGATCGGCACCCGCGAGATACCCCACAGCGCGGCCATGCCCACCGCGAATCGCGCGCCCTGGGCCATCACCAGACCATCGCCACCGGCGCTCTTCAAGGTGGCCAGACCGATCACCATCAACGCGCCCAGCGCCAGGCACAACACCCAGTCCAGCGTGCTGAAGAAGCGGCGCAGCATGTCGCCGGCCCAGCGCAGGAATACTTTCATCGCGCGGGCTCCGCGGCGGTCGGGCGTGGTGTGACCGGCAGTGCGGCGGCAGCCGGCGTACCCGGCTGTGGTGCAGGTACCGGTTCCGGCGCGGGCACGCCGACCAGCACCGGATGTTCACCCAGCTGCGCCGCGGCGAGGTCGCCCGCCTGACGCGCCCCCACGTCTTCGTTGTCGAACGCGGTGGCGCCGATGGCGGTGGTACCGCGCTCGCTGTCCAGCGGCTGCATGCCTTCAGGCATCTTGCCCAGCAGATAGGCGTCGAACACCTTGCGTGCGATCGGCGCGGCGGCCGCACCGCCGTAACCACCACCTTCCACCGCGATCGCCAGCGCGATCACCGGCTGGTCGACCGGCGCGAAGCCGACGAACAGCGCGCGGTGGCGCAGGTGCATCGGCAGACTCTTCGGGTTCACTGCAGCGGTGCCCTTGCGGCTGACGACCTGCGCGGTACCGGTCTTGCCAGCCATCGTGTACGGCGCGCCGGCCGCCATTCGCGCAGCGCTGCCGCCTGGCAGCATGGTGGCCATCATGCCTTCGCGCACCGCCTGCAGATTGTTCGGGTTCGGGCTGACCGGCTTGCTCTCGCCCGGGTCGGTCGCCATCCAGTCATGGTCGAACCCCGCACGCTGCTGGATCACCAGATGGGGCGTGCGCAGCTGCCCGTTGGCCAGCCCACTGACGCCCCGCGCCAGCTGCAGCGGAGTGACCTTCCAGTCGCCCTGGCCGATGCTGATGTTGACCGTGTCGCCGGGGTACCACGCTTCCTTGCGACTCTTCCGCTTGTAGGCCGGCGAAGGCAGGATGCCGCCGATCTCGCCGGTCAGGTCGATCCCGGTCGGCTGGCCGAAGCCGTAGTACTCCATGTAATGGTCGAAGCGCTCGATGCCCAGGTCCAGCGCCAGCTTGTAGTAGTAGGTGTTGACCGACTGCGCGATGGATTTGCGCAGGTCGGTCCAGCCATGGCCGCCGCGGTGCGAGTCACCCCAGCCACGCGAGGTGCCGGGCAGGTAGAACATGCCGGTGGACAACACCTTGTCTTCCGGGCGGCGTACACCCGAATCCAGGCCGGCCAGGCCGATCAGTGGCTTCAGCGTGGAACCGGGCGCGACGCCACCGAGCACCAGGCGGTTGAACTGCGGCCGCGACGGGTTGTCGTTCAGCGCCTTGAAGTCGGCATGGGAAATACCGTTGACGAACAGGTTGGGGTCGTAGGACGGCAGGCTGACCATCGCCAGCACTTCGCCGGTACGCGGGTCCATCGCCACCGCCGAGCCTTCCTGGTCGCCGAAGGCGGCCACCATGGCGCGCTGCAGGTCGGCGTCGATCGACAACCGCAGATCGGCGCCGGACTGCGCGGCAACGCGGCCGATGGTACGGATCGCACGGCCCTGCACGTTGGTCTCGACCTGCTCGTAGCCGACCTTGCCGCGCAGCTGCTGCTCGTAATAGCGCTCCAGGCCGGACTTGCCGATATGGGTCAGCGCGGCATTGCCTTCGCCGAGAATCTCCAGGTCCTTGTCATCGACGCGGCCGACGTAGCCGATGATGTGCGCGAACAGGTCGCCGTAGGGATAGCGCCGGGTCAGGTAAGGCTCCAGCTCGACGCCGGGGAAGCGCCAGCGATCAACCGCGAAGCGCGCCATCTCCTCGTCGCTCATGCGCAGCTTCAGCGTGACCGGCAGGAACTTGCGGCGCGCCTTGCGCGACTTGTTGAACGCCTCCAGCTCTTCCGGGCTGATGCTGATGATCTTGGCCAGCCCTTCCAGGGTGGCGTCCATGTCCTTGACCTTGTCCGGGGTCACGTCCAGGCGGAAGGCCGGCACGTTCTCGGCCAGCAGGCGGCCGTTGCGGTCGTAGATCATGCCGCGCCCGGGCACCACCGGCCGCGGCTTGATGCGGTTGGCTTCCGAGCGCGTGGCGTAGACGTCGTGGTCCAGCACCTGCAGCTTGAAGTACCAGCCGCCCAGCCCCAGCAGGCAGACCAGCACGCCCATGAAACCCAGCGCCGCGCGGCGGCGGAACTGTTCGGCTTCGGCGTGCGGATTCTTGACCTGGCGACGCGGGATCATGACTCAGCGCCCGCGCTTGCCGAAGCGCACCGCATCCAGCAGCACGAACACCAGCGGCCACAGGCCCATGCCCAGCAGCGGTGCCCACCAGTACGACCACGGCAGGGTGGGTTCACCCACCAGGATGTGCACCAGCGCGCTGACGATGCGGTCGTTGAACAGCAGGCCGCCGATGGCCAGCATCTGCTGCGACATCGGGAAGAAACGGATGCGGGCACGGAAGCGCTGCAGGATGAAGGCCAGCATCACCAGCCGCAGCGCCTGTTCGCCCAGCACGCCGCCGTACAGCAGGTCGGCGACCACGCCGCTGGCGAAGGCGATGCCCAGGCCGACGCGCTCGGGGGCCTCGATGACCCAGTACGCCAGCACCAGCGCCAGCCAGTACGGGCGCAGCGGCTGCAGCAGCGCCGGCAACGGCAGCAGGCCCAGCAGCAGCGCCACCACCAGGCTGGCCGGCAACACCCACGGGTTGTCGCGCAGGCGGCTCATCGCTGGGCCTCCGGCTGCGGCTGGGTGGGTTGCGGTTGCCGGCCAGCGGCCGGCACTACCCGGGCCGACCCAGCATCGGGTGGAGAGCCCCCTTGTTGTTCAAGGGGGCGCGCCGAAGGCGGGGGGGCAAGGGAGGATGCGGGGGCAGCATTCCTCGTCACAGACGAGGATTGCTGCCGGCCAGCGGCCGGCACTACCGGAGCAGCAGGATCAAGGGAGGATGCGGGGACAACCGTCGGCGTCGCAGACGGAGCCGGTGACCGGCCCACGGCCGGTGCAGGCATTGCCGGCGCGGCAGCGGCGCTGGCCGGGCCGCCCGGCGCGGTGGCTTCCAGTTGCAGGCGCAGTTCCGGCGGAATCCGGATCGCCGCGCCCGGGCGCAGCAGCAGCACGTCGCGGCCGCGGTCGAGCTGGGCCGCGGGCTTCAGTTCGCCGACCAGGAAGGCATGGGTGTCGTCCGGGCGCAAGCCGGTGATGGTGCCGACCGGGAAGCCGGCCGGGAAGCGCCCGCCGAGGCCGGAGGTGACGATCTCATCGCCCACTTCCACGCCGGCGCTGAGCGGGATGTCGCGCAGCTCCAGCTTGTCGCCGCGGCCGTAGACGATCAGGCGCACGCCGTTGCGGGCCACGGTGACCGGCACTGCGTGGTCGGGGTCGGTCAGCAGCAGCACGGTGGAAGTGCCGCCGGTGACGCTGATCACCTGCCCCATCAAGCCGCCGGCGTCGATCACCGCCTGGCCGACATGCACACCCTCGCGGCTGCCGGCATCAAGCACCAGCCGCTGCTTCACCGGGTCCAGGTCGATGTCCAGGATCGGCGCCAGCTGCACGTCCAGGCCACTGCGCTCGGCCACATTCAGCAGTTCGCGCAGCTGGGCGTTGTCCAGCGCAGCGGTCTGCAGGCGGGTCAGGCGCGCGTTGGCCAGCAGCAACTGGTTGCGCAGCTCACGGTTCTCGTTGACCAGCTGGCCGTGGCTGGCCGCCGAGTCCTTGACCTGGTTGCCGAGCTTGCCCGGCAGCCCTGCCAGTGCCCATACCGGCTGCACCAGGCTGTTGGCCTGCCCGCGCAGCTGCGCGAGCCAGCCGGCCTGGTCGTCAAGCACGATCAGAGTGATGGCCAGTGCGAGATAAGCCAGCAGACGCAGCGGGCTGGCGGCATCACCGGATCGGGAAGCAACGGGAGGTCCGGCGTAGGGCGGCACGGCAACGATTCAACTGGCAGAAGGCGGAAGGGAAACACGCGGGCGCCCCGCCGGTGCCGGCCCACCCTCGTGGTGGGCCGCACCCCGGAGGGGCGCTGCGGGCGCAGGCAGCCGGGACGGCTTATTCCGGCGCAAAGAACTCGTTGCCGTGCATGTCGACCAGCTCCAGCGCACGGCCACCGCCGCGGGCCACGCAGGTCAGCGGATCGTCCGCCACCTGCACGTGCAGGCCGGTTTCCTCGGAAATCAGGCGGTCCAGGTCACGCAGCAGGGCGCCACCACCGGTCAGCACGATGCCGCGCTCGGCGACGTCGGCGCACAGTTCCGGCGGGGTCTGCTCCAGCGCCAGCTTGACCGCGCTGACGATGCCCGACAGCGGCTCGTGCAGGGCTTCAAGCACCTCGTTGGAGCTGATCTTGATCATCTTCGGCACGCCCTCGGCGAGGTTGCGGCCGGAGATTTCCATCTCGATCACTTCCGCCTGCGGGTAGGCGCAGCCCAGCTCGACCTTGATGCGCTCGGCGGTGGCTTCACCGATCAGCATGCCGTGGTTGCGGCGCACGTAGTTGGTGATCGACTCGTCGAAGCGGTCGCCACCGATGCGGACCGACGCCGAATAGACGATGCCGTTGAGCGAGATCACCGCCACTTCGGTGGTGCCGCCGCCGATGTCGATGACCATCGAGCCACGGGCTTCGGTCACCGGCATGCCGGCGCCGATCGCGGCGGCCATCGGTTCTTCGATCAGGAACACGTCACGGGCACCGGCTTCCTCGGCCGATTCTTTGATCGCGCGGCGCTCGACCTGGGTCGAGCCGGCCGGCACGCAGACCAGCACGCGCGGGCTCGGGCGCAGCACGCGCGACTTGTGCACCTTCTTGATGAAGTGCTTGAGCATCGCCTCGGTATAGGTGAAGTCGGCGATGACGCCGTCCTTCATCGGGCGGATGGTGGTGATGTGGCCCGGGGTACGGCCCAGCATCTGCTTGGCTTCGGCGCCCACGGCTGCCACCGAGCGGGTACCACCGATGGCACGGTCCTGGCGCACGGCCACGACCGACGGCTCGTTCAGCACGATCCCCTGCCCGCGCACGTAGATGAGGGTGTTGGCCGTGCCCAGGTCGATGGACAGGTCATTGGAGAACATGCCACGGAGTTTCTTGAACATCTGAGGAAGGAGTCCTGAGGGGTGTCGTGCCCGCCGCGGGATGGCGAAAAAATGGGCAGAAATCGAGGCCGACAAGCCTAGCAACCCGCCTGCCGCCGAGCAAGGAAAAAACTAGCTGAACCCGCGTCTTCACAGGCTTTCGGCCTGATCGGGTCTCACCCGGTTCTGGCCCTGAGCGGCACCAGCGGGTAACCTTTGCGCCGTCGGGCGCCCAAGGGCGCCGTTTGCTTGCCCGCTGAACCGGGCCGGCCCACCCCAAAATTCACCGCATAGGCTTACATCGATGTCCGCTCTGATCTGTGGTTCTCTTGCCTTCGACACCATCATGGTGTTCCCGGACCAGTTCAAGAATCACATCCTGCCGGACAAGGTGCACATCCTGAACGTGTCCTTCCTGGTGCCGCGCATGCGCCGCGAGTTCGGCGGCTGCGCCGGCAACATCGCCTACAACCTGCACCTGCTGGGCGGCCAGCCGATCCCGATGGGCACCGTGGGTTCGGACTTCGGTCCGTACCGCGAATACTTCGACGGCCTGGGCATCGACCTGTCGCGCGTGCGCGTGATTGATGAGCTGTTCACCCCGCAGGCGTTCATCACCACCGACCACGACAACAACCAGATCACCGCCTTCCACCCGGGCGCGATGATGCGCTCCTACGAGAACCACGTGCGTGGCGTACCGGGCGTGACCCTGGGCCTGGTCGGCCCGGACGGCCGCGAAGGCATGATCCAGAACGCGCAGGAATTCCACGAAGACGGCATTCCGTTCATCTTCGACCCGGGCCAGGCCATGCCGCTGTTCAACGGCCCGGAACTGCGCGCGTTCATCGAGCAGGCCGACTACGTGGTGGTCAACGACTACGAGTCGAACCTGCTGCAGGAACGCACCGGTTGGGACGAGAAGGAGATCGTCAGCCGGGTCAAGGCCTACATCACCACCCGTGGCCCGAAGGGCGCGGTCATCCACACCCCGGAAAAGAGCTACGACATCCCGCCGGCGCACGAGCGCCGCGTGGTCGACCCGACCGGCTGTGGCGACGCGTTCCGTGCGGGCCTGATCTACGGCATCCAGAAGGGCTACGACTGGCTGACCATCGGCCGCATGGGCAATCTGATGGGCGCGCTGAAGGTCGAGCACCCGGGCACGCAGAACCAGCGTTTCACCTTCGATGAGTTCAACGAGCAGTTCAAGCAGCAATTTGGCTACGCGCTTAGCGCGTAACCAAATTGCCCGCGCATCCCACCTTATCCCCGCGCCTTCGGCGCGCCCCCTTGAACAACAAGGGGGCTCTCCACCCGATGCGCTGCTGGGAATGCTGTTGGTAGGTGTCGACCTTGGTCGACACGCTGTGCCCTGGTAGGTGTCGACCTTGGTCGACACTGCCGGCCAGCGGCCGGCACTACCCCCTGCGCTGCCAGGCCGCCAACAGTGCACGGCAATCGGCGAAATGCCAGTCGGCACTGCCTGGCCACGGGTTCTCCGGCAGGTTGACCAGCACGGTATGGGCGCCCGCGGCGCGCCCGCACTCCAGGTCATAGGCGTGGTCTCCGACCATCACCGCCTCCGCAGCCCCGATTCCCCAGCGTCGAAGATGCTGCTGCAGGCCATCCGGCGACGGCTTGGGCACCGCTTCATCGCGGCCGATGATGTCGGCATCGTCGAACAGTTCCCCGACCCCGATCGCGTCCAGGGTCAGCTTCGCCAGCGCATGATCGTTGCGGGTCAGGATGCCCAGCCGGCAGCCCGCCGCCGACAGCGCGCGCAGCAGCTTCACCGCACCCGGCGCCGGCAGCGCCTCCTCGGCCAGCGCGCGCTCGTGATCCAACAGCCACTCGCGCTTGGCCTGCGCCGGCGCATCCGGCAGCGCTGCGATATGGTCGAGGATGTCTTCCTCCGCGGCGATCTGCAGCGCGCGGCGGATCGCGGCGAAGTCATGCACGGCCACCGTCAGTGTGCCGTCCATGTCGAACACCCAGTGCCGGATCGCGGACAGCGCGTGCACTGCGCTGCCCGCCGCAACCATCACTTCCACCACTGCGGCATGCGGCTGGCGTCGACACCACCGGTTTCGAACACGGCGGTACGCGTGCCGCCGGCCTTGACCGGGAACTCGATGCTGATCGACTTGCCCTTGCGCGCCAGCTTCCACAGCGCCTTCTGGTCGGTGATGAACAGGGCGATGGCTTCATCGGTCTTCGGCCGCCAGGCGGCCATGGAAATCGGCTTGCCGTTGTCCACGGTCACCTTCACCGTGCACTGCGGGCAGCGGAAATCGCCGGCCTGCAGCACCAGGTAGGCATGCCGCTTCCATTCCGGATGATCGCGGAACACCAGCTGCACCGTCTTGGCGCCGCTGCCATCCACGTCCACCCGTTCCTTGCTGTAGATCTGGGCCGAAACCTGGTTGCCCTTGCTGCCCACCGGAATCTGGTTGTACTGCCACAGCGCCTGCATGCGGCGCAGGTCACGCGCGGCGTCGCCCTTGGCCTTGACCTCGTCGAAGCCGGCGGCGATGCGCTCGGCAGCGGCGGTGTCCTTGTACTGGTCCAGCAGCGACGCACCATGCAGGCGCGCGCGTTCCCAGTCCTGCGCGGCCACGGCCATGTCGTACTGCTTGGCGACGTCTTCGGCCTTGGCCTCCTTCTGCGCCTGCACGGCAGCCGCGGCGGCTTCCTGCGCCTTGCGCTCTTCCTCGGGGTTGCTGCAGGCAGCCAGGGCCAGCGTACAGGCGGTGAGCAGGATCAGTCGTTTCATGGCGGAGGTCCTTCGTGTTTTCGCATATCTGTAGAGTCGAGCTTGCTCGACTGCTGTTGAAGAGCCAGTCGAGCAAGCTCGACTCTACAAAAAAAGCGCCGGGGGATGCCCGGCGCGTTTTCTTACTTGGCTTCGGCCTTGGCCAGCATGTCCTGCACCGAGGCGGTGGTGATCGGGTGGTAGCCCGGCTTGGCCTTCTCGAAGGCCTGCTTGGCCAGCTCCAGACCCTTCGGCGTCTTCACCAGTTCGGCATAGATCGGCAGGATCAGCTTGCGACGGCCGACGCGCTCGATGAACGTGGCTGCGCCTTCATTGGCCTGCTCGTAGCCACTGCGGATCGCCAGCGGATACCAGCGCATGGCGATCTCGCCATTCGGGGTGCCGGTGAAGTGGAACGCCTTGTCCAGCGTGGCCAGCTTGTCCAGCGGCTGGGTCGCACCCAGGCCGTCGATGAAGCGCACCCACTCCTGCGTGCTCCAGTCGGCGATAACCTGGCTGCTCGGCACGGTGCCGGCGCTGGCAAAGGCGATGCGCGCGGTATCGACGCTGCTGAAGTTGCGCGACTGCGCCTTGGCCGCGAACGCCGGGATGCCCGGCTCGTCCAGCCATGCCTTCAGTTCGGCTTCGGTCACTGCCGACGGATTCTTCGGCAGCAGGTTCTTCTTCATGTACTCGACGAACTGGTCGGTGTTCGCGCTCTGGAACGCGTGGTCATCGAACCAGCCGCGCAGGAACGGATCGAAGGTCTCGCGGCCGAAGCGCTGTTCCAGGAATTCCAGGAACCACGAGCCCTTGACGTAGGCCACCTGGCTGAGGGCTTCGTCGGGGTCACGCTCGTTCAGCGGCGGCAGCGCCAGCGCCTGGTCGGCCGGGCTCATGTCCTTCACTTCGGCCAGCAGGTCGGTCTGGTCGATCTGCTTCTCCATCTCGGCCATCTCCTTGCCGTACAGGGCTTCGGTGATGCGGCCCTGGACGTAGGTGGTGAAGCCTTCATTGAGCCAGATGTCCTTCCAGCTGGCGTTGGTCACCAGGTTGCCCGACCAGCTGTGCGCCAGTTCGTGTGCAACCAGCGAGACCAGCGACTTGTCACCGACGATCACGGTCGGGGTGGCGAAGGTCAGGCGCGGGTTCTCCATGCCGCCAAACGGGAACGACGGCGGCAACACCAGCATGTCGTAGCGGCCCCAGCGGTATTCGCCGTACAGCTTCTCGGCGGCACCGATCATCTTCTCGGTGTCTTCGAACTCCTTGGCGGCCTTGTTGACCATGGTCGGCTCGGCCCAGACGCCGGAGCGGCCGGAGATCGGTTCGAACACCAGGTCACCGGCGGCGATGGCCAGCAGGTACGACGGAATCGGCTGCGGCATCTTGAAGGTGTAGTCACCGTCACGCGCGGCCTTCGGATCGTTGTCGGCGCTCATCAGCACCATCACGTCCGGGCGCGAGACCACGTGCGCGCTGTAGGTGAAGCGCACGCTCGGGGTGTCCTGCAGCGGCACCCAGGAACGGGCGTGGATGGCCTGCGACTGACTGAACATGAAGGGCAGCTTCTTGCCTTCGGTCATCGACGGCGCCAGCCACTGCAGGCCCGAGGCGGTCGGTGCGGTGTGGTAGGTCACTTCGACCTTGGCCGGCTGTTCCGGGGCCTCGATGGTCAGCTTGCTGCCGAACACCTTGTCGACCGGGGCCAGTTCAAACTTCAGCGCACTGCGCGCGCCATCGGCACCGACGGCCTCGACCTTGGACACGGTCAGCTCGCGGGTGTCGAGCACCAGCTGCTTGGCGTCCTTCTGCTTCCATTCCAGGGTGTAGGTGGCGGTGCCGCCGATCTGCTTCTGGTCGAAGTCCAGCTTCAGATCCAGCGCGATGTCCTTGATGACGACCTTGTCCGGCTCGGCGTACGAGCTTTCGTCGTGGCTGCGGTTCTCGGCGTTCACGGGGGCGGCGGGGGCCTTTGCGGCAGTCGGGGCGGCGGCGGGCGCGGCCGCCTCCTGGGAGCAGCCGGCGGCCAGGGCCACGGCCAGCGGAAGGAGCATCAGCGGATTACGCATGAATCGGGACCGTTACGGGGATCAAACCCCAATGGTACCTCCCTCCGGCCCCGCAGGCGTTGCGCGGTGCGGGGTAATGGCGGCCGGGCCGATCCTGCGCCTCCGGCGCATGCCAACCAAGGTTGGCATCCACAGGTAGGTGCCAACCTTGGTTGGCACGGATGTGTCAGCGCCCGGTGCAAGCGTGTGCCAACCAAGGTTGGCACCTACCAGAACAGGTAGCGCCGGGCCATGCCCGGCGGCCCCACACGCTTTACAGCTTGTAGCCGGAGTGGATCGAAACGATGCCGCCGGTCAGGTTCTTGTAGTGGCAGCGCTCGAAACCGGCCTGCCCCATCATCGCCTTCAGTTCATCCTGCGGCGGGTGCTTGCGGATGCTCTCGGCCAGGTACTGGTAGCTGTCCGAATCGTTGGCGAACAGCTTGCCCAGCTTGGGCAGGATCTTGAACGAGTGGAAGTCGTAGATCGGCTTGAACCAGTCGGCGGTGACTTCGGAGAACTCCAGCACGCGGGCCTGTCCGCCCACCTTCAGCACGCGGTACATCTCGCGCAGGCCAGCGTCCTTGTCGGTCACGTTGCGCAGGCCGAAGGCGATGGTGACCAGGTCGAAGCTGTTGTCCGGAAACGGCAGGGCTTCGGCGTTGCACTGCACGTAGTCCAGGCCGAGCACCAGGCCGCGGTTGGTCAGGCGGTCGCGGCCGACCGACAGCATGCCGGCGTTGATGTCGCCCAGCACCACCGAGCCCTCGGCGCCGACGCGCTCCTTCAGCAGGGCGGCGATGTCGCCGGTGCCGCCCGCCAGGTCGAGCACGCGGTCGCCCGGCTTCACCTGCGCGGTCGCCACGTAGTAGCGCTTCCACGCCCGGTGCACGCCCAGGCTCATCAGGTCGTTCATCAGGTCGTAGTTGCGCGCGACCGAGGTGAACACCTGGCCGACCAGCTTTTGCTTGTCCTTGGCGGCGACGTCGCGGAACCCGAAATGGGTGGTACCGGCTTTGTAGGGGGATTCGCTCATGGCCCCGATTATCGCACCGCCGGGGGCCAGCGGCACCCCCTGCCCGTATCATGGCGGGCCACGACTTACCGGAGCCCCGCATGATCACCACGCCCGACTACCAGGCCCTGCTGCAGACCGCCATCGCCGAAGCCCGCCAGGGCCTGGCCGAAGGCGGCGTGCCGATCGGCGCGGCGCTGTACCACAACGACGGCCGCCTGCTCGGCTGCGGCCATAACCGCCGCGTGCAGGAAGGCGACCCCTCTGTCCATGGCGAAACCGATGCGTTCCGCAAGGCCGGCCGCCAGCGCCGTTACCAGGACACGATCATGGTCACCACCCTGGCACCGTGCTGGTACTGCTCGGGCCTGGTGCGCCAGTTCAACATCGGCACCGTGGTGGTGGGCGAATCGCGCACCTTCCAGGGCGGCATCGACTGGTTGCGGGAAAACGGCGTCAACGTGATCGACCTGGACAGCCAGGAATGCGTGGACCTGCTGGGCGGCTTCATTGCGCAGCACCCGGAGATCTGGAACGAAGACATCGGTGAATGATCACCACGCAGTGTCCTGTTGAACCCATTTAATGAACGCTTCAGCGCCGGCACGCCCTAGTGCCGGCAGCGTTTGCGGCCATTGCCGTGAACCCGTGCACAGTCAGCTGCGCAACGTGCACACGCTGCGATAACACCCCGCCCGGCTGCCGCGCCTAGGGTGGGGTTACCGGGACTTCTTTCCCCGGCGGAGCCAGCCATGTGCGCGCACGCCGTACGACCTACGCCTGACCCGATCCTCGACGCCATCCGCAAGCGCCTGCAGCAGCAGTACGCGCTGCACCAGCGTGGCGCACTGTTCTGGACTGCCTACCAGGGCCTGCAGCTGGAGCTGGTGCGCGGCCACCCGCTCGACCATGAGCGCCTGTGCAATGCGATGGCCGACATCGCCGAAGATCTCGGTGCCGTCGAGCGTGCGCAGTTGATCGGACATGCCAACGCCAGCTCCACATCGCGCTGACGCGGCATGCACCGCCACATACGCCACACTCCGATGAACCCCCACTCCCTTTCCACTCAACCGAACTGGATTGTCATGCACGCTGAAGTCCCCACCATTCCTCCGGTCATCAACGTTGACGCCGAGCTGGATCACTGGCGCCGCCAACATGCCGAAGGCGCACTGCCGCACAACTCGTTCGGCTCGTACGTGCCGTGGATCAAGTTTGCCTGCGATTCGCTGATCACCCAGCCGCGCGCCAGCGAGGCCGAACGTGACGAGATGTTCCAGACCCAGTACGCCCTGCAGATCATGCCGCGACTGAGCGAAGCACAGGCCCGCGAGTTCGTCGACCGTTGCTGGCAGCACGTCTACCAGAGCAGTCCGGTACGCAGCCTGCAGGCACCGCGCCTGCAGCGCATGCGCGCCTGACCGCCGCTGCACGGCGCCTGCACGGGCCACTGCCGATCATCCTCGTCACCTGAGTGGGACGACGACGATGAAAGCACGCAACCTGTTCAATACGATCGCCAAGAAGGCCGCGGCCGCCACCGGCTCGCCGTGGACCTTCCTGGCCGCAGTAGCGATCGTGGTGATCTGGGGCATCAGTGGCCCGGTGTTCGGTTTCAACGACACCTGGCAGCTGGTGATCAACACCGGCACCACCATCATCACCTTCCTGATGGTGTTCCTGATCCAGCACACGCAGAACGCGGATACCGCCGCAATGCAGATCAAGCTGGACGAGCTGATCCGCGCGACGGCCGAAGCCAACAACGAACTGTTGGATCTGGAAGAACTGGACGAGGAACGGCTGGAAGAGATCCGGCGCGAGTACGAGCAGATGGCGCGCGAAGCCGGCGACGCGCTGGCGCGCGTGCGCGCCTGCCATGTGGCGCGGCGCGACGATGAAGCGGTGTAGCGGGCCCCGGAATGACACTGCCGGCCAGCGGCCGGCACTACCATCGATCTCCAGGCAGGTGCCAACCTTGGTTGGCACAGGGCCAGCCGCCTGCGCTGACGCATCCGTGCCAACCAAGGTTGGCACCTACCAGAAGCGCTGCTTACCCGCGCTCGTGCCAGCCGCCGCCCAGCACCTTGTACAGGGTGATGCGGTTGGCCTGCTGCGCCAGCTGCGCCTGCAGCTGGGTCTGCTGCGCGTTGTAGGCGGTACGCCGCGCATCAAGCAGGGTCACGAAGCTGTCAAGGCCTGCGTCGTAGCGGGCCTGCGACAGGCGGTTGGCCTGTTCGGCCGCGTCCACCAGGCGCTGCTGTGAACTCACCTGCTCGTCCAGGCTGACATTCAATGCCAGCGCATCGGCGGTTTCGCGAAAGCCCACCTGGATCGACTTCTCGTACTGCGCCAGTGCGATATCACGATCAGCGTTGGCGATGGCCAAGTTGGCGCGCAGCTTGCCGCCCTGGAAGATCGGCAGGGTGATCTTCGGCAGGAAACTCCATACACGGGTGCCACTGTCGAACAGGTTGGACAGTTCGTTCGAACCACTGCCGATGCTGCCGGTCAGCGAGATGCTCGGGAAGAACGCTGCGCGTGCCGCACCGATGTTGGCGTTTGCGGCCAGCAGCTGGTGTTCGGCGGCCATGATGTCCGGGCGCTGCAGCAGCACGTCGCTGGGCAGGCCGGCCGGCGGCGGTGCCAGCGCCAGCAGCTCCGGTTCGATGCTGTCCGGCAGCAGCGCCGGATCCAGCTGACCACCGGCCAGCAGCGCCAGTGCGTTGCGGTCCTGCGCCAGCTGGCCACGCAGGCGTGCAGCATCGGTACGTGCGGTCTCGACCAGGGTACGGGTCTGGGTCAGCTCCAGCGCCGAACTGCCACCACGCTCGTGGCGGGCCTCGGCCAGGCGCAGCGAATCCTCGTAGGTCTTCAGCGTGGCATCGGCGATCTTCAGCCGCTGCGCATCAGCCCCGTAGGTCAGCCACGCCGTGGCAGTCTCGGCCACCAGGCTCAGCTGCGCATTGCGACGGTTGGCGGCTACGGCGAAGTATTGCTGCAGGGCGGCCTCGCTGAGATTGCGCACGCGGCCGAACAGGTCCAGCTCGAACTCGGCCACGCCAACACCGGCGGTGAACTGCTCGGTGACGCCGGCGTCAGTACCACGGCGATCCATCTGGCCGGTAACGGCCACGCCCGGCAGGCGATCGGCGCGCTGCACGCGGTACTGGCCACGCGCACGTTCAACATTGAGCACCGCCACACGCAGGTCGCGGTTGTTCTGCAGGGACTGGTCGATCACCTGCTGCAGGCGCGCATCGGTGAAGAAGTCGCGCCAGCCGACGGCGGCGACATCGGCCACCTCGCCCTGCGCGGCCTCGGCCGGCCACTGCGCCGGAATGGCCGGAGCGACAGCGGTGTCCTTCGGCACCAGGGTGGAGCAGCCGGCCAGCGCGAGCGCGGCGGCAATGGAAAGGAACAGGGATGCACTTTTCATGGGATGACTTCCATCGGTACTGCCGGATGGCAGGAGGGAGTGCCGGCCAGCGGCCGGCACTACCGTTTCGCTTACGTGGAGGATTTGCGCTTGAACACGCGCTGCACCACCACGAAGAACAGCGGCACGAAGAACACGCCGAGCACGGTGCCGACGATCATGCCGCCGAGCACGCCGGTGCCGATCGCCTGCTTGGCACCGGAACCCGCACCGGTGGAGATCGCCAGCGGTACCACGCCCATGCCGAAGGCCAGCGAGGTCATCACGATCGGGCGCAAGCGGTCGCGCACGGCATGCATGATCGATTCGATCAGGCCTGCGCCCTTCTCCAGGTTCTCCTTGGCGAACTCGACGATCAGGATCGCGTTCTTGCTGGTCAGGCCCACCGTGGTCAGCATCGCCACCTGGAAGTAGATGTCGCGTTCCAGGCCCTTGAAGGTGTTGGCCAGCACCGCGCCGAGGATACCCAGCGGGGCCGCCAGCAGCACCGCGGTCGGTACGCTCCAGCTTTCATACATCGCGGCCAGGCACAGGAACACGATCATCAGCGACAGCGTGTACAGCAGCGGCGTCTGCGAGCCGGCCTGACGTTCCTGGTAGGACATCGCCGTCCACTCGATGCCGAAGCCCGCCGGCAGCTGCTTGGCCAGCTGTTCGATCTCGGCCATGGCATCACCGGACGCGACACCCGGGGCCGGTTCGCCCTGGATTTCCATCGCCGACACACCGTTGTAGCGCTCAAGACGCGGCGAACCGTAGTCCCAGTGCTTGGTGGCGAACGCGCTGAACGGCACCATCTCGCCCTTGTCGTTCTTCACGGACCACAGATCGAAGTCCTCCGGCACCATGCGGAACGGCTGGTCGGCCTGCACGAACACACGCTTGACGCGGCCACGATCGACGAAGTCGTCGATGTACGAGCTACCCCATGCAGCGGCCAGCGTACCGTTGATCTGGTCGATCGACAGCCCCAGCGAGGTCGCCTTGGCTGCATCGATGTCGATGCGGAACTGCGGCGTGTCTTCCTGGCCGTTCGGGCGCACGTTGGCCAGCTTCTTGCTGCCGGCGGCGAGACCCAGCAGCTGGTTGCGCGCGGCCACCAGGGCCTCGTGGCCCTGGCCGCTGTTGTCCTTCAGGAAGAAGGTGTAGCCCGACGCGGTACCCAGTTCCGGAATGGCCGGCGGCGGGAAGGCGAAGATGAAGGCATCCTTGATCTGGCCCAGTGCCGCCATCGCGCGACCGGTGATCGGCATCACGCCATTGTCGGCGTCACGCTCGCTCCAGTCCTTGAGCTTGACGAATGCCATGCCCGCGTTCTGGCCCATACCGGCGAAGCTGAAGCCCTGCACCGAGAACACCGAGTCCACCGCATCCTTCTCGTTCTGCAGGAAGTGGTTTTCCAGTGCCGCGATCGATTCCAGCGTACGTTCCTGGGTGGCACCGACCGGCGCCTGCACCAGCGCCATCAGCACGCCCTGGTCTTCGTTGGGCAGGAACGAGCTGGGCAGGCGCACGAACAGCACGCCCATCAGCACGAACAGTGCCGCCACGATGCCCATGAAGCGCCACGGACGGTGGATGATGCCGCGCACACCGCGCTGGTAGCTTTCGCTGGTGCGGTCGAAGCCGCGGTTGAAACCATTGAAGAAACGACCGGACCAGCCCTTGTGTGCGACGTGGTGCTCACCCTTCTTCAGGGGCTTGAGCATGGTCGCGCACAGCGCCGGGGTCAGCACGATCGCGACCAGCACCGACAGCGCCATCGCCGAAACGATCGTGGCCGAGAACTGGCGGTAGATCACGCCGGTGGAACCGCTCATGAAGGCCATCGGCACGAACACCGCCGACAGCACCAGGCCGATACCCACCAGCGCGCCGGTGATCTGGCCCATCGACTTGCGGGTGGCCTCAAGCGGCGACAGTCCTTCCTCGGACATGATGCGCTCGACGTTCTCCACCACCACGATGGCATCGTCCACCAGCAGGCCGATCGCCAGCACCATCGCGAACATGGTCAGCATGTTCACCGAGAAGCCCAGCATCGCCAGCACGCCGAAGGTACCCAGCAGCACCACCGGCACGGCGATGGTCGGGATCAGGGTGGCGCGGAAGTTCTGCAGGAACAGGTACATCACCACGAACACCAGCACGATCGCTTCGATCAGGGTCTGCACCACGCCCTTGATCGACACGCGCACGAACGGGGTGGTGTCGTACGGTATCTCGGCCTTCAGGCCGGCCGGGAAGAAGCTCTTCATGTCCTGCAGCGCGGCGTCCACGCCGGCGGCGGTATCCAGCGCGTTGGCGCCGGTGGCCAGGGTGACCGCCAGGCCGCTGGCCGGCTGGCCGTTGTAGCGGGTGACGAAGTCGTACGATTCCGCACCCAGCTCGACGCGGGCGACATCACCCAGGCGCAGCTCGGCACCGTCCTGCGCACCGCGCACGATGATGTTGCGGAACTGTTCCGGAGTCTGCAGGCGCGACTGCGCGTTGATCGTGGCGTTGAGCTGCTGGCCCTTCACCGACGGCGCACCGCCGAGCTGGCCGATGGCCACCTGGGCGTTCTGTGCCTTGACTGCTGCGGTCACTTCCGCAACCGACAGGCCATAGGTATGCAGCTTGTTCGGGTCAAGCCAGATGCGCATGGCGTACTTGCCACCGAACACCTGGATGTTGCCCACGCCCGGCACGCGGCTCAGACGGTCGACGACATTGGAACCGACGTAGTCGGCGATGTCGTTGGCGTCCATGCTGCCGTTCTCGGACACGAACGCAATGACGTTCAGGAAGCCCGAGCTGGACTTGGCCACGTTGATGCCCTGCCGCTGCACTTCCTGCGGCAGCAGCGGCATGGCCAGCTGCAGCTTGTTCTGCACCTGCACCTGGGCGATGTCCGGGTTGGTGCCGCTCTCGAAGGTCAGGGTGATGGTGGCCTGGCCGTTGGACGAGCTGTTGGAGGAGAAATAGATCAGGCCATCAAGGCCCTTCATGTTCTGCTCGATGATCTGCGTCACCGAGTCCTCGACCACCTTGGCCGATGCACCCGGGTAGGTGGCGCTGATTTCCACCGCCGGCGGTGCGACGTTGGGGTACATCGAGACCGGCAGCTTGAACAGGGCCAGGCCGCCGGCGAGCATGATGATGATGGCGATCACCCATGCAAAGATGGGTCGATCGATGAAAAAGCGTGCCATGGGGGTTCTCCGCTTACTTCGCGTCGCCGGCCGGAGCGGCAGGCTGGGCGGCCGCTGCCGGCTTGGCCGGCGCAGCGCCCTTCTCGGTGGCCTTGACCGGCATGCCGGGGCCGATCTTCTGCAGGCCTTCGACAATGACCTTGTCGCCGGCCTTCAGACCGTCCTCGACCAGCCACTTGTCGCCAACCGTGCGGCTGACCTTGACCGGGCGCACTTCGACCTTGTTGTCCTTGTCGACCACCATCGCGGAGGTGTCACCCTTCGGATCGCGGGCGATGCCGGCCATCGGTACCAGCACCGCATCGCTGCGCACGCCGCCGCCGATCACCGCGCGCACGTACATGCCCGGCATCAGCAGACCGTCCGGGTTGTCCACCTTCACGCGCAGACCAAAGCTGCCGGTGGCCGGATCGACGCTGACTTCAGAGAACTCCAGCGTGCCCTTGTGCTCGAAGGTGCTACCGTCTTCCATCAGGATGCTGACCGGCAGGGTCTGGTTGTCCTGCAGGCGGCCGGCGGCCAGTTCGCGGCGCAGCTGCAGCAGCTCGGCCGAGGACTGGGTCAGGTCGACATAGATCGGGTCCAGCTGCTGCACGGTGGCCAGTGCATTGGCCTGGCCGGCGCTGACCAGCGCACCCTGGGTGACGCTGGACTTGCCGATGCGGCCGCTGATCGGCGCGGTGATGCGGGCGTAGCCGAGGGTGACGTTGGCCGCATCCAGCGAGGCCTTGGCGGCGCCGACGTCGGCCTCGGCCTGCTTCTGCGCAGCCACGGCGTTTTCCAGGTCCTGCTGGCTGACCGCGTCCACCTTGGCCAACTCGGTGATGCGCTTGGCGCTCAGACGGGCGGCATTGGCAGTGGCTTCGGCGCGGGCCAGCTGGGCGCGGGCGTTGTTGGCCTGGGCGCGGTAGCTGGCGTCGTCGAGCTGGTACAGCGGCTCGCCGGCCTTGACCATGCCACCTTCAGTGAACAGGCGCTTGGCGACGATGCCATTGACCTGCGGGCGCACTTCGGCAACCAGGAAGGCATTGGTACGGCCCGGCAGTTCGCGGGTCAGGCCCACGGTTTCGGACTTCAGCGTGACCACAGTGACGTCACCCGGGCCCTGTTCGGGGGCCTGGGGTTGGCCGCCGCAGGCAGCCACGGTCGCGGCGATTGCCAGCGACAGTGCAAAGGGTCGGATTCGGCTCAGCAACATGACGGAAGGACTCTTGGAGGAAGGAATCTCAGAAGGCACTGATACGACGACTCTCCCCGTGTTCCGGCGAAAGCCCCGCAGATCGCGCCCACCCGGGTGGAGTGGGAGCCGGACGGGCCTGCCACGCACACGACGGGAATGATGGGTGCGAAATATACATACATGCTTGTTTGTTTGTAAACCGGTACAATTCAGCCACGTTTCACCCGCACTCGTACCCTACCCATGGCCCGCAAGACCAAAGAGGACACCCAGGCAACCCGGGAAGGCATCCTTGACGCCGCCGAAGCCTGCTTCCATGAACACGGCGTGGCCCGTACCACGCTGGAGATGATCGGCGCCCGCGCCGGCTATACCCGTGGCGCGGTGTACTGGCACTTCAAGAACAAGAGCGAGGTGCTGGCCGCGATCGTCGAACGGGTGCACTTGCCCTTCATGCAGGAACTGGAGCGCACCTCCACCGACCAGCGCGACACCCCGGTGCACGACCTGCGCGCGGTGATGATCCACTCGTTCATCGAGCTGTCCGAGGACGAGCGCCTGCGCAAGACCATGGAGATCATGCTGCGCAGCGACGCCTCGGCCGATACCAAGGTGCTGACCGAAATGCAGCAGGCCGGTTTCCGCGATGCGCTGGACCGGATGGAGCGCGCCCTGCGCCGTGCCCAGGACCTGGGCCAGCTGCGCGAAGGCGCCGACCCGAAGATCGCCGCGCGCATGCTGCATGCCACCGTGCTGGGCGTGCTGCACGGCGCGATGGTCGAACCGGAACTGATGGACCTCAAGCGCGACGGCATGCTCGCGCTGGACATGACCCTGGCCGCCTACGTGAAGGATGGCGTGTTCGTGCCCGGAACGGTGCCCGAGCCGCTGCCGGAAGCATGAGCGGCATTGCTGCCGCCACTGCGGCACTGCACGATCTCTACCTGCCCGTAGGGCTGCAGTTGACCGGACCGATCGTGGCGGAAGCGGAAAGCGCAGAGTACGGTGCCTGCCGCTTTGCCCTTGAGGGTCACAGCATCGTGTTCCGCGTCGCGAAGATCACCCCCACCAAGACCGGCCAGTTCGTAACCCTGTGGAAGCGCCCCGCCCCCGGTTCTGATATCGCGCCATTGGATGCAGCCGATGCTGTGCACTTCGCGGTGATCGCGGTCTTCGACGGAACACAGCGCGGGCAGTTCATCTTCAGTCGTGACCTGCTGATCGAGCGCGGCGTGATGTCGCGCGATGGCGAGGGCGGAAAGCGCGCCCTCCGTGTCTATCCGCCGTGGAGCACGCCGACCGCAAAGGACGCGATCCGGACCCGGCAGTGGCAGCTTCGTTGCTTCCTGCCCACCGGTGCCGATGTCTCCGCCTCCGCCGGTGATCGATTACGCTCACTGTTGGGTTGAACCCGGCGGACCTTCCCTTTTCTGGACGCATCGTGATGATCCTGGACAACGTGGTGTGGGGCTTCATCGGCTGTGGCAGCGTCACCGAGAAGAAGAGCGGGCCGGCCCTGGCCAACACGCCGGGCTCACGGGTGGCCGCGGTCATGCGCCGCAATGCGGCGTTGGCCGAGGATTATGCGCGGCGCCATGCGATTCCCCGCTGGTACGCGGACGCCGATGCACTCATCGCCGACCCGGAAGTGAACGCGATCTACGTTGCGACGCCGCCCTCCACGCACATGCAGTACGCATTGCAGGCGATTGCCGCGGGCAAGCCGGTCTACATCGAAAAGCCGATGGCCATGGACCACGGCGAGTGCCAGCGCATCATTGAAGCCAGCGCCCGCAGCGGCGTGCCGGTGTTCGTCGCCTACTACCGCCGCGCCCTGCCCCGCTTCGCACAGGTGAAGCAGTTGCTGGACAGCGGCGCGATCGGCACACCGCGCAGCGTGCGCGCGACCCTGCATCGGCCGCATTCGGTGAATGCCGCATCGCCGGACTTCTGGCGGACCAACCCGGCGATCGCCGGCGGTGGGCTGTTCGTCGATCTGGGCTCGCATACCCTGGACCTGCTCGACCATCTATTGGGGCCGCTGAGCGATGTGCGTGGCCTGGCCAGTTCGTTGACCGGCGCCTACGCCGCCGAGGACAGCGTCTCGATGTGCTTCCGCACCGGAATGGGCGCGCATGGCATCGCGCAGTGGAGCTTCTGCGCCTTTCGCCGTCAGGATGAGATCGAAATCACCGGCGACCGCGGGCAGCTGCGCTTTGCCACCTTCGAGGATGTTCCAGTGGTACTGGAAACCGAAGCCGGTATGCAGACGTTCGATATCCCGAACCCGCCATCGATCCAGCAGCCGTTGATCGCTACCCTGGTGGATGAGTTGCGTGGCAGAGGCCACTCGCCGTCGAACGGCGTCAGCGCCGCCCGCACCAGCGCGGTGATCGACCAAGTGCTGAAGGCCTACCGCACGCGGCAATCGCACTGACCACCAACAAAAAGGCCGCCTTGCGGCGGCCTTTTCTGTTGCAGCGGGTGGGTCAGAGCCCTCGCCACGGCGAGGGATCCGACCCCAACGGGCATTACAGGATGTAGCGGCTCAGGTCCGGATCCTGCACCAGCTCACCCAGGTGCGCATCGACATAAGCACTGTCGATGGCCAGGGTCTCGCCGTCGCGGTCCGGTGCCTCGTAGCTGAGCGAATCCAGCAGGCGCTCCAGCACCGTATGCAGGCGACGGGCACCGATGTTCTCCTGCCGCTCGTTCACCTGGAAGGCGATCTCGGCCAGACGATCGATGGCATCGGCAGTGAAGCTGACCTTGACGCCCTCGGTGGCCAGCAGCGCTTCGTACTGCTTGGTCAGCGCGGCCTTCGGCTCGGTCAGGATGCGCACGAAATCACCCTTGCTCAGCGCACCCAGTTCAACGCGGATCGGGAAACGACCCTGCAGCTCCGGAATCAGATCGCTGGGCTTGGCCAGGTGGAACGCACCGGAGGCGATGAACAGGATGTGGTCGGTCTTGATCGTGCCGTACTTGGTGGACACGTTGGAGCCTTCCACCAGCGGCAACAGGTCGCGCTGCACGCCTTCGCGCGACACGTCGCCACCACCCACATTGTCGCCACGCTTGGCAACCTTGTCGATCTCGTCGATGAAGACGATGCCGTGCTGCTCGCAGGCCTCGATTGCCGCCGTGCGGATGTCGTCTTCGTTGACCAGCTTGCCGGCCTCTTCCTCGATCAGCAGCGGACGCGCGGCCTTGATGGTCAGCGTGCGCTTGTGCGCCTTGGCGCCGCCGCCGAGGTTGGCGAACATCGACTTCAGCTGCTGGCCCATTTCCTCCATTCCCGGCGGGGTCATGATGTCCATGCTGACGTTGGCGGCCAGATCGAGCTCGATCTCGCGCTCGTCCAGCTCGCCATTGCGCAGCATCTTGCGGAACTTGATGCGGGTCTCGTTGTCCTGCGCCGACGGCTCGTTGCGGGCCACTTCCGGATCGAAACCGATGCCACCACTGCGGCGCGGCAGCAGCGCATCGAGGATGCGGTCTTCGGCGCGCTCTTCGGCCTGGGTACGCACGCGCACCTTGGCCTGTTCGCGATAGAGCTTCACTGCGGTATCGGCCAGGTCACGGATGATCTGCTCGACGTCCTTGCCGACGTAGCCGACTTCGGTGAAGCGGGTGGCTTCAACCTTCACGAACGGCGCGTTGGCGAGCGTGGCCAGGCGACGCGCGATCTCGGTCTTGCCGACGCCGGTCGGGCCGATCATCAGGATGTTCTTCGGCATCACTTCATTGCGCAGCTCCGGCACCAGCTGCATGCGGCGCCAGCGGTTGCGCAGGGCGATGGCCACAGCGCGCTTGGCGTCGTGCTGGCCCACGATATGCCGGTCCAGTTCCTGCACGATCTCGCGCGGGGTCATGGTGGCGGAGGAAACTTCGATCTTCGACATGGATGTGCTCACGAATTCAGTGTCGGTAGTGCCGGCCGCTGGCCGGCAACCAGGCACGCGTGCGGGGGATCATGAGGTTGCCAGCCAGCGGCTGGCACGGCCCTCACAGCTCCTCGACCACCACGTTGCGGTTGGTGTAGATGCAGATGTCGCCGGCGATGCCGATCGCTTCACTGGCGATGGTGCGCGCATCCAGTTCGGTATGCGCCATCAGCGCGCGGGCGGCCGACAGTGCATAGGAACCGCCGGAACCGATGGCGATGATGCCGTCCTCCGGCTCGATCACATCACCGGTGCCGCTGATGATCAGCGAGGTTTCCTTGTCGGCCACTGCCAGCAGGGCCTCGAGCTTGCCCAGGCGGCGCTCGGTGCGCCAATCCTTGGCCAGCTCCACGGCGGCGCGCTGCAGCTGGCCGTGCTTTTCCAGCTTGGCCTCGAACAGCTCGAACAGGGTGAAGGCATCGGCGGCTGCACCGGCGAAGCCGGCCAGCACCTGGCCGTCACGGCCAAGGCGGCGCACCTTGCGCGCATTGCCCTTCATCACGGTGTGGCCCAGCGTGACCTGGCCGTCGCCGGCAATGGCCACGTGCTCGCCGCGACGGACGCAGACGATGGTGGTGGCGTGGAAAACGTTGGGATTCTGACTGGGGTCCATGCGGCCTCCGATAGCTGTTCACGGGACATGGGGACAGCGCCGGGTGCGATCAAGCCTGTGCGGATGGCTGCCGTTCAGCGCTTGGTGGCGCCCCATGGGAAGAGGGCGCCCTTTTAACGAGCGCATCGCAATGCGCGCGGACCCCGCCGCCCGAACGTGGAACGCCTGCCGTTCAGCGCTTGGCCTGCGATGGCCGGTCCGGATTGGGCTCGATGCCCCAGGCGAGGTACCAGTCTTCACCCTGCGTCTCGATCGGATGCTGGGTGCGGCCGGAGCCATTGCCGCAGGCCAGCGCGTCAGCCGCGCAGTAGCGGTCGCAGCCCCAGCAGATGCGCTCGGGATGCTTGGGGTGCAGCGGAATGGGCTTCGCCATGGCAGGCGGTTTCCTCGTGGCCTGCGGCCAAGATGCGCCGGTAGCGGCCGCCCTGCCCTGATCCAGATCAAGGGCGGTCTATTCAGCCGTGTCGTCCTTGCTGCGGCGCTTCGCACGTGGATGCGCGGCGTCGTAGACCTTGGCCAGGTGCTGGAAATCGAGGTGGGTGTAGATCTGGGTGGTGGCGATGTCGGCATGGCCAAGCAGTTCCTGCACACCGCGCAGGTCGCCGGACGATTCCAGGATGTGGCTGGCGAAGCTGTGCCGCAGCATGTGCGGGTGCACGTGCTTGAACAGCCCCTGGCGCTGCGCCAGCTGGCGGATGCGGATCTGCACCGCACGCTGGCTGATAGGCCCGTTGCGGCCGGGAAATACCGGCGAGGCCGGTCCACCGCCACTTTCCGTGCGCCACGCCTGCAGTGCTTCGCGCGCCGGCCGGCCGAACGGCACGCGGCGCTGGCGGTTGCCCTTGCCCAGCACGTTGACCAGGCCGCTGTCGAAATCCAGGTCACGCCAGGTCAGCGCGCAGACTTCGCTCAGGCGCAGGCCGGAGGAATAGAACAGTTCCAGCAGCGCCCGGTCACGGCGGCCGAGCTCGCCTTCCGGTTCCAGCTCGACCAGCTGCACGGCTTCGTCGGCGTCAAGCACCTGCGGCAATCGGCGCGGCGCACGCGGCGCCTTCAGCGTCGCAGCCGGACTGATCTCGATGCGCCCGTGCTTGAGCAGCCAGGCATAGAAGCTGCGGCAGGCGGACAAGCGGCGCTGCAGGCTCTTGGCCGACAGGCCGCGGCGGTGCTCATCGGCAACGAACTGGCGCACCGCGTCAGCATCAAGCGCCTCCACCGCTACACCACGTGGCTCGGCCCAGACCGACAGCGCGTCCAGGTCGCGGCGGTAGGCGTCGAGCGTATGTGCCGACATCCGCCGCTCTACCTGCAGATGCTGCAGGAAGGCCTGTACCGCGCTCATCGTCGTGTCCTGCTCAGCCCGGGAAGCGCTTCAGGCCGGTGGCCAACGCATCGCCCATCATGCGCAGGAACAGCGTGCCCATGCCCGGGTAGAAGCGGTTCGGGTCGTGGCTGCCGACCGCAATCAGGCCCACGCCCGGCAACGGCAGCAGCGCGGTGGTCTGCACTTCTTCGCTGCGCACGCCGTACAGCACGGCATTCTTTTCCGGCTGCAGGCGGCCGCAGATCGGCTCGCCGTCCTTCAGGCAGTCGCGGAACGGGCCCAGCTGCGGATCGTCCGCAGCGATCACCTGCAGCCAGTCGGCCTGTTCCAGCCCGGCCACCGGCGCGTGCACCACCAACCGCACCAGGTCACCGGCGAAGTCTTCCTGCAGCGAGGCGGCCATCGCACGCAGGGTGTCGGCGGCGTTGTCCTGCTTCATCAGTGCCAGAGTCAGCTGGTGCGTGCGCACCGCCAAGCGTTCATTGACCTGGGCGGTCGCGCCCAGATCGGCCAACCGTCGTGCCAGCTCGCGGTTCTTCTCGCGCAGCACTTCCAGCTGGTAGCTGGCCAGCGACGCGGTCGGGCCGTCGTCGCGCGGCACCACCAGGGTCAGGGCCAGGTCCGGGAACTGCTTGAGGAAGCCGGGATGACGCCGCAACCAGGCAGCGACTTCATGGGCCCCGAGCTTGTCGACGGTTTCGGTCATGCGATCCACTCCCCTTCGAAGACGAATGCGGTCGGGCCGGCCATCACCACCGGCTGGCCATCGCCCGGCCACTGGATGCGCAGGTCCCCCCCGGGCAGGCTGATGCGCGCGTCGCGCTGCAGGCGGCCACGCTGCATCAGGGTCACCGCCGCGGCACAGGCACCACTGCCACAGGCCAGGGTTTCACCGACGCCGCGCTCGAACACGCGCAGGCGCGCATGCGCCGGGCTCATCACCTGGGCAAAACCCACATTCACCGAGCGCGGGAACGAGGCATGCTGCTGCAGCAGCGAACCAACGCGCTCGACCGGTGCTGCATCGATCAGGCCCACTTCGATCACCGCATGCGGATTGCCCATCGACACCGCGGCGAAGCGTACGCTCTCGCCCTGCAGCGGCAGCAGGTACTCCTCGCGTGCGTGGGCGAAGCCCACCAGCGGCACGTTGACCGGCTCGAACGCAGGCACGCCCATCGTCACCGCAAACTGCCCCTCGCCCAGTACCTTCACTTCGTGGCTGGCCAGCGGGCTGTCGATGACGAATGCATCGCCCTGCGCGCTGCCCTCGCGCACCAGCCAGGCCGCGATGCAGCGCGCGCCATTGCCGCACTGTTCGGAATTGGAACCGTCGGCATTCCAGATGCGGTACGAGGCCGCCGAGCCTTCCGCACGTGGCGCCTCGATGGTCAGGATCTGATCGCAGCCGACGCCGGTGTGGCGGTCGGCCAGGCGCGCGGCCAGTTCAGGCGTGGGCGGCGCAGTGCCGTCACGCAGGTCGATCACTACGAAATCATTGCCCGCGCCGTGCATCTTGCTGAAGCGCAGGGCCTTGGAACCGGCCTTACTCATTCCCGCTGCCCGCCTTCTTCGCTGGCGCGGGTGCCGGCGGGGTGGTCGGTGCAGCCGAATCCACGGTCGTGGCCGGGGTAGCGGTTTCCTGGGTCTGCGCCGGGGTCGCTTCGGTAGCGGGCTCGGCAACCGGTTCAACCGTTTCTTCCACCGGCACCGGCTTCTGCGGCAGCACCAGCGGGCCCTTGTTGCCGCAGGCGGCGAGGAACAGCAGCGAGGCCGCTGCCAGCGGAATCAGGATGGCGTTTCGATGGGGGATCTTCATACCCCGAGTATAGCCATTGGCGGCTGAGCGGTTGGTGCAGGGAACCGGGGTGCCGGCCAGCGGCCGGCACTACCGCTCCGGTGGCGGCAGTGGCCGCGTCCACAGCCAGATCGCCACCACGGTCATGCTGCCGATCGAGAACCACTTCACCCAGGCAATCGGCACGCACCACAGCATGATGCCGGCGCACACCGCCATGGTGATCGTGGCCATCCACTTGCCGTAGCGGCTGACGGCGCCGTGCGCCTGCCAGTTGGCGATGGCGGGGCCGAAGCGCGGGTGCTGCAGCAGCCAGTTGTGCAGGCGCTCGGAGCCACGCGAGGCAGCCCAGGCCGAAATCAGGATGAATACGGTGGTCGGCAGGCCCGGCACGAAGATGCCGACGATGCCGGTGCCGAGGCTGACATACGCCAACAGCCACCATGCCCAGCGGAAACGCACCACGCGCGGTGGCGTGGCGCTATCGCGCGGTGCGGATGGTTCGGGCAGGCTCATGACCGCAAGGATACCGGTTCGGGGTGCCAGGCAACGCCCGCCACCCCTGCACCATTACGGCTGGGCGATGCCCAGCTGCTGCAGCACGAACGCGTACGACTCGGACAGCTCGCGGTAGCGCTGGAAGCGCCCCGACTTGCCGCCGTGGCCGGCTTCCATGTTGGTGCGGAACAGGATCGGGTAGTGGCCGGTGTTGTCGTCACGCAGCTTGGCCACCCACTTGGCAGGTTCCCAGTACTGCACCTGCGAATCCCACAGGCCGGTGCCCACGAACAGCGCCGGGTAGGCCTGTTTCCTGACGTTGTCGTAGGGCGAGTAGGACAGCATGTAGTCGTAGTACGGCTTCTGCTCCGGATTGCCCCACTCGTCGTACTCGTTGGTGGTCAGTGGGATGGTCGGATCGAGCATGGTGGTGACCACGTCGACGAACGGCACCTGCGCCACCATCACCCGGTAATCCTGCGGCGCCTGGTTGGCCACCGCGCCCATCAGCAGGCCACCTGCGCTGCCGCCGGACGCGGCCACGCGATCCTTCGCCGCCCAGCCCTGCGCCACCAGGCCACGGGTGACGTCGACGAAGTCATTGAAGGTGTTCTGCTTGTGCAGCAGCTTGCCGTTTTCGTACCAGTCGCGGCCCATTTCCTGGCCACCGCGGATGTGGGCGATGGCATACACCACGCCACGGTCGAGCAGGCTCACCGCGGTCTGGTTGAAGTACGGATCCATCGACATGCCATAGCTGCCATAGGCGTACTGGAACAGCGCGCCCTTGCCATCCTTCTGGTAGCCCTTGCGGTAGACCAGCGACACCGGCACCTTCACGCCATCGCGCGCGGTGATCCAGACGCGGTCGGTTTCGTACTTCGACGCGTCATAGCCGATCACCGGCTGCACCTTCAGCTGGCGGCGCTCACCGGTAGCAGTGTTCAGTTCGAACACGGTGGTCGGGGTGGTCATCGAGGTATAGACGTAGCGCAACCACGGCGTATCGGCCTCGGTGTTGTCGCCCAGGCCCATCGAATAGGCCGGCTCGTCGGCCTTCACGTAGTCGCTGCGGCCATCCTTGAACAGCAGGCGGATGCGCTCCAGGCCCTGGGAACGTTCGGCAATGGCGGTGTAGTCATCGAAAAGTTCGAAGCCTTCGATGAACACCGCATCGTCGTGCGCGATCCAGTCCTTCCATTGCGCACGCGAGGTCGCATCGGTCGGTGCGGTGACCAGCTTGAAGTTCTTCGCACCGTCGTTGGTGCGGATCACCCAGCGACCATCGTAGTGGTCAGCGTCGTACTCGACATCGCGCTGGCGCGGCGCCAATACGGTGAAGGTGGTCGGGTCGCTGGCCGGCGCGTAGCGCTCTTCCGAGGACACGGTGCTGTGCACGCCGATGGTGATGAAGCGATCGTCGCGGGTGCGGCCGATGCCCATGTAGAAGCTGTCGTCCTTCTCTTCGTAGACGACGGTGTCGGTACTGGCCGGGGTGCCCAGCACGTGCTTCTTAACGCGCACGGTCAGCAGCGTTTCCGGATCGTTCTCGACATACAGCACGGTGCGGTTGTCGTCGGCCCAGACCAGGTCGCCGGAGCTGCCGGTGATCACATCGGGCAGCACCTTGCCGGTGGCCAGGTCCTTGAAGCGGATCGTGTACTGGCGGCGGCCCACATCATCATCGGCCCAGGCCAGCAGCTGGTTGTCCTGGCTGACCTCCATCGAGCCGACGCTGAAGTAGCCCTTGCCGGCGGCCATGGCGTTGACGTCCAGCAGGATCTCTTCGGCCGCGTCCATACTGCCCTTGCGGCGCGCGTGGATCGGGTAGTCCTGGCCGGTCTCGAAGCGGCTGTAGTACCAGTAGCCGCGCTCACGCGCCGGCACGCTGGAATCGTCCTGCTTGGTGCGGCCGACGATCTCCTTGTACAGGGTGTCTTCCAGCGGCTTCAGCGGTGCCAGCAGCTGGTCGGCGTAGGCATTCTCGGCCTGCAGGTAGGCCAGCATGTCCTTGTTCTCGCGCTTGTCGTCGCGCAGCCAGTAGTAGTCATCGTTACGGGTCGCGCCGAACGGCGCCTTGACCACATGCGGGTGCTTGGCGGCATCCGGCGGAACAGGCGGCGTGGCGGCGGTAGCGGTCGTGGTCATCAGGCTCGCAAGCAACAGGCAGAGAGTGGATTTCATGAGATAAGGCTCCAGGCGCATCAATGCAATGGTCTTCGGCGGGGTCAGATCCCTTTTCCCGACAAGGGATCTGACCCCAATCCCGGCAATGCGGCAACCCTGCGGATCGTCATGGGTCGTGCCGGCCGGCGTACCATGGGCACATGAGTACCCTGCCCCACACGCCGGGCTACAGCCGGCGCAGCCATGAAATTGCCCCGTTCCACGTGATGTCCCTGCTGGCCCGCGCGCAGGCGCTGGAGCAGGCCGGCCACGATGTGATCCATCTGGAGATCGGTGAGCCGGACTTCACCACGGCCGAACCGGTCGTGCGTGCCGGCCAGGCTGCATTGGCCGCCGGCCATACCCGCTACACCGCTGCCCGTGGCCTGCCGGCCCTGCGCCAGGCGATCAGCGGGTTCTATCGCAGCCACTACGGGCTGGACATCGACCCCGAACGCATCCTGGTCACCCCCGGCGGCTCCGGCGCGCTGCTGCTGGCCAGCAGCCTGCTGGTCGATCCCGGTCGCCACTGGCTGCTGGCCGACCCCGGTTATCCATGCAACCGCCATTTCCTGCGCCTGGTGGAAGGCGGCGCACAGCTGGTGCCGGTCGGGCCGGACACTGCCTATCAATTGACCCCGTCGCTGGTGGAACAGCACTGGAATGCCGACAGCGTGGGCGCACTGGTTGCATCGCCGGCCAACCCGACCGGTACCGTGCTCTCCGCCGACGAGCTGGCCGCCCTGTCGCAGACCCTGCACGCGCGCGGCGGTCACCTGGTGGTGGACGAGATCTACCACGGCCTGACCTACGGCCTGGATGCACCCAGCGTGCTGCAGGTGGATGACAGCGCGTTCGTGCTGAACAGCTTCTCCAAATACTTCGGCATGACCGGTTGGCGGCTGGGCTGGCTGGTGGCACCGCCAGCAGCCGTGCCGGACCTGGAGAAGCTGGCCCAGAACCTGTACATCAGCGCGTCGAGCATCGCCCAGCATGCCGCACTGGCCTGTTTCAGCGAGGAGTCGATGGCAATCTTCGAGCAGCGTCGAGAAGTCTTCCGGCAGCGCCGCGACTTCCTGTTGCCGGCATTGCGTGAACTGGGCTTCCGCATCGAAGTCGAGCCGCAGGGCGCGTTCTACCTGTACGCCGATGTCAGCGCATTCACCGATGACGCGCAGGCGTTCTGCACCCACTTCCTGGAAACCGAGCACGTGGCGTTCACCCCGGGGCTGGATTTCGGTTTCCATCGCGCCAACCAGCATGTGCGCCTGGCCTATACCCAGGAAGTGCCGCGGCTGCAGGAGGCGGTGGCGCGGATCGCGCGCGGGTTGAAGCGCTGGGGCACCTGATCGCCCGGCGCGAACGGCATACACGCATGGCGTGGATACGTGGGACCCAACGAAAAACGCCGCCCGAGGGCGGCGTTTTTCACTCCATCACTTGCCGCCCAACCGCTCCCACAGGAAGCTGTAGGCCAGCGCCGACATGTGCGCGGCCTGCGCGTTGTTGGCTGCACCGCCGTGGCCACCTTCGATGTTCTCGTAGTAGGTCACGTCCTTGCCGGCGTCGATCATCTTCGCCGCCATCTTGCGGGCATGGCCCGGATGCACGCGGTCATCGCGGGTGGAGGTGGTGAACAGCACCGGCGGGTAGTTCTTCTTCGCGTCGAACAGGTGGTACGGCGAGAAGGTCTTGATGAAGTCCCAGTCGCTGGTGTCCGGGTTGCCGTACTCGGCCATCCACGAAGCACCGGCCAACAGGTGGCTGTAGCGCTTCATGTCCAGCAGCGGCACCTGCACCACCACTGCACCGAACAGCTCCGGGTACTGGGTCAGCATGTTGCCGGTCAGCAGGCCACCGTTGCTGCCACCTTGGACGCCCAGGTGCTTGGCACTGGTGATCTTGCGCTTGACCAGATCGCGCGCCACCGCAGCCATGTCTTCATAGGCCTTGTGACGGTTCTGCTTCAGCGCGGCCTGGTGCCAGCGCGGGCCGTACTCACCACCACCACGGATGTTGGCGACCACGTACACACCGCCTTTCTCCAGCCAGGCGCGGCCCATGCCACCTGAGTAATTCGGGGTCAGCGAGATCTCGAAGCCACCATAGCCGTACAGCAGGGTCGGGTTGGAGCCGTCCAGCTTCATCGCCTTGTCGTGCACCACGAAGTACGGCACGCGGGTGCCATCCTTGCTGGTGGCGAAGTGCTGCTCGATCACCTTGCCCTTGGCATCGAAGAAGGCCGGCATGGTCTTCAACGTTTCCGGCGCCTGGCCGATCTCGGCCAGAGCCAGCGTGGTCGGGGTCAGGTAGTCGGTGGCGGTCAGCCACACCGCATCGCTGTCGTTGCTGTCCACTGCGCCCACCGCCAGCGTGCCAAAGGCCGGCGCGCCGACGAAGCGGCTGGTCTGCCAGCCATCGGCGCCCGGGGTCAGAACCGACAGGCGGTTCTTGACGTCATCCAGCACGTTCAGCACCAGGTGGCTCTTGGTCCAGGTGGCGCCGGCCAGCGAGGTGGTCGCGGTCGGGGTGAACAGCACCTCGAAGTCGCGCTTGCCGGCCAGGAAGTCGTCCAGCTTCGTCGCCAGCAGCGAACCGGACGCGTAGGTCTTGCCGCCCACGGTCCACGGATCGCGCAGTTCCAGGGTCAGCCACTGCTTGTGCAGGCCCTTCTCGGCCGAATTCGGCGCGTCGATCTTGGTCAGCGTGCCATCGTCGCCACGCAGGTAGAGCTCGTTGTTGTAGAACGCCAGCGTGCGGCTGACCAGGTTGCGCTCGAAGCCCGGGGTGTCATCGTGCATCGCCGCGATGTACATGTCTTCCGGCTTGCCTTCGTACACCACGGTGGCCGAGGTCATCGGCGTGCCGCGCTTCCACAGCTTGGCCACGCGCGGGTAGCCGGAGGTGGTCATCGAGCCCGCACCGAAGTCGGTGTAGACGAACACGGTGTCGCGGTCGACCCAGTTGAGGCCGCCCTTGGACTCGGGACGGAAGAAGCCGTCCTTGATCCAGGTCTTGTTGGCCAGGTCGAACTCACGGGTGACGTCGGCGTCGGCGCCGCCGCGCGACAGCGCGATCAGGCAGCGGCTGTAGTCCGGGCGCAGGCAATCGGCGCCATGCCAGACCCAGTTCTCACCCTCGGCCTTGTTCAGCGCATCCAGGTCGAGCACGGTTTCCCACTGCGGCGAGGCCTTGCGGTACTCGGCCAGGGTGGTGCGCCGCCACAGGCCGCGCTCGTGCTGCTGGTCCTTCCAGAAGTTGTAGTAGTAGTCGCCGATCTTCTGCACGCCGGGGATCTTGGCATCGGAGTCGAGCACCTCGCGGATGCTGGTCTCCATCTGCTTGAAGGCCGGGGTCTGCGCCAGGCGCGCCTCGGACTTGGCGTTCTGTTCCTTGACCCAGGTCAGCGGCTTGTCGCCGGTGACGTCTTCGAGCCAGGCGTAGCGATCGGTGTCTTCAGCGGCCACGGCGGTCCCCACCGAGGCAGCGGTCATCATGCCGGCCAGCAGGCAGGCGGAAGCGAGTCGAGACATTGCAGCTCCAGGCAGTCATAAGCCGTGGAACGCTAGCACGGAATGTCGCGGCCGCCCCCGTGTCGAAGGTCAGGCCGTGGCCGCGGGGCTGCGCCGGCTTCGGGTCGCGCCGCCGGCGCGACGACGAGCCTGTCCACCGGTACGCCGGGCCAGCCGCAGCCACGACAGTCCAGGCAGCGGGAAGCGCAGCAGCGCCCACCAGGCCACCAGTGGCATGCCGACCAGCCACATCGGCAGCCAGCCCAGCCAGGCGTTGCTGCCGCGCGCGGCTGGCCAGACCAGCACCAGTGCCACACCGGCCAGCGCCACCTGTCGCACGCTGCGCAGCAGGCGTGGATCGGCGCGTTCAATGATGACGCGTTCAGTTGCAGGGCGTCGGACGGAACGTGCATTCATGGGGCTTCTCCGGTGGACAATGCAACACAGCATGGGCAACCCCCTTCTCACAGGTTGCGACACCATTGACGGATCGCGTGCACACAGTCGACCATGCGCGTGCAAGCCCACTGGAGCCCGCTCCCGCATGACTTCGATCCGCCCGCTCTGCGCCGTGCTGCTGGCCCTGTCCCTGGCGGGCCCCGCCGTGGCCGCCAGTGAGCCGTCGTCGCCCCGTACCAGCGCCTCTGGTGCGGCTGCCCTGGACGCACCGATCGACCTGAAGCGCTTCATGGGCACCTGGTATGTGATCGGCCGCGTGCCGAACTTCATCGAACGTGGCCATGTCGCCAGCGTCAACGAGTACGAGTTGCGCGACGCGCACAAGGTCGGCATCACCTACCGCTACCGTGATGGCTTCGGCGAACCGCTGCAGGAAGTGCGCGCGCGCGCCAGCGTCGATCCGGACAGCGGCAACCACGGCTGGCGCACCTGGTTCTACCGCGTGGTGCCCACCCATTCGCGGGTACTGGAAGTGGCCCCGGACTATTCGTGGGCGCTGATCGGCTATCCCGGCCGTGAAATGGCCTGGATCTTCTCGCGTACGCCGGACATGGATAAAGCCCTGTACAAGGAGCTCGCAGAGCGACTGCGCGACGAGTACGGCGTGAATACCGACAAGCTCAAGCGCGTGCCGCAGCACCCGGAGCAGGTCGGCAAGCTGGGCTACGAAGTGCCGAACGTGCGTTGACTGGAGTGTGGCCGCGGACCTCGGTCCGTGCGCCCCGAATTCACGCTGCCCGCGGCTGCACCCGTCGCTCGATCTCGCTGCGCGTTGGCAATGTCTTGAGGTCGTAGGCCGCCTGCATCGCAAGCCAGGACGCGGCATCCCCACCAAAATGTCGCGCCAGCCGTGCCGCGGTATCGGCCGAAATACTGCGCTCCCCGTGCACGATGGCGTGCAGCCGTGTTGCGGGAACATCCAAGGCCCTTGCCAGCGCGTTCACGCTCAACGCCAGAGGCATCAGGAACTCTTCGCGCAGGATCTCGCCAGGATGGATGGCGCGCATGCCGTTGTGGGGACGCTTCATGGCGGGCACCTCAGTGATAGTCAACAATTTCCACGGCATCGGCGCCGTTGTCGGTCCAGGTAAAGCAGAGCCGCCACTGATCGTTGATCCGAAGGCTGTACTGCCCTTTCCGGTCACCTGACAGCGCTTCGAGCCGGTTTCCGGGCGGGCTGCGCAGGAATGCCAACGTCTGTGCCGAGTCGAGCAGTTGGAGTTTGCGCTCGGCAGCCCGCCGGATCGAAAGCCAGGCACGTGGACAGGTTCCTTCAAACAGGGCACGGGTCTGCTTGCAGCGGAATGAACGGATCATTCCGTAAAACGTATTACGTTGAACGGAACATACCAAGGAACGGGGTGTGCTGCCAGTCCCAGTCTGGCGATATTGATTCCTGATGGGTGTGGCGGCTTCCAGAGCCTGGCGCTATGACAGGCACACTGTCGAAGTTCTGCAGGCTCTGCCGGCCAGCGGCCGGCACTACCGTTTCCAGGCGATGAGGTAGAGCCGGCCGCTGGCCGGTTACCACGATCATGCCGGGCATGGCACGGCGGACGAACCGATTATTTGCGGCTGTAATGCGCGACCAGGCGGTCGCCGAGCATCTGCAGCAGCTGCACAAGGACCAGCAGCAGGACCACGGTGACCAGGGCCACGTCGGTGTGCGAGCGCTGGTAGCCGTCGCGGAAGGCCAGGTCGCCGAGGCCACCGGAACCGATCGCACCGCCCATCGCGGTGAAGCCGATCAGCGCCACGGTAGTGACCGTTGCGCCAGCGATCAGGCCCGGACGCGCCTCCGGCAGCAGCACGCGGGTGACCAGCTGCCAGGTGGTGGCACCCATCGCCTGGGTCGCTTCGATCACGCCACGGTCCACTTCGCGCAATGCGGTTTCGACCAGGCGCGCGTAGAACGGCGCGGCACCGATCACCAACGGCACGATCGCACCGCGTACACCCAGCGACGTCCCCATCAGGAACAGCGTGACCGGGATCAGCACGATCATCAGGATGATGAAAGGCACCGAGCGCAGCAGGTTCACCACCAGCGCCAGCACGCCGTAGGCGAACGGCCGGCGCTTCATCTGCGGCGCGCCGAACAGGTACAGCAGCACGCCCAGGGGCAGGCCGATGGCCAGAGTCAGCGGCAGCGAACCGAGCAGCATCAGCAGGGTGTCGATGGTGGCCTGGCCGATGTCGGCCCACTTGCCCGCATCCAGGTGGCGGAAGAAGCCGCCGGCAGTGGCGATGATCATCGACGCAGTTCCTCAACGTGCACGCCGGCGGCCACGAACGCGGCCTGCGCGGCGGACTGGTCACCGCCCACCAGGGCGACCACCAGCTGGCCATACGGGGTGTCCTTGATCCGGTCGATACGGCCGGACAGGATGTTGTAGTCGACCCCGGTCTCCCGCGCGACACTGCCGAGCAGGGGCTCGTAGGTGTCTCCACCGAGGAAGGTCAGCCGCACGATGCGGCCACCGACGGCATCGAAGTCACGATGCAGCGCGCCTTCGTCCACGTGCTCCGATTCGCTCACGAAACGGCGCGTGGTCGGGTGCTGAGGATGCAGGAACACCCGGGTGACCGGCCCGGTCTCGACCATCTGGCCGGCATCGAGCACGGCGACACGGTCACAGACGCGGCGGATCACGTCCATCTCATGGGTGATCAGCACGATCGTCAGGCCGAGCTCTCGATTGATCTTCGACAGCAGCGACAGTACCGAGGCGGTGGTCTGCGGATCCAGCGCACTGGTGGCCTCGTCGCACAGCAGGATCTGCGGGCGTGTCGCCAGCGCGCGGGCGATGCCGACGCGCTGCTTCTGGCCACCGGACAGCTGTGCGGGGTACTTCTGCGCATGCGCCTCCAGGCCCACGGTCTGCAGCAGCTCGGCCACGCGCGCGTCGATCTCCGCCTTCGGCGTGCCGGCCAGCTCCAGCGGGAAGGCGACGTTGCCGGCCACCGTGCGCGACGACAGCAGGTTGAAGTGCTGGAAGATCATGCCGATGCGCCGGCGCAGCGCGCGCAGGCCGTCCGCGTCCAGTGCGGTGACATCCTCGCCACCGATCAGCAAACGGCCGCCGCTGGGTTCTTCCAGGCGGTTGATCATGCGGATCAGGGTCGATTTGCCGGCACCGGAATGGCCGATGATGCCGAATACCTCACCGGCCTCGATGGTCAGGTCCAGCGGTTGCAGCGCGCTGACTGCGCGGCCGGCAACGGCATAGGATTTGTGCAGGCGCTGGAACTCGATCACGGGCGTGGCTCACCGGCTGGGTGACGGAAGGGGGCGTGCAGCCTACCAGCGCAGGCGGTCGCGCGCCCGCGCCATGGGCCAGAATGTTATTCCTTTTGGTTCTAAGGCGCCCACGCCGGCGCATTGGCTGGGGTCAGAGCCCCTGCGGGGATCCGACCCCGGGGTCGGATCCCCGCAGGGGCTCTGACCCCATTCCCCGGCCCAACCGACTCAGGGATGGTCCAGCGGCTTCGGCGGCTCCTGCCGGTTCACCCGCTCACGATGCAGCAGGTACAGGCCCGAGGCGACGATGATCGCCGCACCCACCCAGGTATAGCTGTCCGGCAACTGGCCCCAGAAGGCCAGATCCCAGCCGATCACCCAGACCAGGCCGCTGTACTCCAGCGGCGCGATCATCGAGGCCTCGCCCAGCTGGAAGGCCTTGGTCAGGGCGATCTGACCGAGCGCCCCGGCCAGACCCATGCCGGCGATAAGCGGTGCGTGTGCCAGCCGCAGCGGTACCCAGCCGGGCATGGCCAGCAGGCCGGCGCCGATGGCCATGATCACCAGGAACCAGACCACCATCGACTGCGACGTATCGGTGCGGGTCAGCAGGCTGACCGTGATCGCCGCCACGGCATAGGCCGTTGCCGCCGCCAGCACCATCAGGCCGGGCACCGAAATGAAGCCGTCCACACCCGGCCGCAGCACCACCAGCACGCCCACCAGGCCGATGCCGATGGCGACCCAGCGCCGCGGCCCGACGCGCTCGCCCAGCAACGGCACCGACAGCGCGGCGATCAGCAGTGGGGCAACAAAATAGATGGTGTAGGCGGTGGATAGCGGCAGATCGCGCAGGGCGAACACGAAGCAGCCGATCATCGCCATGCCCAGCCCGCCACGCAGCAGGTGCAGGCCCCAGCGGCGCGGGATCAGCGAGCGCGGGCCGGCGCTGACCAGCACCCAGACCAGCACGAACGGCAACGAGGCCGCGCCACGCAGGAAAGTCACTTCCAGCGTGGGATAGCTGGCCGACAGCTGCTTCATGCCGGCGTCCATCAGCGAGAAACAGGCCACCGCAGCGACCATCCAGGCCACCGCGCGCGAAGGGGAGCGTTGCAGGTTCATGGCTCATTATCGCCGACCGCACCGGATTGTAGAGTCCAGCCATGCTCGACTGCTCTTCACAAAGCAGCCGAGCATGGCTCGGCTCTACAGAAGGGCGGGAGTCGAGCATGGCTCGACTCTACAGAACGCGGGCATGCGGGCCGGCGCGATAGAATGAGCGCTACTGAATTCTGCGGAGCACCGCCCATGCCTTCCTTCGACGTCGTGTCCGAAGTCGACACCCACGAGCTGACCAACGCCATCGACCAGGCCAACCGCGAACTGGCCACCCGCTTCGACTTCAAGGGCGTGGACGCCAAGTTCGAGCGAGATGGCGATGTCATCAACCAGACGGCGCCGACCGAGTTCCAGCTCAAGCAGATGAACGACATCCTGCGTGCCCGCCTGGCCGCGCGCGGCATCGACGTGCTCAGCCTGGAGTTCGGCGACATCGAGACCAACCTGGCCCAGGCCCGGCAGAAGATCACCGTCAAGCAGGGCATCGAGCAGAAGATTGCCAAGAAGATCGCGGCGGCACTGAAGGACGCCAAGCTGAAGGTGGAAAGCCAGATCAACGGCGACAAGCTGCGCGTGCAGGGCAAGAAGCGCGACGACCTGCAGGACGCCATTGCCGTACTCAAGGCCGGCAAGTTCGAGCTGCCGCTGCAGTTCAACAACTTCCGCGACTGAGGCATCCGCCGGGCCATGCCCGGTGGACTACGCGGTCAATCGCGCAGCAGCTTGTACAGCGTGGTGCGCGAGATACCCAGCTGGCGTGCGGCCAGACTGAGATTGCCGTCTGCGGCCTGTACCGCACGGCGTGCCGCCTCGCGCTGCTGTTCACGCAGCTGCGGCGCACCCGGGTTTGTCGGCGCACTCTGCTGCGCGCCGCGCCGCAATGCACCTCGCGGTGCCTGCAGATGCTGCAGGTAGACCGCGCTGCCCTCGCCCAGCCGGACCCGATGCGCTGCGCCCGGTTGCAGCAGGCGACGCCGTTGCGCCGCACTGGCGCCAGCAAACAGCGCCTCAAGATCCAGCAGCGGCAATGGCCCCCGCCGTGGCAGGCCCAGCAGGCGCCGTGCAACACGGTTGGCTGCACGCAGCTGGCCATCCTCCTGCACCGCCAGCAGTCCCTGCAGCGGTGACGCCAGCCAGCGCGGATCATGTTGCACGGCGAGCAGGTGCACGTCGGTGAGGCTGTGGAACAAGCGATTTTCGCTGGCCAGCGCAGCCTGCCGGAAATAGCCCTGCAGCAGGGCGGGATCGCGCTCGCCAAGACCGGTGATATCGATCACCCCGCAGACCCGACCGTCGAGGTCGTGCAGTGGCTCGCTCAGGCAGAACACCGGCGCGAACCGCTGCAGGTAATGTTCATTGCCGCGCACCAGTGCCGGCACATCGTCGGCCAGACTGACCGCTGGCGCGGTGGTGCCGATCTCCGTCTCGCCCAGCTGTCGCCCGACCTGGATCGGCCGCAGCAAGGGAGCATCTTCCAGGCCATGGGCCTGCTGCGCGATCACCATGCCGTCGCGGTTGGCGCAGAACATCGTCCAGCCACGCCCACCGAAGGCCGCCCACAGCTGTTCCAGCTCCGGCTTCGCGCAGCGCGCCAGGCGTCGGTCATCGGGATGGGACAGATGGCGGCCATCGCCCAGCAGCGGCCGATAGTCCGGCTCCTGCCCCGGCTGCAGGCCCGCCGCGCGCGAACGCAGCCATGACTGCTGCAGCGGCAGCGGCAACACGTCCAATGAGCGCGCATCGCCCTCGGCGAAAGCGGCACGTGCCGCCACCAGTTGTTGCTGCCCGACTGTCGTGGCCATCATGGACGCAGCGTACACCCGTCGGCGGCAACGCCCCGTTACGTTCCGACAACGGAATGTTCCCGCCAGCGGTTCAAACAAGCGGTCAGAGCCGTTTTACTTTGGAGAACGGCTCCGACCCCGTGCCGACCAACGGTCGGCACCCAGCAACAGCAACCGGACCCACCCCGCCAACCTCAGGAATCCAGCTTCTGCTGTTGCTCTGGCGGTTGCCATTGCTTCGGCGGGTGCAGGGCTCGGCCCTGCAAACCCACCCCACCCTTACGCCGCGATGCGCAGGACCGGCTTGAGCGTGATTCCCTTCGTGCTGTCTTCAGCCGCCTGGTTGATCTGTTCCAACGGATAGAACTTCACCAGCTTGTCGAACGGAAAGCGCCCCTGCTGGAACAGGGTCACCAGCTGCGGAATGAACACCTGCGGCACGCTGTCACCCTCGACGATGCCGCGGATGCTGCGACCACCCAGCAGCAGGTTGTTCACATCGAAACTGGCGGTGGTGCCCAGCTTCGGCGCACCGACCACGCCCATCATGCCCAGCCCACCCAGCGCCTCGATGCCCGCGGACAACACGTCCGGACGGCCGGTCGATTCCAGCGCGAAGTCAGCACCACCACCGGTGATCGCGCGCACCGCCTCGATCACATCAGTCTCCCGGCTGTTGACCACGTGGGTGGCTCCGAGCTCCAGCGCAAGCTGCAGGCGCGAAGGCACCACGTCGATGGCGATGATGGTGGTGGCGCCGGCCACCTTGGCCGCCATCACTGCACTCAGGCCCACCGCACCGGCACCATAGCTTGCAAAGCTGCTGCCGGACCGCACCTGCAGCGAGTTGAGCACCGCACCGGCACCGGTCTGGATGCCGCACCCCAGCGGGCCCAGCAATTCCAGTGGTGCGTCATCAGGCACCTTGATCGCGTTGATCTCGCGGGCCAGCGCGTAGGTGGCAAACGAGGACTGGGCGAAGAAGTGATCGTGCAGCGGATGGCCCTGCGCATCGGTGATGGCGGTATGGCCGTGGCCATCGTCGCCGCCGAAGTTGAGCCCGAAGAAATCCCTGCAATAGGCACCGTGTCCGCCCCGGCAGGGATTGCAGTGACCGCAGGCGCCGTAGGTCAGTACCACGTGATCCCCCGCCTTGAGGTCGCGCACGTTCGGGCCAACCGCTTCGACGATGCCCGCACCCTCATGGCCGAGCACCGCCGGCAGCGGCACTGGATAGTACTGATCGCGCACGATCAGGTCGGTGTGGCACAGGCCGGTGGCCACCACCTTCACCAGCACCTCGTCGTCCTGCGGGCCGCGCAGCGTCGCCTGCTCGATGACGAAGGGCTGCTCCTTGCCGCGTACCACGGCGGCGGTGATCTCACGCGTTGCGTTGTTGTCGTTCATCGTGATGGCTCCTTCGATCAGATCGGGTAAGCGGGCGCTTCGCCCTTGACGGTCAACCACTGCCACTGGGTGAACTCCTCGCCGTTGGCGGGGCCACCGATGCTGGTGCCGTTGCCGGATGCACCGACGCCGCCGAAGGGATTGATCACTTCGTCGTTCACCGTCTGGTCGTTGATGTGCAGCAGGCCGGTGCGCAGGCGCTCGCCGATCTTCAGCGCGCGGCCGACGTTGCTGGACACGATCGCCATCGACAGCCCGTACTCGCTGTCGTTGGCCAGGCGCACGGCTTCGTCGTCATCGTCGAACGGCACCACCACCGCCACCGGCGCGAAGATTTCCTCGCTGAAGGCCGGATTGTCGGCCGCAACATTGCCGAGCACGGTGGGTGCGAAGAACAGGTCCCGATGCGTGCCTCCCGCTTCCAGCGTGGCACCGGCCTGCACGGCCTGCTCGACCACGCGTACGGCATGGTCGCGCTGGCCGGCATTGATCAGCGGGCCGATCGCCACGTCCTCACGTGCCGGGTCGCCCACCTTCAGCGCGTTGGCCTTGGCCACCAGTTTCTGCAGGAACGTGTCGTGGATCTTCCGGTGCACCAGCACGCGGCCGGTCGCCATGCAGATCTGGCCCTGGTGCAGGTAGACGCCCCACGCGGTGTTGGCCACTGCCAGGTCCAGGTCTGCATCATCAAGGATGATCAACGAATTCTTGCCGCCCAGTTCCAGCGAGACCTTCTTCAGATGCCTGCCGGCCGCCTCTCCGACCTTGCGGCCAGCGGCGGTGGAACCGGTGAACTGGATCATCGCCACGTGCGGGTCACTGGTCAGTGCGGCCCCAGCCGCGCCATCGCCGGGCAGCACGTGCAGCACGCCTGCCGGCAGGCCCGCCTGCTCGAACAAGCGTGCGATCACCGCGCCGCCACATACCGCCGTACGCGGGTCCGGCTTGAGGACCACGGCGTTGCCCAGCGCAATCGCCGGGGCCACCGCGCGCATCGCCAGGTAGAGCGGGAAATTGAACGGCGAGATGACCCCGACCACGCCCAGCGGGCGGCGCCGCGCCAGGTTCAGCTTGCCCGGTTCGGATGGCAGAATCTCACCCGTGCTGCGCGACGGCAGCGCCGCAGCTTCATGCAGTGCCTTGATGGTCACCTTGGCTTCGAAGCCGGCCTTCAGGCGGGTCGAACCGCTTTCGCGCACCAGCCACTCGACCAGGGTGTCGATGTTTTCTTCGGCCAGACGCGCAGTTTTGCGCAGCACGTCGGCACGCTGTTCATAGGGCGCCGCCGCCCACGCCTGCTGGGCCTGCGCGGCGGCGGCGGACGAACGCGCGACCTGCGCCGGGTCGGCCAGGCCGATCTCGCCGAGCTGCTGGCCGGTGGCCGGTTCAATCACCGGGTGCCGTTGTGGGGCAGCCTGCCAGTGGCCATCAAAGAAGGCGCCGGCCCAGAGGGCGTCCGGCAGCCACGGGGAAGATGCAGTCATGGGTGTCCTCCTGTGTCGTGCATCCATTCCACGCCCGTCGCCCCGGGCTGGCAATCGGCCATCCATCGGTAGCGCGCAACGGATTGAATCGTCAGGGATTTCCAGCTTCGCCACTGTCCAGTTCCTGCACAGTGGACAGCGCAGCACCGGCACACTGCCTACAATGGCGGCCCCGCCAGCCGACGTGCCCGCCATGACCGATTCCCACCTGCCCACCGATGACCCGATCGCCGCCACCCGCCTGTGGCTGGAGCGCATCGTCATCGGCCTGAACCTGTGCCCGTTCGCCAAGGCGGTGTACGTGAAGGACCAGGTCCGCATCGTGCTCAGCGATGCGACCACGCCGGAAGCGCTGGTTGAACAGCTGGCCGAGGAGCTGGTGCTGCTGCGCGATACCCCGGCCGAGCAGATCGACACCACGCTGATCGTGCATCCGCAGGTGCTGACCGATTTCCTCGACTACAACGATTTCCTCGACAACGCCGACGCGGCCATCGAAGCGCTGGACCTGCAGGGCATCCTGCAGGTGGCCAGCTTCCATCCGGACTACCAGTTCGATGGCGTGGCCGCAGACGATGCCAGCAACTACACCAACCGCGCGCCCTTCCCCACCCTGCACCTGCTGCGCGAAGACAGCGTGGCGCGCGCGGTGGATGTCTATCCGGACCCGGACGTGATCGTCGAGCGCAACATCCAGACCCTGGACCGCATCGGTGTGGACGGCTGGCACCGTCGCCTGCGCGGCGAAGACCTGACGTGAGCACGGTGCCGCCGATTGCCGCATGGCCGGCCGCGCCGCTGTCGGGCAAGGTCGTGCTGGTCACCGGCGGTGCCAACGGCATCGGCCGCGGTATTGCCCAGGCCGTACTTGGTGCCGGTGGACGCGTGCTGATCGGCGATCTGGACGTCGAAGCCGGCCAGGCCTGTCTGGACGAATGGCAGCGCGGTGAGGATGCCGCGTTCCAGCGCCTGGACATCACCGACGAAGCCAGCGTGCGCGACTTCATCGCCGTGGCCCAGCAGCGTTTCGGCCGCATCGACGGGCTGGTCAACAACGCGGGGATCGCCGGCCCGCACGGCACGCTGCTGCAGGACATGGACTGGGACGAGTGGCAGCGCCGGCTGTCCTCGCTGCACGGCGCCTTCCTGTGCAGCAAGCACGCGCTGCCAGCGCTGACCGCCAGCACTGCGGGCGCGATCATCAACATCGCCTCCACCCGCGCCTGGCAATCCGAAGCGCACAGCGAGGCCTATGCAGCGGCCAAGGGCGGGCTGGTGGCCTTCACCCATGCGCTGGCGATCAGCAGCGGCCCGGCGGTGCGGGTGAACAGCATCAGTCCCGGCTGGATCGGCACCACTGCGTGGCGGGCACCCTCACGGCGCCATGCGCCGGAATACTCGACCATCGACCACGCACAGCATCCGGTCGGCCGGGTCGGCCGCCCCGAAGACATCGGTGCACTGGCGGTGTACCTGCTGTCGTCGCTGTCCGGTTTCACCACCGGCCAGGACTTCATCGTGGACGGCGGCATGACCCGGAAGATGATCTACGCCGAATAGAAAAAGGTGCCAACCAAGGTTGGCACCCACCACAACGGTTTACGCCATGCCCGAGTGGCGCAGCAGCGCATCGATCTGCGGTGCGCGGCCTCGGAAGGCCCTGAAGTTCTCCGCCGCCGGACGGCTGCCACCACGCGACAGGATCTCATCACGGAAGCGTGCACCGGTTTCAGCCAGTGCCTGCGGTGCTTCCTCGAAGGCGGCGTAGGCATCGGCGCTCAGCACCTCGGCCCACTTGTAGCTGTAGTAACCGGCCGCGTAACCGCCGGCGAAGATGTGGCTGAACTGGTGCGGGAAGCGGTTCCAGACCGGCGGGTGGTTCACCGCCACTTCCGCGCGCACGCGATCGAGCAGTGCCAGAACGCTGTCCTGCGCCGGCTCGAACTGGCTGTGCAGCAGCATGTCGAACAGACCGAACTCCAGCTGGCGAACGGTGGCCATGCCGCTATGGAAGTTGCGTGCGGCCAGCATGCGCTCGTACAGCGCGCGCGGCAGCGGCTCACCCGTTTCCACATGCGCGGTCATGCCCTGCAAGTGGTCCCATTCCCAGCAGAAGTTCTCCATGAACTGGCTGGGCAGCTCCACCGCGTCCCATTCGACGCCGTTGATGCCGGCCACGCCCAGTTCGCCGATGCGGGTCAGCAGCTGATGCAGGCCGTGGCCCATTTCATGGAACAGGGTGGTCACTTCATTGTGGCTGAAGGTCGCCGGCTTGCCATTGGCACCACGGCCGAAGTTGCACACCAGGTAGACCAGCGGCGTCTGCACGCTGCCGTCGGCACGCTCGCGACGGTTGCGGCAATCATCCATCCACGCGCCACCGCGCTTGCCTTCGCGCGCATACAGATCCAGGTAGAACTGGCCAACCAGCGCGCCCTGCGCATCGACCAGCCGGAAGAAGCGCACGTCCTCGTGCCAGACCGGAGCGCTGTCTTCCTGCACGCGCAGGCCGTACAGCTGTTCGATCACCGAGAACAGGCCACCCAGCACCTTCGGCTCGGTGAAATACTGCTTCACTTCCTGCTCGGAATAGCTGTAGCGCGCCTGCTTGAGGCGGTCGGCCGCGAATGCCAGGTCCCAGGCCTGCAGGCTGTCGATGCCGAGCTGTTCGCGTGCGAACTGCTCCAGCTCGGCGCGATCCCTGGCGGCGAACGGCTTGGCGCGCGCGGCCAGGTCACGCAGGAAACCGAGCACTTCGCCCGGGTCCTGCGCCATCTTGGTCGCCACCGAGTAATCACCATACGAACCGAAGCCGAGCAGCGCGGCCAGTTCCGCGCGCAGGGCCAGGATGCGGTCGATGTTGCCGCTGTTGTCCAGCGCGTCGTCGCCAAACTCGGACGCACGCTGTGCACTGGCGCGATACAGGATCTCGCGCAGGTCGCGGTCCTCGCCCCAGGTCTGCACCGGCAGGTAGCACGGCATCTGCAGGGTCAGTTTCCAGCCGGCCTTGCCGTCCTTCTGTGCTGCGACATGCGCAGCGGCCTTCACATCCTCCGGCAGGCCCTTCAGTCGCGCTTCGTCCTCGATGATCAGCGACCACGCGTCGGTGGCATCGAGCACGTTCTGCGAGAACTTCGCCGACAGCGCCGACAGTTCTTCCTTGATCGCAGCAAAGCGCTGCTGCGCCTCTGGCGCCAGCTCGGCACCCCCCAGGCGGAAATCGCGCAGGGTGTTGTCCAGCACCTTGCGCCGGGCCTCGTCGAAGCGTGCCGCCTCGGCGCTGGTGGCCAGTGCCTGGTACTGCCGGTACAACGCCAGGTTCTGGCTGAGCGCGCTGGCGAAGCGGGTCACCCGCGGCAGGTTGCTGTTGTAGGCCTCACGCAGTTCCGGGGTGTTGACCACGCCCTGCAGGTGGCCGACCAGGCCCCAGGCGCGCCACAGCCGCTCGGTGGCATCGTCCAGCGGGGCAACGAAGGTCTCCCAGCGCACCGGCTGCACCTGCTCGGCCGCGCTGACGGCGGCTTCGGCCTCGGCCAGCAGCACGTCCAGCGCCGGCGCCACGTGCTCGGGGCGGATGGCCTCGAAGCGCGGCAGGCCGGAAAAATCGAGCAGGGGGTTGGCAACGGTCACGGCAGATCTCCAGGGTACGGGCCCGACAGGCGGGCAGCACCGTAGATATGGCGCTGGCAGGCCGGGCTGACAAGGGGGCGCGGCCCGGCATTCACGTCGGCCTTACGGTCGCGGTTCGAAGCTCTGCCTGCGGGGGAGTCCGCAGCGGTACGCACCGAACGAGGCCCTACATGGAAGGTCTGGCTGCAGTTGCATCCGCCTCACCGGCCCGGTCACTGGCATTGTCCGCCAGTCCGGCCGAACTGATCTGGATCGCCGCATTGTGCGATGCCGGCGACGACGCCCCGCGCCACCTGCAGCAACTGCAGGCCGTGCTTCAGCAGGGCGGCACCTTCAACGATGCCCAGGAGTGGTACCCGTTCGAGGTGATCGAACGCGGCGCCAGCCAGCTGCGGCTGGGCCATGAGCGCGAGTTCGTGATCTGCGTGCTGCTGTGGCTGCAGGCACTGGCCCAGGGCCGGGCCAGCGGCCTGGACCCGAGCCTGCACCTGGATGATCGCGCGATGGACATCGAGGCATTGCCCGATGCACTGCGCGATGCGGTGCTGGATGCGTTCACCGCGGCGGGGTATTGATCGGGGTGCGACATACCGCTGCGCTCGCCGGGCATGGCCCGGCGGAAATGCCGGCCGGTTACAACGCTTCCAGGCTGCACCACGGCAGTTCCGGCAGCCCCTGCCCGGCCACTGCCGCCGCCAGCTGCGCATCGGCGCCGTCGACATCGATGCCCTGGCGCGCATACCACGCCGGGTCGTAATAGCTCTGCGCGTAGCGCTCGCCGCTGTCGCACAGGATGCTGACGATGCTGCCCTGGTGGCCGGCCTCACGCATCCACTGCGCGGCCTGCAGCACGCCGATGAAATTGGTGCCGGTGGAGCCACCCACGCGACGACCGAGCTGGCGACTGACATGGCGCATCGCGGCCAGGCTCAGTGCATCGGGCACCTTCACCATCGCATCCACACTGGTCGGAATGAAGCTCGGTTCCACCCGCGGTCGGCCGATGCCTTCCACGCGCGAACCGCCGCTGCAGGTCAGGCCACGCCAGTCCTGCTCACCAGCCACGGCGGCCTGGTAACCGTCGAAGAACACCGACACTTCCGGGTCCGCGCAGAGAATGCGGGTGTCATGCCGGCGGTAGCTGACATAACGCCCCAGCGTGGCGGCGGTACCGCCGGTACCGGGGCTGCACACGATCCACTCCGGAACCGGGCTGGGCTCTTCGGCCATCTGCTTGAAGATGGATTCGGCGATGTTGTTGTTGGCACGCCAGTCGGTAGCGCGCTCGGCATAGGTGAACTGGTCCATGAAGTGGCCGCCGGTTTCGCGGGCCAGCTTTTCCGAATCACAGTTGAGATCGCAGGCACGCTCGACCAGGTGGCAGCGCCCCCCGTGGAACTCGATCGCGGCGATCTTTTCCGGCGAGGTCGTGGCCGGGATCACCGCGATGAACGGCAGACCGAGCAGGCGCGCGAAGTAAGCTTCGGACACCGCAGTCGAGCCACTGGAGGCCTCGATCACCGGTCGCCCTTCGCGCAACCAGCCGTTGGTCAGCGCGTACAGGAACAGCGAGCGCGCCAGCCGGTGCTTGAGGCTGCCGGTGGGATGGCTTGACTCATCCTTCAGGTACACATCGATGCCCGCGAACCCGGGTAGCGCCAGCGGGATCAGGTGGGTATCGGCGGAACGGTTGAAATCGGCTTCGATCTTGCGGATGGCGGCGGCCACCCATTCACGCTGCGACATGGCGGGCAATGGTCATCAGGACGGAACGGTGCGATCCAGCCATTGTACGTCGCGGTGCCGTCAGGTGCTGGCCGGTAGAATGGCCCCATCCGGCCGGCAACGGCCCTGTCTGAAGGACCTCCCCCATGACCGTTCCCGCCCTGCGCGATGTCCCCGGCGTCGCCGCCCAGGCTCCGGCCGAAACCACCGGCTTCGTGTTCAACCACACCATGCTACGGGTCAAGGACATCACCGCTTCGCTGGACTTCTACACCCGCGTGCTCGGCTACCAGCTGATCGACAAGCGCGATTTCCCGGATGCCCAGTTCAGCCTGTACTTCCTGGCCTACGTGCCGGCCGGCGCGGTGGTGCCGGAAGACGATGCCCAGCGCCGCGTGTGGATGGCCGGCCTGCCGGGCGTGCTGGAACTGACCCACAACCACGGCACCGAAAGCCAGGACGGCGCGGTCTACCACGACGGCAACAGCGACCCGCGCGGCTTCGGCCACATCTGCGTGTCGGTGCCGGATATCGAGGCCGCCTGCCAGCGCTTCGAGGACCTGGGCGTGACCTTCCAGAAGCGCCTGACCGACGGCCGCATGAAGAACCTGGCCTTCATCAAGGACCCGGACGGCTACTGGGTCGAAATCATCGCCAACGTCTGACCCAGAAAGGGGCACAATTCCGGTAGCGCCGGGCCATGCCCGGCGGCCTTGAACAGGCCGCGCTGCGCGCTCGCCGGGCACGGCCCGGCGCTACCGACTCCGTCCCCTTTTTTTTGTGAGGTATGTATGGAAACGATGGAACTGCACCGCGGGCGACTGATCGACCACCTCCAGCTGGTCGTACGCGACCTGGCCGCCAGCCGGCGCTTCTACCAGGCGGTGTTCGATACGATCGGCATCCCGATCGCCGGCGAAGGCGATGATTACTTCTGGGCCGACGAGCTGTTCATTTCCAGCGCCAGCAGCGAAGCCGCCGCCGGCCAGCTGACCGGCCGCCACCACCTGGCGTTCCAGGCGCGCGACAGCGCCACCGTCGATGCCTTCCACACGGCGGCCATCGCCGCCGGAGGCAAGGACAACGGCGCACCCGGCGAGCGCCCCTACCATCCCGGTTACTACGGCGCCTTCGTGCTCGATCCGGATGGCAACAACATTGAAGTGGTCTATCACGGCCCGGCGAACTACAGCGCCGATTCGGTGAAGGTCACTTTCTGATAGCACCGAAGCCGTGAACGAAGAAGCCGGGCAATGCCCGGCTTCTCTGCGTCCAATGGTCCAGCCCTCAGTGGGCCGCCATGTAGATGTCCTGCAGCACGGCCTTTTCCAGTTCCAGCTCGCCCAGCAGGTTCTTCACGATATCGCCCAGGCTGAGGATGCCGACCAGGCGGGTGCCGTCGGTGACCATCAGATGACGGCGCCGCGAGTACGTCATCAACGACATGGCCTGCTTCAGGGTCGCTTCCGGCGCAATGCCTTCCAGACCGGTGGACGGCACGCTGGAGATCACCCGGCGGCCGGCCTGCGGGCCGTCGTCGGCCAGGGTACGCACGATGTCCTTCTCGGAAATGATGCCGACCGGGGCATCGTCCTTCATCACCACCAGCGCAGCGATCCTGTTCGCGCTCATCTTGTGGGCGGCGGCACCGATGGTGTCTTCGGCGTCGATGGTGATGACAGCTTCTTTCTTGGATTGCAGGAGTTCGCGGACGTTCATTCTTGTTTCCTGGTGCAGGTCACTGAAGTCAAAAAAGTGTGCTCTTCCGATACGCCCCCTCCCCGGGAACAGACCTTTCAGCGCACGTCTGGCGCACCCGGCTGCCGGTGGAAATGGATCGGCAGACGACGTGCTGCAACGCGAACGAGGTGGGTTCAACGGCTCAACCCGACCCTCGGTCAAAGTGATTCTACGACTGCGACCATCGGTCACTACCGGCATCGATAGGACAGTTCGTCGTGGGAACCAACTGACGATCCAGAGAATGGCACCGCGGCTGAAACCGCCGCTGAATACAGGCGATGTCGCGCATTAAAGATTGATTGCCGGCTGCCGACAGCGGACAGAACACCCGACAGCTGTCCCACTTGCCACGGCCACCGGCGCAAACGAAAGGGGCTCACGTGGGGCCCCTTCGCATGCAGCATCCAATGGATCCGCCGGGCTTACTCCACCGTCACGCTCTTGGCCAGGTTGCGCGGCTTGTCCACGTCGGTGCCGCGTGCCAGTGCGGTGTGGTAGGCCAGCAGCTGCACCGGAATGGTGTGCACGATCGGGCTGAGCACGCCGGCATGGCGCGGCGTACGGATCACGTGCACGCCTTCGGACTCGTTGAAGTTGCTGTCCTGGTCAGCGAACACGAACAGCTCGCCACCTCGGGCGCGCACTTCCTGCATGTTCGACTTCACCTTCTCCAGCAGGCTGTCGTTGGGGGCGATCACCACCACCGGCATGTCCTCGTCCACCAACGCCAGCGGGCCGTGCTTCAGCTCGCCTGCCGGGTAGGCCTCGGCGTGGATATAGGAAATTTCCTTGAGCTTGAGCGCGCCTTCCAGCGCGATCGGGTAATGCAGACCACGACCCAGGAACAGCGCACTGCTCTTGCGCGCGAAACGCTCGGCCCAGGCGGCGATCTGCGGCTCCATGTTCAGCGCGTGCTGCACGCTGCCCGGCAGGAAGCGCAGCTGCTCCAGGTAGTCCGCTTCCTGTGCCGCATCGATGCGGCCATGCAGCTTGCCCAGCACCACGGTCAGCTGGAACAGTGCGGCCAGCTGGGTGGTGAAGGCCTTGGTCGACGCCACGCCGATCTCGGCGCCGGCGCGGGTGTAGCAGACCAGTTCGCTGGCGCGCGGGATCGCACTCTCCGGCACGTTGCAGATCGACAGCGTGTGCTTGTGGCCCAGCGACTTGGCGTACTTCAGCGCCTCCATCGTATCCAGCGTTTCGCCGGACTGGGAAATGGTGACGATCAGGTGCTTCGGGTTCGCATAGGCGGCGCGGTAGCGGTACTCGCTGGCAATCTCCACGCTGCACGGCAGGCCGGCGATAGCCTCGATCCAGTAACGCGCGGTCAGGCCCGAGTAGTAGCTGGTGCCGCAGGCGATGATCTGCACGCCCTCGATGCCCGACAGCACGGCTTCGGCATTCTTGCCGAACAGCTCGGCCGGGAAACCACCGGCGTCGATCGCCGCCTCGATGGTGTCGCCCAGCGCGCGCGGCTGCTCGTGGATTTCCTTCTGCATGAAGTGGCGGTACGGACCCAGCTCCAGCGACGCCAGCGACACATCGGACAGATGCACATCGCGCTCGATCGGCTGGTCATGCTCGTCGAAGATGCGCACACCATCGCGACGGATCTCGGCAGTGTCGCCTTCTTCCAGGAAGATCACCTTGCGGGTGGCCGAGATCACCGCCGAGACGTCGGAGGCGACGAAGTTCTCGCCCTCGCCCAGGCCGATCAGCAGCGGGCAGCCCATGCGCGCGCAGACGAAGCGCTCCGGCTCGGCGCGGCTGACCACGGCCAGCGCATAGGCTCCGGTCAGCTCCTTCACCGTGTGCTGCAACGCCACCAGCAGGTCGTCGCCGCCCTTGAGGTGATGGTGGATCAGGTGCGCGATGACTTCGGTATCGGTCTGGGACTCGAACGTGTAGCCCATCGCGCGCAGCTTCTCGCGCTGCTCTTCGTGATTCTCGATGATGCCGTTGTGCACCAGCGCCACGCCCTGGCTGATGTGCGGATGCGCGTTGGCCTCGGTGACGCCCCCATGGGTGGCCCAGCGGGTGTGGCCGATGCCCAGCACTGCATTGAAGCCTTCGGCTTCGGCTGCCGTCGCCATTTCCGACACGCGGCCGGTACGACGGACGCGACGTACTTCGGGGCGCTCGGCATGGTCGATCACCGCAATGCCCGAGGAGTCGTAACCACGGTACTCAAGCCGCTTCAGGCCTTCGATCAGCACCGGCACCACGTCACGATCGGCGATTGCACCCACGATTCCACACATGTCACGCGTTTCCTTGAAGACGATCGGCGCATTCTAGCCCGCGTGTCCGGCTTCCCCCTCCTGTCCGCTTAATGAAAGTGTCCGGAAAGGTGTCCGCGGACACCCGGACACTCCAGCGGACCGCCCAACCTATTGAAGTGAAAGGAAATAAAGTTGGCACGCTACGTGCTTGGTATTGGCTACCACCGTCAGGCACGTACCCGATGATCCGCGACACTTCCGCACAGGACCAGATCGTTTCCTCCGCCCCGGCCGGCGCCACCCGCGCCAACTGGCAGCGTTACCGCTGGCCGGCAGTGGGCGCCATCATGCTGCTGGCCGGCATCGGCTGGGCCGTGCACGCCTGGTCCAACGCCAGCCGCTCCTTCGACAGCAGCCGCGTGCGCATCGCCGAAGTGAAGCGTGGCGACCTGGTCCGCGACATCGCCGCCGACGGCCGGGTGATCGCCGCCAACAGCCCGATCCTGTACGCCATCTCGGCCGGCACCGTGGACCTGAAAGTGGTCGCCGGCGACGTGGTCAAGAAGGGCCAGGAGCTGGCCATCATCGACAGCCCGGAACTGCGCAGCAAGCTCGCCCAGGAACAGGCCACCCTGGCCGGCCTGGAAGCCGAGGCCAGCCGCGCCGCGCTGGACGCTACCCTGGCCCGCGCCAAGTCGCGCAAGGAAACCGACCAGGCCACCATCGAGCGCCAGGCCGCGGACCGCGACCTGCAGCGCTACCAGCGTGGCTACGACGGCGGCGCAGTGCCACAGATCGACCTGGCCAAGGCCAAGGACTCGCTGAAGAAGGCTGACATCACCCTGGCCAACGCCACCACCGATGCCCGCCTGCAGAGCCAGGGCGCCGACCTGGACGCCCGCAACAAGCGTCTGCTGGCCGACCGCCAGAAGGCCGTGGTGGCTGAAGTGCAGCGCCAGGTCGATGCGCTGACCCTGCGCGCACCCTTCGACGGCCAGGTCGGCCAGGTGCAGGCCGTCCAGTCCACCAACCTGGCCGCCAATGCCCCGGTGCTGGGCGTGGTCGACCTGTCCAAGTTCGAGGTCGAGATCAAGGTGCCGGAAAGCTTCGCCCGCGATCTGGCGATCGGCATGCCCGCACAGCTGACCGGTGGCAACGGCCAGCCGTTCCCGGGCGAGATCAGCGCGGTGTCGCCGGAAGTGGTCAACGGCGAGGTCAATGCCCGCGTGCGCTTCGCCAGCGCGCAGCCGGAAGGCCTGCGCCAGAGCCAGCGGATGTCGGTGCGCGTGCTGCTCGATACCCGCAAGGACGTGCTGAAGGTCGAGCGTGGTCCGTTCGTCGAACAGGGCAACGGCATGGCCTACGTGATGGACGGCCGTACCGCGGTGCGGCGTCCGGTGGAACTGGGCGTCAGCAGCCTGGGCGAAGTGGAAATCAAGTCGGGTGTGCAGCCGGGCGACCGCATCGTGGTCTCCGGCAGCGACCTGTTCAAGGACGCCGAACGCGTCTTCGTCAACTGATACCTGATACCTGAATCCTGGAGAGAGGACATCCCATGTACATGCTCGAAATGCGTTCGGTCGCCAAAGTCTTCCGCACTGAACAGGTGGAAACCCACGCACTGCGCTCGCTGGAACTGCAGGTCAAGGAAGGTGAGTTCGTCGCCGTCACCGGTCCGTCCGGTTCCGGCAAGACCACCTTCCTCAACATCGCCGGCCTGCTGGAAACCTTCACCAGCGGCACCTACATGCTGGACGGCCAGGATGTGAGCACGCTGGGCGATGACGCCCGCAGCCGCCTGCGCAACCAGAAGATCGGCTTCATCTTCCAGGGCTTCAACCTGATCCCGGACCTGAACCTGTTCGACAACGTGGACGTGCCGCTGCGCTATCGCAAGATGAGCGCCAACGAGCGCCGCGAACGCATCGAGAAGGCGCTGACCCAGGTCGGCCTGGGCTCGCGCATGAAGCACTACCCGAATGAACTGTCCGGTGGCCAGCAGCAGCGCGCGGCGATCGCGCGTGCCCTGGCCGGCAGCCCGCGCCTGCTGCTGGCCGACGAACCAACCGGCAACCTGGACACGCAGATGGCCCGCGGCGTGATGGAGCTGCTGGAGGAGATCAATGCCGCCGGCACCACCATCGTGATGGTCACCCACGACCCGGAACTGGCCGCGCGCGCGCAGCGCAACGTACACATCGTCGATGGCCAGGTGACCGACCTGGTACGCGAACCAGTGCTAGCTACCCCGCCGCGCCACATCGTCGCCGTCAACGAGTGAGGGCACTCTCATGTTCGCCTACTACGCCCGATTGGCGGTACGCAGCTTCCGCCGCAACAAGATCCTGACCGCGCTGATGGTGGTCGCCATCGCGCTCGGCATCGGCGCCTCGATGACCACGCTGACCGTATTCCACGTGCTGTCCGGTGACCCGATTCCCGGCAAGAGCGACCGCCTGTTCTATGTGCAGCTCGACGCCGCGACCGGTGCCTATGTCGCCGGCGAAGAGCCGGAAACCCAGTTGACCCGCTTCGACGGTGAAGCGCTGCTGCGCGAAGCCAAGGGCGAGCGCCAGGCGCTGATGAGCGGCGGCGGCGGCACCATCGAGCCGGACAACAGCACCCTCAAGCCCTTCAGCATCGACACCCGCTGGACCTCGGCCGACTTCTTCCCGATGTTCGAGGTGCCCATGCAGTACGGGCGTCCGTGGACGCGGGAGGACGATGAAGGCCGCGCACGCGTGGTGGTCATCTCCAAGGCCCTCAACGACAAGCTGTACCAGGGCGCCAACAGCGTCGGCCGCGACCTGCGCATGGAAGGCCAGAGCTACCGCATCGTCGGCGTGATGAAGGAATGGAGCCCCGAACCTCACTTCTATGACCTCACCACCGGCAGCTACGGCAAGAACGAAGACCTGCTGCTGCCGATCTCCACCTCGTTCGACCTGAAGCTCGGCAACAACGGCAACATGAACTGCTTCGGCGAAAATCCCGACGGCAACAGCTACTCGCTCAATGCACCGTGCGCGTGGCTGCAGTACTGGGTGGAATTGGACCCGGCCAAGGCCGCCGACTACCGCCGCTACCTGGAAAACTATTCGACCCAGCAGCGTGAGGCCGGCCGCTTCAAGCATCCGCCGAACGTGCGCCTGCGCACCGTGATGGAATGGCTGGACTTCAACGGCGCAGTACCCAGCGATGTGCGCCTGCAGCTGTGGCTGGCGCTGGGCTTCCTCGGTGTCTGCCTGGTCAATACGGTGGGCCTGCTGCTGGCCAAGTTCCTGCGCCGCAGCGGTGAAATCGGCGTGCGCCGTGCCCTCGGTGCCAGCCGCGGCCAGATCTTCCTGCAGTGTCTGGTGGAAGCCGGCGCGGTCGGCGTGGTCGGTGGCGTGCTGGGCATCGGCTTGGCCCTGCTCGGCCTGTTCGCGGTGCGCCAGCAACCGGTGGAGTACGCCAAGCTCGCCCACCTGGACGGCAACATGCTGCTGCTCGCACTGGGCCTGACCCTGTTCGCCAGCCTCGCCGCCGGTTTCCTGCCCGCCTGGCGTGCGATGCAGGTCACTCCGGCCATCCAGCTCAAGTCGCAGTAAGCATCCGAACGAGGACTCCCATGGACATCCGCCCCATCCTCAGCACGCTGCGCCGGCACAAGACTGCCGCTGCCCTGATCGTGCTGGAAGTCGCACTGACCTGCGCCATCGTCTGCAACGCGCTGTTCCTGGTCAGCCAGCGCGTGGAGAAGATCAGCATGCCCAGCGGCATCGCCGAGAACGAACTGGTGATGTTGCGCGTCAGTGGCATCGGCAAGCAGACCGACGCCCTGGCCCGTACCCGCGAAGACCTGGCATCGCTGCGCGCCATCCCCGGCGTCAGCAACGTCACCATCATCAACCAGGTCCCCTTCCGCAACGGCTCCTCCAGCAGCAGCATCTCGCGCGTGATCGACCAGGAACGGCCAACCACCAACGCCTCGATGTACACCCTGTCCGAGAATGGGCTGGCGACGATGGGCATCAACCTGATCGCAGGCCGCGATTTCCTGCCCGACGAGTACCAGAACTTCGAAGACGTCAGCAAGGGTGGCGCCAAGGAGAAGGCCATCCCGGTCATCTTCACCCAGTCCACTGCCGCCAAGATGGAGCCCAACGGCAGCGCACTGGGCAAGACCTACTACATGGGCAAGCAGTCGCTGCATGTGGTCGGCATCGTCGACACCCTCAGCACGCCCAATGGCTGGAGTGACAACTGGACCAACTCGATGCTGCTGCCGATCCGCACCACCTTCGACAAGGGTGGCACGTATGTGCTGCGGACCTCGCCGGAGCGCCGTCAGGACGTGCTCGACGCCGGTGCCGCTGCGCTGGAGCGCAACGACCCCAACCGCCTGATGCGCGACAAGCTCACCTATGAAGACCAGCGCAAGGACTTCTTCAAGAACGACCGCGCGATGGTCGGCCTGCTGATCACCGTCAGCATCTCGCTGCTGGTGGTCACCGCGCTGGGCATCATCGGCCTGGCCAGCTTCTGGGTGCAGCAGCGCAGCAAGCAGATCGGCATCCGCCGTGCGCTGGGCGCCACCCGCGGGCAGATCCTGCGCTACTTCCAGACCGAGAACTTCCTGTTGGCCACGCTGGGCATCGTGCTGGGCATGCTGGCGGCCTACGCGATCAACCTGGCACTGATGAACCTGTACGAGCTGCCGCGCATGCCCCTGCACTACCTGCCACTGGGTGCGCTGCTGCTGTGGATGCTTGGCCAGATCGCCGTGTTCGGACCCGCGCGGCGTGCGGCGGCGGTACCGCCTGCGGTTGCCACGCGGGGCGCGTGAGATGCGCGCCTGCGCGATGTGCCTGAGCCTGCTGTTGCTGCCACTGCCGGCGCTGGCCGGCGGTGGCAGCGCGCAGACACTGGAATGGCGCCAGGATGGGGCGCGGTTGTCGCTGCGTTCGACGGAGGGCCTGGTGCGCGTGGAGGCCGCCAGCCCGGAAGTGCGCTTCGGCGTGCGCAGTGGCGATCGCATCCTCCGCGTGGACGACACGGCGGTGCGCCGGGTCGAACATCTGGCCGAGGCCCTGCACCATTCCTATGCGGCCACCGCCTATCTGTTGCTGCGCCGCGACAAGCGCGAACTGACGGTGGCGGTCGACGCCGCAGCCTGGCGCCAGGCGCTGAAGGTGCCGCCGCCACCTGCGCCGCCACCGCCGCCGGCGCCTCCCCGGCGCTGAGCGAGGTCCGCTCCTGCACAGCCACCGGTTTGGCTATGCTTGATGGGTGGCGCCGGGCTCTCCCGGCGTATGGACACGAACACGGCTCCATCGGCGCCGCCCATCCCTTTCTGCAGAACCGCTTGATGCCTTCGATCCTGATCATCGACGACAACGCCAGTGTCGGCACCGCACTGGACGTGCTGTTCTCCCTGCACGACATCGACACCCTGCAGGCGCAGAGCCCGGCCGAGGGGCTGGCATTGCTCGAGTCGCAGCCGGTCGACCTGGTGATCCAGGACATGAATTTCAGCGAGGACACCACCTCCGGCGAGGAAGGCGAAGACCTGTTCGCGCAGATCCGCGCGCGCCATCCGGACCTGCCGGTGATCCTGCTGACCGCCTGGACCCACCTCAGCAGCGCGGTGGACCTGGTCAAGGCCGGTGCCGCCGACTACCTGGCCAAGCCGTGGGACGACCGCAAGCTGATGACCACGGTCAACAACCTGCTGGAGTTGTCCGAGGCGCGCCGCGAACTGGACCGGCGCCGCAGCCGTGAACTGCGCCAGCGCAACGCGCTGGAAGAGAAGTACGACCTGTGCGGCGCCGTGTTCGCCGATCCAGCCAGCGAGCGCGTCATCGCCCTGGCCTGCCAGGTCGCGCGCTCCGAGCTGCCGGTACTGATCACCGGCCCCAATGGTGCCGGCAAGGAAAAAATCGCGCAGATCATCCAGGCCAACTCGCTGGTGGCCAAGGGCCCGTTCATCACGGTCAACTGCGGTGCACTGCCGTCGGAGCTGATCGAAGCCGAACTGTTCGGTGCCGATGCCGGCGCCTACACCGGTGCCAACAAGGCTCGCGAAGGCAAGTTCGAAGCCTCCGATGGCGGCACCCTGTTCCTGGATGAGATCGGCAACCTGTCGCTGGGCGGCCAGATGAAACTGCTGCGTGTACTGGAAACCGGGCGCTTCGAACGCCTGGGTTCCAACCGCGAACGCCAGGTCAAGGTGCGCGTGGTCAGCGCCACCAACGCTGACCTGCCGGCCATGATCCGCGACGGTACCTTCCGCGAAGACCTCTATTACCGGCTGAACACCGTGGAGCTGGTGCTGCCGCCGCTGGCCGAACGCCCCGCCGACATCGTGCCACTGGCCGAGCGTTTCCTGACTGCCGGCAAGCCGTTGGCCACTGCGGCCGCCGCTGCCCTGCAGCGGCATCCGTGGCCGGGCAACGTGCGTGAACTGCGCAACGTGATCCAGCGCGCCGAGCTGCTGGCCACCGGCAACCGCATCGAAGTGGCCGATCTCAACCTGCCGCGTGCTGCCCCCGCACCACGCCCGGCGGCCAGTGCCGGCAATGATCCCGACCGTGCGCGCATCGAGGATGTGCTGGCGCGCAACCACGGCGTCATCGCCCAGGCCGCCGCCGAACTCGGTCTGAGCCGCCAGGCGCTTTACCGGCGCATGGACCGCCACGGCATCCCACGCGAATGAAGCGTCGTTCGTTCACCTTCCGCCTGTTCCTGCGCCTGCTGCCGGTGCTGGCGCTGGCTGCGGCATTGCCGTGGCTGCTGGCTTACTGGATGAACCACGGCTGGGTGGTGACCCTGGTGTCGGCCCTGGTTCTGCTGTCGCTGATGTGGTGGACCCTGCGCCGGGCTACCGCACCGGTGCGTTCACTGATGCGTGCGCTGTCGGGGACCACCAGCAGCTACCGCGACGGTGAATACAACTTCGGCGTGCACTGGCCCGGCAACGACGAACTGGGCGACCTGGTGCAGGCGCACCGCGAGCTGGGTGACGTGCTGCGTGCGCAGCGCCAGGGCCTGGTGCAGCGCGAGCTGCTGCTGGACACCATGGTGCAGAACACGCCGGTGGCGATGCTGTTGATCGCATCCGGCGGCGACGGTATCTCCCGCGTGGTGTTCTCCAACCTGGCCGCGCGCAAGCTGCTGCATGGCGGCTGGAAGCTGGAAGGCCAGCGTCTGGAAGAGGTGCTGGAGCAGGTGCCGGTGGAGCTGCGCGATGCCATCGCCCGTGGCGGTGACAGCCTGTTCGCGGTGCATGCGGAAAACGAAGACGGCGATGAGGATGACGAGCAGGTCTACCACCTGTCGCGCCGTGCTTTCCAGCTCAATGGCCGACCGCACGACCTGCTGCTGGTGCGCCTGCTGACCGCCGAACTGCGCCGCCAGGAAGTGCAGACGTGGAAGAAGGTGATCCGGGTGATCAGCCACGAGCTCAACAATTCACTGGCACCGATCGCGTCGCTGGCGCATTCCGGTGGCGTGCTGGTGCAGCGCGAGCGCTTCGACCGGCTGCCGGAAATCTTCACCACCATCGAAGACCGCGCGCGCCATCTGGAAGGCTTCATCCGGGGCTACGCGCGCTTTGCCAAGCTGCCGCAGCCGCAGTTGCAGACCGTGCACTGGGCGCCGTTCCTGTCCAGCCTGCGCCAGCAGATCCCGTTCACCATGGATCGCGAACCGGACGAGGAACTGAGCAGCCGCATCGACATCGCGCAGTTCGGGCAGGCACTGTTGAACCTGTTGAAGAACGCCCATGAAGCCTGCGCCGAAGCCGATCCGCCCAACGATGACGTACAGGTACAGCTGACGCGGTTGCCGCAGTGGCTGCGCCTGGATGTGCTTGATCGCGGCAAGGGCATGAACGAGCAGGTGCTGCAGAACGCACTGATGCCGTTCTATTCGACCAAGCGCAATGGCACTGGATTGGGTTTGGCGCTCACCCGCGAGATCGTGGAAGCACACGGTGGGCGGGTGTCGTTGCAGAACCGCGGTGATGGTGGGTTGTGCGTGTCGATTCTGTTGCCGGTGGGTTGAGCGGGCCAACGGGGTTACCGGTAGTGTGCATATGCCGACCAAGGTCGGCACCTGCCAAAGCTGCGGCATCGGCATCCTGCGCTCCAGGGGAACGGGAGCCTCAAGAGCAAACGCAACGAGATCAACGCGTAGTTTGAATCGACTGGGTGCGGCTGTGGCTCTGGATGTTGGTTCCGCCTTGAGCGAGCCGAGCATCGCAGGGGAATCTGGGGCGCAGAGGCGCCGATGTCTGAGCGCAGCGAGTTCGGCGCCGTCCCCTGATTCACCGAGAAGCGCAGGGCACCGATGCGCAGCATCGGCTCGCGACCGGCGGAGCGTTTCTTTTGGTTACTTTTCTTTGCGCACAAAGAAAAGTAACGCCCATGACCGGTGGCCGACCTTCAGCCATCCAGCGAAGAGATGGATCGCCGCATCGCCACCCGCAGGTGCATCGGAAACCCGAGCGCGGCCTCTTCGGCCATCACCGCCCGCAGGCCATCGCTCCACTCTGCCTCCGGCACTTCAACGAACCCTTCGCTGGCATAGAAGTCGGCATTCCACGGCACGTCAGACAACGTAGTCAGCACCGCTGCCGCGTAGCCGTCGGCCCTGGCCTGTGCCAACGCATGGCGCAGCAGCGCTCGGCCATGACCGCGGCGTGCATGCGCGGGGTCCACGTCCATCTGCAGGACATGGAAGTCGCCGCTCAGCTCGCCTGCCAGCAGGTAGCCGGCAATGCCGCCGCCGATGCCATCCACCACCCACAACTGGCCACGCTGAAGGCCGTCCTGCAGCGTCGGCAGGTCCAGGCCATGGCCGGCGAACACCGGGTAGGCTTCGTGGCCCTTCAGCAGTTCACCGGCACGCCGTTCGATCGCCGGCAGCACGCCGAGCTCGTCGGCGCGCGGGAGACGGGGCTCAGGACTTCTTGACCGGGCGCTTCCAGCCATCGATGGTTTCCTGTCGTGCACGTGCAAGTGTCAACTTGCCGTCCGGTGCGGTGCGGGTGATGACCGAGCCGGCGGCGATGGTAGCGCCCTCGCCGATCGTCAGCGGCGCCACCAGCGAGCTGTTGGAGCCGATGAACGCGTTGTCGCCGATGGTGGTGGTCGACTTGTTCACGCCGTCGTAGTTGCAGGTGATGGTGCCGGCACCGATGTTCACCTTGCTGCCGATCACCGCGTCACCCAGATAGGTGAGGTGATTGGCCTTGCTGCCGACACCGAGGGTGACCTTCTTGGTCTCGACGAAGTTACCGACATGCACGCCATCGGCGAGCACGGTACCCGGGCGCAGGCGCGCGAACGGGCCGACCAGTGCCGCGCCTTCGGTGACCACGCCTTCCAGATCACAATGTGCGCGCACTTCGGTGCCCGGGCCAAGAGTGACGTCCTTCAGCCGGTTGAACGGACCAATGGTGACGCCGTCGCCGAGCACGATGTTGCCTTCCAGCACCACGTCGACATCGATCAGCACGTCACTGCCCACGGTGACGGTGCCACGGATGTCGAGTCGTGCCGGGTCGCGCACGCGTGCGCCCTGTGCGCACAGCGCCCGCACCGCGCGGCGCTGCCAGGCGCGTTCCAGCTGCGACAGCTGCCAGGGATCGTTCGCCCCCTCGGCTTCCTGCGCGTCGGCCACCAGCGCCATTTCGGCCGGGGTGTACTCATGCGCGGCAAACGCGAACACGTCGGTCAGGTAGTACTCGCCCTGTGCATTGCGGTTGGAGAGCTGCGACAGCCAGCGGCGCAGCGCGGTCGACTCCGCAGCGATGATGCCGGTGTTGATCGTACGCACGCGCAGCTGGTCGTCGGTGGCGTCCTTCTGTTCGACAATCGAACCGACCCTGCCTTCCGCATCGCGCAGCACGCGGCCATAGCCGGTCGGGTCCTCGACGTCGGCCACCAGCACCGCCAGCCGTCCCGGCTGTGCCAGCAGGTCGCGCAGGGTCTGCGCGCGGATCAGCGGCACATCGCCGTACAGCACCAGCACCTGTGCCGCATCAGGCACCTGCGGCATCGCCTGCGCGACGGCGTGCCCGGTACCGAGCTGCTGTGCCTGCTCGGCCCATTGCAGATCGGGCTGGTCGGCGAAGTGCTGACGCACCGCCTCGCCACCATGGCCATAGACCACGTGGATAGCGGCCGGCTGCAGCTCGCGGGCGGCATCGATCACGTGCGCCAGCATCGGTTGGCCGGCGATCGGCTGCAGCACCTTCGGCAGCACCGACTTCATGCGCTTGCCGGCGCCGGCGGCGAGGATGATGACGTGCAGGGCTTGGGTCATGGGAGCAGCAGTCCGTGGTTCGTTGCCGGTGATTCTAGAGCGTGGGCCGTTAACATGGGCACCCCTCCTCCTTCACCATGCCGATGAGCCTTGTCCGCCAGGGAAGCGCCTACCTCGTGATCGGTCTCGTGCAGCTGCTGGTCGATTGGCTGGTGTTCGTGGTCGCCACCGCGCTGGGCATGCCGGTAGCGCCGGCCAACATCGCCGGCCGCTTGGCCGGCATGCTGCTGGGCTTCTGGCTCAACGGCCGCTATACCTTTGCCGAGGCCGGCACCCGCAAGCTGGGATGGAAGCGCTTTGCACGCTTCTTCGTGCTGTGGCTGCTGCTGACGGCGGCGAGCACGCTGCTGGTCAGCTTGGTCGACCACGCGCTGGGCCTGCAGTACACGTGGCTGGCCAAGCCGCTGGTGGAAGGCGGGCTGGCGTGCGTGTCGTTCCTGTTGATGCGCTACGTGGTGTACCGCTGACACGAGGCGAGGTTTGTGACCGGGATCGGGATCGGGATCGGGATCGGTAGAGTCGACTGTTAGTCGACTGCTCTTCCATGAGGACGCGGAAATGCCGCGCTGCGCGCGGTAGTCGACTGACAGTCGACTCTACCCAGCCAGCCAAACAAAAACGCCGGCACAGGGCCGGCGTTCTCGTGGGTGCAGCGTGAACCTCAGTGCTTGAGATTCTTGCGCAGGCGCTCCAGCGCCTGCAGCTGGACGACGGCTTCGGCCAGCTTCTGCTGGGCTTCGGCCACTTCCATCGCTTCGCCGCGGTTGGCCAGGATGCGCTCGGCTTCTTCCTTGGCCTTGCGGACCGAGGCTTCGTCGATGTCCTGTGCGCGGATCGCGGTGTCGGCCAGCACGGTCACCACCTGCGGCTGCACTTCCAGGATGCCGCCGGAAATGGCGAAATCCAGCTGCTCGCCGTTCGGCGTGGTCACCACCACCTTGCCCGGCTTCAGGCGGGTGATCAGCGGCGCGTGCTTGGGCGCGATGCCCAGTTCGCCCAGCTCACCGGTGGCCACGACCAGGGTCGCTTCGCCACGGAAGATTTCCTGCTCGGCGCTGACGATGTCGCAACGGATCGTGCTCATGCAAATCTCTTCGCTGTTCGCGGCGGCGCAATGCCACCGTGGGAGTCCACCGGCGCGGGCGGTTGCCCGGCGCCGGCGTCAGGTCGGGCAGGATCGCTCCCGCCCGTCCCGGATCAGGCCTTCTCGGCCATCTTCTTGGCCTTCTCGACCGCTTCTTCGATGCCGCCGACCATGTAGAACGCCTGCTCCGGCAGGTGGTCGTACTCGCCATCGACGATGGCCTTGAAGCCACGGATGGTGTCCTTCAGCGGCACGTACTTGCCCGGCGAACCGGTGAACACTTCGGCCACGTGGAACGGCTGGCTGAAGAAGCGCTCGATCTTACGGGCGCGCGACACGGCCTGCTTGTCCTCTTCGGACAGCTCGTCCATGCCCAGGATCGCGATGATGTCCTTCAGTTCCTTGTACTTCTGCAGGGTCTGCTGGACGCGCTGGGCGGTGTCGTAGTGCTCGTGGCCGATGACCAGCGGGTCCATCTGGCGGCTGGTGGAGTCCAGCGGATCGACGGCCGGGTAGATACCCAGCGAGGCGATCGAACGCGACAGGGTGACGGTCGAGTCCAGGTGGGCGAAGGTGGTCGCCGGCGACGGGTCGGTCAGGTCGTCCGCAGGAACGTAGACGGCCTGGATCGAGGTGATCGAACCGTTCTTGGTCGAGGTGATGCGCTCCTGCAGGACGCCCATTTCCTCGGCCAGGGTCGGCTGGTAACCCACGGCGGACGGCATACGGCCCAGCAGTGCCGACACTTCGGTACCGGCCAGGGTGTAGCGGTAGATGTTGTCGACGAACAGCAGGACGTCCTTACCCTTGCCGTTTTCGTCCTTCTCGTCGCGGAAGTACTCGGCCATGGTCAGGCCGGTCAGGGCGACGCGCAGACGGTTGCCCGGCGGCTCGTTCATCTGGCCGTACACCATCGCCACCTTGTCGAGGACGTTGGAGTCCTTCATTTCGTGGTAGAAGTCGTTGCCCTCACGGGTACGCTCACCCACGCCGGCGAACACGGACAGACCGCTGTGCGCCTTGGCGATGTTGTTGATCAGTTCCATCATGTTGACGGTCTTGCCGACGCCGGCGCCGCCGAACAGGCCGACCTTGCCGCCCTTGGCGAACGGGCACATCAGGTCGATGACCTTGATGCCGGTTTCCAGCAGTTCGGTGGCCGGGGACTGGTCTTCGTACGACGGGGCCGCACGGTGGATTTCCCAGCTGTCGCTGGCGGCCACCGGGCCGGCTTCGTCGATCGGACGGCCCAGCACGTCCATGATGCGGCCCAGGGTGCCGGCACCGACCGGCACCGAGATGCCACGGCCGGTGTTGACGGCAACCAGGTTGCGCTTCAGGCCGTCGGTGGAACCGAGGGCGATGGTACGCACCACGCCGTCACCCAGCTGCTGCTGGACTTCGAGGGTGATCTCGGTGTTTTCCACCTTCAGTGCGTCGTACACCTTCGGCACCGATTCACGCGGGAATTCGACGTCGACGACCGCGCCGATGATCTGAACGATCTTGCCCTGACTCATTGCTGCATCCTCTAATGTGTGCTTTGAACGAACGCGGTCAGACTGCTGCCGCGCCGCCGACGATTTCGGAGATTTCCTGGGTGATCGCTGCCTGGCGCGCCTTGTTGTAGACGAGCTGCAGGGTGCCGATCAGCTTGTTGGCGTTGTCGCTCGCCGCCTTCATCGCAACCATGCGTGCGGCATGCTCGGAGGCGACGTTTTCCAGCAGTGCCTGGTACACCAGCGACTCGATGTAACGCGTCATCACGTGCTCGAGCACGGTCGCGGCATCGGGTTCGTACAGGTAGTCCCAGTCGTGGTGAGCGACCTGCTTCTCAGCCGGCGGCAGCGGCAGCAGCTGATCGAAGCTGGCCTTCTGCACCATGGTGTTCACGAAGCGGTTGTAGACCAGGTACACGCGGTCGATCTTGCCTTCGGTGAAGGCGTCGAGCATGACCTTGATCACACCGATCAGCGATTCCAGCTTCGGCACGTCGCCGATGTGGGTCACGCTGCCGACCATGTTGACCTTCACGCGGCGGAAGAAGGTCGACGCCTTCTGGCCAATGGTCACCAGGTCCACTTCGGCACCCTTGTCCTGCCATGCCTTGGCTTCGCCCAGCATCTTGCGGAACAGGTTGTTGTTCAGGCCGCCGGCCAGGCCGCGATCGGAGGAGATCACGATGAAACCGACCCGCTTGACCTGCTCGCGCTCGACCAGGAACGGATGCTGGTAGTCGGTGCTGGCCTGGGCCAGGTGACCGATCACCTGCTTCATCGCCTGCGCGTACGGACGCGAGGTCTTCATCCGATCCTGCGCCTTGCGGATCTTGGAGGCCGAGACCATTTCCAGGGCGCGCGTCACCTTGCGGGTGTTCTGCACGCTCTTGATCTTGGTTTTGATTTCGCGTCCGCTTGCCATCTCTTGTTTCCCGTGGCGCGGGGCTGATGCCCCGCGTTGTTCAACCGTTTGTCATCTGGTCCAGCGGAGCCGGTGGCTCCGCTCTACAGGACCGCGATTACCAGCTGCCGGTGGTCTTGAACTCGGCGATGCCCTTCTTGAAGGCACCTTCGATGTCGTTGTCCCAACCGCCAGTGGCGTTGACCTTGCTGATCAGCTCGCCCTGGGTGTTGGCGAAGTGGGCGTGCAGGCCTTCTTCGAACGCCAGCAGCTTGTTGACCGGCACGTCGTCGAGGTAACCCTCGTTGACGGCGTAGATCGACAGCGCCTGGTTGGCGATCGACATCGGCGCGTACTGCTTCTGCTTCATCAGCTCGGTGACGCGCTGGCCGCGCTCCAGCTGCTTGCGGGTCGCTTCGTCCAGGTCCGAGGCGAACTGCGCGAACGCAGCCAGCTCGCGGTACTGGGCCAGCGAGATACGGATGCCGCCCGACAGCTTCTTGATGATCTTGGTCTGGGCCGAGCCACCGACGCGCGACACCGAGATACCGGCGTTCACGGCCGGGCGGATGCCGGCGTTGAACAGGTCGGTTTCCAGGAAGATCTGGCCGTCGGTGATCGAGATCACGTTGGTCGGAACGAACGCGGACACGTCGCCGGCCTGGGTTTCGATGATCGGCAGCGCGGTCAGCGAACCGGTCTTGCCGGTGACCTTGCCTTCGGTGAACTTCTCGACGTATTCCTCGGACACGCGGGCAGCGCGCTCGAGCAGACGGGAGTGCAGGTAGAACACGTCACCCGGGTAGGCTTCACGGCCCGGCGGGCGCTTCAGCAGCAGCGAGATCTGGCGGTAGGCGACGGCCTGCTTGGACAGATCGTCGTACACGATCAGCGCGTCTTCGCCGCGGTCCATGAAGTACTCACCCATGGTGCAGCCCGAGTAGGCGCTGATGTACTGCATGGCAGCCGATTCGGAAGCGGTCGCGGCCACCACGATGGTGTGGGCCAGCGCGCCGTTCTCTTCCAGCTTGCGCACGATGTTGGCGATGGTCGAAGCCTTCTGGCCGATCGCAACGTACACGCACTTGATGCCGGTGCCCTTCTGGTTGATCACCGCATCGATGGCCATGGCGGTCTTGCCGGTCTGGCGGTCACCGATGATCAGCTCGCGCTGGCCACGGCCGATCGGGATCATCGAGTCGACCGACTTGTAACCGGTCTGCACCGGCTGGTCGACCGACTTGCGCCAGATCACGCCCGGAGCAACGCGCTCCACCGGAGCGGTCAGGTCGGTGCCCAGCGGGCCCTTGCCGTCGATCGGCTCGCCCAGCGCGTTCACGACGCGGCCCAGCAGTTCCGGACCGACCGGCACTTCCAGGATGCGGCCGGTGGTCTTGGCGACGTCGCCTTCGCGCAGGTTTTCGTAGTCACCCAGGACCACGGCGCCGACCGAGTCGCGCTCCAGGTTCAGGGCCAGGGCGAAGGTGTTGTTCGGCAGTTCGATCATTTCGCCCTGCATCACGTCGGCCAGACCGAAGATGCGCACGATACCGTCGGACACGCTGGTCACGGTGCCTTCGTTGCGCGATTCCGCGGCCAGCTTGACCTTCTCGATGCGGTTCTTGATCAGTTCGCTGATTTCGGAGGGGTTGAGCGTGGTTGCCATCGTCAAGTCCTAGTGCCGGCAGCGGGGCCGGACGTTAAATGAATTCAGTTAGCGAGCGCGGTCTGCAGACGGGCCAGCTTGCCCTTCAGCGAACCATCGATGACCACGTCGCCGGCGTCGATCACGGCGCCGCCGATCAGCGAAGCATCGACCGCGGTGGTCACGTCGACCTCGCGGTTGAAGCGCTTGCGCAGCGCAACCTTGATCGCGTCCAGCTCTCCGGCCGAAAGCTCGGAAGCCGAGGTCACCGTGGCCTTGACCACGTGCTCGGCTTCGGCGCGCAGCGCGTCGAACATGCCGGAGATTTCCGGCAGCAGCGGCAGACGATGCGATTCGGCCAGGATGGCCAGGAAGCGCGAGTAGGTCTCGCCGTGGGACACCGGCGCCAGCAGGGCGACGGCGTCGTCACGACCCAGCTCCGGGTTGGCGAGCAGGGCCGCCACGCGCGGATCGGCGGCGACGTGGGCGGAGAACGCCAGGGCGTCCGACCACGGCGCGAACGCGCCTTCGTCGCGCGCGGTCGCGAACGCGGCGCGGGCGTACGGGCGGGCAAGCGTGAGGGCCTGGCTCATCCTTAGATCTCCGAGGCCAGCTCGTCGAGCAGCGCCTTGTGGGCGTTGGCGTCGATTTCGCGCTTGAGCAGCTTTTCGGCACCGGTCACGGCCAGCGCGGACACCTGCTTGCGCAGATCTTCACGGGCACGGTTGGCGGCGGCGTCGATTTCAGCCTGGGCCAGTTCCTTCTGACGGGTGGCTTCGGTGATCGCTTCGTTACGGGCAGCATCAACGATCTGGTTGGCACGTGCGTGGGCCTGATCAATGATCTCGTTGGCCTTGGTGCGTGCTTCCTTCAGCGCTTCGTTGACCTTCTCCTGCGCCTGGGCCAGATCTTTCTGGCTGCGGTCGGCAGCAGCGAGGCCTTCAGCAATCTTCTGCTGGCGCTCTTCGATCGCGTTCATCAGCGGCGGCCAGATCTTGGTCGCGATGATCCAGATCAGACCAGCGAAGGCGAGCGCCTGCGCAAGAAGGGTGAAATTGATATTCATGGTTAGCTCGATCGCTGGTTTCGGGGTGGATGTGCCGCCGAAGCGGCACATCCGGCCTTCATCCGAAACCGGGTGCATCAGCACCCGGTCGTCTCAAACCGCTGTATCAGCCGGCCAGAGCCTTGGTGACGGCGCCAGCGAAGGCAGCCGACAGCGGGTTGGCGAAGGCCAGCAGCAGGCCAACGGCGACCGAGATGATGAACGCGGCGTCGATCAGGCCGGCGGTGATGAACATGCGGACCTGCAGGACCGGGATCAGTTCCGGCTGGCGGGCGGCCGACTCCAGGAACTTACCAGCCATGATGGCCAGACCCAGACCGGCGCCCAGCGCGGCCAGGCCGATCATGATGCCGACGGCAAGGGCGGTGGAGCTCTGAATCTGCGCGAAGTTGGTCAGGACGGCGAAGTACATGGTTATCTCCAGGAACTTAAGTTGCTAAGGGTGATGAAACGGATGAAGGTTGAAACGCGTTGAAGCTTGAAACTCAGTGAGCGTCTTCCGACAGGCTCAGGTACACGATCGACAGCATCATGAAGATGAAGGCCTGCAGCGGGATCACCAGCAGGTGGAACAGCATCCAGCCGAGGCCGAACACACCACCGGCAATGGCACCGAAGAAACCGGCACCACCCAGCACCCAGATCAGCAGGAACACGATTTCGCCGCCGAACATGTTGCCGAACAGTCGCATCGCCAGCGAGATCGGCTTGCTCAGCCACTCGACGATGTTGAGGATCAGGTTGAACGGCATCATCCACTTGCCGAACGGCGCCGTCAGGAATTCCTTGATGAAGCCGCCCAGGCCCTTGGACTTGAGCGCGAAGAACAGCATCAGGAAGAACACACTGATGGCCATGCCCAGGGTGGCATTGACGTCAGCGGTAGGCACCGGCTTCCAGTAGTGCACGCCCGCCCATTCCAGCGGCTTGGCGATGAAATCGGCCGGGATCATCTTCAGCAGATTCATCAACAGAATCCAGAAGAAGATCGTGATGGCGATCGGCGTGACCAGCTTGCTCTTGCCGTGGTAGGTGTCCTTGGCCTGGCGGTCGACGAACTCCAGGCAGATTTCCACGAAGGCCTGCCACTTGCCCGGCACGCCGGCAGTGGCCTTGCGGGTGCCCAGCCAGAATGCGACCACGATCACCAGGCCCATCAGGACCGCGGTGAGGAAGGTATCGACGTGGATATGCCAGAACATACCCTCGCCCTTGCCGACCGGAGCGGTCAGGTTCTGCAAGTGATGCTGGATGTAGCTGGTAGGGGTTAGAGCCTCGCCCGCCATGTGTCCGGAACCTTAGTTAATTGAATTCTGTCAACGCCTGGCCATCGCCAGGACCTGGAACATCAAGCCGACGGCGATTCCGGCCAACAGCGCCAACGCAGGCAGCTTGAAGACCAGGAACCCCACCAGCAGGACGCCGAAAGCCACGACCCACTTGGCCACGATCGCAATGATCAGGCGAGCCATCGCCGATCCTGCGGCCAGTGCCCCACCGCCCAGTGCCATCCGCGCCGCGACCCAGCCACCGGCCGAAATGGCCACACCGGACGCCAGCGCGCCGAGGGCATATTTCGGACCTACCAGCAGGAAGGCCAGGGCCAGGACAGCCACTGCGGCCAGCGGGTAGACCGCGGCGCGCAGCATCAGTCGCCGACCCGCATCAACGGAGTTCAGCACAGGACGTCCCGCGTGGTTGCAAGTGGAGGGCTGAGGCGGCTACAGCAGGGGGGCCTCATCGAGCCGCCAAATTATAGCAATGGGACAATTTGCGAGACAACCGCTCCCTGTTCATCCCGGGAAGCCGCAAGTTGCGGTAACGGTTACATTTTTGCGTGCCACCCAGGGGACAATGACGTCCGCGTGATGCTGCACCGCAGTATTGAACTTTGGTCGCAGGCTGCGGAACTTTCACCGAATGCGCCGGTCCGATCTTTCGACCTGCCTGCAGCAACCTCGTCGACGCTCCGCCCCGCAGGTCCCACGATGGCCCCGAAGCCCGGCTCCGGGGCCATCTTTTTGCATCCTCGCGACAGCGCTGAACCGTGCACACTTCGTGGACCATACGTTCACGGATGGTGGACGGGCCTGTCCGGCACAGTGGTCTTCATTCTGATGAACCACTGCAAGGACTCTTCGATGCGCTCCGTACCCACCCTGCTCGCCCTCTCCCTGCTCGCCGCCGGCGCCTCGTTCGCCACTGCCGCCCACGCCGCTGAAGGCGACGACCGCTTCGCCCTGCGCCTGGGTGCGATGAACATCGACTCGGACAACACCCTTCGCGGCAAGACCAACGTCGCCGGCCAGGACATCGGCTTCTCCGAGGACTTCAAGCTGGGTGGCAAGGAGTGGGAACCGCGCATCGACGGCATGTTCCGCATAAGCAACCGCCAGCGCCTGCTGTTCAACTACTTCAAGTACGACAAGGACCGCCGCGAGACCCTTGGCCAGGACATCTCCTTCGGAGACGTCAACGTGCCGTCCGGCAGCTTCGTCAAGGGCGAACTGAAGTACCAGGTCGCCAGCCTGGTCTATGACTACTCGGTGGTGGACACCGATACCTTCGACCTCGGCCTGCAGCTGGGTGCCGAGTACGCCAAGGTCAGCACCAAGGCCTACGCCGATCTGGGCACCGTCTACGAAGGCCAGTTCCTCAATGAGAAGACCGACGGCGTGGCGCCGGTGGTCGGTGCGCGCCTGAGCTTCACGCCGTCGGAAAAGTGGATGATCACGCTGCAGGGCCAGTACCTCAACACGCGCTGGGGCAGCTTCGATGACTACAAGGGCGACCTGAGCCGCGCCAACGCCATCGTCGATTACCGCTTCACGAAGAACTTCGGTGTGTTCGCCGGGTACGACTGGTTCAAGCTCGACGCGGACAAGAAGGGCAGTGACGGCACCATCGGTCTGAAGCAGGAATTCAAGGGCCCGGTGGCCGGCGTCAGCTTCGTGTTCTGATCCCACGCCCCTTCCACGGCATCCTCTCTCCTGGCGCGGCCTCCGGAACATCGGGGCCGCGCTTTTTCTTTGCATCGTCGAGCAGAGAAGCAGGTTGGTCGAGCGCTGGGGGGAGAGGGGCTTGCGTGCGAATGTCCCCCGGCGCCGGCCTGCGGCCGTCACCTCCTCCTTTACTTCGCACGCAAGCCCCTCTCCCCCCGCGTGTCAGGCATCCACGCGGCCTTTGCAGTGGCAGTGGCTCTACTTTCCGCAAGCCGAGCCGCTGCGCGGGTGGCAGGCATTTCGACAAAGTAAAGGAGGAGGCGACCGCCGCAGGCGGGCGACGGGGGACATTTGTCGAAATGCCTGCCACCCGCGCAGTGGCCCAGACCCTCGCGATGACAACAGCCGAAGACATTCCTGCAGCCAACGAAAAAGCCCCGGCAGAAGCCAGGGCTTTTCGTTCGCAGCGGCGCGGGCGCCTTACTTCTTCTTCGGCATGTACAGATCGGTGATCGTGCCGTCGTAGATTTCCGAGGCCATCGCCACCGATTCGCTCAGCGTCGGGTGCGCATGGATGGTGTGGCCGATGTCCTCGGCTTCCGCACCCATCTCGATGGCCAGGCCGATCTCGGCCAGCAGGTCACCGGCATGCACGCCAACGATGGCACCACCGATGATGCGGTGGGTTTCTTCGTCAAAGATCAGCTTGGTGAAGCCCTCGGTGCGGCCGATGCCGATCGCGCGGCCACTGGCGGCCCACGGGAACTTGGCCACGCCGACCTTCAGGCCCTTGGCCTTGGCTTCGGACTCGGTCACGCCGACCCAGGCGATTTCCGGGTTGGTGTAGGCCACCGACGGGATCACGCGGGCCACCCATTCCTTCTTGTGGCCGGCCGCCACTTCAGCGGCCAGCTTGCCCTCGTGCGTGGCCTTGTGGGCCAGCATCGGGTTGCCGACGATGTCGCCGATGGCAAAGATGTGCGGCACGTTGGTGCGCATCTGGCGATCAACCGGGATGAAGCCACGCTCGGTGACCTGCACGCCAGCCTTCTCGGCATCGATTTTCTTGCCGTTCGGCGAGCGGCCCACGGCCACCAGCACGCGGTCGAAGGTGCCCTGCGCCAGCGCAGGCGCCTGCCCTTCCTCGGCCGCTTCGAAGGTGACGGTGATGCCCTTGGCATCGGCGGTGACGCCGGAGGCCTTGGTCTTCAGGTGCACTTCGATGCCCTGCTTCTTCAGGCGGTCGGCCAGCGGCTTGACCAGGTCCTTGTCGGCGCCCGGCATCAGCTGGTCCATGAACTCGACCACGGTGACCTTGCTGCCCAGCGCACCGTAAACGGTGGCCATTTCCAGGCCGATGATGCCGCCGCCGACGACCAGCAGCGAGCCCGGCACTTCGGCCAGCTCCAGCGCGTCGGTGGAATCCATCACGCGCTTGTCGTCCCAGGGGAAGTTCGGCAGCTTCACCGCCTGCGAACCGGCAGCGATGATGCACTTCTGGAAGCGCAGCAGCTGGGTACTGCCGTCAGCCGCGGTGATTTCCAGCTCGTTGGCGGAAACGAACTTGCCGACGCCCTGCACGCTGCGCACCTTGCGCTGCTTGGCCATGCCGGCCAGGCCCTTGGTCAGCTGGTTGACGACCTTTTCCTTGTACTGGCGCAGCTTGTCCAGGGTGATGGTCGGCTTGCCGAACTCGACGCCGAAATCACCGGCGTGGGCCACTTCGTCGATCACCGCTGCGGCGTGCAGCAGCGCCTTGGACGGAATGCAGCCCACGTTGAGGCAGACGCCGCCGAGGCTGGCGTAGCGCTCGACCAGCACCGTATCCAGGCCGACGTCGGCGGCGCGGAAGGCGGCGGTGTAGCCGCCCGGGCCCGAGCCCAGCACGACCATTTCGCATTCGATATCGGCCGGCTTGCCGCTGGACAGCGCCGGCTTCGGTGCAGCCGGTTCAGCCGGGGCGCGGTGCGACGGAGTCACCGGCGGCTTGCTGGCCGGAGCGGCCGCTGCCGGAGCCGGCGCAGCGGCCTTGGCCGGAGCTTCGGCGGCGCCTTCAGCGTCCAGCACCACGACCACGGCACCTTCGGACAGGGTGTCGCCCAGCTTGACCTTGATTTCCTTGACCACGCCGGCGGCCGAGGACGGCACTTCCAGGGTGGCCTTGTCCGATTCCAGGGTCACCAGACCCTGATCCTTCTTCACCGTGTCGCCGACGGCGACCAACACTTCGATCACCGGCACATCGCTGTAATCGCCGATGTCGGGAACCTTGACTTCAATCGTGGCCATGGTGGGTTTTCCTCGTGCCCGGCCGGCATGGCCGGCGGGCTGTCACTGCATCTGTTCACGCGGCCGCGCCAGGGGCTGCGGCCGCACGGTGGGGGCGAAGCGGTGCCTTACAGCAGCACGCGGCGCATGTCGGCCAGTACCTGCGACAGGTACGTGGTGAAGCGTGCGGCCAGAGCGCCGTCGATGACGCGGTGGTCGTAGCTCAGCGACAGCGGCAGCATCAGCTTCGGTGCGAACTCCTTGCCGTTCCAGACTGGCTGGATGGACGACTTGGAGACGCCGAGGATGGCCACTTCCGGTGCATTGACGATCGGGGTGAACGCGGTGCCGCCGATGCCGCCCAGCGAGCTGATCGAGAAGCAGCCGCCGCTCATGTCGGCCGGGCCCAGCTTGCCGTCACGTGCCTTCTTGGCCAGTTCGCCGGTTTCCTGCGCGATCTGCACCACGCCCTTCTTGTCCACGTCGCGGATGACCGGCACGACCAGGCCGTTCGGCGTGTCGGCGGCGAAGCCGATGTGGAAGTACTTCTTCAGGGTCAGGTTTTCACCGCTGGCATCGAGCGAGGCGTTGAATTCCGGGAACTTCTTCAGCGCCGCGGCGCTGGCCTTGATCAGGAAGGCGAGCATGGTCAGCTTGATGCCGGCCTTCTCGTTTTCCTTGTTCAGCGCCACGCGCAGGCCTTCCAGGTCGGTGATGTCAGCCTGCTCGAACTGGGTGACGTGCGGAATCATCGCCCAGTTGCGGGCCAGGTTCGCACCCGAGATCTTCTTGATGCGCGACAGCGGCTGGACCTCGGTCTCGCCGAACTTGCTGAAGTCGACCTTCGGCCACGGCAGCAGGTTCAGGCCACCACCGGCAGCAACAGCAGCACCGCCGGCAGCCGGCACGCCACCGCTGAGTGCGGCCTTGACGAACTTCTGCACGTCACCCTTGGTGATGCGGCCACCCTTCTCGGTGCCGTTGATCTGCAGCAGGTCCACGCCCAGCTCGCGGGCGAACACACGCACCGCCGGGGTGGCATACGGCACCTTGGCCGGCAGCACGCCATCGGCGTTGAACTGCACCGGCGGGCTGGACGGGGTACCGGCCGAGGCGATCTCGCGGGCCGCCAGCTTGTCCGGCTGCGCCGGCACAGCGACCGGCTCGACCTTGGTGGCGGTCTCGGCGGCAGCCGGGGCGGCAGCAGCGGCAGCCTTGGTCGGCGCAGGCGCAGCAGCGCCCTCGGCTTCGATGATGGCGACCACATTGCCCTGCGACAGAGTGTCGCCGACCTTGACCTTCAGCTCCTTGACCACGCCAGCCACCGAAGACGGCACTTCCATGGTGGCCTTGTCGCTTTCCAGCGTCACCAGGCCCTGGTCCTTCTTGACCGTGTCGCCCACGGCGACCAGCACTTCGATGACCGGAATGCCGGAGTAGTCGCCGATATCCGGCACCAGCGCTTCAACCGCACCACCGCTGGCAGCCGGAGCGGCCGGCGCAGCTGCGGCCGGGGCCGGCGCGCTCTGGGTGGCAGCAGCCGGGGCAGCGGCCTTGGCCGGTGCCGGCGCAGCCGCCGCCGGCTTGGCGGCTTCGCCTTCGGCCACTTCGATCAGGGCCACGACCTTGCCTTCGGACAGGTTGTCGCCGACCTTGACCTTCAGTTCCTTGACCACGCCAGCCACCGAGGACGGCACTTCCATGGTCGCCTTGTCGCTTTCCAGCGTCACCAGGCCCTGGTCCTTCTTGACCGTGTCGCCGACGGCGACAAGCACCTCGATTACCGGAATATCGCTGTAGTCACCGATATCGGGGACAAGTGCTTCCTTGATTTCGGCCATGGGGATAACTCCGGCAATCTGGTGTAGGGAAACGTCTATTGTGCGGCCAGCGGGGGCCAGCGCCAACCGTTACAGGTGTTTTCAGTACGCACGCAGCCGGGACACGCTGTTGCTCATGGGTTGCGGCCGCGACCAGTCGGTAGCGTATTGTCCGGACGATGTCCGCTTCATGTCGCCAGTACGTCGGCTACCGGCTGCCAGGCCCGGCGCAGCCGTGGCAGCGACCAGGCCGCATTGGCCGGGCTGGTGGACGGCAGTGCCAACAGCCTTGGCGGGGTCTCCAGGCAGGGCAGCACCCAGCGCTGGAAGGCCTGCAGCGACGCGCCACCGTTACAACCGATCAGCTCCAGCTCAGGAAGCGAAGCGATCAGTGCCGGCAGCGCATTGGGCACTTCCGTGCCGCGCACGATGTCCGCATCCAGGCTGCCGCGCCGCTCGCACTGGCCGATCACATCCCACAGGCCGACACCTGACGCCTGTAGTGCCTGCAGTCGCTGCACATAGGGCAGACCCGCGTCGAATCCGCAGATATCGGCCAGCAGCGGCCAGAAACGATTGCGCGCATGCGCGTAGTAACGCTGCTCCTGCAGCGATGCCACGCCCGGCATCGAGCCCAGCAGCAGCACCCTGCAATCCACGTTCACCTGCGCTTGCAGGCCGATGCACATCGTTGCCACGCTCACATCTTCTCCAACTGAATGAATGTCACCGATGACCGGAAACCCCATGAATACAGGCTTTTCGCGCTGATCGCTGAACAAGGAAAACTATTTTTTAACGCGCGTCGGATTCGATTCATGTTGAGGCGACTACGGTGTGCTCGCCCCGCAACCGGGGGCCCAAAACAAGAAACATTAGGAGATACCCCCATGCGCTCCATCCGTATCCTGAGTCTCGCCCTGCTGACCTCCGCCGCGTTCGCGCCGGCCGCTTTCGCCCAGGACAGCAGCAGCACCGACACCGCTTCGGGCAAGCATTTTGCCGTTGTTGGCGGCATCTCGCTGCTGGAACCGAAGAACGACCCGATCACCGGCGTGAAGAAGACCGATGGTGGCCCGGCGCCGACCGTCAGCTTCAGCTACTACATCAACGACAACTGGGCCGTTGAGCTGTGGGGCGCCGCCGACAAGTTCGACAACAAGTTCAAGGGCCCGAACAACGCCCGCCTGGGCTCGGTCGAGCAGCAGCCGGTTGCCCTGAGCGGCCAGTACCACTTCGGCCAGGCCGACAACGTGTTCCGCCCGTTCGTGGGCGTGGGCTACTACCAGTCGAGCTTCAGCAACGAGAAGCTGGGCAACGGCGCTGACACCGACATCCGCTTCAAGGATGCCAAGGGCGTGATCGGCACCGTCGGCGTGGACATGAACATCAACTCCACCTGGTTCGCCCGTGCTGACGCCCGCTACATGCGCGCCCGCCCGGACGTGAAGGTTGGCGGCGAGAAGATCGGCGAAGCCAAGATGGATCCGTGGACCGTCGGCTTCGGCATCGGTGCCCGCTTCTGATCCAGGCTGCACCTGCTTCACTGATGTAACGCGACGGGCCCTTCGGGGCCCGTCGTCGTTTCCGTCACCTGCGTTCTGTAGAGTCGACGGTCAGTCGACTGCTCTTGTAGAGCCGAGCCCATGCTCGGCTATCGAAAAAGCAGTCGACTGACAGTCGGCTCTACACACAAACAGGATGCGGAGGCGCGATGCATGACGTCGACCTGCTGGTGATCGGTGGCGGCATCAACGGTACCGGCATCGCCCGTGATGCCAGCGGTCGTGGCCTGCGCGTGCTGTTGTGCGAGCAGCACGACCTCGCTGCGCATACCTCCAGTGCCAGCAGCAAACTGATCCACGGCGGCCTGCGCTACTTGGAACAGGGCGAGCTGGGCCTGGTGCGCAAGGCACTGGGCGAACGCGAGGTGGTACGCCGGCAGGCGCCCCATCTGGTCCATCCGTTGCGCTTCGTACTGCCGTGGGAACCCCACCTGCGACCGCGCTGGGTGCTGCGCGTGGGACTGTGGCTGTACGACCACCTGGGCCGGCGCAGCCCGTCGTTTCCCCCGTCGTTTCCCCCGTCGCGCGCCCTGGATCTGCAGCAGGATCCGCTCGGCCCTTGGCTCTCCCCGGTTCTGCGGCAAGCCTTCAGCTACGCCGACGCGCAGGTCGATGACGCGCGCCTGGTGCTGCTCAACGCCCTGGACGCTGCCCAGCGTGGCGCGCAGGTACAGGTACGCAGCCGCTGCATCGAACTGCGACCTGTGCAGGGCCGTTGGCAGGCCGTACTGGAATGCGCCGATGGCCAGCAGCATGTAACCGCGCACGCTGTCGCCAATGCGGCCGGCCCATGGGCCGGTGGCCTGCTGGAACAGATGGAGGCACGTAGCGGCGGCCCCGCGCTACGGCTGGTGCAGGGCAGCCACATCGTGCTGCGCCGTGCCTGGCCCGATGACAGTGCCTGCCTGCTGCAGCAGCCCGATGGCCGCGTGGTGTTCCTGCTGCCGTTCGCCCACGATCATCTGCTGGTCGGCACCACCGACACCGACTACCGCGGCGATCCGGCACGCTGCAGCGTGCTGCCCTCCGAGGTCGCCTACCTGTGCGAAGCGGCCAATCGCTACCTGCGCGAACCGATCAGTGCAGATGATGTGGTCTGGCAGTTCGCCGGTGTACGTCCGCTGCTGGCCGATCCGGACCCGCACGCGGCGAAACTGAGCCGCGACTACCGGCTGCAACTGCAGTCCGACCCGGCACCGGCGCTGCATGTGCTCGGCGGCAAGCTGACCACCTACCGGGTGCTCGCCGAGGAAGCGCTGGAGCTGCTGCGGCCAGCCCTGCCGCAGATGGGCCCGGCCTGGACAGCACGCGGAGACCCGCTGCCGGGCAGCGACTGGGGTGACGCCGCACAGGCGCGCTCCCGCCTGCAGGTGCTGGCACCGTGGTTGCCCGCTGAGATTGCACGCCGCTGGGCCTGCGCCTACGGCAGCCGCAGCGCGGAGCTGCTGCATGGCCTGCAGGGTGTGAACGATCTTGGTGAGGACTTTGGCGGCGGCCTGCATGCACGCGAAGTGGACTTCCTGCGCGAACGCGAGTGGGCGTGCGACACCGACGATATCCTGTGGCGCCGAAGCAAGCTGGGGTTGCGGCTGGATGCTGCGCAGGTGGCACGGCTGCAGGCGTGGATGCGGGGTCGGGTCCCCTTCCCACGGAAAGGGCTCTGACCCCGGTGTTTCCACGTGTGCCAACCAAGGTTGGCAGTACCAGGGCGGCCGCGCGTGACGCGACCGATGCATTAGGATTTCCCCAACGCTACCGGAGACGCTGCATGACGCCCCGCTACGTGCTGGCCATCGACCAAGGCACCACCAGTTCGCGCGCGATCCTGTTCGACCGTGCCGGCGACATCGTCGGCAGCGCGCAGCGCGAGTTCGCGCAGATCTTCCCGCAGCCCGGCTGGGTCGAGCATGATCCGCGCGAGATCCTCACCAGCGTCTATGCCACGCTGACCGAACTGCTCAGCCGCGGGCAGATCGACCCGCGCCATATTGCGGCACTGGGCATCACCAACCAGCGCGAAACCACCGTGGTCTGGGACCGTGCCACCGGCCAGCCGATCCACAATGCCATCGTCTGGCAGTCGCGGCAGAGCCATGCCATCTGCGAGCGGCTGAAATCCGAAGGGCACGAGGCGCTGATCCGCGAGCGCACCGGTCTACTGATCGACGCCTATTTCTCCGCCACCAAGGTGCGTTGGATTCTTGACCACGTGGAGGGTGCACAGCAGCGCGCCGAGCGCGGCGAACTGCTGTTCGGCACCATCGACAGCTGGCTGGTGTGGAACCTCAGTGGTGGCCAGGCGCACGTGACCGACTACAGCAACGCCGCGCGCACCCTGCTGTTCAACATCCACACGCTGGACTGGGATGACGACCTGCTGGCGCTGCTGGACATCCCGCGCGCGATGCTGCCGCAGGTGCGCGACTCCAGCGCGGTGTACGCACACACCCGGCCGCAGTTCTTCTTCGATCATCCGATCCCGATCGCCGGCATCGCCGGCGACCAGCAGGCGGCGCTGTTCGGCCAGGCCTGCTTCCAGCCGGGCATGGTCAAGAACACCTATGGCACCGGCTGCTTCATGCTGATGCACACCGGCACACAAGCGGTGCGTTCACGCAACGGACTGCTGACCACCATCGCTTGGGGCCTGGACGGGCGCGTGGAATATGCGCTGGAAGGCTCGATCTTCATTGCCGGCTCGGTCGTGCAGTGGCTGCGCGATGGGCTGCGGATGATCGAACGCGCCAGCGACAGCCAGGCACTGGCCGCGCAGGTGCCCGACAGCGGCGGCGCTTACCTGGTGCCGGCGTTCGTCGGCCTCGGTGCGCCCTATTGGCGCAGTGATGTGCGCGGTGCGATGTTCGGCCTGACCCGTGGCACGCGCAAGGCGCACTTCGTGCGCGCGGCGCTGGAGGCGATGGCCTACCAGACCCGCGACGTGCTTGATGCGATGCAGTCCGATGCCGGTATTGCGCTGACCGAGCTGCGCGCCGATGGCGGTGCGATCGGCAACGATTTCCTGGCCGGGTTCCAGGCCGACATCCTCGGCGTGCCGCTGCTGCGGCCACGACTGACCGAGACCACCGCGCTGGGTGCGGCCTATCTGGCCGGGCTGGCCGTGGGCTTCTGGTCAAGCCGCGAGCAGATCGCCGCGCAGTGGGGCCTGGACCGGCGCTTCGAGCCACAGATGGAGGTGGCGCGGCGCGAGAAACTGTACGCCGGATGGCAGCAGGCGGTTGCCGCCACCCTCGCCTTCCACGTCGATTGAAGGTAGTGCCGGCCGCTGGCCGGCAACCCCATGATCTTTGGCGGCGTTTGCAGATTGCCGGCCAGCGGCCGGCACTACCGCATGGCCAGAACGTCCGTAGCGCCGGTCAGAACGCCGGCAGCACCGCGCCCTTGTACTTGGTCTCGATGAAGGCCTTCACCTGCGGGCTGGTCAGCGCCTTGGCCAGCTTCTGCACACGGGCGTCGTCCTTGTTGTCCGGGCGTGCGACCAGGAAGTTCACGTACGGCGAGTCCTTGCTCTCGATCGCCAGTGCGTCCTTGGTCGGGTTGAGGCCGGCGTCCAGTGCATAGTTGGTGTTGATCAGGGCCAGGTCGACCTGGTCCAGCACGCGCGGCAGCATCGCCGAGTCCAGCTCGCGGAACTTCAGGTTCTTCGGATTGGCGGTGATGTCGCGCTGGGTCGACAGCGCGTTGGTCGGATCCTTCAGCTCGATCACGCCGGCCTTGTGCAGCAGGATCAGCGCGCGGCTGTTGTTGCTGGGGTCGTTCGGGATCACCACGTCGGCACCTTCGCGCAGCTCGGCCAGCGACTTGATCTTGCGCGAGTACGCACCGAACGGCTCGATGTGCACGCCGATCACCTTCACCAGGTCGGTCTTGCGGTCGCGGTTGTAGGCATCCAGGTACGGCTCGGTCTGGAAGTAGTTGGCGTCCACCTGCTTCTGCACCAGCTGGTCGTTGGGCTGCACGTAGTCGTTGAACACGCGCACGTCCAGGTCCACGCCTTCCTGCTTGAGGATCGGCTTGACCACCTCGAGGATCTCGGCATGCGGCACGGCCGTGGCGGCCACCACCAGCTTCTGCGAGGGCTCGCCGGACTTGCCGCAGGCGGTCAGGGCCAGCGCAGCGGCGAGCAGGGGCAGCAACAGGGTCTTTTTCATGGGCGGAAGGGTTCTCGGGGGGAGTGTCAGGAGTTGTCGTAGTTGCTCAGGGCGAGCTCGAGCAGCGCCTTGGCCTGCTCACGCAGCATCACCGGTTCGACGATCTCGGCATCCGAGCCGTAGTGCAGCACGTCCATCAGCAGCTCGCGCGAGACGCTGTACGGCACCTTCAGTTCATAGCGGCCATCGGCCAGGAAGCGGCCCTGCTGCTTGGAATGCCAGTGCTCGTCGGCCACCCAGCGCGCGGCCTTGGCGCTGAACAGAATGGTCGCCCAGCCCTTCGGCGCGCCGGAGAAGATGCCGTAGCTGGCCCCCAGCTGCTCGTCCAGCTCGCTGTCGGCCACATCGCGGGCGGTGCTGTCGATCACCCGCGCCTTGTGGATGCGATCCACGGCAAAACTGCGCAGCGCCTCGCGGTCATGGTCCCAGGCATCCAGGTACCAGTTGTCGCGGTAGTGGGTCAGGCGCTGTGGCGAAACGGTGCGCTTGGTCGGCTCGTCGGTGGAGCGGGCGCGGTACTCGAACGCCAGCTGGCGGCGCTCCAGCACGGCCGAAGCCACGCTGCGGAAGCTGCCTTCATCGAACTTGCGACCGCGGTGCGGAATCACCCGCACGCGGTCGACCGGCCAGCTGGAGACGCCGGCCTGGGCCGCCAGCAGGCTCTCGATGCGCTGCTGCAGCGGTGCCAGCACCGAGGACAGCACGCCGCCGCCGGTCCGCGCCAGCAGGTGCTGCGAGGCCAGCAGGGCATGCAGTTCCTCCGAGCTGAGCCACAGGCCGGGCAGCTCGAAACGGTCGCTCTCGTCAGCCTGGTAGCGGAAGCCCGCCTCGCCGTCGCCCTCGATCGGTGCCATCAGCGCATCGCGCAGGAAGGCCAGATCGCGGTAGACGGTGGCACGGGAGCAACCGAGCTTGTCCTGCAGGGTCGCCACCGTCACCGGATAGCGTGCGGACTTGAGCAGACGATGCAGGGCGGTGATGCGTTCGTATCGGTCCATACCCCCGATTATGTCCGAGTCGCGGGTCTTGTGTGGGACGTTTGGGCTATCGTGGTCGCCCCCACCCCTCTGGAACACCCGATGCGCCGGTTGCCTGCCCTGTCCCTGCTGGCCTGCCTGCTGCTGGTCGCCTGTGATCGCGCGCCCGCGCCGGCCAGCACCGGAGCGCCCGTGCCTGCGGCGGATCCGGCGCAGGCCGTGCTGGGCGCCAGCCAGCGCTTCTCGGCCCTGCGCAGCTTCCACGCCGAACTGGAGGTGCTCGGTGCGCCGCAGCCGGTGCGCAGCGCCATGGACTTCGTCGCCCCCGACCGTTTCCGGGTGCAGACCCCGGCCGGGCCGCAGACCATCATCGGCGACACCATGTTCCTGCAGGCCGAGGGTGCGGTCCGCCAGGTGCCAACCCCGCCGGGCCTGCTCGAGCAGTGGCGCAATCCGCTGCCGGCCGATGCCCTGCCCGCCGACCTGCAGGCCGAAGACCTGGGCAGCCAGTCGCTGGATGGCGTCGAAACCCGTCACTACCGGTTGCGCGGCGCCCAACCCGGCGAACGCCTGGAGTACTGGGTGGATGCCCAGGGCCTGCCACGGCAGATCGTGCGCAGCGGCAGCAGCAATGGCCGCAGCTTCCAGCTGCGCCTGCGCTATTCGCGCTTCAACGACCCGACATTGCGCGTCGATCTGCCCTGAATAGGCGATCGCGGCAACGTTCGCTGAAGCGCGCATTGGATCGATTCGGACCGCCATCACGCTTCCAGTATCATCACCGGCTGTCAATCGCTTCGGAGAAGCCCCGATGTCCCTGCGCGTGTCCCTGCTGATCCCCCTGCTGCTGTGCGCACCGCTCACGTATGCGCAGGATGCCTCCGAACTGGCGGCGATGTCCTCGCCGTGGAGCGGCAGTGGTGGCGAGCTCGGTTTCGCCTCGGCACGTGGCAACAGCAGCACCGAGAGCTTCAACGGCCGCCTGCGCCTGCGCTACACCGATGGCGACTGGGTGCACAGCATGGATCTGTTCGGCCTGCGCTCCAGCTCCAAGGTGACCGAGACCAACGACGACGGCACCACCACCCGCCGCAACAACACCACCGCCAACCGCTACACCGGCAGTGCCGGCAGCGCGCTGCAGCTGGGCGAGCACCGCCAGCTGACCGCGACGGTGCGTACCGAACGCGACGACTTCGCCACCTACGACCGCCAGAGCTCGTTCGGTCTGGGTTACGGCACCCGCCTGTGGAACACCGAGCGCTTCTCGTTCGACGCGCAGATCGGCCCCGGTGTGCGCCGCACCCACAGCACCGAGGACGACCGCACCCGCACCGGCATGATCGGCCGCGGTCTGTTCGACATGAAGTACTCGCTGACCGACAACACCGACCTGGTCAACACCCTGCTGGTCGAATCGGGTTCCTACAACACCTTTGGCCAGAACGACTTCGGTGTTTCGGTGAGCATGAACGAACATCTGGCGCTGAAGGCCGGCTGGCAGGCGCGTTACAACAGTGACGTGGCCGAGGACAAGCGCAAGACCGATACGCTGACCACGATGAACGTGGTCTACAAGTTCAAATAAGAAACGGGCGCCAAAGGCGCCCGTTCTTCTTTCGGTAGTGCCGGCCGCTGGCCGGCACTACCTGCGATGGGTCAGACGTTCAGCAGCTCGCCGGCACCGGCATCCAGCAGCATCTTCGCCACGCGCTGGCCCAGCGTTTCCGGATCACTGGCCGGCCCCACCGCCTCGGCACGCACCGCGCGGCCGTCGCTGGCGCTGCCAACCAGCCCTTGCAGGTGCAGGTCGTCGCCCTGCCACTGCGCGATGGCTGCTACCGGCACGTGGCAGCTGCCATGCAACGCACGGTTCATCGCCCGCTCGGCTTCCACGCAGGCACGGGTTTCCGCGTCATCCAGGCCGGCAAACAGCGCCATCAAGCGCGCGTTGCCACCATCGCACTCCACCGCCACCGCGCCCTGCGCCGGGGCCGGCAGCCACTGTGGCGGCTGCAGGCGCGCGACGATGCGCGCGCCCAGGCCCAGACGCTCCAGGCCCGCCACGGCCAGCACGATGGCGTCGTAGCCACCGTTGTCGAGCTTGGCCAAGCGGGTATTGACGTTGCCGCGCAGGTCCAGCAGTTCCAGGTCCGGGCGCAGCGCGCGCAGCTGTGCCTGACGACGCAGGGACGAGGTACCCACCCGCGCACCGATCGGCAGCGCATCCAGCGAGGCGTACAGGTTGGAGACGAAACCATCGGCTGGATCGTGGCGGGTCAGCATCGCCGGCAGTGCGAAGGGTTCGTCCAGTTCCATCGGCACATCCTTCAGCGAGTGCACGGCGCAGTCGGCCTCGCCACGCAGCATGGCCAGCTCGAGCTCCTTCAGGAACAGGCCCTTGCCACCGATGGCGGCCAGCGAACGGTCGAGCACCTCATCGCCGCGGGTGCTCATCGGCACCAGTTCCACATGCAGGCCGGGATGGGCCTGGCGCAGGCGGTCGGCGACGTGTTCGCTCTGCCAGAGGGCGAGCGGGCTCTTGCGGGTGGCGATGCGGACGGTTTCCATCTGGTCATTATCGCGCCTTCGGCGTGGATACGGCCAACGGCGGAGCCCCTCGTGGCTGGTGCGTCGGCTGGATCCATCGCGCTTGGCCGGGCGGGGTGGGGTCGCGCGGGACGCCGTGAATCCGTCCGTGGAGGCTTGGCCGCGGCATCCATGCCGCGGACACCCCCGCGCCCCCACCCCGCCCGGCCTCTGACAGTTTCCGTGCGCGCCAGCCACGGAAGATCAAAAGAAAAGCAGAGCAACAGCGGGTCGCTTCGCTCTGAGTCGAGCATGGCTCGACTCTACATTTCTCTCCCCACCCGATAACAACAATGCTTTTGCTGTCCGATGCAGTGGAGAACGAGAGGGTTGGGCCGGGGTGGGGTGGCGGGACCGTTGGCGCCATGGATGGCGCCATCGAGCTTACAGGGATGTACTTGCAGCGTGTCCCGCCACCTCACCCCGGCCCGACCCAGCACGTAGAAATACCGAGCCATGACCCGTTGTTGCTGTTGCTGTTGATCTTGATGTTGATCTGTAAGCAGTCGCGGCCGCAGGCCGCGCGGAACACTCACAGATGCCGCAGCTCCTGCTTCAGCGTCGCCACGCAGCGGCGGCTGACTTCCAGCGGTTGCTTGCCATGGCGCAGCACCGCCTGCACCTGCCCACCCGTGCCACGACGCAGCTCCACCAGCTCATGGCGTGCCACCAGGCAGTTGCGATGGATGCGGATGAAGCGGCTGGCGAACTCTTCCTCCAGCGACTTCAGCGACTCCTCGATCAGGTCCTCGCCGCGTGCGTGGTGCACCACCACGTACTTTTCCTCGGCCTGCAGGTAGTGGATGTCGTCCAGCGGAATCAGGCGCAGGCTGCCGCGCAGGCGCGCGCACAGCATGCTGCGGGCCTGCTGCCCGCTGTGTTCCTGAGGCTGGCCGTCGCGACCGGCCAGGAACGTGCGTGCACGTGCAATCGCCGCTGCCAGGCGTTCGGCGCGCACCGGCTTCATCAGGTAGTCGATCGCTGCGGCCTCGAATGCCGACAGTGCATGCGCGTCGTAGGCCGTGCAGAACACCACCGCCGGGCGCGGCTCGAAGCTGGCCAGATGGCGGGCGGCTTCCAGGCCATCCAGCCCGGGCATGGCGATATCCAGCACGACCAGGTCCGGCTGCAGCTCCGCACACGCGTGCAGGGCCTGTTCGCCGTTGCCGGCCTCGGCCACCACGTCCACGCCGTCCTGCGCGGCCAACAGGCTGCGCAGGCGCTCACGCGCCAGCGGTTCGTCATCGGCGATGACTACCCTCACGATCGTTCCCTCACTGGATCGGCACTGTCACCTGGCAGGCATAGTAGCCCTCGCTCCAGCCAGCCGTCATCCGTGCGGCGCTGCCAAAGCGCCAGGCCAGCCGATGGCCGATGCTGTGCTGGGCATGGCCGGCACCGCGCGCCAGGGCCAGCCCCGGGGCCTGTGGATCGGGCGCGGGATTGCGTACGCGGATCTGCAGCTCGTTGCCCTCGCGCACCAGCCGCAATTCAATGGTGCCGCCTTCGGGCAGGCGCGAGATGCCGTGCAGCACGGCGTTCTCCACCAGCGGCTGCAGCACCAGCCTCGGCAATGGCAGGTCCCACGGCAGCGGCTCGTCGCGCTGCCAGCGCACCTGCAGGCGCTCGCCCAGGCGCAGCGATTCGATCGACAGGTAGCGCTCGGCCAGCTCGCATTCGTCGCGCAGGGTGGAATCGCCCTCGCCTGCACCCAGCGCGGCACGGAACAGATCGGACAGATCGAGCACCGCACGTTCGGCCACCGCTGGATCGCGATGCAGCAGGCTGGCGATCAGGTTCATGCTGTTGAACAGGAAATGCGGACGGATCCGCGCCTGCAGCGCGTCGGCCTGGGCGCGGGCATTGGCCTGCACCTGCGCGGCCCAGCGATCACTCACATAGAAGTAGCGCAGGGCCAAGGCAGTGATCAGCGCCGTCGTCGCCGCGCTGCCCAGCGTGAAGCGCCAGAAGCTGATGCCGCGGGCGAAGCTGTCGCCAAGCACCGCGTACAGGGCATGCACGATGCCCGCGCAGACCACCGCGATCAGCGTCGCCAGTGCGATGGCCGAGACCGCCCCCAGAACCTGTGGCAGCCTCGACAACGCGTTCCGCAGCAGGCACAGGCTGGCCGTTACGGCCAGCGCCAGCCACAAGGCGAAACCACTGGCCGACAGCAGTTCGCCCACAGTCCAGTGGCGGCTGCCATCCGGGGCCAGGGCCAGCACCACCACCACCAGTTCAGCCAGGCCGAGCATCGCCGCCAGCCGCGGCAGGCGGCACAGTTCCGGCATCCAGGGCGGGGCGCTGGCCGGCGGCATGGGTCAGGCAGCGCCCAGGCGTTCCTGCAACCAGTCACCCAGCGCCTGGATCTCTTCGGCGCAGACCTGGTGGGCCATCGGGTAACTGTGCCATTCCACGTCCAGGCCCAGCGCCTGCAGTGCCTGCGCACTGTGTGCGGCCACCGCCTGCGGGATCACCGGATCGCTGCTGCCATGGGCCATGAACACCGGCACCTGCACGGCGCCTTCAGCGCGCTTTGCGCCGTCGGCTTCGGGCAGGTAGGTGGACAGCGCGATCAGGCCGGCCAACGGCGCAGTGCGTGACAGCGCGGCGGTCAGGATGATCGCGCCCCCCTGCGAGAAACCGGCCAGGAAGATCTTCTCCGGCGCGATGCCACGCTCGATCTCGCGTGCGATCAGCGCATCCAGCTGCACCACCGATTCCTGCACGCCCACCATGTCGGCGCGCGAACGGAAATCCATGCCGACGATGTCGTACCAGCCGCGCATCGGCACGCCGTTGTTGATCGTGATCGGCCGCACCGGTGCATGCGGGAACACGAAGCGCAGCGCCGGCCAATGCGGACGCACCAGCTCCGGCACGATCGGCGCGAAGTCGTGGCCATCGGCACCGAGGCCGTGCAGCCAGATCACCGACCACTGCGGCGAGGCGCCGGTCTCCTGTTCCACCGTTTGCAGCATGATGCGGCTCCTTCAAGTTCGAGCCGCATTATGCCGCTGCCGCGGGACGATCAGTACAGCGGCGGTTGTTCGGCCGCTTCCCGGCGCAGCTGCGCGGCGCGTACCAGCACCGGCGGCGGGATGTTCTCCTCGGGGATATCAAGCAGGCCAAGACGGTGCAGGAAGGCGCCGGGGCCACGCGAAGACGTCAGTGCCACCACCGGTACCGCCAGCACCATGCCGATCACCACCGGCGCCATCCACGCGGCCAGCGATGGCGACACCGCCCAGGCCAGCATGCCCATGAAGGCGCCGAACACCCCCAGCCCACCGTAGCCACGGATCAGCGCCAGCCACGAAATGCCACCATCGTCACGCTGCTGCGCGTCCCACCCCGAATCGCGGCCGGACAGCACTTCGGCCACGCCGCGCGACTGCACGTACATCACCACCGGCGCCATCAGCGCGGCCAATACGGTTTCCACCAGCATCGAGACGAACGCGCGCAGGGCACCGCCACACCCGCGGCGGTCGACCGGGTCCAGCAGCATCGCCAGGTAACCCAGCACCTTGGGCAGCAGCAGCACCGCCATGGTCGCCGCGAACAGGCGCACCACCTGCTCCTCGTCCTGGGCGCGCCAGTACACGCTCGGCGACAGGTGCAGCAGGGCATTGAAATCGATGCCCTCCTGGAACAGCGGGATGGCGATGCCGATCAGCATCAGCATCGCCCACATCGGCGCGGTGAAGTAATGACCAATGCCAATCAGCATGTGGGTGCGGCTGATCCAGTGCAGGCCACGGCTGCCGACCACCTTGCCATGCTGCAGGTTGCCCTGGCACCAGCGGCGGTCGCGCACCAGCAGATCGGTCAGGGTCGGCGGCCCTTCCTCGTAGCTGCCGCCCAGGTACGGCACCATGTGCGCGGCCCAGCCGCCACGGCGCATCAGTGCCGCTTCAACGAAATCATGGCTGAGTACGTGGCCGCCGAACGGCTTGCGCCCCGGCAGCGCCGGCAGGCCGGCGTGGTCGGCGAAGGCGCGGGTACGGATGATGGCGTTGTGGCCCCAGTAGTTGCTCTCGGCACCATGCCACCAGGCCACGCCGCGGGCGATCACCGGCCCGTACACGCGGCCGCCGAACTGCTGCATGCGGGCGAACAGGGTGCGGCCACCAATCACCGACGGCAGCGTCTGGATCAGGCCGACATCGGCGTTGTGTTCCATGCCCGCGACCAGGCGCACGATGCTGTCGCCGGTCATCAGGCTGTCGGCATCGAGGATCAGCATCTGCGGGTAGGCCCCACCGAAGCGGCGGACCCAGTCGGCGATGTTGCCGGCCTTGCGCCCGCTGTTGTCGCCACGGCGGCGATAGAACAGCCGCACCCGACCGTCCGGCACGCGATCACGCAGCTCGGCGAACACCTGCTCCTCGGCGCGCGCGATGTCCTCGCGGCGGGTGTCGCTGAGCACGAAGAAGTCGAAGCGCTCCAGCTGGCCGGTGGCGGCCACTGATTCGTAGATGGCCTGCAGGCCGGCCAACAGGCGGCGCGGGTCTTCGTTGTAGGTCGGCATCAGCAGCGCGGTGCGGCTGTGCACGGTCGGCAGCGGCTTGTCCGGATCGATGCCGAGACGGTAGCCACGATCGAACACAGCGGTCAGGAAGCCGGCCAGGGCGCTGGCGAAAGACAGCGCGATCCAGGCGAACAGGCCGACAAACAGGACCAGCAGGCAGGCTTCGAGCACGCTGATGCCATTGGCCGACAGCACCCGCCACATCATCCGGGTGGCGATGGCGGTCATCGCCAGCGTGCCGCCGAAGATATAGAACCGGCGCAGGCCGATCAGTCGCGGCGAGGTGCGGTGACGGCGGACCTTCAGTTCGCCTGCGCGCAGGGTCTGCTCGGGCATCTGCAGCGGCGACTCGGCCGGCAGCAGCGCCCAGCCGGCGTCGAGCCCGGGGGCCTCCGCGTCTGCGTGGATGGTTTGACCCCCCATCACCGCTTACTCCCCACGGTCGGCACGGCCGGCCGTCCCGGCCGGGCTGCATGCACGAAGGTTCCCGGCGCGCCTTCCCGGCGCCCGCACTTGTCCTGGCTGTGCCGGCGCTTGGCCACACAGTCGATGTCTGTCACTACCGGAACCCACACGATCTCCAACGGGGCGGAATCGAAAATGCGGCTCAGTCTAGGGCGCCGGATGTAAGCCGCGTGCGAAGGTCTACGCCGGCATTTGTCCCCATTCAGCAAACAGCAGGCGTGCCGTGGCGGCGCAGGAGGTTGTCACTTTGTCACCGGGGGTACTGGATCGTAACAAACGCGAACGGTTATCATTTCATTAACCAGGCAGGTCGCCGTGTTCCGCACGGCACAGACCCACCCAGCTGCGCCGGTCCACACCGCGCCGACGACCCATGGAAGGGGCTGCCTGCTGTCCGCTGCGCCTGCTGCTTCCACCGGGTCCCTACTTTCTCCCATAGAAGCCGTCATGTCCCAGCCGTCCCGTTCCCGTTCCGCGCGCCTGCCGCGCACCCGCCTGGCCACCGCCCTGGCCACCGCCTGCCTGCTGGCCCTGCCCGGCCTGGCCGCCGCTGAGGCCAGCGCCGATGCCTCCACCAAGGATCTGGATACCGTGGTGGTCACCGCCTCGGGCAACCAGCAATGGATCAAGGATGCGCCGGCCAGCATCAGCGTGATCAGCCGTGAGGATATCGAGCGCCAGCCGGTGCGCGACCTGGCCACCCTGCTCAGCCGCGTGCCGGGCGTGACCGGTGGCCTCAGCGCGGCGGGCGAGCAGTCCAAGATCAAGCTGCGCGGCATGCCCTCCAACTACACGCTGGTACTGGTGGACGGCAAGCGCATGGGCAGCTCGGCCTCGACCAATTACCGACCCGACCTCGGCCGTCAGGATCTGAACTGGATCTCGCCCGACCAGATCGAACGCATCGAGGTGGTACGCGGACCGATGTCGTCGCTGTACGGCTCCGACGCGATGGGCGGCGTGATCAACATCATCACCAAGCGCATCGGCGATGACTGGAACGGCAGTGCCACCCACAGCTACACCCGCCCGGGTGATAGCAAGCGCGGGGATACCCAGCAGATCGGCGCGACGTTCTCCGGCCCACTCGGCGAACGCTTCGGCCTGCGCATCGGCGCCAACAGCATGCGCCGCGACTCGGACCGCTCCAACGGTGGTGTCTATGGCAATGCCTACGCCGGCGAGAAGGACCGCAATGTCGACGCGCTGCTGCAGTGGAAGCTCAGCGACGCCCAGGAGCTGTCGCTGGAAGCTGGTCATGGCGTGCAGCAGGCCTTCATCGATGCCTCACTGGAAAAACAGGACGAAGGCGCCTGGGGTGCCAGTGAACTCAAGCGCAGCTCGCTGTCACTCAACCACGATGGCAAGTGGAGCTTTGGCAACTCGAAGATCAGTGCGTACTGGACCGAATACAAGAACGACATCGGTGCCACTGGACGCTCCGAAGCCACCGATACGATCATCGAAGGCAGCCTGACCACGCCGTTCACCCTCGGCGTTGAACACCAGTTCGCCGTTGGCGGCCAGTGGAAGCGTCAGGAGCTGACCAACACCGACACCATCGGCCGCGCGCCGATCGACTATGCCGGCAACGCGGTCAGTGGCTCGGACCTGGAGGTCGATACCTGGGCGCTGTTCGTCGAGGACGAACTGAAGCTGCACCGCACCCTGGCGCTGACCCTGGGCGCACGCCTGGACCACCATGAGAAGTTCGGCGGCCACGTCAGCCCGCGTGCCTACCTGGTCTGGCATCCGGCCGAACAGTGGACGATCCGCGGTGGCGTTTCCAAAGGCTTCCGCGCACCCAGCCTGACCGAGAATTCGGCCACCGCGGCCACCCAGTCCGGCGGCCGCGGCTGCACCTCGCTGATCCCGTTGGGCTATACCCGCGGTGGCTGCTACATGGCCGGCAACCCGGATCTGGATCCGGAAACCAGCACCAACCGCGAGATCGGCATCAGCTTCGACAACGACCTGGTCGATGCGGGCCTGACCTACTTCCATACCGACTTCAGGAACAAGATCGAGTACGCCCCGCTGGGCCGGTTCAACGGCATCTGGTGGACGCGCATGAGCAACGTGCAGCGCGCCCGTACCAGCGGCATGGAAGGCAACCTCAACTTCCGCTTCGGTGAGCACTGGCGCTGGCGCACTTCGGCCACCTGGATGAAGGAGGCCAAGAACCTGACCACCGGCAGGAACCTGATCGATACGCCCGAATTCTCCGGCTATTCGTCGCTGGACTGGACGCCCAACACGGTCTTTTCCAGCAGCCTGTCGGCGCAGTACACCGGCAAGCAGACCGGCACCGCCACGACCTTCCTCAAGGCCTACACCCTGTATGACCTGACTGCGGCCTGGAACGTCAACGAGGTGCTAACCCTGCGCGGCGGCGTCAGCAACCTGGTCGACAAGAAGCTGTATGCCGAAGGCTCCACCGACTACTTCGTGGCCGGACGCAGTTACTTCCTGAGCATGACCGCGCGGTTCTGACCGGCGGCGCGCGCCGCGATCGCGCTGGCGACAGGCCAGCGCGATCGGCGGTGTTGCGGATTACTCGCTTTCCAGCGCGGCCGCGGCCGCGTTCTGCGTAGCGGCCGTGCGTGCACGGTCCATCGCCACCGCCAATTGCTGGCGTGCGAGCAGCTGTTGTGCCTGCACCACTTCAGGTGTCGGCAGGAGCACCGGTCCCGGTGCGTTTTCCGGTGTAGCAGGTGTGGTCATGCAACCTCCATGGACATCCCGCCGCCGCCCGGGTTCAGCTGGGGCGGCAGCGGAACTGCGCACCCTATCCTAAAAACAAGGCGGGCGGGTGACGGTGCGGCACCCGGCCGCAGCCCACACCGGCCCACCCGTCACATTTTTGACGCCCGAGGCTGGTTTCCTGAACCGATCGCCCCGTATCATGTAACCGTTTTCCTACAAGGACGTATTCGTCAATGAACGCAGTCGACCTCTCCCGCTTCAGCCCGAAGTGGCAGTTCCGCTTCAACTTCTTCCAGCAGCACGGCGCTCCCAAGGAGCCGGGCTTCAAGCAGGCCTGGAAGGCGTTGTCCTTCGGCGACCGGCTGAAGGTCAACATCAATTTCTTCGCCTTCTTCTTCGGCTTCATCTACCTGCTCATCCTGGGCATGTGGCGCAAGGCGCTGGTGGTGCTCGGCATCAACATCGCGCTGGGCATCGTCACCCTGTTCCTGCCAGACGTTGTGGCCCGTGCCGTCTTCATCGCCATGAACTTCCTGGTCGCCTCCAGCACCAACTACAGCTACTACCTGGAACAGGTGAAGGGCAAGGCCAGCTGGAACCCGTTCGAAGGCATGTTCTAAGCAGCAGCGGTTACCGGACCCGGTCCGGCGCACCAGCGAGAGCAACGACGACGCCCGGCCCTGGCCGGGCGTTCTCGTTCATGCAGTGCCTCAAGCTGCGCGGCGTGACAGCACCTGCGGCTCGGCCTGCAGGCGGAAGCGCGACACCGCCACCGCCAGCTGCTCGGCCTGCTCTTCCATCGCCCGCGCGGCGGCGCTGGCTTCCTCCACCAGCGCGGCGTTCTGCTGGGTGGTTTCGTCCATCTGCACCACGGTCTGGTTGACCTGCTCGATGCCGGCCGACTGTTCGCGTGACGCGGCCGAGATCTCGGCCATGATCTCGTTGACCCGACCGACCTGACCAACGATCTCCTGCATGGTACGGCCCGCGCCGTGCACCAGCTGCGCACCGGCGCCGACCTGCGCCACCGAGGCGTCGATCAGCTCCTTGATCTCCTTCGCAGCACCCGCCGAGCGCTGCGCCAGTGCGCGCACTTCACTGGCGACCACGGCGAAGCCACGCCCCTGCTCACCGGCGCGCGCCGCTTCCACCGCCGCGTTCAACGCCAGGATGTTGGTCTGGAACGCGATGCCATCGATCACCGAAATGATCTCGGCGATGCGCTGCGACGACGCCTCGATCTGTTCCATGGTGTGCACCACCTGGCTGACCACTTGGCCGCCTTCGCTGGCCACGCCCGCCGCGGATCCGGCCAGGCTGTTGGCCTGCAGCGCGTGATCGGCATTCTGGCGCACGGTAGAGGTCAGTTCCTCCATCGAGGCGGCGGTTTCTTCCAGGTTGGCGGCCTGCTGCTCGGTACGCCGCGACAGATCGCTGTTACCGGCGGCGATCTCACCGGCGGCCAGGCGGATGCTGGCCGCCGACTGCTGGATCTGCCCAACGATATGGGTCAAGTGCTGCACGGTGCTGTTGGCATCGTCGCGCATCACCGCGAATACCCCATGGAAGTCGCCCTGCATGCGCGCGCTGAGGTCACCTGCGGCAATCGCGCGCAGCAGCGTCGACAGTGCAGCCAGGTTGTGATCGCTGACCTGCATCATCGTGTTCAGGGTCTCCACCATGCGGCGGAAATCGTGGTCGAAGCGCAGTGCATCACCGCGCACAGCGAAATCACCGGCAGCGGCGGCAGCGGCCAGCTGCTGGATCTGCTCGTTGATCGCGGCCAGGTTGCTCTTGGTGGTCGCCATCGCGGCAGTGAATACCGCCTTCTCACCCGGCAGCGCTTCCATGTCCACGCTGAGGTCGCCCACGGCATAGCGCTGCATCACTTCAACCAGGCGCTGGGTGACCGCATTGCTGGACGCCACCAGCTGGTTGCTGTCGGCCACCATGCGGCCGTACTCGCCCGGGAACGCTGCAGCGTCCATGCGGTAGCTGAGTTCACCGGCATCGTGGCGGCGCGCCATTTCAGCCTGCGCGGCCATCACCGACTGCAGCTGGCCGCGCATGCCCTGCATCGCGTCCATCAGGCGCCCCACTTCGTCGTTGCTACGTGCCGGCAACGTGCTGTCCAGCTTGCCGGCGGCGACGTCGCCGGCCACGCGCACTGCTTCGGCCAGCGGGCGGATCGCCAGGCGACGCAGCAGTACATAGACACCGGCGCTGAGGGTCAGCGCGGCGATCACGCCGACCAGCAGGGTCAGCCACAGCAGCTGGCGTGCTTCAGACACGATCACCGCATGCGGCATCACCACGCCCAGCGCGAAGCGCTGCGGGGCGTCGCCCACGCGCAGCGGCACATACACGCGCACGTTGCCGGCCGCATCGGGGCTGAAGGCCTCGAACGGACGGTCGGCGGCGATGTCGGCCAGCATGCTGCGGGTCAGGGCATCGTTGCGCGGCTTGCCGATTTCGGCGGCATTGGCCGAAGCCAGCACCACGCCCTTCGGCGACAGCAGTTCGACGCGGCCAGCCCCCATCGGCTTCAACGTAGCCAGGTGCTTCTGCAGCGCTGCCAGCGAGAAGTCCACGGTGAACACGCCCAGGAACCTGCCGTTCTCGATGATCGGCGTGCTCAGCGTACTCATCAGCACCTGCTGTCCGGCGATGTCGTAGGCATAGGGTTCGCTGACCTTCGGCAGCTTGTCGCGGCTGGGCACCATGTACCAGTCACCGGAACCGCTGGCGGTCTCGGTGTAGTCGGTCATCTGTGACTGCTGCGGCTTGCCGTCGTGCCAGGCCCAGTAGCTCATGTAGCGACCGGTGGCGTCGTGCGCTTCGGTGTTGACGAACTCGGCGTCCTTGCCGTCGAAGGCATCGGCCTCCCACATGGTGCTCTTGCCCAGCCATTCTGGATGGGTGCGCAGCTGCTCGCCGAGCACCGCCGCCAGGCTGGCGCGATCGGGCACGTCACCGCGCGCGCGCTGGGCCAGCACGGTCTCGACCATGGCGTCATTGCTGGCGAAGGCAGTGCCCAGATCAGCCGCGACCTGGCGCGCTTCAGCGTTGGCCTCGCTGGTCATGGTCTGGCGCGAGGCGCTGATCAGACTGGCGCTGGCCTGTCGGTAGATCAGGAATGCGGTCAGGCCGAAGCACAGCAGTGCGATCACGGCGGTGCCCAGCATCAACTTGTGGGCGATGCTGCCCGGGCGGCGGGCAGCGGCGGAACGGGAAGAAGACATGGAAGGGTCCGCAAGGCAGTTCAGGACGACCGGCACCGCGAAGGCACCGCGCAGGCGCGCGATCCGTCGCGCAGGCCACCGGCCGCCGGGGCGGGCCCGGCGCTGGAAGCGCACCGGGTTAGCGGCCGTCTGCGAACGAGGTTGAGGCGGTCCGCCTGCACATTCCTGAACCTGCTCAGGGTCGGGTCAGGAACCCGCCCTAATGCCGCCCTATTCGGCCACGCGGTCCTTGATCCATTCCGCCCGCGGCAGTACTTCGATGCTGCCAGCGGCGTACTGCTGCAGGACATCGTCCGGGCCAAAGCGCGGCTGCCAGCCCAGTGCGCTGCGCATCCGTGCACTGTCGTAGACGCGGTCGATGCTCAACGGCAGCGGCCAGCCACGGCGCTCGAACTCGGCCAGCAGCTGTGGGGCGCGGCGGGCCAGCACCCTGCGCGGCTGGGTGGCCAGTTCCAGGCAGTCTTCGCGCAGGAACGGCGTCGGTGCGCAGGCAATGTAGCGTGCGAAGGCAGCGCCCTCATCGTGCAGCAGCGCGGCATGTGCGCTGGCCACGTCGCGCGCGTCGATGCCGCGGTGCAGGCGGAACATCGCCATCCGCTCCGGTGGCTCGGGGAAGCAGCGAGCCATGCGCAGCACGCGCACGCTGAAGCCCGGCGCCGCAGCGGCTTCAGCCAACGCCTCTGCCTGCAGCTTGCTGCGATGGTAGATGGTGCGCGGCAGGGGTTCGGTGTCCTCATCGATCCAGCGGCAGCCGCCGGCCACCACCGCGTGACCATAGAGGGCGGTGGTGCTGGTCAGTACGAAGCGGCGTGCACCTGCCTCGCGGGCAGCCTGCAACAGGTGCGCGGTCGCCTCCACATTGATCTGCTGGAATACCGCATCCGGCACCAGGCCGACGTGCGGGGCGTGCAGCGCCGCAGTATGGATGACCGCGTCGACGCCCTGCACCGCCCGCGTGACCGCCTGACGATCGGTGACATCGGCAATGATGCGCGTAGTGGCGAACGGACTGCGGTCCAGCCCCACCACTTCATGGGCCGCCGCCAGCGCGCCGAAGATCGCGCGTCCGATCCGCCCGGAACTGCCGGTCAACAGAATCTTCATTGAGTCCATTCACTCGAAGCGCCCGGGAACTACCGGGATGCTTCGATTCTAGGCATGCAGCAGCGCATCTGCGATAGGACCGCCTTGCAGGCATGCGTTCATCCTGACGACTTTTTCGGGGCCAGCAGCTGCCGCGCGATGAACAGCGGATCATCACCGCCCGGCGTATCAGGCATGACACCGGTCCTTTCCCAGTTGCCGCCGGTGCGCAGATTGATCGGCTGCCGGTCCGGAATGCTGATCTGATAGCCATCCGGCAGCAGCACAGGATCATCGAACATATGTGCGGCGCCGCCACTGCGGCTGCCGACGATGCGCGCGCGCCCCGCTGCCTGCAGCGAGTACGCGACAAATTCGGCAGCCGATCCGGTGCGGCGGTCGATCAGGATCACCAACGGCTTCAGGTACGGCGGAAGGCCCGCTGGCGGCAGTGGCACGGGGGTACGCCGTCCACGTTGCTCCAGCACCTGCACTGCGGTCACACCGGGCTCCAGCAGGGTGCGCACCAGCAGGTCCGCACTGCCATCATCGCCACCTCCGTTCTGGCGCAGGTCGAGCACCAGGCCATCGGTGTCGGCCAGCAGGGTGAAGGCCGCGGCCAGCTTCGGCCGGGCCAGATCGAGCGGATAGAAGGTGCTCAGCCGCAGGTAGCCGATGTTGCCTTCCAGCACCCTCACCTCGCGCACGCCCGCACCATTGCTGCGCGCATCCGCGCGCCAGGCCATCAGCCAGTCGTCCTGGCCGGCGCTGGCATCCACCCGCTCGACGTGGAAGTGGCCATCGAACACGTCCAGGTCCTGGTTCAGGCGTGCGCTGAAAGCCTTCGGGTCCGCGCAGCTGTCCACATAGCGCTGCTGGCTGGACCAGCCGCGCACCGCCTCGGCAATGCGCGCGCCTTCGGCCACGTCCAGGTACTGCGCCTCTATCGCCGTGGCCGCCGCCTGCAGCACCGCGTCCTGGGCCGGGCAGGACGTCGCCAGCAGCGCGCCCAGCATCCACGAAACCGCCATGACCGCACCCCACGTTGATGATATGTAAGTACTTATATATCATCACCCCCATGGATCTCCAACACGCCACCCTGGGAACGCTGCTGCGGGCCCTGCTCGACCAGCTCGACCCGGCGGTCGAACAGGCCTACCGCGACCTGAAGCTGGACTACCGGCCGCGCTACACCCCGGTACTGCGCACGCTGATGGCGCAAGGCCCCTGCCGCATCAAGGACCTCGCACTGGCCTGCGGGCTCAGCCATTCGGCGCTCAGCCAGACGGTTTCAGCAATGGTGCGCGACGGTTGGCTGCACGCTGCGGTCGGTGAAGACAGCCGTGAGCGCATCCTGCAATTGAGCCCGCGCGCACTGCAGGCGTTGCCGGCGCTGCAGGCGCAGTGGCAGGCCACGGCGCGCGCGGCGCGCAGCCTCGATGCCGATCTTGGGCAGTCGTTGGAGCAGGTGCTGCGCGACGCACTGCAGGCGCTTGAGCAGCGGCCGTTCGCACAGCGACTGCACGACGCACGCCAACGCTGAGGCGCTTACTGCTCGGCCGCCATCTCGATTTCACTGAGGAAGGTCCAGCTGCCATTGGCCAACCGCAGCTCCAGCGTGCCGCACTGCGCGGCCAGCGGCGCGGCATTGCCCAGCACGTATTCCTCTTCGGTCGAACCGCTCAGCCCGGCCTGGGTGAATGGCGCCGACAGCACGCCGATGCAGGTTGCGGCAGTTCCCGGCTCAGCGCACATCACCTCCACCGACGTCGGCGTGACGATACCCCACGCCGGGCGGGTCATCGTATGCAGGCCGATCCAGTCCACGCGCCGACGCTGGCCCAGGTCGATGGTGATGCTGACGTTGCCGTGCACGCCCACCCAGCCGGCATCCATCGGATTGCGCGGATCCCCCACGCGGCGATCGAACAGCTCATGACCGCTGCTGTCCGGATAGTTCGCATCCGGCGCCACGCTGTAGCTGTAGGTGGTCTGCACCGGATCGACACTGTAGGACGCACCGAGGCCATACAACCCGCGATAGGTGTTCATCAGCCGCGGCGATTCGCCATAGCCCTGGCCGGGGCCGACCACCTCGGACATGTGGTACTGGTTGAGCCAGGCAACGCGCTTGCCGGCCGAGCGCGCACTCCACAACTGCTGGTTGATGCGCTGTACCGAGGCCGGGCGATAGGCGCCGGACAGTCCGTTGCCGGTGTCCAGGAACAAGGGACTGCCATGGTTGAACAGTTCGATGTCGGCCCACAGGCCGCTGGCACCCAGCGCCGCCGACAGCGCCTCGTAATACGCCTCGGTGGAATGACCCGCGCGATCCCACTGGAACAGTCGCGCATGCGAGGCGGCACCGATGCCGTCCTGCCAGATCTGCACGTCCACCCCGGTGGCGGTGCGGAACTGTGCAGCAGCCCGGCCCACGCTGGCCGGATCAACGCTGGATGATGCCAGGTAGGGCGCGACCATCACCGGCCGCGAGGGTGTGCTGCCTTTGAGCGCCGTCACGACCGCACGGTAGAACGGTGCGCGATCAGCCGGCACCTGTGCCGGCTCGTCGGTGATGTACCAGCCCGCGAACGCCGGATGCGATCCGTACTGCTGGCCAAGCTGGGCCAACGACTGCGTCGCATCCTGTGCCACGGCCGTTGCGTTCTGGCCTTGCCAGAAAGTGGCGCACTGCCCCGAACTGTAGGTGGTGCCGACCACGACCTTCATGCCGCGCGAGGCTGCCGCGTCGAGCACGGTGCCGAGCTTGCCGGGAAAGCCGGCAATCCATTCGAAATCCTGCACGCCGCTGGCGCACCCCACGCCAGCACGGGTGGCACGCACTTGGCCGAGGATGATCGTGTCGTTGCCCAGGTCCTGCAGTTCATCCAGGAACAGCGGCAACTGCGTGGCCGGCAGTTGTTCGTCGGTGGCGAATAGCCGACGTGCACAAAGCTGCCGGACAACAGGGGGCTGGCCGCATGGGCGGGGGCGGCACAGGCCAGCAATGCGATCAATCCAATCCTGTTCATGTTCTACATCCTTGTTGTGGCCAGGCGAGTGGCGTTGTTGCGCATCCTATCAACAGCGGCGGTGGCCCCATCACGATGATCGGCAACGCTGCGCAATCGCCGACTTCAGCTGCCCCCGCAGCAGCGCACATGCAATGCCGATTCAAGCGGTTGATTCATTCATCTGCGTGATCGAGCCTGCGCGCTCCTTCCCCTGGAGTACCCCTCATGCGCACGCCGCCCGCACCACTGAGCCTGATGGAACGCGACCGCCGCTGGGCCCTGGCCCGCGACATCATGGCCAGTGAACGACTCGATGCCCTGGTTGTGCATGGCGACCGAGAAGCCGCTGCACCGGCCGGCTTTTCGCCGGACTGCTACTTCACCAATGACCGGCCCGGCTCGATCGTGGTGTTCGTCGGCGACCAGCCGCCCCGGGTATTCACCTTTGCCTCGCTGATGATTGCCGACCACCTGCAGGCCGGCCTGCGCGGCGACCTGCAGTGGATCGCACCCGAACAGCTGTGGGTGGGCAAATCCGGGCAGGAGGTGGGCCGCTGGCTGCAGCAGTGTGGCCTGCACTCGGCACGTATCGGCGTGCTGGGGCTGGAGCCCTATCCGCCGTTCTACTTCGACGGCGCGATGCCTGCTCGCACCCTGCTGGGCATGCAGGCGGCAGTGCCGGGCGCGGAATTCGTACCGGTGTATCGTGCGTTCTTCCAGCGCGCCTCGGTAAAGAGCCAGGAAGAACTGGCGCTGATCGCGCATGCCGCCTGGATCGGTGAATCCATGAGCGAGGCGCTGCGTGCCACTGCTCGCCCCGGTGTTTCCGAAGCCGAACTGGTTGCCGCAGTGACCGCCACCTGTTTCTCGCTGGGGGGCTATACCGCCGAGGTGCTGCTCGGCTCGGGTCCCGAGTATGTAGGCTGGGGACCACCCGCCTGGCAGTACCGTGCACAGCTGCCGCGCATCCTGCGCGATGGTGACCTGGTGTTGTCGGAGATCTTCGCACTGTACGGACTGATGGAAACCCAGCATCAGGCCGCGGTGGCCGTCGGCGAGGTGCACGAGGACATCCATCGCGCCGCCGCCGTCGCCCGCAGCAGCTACGAAGCAGGCCTGTCCGCACTGCGCGTGGGCAATACCTTCGGCGATGTCGTCGACGCGATGGAAGCGCCCCTGCTGGAGGCGGGCGGCTGGCACGTGCATCCGTTGGTTCACAGCCTCAACCCCTATGGACCGATTGGCTTCGGCCGTGCACCAGGCATCGAAGCACTGCCGGAGGCCGCGTGCTATGCGCACATCGCGCCGCTGCCGACCGTCGGGCGCGAACTGCCCTTGCAGGCTGGCATGTGCTTCGCCTTCGAACCGAACTGTGCATTCGGGCGGCACATGGCCAACATCGGCGGTACGGTCATCGTCGGCGCGGACGCGGGTACCGCGCTCAATGAAAACTCGACACGGCTGATGCAGGCCGATGCCTGAGTTCATCGCCCATCTGCAGACACCGGCACGACGGCGCGCGGCCGAGACGCGCAGCGGGCAGACCCGAGGCCGACTGCTGCACGCGGGGCTGCAGCTGTTCAGCGCATTCGGTGTGGAGGGTGTACGTACCCGCCAACTGGTGGACATGGCCGGCTGCAGCCAGTCAGCCATTCCGTATCACTTCGGCGGCAAGCAGGAACTGTATGCCGCCGTGCTGCAGCGCTGTGCCCAAGCCATTGCCGAACGACTGCCGCTGCCGGCAGCACCGCCGACTGGCGCGCGGCAGGCCACGCAGCAGCTGCAACAGTTGATGCGGGCATTTGTCCATGCCTTGCTGTCGGCACCGGATGCGGGTCCACGCACGCTGCTGTTGGCGCGCGAACAGATCCAACCAACGGCCGCGTTCGCCAGCGCCCACCGTACGCTGTTCGAACCCCTGCACACCACGCTGGACGCGTGCGTGGCGCGCCTGCGCGGCAGCGAACCATCCGGCGTCGAGACGGTGCTGCGCACCCACGCCCTGCTCGGCCAGGCGATCGTCTTCGCCGTCTCCCATGGGGCGCTGCAGGCGCGATTGAACCAGGGAGCCCCCTTGGCAGACGTGGAGACGATCGCGGCGGTGGTCAGCGGCATGGCGCTGGCTGCAGCGAAGGCAGCACCCGCCTGAATGGCTGCGTGATCAGCCGCGTGCGCAGGGCGCGTGAAAATCGTGGCGAAGATGGCGACCTGGACTTAGCGTGCGATGGCCAAGCATGGATGCCGTCGTCTACGAAGGCGGCGTCCACACTGCAGGAGATTTCACATGACTGAGCAGAACCCGCGCAGCTCCAACCGGGGCTTCGCATCAATGGACCAGGACAAGCAGCGCGCGATCGCTGCCAAGGGCGGGCGCGCCGCACATGCGTCCGGCAACGCGCACGAATTCAGTCCGGCCGAAGCACGTGTCGCAGGCCGCAAGGGCGGCGAGGCGATCAGCCGCAACCGCCAGCACATGGCCGCGATCGGTCGTGAAGGTGGACACGCTCGCCACGCCAATGCGCGCCAGCAGCAACAACAGCCTCAGGAGACCGAACGCACGGCAGAGGGCCCGCAACGCCAGCAGGGCTGAATGCTGCGCGTCAGGCCGGTGCGCGCTGCCGAGACAGTCCCAGCGCCGCAAGCAGGGCCAGCGCACCGGCCACAGCCATCGCCCAGCCGAAACCACTGGCCATCGCACTGCGATACCACGCCAGCGTCTGCGGCATGGCGTGCATCGAGCCCGGTTGCAGGATCAGGTCGCGCGCCTGTGCCTCCAGCCCCCGCTGCCCGGCCGACTGTGCGGAAGCGGCGAACTGCTGTATGGCGCGCTGGCCCATCAGGCTGCCCAGCAGCGCGATGCCCAGACTCATGCCTGCTTGGCGTAATGCGTTCATCGTGGCTGAGGCAATACCCGCGCGCTCGACCGGCGCTCTGGCCATGACCGCCATGCCGGTCGCCGGCACTGCCAGTCCCATTCCAATGCCAAGCAGCACCAGCAGAACACTGGCAAAAGCGCGCGAAGTAGCCGGTTCGAACATGGCCATCGCACACAGCGCCGTCCCTACCAGGGCGTAGCCCAGCACCAGCGCGACATGCAGCCCCAGGTGGGCGACCAGACGACCGAACAACAGCGAGACCACACCCATCAGCAGGAACTGCGGAACCAGCTGTGCGCCTGCCAGGGCTGCGCTATGCCCCTGCGCCTGCTGGAAGAACAGTGACAGGAAGAACAGGCTCGCGTAGGCGGTGAAACCCAGCACGAACGATGCCAGGTTGAGCATGCCGAAGCGACGGTCGGCAAACAGGTCCAGCGGCAGCAGTGGGCGTGCTATCCGGCGTTCGACGATGCCGAACAGGAACAACCCGGCAGCTGCCACGCCCAACGCCAGCAGCGTCACCGGCGCCAACAGGCCGTGCTCGCCGATCGCGATCAGGCCGTAACTCAGCGCACCCAGCGCGACCATGCTGAGCAGCTGTCCGGCAGGATCCAGTGCGGCATGCTCTGGATGCCGCCGCTCGGGAATCCCCCAGGCACCGAGCATGAGCGCGAGCAGGCCCAGCGGCAGGTTGATCAGGAAGATGCTGGGCCATCCGGCGCGCTGCACCAGCACCCCACCCAGCAACGGCCCAAGCACCAGGGCCAACGCACTGAACGCCGACCAGCCACCGATCGCCCGCGCGCGCTGGCGCGGATCCGGGAATGCATGGCTGAGAATCGGCATCGCGCTGGGAATCAGCAACGCGCCCGCGATGCCCTGCACTGCGCGTCCAGCCACCAGGGTCGCAAGATTGCCGGCACAGGCGCAGAGCAACGAACCTAGAGTGAAGGTGGCGACGCTGATCAACCACATCCGCCGATGACCGTAACGATCCCCGAGCGGCCCCGCCGACAGCATCAGCGCCGACAACGCGATCGCATACGCATTGATCACCCATTGCAGGCCGGCCATGTCGATATTCAACGCCTGCTGCAGAGTCGGCAGCGCGACGTTGACGATGCTGATGTCCAGCGAGGCGAGAAATGTGCCGAGGTAGGCGGCCAGCACCAGAGCCGGACGTTGGAAACGTTGCATGTATGGATCCCGGGGGAGGACGTGCGCGCATCGTAGCCACTGACTGACCGTCGGTCAATGACTGGCGGTCAGTCAATGCCGAAGGACAGCTAGAATGGCCACCGTCGCACCCGGACCTTGCCCACCATGCAGACCCCAGCTGTCGCCAGGCCTCGCACCAAGCCCGCAGAAACCCGCCAGGAAGAACTGATGGACGCCGCGCAGGCGCTGTTCCTGTCGCAAGGCGTGGACGCCACCACCATCAGCGACATCGTCGCCGCGGCTGATGTGGCCAAGGGCACCTTCTATACCTATTTCGCCTCGCGCACCGAGATCCTGCAGGCACTGGCGCAGCGCTACACCCAGCGTTTCATGGAAGACGTCGACCGCGCCGTGCAGCAGTACCCGACCCGCGATGGCGTGGCGCGCCTGCGTGCCTGGATCCGCGCCAATATCGAGCTCTACGTGCGCACCCACGCGCTGCACGATGTGGTGTACGCCAACCATCACCACCACCAGCGTGGCAACGCCGATCGCAACGCAATCCAGCAGCAACTGTTGGCCATCCTCGACGCCGGCATCGCCGATGGTCTTTGGCAGTTGCCCGCGCCGCAGGTCACCGCCTCACTGATCTATGCCGGCGTGCACGGCGCCACCGACGACCTGATCGCCGCACCAGCGCAGGATGCCGAAGCCTTCATCGGCGCCGTGGTGGACGATTGCCTGCGCATGGTCGGCGTGTCGCCAGCCCCGAAGCGAGCCGGCACGCGAGGCTGAAGTCCTCGCCGCTGCTCAGGAATGGGCGAGGATGTTCAACAACCGGCCGAACGGATCGCGGACGAAGAAGCGGCGCACACCCCAGGGTTCGTCGACCGGGCCGTACTCCAGCGCAACGCCGGCCGCGCGCAGGCGGTCCAGCACCTCCTGCAGATTGTCCACTTCGATCGACAGGTCCGGCACTGCGGTGCCGGAACCCCCTTCGCTGGCGAAGCTGACCTGCGCCAGCGTGCTGCCCTGCCCGCCATGAGTGACGATCCAACCGTGGTCCATCACCACCGGCATGCCGAGCAGCTCGCCGTAGAAGGCAGCAGCCCGTTGCGGCTCCGCCGTGGCGATGTTGGCGACAACACGTTTGACGGCCATGGCACTCCTCTGCCCATGAAGACATGCCGAGACTACCGTATCGCTGCCGGCACCCTCGATTGAAACAGAAGAGCCCCGTCGATGACGGGGCTCCACGGAACGCAACGCTCAAACGGCGCGACTCACACGCCCATGCACAGATCGACCACGCAGGTGTTGTACGCCTGCTGGCATTCACCGGCATCGGCACCACTGGCCAGGCACATCTGGTAAGCCCGCCAGCACGGCTTGTCGCAGGGCTCGACCGGCCCTGCCACCGCCACCGAACCGGTACATGCCAGCGCGAACACAGCCCCTGCGATCACTTTCCTGAAAACTCGCATTGCATCACTCCCTGATAGGCCTGGTGAGCCCAGGCTGGGTCACGGTAGCGGGACCGCCGGGAGACGAAGTGAATGCCCATGTCACGAAACCTTAACTCGTTCATTAAATTTTCTTCACGCAACTGGGGGTGATCGGCGCGCTGCGGGGTTAACGGCCTTTGATGTCCGTCAATCAAGGAAGTTGTCTGATGAATCACCCGCTGTATGGCCGTTCGTCCCGCTCCCGTTCTCCGATGCACAGCCGCCTGGCACTGGCGGTCACTAGCACATTGCTGCTTGCCAGCACGCTGCCCGCCATGGCCAGCGACTCATTCGAGGCCTGGCAGCAACAGCGCCAGCTACAGGCTGCGTGGGCGCAGCCCACACCGCTGGCGACTTCATCGACCGGCGCGAACCTGTCGGCCTCAACACCCGTAGCAGCAGCCAGCGCCACGTCGATTCTCGGTAAGCCAGGTGATCCGGCCAGCTGGCGCACGAACGAGTTCAATGCCGACTGGGGCTTGGCCGCAACCAACGCGGACCATGCCTATGCGCGCGGCCTGACGGGCACCGGCATCCGCCTCGGCGTGTTCGACAGTGGCACCGGTCTTGACCACCCGGAGTTCGCGGGAAAGAACCATCGCAGCCTCCACATCGCCGACCTTCTGGCCGACGGTTCGCACTGCACCAACACCACACAGCTCACCGGCCCCGGCGCCTGCTTCTCCAGCGATGGCGACGACGTGCAGGTGAGCTACGTCGGCTTCAACGCCAATGTCCCACAGAACATTCGCGACCTGATCATGGCGGGCCCCTATGTTCAGCCCGGCATCGGCTTTGAAGTACACGGCACCCATGTGGCCGGCACCATCGCCGCCAACCGCGATGGCAATGGTATGCATGGGGTCGCCTTCGGGGCGGATCTCAGCGTCGCCCGCTTGTTCTTCAACAGCGCCAGCGAATGGCAGCGTACGGCGACCGGCTACTCGGTGGTCTCACTCGGTAGCGTTGGCCCCGATTCGTCCGCCGTGGTCGACATGTACGCCCAGATGAACGCCCAGGGCGTGCGCGCGGTCAACCATAGCTGGGGCCTGAGCAAAGAGCCCAATGCGGTGCAGATGGATCAGATCTACAACGATCCGGATGATCGCGACTACCTCGCCACCTATGCCGACGGATCCCGCGCCAATGGCATGATCCAGGTTTGGGCAGCAGGAAATTCGCCTGCACGTGATGTTGCGGCTCCCGTATCGGCCAGCCCGATAGCCGGCATGTACGCCACCCTTCCGCGTGCCTTCGCTGACATTGAGAAGTACTGGCTCAGTGTCGTCAACGTCGGCCAGGATTTCACGCTCAGCCTGACCTCCAACAAGTGCGGCCTCAGCGCCAACTGGTGCCTGGCCGCTCCCGGCTCAGGCATCAACTCCACCGTCTATGGCGATGACTCCGCAGTGGCGGCGGCGCTGGGCGTGGATGCCAACGGTAATCTGTCGCTTGACGTCACCCAGCGCGTGCCGACATACAGCTACGGACTGCTCAGCGGCACCTCGATGGCCGCACCGCACGTCACCGGTGCGCTGGGCCTGTTGTTCGAACGCTTCCCCTATCTGGACAGCGCGCAGGTCCGCGACGTGCTGCTGACCACCGCGCGCGATCTGGGCGCGCCGGGCATCGACGAGATCTACGGCTGGGGCCTGATGGACCTGCGCAAGGCCATCGAAGGCTACGGTTCGCTGCGCGTGGATACCAACGTGGTGATGAACCAGAAGGCCGGTGGCCTGAAGGTGTGGGAAGGCGATGCCTGGGATGACTGGACCAACGACATCGGTGGCCCCGGCAAGTTGACCAAGTCCGGCATCGGCTGGCTGCGCCTGAGCGGCGACAACACCTTCAACGGCGCAGTGCTGCAAGACGGCACGCTGGAATTGAACGGTGCCAACACGCTCACGTCAGCGGTCGAGGTCCAGGGTGGCCAGTTCCTGCTCAATGGCAGCCTGGTCTCCACCGCGCTGAACACCACCGGGGGCGTGAGCACGGTCAGCAGCAGCGGCCTGCTGAAGGACAGCAACCTGACCGTCAACGGTGGCGTCGTGTCCTTCAACGGTACGCAGACCGGCGGCACCACCACGGTCGGTGCCAACGGCCTGCTGAAGGGTGTCGGTACGCTCGGCAGCACCCACGTCGACGGCATCATCGCGCCCGGCAATTCGATCGGCACGCTGACCATCAACGGCAACTACGTACAGGGTGCAACCGGCGTCTATGCTGCCGAACTTGCTCCGGGCGGGCGCAGTGACCAGCTGCACGTGACCGGCACCGCCACCCTCGGCGGCACCCTGATCGCACTGCCGGAGCCGGGTACCTACTACCTCGGCGAGCAGTTCAATTTCATCCGCGCCGACGGCGGTGTCAGCGGCCAGTTCGCGAAAACCGACTTCAGCGCGTTCTCGCCGTTCCTGCAGTTCAGCCTGGCTTACGGTGCCAATGGCACCCGCATCGATGTGGCCCGTGGTGCGTCGCTCGCCAGTGCCGCCACCACGCCGAACCAGCGTGCGGCCGCGGCGGCGGCCGATGGACTGGCAATCAACCAGGGCCTGCCCAAGCCGCTGACCCAACTGTTCCCGCAACAGGTCGGTGGCGTGCTCGATGGCCTCAGCGGCGAGCTGCATCCGGCCACGGCACTGGCCTTGGTCGAGGGCAGCCGCCATGTGCGCGATGCCGCACTGTCACGCCGTGCCGGTGCAGCCGCACCGGGATCCGATACGGGTGATGCCACCGGTGCCTGGGTGCAGGCGCTGGGCGGCAACAGCAAGCTGGATGGCAACGCCAACACCGCCCGCACCGAAGCCAACAGCAACGGCCTGCTGGTCGGTATCGACCGCGAGTTCTCCGGCTGGCAGGTCGGTGTGCTCGCCGGCACCGGCCGCACCGATGTGAAGCAGCAGGACCGCCGCGCCAAGTCGAAGATCGACAACACGCACTTCGGCGCCTACGCCAGCCACACCTGGGGCGGCTTCGGCCTGCGCGGCGGCGTGGCCTGGAGCAAGCACGAGGTGAAGAGCACACGCGATGTGGCCTTCGCGGGCTTCAGCGACAGCCTGAGCGCACGCTACGACGCCCGCACTCGCCAGGCCTTCATCGAAGCGGGCTACCGTTTCGGCAATGCGGAAGGTGGGCTGGAGCCGTACCTGCAGGTCGCCCGCGTGGAAGTGGACCTGAAGCAGATCAACGAGCGTGGCGGCGCGGCGGCACTGCACGGCAAGGTGGACGACACCGGCACCACCATCGCCACCGCTGGTCTCCGCTTCGACAAGGGTCTGAAGGCATCGTTCCAGCAGGACAGCTGGTTGCACCTGCGTGGCGGTGTCGGCTACCGCCGTGCCTCCGGCGACCGCAGCCAGGTGGCCAACCTCGCCTTTGCCAACAGCAGCACCACGTTCGCGGTCGAGGGTGCTCCGATTGCCGACAACGCCGTCGTGGCCGAGCTGGGCCTGGCGGCGTGGCTGACCCCGCGGCAGCAGCTGGAGCTGGGCTACAGCGGTCAGTTCGGCAGCGAGAGCCGCGACCACAGTGCGAACGTGCGCTGGTCGGTGCGCTTCTAGTACCACGCACATGATCGCTTGACGGGTTGGGGCGGCCTCATGGCCGCCCCTTTTTTATTCACTGCCCAAGGCTATGCGCGGCACCGCAACGCCGCCACCGCAATCAGACTGGCAAGTGGCAACAGCAGGCCATAGGCCACCAGCGGCCACACCGTGTCCCCCGGCAACAACACGGTAGCCAGTGTCCCGAAGCCGGCCACGATCACGCTCTGTACGGCGTAGTAAAGCGCCACCGCCGTACCCGACGCATCGGCGAAATCACGCAACGCGCCATTGGCGGCCACCGAGACCACCATCACCAGCCCCACCGCAATGCCCCACATGGGCAGCACGACGCTGGCAAATGACAGTGGCAACACCGCACCGAGCGCCATCAGCAGCACACCCGACACCATCACGCAGAGGCCGCGCAGGAAAGTGCCGCGTACCGCCCAGCGTGCAATGAACCGCTTCGCCACGCGCGAAGTGAGGATCATCACCAGCGCCACGGTCGCGAACGCCAGGCTGAACGTGATCTGCGAATACTGCATGCGTTCGACCAGCACGCGCGGTGCAATCGAGAAGAACACGAAGAACGTACCCATCGCCGCACTGAATCCCAGCGTGTATGCCCAGAAGGCGCCACTGCGAAGCATCCTCTGCAGTGCTGGTCTCGCTTCTGCACCAGATGCTGGGCAGCTTTCCTGCCACTGGCGTTGCGCGCGCAGGCCGGCGACCGCGCCAAGCACGCCCAGAAGCACGAACATCGCACGCCAGCCCGCTGCCGTGGCCACCAGTGCCCCCAGCATCGGCCCCAGCGCCGGCACGAAGGCCAGCATCGAGGCGAACAGCCCATACAGCGACGCGCCTTCGGGTGTATCGGCATACACATCACGCACCGTGGCAAAGGTCGCCACCAATGCCGCCGACGCTCCCACCGCCTGCACGGTGCGCCAGGCCAGGAATGCCCCGCCACTGCTGGACAGCGCCAACGCAAACGACGCGACGGTGAACAGCAATGCACCCAGCAGCAGTACCGGCCGCCGCCCGATGCGATCGGACAACGGGCCGAACAGCAGTTGGCCGATGCCGAGCACCAGCATGTAGATGCTCAGCGTCAATTGCACCAGCGTGGGCGATGCGCCCAACGCGCTGGGCATCAAGGGCACTACGGGAAGATAGATGTCCATGGCCAGCGAGGCCAGGAGGTCGAACGGCGCCATCAGCGCAATGGCCGATGGCAGGGTATGGCCCCAACGCGGGGCCTGACGATTGAACATGGGGAATCTCCGCCCAGAGTGAATCCGGCGGTGATCCATCCACCTCGCATGCATCGCAGGGGTGATCACCGCAACAACGTCTGCATCGTTGTTGCGGCTCAGCGAACTGTCTGCGGACCGTCCCCGTTGTTCATGATGTCCATCGAATGCGAATGCAGGTGGCGCAAGTGTAGCAATCGTCCATCTGCCGCGCGGCCTTCAGGCCAGGGGCAGCATGTCGATGCGCCTGCATGGCGTGTCCTTCACCTGCTCGATCAGCCGGCGCACCACTGGCGAGGTCTCCGCCCGCCGGTACTGCACGGCGATGGTCGAGACGATGGTGGGGCCGGCCAGTGGCAGATAGATCATCCCGGGCAGCACCAGCGTGCGTTGCAGCACCGATGGCACGATCGCCACCGAACCGACGCCGACCGACACCTCGGCCAACACCGCCGCAAGATGCCCGGGCTGGGAACGGATACGCGGAATGAAACCGCCGCGGCGCCCGACTTCCATTGCGCCCACCGGCTGCTCCGGCATGACGAAGCCCTCCCGGCCCAATGATGCCGGCTGTACCGGCGCCCCGGCCTGCGCCAGCGGATGGGTTTCTGGCAGGGCCACGCAGAACTGGTCTTCGACCAGGATGTGTTCGCCGAAACTGTCGGGTACATCCATCGGAGGCCGGCAGAACACCACATCCACCCGTCCTTCCTGCAGCAGCTGCGGGAGCTCGCCCATCGGCCACTCGCTCACCTGCAGCTCCACGCCCGGGTAGCGGCTGCGGAACCGGCTGAGCTGATCCTGCAACGCGCCGGCATACAGCGCCGAGCCGACGTAACCGATCTCGATCTTGCCGATCTCACCCCGCCCCGCGCGCCGGCCCAGGGTCTCGGCCTGTTCGAACCGGCGCAGCACATCGCGGGCTTCCGCCAGGAACACCTCGCCTGCGGAGGTCAGCAGCACTTCGCGCCGGCTGCGGTCGAACAGGCGCGTGCCGAGCCGACGCTCGATGTCCTGGATCTGCACGCTCAGCGTGGGAGTGGCGATCCCCAGGCGCAGCGCCGCACGACCGAAGTGCAGTTCCTCGGCCAAGGTGACGAAGTACTCCAGGTGACGGCGTTCCATGGGCGGCATTTCATTAGGCTCAAGCTAACGTAACCAGAAAACACCGAGAATGAAACAAACACCGATCATTGCTGGAATGGCCGTCCTCCCTTCCTGCGAGTGACCGGTGCCGCCCTCCCCTCCCTCTTCGCCTGCACGGCACACGCTGCCTGACGCGGTCCTGCTGGTGGCCTCTCTGGGCTGCACGATGACCGTGCTGGAGACCAATGCCGTAGCGGTCGCACTGCCCAGCATCGCGCGTGACCTGCACGCCGGATTCGCCGATATCGAGTGGGTGATCAGTGCCTACATCCTGTCCTTTACCTCACTGCTGCTGCCCGCCGGAGCTGTCGCCGACCGCTACGGCCGTCGCCGGGTGCTGCTGATCGGCATCAGCCTGTTCGCCCTCACCTCTCTGCTCTGTGCACTGGCGCCCGGTGCTGCCCTGCTCTACCTGGCGCGGGCACTGCAGGGCATCGGTGCTGCGTTCCTGCTGGCGCCCTCGCTGTCGATCATCGGCCACACCTACCACCAGGGGGCCGCCAAAGACACTGCATGGGCGTTCTGGGGCACAGCCATGGGCGTGATGATGGTGCTCTCACCACTGATCGGCGGCCTGTTGTCCGCGCTCTGGGGCTGGCGCGCGGTGTTCATCGCGATCCTTCCGTTCCTGGCCCTGCTCGGCTACGGCACGCTGCGCTGGATACCCGAGTCGTCCGACAGCGTGGTCCGCCCGCTCGATCCACCCGGCATCATCACGTTCAGCGCTGCCATCTTCGGCATCGTGTTCTTCCTCGTGGAAGGACTGGCAAAAGGTTGGTCATCGGCGCCGGCGCTGAGCGGGCTGGGCCTGGCCATCATCATGGCCGCCGCCTTCGTCGTCGTTGAACGGGCACGGTCACACCCCATGGTCGATCTCGGGCTGCTGGCCAGTCCGCGTTTCGTCGGCGCACTCATTGCCATGGTCGGCTATTCGGTCAGCGCACAGGTGATGGCGTCGATGCTGCCGCAGTACCTGCAGAATGGCGTCGGCCTGAGTGTATTGGCTGCGGGTGCCGGCATGCTTCCGTTCGCCGCGGCGATGCTGCTGTTTCCCAGCGTGGGCCGGCGGCTCGGTCGCCACCTGACCAGTCCGGCCGTGCTGGCGATCGGGCTGTCGATCACTGCCGCAGGCAATGCCGTGGCCGGACTGGCCGCGTGGCAGCGTCTGCCGTGGCTGGCACTCGCCGCAATGGTGGTGATCGGTGCCGGCGGCGGCATCCTCAATGGCGAGACGTCCAAGGCCATCATCGGCGCAGCGCCACGCGAGCGGGCCGGCATGGCCTCCGGCATCAGCGCGACCACGCGCTTTGTCGGCATCCTGCTCGGATTCACTGTGTTGTCCAGTGCCTTGAGCCTGGGCATCCGCAGCGCACTGTCCGCTGCGGTTCCCGCGCGCGATGTGCTGCCCATGGCCGATGCGATCGCCACCGGCACCTTCGCCGACGCACGCACCGCCGCCTTCGCGCAGGCGATCTACAGCCACGGATTTGCCAGTGCACTGTGGACGTCGGCCATCGCGGCGCTGCTGGCCAGCCTTGCGGTGCTGCTGCTGGGCCGTAGCACCACACAGCGATGATGGTGGAGCGCTGGTTGCAAAGTTGGCCGGGGCAGCCTCGCTGCCCCGACCGTGGCGGCCCCGGGGAGAAGGCCGCCGATGATCGTCAGGCCGCCTTCATGGCGTGCTTGCGCGCACGCATCACGTTGTGGCACTCCTGCACTTCAGGCAGCAGCTGGGTGACTTCCTGGCGCACGGCCGGCGGCAGCTCGTTATCCTTCAGCACATCCTTGAACGCGCCAAGCAGACGGTCTTCAGACTCTTCCAGCTCGGCCACGTAACCATAGTTGGTGTCGCCGAATGCAGCGCGCACCTTGCCGTAGAACTGCTGCATCGAGCCGACCACGGTGCCGTGCTCGGCCGGCTTGCCGCCGCTGGCAGCAACCGAGCCACTCAGTGCGGCGACGATGCGGCCCTTGACGCCGGCAATGCGAGTGAACAGGGCCGACAATTCGGCATCCTTCACCTTGGTCGCAGCTTCCTCATAGAACGACTTTCCGTCCCGGGCAATCTCGATCAGGTCGTTGAGGCGGTGTTCGATGGTGGACTGGGTGCTCATGGCATTGCTCCTGTATCGTCGTTTCGGGGGAGAAAGGCAGCCTCGACTGCGCTGCCTGTGCATCCACTTTGGACACGCTCGTGTGGTTCGCAGGTGAGCAACGATTGATACGCACATCACTTCACCCAACCCGCACTGACTGCTTCACGCCACAGTGGCGCGTGGATCACATCGAGCGATCCTGGGCAGACTCACCAGGGAACGAAGAGGATGATCAGCACGATCACCAGGACTGCGACGAGCGCCCCCATCAGCACGTTCTTCTGCCGCCAGCTGGGCTTCGGTTTTCCGGGCGTATTCATTGAAGCGTCTCCTGCGGTCTGTTGTCGATGCAGGCAGGCTGATGCATGGCCGCATTCGGGCGCGTGGAGACTTCGTGCATGGCCCGTGCATGCCTGCACGGCAGGGAGGTAGCGAGGCGTCCACGAGGCTGGACCGATCAGGGTCATCCACTCATCGTCCCACCGTGCCGTTATTGAGAAGCGCAACGGCGCGCCGGGCGCTGTACTCGGCGAACACCACGCCAGACACCGCGAGCACACTGCCGACCAGGACCCAGCCACTGAGCGATTCGCCCAGCAGCAGCACGGCCAGCGCAGCGGTCACGATCGGGACCAGGTTGAAGAAGCCGGACACACGTGCGGCTCCCAGCCGCGATAGTCCGGTCATCCAGGTCAGCGGCGCCAGGATCGAGGCACAGACTGCCGCGAAGCCGATGCAACCGACCGCCGTCAGGTTGTTCACCCCGGTGCCGATCAACAGCTGCACCGGCAACAGGATCAGCGACGCAGCGGTGGCCTGCAGGAACAGCGACTCCAGCACCGACAGCGGAATCTTCCAGCGCTGCATCAGCACGTTGTAGGCAGCGAAGGCCAATGCACCGATCAGCATGATCGCGTCGCCGCGGTTCGGGCCCTGCGCGGCCAACCGTGCCAGGTCGCCCTGCGATACCACCGCCACCACGCCGACGGTGGAGATCACCGCGCCAAGAATGGAAGTGCCACGCACCGGATGGCCCATGAACACGCGCGACAGCGCCAGCGCGATCAACGGAATCAGCGCCTGGATCACCCCCATGTTGGTGGCCGAGGTGAAGTGCGCCGCATAGTAGGCCAGGCACTGGTACATCACTCCACCCAGGCAGCCCAGCACCAGGAATCGCCCGAGATTGGCGCGCATGGTCGGCAGGTTTTCGCGCAGACGTGGCAGCGCGAACGGCAGCAGGACCACCGCCGCGACCAGCCAGCGGAAGAAGCCGATGTCGATGGGGCCGACCGAGCCCGAGGCGAGCTTGGTGACAATGGTGTTCGCGCCCCATAGCAGGCAGGCGAGGATCGGGAAGAGATAGTTCACGCGTGTGGGTGTACGTGGGGGGACGGCCAGCGTACGCTTGGCGTATATTGAGGACATCCCGAAAATGCGTCACTCCGCGCCCAGCTTGCGGCAACCGATGGAGCCGATCCCCACCTTCCGCCAGCTGCCTGGCCCGATCTACTTCCGGCAGGGTGCGATGGAACCCACCGACTGGGGGACGCACAGCCATCCGTGGGGCCAGTTCAACTTCGTCGCGCAGGGTGTGATGGAGATGAAGATCGACGGCGAATGGATGGTGTCCCCGCCGCACTACGCGATCTGGATTCCACCGGGAATGGCCCACTACTCGCGCAACCGCTCGCAGCTGGCCTACCGCTCGGCCTATCTGTCGCCGGCCTTGTCACGCCGCTTGCCTGATCGCTGCCGTGCACTGGAAGTCAGCCCGCTGCTGCGCGAGCTGCTGCACGAACTGGCACGGCAGGGCGTGACCGATCCGCAGACCCCGGCCCAGCGGCGCATGGCCGCCGTGGTGATCGACCAGATCGTCAATGCGGCCGTACTGCCCAGCTTCCTGCCGATCGCCAGCAGCGATGCACTGAAGCAGGTGATGGCTTACATCGAGAAACACCTGTCGGTGGCCGAATCGGTTGCCGAGATCGCGCAGCGGCACCACATGAGCGTGCGCAAGCTGGAGCGCCTGGCACGCAGCGAGCTGGGCATGTCGCTGGGCGACTGGCGTGGCCGCGTGAAGTTCGTGCGCGCCACCGAAGCACTGTGCACACGCCAGCCGATCAGCCGGATCGCCGAAGAGCTGGGCTACTCCAGCGTCAGCGCCTTCGCCGAGATGTTCAAGCGGCACGCGCAGTGCACGCCGGATCAGTACCGGAAACTGCATCGAGCCGGGTGATGGACGGCGTCAACTGTCACTATGCCGGGCAGCGGCCTTCTGGCGCGCATACCGGGGCGCCAGTGCCGACCGTTCGATGCCCAGCAGGATGCCCATGAAAAGAAGCACGGCGGGCATCCAGTAGAACAGGAACATCGCCATCTGAAAGCCCCAGGTGTTCACATACTGATCGGGGTTGGGCGGACCCGCCAGAACACCCTTCGCATTCACATAGAACCATGCTGAGGCCAGGAGCAGCGCGATCAGCAACTGGGCCGTCGCCAGCATCCAGAAGGGGGGCAAGCGGAAACGATCGCGCATGGCATCCTGCCGGTGAAGAGAGCGGGAGATTGTAGGCGTGGCCTGCACACGGGTATAGCCACTGATGTCGATTTCCCGCCCCGTCGTTCGTCGGAACAGGAAAAGGCCCTCCTTCGGCCTGCTGGAGCCGCCCGATGTGCCCGATTCTCACCGCCTTCGCCACTTCCCCGGACCGCGGCCAGGGCCTGGCCCGTGACATGCGCGTACGCTGGGCACTGGAGGAACTGGCCGTACCCTACGATGTGCAGCTGCTCAGCTTCACCGAGATGAAGCAGCCCGCACACCTGGCGCGCAATCCCTTCGGGCAGATTCCCACCTGGCAGGAGGGCGACCGGCTCCTGTTCGAATCCGGTGCGATCGTGCTGCACCTGGCCGAGCAGCATGCCGGCCTGCTCCCTACTGATCCGGATGCGCGCATGCGCGCCATCATGTGGGTGTTCGCTGCGCTGAACACGGTGGAACCGCCCATCGTCGAGCGCTCGATGGCCTGGGTGCTGGAGCGCGAGCAGCCCTGGTATGCGCAGCGTCTGCCAATGCTCGATGAGCGCGTGCGTATGCGGCTGTCACAGCTGTCCGCCTGGTTGGGCTCGGCGGCGTGGCTGGAGGGCGAGTTCAGCGCCGGCGACCTGATGATGGTCTCGGTGCTGCTGCGCCTGAAGAGCAGCGGCCTCCTCGACGAGCACCCGCAGGTGGTCGCCTATGTGGGCCGTGCAATACAACGCCCCGCCTACCAGCGTGCGTTTGCTGCGCAGCTGGCGGTGTTCCAGAACGCCTGACGCTACGCCCGTGGGCAGCCGTCAGTGCAGACTGCGCCGAGATGCGGCCTGCACCAGCATCAGCTGCGCCACCAGGATCAGCATCGCGCAACCTGACAGCAGCCACGGGTCAATATACCACTGCGCGTTGAAGCTGAAATCTCCTGCGGAAATGCGCTTCCAGCCGTTGAAGTGCTGCATCGCCGCGACCACGAACGCGAAGCCGCCCGCGGTGTACGACAACCACGGCACGATGAGGCCGCCCGGTCGCGCGAACAGCGTCAACACACCCAGCACGCCGATGACCGTGCGCTGCACGCGGCAGTACGGGCAGACATAGGCCATCCCGCTCCATTCCACCGCCCAGGCCAGCAGGCTGACCAGCACCGCAGCGCCTGCCGCGACGTAGAGCATTCTGGGCGGAATCGTCATGCTGCCATCGTGTGCCATCCCGTGCTCCTTCGTTCAAAGACCCAGGCAGGGTAGCAGCGCGGCAGGTTCAATCCTTCTTGAAAACCGTGCGCTTGCCGATCGGGCTGCTCTTGCGCGCCGTCGGCCGCGCCAAGCCGGGAATCAGGAAGTCGGTCACCTTGTGGCCCTTCTGCACCTTGGACGCCAACCAGCGCGGCATGCGCCCGCGGCCGGACCAGGTCAGGCGCTTGTACTCCGGATCGCGGTACTTGGCGGCCACTTTCCCGGTTCTGCGCCGTGCCGGCTTCCGGCGCGGTGCGTCCTCTTCGATGGCCTCTTCGCCGAACAGCTCTTCGAGGGTATAGCCCGCTTCAGCCGCTGCGGATTTCAGCATCCGTCGTACCGCACTGGCCGGACGGCGGCTGGAAATCAGCTGTTTCCGCTGTTCAGCGGCAACCACCAAGGCGCCCAGCTCTCGAAGGCTGAGCGATTCAATATCAATCGTCATGGGAGAAAGGTCTCCTGCGGACGGCCAGCTGTCAAGGCGCCTTGCCCCTCGCGTAGACACAGGCTTCACTGCCGGTGGGCTCCGATCGCCTTCGCCGGCCATCTCCGAGGACATCGACGTGAGCCACTCATCCCTCGCTTACCTGCTTGCACGCATCCTGCTGATGGCGCTGTTCCTGGTCTCCGGCCTGGGCAAGCTAGGTGATCTCGGCGGCACCCAGGGCTACATGGAAGCGATGGGCGTGCCCGGCATCCTGCTCTGGCCCACCATCGCCTTCGAGATCGGCAGCGGACTGTGCATCCTGCTCGGCTTCCAGACCCGGCTGGTGTCGGTCGTGCTGGTGGGTTTCAGCCTGGTCACCGCCTTCATCTTCCACCACAACTTCGCCGACCAGACCCAGCAGATCATGTTCCTGAAGAACCTGGGGCTGGCCGGCGGCTTCCTGCTGCTGGCCTGCACCGGCGCCGGGCGCTACAGCATTGATGGCCGGGGGCGGCGCGCATGACCCAGCGCCACGCAGGCATCAGCCCGCGTCCGCATTGCGGACGCGCTGCAAGCGCAGGTTGCGCCACGTGGGCTGGGGGCCACGGAAGTCCACGGCTTCGCCATCGCTGGTGAACAACAGGCCTGGCTCCACTTCAGTAACCAGGCGGATGCCATCGATGTACAGCCAGCCCTGTCGTTGTTCCAGCACAACGGACATTGACGGCTTCCCCCATTGGTCGATGCGATAGCGCCCCAGCCAAGGAAGCCAATGGGGGGCATTCGCCCCGGCAGGCATCTCCATGGCGTCGTTCTGGTCCAGACCATCTTCACCGTTCGTACATTCCAGATGCGCAGGCAGCATGTCCGTTGCCTCATGGTAACGGTACGTCGCAACCTCTCCATCGGCGCCCTCGGTAAACAGTTGATCGCAGTCGATGGCCGCAAGCCGGGTACCCGCTTCATTGGCCTCTCGACGCAGCAGCAGCTCACCATTTCCGGCAACCACAATCTTCGCTTTGGCGCTGCGGCCAATCCAGTTTCCCGCCATCCGCTGCAGCTGGCTCTGGTTCAACCGGATCGGTGCCAGCGACGATACCGGCACGCGGGGCTGCCGTGGTCCGAAACGCGCCGACAACAGTTGATCAAGCAGACGCTCGCCGAAGCCATACCCTGCGGACGTCGCACGGTTGAACATTGCAGCAAAACCCACATGCGCCTGCGGGCAGTAAGTGAAGACGCAACCGAATCCGAAGCCTCCGCCGCGATGGTGCAGCAGCCGCACCGGTGTGCTGCCGTAGCGGCGCTCGCTGCGCATCACACCGAGCCCGTAGTCGCCACCCAGGCCGAAGCCATGCATCTCATCCCAGAGATCAGGTGCGAGCAGTTGCTGCGTACCTGCCTTACCGCCAGCAAGCATGAAGCCAAGATACTTGGCCATATCGGCAGCACTGGTCCAGACGCCACCGGAAACCACCAGTGGCGTCACCGGGGGTACCTGCACGAAGCCTTCCTGGGTTCCCAGTGCGCGGCCCTTGCTTGCCAGATAGACCGAAGCATCCGCCGTACTGTCGTGCATTCCCAGCGGATCGAAGATCCGACGCCGCAGCCACTGCGGGTAGTCGACACCCGCAGCCTGTTCAAGGACATGGCCTGCAAGGTCGAAGCCCAGGTTGGAATAGCGGTAGCGCGTACCTGCCGGAAAGCGCAGCCATGTCTGGGAGATGCTGCGGACGTGCGCATCAAAGCCCGGCGACGCAGGTTCGTAGTTGTTGCCCAGCGGCGCCTCGTGCGTGAATCCAGCGCGGTTGGCAAGCAGCAGGCGCAGCGTGATGCGCTCCTGCGGTGAATGCTCGAAGCGGCTGTGCACCGTGAACGACGGCAGATAGCGGGTAATGGGCGCGTCCAGATCAAGGATGCCGTCCTGCACGGCCAACAGCACCGCCACCGCCGCGAAATTCTTCGAGGTGGACTGGATGCTGAACATCGTGCTGACGTCTACTGCTGCACTACCGTGGCCCGATGCGTACCCGAAGCCCTCGGCCCAGCGCACCTGCCCGCCTTCGACCAGGCAGACGGCAGCGGCACCGATGTCGCTGCCTTTCATGGCGGAGTGGACTGCATCCCGCTCCGTCTCGATCAAGCTCTCCGTAAGGACAGCATACGTCTTCCCGGTAGCAATGCCCGCGGGCACGAACGCAACCGCCGGAACCGCAGCGGCGTTGGCCAGGAAAGTGCGACGACTGAGCGTATGAGGCATCAGATCACTCCACTTCGGGATGCCGTCATCTTCCTGCCTGCAGAAGCAGCGGGGCATGTGTCATTCGGCACAGGGAAGGCCAACGCTGCACGTCGAGTAGCGAGCCTTGATGAACAACCCGCATAGCAGGTTCATGCACCAGACGGCCGATCAGGCACCTCCAGACCCGGCCGGCGAACCGGCCGGGCTCGGAAGTTACATCGAGGTCAGAACAACCAGGTTGAACTTCGCGTTGACACCCCAGGAACCGCCGGAACCCGTCGCCCCCAGGCTCAGGTTGAAGCTGCTGCCGCTACCGAACGAGCTGCCACCGGAGAAGTTGACGCCAACACCACCGCCGAACTCACGCGTCAGCGTGCCACGCCAGCCTTGGCCGAAGTCGTAGGATGCTCCGATGCTGTTCGGCGAGAAGTTGATGGTGGTGTCCTTGAATCGCAGCTCACCCGAGCCGGTCAGGTTACCGCGGCTATCGAAGTTGCCGGTGATCTTGGCCTGCTCCGTGCCTACGTTGTAGCTCACGGAACCGGTGACACGCTCGTTCGCGTAGCGAACCGACAGCTGAGAGCGATCCTGACCGACGTTGACGGTCGCCTCGCCGCTCTTTACACCGCCGCTCACATCGAATCCATCGAGCGATCCATTGAAGCGCGCACCGACAGCACGACCGGCATCCCACATCACGTCACCGGACACGCTCCAGTCCGAATTGTCCATCGGCAGGTCCGGGCCGTCGCGGTGACCCATCACGGCGATCTTGTCATTCTTGATTGCTTTCTTGCTCATGTTTCTCTTGCTCACTTTTCAATGCCTTTCGGCGTTTATCCGAGAACGCCAGCCAATCCGACGCCTCTGGAAACGAAAAAGGGCTGCACATGGCAGCCCTTCAAATCTGGTTGCGACCGAATCAATCCATCGTTCGCCTGAGCATGTGCGTACTGCCAAATCACCGGCGCGCACGTGATCTTCGGCTTCGTTGACGATTCGAATTCCAGTCCCAACAACCTGTGCACGTAGTACCGCGCGAGCATCACGTTCGATGGCTCCGGCGCCAGTTCCGGACTTCCGGTTGATGATTGCCCGCCCCCGTTCCCGACGGGTCGGAGGCATTGATCCGACATGGGATCGCGGGCAAAGAAAAAGCCCCGGCGGGCCGGGGCTTGCGATTGGATGATGGCAATACTGACGCTCTTTTCGATGACCTGGGAAGTCATCGCCAAGTGGACGTTGTGAGTCCCTTGCTGATAGGCGCTGTCCACTCTGTTTGATGGTTGCCGACCCCGGTTGTCGAAGGATCATAGGAACCGATCCGACATGGGATCGCGGGCAAAGAAAAAGCCCCGGCTGACCGGGGCTTGAGATTGGATGATGGCAATATTGACGCTCTTTTCGATGACCTGGGAAGTCATCGCTAAGCAGCCTGTGTGAGCACCTTGCTGAACTGCCTTGCAGCACGCGACTCTTCGGCGCGGAAGTTGGCAAGCATCCACTCATAGACTGTCCGCCAGAACCGGCTGTAAGCTGACCAATCGGCACCAATCGCGCCAGCGCGCTTCCGGCCACTGAGCGGCTCAAAGCCACTTCCGCCGCAGTGTTCGCAGCTCCCCCCGCCTGCTACCGCGCCATTGCGGACAACCTTCCTGCCACCGCACCGCGGGCACTCGCATGAACCGGCCATCTCAGCAATCACCGCTCCGGCCAGAGCCCCAAGCTGCTCCATCGTGTTATTGGGCCATGCCCCCACCCGTGCATCTTCCAGCGCCTGCTCGGCACGGCGAAGCTCGCGCCGTTGGGCATCCGTGACCACGCCTCCGCACCAGCCCATACTGGCCTTGGCGATACCAAACTGGGTGCGTGCGTCCGCCAGCGCGTGCATCTGGCGGGTGAATTCAGGTGCCACCAGGGCTACAACAGCCTGGCGCAGTTGCTCGCGCCGTCGCAGGCCACTCTCCGGCCACCAGAGAGCCTGCAGCAGTTCACGTCCAAGACCCTGCGGAACATACGCCAGCGCTGCGACGATTTCCTCTGTATTCGGGCCACCGGCACTCCCGTCGAAGCTCAACGTCTTCGGACCAGTCCGGCTCGACAGCAGCTCGCGTACCTCGTTGATTCCCATGCGCCCTCTCCTTGGTGATTTGCTCGTTCAGTGAGTGCTCGCGCCGGGGGACGAATCGCTGGGACTCGATAAAGAGCCCCTTTCCAACTCCGGAAGCTGATATCCACTCCGCTCCATTTTGCGGGGCACCAGTGATTGGCAGCCATTGCATTCGTGCACCGCCGCACCCGGTGATGAAATCAGCCAGGAGACCATCTGCGCTCGTAGAACGAACGCGGCGCCAATGCGGGGCGTCAGCATTGGGTGTACTCCCGTGACGTACAGGAGGTGATCATGGGCGCCGCTGAAGTGATCACCGGAGCCCGGCTGCGACGTCGGGTCGATGCCGGCATAGCTCAGCGATCATCCGAACTGATCCGATCGTACTGGGTCAAGCGCACTGGGACCGGCCGCCCCCGTCGCTGAGATGTACTTCTTCTCGACGATCTCCACGTCAGCCAGCCTGAAGCCGGGGTTGGACACCGATCGCGTGCGGATCTGACCGGCTTGGTTGTAGGTGAAGCCAATGTCCTGATCAGTGCCAGCAGGATCACGCTGGATCGAGGCCAGCCGCTGCTGGGCGTCGAAGGCATAGGTACAACGCGTATTGTCGTTGCCGCGGGTGGCGGCAGATCGACGGAACAGCTCGTCGTATTCGAAGTTGACCAGTGCTGTGCCACTGGCTTCGGATATTGCAATGGGCGATGCTCTAGGTGGCGCCTCTCTCTGCCGGATCAGTAGCCCTGTATCGGGCAGTCGACGTAGCAGAACTCGCTAGTTTGAACACGCTGGGGCATTTTGCTGCAGCACCCAATGGGGATAGCGTCAAGCGATTCGTCAACAACAGACCCGATGCGGGAGCGCTCGCCAAAGCCTACACGAGGGGGTTTGGCTCCACTCATACCGTCGTCGAAGGGCGTGCACCCGCCAGCCTCGTCAAGTCGGCCGAGCGCACCGAATTCAACGACACGGGCAGAGCCATAGAGAGCATTGCAATTCCCAGCTCGCAGGTGAACAAGGTGATCTGCACTGGATCTCATATCAAACAAACAAGTTGCTGAAGATGACTATCCCCTACCCCAACCTCCCCCATTTCGCGCAGTACTCCACCTTGATTTAGTGGACTCCCGAGGACGCCCCGTGGTCGCTATGGAGGCTTCAACTGCTCGACCCATGGCACTATCGCTGGACCGAAAACCGACTTGGTACACCTTTGTCATCAACGACAGAATCGTAAAGAAGATATCGCCAGGACAGACCGTAAGCTGCGCAATTTCATTCGTTAACCATGAAGACGCTGCAGTGATCTTTCACCCATCCGCATCGATTCTGTTTGGCGATGGAGTCTGCGCCAGAGGCGTCATTCGGATAGTCGCCTTTGGCTAGAGCACGCCCTTCCCGCCGCAGCGAGAGCGAGCACGATAGCGCGGCTCCACCCTTTGGGGGGTGCCCTTCGCACGGATGGTTCATTGCCTGCTTGTCCAGGCAAAGGGAAAGGCTGTGAGTCGCCTAAAGGCCTCTCGCCCGCCGACACACAGCCTGGCTCACTTTCTTGTGGACGCAAGTAGTCGCCGCTGGATGCGGCCATAGAATTAGACGCCACATTGGCTTCGCGGACGCCATTGGACTTCGCTGGACGTCATTGTGGTGGGCCCACCAGGATTCGAACCTGGAACCAAGGGATTATGAGTCCCCTGCTCTAACCGTTGAGCTATAGGCCCGGCGCAGCTTCACAGTGTAGTGGAGGCCGCGCTCGATCGGCTACCCGGTAGCAGCAAGAACCTCAGCAACACGCCCCAACCACTTCTCCGCGGCTTCCGCGAACCACACCTGCCGCCGCAGGTGTGCCTGGATCAGCGCCACCGTCTTTCTGGCCTCTTCCAGCGCCTTCTGGTTGCCGCCGCCAGTTCCGCGCCAGATGGCGTCAGCAGCACCGATGAAGGCCGGCTTGCCTACGCGATGTGTTGAGCATCTGCGCGGTCAGCGTGCGGCCGTCGCGGCGGGTGCTCAAATGGCAGATGCGACATAGTTAGGATCCAACGGGCATGGCCGGGCACTACCAGAGAAAAACCCCGCACCGGGCGGGGTTTCTCTCAACGCTTCAACAGCCGCTGGAAATCAATCGATATCCAGGAAGCTGCGCAGCTGCTCCGAGCGGCTCGGGTGACGCAGCTTGCGCAGGGCCTTCGCTTCGATCTGGCGGATGCGCTCGCGGGTCACGTCGAACTGCTTGCCGACCTCTTCCAGCGTGTGGTCGGTGTTCATGTCGATGCCGAAGCGCATGCGCAGCACCTTGGCTTCCCTCGGGGTGAGGCCGGCCAGCACGTCGCGCACGGTTTCAGACAGATTGATGTTGGTGGTGTTCTCGATCGGGGACTCCACGTTGGTGTCCTCGATGAAGTCGCCCAGATGGGAATCCTCGTCGTCGCCGATCGGGGTTTCCATCGAGATCGGCTCCTTGGCGATCTTCATCACCTTGCGGATCTTGTCTTCCGGCATGTCCATTTCCTTGGCCAGCTCCTCCGGCGTAGCCTCGCGGCCGTACTGCTGGAGCATCTGGCGGGAAATGCGGTTCAACTTGTTGATCGTCTCGATCATGTGCACCGGAATACGGATGGTGCGCGCCTGGTCGGCGATCGAGCGGGTGATCGCCTGGCGAATCCACCAGGTGGCGTAGGTCGAGAACTTGTAACCGCGGCGGTACTCGAACTTGTCCACGGCCTTCATCAGGCCGATGTTGCCTTCCTGGATCAGGTCGAGGAACTGCAGGCCACGGTTGGTGTACTTCTTGGCGATCGAGATCACCAGGCGCAGGTTGGCCTCGACCATTTCCTTCTTGGCCTTGCGCGCCTTGGCTTCGCCGTAGGCCATGGCACGGCTGATTTCCTTCAGCTCTTCCAGGTCCAGCTGGGTCAGCGTCTCGATGTCGATCGTCGCCTGCTGTTCGGCGATGATCTGGTCCTTCACTTCGCGCAGGGCCGAAGACCACTTCTGCTTGCGCTTCAGTGCGTCTTCCACCCACTCCAGGTTGGTCTGGTTGCCTTCCCAGGAGCGGATGAAGTCCTTGCGCGGCATGCGTGCGGTGACGGTGGCCAGGTTCAGCACGCGTCGCTCATGGGCCTTGATCGACGCCATGGTGTCGCGCAGCTGCTTGGTCAGCACGTCGGTCAGCGGCAGCGGCAGCTTCAGGGTGACGAACACCGCCGACATCTCTTCGCGCAGGCGCGGCAGGTTCTTCTTGTCGCCCTTGGTCGCCGCCTTCTTGAAGGCGTTGAAGGCATCGCTCAGCGCCTGCATGCGCGCAGCGACTTCCTCCGGATCCGGACCGGTCGGTGCGGCTTCTTCCTCGCCACCCTCGACATCATCGTCCTCGTCCTCGTCGCCTTCGGCGTCGGCATCGCTGCTGTCATCGGCAGCAGCCGCCGGCGGCGCCGGCTCTTCGTCGGCCAGGTCGTTGAAGCCAACGATCACTTCGGCCAGGCGCTTCTTGCCTTCCTTGTGGGCTTCGTAGTCGGTCAGCAGCGATTCGACCGAGACCGGGAACTGGCCCAGGGCAGCCTGGACCTGCGAAAGGCCTTCCTCGATGCGCTTGGCGATGGCGATTTCGCCTTCGCGGGTCAGCAGCTCGACGGTGCCCATTTCGCGCATGTACATGCGCACCGGGTCGGTGGTACGGCCACCTTCGGTGTCGAGCGCGCTCAGCGCGGCGGCGGCTTCTTCGGCAGCGGTGTCATCGACTTCGCGGTTACCGGTGTTGCCGTCGTTGAGAAGCAGGGTTTCCACATCCGGCGCAACTTCATGGACATCAATGCCCATGCCGTTGATCATGCCGATGATGTCTTCGATCTGTTCCGGGTCGACCATGTCGTCCGGCAGATGGTCATTGACTTCGGCGTAGGTCAGGTAGCCCTGTTCCAGGCCCTTGCTGATCAGTTGCTTGATTTCGGATTGGGCAGGACGTTCGTTGGCCATGTAGTGCTCGCGCCACCGGCTAGGGAGAAATAGGGAACGTAGCATTATACCAGCCCGGGGCCCGGCCTGCCGGGCGGTGGTCCCGGCGGCCTAGGGCCTGAGAAGGAAGGTCACAGGACCGTCATTGACCAGGCTGACGACCATATGGGCACCAAATCGGCCCGTTTCCACCCCCGGCGCGTGATTTTCACGACAGATCTCGACAAATCGATTGAACCCGCGTTCAGCCTCGTCCGGCGGCGCGGCGCTGGTGAAGCTGGGCCGCATGCCCGAACGGGTGTCGGCGGCCAGGGTGAACTGGCTGACCAGCAGCAGGCCGCCGCCGGTGTCGCGCAGCGAGCGGTTCATCTTCCCGGCCTCGTCGGCGAACACCCGGTAACCCAGCAGTCGCTCGGCCATGCGGCGCAGCTGGGCCTCGGTATCGCCCGGTTCCATGCCGACCAGGGCCAGCAGGCCCGGGCCGATCTGCCCCACCGCCTCATCATCGACATGGACCGCGGCCTGGCTGACACGCTGGATCAGGACGAGCATCGTGGGCTTCCAATGAACAGGGCCGGCCACGATAGCAGCGCCCTTGGCTAAACTGGCGCCGATGAATCCGCAACGCAAAGCCCGGCTGGTCTACCGCGCCACCACCCTGTTCGCTCGCCTGCCCTGGCCGCTGCTGCGGGGATTCGCGCGCGCCCTGGCGTGGGCGTGGATCAATCTCAACGCCCGTGAGAGTCGCGTCACCCGGCGCAACCTGGAACTGGCCTACCCGGGGCTGGACAGCACTGCACGCGATCGCCTGCACCGCGATCTGCTGCGCTCCACCGCGCTGCAGGCCATCGAGACCCTGCGTCTGTGGAGCCAGAGGCCGGCCGACAACCTGCGCCTGCATCTGAAGCAGCGCCACGGCGAGGCCCTGTACGACGCAGCCCTGGCCAGCGGCAGGGGCGTGATCGTGGCCGCGCCGCACTTCGGCAACTGGGAGCTGCTGAACCAGTGGCTGGCCTCACGCGGGCAGATCGCCATCGTCTACAAGCCACCGGAGGACGAGGCCAGCGATGCCTTCCTGCAGCTGGTGCGGGGCGGCCATAACGTGCAGCAGGTGCGCGCCGAAGGCCCGGCCGTGCGCCAACTGTTCAAGGTGCTCAAGGACGGCGGCGCCACCGGCATCCTGCCCGACCAGCAGCCCAAGGCTGGCGATGGCGTATTCGTGCCGTTCTTCGGCGTGCAGGCGCTGACCATGACCCTGGTCAACCGGCTGGCCGAGCGCACCGGCGCCACCGTGCTGTATGGCTGGTGCGAGCGCATCGGGCCGGACATGGAATTCGCCCTGCACATCGAACCGACCGACCCGGCCGTGGCCGACCCGGACCCGCAGGTGGCCGCTACCGCCCTCAATGCCGGCATCGAGCGCATCGCCCGCCGGGACCCGGCCCAGTACCAGTGGACCTACAAGCGCTATACGCTGCGGCCACCGGGCAGCGGCGAGGAAGACCCGTACGCGACTGAGGAACACCCGCACTGACGGCCGCCTGCGACCGCTGGCCGCAGCACGTTGAATACGACGCTGGCGCCCCCATAGAGACTGCGATGTCCGCCTCCCCCGGTCCTGCCATGCCTGCTGCTTCTTTCCTGTTCGGCGATCCGGCCGCGATCCGCTGCGAACGCGCGGTTGCCGAACTGCGCGCCGGTCGCCCGGTCCTGCTCCACGATGGCCAGGGCCAGCGCCTGGCGGTAATCGCGCTGGACAGCGCCACCGCCAGCAGCTTCGCCGCCTTCGCCAGCGCCGCGTGCGAACGCCACTACCTGTTCCTGACCGCCATCCGCGCCCGCGTGCTTGGTGTGGAGGCACCGCAAGGCGCGCGCCTGCCACTGGCCGGCGTTGCCTTCGATGCCCTGCCCTCGCTGGGCTACCTGCGCGAGCCCGGCCCGATGCCGGACGGCTGGAGCACCGGTGACGCCTTCGATGCAGGCGCCGTGGAACTGGCCCGCCTCGGCCTGTTGCTGCCGGCCATGGTGGCGGTGCGCCTGGGTGCCGAAGACCGCACCTTCGACGGTGCTGCCGAAGTGGCCCTGTGCGATCTGGCCGAAGGCGCAGCCCATGCGGCCCACGATTACGAACTGGTGGCGCGTTCGCCGGTACCGCTGCGCGACGTCGGCATGACCACCTTCGCGGTGTTCCGCGGCGGCGTGGCCCAGCGCGACCAGGTGGCGATCATCGTCGGTGAGCCGGACCTGTCGGCCGTGGTGCCGGTGCGCGTGCACTCCTCGTGCCTGACCGGCGACCTGTTCGGCTCGCTCAAGTGCGACTGCGGCGACCAGCTGCGGCGTGGCCTGCGCAAGCTGAAGGAGCTGGGCGGCGGCGTGCTGCTGTACCTGGACCAGGAAGGCCGTGGCACCGGCATCGCCGCCAAAATGCGCGCCTACGGCTACCAGCACGACGGCCTGGACACCATCGACGCCGACGCACAGCTGGGCTTCGGTGCCGACGAGCGCCGCTACGGCAGCGCGGTGGCGATGCTGCACGGCCTGGGCATTTCGCGTGTGGCCCTGCTCAGCAACAACCCGACCAAGGCACAGCGGCTGCGCAACGCCGGCATCGAGGTGCTGGACTGCATTCCGGTCACCGGTGAGATCACCGCCGAGAACGAGCACTACCTGCGCACCAAGGCTGATCGCGCAGGCCACATGCTGGATGTGGATGCGCTGATCCAGGCTGCCCAGTAACGCAGCCGACCTGCTACCGTCTGCGCGGTGCGGTCTCGGCCGCCATCGCCCGCCCTGCCGCCTGACGGAGCCCGCGTGACCGACGTTCCCCTGACCTCCCCGCCCACCGATGCCTGGCAGTCGCTGCCGCAACGCGCCGCCCGTCTCGCTGCACTGGAAGGCGCTTTCGGTGGTCTGTTCGTGCCGGGCCTGCCACTGGCCGCGGCCGCATGGTTCTTCGATCTGCCCCGCGGCCTGTGGACTGCCGCCCTTGGGCTGCTGATCGGCATCGTCTTCGGCGCCTGGCTCGGCCGCCGGCGCCTGACCCGCACCCGCTGGCGGCTGGATGCCCAGGGCCTGGGCCTGCGCCGCGACCTGATGTGGCAGCTGGAAACGCGCATCCCCATTTCGCGCGTGCAGCACCTGGACCTGCGTCGCGGCCCGCTGGAACGCCGTGCCGGCCTGGCCACACTGATCGTGCACACCGCCGGGACCCGCATGAGCGCAGTGACCGTGAGCGGCCTGGACGAGGCCGACGCCGAGCGCCTGCGCGACACCCTGTCCCATCAGCTCGACCAGGACGCCGACGCCCTGTGAGCCAGCCGCCGCCCCTGCCCGCGTCGCTGCCCAATGGTGGCGAGGATCATCGCCTGCACCCATGGTCATGGCTGTTCGTGCTGCTGATGCAGCTGCGCCACTACTTCCTGCCGCTGGTGGCGCTGCTGGTGTTCGGCCAGCGCGGCGACCGCGACCCGATGTGGGCGCAGCTGATCCCGCTGTCGGCGATCGCAGCGCTGGTGCTGGTGTCGGTGCTGCAGTACCTCAGCTACCACTACCGCATCGGCAGCGATGCGATCACCGTGCGCAGTGGCCTGCTGGCACGCAACCGCCGCGAGATCCCGTTCGCCCGCATCCACAACGTGGAAGTGCGGCAGAACCCGCTGCACCGCCTGTTCGGTGTGGCCGAGCTGCGCCTGGAATCGGCCGGCGGCGTGCGTCCGGAAGCGGAGATGCGCGTGCTGAAGCTGGACCAGGCGCTGGCGCTGGAACGACTGGTGCGCCAGCGTGGGCAGGCGCCTCAGGCCGCTGACGGGGTCACCTCCGGGCAGGTGCTCGACACCGACACCGACAGTGAGCGTGTGCTGCTGCGACTGTCGAGCTGGGACGTGGTGCGCATGGGCCTGCTCTCCAACCGCGGCTGGGCGCTGGCGATCGCCGCGTTCGGTGTTCTGTTCCAGACCGTGCCGCGACCGGTGATGGACGATGCCCTGCAGCGTGGCGGCCGCGAGGCCTTCGGCTATGCAAGCCACCTGCATCCCGGCGTGGCCGGCGCCTTCCTGCTGCTGGCCGCGGCGCTGTTGCTGGGCTGGCTGGCGCTGCGCGCGCTGTCGGTGGTGCTGACCCTGCTGCGCTACCACGGCTTCACCCTCAGTGAGCAGGAGCGGCGCCTGACCGTGTCGGCCGGCCTGCTCAGCCGCACCCGCAGCAGCGTGGCGCGTCGTCGCATCCAGGCCTGGACACTGCGCGAAGGCACCCTGCATCGCTGGTTCGGCCTGCGCCAGCTGCGCATCGACAGCGCCGCTGGCGGGCCCTCGCGCGATGAGGACCGTGCCCTGCGCGAACTGGCACCGCTGGCGTCAAGTACGCGTTGCGAGCAGCTGGTGCAGCACCTGCTGCCACAGTTGCAGTGGCCGCCGCTGCAGTGGCACGCCATTCCGCAGCGCGGCTGGTGGCGGCTGTGCCTGGGCGCGCTGGTGCTGGTGCCGCTGCTGGCTGCGGCCGCGTACTGGCGCTGGGGCCCATGGGGGCTGGTGGTATTGGCCTGGTTGCCGGTCGCCCTGCTGGTGGCGAACCGGCAGATGGCGCGCATGGGCTGGTACCTGGATGACCACTACGTCGCGGTGCGCGGCGGCTGGTGGAAGCGCTGGTGGCGCTGGGCCGAACTGGACAAGGTGCAGGGCCTGCGCCTGCAGCGTTCACCGCTGGACAAACTGCTCGGCACCAGCAGCCTGCAGCTGGATACTGCCGGTGCGCATGGCGACGTGGCGCTCACCCTGCACCATCTGCCGCAGGCACAGGCCCAACAGGTGATGGAACAGCTGGCCGCAGCGCTGGCACGGCGCAAGCTGCGCTGGTGATGCGGGGTCGGATTCCGGACATGTAGCAGGTAGTGCCGGCCGCTGGCCGGCAATTGCAGACATTTCCCGGGTTGCCGGCCAGCGGCCGGCACTACCTCAACGCTGCGACGGGCCCCAGTACCCCAGGTCCTTGCGGATCTGCAGATCGCGCACCCAGCTGCCGAACGGCTTGCGCCGCAGCGTGCCCATTTCACCGGACAGGAAATCCTCGGTGGCCGTGATCACGCGCTCGCTGGAGCGGCCATCGCGATACGGATGGATGGCATCGGCATAGCGAACGATCTCCGCCTGCAGCGCTGCATCCGGATGCAGCGCGCGCTGCAGCATCGCCGGCAGCTGCGCCGCATCGTCGAAGTCGATCATGTGCGGCTTCGGCACGCGGTTGCGGAAGGTCACCACCGGCTTGTGCTGGACGATGAACTCCGAAACGATCGACGAGGTATCCGAGACCAGCACATCGGCGGCACGCTGCGCGGCCATCACCTGTTCCGGCTCGATGAAGCAGGCATTGGCGCCGGCCAGCGCGCGGTAGCGCTCGAACAGTTCCGGCGGGCACTTGGGGTGCAGGGTCAGCAGCCAGTAGTGGTCACCTGCGGCGATATCGGTGGCGATCTGCGCATGCAGGTGCGGGGCCGCGCTGAGCCGCTCGGTGAAGGTCGAGCCAAACAGGATCACCGGACGCCCATCTGCCGCCGCTCGCAGCGTGGTGCTCTCGCCACCATCGTCGCGGAACAGCGGGTCCAGCTTCGGCCAGCCGGTCTCTGCCACCGCGAAATGGCCCTGCAGGGCCGCGATCTCACGGAATGGTGCGGTAGTGGCCGGCCCCTGCGTGCAGTAGAGGTCGAACATGCCACGCACCCGGAAGTGGCCGCGCGCACTGTCCCGCTTCTCCACGTTGAAGCCATGGAACAGCTGCACCTTGGCCCCGGACAGGAAGGTCGGCACCCAGTTGGCGGCGCTGAACACTGCCCGCGGGCGCATCGCCAGGGCCTGCTTCAGGCCGACGTTGGGCACCCCCGGCAGGCTGCTGCCGGCCGCGCCGTCCTCGAACCAGGCAGCGACTTCCTGCCCGGAGGCGTGCAAGGCCTGCGCCAACGGGGCGAGAATAGGCAGCGCATAGCGCTCCGTCGCAAACAACAGGTACCCGGCCATCATGTCCTCCACGACCGCTCCCATCGAACGGCCTCGCATCTCGGCGTGCATTATCGCGTTCAACGAGGCCGGGCGCATCGGCGACTGCCTGGCCTCGCTGGCCTTCTGCGATGAGATCGTGGTGGTGGACTCGTATTCCACCGATGCCACGGTGACCATCGCCGAGGCCGCCGGCGCCCGGGTGCTGCAGCGCGTGTTCGAGGGTTTCCGCAGCCAGAAGGCGTTCTGCGTGGAGCAGGCCAGCCACGACTGGGTGCTGTGCCTGGATGCCGACGAGCGCATCAGCCCGGAGCTGCGCACGGCCATCGAACAGGTCCGTGACGGCGGCTTCAGCGGCCACGCCGGCTTCCGGTTCGCCCGCCTGTCGGAGTATTTCGGCAAGTTCCTGCGCCACGGCAACGCCTACCCGGACCGGGTAATGCGCCTGTTCGACCGCCGCCAGGGCGGCTGGCGCGGCAAGCGCGAGATCCACGAGGCGGCCAGTGTCGACGGCAGTGTGGGTACCCTGCGCGGCGACCTGATCCATTACCCGTACCGGTCATTGCAGCAGCAGTTGGCCAAGACCGAGAAGTACGCGCGGATGATGGCCGAGCACGAGTTCGCACGCGGCAAGCGGGCCACGCTGGGCAAGCTGGTGCTGGCTCCCGCCTGGCGGTTCTGGCGCGGATTCCTGTTCCGCGGCGGCTTCCGCGATGGCTGGCATGGTCTGGTCTACGCCTATGTGCGCGCCAACTACGTGCGGCAGAAGACCATCATGCTGTGGATGCTGGGCAACGGCCAGGCGGTAGCCGACCCGGTCGCACCTGCGGAACGGTCCTGAGCCGGCTGTGTCACACTGACCACGCGTTGCCCGAAGATCCCCCATGAAAATCCTGTACACCAACTTCCACTACGGCGACGGTGGCGGCCACACCACGTACATCGTGTCCCTGGCGCGGGCCCTGCATGGCCAGCACACGCTCCATGTCGCAGCCCCCGCCGACAGCCGCCTGCTGCGCACCGTTGCCGAAGAGGGCATCGCGACCGTGCTGCCGATGGCCTTCGGCAGCGGCCTGCCGACCCTGCCGCAGCAACTGGCCGAACAGCGCGCGTTGCGCCGCCTGGTGCAGGACGAGGGCATCGACCTGGTCCACGTCAACGGCGCACGCGATCACCGCTTCGTGATGCAGGGCCTGCTCGGCATGCGCCGCCCGCCGATCATCCTCACCAAGCACAACAGCAAGCCGACCAACACCCTGGGCAATGCGTTCCGTGCGCGCTGGGCCACCGATCGCGTGATCGCGGTATCGGCCCATACCGGGCGGCTGCTGGAACAGGGCCCATACCGCCGCTGTCCAATCGATGTGGTCCGCAACGGCGTCGACCTGGCCCGTTTTGCACCGATGGCCGCCGACGCCGGGCAGGCCATGCGGCAGCAATGGACCCAGGATCCGGAAGCCCTGGTGCTGGTCAGCAATGCCGGCACTGATGACTACAAGGGCTGGATCGACCTGGCGCAGGCCATCGCCCTGCTGCCCGATGTCATCCGCCCACACGTGCACATGGCGGTGGCCGGCCACCTGCCCAACGCGCAGCAGCGCGAACAGGTGCAGGCGCTCGGCGAGGTCGCAGCGCAGGTGCACTTTACCGGCCTGCTGGCCGATACGCGCCCGCTGATCGCCGCCGGCGACGTCGGCTTCGTGCTGTCCAACGACATCGAAACGATCTCCTTCGCCTGCCGCGAAATGATGGCCAGCGCCAGGCCGATGCTGGTCAGCGACTATGCGGGTCTGCCGGAGAACATCCAGCAGGGCGTCGATGGCTGGGTCGTACCCACCCGTGACGTGGCCGCCATCGCCGCGCAGTTGCAGGCAATGTATGAACAGCGCCAGGTCCTCGCGGTGATGGGCATGGCCGCCCGCCGCCATGCAGAAGCCGCGTTCGGCCTTCAGACCTTCGCCGATGCGACCCTGGCCAGCTACGAAGCGGTGCTGGGCTCGCGCTGATCAGTGCGGTGTGGCTCGGACAGCGCCAGCAGCAGCGCGACCCAGGCGGCATAGAACGACGCGGTGCGCATGTCACGCAGCATCATTTCGGTAACGCCGAAGACGGCGAAGGCCACGCAGATGCTCAACCCTGCAGCGGCATGCAACCGCGATCGCTCGTCGCCACGCCACAGGCGTGGCAGGAACACCAGTGCGGGCGCCAGGTACACCAGCACCAGCCCCAGCCCGCCCAGCACACCATAGGTGGCCAGGAAGTACAGCAGGTCGTTGTGGGTCTCGCCGAAATCACGCGCGACCATCGCCGAGACCTTGCCCTGTTCGGCAAGCCGTTCCAGTTCCTGGCGGAAGCGGTTGCCGCCCCCGACGCCGAACACTGGTTGCTCACGGATCATGTAGCCCGCTGCGCTCCACAACTGCAGGCGGATGCAGACCGAAGTATCGGCCAGGTGGTCGGCACTGCAATCACCGTACTCGTTCACACCGGCATCGATGCGATCGCGCAGCGCACCATCGTGGGTGGCGACAATGCCTACGCCCGCCGCAAGTACCAGGCCCAGCAGGATCTTCATGCGGCCAAGCCGACGCCCCATCACCAGCAGGCCGATCAGCAGGAAACAGGGAATCGCCAGCAGGCCACCGCGGGTCTGCGTCCACAGGAATGCAATCAGGCCCAGGATGCCGGTCAGCAGCTTCAGCGTCGCCTCGATGCGGGTAAATCGGGTCACCGGCAGGCCCAGTGACAACAGGCTCAACACGCCAAACAACAGGGTCAGGTCACCGTAGGTCACCGCGTTGAACTGCTGGGTGGCCGGCCGCGCGCCGGTTTCCAGCGCCAGCCAGCCAATGATCACCGCTGCCGACCACACTGCAGGCAGGGTTCCCAACAGGGCGCGCCCAAGGATCCTGCGTGGCACCCGCAGCGCAGCGAACAGGATCAACAGCATCGACAGCAGCCGCGCCGCTTTTTCGACCTCCGATCCCTTCCAGATGCCATGCACACCGAGGCTGACCAGAACACCCACCAGCATCACGCCCATGCCGATGCCCATCCACGCATAGCGACGGACGGAACCCGGCAGCAGGGCCGGCGATGCCGAGGGCATCAGCAGCAGGATCAGCGACAACAGGATCACCAGATAGAAGCCTGCGCTGCCGCCTTCCATGGTGAGCATCAACAACGTCGGCAATGCCCCCAGCGCCACCGTATAGGCGCCGGCCAGGAAGCCCGACGTGCGGGAAGTAGACGGAGAAAGCGGGATCACGTGGTGCGGTCGGCGGGTCGGTAGCGGGAGACCGGCACGGTGCCGGGAGCGGTGCTCATTCTAGGGCAGAGCGGGCCTTCGATTGTCGCAGAGCCATCATGCTCGTCGCTCATTCGTTCAGTCCTCATCCGGTGGCCCCTGCAGCAGGTACTCGCGCTCCAGTTCCGCCACCGTGGGCGCGCAGGTGCCCTTTACGACCGCGGCAGGAACCAGCCACCAGCGCCGCCGGTTGGAAATACCTGCCATCTCCGCCCGTGAACGATCGATGCATCCCTGCATGGCATCGTCGTTCACCAGCAGCCAACGTCGTCCGGGGTCCAGCCGCTGCCAGCGCACGGCCGCCTGCAGCTGCTCATGCCAGCGGTTCTCGAATCCAAACGTGGCCGCCGGCCTGTCGGCCATCAGCAGGTTCTGCTCCTTCCAGGCCACCAACCCCAGCTCCGCATCCGGCGCGAGGCGTGCGCCGACGTCGCGCATCAATCCACGCGCGGAGCTTGAATCATTCAGCAACGGGTAGCCGACCAGGCCATACAGCACCCAGGCCGCGGTCAGGGTCGAGACCAACGCCAGGTGGCTGCGACGGCGTCCTGCCACCATCAGACCCAGCCCGCCCCAGAGTCCCATCGCCAGGATCGCCCAGGCCAGCGCGTCGGTCGCGCCAGGCGGCAACCCGCGACCACGGGTGAGGTTCACTTCGAAGTGCGGATCACCCAGCAGCGCAAGCGCCCCGACCAGGGTCAGGGCCGCCGCCAGCACCGCGGTGCAGCCCCACAGCAGGCCCTGCACGTCGCGCCGCTTCATCAACCCGGGCAACAGGGGCGCGAGTGCCAGGCAGAACATCGGCAACGCCGGCAGGATGTAGACGTCGCGCTTGCCATCGGGAATGGAGAAGAACAGCACCAGCAGCAAGCACCAGGCCAGCGGCAGCAGGTAGCGTGGGTCACGTCGGAGCAGGCGCCTGCGCCATGCAGGAATCGCCCACGGCAGCGCCAGGAACGCCGGGATCCACATCGACGGCATCACGCCGAAGAAGTACCACCACGGCTGGTGATGATCCCAGGAATGCGTATAGCGGCGCGCCGTCTGCCGGAACAGGATGTCGCTGATGTAGTCACGGTATTCGTCCGAACCGGTGCCCAGTCCAGCCAGCAGCATCGGTACCAGCCACAATGACACCGCCAGCAGGAATGCCAGTGGCGCCAGCCAGAAGCGTCCATCGCGCGCATGCAGGGACACACGCGGCCAGTGCAGGGCCGAGGCGATGGCCGCCGGCACGACCATCAGCAGGGCGAGCATGCCCACCCCCTTGGTGATCACCCCGATCCCGGCGAACAACCAACCCAGCCACCACCAGCGCCAGGCCGGCCCCAGCAGCAGGTGGCGCAGCAGGCCATAGTTGGCCAGCGTGATGAACAGCACCAGCAGCGGGTCGATCTGCGCCTTCTTCGCCTGGAAGGTGAACTGCAACGCGAACAGCAGCGCCCATCCCGCGTACAGCCCCACCTGCCGCGTCCACAACCGGCGACCGAGATCGACCACGCACCACAGCGTGCCCAGGGCCGCCAGCAGCGACGGCAGCAGGAAGGCCACCCGCCAGTGGCCGATCACGCCGTACAGCGTGGCCTGCCACCACATCAGCATCGGCGGCTTGTCCGAATACAGCTCGGTGCCACGATGCGGGAACAACCAGTAACCGCTGTCGACCATCTGCTTGGCCACCAGCGCGAAACGCGGTTCATCCGAAGGCCATGGATCACGGAGGCCCAGACCGGCCCCCAGCACAAGCAGGGCCATCACCACGAACAACCACGTCTGGCGCGACGCGTGGGTTTTCAGCATGGGACTCGAAACGGCAGCGGGGGTCAGGCTGCTTTTATCAGACGCGCGTAGAAGAAACCGTCAGCATCGTTGTCACCCGGCAGTCGCTGGCGTGCCACACCTTCGCAATCCACGCCGAATGCGTCGCCCAACGGCTGCGCCACGGCGTCCGGATGCCACTTCAGGAACGCGCGCACCTGATCGATGTTCTCGGCACGCAGGATCGAGCAGGTCGCATACAGCAGCACGCCGCCTGGGCGCAGCATCGACCAGCAGGCTTCCAGCAGGCGCGCCTGCACACCGACAAGCGCATCGATGTCTTCGGCACGGCGGTGGAACATCACATCCGGCTGACGACGGATCACACCGGTGGCTGAACACGGTGCATCCAGCAGGATCGCGTCGAACGGCACGCCATCCCACCACGAACCGGGGTCACTGGCATCGGCGGCCAGCGTCTGTGCATGCTCGCCCACCCCGGTACGGGTGTAGGTGTCGCGTGCACGGGCCAGCCGTCTCGCGTCGATATCCAGCGCCAGCAAACGCAGGCTGGGGTCACGCTCAAGCAGGTGCGCCGACTTGCCGCCAGGTGCCGCGCAGGCATCCAGCACACGTGCACCGGCCACCGGCGCCAGCGCATCGGCCGCGCATTGCGCCGATAGGTCCTGCACCGACAGCGCACCGTCGGCGAAGCCGGGCAGCTGGTTCACGGCAACGGGAGCCGCCAGGCGCAACGCATCGGCGCAGAGCGCACTGGCTTCGGCGGCAATGCCCGCCTCGGCCAGCGCGGCCAGCGCCTTGTCGCGGCCACCATGCTGGCGGTTCGCGCGCAGCCACAATGGTGCCGGCTGAAGGCTGGCGTTGAAGATCGCCTCGGCCTGCATCGGCCAATCGCGCTCAATCGCATCGGCCAGCCAATCCGGGAAGGCATCGCGTGCGGGCTGCTCAGGGAAACCTTCGCGCTGCGCACGGCGCAGGATCGCGTTGACCAGGCCTGCCTGGCGTTCGCGACCCAGCGCGCGCGCCGCATCGACCGTGGCCGACAGCGCCGCGTGCGCCGGCAGCTCCAGCACATCCAGCTGCGCGAATCCGACCATCAGCAGCGTGCGCAGATCGGCGTCACGCGCCGACAGCGGCTTCTGCATCCACGACTGCAGCGCGGCGTCATAGGTGCTGCGACGGCGCAGGACGGCAAAACACAGGGCTTCCAGCAGCGCACGGTCGCGGCTGTCGGCCAGCTTCGGCAGCGCCCAGGCCAGTTCAGCCTTCAACGAACGGCCACGGGTGAACACCTGTGCCAGTACACGTGCGGCGAGCATGCGCGTGGCCGCGCCCGGTGCCGCCTTGGCGACGGAGAAATCGTTCTGCTTCGACACCGCTTACGCTCCCACGCGCAGGTCGCGGCGAGCGTTGAGGTAGTCGGCGGCGGTGATCGCCTTGCCGCCTTCACGCTGCAGCACGCGCAGGCGCAATGCACCCTGGCCACAGGCGATGTCGATGCCATCGCGGCTGGCGGCCAGCACCGTACCCGGTGCCTGGCCGTGGTCCGCCTCCAGCGCCACCGCGCCATGGATGCGCACGCGTTCGCCGGCCAGCGTCGCCTCGGCGATCGGCCACGGATTGAAGGCGCGCACGGTGCGCGCCAGCGCGCCCGCGTCCTGCGCCCAGTCCAGCTTCGCTTCGGCCTTGTCCAGCTTGTGCGCGTAGGTCACACCCTGTTCCGGCTGCGGCCGCGCGATCGGCTTGATGCCAGCACGCAGCAGGCCCAGACCATCGGACAGTACCTGCGCACCCAGTTCGGCCAGCTTGTCATGCAGCTGGCCACCGGTATCGGTGGCAGCGATCGGCAACTCCTGGTGCAGCAGCACCGGACCGGTATCCAGGCCGGCCTCCATCTGCATCAGGCAGACGCCGGTCTTCGCGTCACCGGCCTGGATCGCACGCTGGATCGGCGCGGCACCGCGCCAGCGCGGCAGCAGCGAGGCATGCACGTTCCAGCAGCCGTGGGTCGGAATGGCCAGCACCGCCTTGGGCAGGATCAGACCGTAGGCCACCACCACCATCAGGTCCGGCTGCAGATCGCGCAGCTGCTGCTGGGCGGCCTCGTCCTTCAACGATTCGGGCTGGTAGACCGGAATGCCACGGGCCACGGCTTCCAGCTTGACCGGCGACGGCGCCAGGCCACGGCCACGTCCGGCCGGACGATCAGGCTGGGTGTAGACGGCCACGACCTCATGATGGCGCGCAGCCGCGCGCAGCGATGACACCGCGAATTCCGGCGTACCGGCAAAGACAATCCTCATGGCTACCCCACTTGCAGGATGGATTCGTGCAGGAAAGAAAACGGCGCCGTCGGCCGGCGCCGTACAGCCCGCGCGTGCCGCGCAGGCGCGGGCCACCCGAAGGGCGGCCCGGATTGGCGATCACGCCACGTGCTTGCGCTGCTTGGCCAGCTTCTTGCGCACCATCTCGCGCTTGAGCGGCGACAGATAGTCGATGAACAGCTTGCCGTCCAGGTGATCCATTTCGTGCTGGATGCAGGTGGCCAGCACTTCGCCGGCTTCCAGCTGCTGTTCCTGGCCGTTGCGGTCCAGGTACTTCACGGTAATGGTATCGGCACGGGTCACGTCGGCGAAGATGCCCGGAACCGACAGGCAGCCTTCCTGGTACACCCGCCCCCCGTCCTTGGCGACGATTTCCGGGTTGATGAACACATGCGGTTCATTCTTTTCTTCGCTGACGTCGATGACCATGAAGCGCTTGTGCACGTCCACCTGGGTGGCGGCCAGGCCGATGCCCGGGGCGTCGTACATGGTCAGGAACATGTTGTCGATCAGTTCCTGGAAGGCCGGCGTGGTGACTTCGGCAGCTTCGATCAACGCGGCCTTGGTACGCAGGCGCGGATCGGGGAACTCGAGAATGGGAAGAAGGGCCATGGCTGTTTCCGGATAGGGGGCCGGCACGCCGGCATACGTCGCAGATTCTAGCTCCAACGCTTGCCTTGCGCCCCGGTTTCTGGACTATAGTGCGCGGACCTGTTGGGGAATCAGGGCTTCACACCTATGTTGCTTCGTTTTCGTACGGTCGCCGCCGCGGCGATGCTGACCGTGGCTGCCTATGCTACCGCCGTGGAAGTGAATGGCGGGCACCCGGACACCTATGTGGTCCGAAAAGGGGATACGTTGTGGGATATCGCCGCACGTTTCCTGCAGAAGCCGTGGCTGTGGCCGGAGATCTGGCAGGCCAATCCGCAGATCGCCAATCCGCACCTGATCTATCCCGGTGACGTGCTCAGCCTGGCCTATCTGGACCGGGTCACCGTGGCGGCCCAGCCCGGCCCGCGCCAGGAGGCCCCGATCGACGCCATTCCGCTGGCCCAGGTCGAGCCGTTCCTGAAGCAGCTGAGCGTGGTCGACAGCATCGAGCAGCTGCCCGCCGTTGTCGGCCTGGAAGACGAACGCCTGCGCGTTACCGGCGGCAACACCGCCTATGTGCGCCTGGCCGATGCCCAGCTGGGCCAGCGCTGGGCCGTGGTGCGCCCGACCGTGCGCTATGCCCAGCCCAAGCCGACCGAGGACCTGACCGCCAACGGCGATGTCACGCCGGGCAGTGGCAACCTCTGGAAGGCCTACAACGCGCCCAACGCGCGCCGCGGCGTGCTCGGCTACGAGTTGGCCCAGGTCGCCACCGGTACCATCACCCGGGTCGCTGGCGGCAAGGTCGAGGCCTCCACCCTGGCGCTGGACAAGGATGTGGGCGGCCGTGAAGTGCGTGCCGGCGACCGTCTGGTCCCGGTCGAAGCCAAGCCGTACGACCTGCAGTTCGTGCCGCATGTACCGGCGGCCAGCGTCGAGGGCGTCGACGTGCGCGTGCTGGCGGTGACCGACATGTTCACTGCCGGTGGCCCGCGCGACGTGATCGCGATCTCGGCAGGGCGCACCCAGGGCGTGGACAATGGCACCGTGTTCTCGCTGTGGCGGCCGGGCCGCCATGTGACGGACCGCATGAAGTACCCGACCTCGTCGCGTATGGACGATGCCCTCAGCGGCAACGTTGGCCGGGTTGCGCTGCCGGATGAGTACGCCGCGCACGCGATGGTGTTCCGTACCTTCGACAACGTCAGCTACGCACTGGTGATGCAGGGCGTGAAGCCGGTGCGCGTGGGTTACAACGCACTGCATCCGGACGCGAAGTAACGGTTGCCGGGCTGCCCCGGCCACAGCAGGGAGTGCCGGCCGCTGGCCGGCAGGCATCTCCGGCAAAGTCTGACAGCCGCATGCGAAGGCGCCCTAGGGCGCCTTTGTTGTATGCGCCCGATAGTGGGGGGATGACCAACCAAGCTGACGAGGCGCTGCTGCGCCTGTTGATGGCAGGCGGCGCGCTGGCGCCACGGCGGGCCCTGCTGCAGGCCGCGGGCAGCGCAGAGATTGCGATCGCGCAGGGCGCCGCGAACTGGCGCGCACACGGCTGCACGCCGGAACAGTGCGCCGCACTGGAACGCCCGGACGCCCGGGCCTGGGCCGTGGCACGGCGCTGGCTGGAAGACGACAACCAGCACCTGCTGGCCTTCACCGATCCGGCATTCCCTCCGCCCTTGCAGGATGTCCCCAACCCACCCCTGGCGCTGTTCATCGCCGGCGACCCCAGCCTGGCCTGGCGCCCGTCGGTGGCGCTGGTCGGCAGCCGCTCGCCGACACCGGGCGGACGCGCGTTGGCAGCCCGGTTCGCCGGCTGCTTCGTCGAAGCCGGGCTGGCGGTGACCAGCGGCCTGGCGGCGGGCATCGACGCGGCCGCCCACCAGGCCACGCTGGAGGCCGGCGGCTGCACTGTGGCGGTCATCGGCACCGGCCCGGACCGGGCCTACCCGGACAGCCACGCCCGGCTGCAGGCCCGGATCGCCACCCAAGGCGCGGTGCTCAGCGAGTACCTGCCGGGAACACCGGCACGCCCCGGCCACTTTCCCGCCCGCAACCGGCTGGTGGCTGGGCTGGCGCTGGCGACGGTGGTGGTCGAGGCCGCCCAGCGCTCGGGTGCCCTGATCACCGCACGCCTGGCTGCCGAGGCCGGCCGCGAGGTCTGCGCCCTGCCCGGCTCGGTACTCAATCCACGCGCGGCGGGCTGCCATCGGCTGATCCGTGAGGGTGCTGCACTGGTCGAGCGCCCGGAGGAGGTCCTTGAACTGCTGGCCCCCGCCCTTCGCCAGCAGCTGCCGGGCTTGCAATCACGGTTGGCCACCCCCACTGAACAGGCACCGCCGGTACTCCTGCCGGCGCGCTGGGCCGACGACCCTGACTACCAGTGCTTGTGGCGGGCCCTGGACCACAACCCAAGCGGTATGGATTCACTGATCACGCGCTGTGGATTGACGGCGCCCCAGGTGTCCTCCATGCTGCTGGCCATGGAACTGGCGGGAATCGTGGTGTGCGTACACGGCCGCTACTGTCGAACTCCCTAGTTTCTTCACCTCCACAGCGTCGCGCGACGCAGGCCGAGGGGCAATGAAAGAGAGCATCCTGGATGTACTGCTGTACCTGTTTGAACACTATTTCAGCGAAGATGCGGACCTGATCCGTGACCGCGATTCGCTCCAGAACGGCCTGATCCAGGCCGGTTTCAGCCCAACCGAGATCAACAAGGCATTCGACTGGCTCGATGCCCTGGCCGCGCAGCGGCCGAGCGTGGCCCAGGCACGGGTCGATGGCCCCGTGCGCGTCTACCACGGCCCCGAGCTGGACAAGCTGGACGTGGAATGCCGCGGTTTCCTGCTGTACCTGGAACAGCACGGCATCCTCGACGCCGACCAGCGTGAGCTGGTGCTGGACCGGGCGATGGCCCTGGACCAGGACGAACTGGACCTGGACGACCTGAAGTGGGTCGTGCTGATGGTGCTGTTCAACCAGCCCGGCTCCGAGGCGGCGTATGCCTGGATGGAGACGCAGATGTTCATGGACGAGCCAGAACCCCTGCACTGACCGTACACTTGGGGGCATAGCGCATTCAGGAGCGTCCCCGTGAGCGAGTGGTTCCACGCAGAAGGCAACCGGCAGCAGGGTCCGCTGCCGGCGGAACAGTTGGTCGAGTTGTTCCGCAACAACCAGATCTCCCTGGACACCCTGGTCTGGCGCGACGGCCTGCCGCAATGGCAGCCGTTGCGCACGGTGGTCGACGAACTCGGCCTGATCGTGCCGGCGCTGGACGCTGCCGCCCCTCCCGTGGAACCCGAACCGGAACCGGTGGCACCGCCTCCGCCGCAGCCGCCGGTACTGCCGCCATCCACGCCGTACACCACCAGTGCATCGGCCACCGCCCTGCCGCCCCCGAAGAAGAAGCTGTCCGGCTGCGCCCTGACCGCCATCATCGGCGGCGGCCTGCTGTTGGTGCTGGTACCGATCGTGGCCATCCTGGCCGCCATCGCGTTGCCTGCCTACAACGACTACACCGTGCGCGCCAAGGTCGCCGGCGCAGTGACCGCACTGCAGCCGTTGAAGGACCAGGTGCAGCACTTCGCCGATGACGAAGGCCGTTGCCCCGGTGCCAACGACGCCGGCTTCCCGGCCCCGGGCGACTTCACCCAGGCCGGCCTGTCGGCGGTGAACATCGGCCGCTTCAACAACGGTCACTGCGGCATCGAGGCCACCCTGGCCGTACCCGGCAAGAAGCCCGATGGCGACCTGCTGTGGCTGGAATACGATCGCGACAGCGGCCGCTGGGAATGCAGCGGCGAAAGCGACGACAAGTACCTGCCGCCGTCGTGCCGCGGCTGAACCGCGCGCGCACCGGCACCTCCAAGGACGACCCAACAGGGAACATGCAATGACTGAGTGGTACTACGCCGAAGGACAGCAACGCCAGGGCCCGCTGCCGGTCCAGGAGATCCGCCAGCGCTTCCAGCGCGGCCAACTGAACCTGGACACCCTGGTCTGGCGCGAAGGCATGGCGCAGTGGGCTGCGCTGCGCCAGGTGGTCGACGAACTCGGACTGCAGACGCTGGCCGACGCCAGCACGGCCACCGGCAGCGGCGGCTTCGACCTGCGTGGCGACTATGCCGCCATCGACAACGGCAGCGCCCCCCTGCCGGGCACCGGCGCGCTCAGCAGCTCGCCCTACAGCGCCCCGGCAGCGGCCGGTGCCACTGGCCATGCCCAGCCGGTGATGGGTGGCGAAGTGGTCTACGCGGGCTTCTGGAAGCGCGTGGCCGCCTACATGATCGACTACTTCGTGCTGGTCATCCCCGGCAGCATCATCGGCGCCATCCTCGGCGTGGTGCTCGGCGCCAGCATGGGCGCGGTAGGCAGTGGCGAATCGACCATCGAAGTGGTCGCCCAGCTGTCCAGCGCGCTGATCAACTTCGCCATCGGCATGGCGTACTACACCTGGTTCCATGCCTCGAAGGGCGGTGCCACGCTGGGCAAGATGGCGGTCGGCATCAAGGTCGTGCGCAGCAATGGCGAGCGCCTGACCAAGGCCCGCGCATTTGGTCGCTACTGGGCCATGCTGCTGAGCAGCTTCACCCTCGGCATCGGCTTCCTGATGGCGGCGTTCACCGAGCGCAAGCAGGGCCTGCACGACATGATCTGCGACACCCTGGTGGTTGATCGCTGGGCCTACACCGACCAGCCGCAGCTGCAGCGCCGGGAGCTGGGAACGGTCACCGTGCTGGTGCTGGTGCTGACCGGCCTGCTGTCGCTGGTGGGCCTGGCGCTGCTGGTATTCGCGGTCGGCTTCATCGCCAAGATGGCCTCCTGAACGGCCATCCTCACGCCTGGCTGCTTGACAGGGGCTGGCCGGGCGTGATTCCTCTAACAAGGTGAAACCTGAACGCCCGGCACATTCCCGGGCGTTCAGTTTATGGATTTGCCCGTGGCCGCTTCACTAATGCGGCCGTTTGCTCCACCCTAGCGGCCCCTTCCCCACGGTTCGCCCCACAGACCCTGCTGCCATGCCCAAGCACCTGCTCATCGTCGAATCGCCGGCCAAGGCCAAGACGATCAACAAATACCTCGGCAAGGACTACACGGTCCTGGCCTCGTATGGGCATGTGCGTGACCTGATTCCGAAGGAAGGCGCGGTCGACCCGGACAACGGGTTCGCCATGCACTACGACGTGATCGACAAGAACGAGAAGCACGTCGATGCGATCGCCAAGGCCGCCAAGGGCGCCGACGACATCCTGCTGGCGACCGACCCGGATCGCGAGGGTGAAGCGATCAGCTGGCACATCGCCGAGATCCTGAAGGAACGCGGGCTGGTCAAGGACAAGCCGATGCAGCGCGTGGTGTTCACCGAGATCACCCCGCGCGCCATCAAGGAAGCGATCAGCCAGCCGCGCGCGATCGCCAGCGACCTGGTCGACGCCCAGCAGGCGCGCCGCGCGCTGGACTACCTGGTCGGTTTCAACCTGTCGCCGGTGCTGTGGCGCAAGGTCCAGCGCGGCCTGTCCGCCGGCCGCGTGCAGAGCCCGGCACTGCGCATGATCGTCGAGCGCGAGGAAGAGATCGAAGCCTTCATCGCCCGCGAGTACTGGTCGATCGCCGCCGAGTGCGCGCACCCGTCGCAGCACTTCAACGCCAAGCTGATCAAGCTGGACGGGCAGAAGTTCGAGCAGTTCACCATCACCGACGGCGACACCGCCGAGGCTGCCCGCCTGCGCATCCAGCAGGCCGCGCAGGGCTCGCTGCATGTCACCGACGTGGCCAGCAAGGAGCGCAAGCGCCGCCCGGCGCCGCCGTTCACTACCTCCACCCTGCAGCAGGAAGCCTCGCGCAAGCTCGGTTTCACCACCCGCAAGACCATGCAGGTGGCGCAGAAGCTGTATGAAGGCGTGGCCATCGGCGACGAAGGCACCGTCGGCCTGATCTCGTACATGCGTACCGACTCGGTGAACCTGTCGCAGGACGCGCTGGCCGAGATCCGCGACGTGATCGCCCGCGACTACGGCATCGCCTCGCTGCCGGACCAGCCGAACACCTACCAGACCAAGTCGAAGAACGCCCAGGAAGCGCACGAAGCGGTGCGCCCGACCTCGGCACTGCGCACACCTGCGCAGGTCGCGCGCTACCTGACCGATGACGAGCGCAAGCTGTACGAGCTGATCTGGAAGCGTGCGGTGGCCTGCCAGATGATTCCGGCCACGCTCAACACCGTCAGCGTCGACCTGTCCGCCGGCAGCGAACACGTGTTCCGTGCCAGCGGCACCACCGTGGTGGTGCCCGGCTTCCTGGCCGTGTACGAAGAAGGCAAGGACAACAAGAGCGCCGAGGACGAGGACGAAGGCCGCAAGCTGCCGGCAATGAAGCCCGGCGACCGCGTGCCGCTGGAACGCATCCAGGCCGAACAGCATTTCACCCAGCCGCCGCCGCGCTACACCGAAGCGGCGCTGGTGAAGGCGCTGGAAGAGTACGGCATCGGCCGTCCCTCGACCTACGCCTCGATCATCCAGACCCTGCTGTTCCGCAAGTACGTGGAAATGGAAGGCCGCAGCTTCCGCCCGTCCGACGTTGGCCGTGCGGTGTCCAAGTTCCTGTCCAGCCACTTCACCCGGTACGTGGACTACGACTTCACCGCCAAGCTCGAAGACGAGCTCGACGCCGTCTCGCGTGGCGAAGAAGAGTGGATCCCGTTGATGGCCCGCTTCTGGGAGCCGTTCAAGGAGCTGGTGGAAGACAAGAAGGAATCGGTGGACCGTGCCGAGGCCAGTGGCGCGCGCGAGCTCGGCACCGACCCGAAGACCGGCAAGCCGGTCAGCGTGCGGCTGGGCCGCTTCGGGCCCTACGCGGCCATCGGCAGCACCGCCGAGGACGCCGAGGAGAAGCCCAAGTTCGCCTCGCTGCGCCCTGGGCAGTCGATGCACACCATCTCGCTGGAAGACGCGCTGGAACTGTTCCTGATGCCGCGCGCGCTGGGCGAGGACAACGGCGAGCCGGTCAGCGTCGGCATCGGTCGCTTCGGCCCGTTCGCCAAGCGTGGCAGCACCTATGCCTCGCTGAAGAAGGAAGACGACCCGTACACCATCGACCTGGCCCGCGCCGTGTTCCTGATCGAAGAGAAGGAAGAGATCGCGCGCAACCGGATCATTAAGGAGTTCGACGGCAGCGACATCCAGGTGCTGAACGGCCGTTTCGGCCCGTATATCAGCGACGGCAAGATGAACGGCAAGATCCCCAAGGATCGCGAGCCGGCCTCGCTGACCCTGGCCGAAGTGCAGCAGCTGATGGAAGAAACCGGCAAGCCGGTGCGCAAGGGCTTCGGTGCCAAGAAGGCCGCTGCGAAGAAGGCACCGGCCAAGAAGGCGGCGGTGAAGAAAGAAGCCGCGCCGAAGAAGGCCGCTGCAAAGAAAGCGCCTGCCAAGAAGGCCCCGGCAAAGAAAGCGGTAAAGAAGGCCGCCGCGAAGAAGGCCCCGGCGAAGAAGGCTGTCAAGAAGACTGCGAAGTAGATCCACGCCATGCGTGGATGAGGGGTGTGCGGACCAACGGTCCGCACCCACCACCAACGGTCCGCACCTACCGTCGGCACCCACCACCCCTTCTGCACGCGGCAGGGGGATAATGAAGGCCCACGCCGGGCCGGTCGCCGCCATGAAAGAACTCACCCTGGACTCTGCTGTCGCCACGCTCCGCGCGGGCGGCGTGATCGCCTACCCCACCGAAGCGGTCTGGGGCCTGGGCTGTGATCCGTCGCACGAGGCAGCGGTGCACATGGTGCTGCGGCTGAAGCAGCGCCCGATCGAGAAGGGCATGATCCTGGTCGCCGCCGAACTGTCGCAGCTGGAGGGCTGGGTGCGCCTGCAGGCGCTGCCCGACGCCCGCCAACGCGCCGTGCTGGCCAGCTGGCCCGGTGCCAACACCTGGATCCTGCCCGCTGGCCCGCGCGCGCAGCCCTGGGTCACCGGCGAGCACAGCGGCATCGCCGTGCGCATCAGCGCGCACCCGCTGGTGGCCGAACTCTGCCGCGCCTGGGGCGGCCCGCTGGTCTCCACCAGCGCCAACCTGGCCGGTGAGCCGCCGGCCCGCAGCCGCGAAGAACTGGACCCGCGCCTGCTGCGCCTGCTCGACGGCATCCTCGATGGACAGACCGGCGGCCTGGCCCAGCCCACTCCGATCCGCGATGCGCTCAGCGGCAACGTACTGCGTTCCTGAGCCGGCGATTGCGCTGCTGCGGACAATCACGCACCCTGCCGACATGACCCTGCTGCGCGCCACCTTCAGCCTGTGCCTGCTGCTGCCGTGGACGGCGCCCGCCGCCGGAGCCGAGGACGTGCGGGTGTACCGCTGCGTTGCCAGCAATGGCGCCGTTGCCCTGCAGGACACGCCCTGCAACAGCGGCCGCCAGCAGGTGCGCGACCTGCAGCGCCCGCGCGATCCCGCTCCACGGGTGGTGCGCAGTGATGCCACGTCTCCGCCGCCCAGCGAAACCCCGGTCATCCGCGAGCGTGAAGTCCGCCACGTCTACATCCAGCCGCCGCAGCCGATGTACGAGTGCGTGAGCGACGACGGCCAGCGCTATACCAGCGACAACAACGAGGGCAATCCGCGCTGGGTGCCGTTGTGGACCAGCGTCTGGCTGCCACACGGTCATCGTGGTCCGGCCTACCCCGGACCACGCCCGGCCATCGGCACGCCGATCGGCGAAGGCGCAGGTTATCGTCCCCCTTCGATCGGCATGGGCGTGCAGGTTCCGGCCGGCAGCGTGCTGGTCCGCGACAGCTGCCATGCGTTGCCGCCGCAGGAAGTCTGCGCGCGCCTGCGCGACCGGCGCTGGGAACTGGACCGGCGCTACAACAGCGCGCTGCAGAGCGAACGCACCGCCATCAGCAACGAACAGCGCGGCATCGATGCGCGCCTGTCGCGCGATTGCGAACGCTGAGCGCAGCACGCCATCGCAGCCTGTACGCTGTACGCATGAACCGAGTGATCTGGCTGCTCCTGGCGCTGCTGCCTGGAAGCACATTGGCCGAAGAGGGCGTGATCTACCGCTGTACCTCCAGCAGCAGTGACGTCCCTACCCTGCAGCGCACGCCGTGCCCCACCGGCAGCAAGCAGCAGGTGCTGCGCATACCCGACCCGGCCAACACACAGCCGGCCGCCGCTGCACCGGTGGCCGCCGAACCTGCACCCGCCCCCGTCGAAACACCCGCGCCGGTGCCGGCCGGACCGGCCGTCGGCCCTACGGCCCCAGCGAAACCACGACGCGCGGACGAAGGGCGCACGATCATGGAAGCAGGCATGGTCGAACACGAAGGAGACGACCAGATCCTCGACAGCGCGACGCTGCGCCGCGATGCCGAGGCCCGCGCCGCCGCAGGTGACGGCCCTCCGAAGCCGCCGCTTCCTCCGATCTTCCAGTGCACCGACAGCCAGGGCGGTGGCTACCTGTACGAATACGAGGCCGCGCCCGGCCGCTGCGAGCTGATGACGGTACAGGGCCTGGGCGGAGTGACGCCGGTGAATGCCGCAAGCTGTGAAGTGGTGCGCGACCACTGCGAGGCGCTTCCCGAAGCGCAGCGCTGCGGTGGTTGGCAGCAGCGCTTCCGCGATGCCCGCGGCCGTGAGCGCTTTGCCGCACCGGAGAACCGCGATACCGCGCGCGGTGAACGCGAGCGGCTGCAGGGCGTGCTGGAGGCCAGCAACTGCCCGGTGCCGGGGTGACACCCACCGGTAGTGCCGGCCGCTGGCCGGCAACTGCAATCATCTGAAGATCCCGTGGTTGCCGGCCAGCGGCCGGCACTACCACCGCATGATCAGAACCCGTAGCGCAGGAAACCACCATCCACCGCGATGCACTCGCCGGTGACATAGCTGGCCGCCGGCAGGCACAGGAAGCCAACGGCCGCAGCCACTTCCTCCGGCTCGCCGATGCGGCGCATCGGCGTGCGGTTGACCACTTCCTCGTAATAATCCGGGTCCGACAACGGGCCGGACGTGCGCCGCGTGCGGATGTACCACGGCGCCACCGCGTTGACCCGGATGCCATCCTCGGCCCACTCGACGGCCAGGTTGCGGGTCATCTGGTGCATCGCCGCCTTGGTCATGCCGTAGACCACGCCACTGCGCACGTGGGTCAGGCCGGACACGCTGCCGACATTGACGATCGACGACGACGCGTGGCGGGCCAGAAGCGGATGCGCGTAGCGGGACAGCTCGAATGCCGAGAACAGGTTGGTCTCGAAGATCTTCCGCCATTCGTCCTCGGAATACTCCGTGGCCGCCTTGGTGACGTTGCCGCCGGCGTTGTTGACCAGGATGTGCAGGCCATCGCTGTGGTCCTCCACCCAGTCCAGGATCTGGCGGCGGTCCTCGTCGTCGGAAACATCGGCGGCCAGCGCGTGCACCTGCATCTGCGGATACACATCCAGCAGTTCGTCGCGTGCGGTCTCGAGCATGTCGATATCGCGGCCGACGATCATCAGGTCGGCGCCGAGCCCCGCCAGTTCATGCGCGATGGCCAGACCGATGCCGGCGCTGGCGCCGGTGATCAGGGCCGTCTGGCCGTCCAGGCGCCACCGTTGCTGGGTCATGTGTCCTCCGGGGCCGTGCCCACTGCATTTGGATGCCGCAAGGATACGCGCTCACGGCGGCGCCCTGCCGAAGGTGCGAGACTGCCCGTACGCCCACCGCGGAGAGCCGCCATGCGCATGCTGATCCTGTCCTCGCCCCTACTGGCCACCGTGCTGCTGGCGGGCTGCCAGCGCCCACCGGCGCCGAACCCGGAGAAGCCACCGGTGCCACGAGCGATGTCGCGTGCGATCAACGAACCACTGGACCGCGCCAAGGGCGTGCAGAAAACCGTGGACGATGCCGCCGCGCGTGAGCGCAAGGCCGAGGCCGACGCGACGCAATGACCGATGGGGTCAGAGCCCTTTGCTCTGCAAAGGGATCCGACCCCATGAACGAAAACGCCCGGCCAAGGCCGGGCGTTGTCATTCGTTACCGTTGCCGGTCAGAACCCGCAGAAGCAGTACGCCAGCGCCTTCACCGGCGTGCCGTTGCCCTTCTCGCGGGCCGCGTTCTCGACAAAGCGCAGCTGCGTATCCACTTCCGGCATCGTGCGCGCCAGCACCATCCGCGCCATGCCCGAGTCGGACAGCATCCAGGCACCGGCACGGCTGCCGGCGAAACCGCTGACGAACTGCGCGAACGGCGTTGCCGCCTTCTCGATGTAGCGCACGCGATAGGCATCGGCCTTGCCCAGCTTGGCGCGGCTGGCGGCATCGGCCACGGCATCCTTCAAGCCACCGAAGGCATCGACCAGGCCACGTTCCTTTGCCTGCGCACCGCTCCACACGCGGCCACGGGCCACTTCGTCGACGGCCTCGACCGGCTTCTTGCGGGCGTCGGCGACGCGACCGGTGAAGTCGGCGTAACCCTTGTTGATCACCGACTGGATGACCTGGCCCACAGCCGGATCCATCGGGCGGGTGACATCGAACGCCCCGGCGAAACGGGTGGTGCCGACACCATCGGTGTGCACGCCGATCTTGTCCAGCGCGCGGCTGAAGTTCGGCACCATGCCAAAGATGCCGATCGAACCGGTGATGGTCGATGGATCGGCATAGATGCGATCGGCGTTCATGCTGATCCAGTAGCCACCGGAGGCGGCCAGGTCACCCATCGACACCACCACCGGCTTGCCGGCGGCCTGCAGGGCCACCACCTCGCGGCGGATCTGCTCGGAGGCGAACACTTCACCGCCCGGCGAATCCACGCGCAGCACCACGGCCTTCACGTTCTCGTCGTCGCGCGCGGCACGCAGCAGCGCCGAGGTCGACTCGCCACCGATGCGGCCGGCCGGCAGGTCGCCGCCACTGATCTCGCCTTCGGCCACCACCACCGCCACCTGCGGGCGCGAGTCCACCGGGTTGCGGCGCGCATCGAGCTGGCCCAGGTAGGTCCCGAAGTCGACGTTGCGGAAACCACCGTCGGCATCGTCGTCAGCCACGCCGCGCTCGATCATCAGATCCTCGAATTCCTCGCGGGTCTTCAGCGACGTCACCAGCTTCTGCTGCAGGGCGAACTTGGCCAGGTCGCCACCGGCAGCGGCAATGCCTTCCGGCAGCGTGTCGATGCCGGCAGCCAGCTGTGCCGGATCCAGGCGGCGGGCCTTGGCGATGTCGCCCAGGTAACGCTGCCACACGTCGTTCATCCAGAACAGGTCGGCTTCCTTGGACGCCGGCGAGGCGGCGTCGAGCACGTACGGCTCGGCCGCGGACTTGTACTCGCCCACCTTGAACAGGTGCACGTCCACGCCCAGCTTGTCCTGCAGGCCGGTGCGGAAATACTGGCGGTAGCGGCCCAGGCCCTCGAGCACGACCGAACCCATCGGGTCCAGGTAGACCTCGTCGGCCTGTGCGGCCAGCAGGTACTGCGACTGGCCCATGCTCTCGCTGTAGGCCACCAGCTGCTTGCCGGACGCACGCAGGTCCTGCAGCGCGGTGGCCACTTCACGCAGCGAGGCGAAGCCCGACGGCTGCAGCTTGTCCAGCTCCAGCACCACGCGCTCGATCTTCTTGTCGTCCTTGGCCGACTCGATCACCCGCAGCAGGTCACGCAGCTGGATCTCTTCGGCGCCGTTGTCACCCACCGCCTTGGCCAGCGCGCGGCTGACCGGATCGGCACTGAACTGCTCGACCAGGCGGCCTTCCGGTGCGATCACCAGAGTGGTGCGGTCCTGCAGCGATTTGCTGGCACCGGCGCCCATGCCGGCAGCGATGACGAACATCACCAGCAGCAGGAACAGCAGGCCGAAGAACACCAGGTTGAGGATCAACCGGCGGGTGAAGTTCATGACGTCCCACAGCCCGATGAAGAAACTGGCGACGGGATTGCGACGCGCCGGGGGCAGCGGGGGCACGGGTTGATTCATGGAACGCTCCGGATGGCTTCTTGCCGTGGTGCCAGCATAGCCGGTGCCGCGTGATGCGGCATCGGACACAAGTCAGGGGATCGCCCGCCACGGGTGATCGCGGCGGGCGGGGCGGATCAGGACAGCGCGGACTGGCCGATGCGCAGGCTGCTGCGGCGCAGGCGCCAGCCCATCAGGATGGCGGCAGCGGTCAGGCCGACGATCAGGCCGATCCACATGCCCTGCGGCCCCATGCCCAGCCCCAGGCCGAGCCCGGCGCCGAGCGGCATGCCCAGGCCCCAGTACGCGAACATGGCGATGAACATCGGCACGCGGGTGTCCTTCAGGCCGCGCAACGCGCCCGCCGACAGCACCTGGATGCCATCCGGGAACTGGAAGGTGGCTGCGTACAGCAGCAGGGTCGAGGCCAGGCCGGCCACTGCCAGGTCGTTGGTGTAGACACCGACGATGGCGTCATGGCCGAACAGCAGCACCGCCGCCGACAGGGTCTGCGTGCCCATGATGATCGCGTAGCCGGCCCAGGCCGCACGCCGTACGCCGAAGCCATCGCCACGGCCGACCGCATGGCCGACGCGCACGGTGGTGGCCTCGGCCACGCCCATCGGGATCATGAAGCACAGTTGGGCGACGTTGATCGCGATCTGGTGCGCGGCCGCTTCATTGGCACCGAGGCGGCCGATCAGCAGCGCGGTGACGATGAACAGGCCGCCTTCCATCAGCACGGTGATACCGATCGGCAGGCCGGTGCGCAGCAGATCCCAGATCGCCGACCAGCGCGGCCCTTCGAAGTGCGAGAACAGCTGCAGGTGGGCGAAACGCTTGGTGAACCACAGGTAGGTGGCGAACGCGATCGCCTGCAGCCACATCATCACCGCCGAGGCGATGCCCAGACCCTCGGCACCCATTTCCGGGAAGCCCAGCTTGCCGTTGGCCAGCACATAGCCCATCGGCGCCAGCACCAGCAGGCCGCCGAAGCCGAGCAGCATGGTCGGCAGCGTCCAGTGCATGCCCTCGCTCAGATAGCGCATGCAGAAGTACAGGGTCAGCGCAGGTCCGCCCCAGCGCACCGCGTGCAGGAACGCGGTGGCCCCCGGCACGATGTCCGGTGCGATGCCGAACGCAGGCAGCAGCGGCGGCACCACGGTGAGGAAGGTGAACATGATCAGGCCCAGGCCCAGCGCCAGCCACAGTGCCTGGCGGAACAGCGGGCCGATCTCGCGCTCGCGGCCAGCACCATGCAGCTGCGACACCGAGGCGGTGAGCGAGATCAGGGTGCCGATCGGGATCAGCATCGGCAGCCACAGCAGGGCGGTGCCGATGGTCACCGCGGCCAGGGTCGCCGTGGCGTGGTGGCCGGCAATGACGTTGTCGACGAAGGAGATCAGACCGGTGGACACATGCCCGAGCACAAGCGGCAGGGCGAGCAGACCGGTAGCGCCGACTTCCTTGCTGAAGCGCGGCGTGGAGGTTGCAGTAGACATAAGGTGCTTGACGCGAACTACGGTTGCGCGCGAAGGGCACAGGCACCGGGTTGCGGGCCGCCATCTTACGCGTGCAGCGCGCGCATTCCCATGACATGGCGTGAATGCTGGGTTTCAGCAGGCCCCGGCATCACGCGTTGCGATCACGTTACGAACAGAAAAAGGGGACGGAGGGGATTAAGTCGCATTCGGCACAGTCGGGCTTGAAACGACTTAACCCCCTCCGTCCCCTTTTACTGACCCGCCTGGCGCTTGAGCCAGGTGTCGCGCTCGGCGGCCGGCACCGCGAGGAACGCGCTGCGTACCGTGTCGCGTTCCTGCGGTGGTGTGCGCTGCGCGACCAGGGTCAGCTGGGCCAGCTGCGCCGGGCTGAGCTGGCGCAGCACGGCCAGCGCGGCCTCGCGCTGCTCCGGCGGCACGAAGCCGAACAGGCCGTGCAGCTTGGGGAATTCCAGGCCCAGTTGCGGGCCCAGCCGCCAGCCTTCGCGGAATGCCTGGTCCTGCGCCTGGAACTGCTGGCGCAGGCGTTGCTGCTGGTCGGCCGGCAGCGCATTGAAGCGCGTAGCGGCCTGGCGGATCCGCTCGCGTTCGCCCTCCGGCAACGCCCGCCATGCGGCGTAGTCGGCGCGGCGCTGGCGCTGCTGCTGGGCGTCGAGCTGGGTGAATGCAGCCGGCGTCGTGCTTGTGGTGGCCGGGCCCGGAGCCGTCGACGAACTGCCCGGCACTGGCGGCGGCAGCGGCACGTTCAAGGTCTGCGGCGCGGCGGACAGCGACAACGGCAGGGCCAGCAGCAGGCTGGCGAACAGGGTCTTATTCATCGGCAGCAGCGGTTTCCAGCGTGGCGCTTGCCGGCTCGGGCCGGCTCGGCTTGGATTGCGATTCGTCCACCGGCAGTGGGCCACCGGCCGCCGTCCACGCATACAGATCGGCATCGGCCACCAGCGGATAGTCGCGGTCGGCCAGCATCGTGGCGTCGTCCGTAGCCTGCGCAGGGGTCGCGTCCGGCGTGGCGTTGACCTTGCTTGGCGGCAGTGCTTCCACCGTGACCGGCCCCGCTTCGCCGACCACGCCTTCCGGCAGCGGAGCGTCGCTGCCGAACGAATGCCCCTGCCAATAGCGCCAGCCCAGTGCGGCGGCCAACAGCACCGCCACCGTCACCAGCAGGATCAGCGGACCGCGCCAGCGTGGCTTGGCATTCGATCGGCGGCGCTTGCCGCTGGCAGCCGCACGCTCGTCCCGCTGCGGTGCACGCCAGCTGGCGGTCGGGGATTCATTGTTGGCGGCCGGCGCGGCGGGTTGCTGCAGCTGCTGCAGGCGCTTGGCCGGCAGATCGCGGATGCGCGCCTGCACCTGTTCGGCCAGTTGACGCCAGGCCGATGCATCGGGCTGGCCGTGCGCATCGCGCGGGCAAGCGTCGGCGAGCAGATGCTGGTAGCTGGCCTCGTCCTGGTCGAGCACGCGCATGGCGATGCCTTCGTCCAGGCTGCCCCCCACCCGCAGCAACAGCGCCAGGCGCGGCAGCGATCCCATCTCGCCAAGCGCAGCCAACGGCGGTCCCCACTGGCCTCCCACCGGCTCACGCAGCGCCTGGCGCTGGGCCAGCAGGGTCCAGAAGCGGGTTGGCCACTGCGCCATCGGCAGGTCGCTGGCAACCGCCGCAAACGCGCGCATCACCGCCACCAGGGTCTGTTCGGCCCGGGCAGCATCGCCGCACTGCAGTTCAGCCACCACCAGGGCGCGGCGTTCAACGCCTCGCAGGAACGCCGACAGCGCGCCGGCCGCGGTCGAGGAAACAGGGGCGGGCACAGCCGTCATCGGTCACTCCAAAGGTCTGCCGGCATGATAGCGGCAGGCCATCGGCGCCCGGCAGGACTTGCGCCCGCAGGCACTTCGTGCTGCAGGTTGTGCACAGCACCAAGGCCCCGATGCGGAAAACTGGGGCATCCAGCTGAATTCACTCTGTTTCAGCATTGTTTCACACATAAGTTGTTGATTTTGAATGTTTTTACTATGTGGCGATTTTTTGACCAACCCGAGCGTGAGGTCGTCGCCATCGGCCTTCTGCGTTTCCGCTGACCGTTAACGCACAACGTTATCCACAGAACATGTGGATAAGACTGAATCTCCAATGGACACCGATATTTAGGTGACATTTATGATTCAACGGGCGTCGCCCGGCCGCTCCCGCTCCTGCCATTCGCGCGCGCATGGGCCGTTACACTGGCCCGATGCTTTCACCGATTCCGACCCTGCAGGTCGCCCTGCCCGTCCCCCTGCCTCGCCTGTTCGACTACCTGTCGCCGGAGGGCGAGGCCCCCACGGCGGCGGTCGGCTGCCGTGTGAAGGTGCCGTTCGGCAACCGCGAACTGGTCGGTGTGGTGGTCGGCCACGGCCAGGCCGACGACGGTCAGGGCCTGCGCCAGGCGCTGGCCTGGTGCGATCCGCAGCCGCTGCTGCAGGGTGAGCTGTGGCAGAGCCTGCAGTGGCTGGCGCGCTACACCCATGCCCCTCTCGGCGAAGTGCTGAGCACCGCCCTGCCCGGCCCGCTGCGCCATGGCGAGACCCTGCCCGACACCCATCACTGGGGCTGGCAGCTGACGGTAGAAGGCCATGCCCAGCGCGGGAAGCTGCGCGCCGGCAGCCGCCCGCGGCAGTTGGCCGAACTGCTGGCCGAAGCCGTGGTGGATGAGGATGTGCTGGGCGAACGCATGCAGGACTGGCGCGCAGCAGCACGCAGTCTGGCCAAGCGTGATCTGGCCGAGCGCGTGGCGCTGACGGTGGCCCCGCAACATGCGCAGCCACTGCCCGGTCCAACGCTCAACCCGGACCAGGCCGAGGCGGTGGCCGCAATCAACGCCACCGAAGGCTTCCAGCCTTTCCTGCTGGATGGCGTGACCGGCAGCGGTAAGACCGAGGTCTACCTGCAGGCGATCATTCATTGCCTGGCACAGGGCAGGCAGGCATTGGTGCTGGTGCCGGAAATCGGCCTGACCCCACAGACCCTGGCACGCTTCCGCGGCCGCCTCGGCATCGCCGTGCATGCGCTGCATTCGGGCTTGAACGACAACGAGCGCGCTCGCGTCTGGGCGGCCGCTTCACGTGGCGAGGCACGGGTCATCGTCGGTACCCGCTCGGCGGTGTTCACGCCATTGCCGCAGGCCGGCCTGCTGATCGTCGACGAGGAACACGACGGCAGCTACAAGCAGCAGGATGGCATCCGCTATCACGCGCGCGATTTCGCTCTGGTGCGCGCCAAGGCACTCGGCATCCCGGTGCTGCTGGGCAGCGCCACGCCCTCGCTGGAAACCCTGCATAACGCCTACGCCGGGCGCTACACGCACCTGCGCCTGAAGCAGCGCGCCGGTGACGCACGGCCGCCACGCGTGCGCATCCTCGATGTGCGCAAGCGGCCGCTGCATGACGGTCTGTCAGCCGACGTACTGGCCGGCATCGGCGAACACCTGCAGCGTGGCCAGCAGGTGCTGGTGTTCAAGAACCGCCGTGGCTACGCGCCGGTGCTGCTGTGCCACGACTGTGGCTGGACTGCACCGTGCAACCGCTGCGATGCACCGATGACCGTGCATGGCGGCGGCCGTCGCCTGCAGTGCCATCACTGCGGCGCGCGGCAACCGGCACCGTTGGCCTGCCCGGCCTGCGGCAGCCTGGCGCTGCAGCCGCAGGGTATCGGCACCGAACGCCTGGAAGAGCACCTCACCGCCGCCTTCGCCGATTTCCCGGTGGTGCGCATCGACCGCGGCACCACGTCGCGGCGTGACGCGCTGGAACAGCAGCTGGCGAAACTGGGCGACCAGCCCGGCATCCTGGTCGGCACGCAGATCCTGGCCAAGGGCCACGACCTGCCCAAGCTGACCCTGGTGGTGGTGGTGGGCATCGACGAAGGTCTGTTCTCCGCCGACTTCCGCGCCAGCGAGAAACTGGCCCAGCAGCTGATCCAGGTAGCCGGTCGCGCGGGACGTGCACGTGACCCCGGCGAGGTCTGGCTGCAGACCCATCATCCCGGGCACCCGCTGCTGGAAACCCTGGTCAGCGGTGGCTACCACCCGTTCGCGCAGGCCGAGTTGAACCAGCGCCAGGCGGCCGGATTCCCACCGTTCGCGCATCTGGCACTGATGCGGGCCGAGGCACAGCAAGTGGAGCATGCCAACGCGTTCCTGCTGGCGGCGCGGCAACTGCTGGGGGAACAGAATGTGGTCGAGGCCTATGGGCCCATGCCGGCGCCGATGCCACGGCGTGCCGGCTACCAGCGCACGCAGCTGCTGCTGTCAGCCACGCAGCGGCCGCCGCTGCATGGGGTGCTTTCGCAATTGGTGCCGCAGCTGTATGCGCTGCCGGAAGCACGCAAGGTGCGCTGGTCGCTGGATGTGGATCCGACGGATCTGTATTGAGGGGTCGGAGCCCACCCGCTGGGTGGGATCCGACCCCGATGGCTGGGGGTCGGATCCCTTTTCGCAGAAGAGGGCTCTGACCCCGAACGCCTTCGCTTACGTCAGCGGCGACATCACGCCACGCTGGTAGGCCGGCCGCTCGCGCAGGCGGGCGTACCAGTCGGCCAGGTGCGGCAGTTCCGGGCGCTGGATCGGCAGTTCGAACCAGGCATAGATCAGCGAGCCCAGCGGGATGTCACCCATCGCGAATTTCTCGCCGGACAGCCACGGCTGTTTGGCCAGCGTGGCATCGGCCATCGCCAGGTAGTCACCGGCACGCACGATGGCGGCATTGATGCGCGCTTCGTCACGGTCGGCAGGGGCGGTGCGCATGATGCCCCAGATCAGGTCAGTGTAGATCGGCGCCATCCGCGAGGTGCTCCAGTCCATCCACTTCTCGGCCTGGGCACGTTCCATCGGGTCTTCGGCGTACAGCGTGCCCAGCGCATAGCGCGCGCTCAGGTAACGCACGATGGCATTCGACTCCCACAGCGGCAGGCCGTGGTCTTCGATCACCGGCACCAGGCTGTTGGGATTCATCGCCTGGTACTCCGGCGTCTGCGTGCCGCCATGGCTGCCACCGACTTCGATGGATTCATACGGCAGGCCGATCTCCTCGGCGCACCACAGCACCTTGCGGACGTTACTGGAATTGCGGCGGCCCCAGATCTTCAACATGCGGGTTTTTTCCTTGCTGGCAATGCGAGCGGCAACGATACGCCTGATCGGAGTGGGTGTGTGGGTGGCCGATGTGGAATCGGGCACCTGCGCGCTGCCGGCCAGCGGCCGGCACTACCTGTTCTTTTTCGGCAACGCGCGTACGTAGGAGGACTTGCCGTCCTTCTTCAGCTCGAACAGGCCGATCGCCGCCAGCAGGTCACTGAGCTTGCCGTAACCGTAGTTGCGCGGATCGAACGAAGCCTGGTTGCCGATCTGGCTGCCAACCGGCCCCAGATGCGACCAGCCATCCTCGCCCTCGGCCGAGGACACCGCGCGGCGCAGCATCTTCACCAGCCGGGTGTCACTGCGCATTTCCGCACCGCTCTTGCGTGGCCGGGCATCGTCGTTGGCCACGGGCTCGTTCGATGCCTGTTCGCTGGAGGCCTGTTCGGCATCCGGCACGCTGGCATGGGTCTGGCCCAGCGCCTCCAGGTAGGTGAACTTCGAGCACGCGTTGACGAACGGCTCCGGGGTTTTCTTCTCGCCGAAGCCATAGACCTTCACGCCGTCGGTCAGCAGGCGCATCACCATGGGGGTGAAATCGGCATCGCTGGACACGATGGCGAAGCCATCGAGGTTGCGCGCGTACAGCAGGTCCATGGCGTCGATCACCATCGCCATGTCTGAAGCATTCTTGCCCTTGCTGTAGGCGAACTGCTGGATCGGGCGGATCGCGTACTCGTGCAGCACCGCTTCCCAGCCCTTCAACCGCGGGCTCTTCCAGTTGCCGTAAGCACGGCGAACGTTGGCCACGCCGTAGCGCGCGACTTCGGCCAGGACCTCGTCGATCTTCGATGCCGGCGCGTTGTCGGCGTCGATCAACAGGGCGATGCGCTTTTCCGGTTCGCTCATGGGCTCCTCACGGGCCGTTGCCTGAACCCGAGTATCGCCGATCCACGCGGGCGCTGACGTGACAGGGGGCCATCATGCGAAGATGCCAAGCGCTTCCCCCATGCCCCCACTGGAGTGAGTCGATGAGTCGCGAGCGCGTTCCCCACCTGGTTGTTGTCGGCGGCGGTTTTGCCGGTCTCTGGGCCACCCGGGCCCTGGCCCGCGAACGCATACGCATCACCCTGGTCGACCGCCGCAATCATCACCTGTTCCAGCCGCTGCTGTACCAGGTGGCCACCGCCGGCCTGTCCGCGCCGGATATCGCCGCACCGCTGCGCCACATCCTTGGCCACCAGCGCAATGTGGAAGTGCGCCTTGGCGAAGTGGTCACCATCGACAAGCAGGCCCGGCAGATCCGCATGGCCGATGGCAGCACGCTGTACTACGACAGCCTGCTGCTGGCTACCGGCGCCACCCACGCCTACTTCGGCAACGACCAGTGGGCCGATGATGCCCCCGGGCTGAAGACGCTGGACGATGCCATTGCGTTGCGCCGCAAGCTGCTGCTGGCGTTCGAGCGTGCCGAAGCCGAACCGGATCCGGCGAAGAAGGCGGCGTGGCTGAGCTTCGCCGTGGTCGGCGGCGGCCCCACCGGTGTTGAACTGGCCGGTACCTTGGCCGAAATCGCGCGGCATACGCTGCGCAACGAGTTCCGCCACATCGACCCGGCCAGCGCCAAGGTGCGGCTGGTCGAGGCCGGCCCACGCGTGTTGTCTTCGTTCCCGGAAGTGCTTTCGCTGAAGGCGCGCCGGCAGCTGGAAAAACTGGGCGTGGAAGTGCTGACCGGTACCCCGGTGAGCGACATCGACAGCCAGGGCTTCAAGCTCGGTGAGCAGTTCGTGCCGGCACGCACGGTGGTCTGGGCCGCCGGTGTGGCCGCTTCACCGCTGGCGCGCACGCTGGACGTGCCGCTGGACCGCGCCGGCCGCGTGCAGGTGCAACCCGATCTCACCCTGCCCGGCCACCCGGAACTGTTCGTGGCCGGTGACCTGGCCGCGCTGAACCAGGCCAACGGCAAGCCGGTGCCCGGCGTGGCGCCTGCCGCCAAGCAGATGGGCAAGTACGTGGCCGAGGTGATCCGCGCGCGCCTGCATGGCAAGGCCGCACCGGGGCCGTTCAAGTACGCCGACTTCGGCAACCTGGCCACCATCGGCCGCATGGCCGCGATCGTGCACCTGGGCCGGCTGCAGCTTTCCGGCGTGCTGGCCTGGTGGTTCTGGCTGGCCGCGCACGTGTTCTTCCTGATCGGCTTCCGCAACCGCATCGTGGTGCTGCTGAACTGGGCCGTGGCGTACTGGAGCTACCAGCGCAGCGCGCGCATCATCTTTGGAGATGATCAGGAAGACCGGCGGCCGAGGCGGTAAGACCGCACGCAACAGGGGTCGTATCCCTTTCCGCAGGAAAGGGCTCTGACCCCCTCAACACCATCCACGCATGGCGTGGATCTACCGGTTCATCGGGCCGCCCTGCACCCGCCGTTTCGACCAGGTGCGGCAGAAATCCTCCTTCCTTGCGGTATCGGCAACCTGCGCGGTACTCCAATGCCGGGTGATCCAGATCGTCAACGCGGTGCTGCTCAGATGCCAGCGCAGCATGCCGTGCCGAGGCTGTCGCCACAGGTGGCGTCGGGCAATCCAGAAGGCCTCCCGCTCCACTTCAGGCACCTTCTTCTGCATCACTTCCTTGTCGAAGAACTGCGCGGCGAAGCGCCAGGGGTTCATCGGCTGGTATGCCGCCCGTGGTTCACTGCTGCACGCAGCCACACCGCTGGGCGCGCGGTCCGCCGGCTTCGGCCGGCCTTCCACCAATGCCAGCCCGAGCAGGTACAGCAGGCCAGGCAGCAGTGCGATGTTGGCGGCCAACACGATGACTGACAGCCATGCTTTCCCCGCGGCACGCATCGCTCTACGGCGCCTTCGGTTTCGGGTACCACAGCGCGTTGACGATGACCCAGCGCTGGTCGAATCGCCCCATGTGGAAGTAATCGACGAACCACGGCGTTTCCAGCCGCACCGAGGCGGCGTTGCCGGTCACGTCCAGCACAGTGCAGCGGCGATCCCATTGATCCTTCGGGGTCTTCAACGCGCCCTGCTTCGTCAGCGAGACCAGCTCTTCCTTCGACATGCGGCGCAAGCCCAGGCGTTCGTCGGGTATATCGCCGAGCACCGCACGCTTGGCCAGGTCCGGGTGCAGGGAGCGGGCGACGCGCTGCGGGTCGGCCTCCAGCTGGCCGTCGACGTAGTCGTGGCAGGTGGCTTCGATGGCCGCGATGGAGGCCGGGTCGGCGGCAGGGCTCGTTGCTGCGGAAAGAGCGAACAGCAGGGCAATCGTGGACATCCGGGTCTCCGGCTCTGGGCGCGGGGCGATCATCGCATGGGCAAGCCGCATCCACGCATGGCGTGGATCTACTGCATCAGGCCCATTTCGTCGACGCTCAGCTGCATGTACATGAACGCGGCCGCTTCGTCGGTCATCGGCTGGCCCTGCGGGAAACTGTCGAGCCAGGCGGAGATGCGCGCATGCCGATGCTTCAGCGCATCAGCTATCGCGCGCTTTTCCGCGTCGGTGGCATGTTCCTGCATCTCATCGCGCAGCAGGTCATCGCCAATGCCCCATTTTTCGGCCAGCGGAATCAGGTCGACCAGATCGGGCGGCACCTGGTCGCGGCGCAGGTGGATGGGCTCGGGCGTGTCCGGGCCGCGCTGTGCGGCCAGTTCGGCGGCGCTGCCGATCTGCCCGTGCTGCAGCGGTGGCGGAGTCTGGGCGCAGGCCGACAGGGGGATACAGAACGTCAACATCAGCATCCAGCAGGATTTCATCGGACCGCTTCCTGTGTCGATGGATGTGGCGATGATGGCATGGCCCATGCACACCATCCACGCATGGCGTGGATCTACAGGACCGGTGCCTGCAGCCAGGCCAGCTTGCGTTCGCGCGGCTGCTGCTTGAGCTGCCACTCGGCGCGCGAGGCGGCGGCCCGGTCCGGGTACTCGCGCACGGCCAGCACGCGCAGCGGCGGCCGGGCCCGGGTGTAGCGCGCGCCCTTGCCGGCCTGGTGGGCAGCAAAACGCGCGTCCACGTCGGTGCTGATGCCGGCGTAATAGCTGCCATCGCGGCATTCGAGCAGGTACAGGAACCACGGGCGGAGGGACGGGGCCATGGCCGGATTATGCCGTGCTGCACTGCAGCGGATATACTGGCGGCCGAATGCAGGAGAGAGGCGCCGCGCTGGCGCCCGCCGAAGGCGCAGGCTCCCATGATCGCTCAGGCCGGTGGGCTGGAATCCCACCAACCATGCATTCGACTCGCCGAGCTGGAGAGAGGTCACCGGGCACGCCCGGGACGATCCGCCGAAGGGGCACGCGGCCAACGCCGCTGAACTCTCAGGCAAAAGGACAGCGGGAGCGGCACCGGTCATCGTCATCCCGTCATTGCGCAGGCAGTGGCGGTATACGCGCATGGCCGGCCCCACCGCGCCCGGAGCCCGCCCCATGCTGTTGTCCATCATCTACCTGATCGCCATTTCCGCCGAAGCCATGACCGGCGCGCTGTCCGCCGGCCGCCGCCGCATGGACCTGTTCGGTGTGGTCATGATCGCCTGCGTCACCGCCCTCGGTGGCGGTTCGCTGCGCGACATCCTGCTCGGCCACTACCCGCTGGGCTGGGTGAAGCATCCCGAGTACCTGGGCTTCACCGTGTGCGCGGCGCTGATCGCCACCTGGGTCGCACGCTGGATGCACCACTTCCGACGCACCTTCCTGGTGCTCGATGGCCTGGGCCTGATCGCCTTCACCCTGATCGGCTGCTCGATCGCACGCGAGGCTGGCCATGCGATGCCGATCGTGCTGATCGCCGGCATGCTGACCGGCGCGTTCGGCGGCGTGCTGCGCGACATCCTCTGCAACGAGGTGCCGCTGATCTTCCAGAAGGAGCTGTACGCGATCATCGCGCTGCTGACCGGCGCGGCGTATCTGTTGCTGCTGCACTGGGGTGTGGCCGATGCCACCGCGATCCTGTGCTGCCTCGGCGGCGGCTTCGCGCTGCGCCTGCTGGCGATCCATTACCGCTGGGAAATGCCGAAGTTCGTCTATCACGACGAAGTGCATTGATTGTTTGACGGTAGTGCCGGCCGCTGGCCGGCAACACGGCACACGCCCTCAGATTCCAGCAGGTTGCCGGCCAGCGGCCGGCACTACCGAATGCGTTGCATGACCATGGTCATGCGGCATTGGCCGGGGTGATTGGCTACCATTGTCACCCCGTCGCTGCCGCGACGGCATCCAGCCACGCCGCGCCCGCGGCCCCGCCAGACACTCCCTCCCCGCTGCCCGTGGTGCCGTGAACGCGCCGACGGGCCCGCATGTCCCTGCGCGCGCAGGGCGCAGGATGCTCATGTCTGTCGCCGAAAATTCCCGTTTCCGTCGTGCCCGCCCGCTGTGGGCGGTGCTGGCCATCGCCCTCGTCGCCCTTCTGGCGTGGTGGCTCTGGCCCCGGAATGGCGCCGGCAGCAGCGACGATGCGCCGGGCAAGACGGTGCCGGTACGCGTGGCGCGTGCCAGCGCCGAGCCGCTGGTGCTGCGCCTGAAGGCGGTCGGTACGGTCACCCCCCTGCACAGTGTGGTGGTGCGCAGCCGCGTGGATGGCGAGCTGCTGCGCCTGCACTTCCAGGAAGGCCAACAGGTGAAAGCCGGCGACCTGCTGGCGCAGATCGACCCACGTCCGTATGAGGTGAAGCTGGCACAGGCCCAGGGCACGCAGCAACAGAACCTGGCCGAGCTGGAGAACGCCGAACGCCAGCTGCAGCGCTACCGCGAACTGCAGAAGCAGAACTATGTGTCCGGGCAGGAACTGAGCGACCAGCAGAGCAAGGTGCGCCAGCTGCAGGGTCGGCGGGTCAGCGATCAGGCGTCTGTTGACGAAGCGCACCTGCAGCTGCAGTACACCCGCATCGTCGCCCCGGTCAGTGGCCGCGTCGGGCTGCGCCGGTTGGACGTGGGCAACCTGGTGCGTGCCAGCGATGCCGAAGGCCTGGTGACGCTGGCGCAGACCGCACCGATCAGCGTGCTGTTCACCGTGCCCGAACCCGAGCTGCCGGCGCTGCTCGATGCCGTGCAGGTACAACCGGCGCTGGCAGTGGAAACCTGGGACCGCGAAGAACGCCGGCAGCTGGCGCGCGGCTCGCTGTCCAGCGTCGACAACCGCATCGATACCACTACCGGCACGCTGAAACTGCGTGCGCACTTCGACAACCACGACCTGGCCCTGTTCCCCAACCAGTTCGTCAACGTCCGCCTGCAGCTGGGCGAGCAGCCCGCGCTGCTGATTCCCGATGCCGCCGTGCAGTTCGGCAGCCAGGGCAACTACGTGCATGTCGTCGGCAAGGACAACAAGGCACAACGCCGCACCGTGGTGCTCGGTCCGGCCGATAATGGACGCGTGGCCGTGCGCTCCGGGCTGGCCGCAGGGGACAAGGTGGTGATCGAAGGCATCGACGGGCTGGAAGACGGCACGGCGGTGGAGATCATCACCGAGGAGGCCGCGACCAGGGCCGGCGCATGAACCTCTCGCGCGCCTTCATCCTGCGTCCGGTCGCAACGACTCTCCTGATGGTGGCGCTGCTGCTGTCCGGCGTGCTGGCCTATCGCCTGCTGCCGGTGGCCGCACTGCCGCAGGTTGATTACCCGATCATCCAGATCACCACGCTGTATCCGGGAGCCAGCCCGGAACTGACCACACGCACCATCACCGCGCCGCTGGAGCGCCAGCTCGGGCAGATTCCCGGTCTGAAACAGCTGTCGTCGACCAGTTCCGGCGGCGCGTCGGTGATCACCCTGCAGTTCGGCCTGGAGGTGTCGCTGGGCGTGGCCGAACAGGACGTGCAGGCCGCCATCAACGCGGCGGGCAGCTTCCTTCCCGGCGACCTGCCGGTGCCGCCGGTGTACCGCAAGGTCAATCCGGCCGATACGCCGATCCTGACCTTGGCGGTGACCTCGCAGGGACTGTCGCTGCCGCAGGTGCACGATCTGGTGGATACGCGCATCGCGCAGCGCCTGGCGCAGCTGCCCGGTGTCGGCCTGGTCAGCCTCGCTGGCGGCCAACGCCCCGCGGTGCGCATCCAGGTCAATCCAGCGGCACTGGCCGCCAACGGCCTGGGCATGGACCACATCCGCACCGCGATTGCTGCGGCCAACGTCAACCTGCCCAAGGGCAGCTTCGACGGCCCCATCCGCGCGGTGATGCTCGATGCCAACGACCAGATGCGCAGCGTGGACGAGTACCGTGCCCTTGTGCTGGCCTGGCGCGACGGCGCGCCGTTGCGGCTGGGCGATGTGGCCACCATCACCGATGGTGCAGAGAACCGCCAGCTGGCGGCCTGGAGCGGCACTACGCCGGCGGTTCTGGTGAACATCCAGCGCCAGCCCGGCGCCAACGTGATCGCCGTGGTCGAGCAGGTGCGTACGCTGCTGCCGCAGCTGCAGGCCACGCTGCCGGCCGGTGTGCAGATGAACGTGCTGAGCGACCGCACTGAATCGATCCGGGCGTCGGTGCGCGGCGTGCAGAAGGAGCTGGTACTGGCCATCGGCCTGGTGGTGCTGGTCACCTGGGTATTCCTGCGCAATCTACCGGCCACGCTCATTCCCAGCGTGGCGGTGCCACTGTCGCTCATCGGCACCTTGGCGGTGATGCTGTTGGCCGGCTATTCGCTCAACAACCTCACGCTGATGGCGCTGACCATCGCCACCGGCTTCGTGGTGGACGATGCCATCGTGATGCTGGAGAACATCGCCCGTCATCTGGAGGAAGGTGAAAGCCCGCGCGATGCAGCGCTGAAAGGCGCAGCCGAGATCGGCTTCACCCTGGTCTCGCTGACCGTCTCGCTGATCGCGGTGCTGATCCCGCTGCTGTTCATGGCCGACCTGGTCGGTGCGCTGTTCCATGAGTTCGCAGTGACACTGGCGGTAGCCATCGGCATTTCGCTGCTGGTCTCGCTGACACTGACGCCGATGCTGTGCGCGCGCTTCCTCAAACCGCATGTGAAGGGGTCAGAGCCCCAAGGGGATCCGACCCCGGACCAGGGGTCGGATCCCGCCAGGGCTCCGACCCCAAAGCAGGATGTCTTCGACCGCGTCATCGCCCTCTACGACCGACAGCTGCGCTGGGTGCTGCAGCGCCAGCCGCTGATGCTGCTGGCCACCGTTGCCACCCTCGCACTGACCGTGGCGCTGTACTTCGCCGTGCCCAAGGGCTTCTTCCCGGTGCAGGATGCCGGCCTGGTGCAGGGCATCAGCGAAGCGCCGCAGGCCATCTCGTTCCAGGCCATGCGCGAGCGCCAGCAGGCGTTGGCGGCAGCCATCGAAGCCGACCCGGCGGTGGCCAGCGTGTCCTCGTACATCGGCGTGGACGGCAACAACGCCACGCTCAATACCGGCCGCCTGCTGATCGAGCTGAAACCGCACGGCGACCGCGATGGCGCCGCCGTGGTGATGGCGCGCCTGCAACAGCGCGTGTCGAAGATTCCCGGCATCACTCTGTACCTGCAGCCGGTGCAGGAGCTGGGCATCGAAGACCGCATCAGCCGCACCCAGTACCAGTTCACGCTGACCACGCCGGATCTTGAAACACTGGAGCGCTGGACCCCGAAGCTGCTGCAGGCGCTGCGCCAGCAACCGACACTTCGCGATGTCGCCAGCGATCTGCAGATGCAGGGCCGGCAGGCACGGGTGAACATCGACCGTGACGCCGCAGCGCGCCTGGGTGTGAGCGTGGAAGCGGTGGCCGATGCGCTGTACGACGCCTATGGGCAACGCCAGATCTCCACCATCTTCACCCAGGCCAGCCAGTACCGGGTGGTGCTGGAGGCCGATCCTTCACGGCAACCCGGGCCGGAGGCGATCACGGGCCTGCGTGTGCGCAGCAGCAGCGGACAGACCGTGCCGCTGGGTGCGGTGGCACGGGTGGATCTGGGCCCGACCGCGCTGCTGCGCAATCACGTGGGCCAGTTCCCGGCGGCCACGTTGTCGTTCAACCTCGCATCGGGCGCGTCGCTGGGCGAAGCGGTGGAGGCTGTGCTCGCCGCGCGCGCACAGGTGAACCTGCCGCAGAGCATCGAACTTCGCCTGCAGGGCGCGGCGGCCGCCTTCAGCAGCTCGCTGTCGTCCACGTTGTGGCTGATCCTGGCGGCGGTGGTGGTGATGTACATCGTGCTGGGCGTGCTCTACGAGAGCTTCATCCACCCCATCACCATCCTCTCCACCCTGCCCTCGGCCACCGTCGGTGCGCTGGCGGCGCTGTGGGGCAGCGGCCGCAGCCTGGACCTGATCGCGGTGATCGGCATTGTGCTGCTGATCGGCCTGGTGAAGAAGAACGCGATCATGATGATCGACTTCGCGCTGGACGCGCAGCGCACACGCGGCATGACGCCACGCGAAGCGATCCATCAGGCGGCACTGCTGCGCTTCCGGCCGATCCTGATGACCACGCTGGCTGCGCTGTTCGGCGCAGTGCCGCTGATGCTGGCCAGTGGTTCCGGTGCCGAACTGCGGCAGCCGCTGGGCTGGGTGATGGTGGGCGGCCTGCTGGTCAGCCAGGTGCTGACCCTGTTCACCACGCCGGTGATCTATCTGGCCTTCGATCGTCTGCAGCGTGGCCGTGCAGCGGCCCCGGTGGCCGTTGACGAGGCGCGCACGTGACTCCCATCGCGCGCCTGGCGCAGGCCTGCGTGCAGCGCCCGGTAGCAACGAGCCTGCTGGCGGTGGCAGTGCTGCTGGCCGGCCTGCTGGCATTGCGCCTGTTGCCGGTGGCGCCGCTGCCACAGGTCGACTACCCGGCCATCGAAGTCAGCGCCAGCCTGCCCGGCGCCTCGCCCGAATCGATGGCCGCCACCGTGGCCACGCCCTTGGAGCGTGCACTGGGCAGCCTGCCCGGCATCTCACGCATCGACTCGGCCAGCACCCAGGGCCAGACCCAGATCGAACTGAAGTTCGTACTCGGCCGCGACATCGATGAGGCAGCGCGCGAAGTGCAGGCCGCCATCAATCTTGCACGCGGGCAGTTGCCCAGTGGCATGCCCGGCATGCCGCAGTACCGCAAGGTCAATCCCTCACAGGCACCGATCCTGGCGCTGGCACTGACCTCGGACACCTTGTCGCCCGGCCAGCTTTATGACCTGGCCTCCACCGTGCTGGCGCAGAAGCTGTCGCAGGTACCGGGCGTGGGTGAAGTGCAGGTGGGTGGCAGCGCCTTGCCGGCGGTGCGTGTATCGCTGGACCCGAATGCACTGAACCATGCAGGTCTGGCGCTTGAGGACGTGGCCCAGGCCATCGCGCGTGCCAATGCGGTGCGCCCGCTGGGCGCGGTGGGGGACGCGCACCAGCAGTGGCAGCTGGAAGCGCCGCTGCAGCTGCGCCAGGCCGCGCAGTACCGCGAACTGGCATTGAAGGTCAGCGACGACCGCACGCTGCGGCTGGGCGATGTCGCCGCCGTTGCCGATGGCGTGGAAGACCGCTACGCCAGCGGCTTCCACAACGGACGCCCCGCCGTGCTGCTGATCGTCAGCCGCCAACCCGGTGCCAACATCATCGCCACCGTTGATGCCATCCAGGCGCAGCTGCCGCAGCTGCATGCACTGTTGCCCTCCAGCGTGGACATGCGCCTGGTGATGGACCGCTCGCCGGTGATCCGCGCCACCCTGCACGAAGCAGAGCTCACGCTGGTGCTGGCGATCGTGCTGGTGGTGCTGGTGGTGCTCGGCTTCCTCGGCCACTGGCGTGCAGCGCTGGTGCCCAGCGTGGCGATTCCGGTGATGCTGTTCGGGACGCTCGCGCTGGTGGCGCTGATGGGCTTCTCACTCAACACGCTCTCGCTGATGGCCCTGATCGTGGCCGCCGTGCTGGTGGTGGACGATGCCATCGTGGTGCTGGAGAACATCGCCCGCCATCGCGAACTGGGCGCCGACCGCTGGCAGGCCGCCGTGCGTGGCGCCTCGGAAGTGGGAGCAACGCTGCTGTCGATGAACCTGGCGCTGGCCGTGGTGTTCATCTCCATCCTGTTCCTGGACGACTTCGTCGAACGCCTGTTCCGCGAATTCTCGCTGACCCTGGTGGCGGCAATGACGGTCTCCGTGCTGGTCGCGCTGAGCCTGGTTCCGATGTTGTGTGCACGATTGTTTGTGGACGACGCACGGCAGCCGTCGGCCTGGCAGCGCGGCAGCAACGCACTGTTCGAGCGCCTGCGCGGGGCCTACCTGCGCACGCTGCAGGCCAGCTTGCGCCGGCTGCGCTGGCCGTTGTTGGCGTTCGTGGCCGTGATCGCCCTCAACGCCTGGCTGTTCCAGCAGGTACCCAAGGGCATCGTGCCCAAGCAGGACACCGCACAGTTGCGTGGCTTCGCCCGCGGCGACGATGGGCTCTCGTTCCAGGCCATGCAGCCGAAGATCGATGCCTACCGCGCGCTGCTGCTGTCCGACCCGGCCATCGAGGACATCATCGGCTATATCGGTGGCAGCAACGGGGTCAACAACGCCTTCATCATGATCAAGATGAAGCCGCTGGCCGAGCGCAAGGTCTCCAGCCAGCAGGTGATCGACCGCCTGCGCGCGCGGCTGCCCAAGCTGCCCGGCGGCAATCTCTATCTGTGGGTGGACCAGGACATCCGCCTGGAGGGCGCAGGCAGCAGTGGCAAGTACGAGTTCCAGCTGCTGTCGGCCGATACCGCGCCGCTGCGCGAATGGGCACCGAAGGTGGCGGCCGCCCTGCGTGGCCTGCCGGAGCTGGTGGACGTGGAAGCACAGGGTGACGCTGGCATGCGCCAGGTGGTGCTGGATATCGACCGCGAAGCAGCCGCGCGCCACGGCGTCGACCTGCGCACGGTGGCCAACATGCTCAACAACTCCTTCAGCCAGCGCCAGGTCGCCACGCTGTACGACAGCCTCAACCAATACCGCGTGGTGATGGAGCTGGACCCCAAGCACACTCAGGACCCCGGCACGCTGGCGCGGTTGCAGGTGATCGATGGCCACGGCCAGCGCATTCCGCTGTCGAGCATCGCCAGCTGGCGCTACGGCATGGCGCCGGACCGGGTGTATCACAGCGAACAGTTCGCCTCGATCTGGATCGAGTTCGCGCTGGCACCGGGCGTGGGGCTGGAGCAGGCTACGCAAGCGATTGATGGTGCAATGTCGAAACTGATGCTGCCGCGTTCGGTCCAGGGAAAGCTTTCCGGTGAAGCCGGCGGGCTGGATCAGCTGCGAGCGCGCCAGCTATGGCTGGTGCTGGGCGCCACGCTGGCGGTCTACCTGGTGCTGGGCATCCTCTACGAGAGCTTCCTGCAGCCGCTGGTGATTCTGTCCACCCTGCCCTCGGCCGGTGTCGGTGCTCTGCTGGCGTTGTGGCTGTTCGGCAACGAACTGAACCTGATCGCCCTGCTCGGCCTGTTCCTGCTGGTGGGCGTGGTGATGAAGAACACCATCCTGCTGGTGGATTTCGCGCTGGCCGGTGAGCGGCGCGGGCTGAGCGCGCAGGATTCAGTGATGGAAGCCGCGCGATTGCGCCTGCGACCGATCCTGATGACCTCGCTGGCGGCGCTGCTGGGCACGCTGCCGCTGATGCTGGCCAACGGCGAAGGCTGGGAGCTGCGGCAGCCGCTGGGTATCGCCATTGTCGGCGGCTTGCTGGTCAGCCAATGGTTGACGCTGTACACCACGCCGGCAATGTATCTGGCGTTGTCGAGGATTCGGGCGAAACGGTGAATGTAGCGGGGTATTCATCCACGCATGGCGTGGATCTACTGCATCAAGCGGGACCAGCGCTCGACGGCACAGAAAAGCGGCAATCACCGCCCCGGCGATGTACCTGGCGCTGTCGCTCATGCGCAGCGCCAGGCGCATCGCCGGTGCAGATGGGCCGGTCTCCAACTCCGACCGGCCCTGATCGCGGCCGCACCCCCGCAGGCGCTGGCCGCCATCCACACACGTGCCGCACTCAGGCGGCTTCCATCAAGCTGCTTCGGACACCTTTACGTCGCGACGGGCGCGAACGGCCGCAGCCAGTCGCTCCAGCACCGTCACGGTGGTGTCCCAGTCGATGCAGCCATCGGTGATGCTCTGCCCGTAGACCAGCGGCTGGCCTTCCACCAGCTCCTGGCGGCCACCGACCAGATGGCTCTCGATCATCACGCCAACGATGCGCTGTTCGCCGTCTTCCAGCTGAACGGCAATGTCCTCGATCACCTTCGGCTGGTTCTCCGGGTTCTTCAGGCTGTTGGCATGGCTGGCGTCGATCATCAGACGCGTCGGCAACTTGGCCTTGGCCAGCACCTGGCAGGCCTCGGCAACACTGCCTGCGTCGTAGTTCGGCTGCTTGCCGCCGCGCAGGATCACATGGCAATCCGGGTTGCCGGTGGTCGACACGATGGCGGTACCGCCCTGCTTGGTGACCGACAGGAAGTGATGCGGATTGGACGCGGCACCCACCGCGTCGGCGGCGATCTTCACGTTGCCATCGGTGCCGTTCTTGAAGCCGACCGGGCACGACAGGCCCGACGCCAGCTCGCGATGCACCTGGCTTTCGGTGGTGCGTGCGCCGATCGCGCCCCATGCCACCAGGTCGGCGATGTACTGCGGCGAGATCACGTCGAGGAATTCGACACCGGCTGGCAGGCCGAGCTTGTTGATGTCGCGCAGCAGGCCGCGGGCGATGCGCAGGCCCTTGTCGATCTTGAAGCTGCCATCCAGGTCCGGGTCGTTGATCAGGCCCTTCCAGCCCACCGTGGTGCGCGGCTTCTCGAAGTACACGCGCATGACGATTTCCAGTTCACCGGCCAGCGCATCGCGCAGGGGCTTCAGGCGCTGGGCGTATTCGATGGCGGCCTTCGGGTCATGGATCGAGCACGGGCCCACCACCACCGCCAGGCGGTCGTCACGGCCGTGCAGGATCTGGTGCAGGGCCGCGCGCGAGGCGCTGACGGTGTCGGAAGCTTCATCGTCACAAGGCAGCATCGCCAGCAGCTGGGCAGGCGGTGTCAGCGGTTCGATGGTGCGGATACGCAGGTCGTCAGTGTGCGGGGGCATTGCAGGAGATCTCCGGAACGTTGGGGGTCCCCAGCGTGGCGGCATGAAAAAAGCCGCCAGGTTCGCTGGCGGCTTTCGGGAATGCGTCTGAAGCTTTCTTCAGGGTGAGCGCAGTCCTTCCTCCGCCAGTGGCTTCGGAAAGTAATACCAGTAAAAGCGGGTGGGGGCTGCGTTCATGGGATCTATTGATAGCACAGCTTTTGCGCAGTGCAAAATGTTTCATCCGCAACTGGGGACGCGGTTCAGCGAGGTGCGTGCCAGCCCGGCCTATGCGGCGGCAACCACGCGAAGTCGCTCATTTGCCATGCACTTCCACGTCCAGCAGCAGGCCCTCATGGATGTCGGCCCAGCGTTCCAGCACGCGATCCAGTTCCTGCCGAGCCTCGTCCAGCTGCTCGGGGTTGAGCAGGGAACGCGCGGTGTAGAGGTCGGAAACCAACCGCCGCAGGGCCGATTCCTGGATGGCCACCGACGGCCCCTCCAGCCCCGGCAACTGCAACGCCGGGCTGTCGCCAAGAGGGCCGAACAGCGTGACCTGGAGCGTGCTCTGCATGATCGACTTCCCTGCGGATGGACATGGGCAACGTCCTGTTTACCGCGTCTGGGTGACAGGCGCATGTGCCACCCCTGCCGAGGACCGGGATCTGCCGGCGTCTGCCGCCCCGCTACAAGGCGGCCAGGTCGGCCAGGTGCTGGGCCATGCTGTCCATCGCGCCTACCGCATGGGTGGTGGTGAAGTAGGCATGCCAGCCGGTAGCGGCAATGCCGGCCACCAACGCATCGACCTCCTCGCGGCTTGCGCAGCGCCAGACCGCATAGAACTGCTCATCGCTGCCGTGCGGTACGCCCGTGGCAATGCGGCCCATCGCCAGCGGCGTGATGCGGGCTGGATCGAACTGCTGCATGCCGGCGCCGATACGGGCGAAGAAGGCATTCCGCTGCTCGGGCGGGAGTGTGGTCCAGGCAGGCGTGGCGGTATAGAGCTCGATGAAGGTGTGCGACATGGTGGTTCTTCCTTGAAGTTGACGAGGTGGCGGAGCTGCCGGCCAGCGGCCGGCACTACCGGAGCGAGCGCAGTGCGCGTTTGCGGATGTAGGCGTTGGCGTCGCTGTGGCGCTCGTGCTGCCAACGCGTGCACAGCTGGCGCAGCCACTGCGGCTGGGTCTTGCCGGCATCATTGAGCCAGTTGCCGACCGAATCCTGCACATAGCGTTCCGGGTCGTCAGCCAGTGCTTCCAGCAGCGCGGATGCATGCTCCGGGTGCTGCTTGAACAGTGCGATATGCGTGGCCCAGACACCGCGTGGGCGCAGCGCTTCGCAGGCGAAGCGGCGCAGGTACGGCGATGTTTCCTGTGCCCATGGTTGCAGGTACTCAAGCGCCTGCCTCGGCGCGGCAACGATGTCCGTGCGTAGCGCCAGCCACGCCCATTCGCGTACGCCGAAGTGTGGGTCATCGGCCAGCGTGCGCATCTGCTGCAGCTTCTCTGCCAACGTTGCGCGGGCATCGCCGCCGATCAGGTAGCAGGCCCAGCCGCGCACAGTATCGGAGCCGTGATGCTGCCAGAGTGCGGGCGCACCCTGCCCCGCCTCACGCAGCAGTTGCGCGGCCAGGGCCATGCGCAGCGTGATGCCCTTGCCTGAGGCATCCTGCATGCGTTGCAGCGCTTCCGGTGCAAGCGCGGGCGCCACAACCCGCAGCAGTGCGGCGAAATCCACCGCCAGGCATTCGGCCAGACGGGTGGTGGCAACGCGGCCGGTGTTGAGTTCGTGCAGGCGTTGCGCCGCAATCGCCGGACTCATGCTGCAGACTCTCGTCCAGCATCGGTGTGCTGCCAGACCTTGTGCAGCAACCGCGACAGCTGCTGCTGTTCATCGGTGTCCAGACCATTGAACAGGCCACCAATCCACTGCGTGTGCTGGTCGAACAACGTCTCGGCCAAACGTTTTCCTGGTGCGGTCAATACGACCTGCAGGCGACGGCCATCTTCGGCATCGTTGCGACGCTGCAGCAGTCCTTCGCGCTGCAGACCATCGAGCAGGCCGCTGATGGTGGCGCGGGTGACGCCAGCGCGCTCGGCCAGCGCGTGGGGCGGCAGCGTGCCGCCGGCGCCATGCAGCAGGAACAGCACGATGAAGCGACCCTCGCTGAGCCCATGCGGAGCCAGTCGTGTGGCGCAATCGTGATCGATGGACGACGACAACGAGAGCAGCTGGAAGCACAGGCGCAGCTGCGCCACGTTGGCGTGTCCGCGCCGCTGCGCCTCATCCATCAGGGCATGGTGCTTGGCTTCGATCATCTGGCGATTGGCTTATGATTAGGCACCTAATCATATTCCATCTCCGTGGAGGTGGCTACCAGTCCATCACCTGCGGCGCCGGCCCCGGGTGCGACGGGAACAAGGGCAGCACTTCTTCGGCCAGCTCCTGCAGCACCTCACCGGCAGGCCGCTCGGCGAACTGGATGCCCAGCGCGGCATGGTTGACGCCTGCCCGCTGCCAGGCCTGCAGCAGGTCGATCAGGCCCTTGCGGCCGGTGCGCAGGGTATAGCCCCCTTGCAGCGGCGTGCGTGGATGATCCGGGTCATCCACCAGGTCGATCCACTCGTTGGTCATGTGCGGACGGAAGCCCCCTCCGGGATCAGCGCGCGCCAGGCACGGATCTTCGCGGCCAGCCGCTGCGGGCCGGCGGCGTCGTGGGTGGCCTCGGGATAGGTCAGCCAGCCATCGGCATGCTGGCCGATCCACTCCAGCGACTGGCGCGCACCGCCGGTGACAACCAGCGGAACGCGACCACTGACCGTGGTCGGCAGCAGTTGCACACCCTGCTCGGCCCCGGCATGTGTCATCCGCCCATCCGTGCCCGGCTGCAGCCAACGGCGCATCTCGTTCATTGCGGTGGCGAAACGTTCTCCGCGCGCCGCGTGCTCCAGTCCATAGGCCGGGAATTCCAGCGGTCGATCACCGGACGCCACACCCATCACCAGCCGCCCACCGGACAGTTGATCGATCGACGCCGCCGCTTTGGCCAGATCGATCGGGTGGCGCAGGGGCAGTACCACGCTGCCGGTGGCCAGGGCCACGCGCTGCGTGCGCGCCGCCAGCCATGCAAGGTAGGTGAACGGGTCGAACAACTGGCCTGCATCACCGAACATCGGATCGAACAGCGGCACGTCGCGCACCCATGCCGCGGCAAAGCCGTGGCGATCGATCTGCTCCACCCACCGCCCCTGACCCTGCAGCACGCTCATGTCGCCCTGGTAGAAACGCAACGGCAGGTAGATGCCCAGCGTCAGTGCATCGGCGCGGAACATGCGCTGGTAGCCCGGGTGCATGGCAAAGGCCGGCGCCGACGCGCCCCGCATCGCAATGGAATCATTCATCTGCATGGCCTCCTTACGGTCCGGTGGCCGGTTCGGGCAGCTGCACGCCGCGCTGTACCGCAGGACGTGCTGCAACCCGCGCGTACCACGCATCCAGATGGCGATGCCGCGAGAAATCGATGTCGATGATGCGGGAGATGTGCAGCCAGCCGAAGTGGGCGATGTCGGCAATCGAGTAGTGATCGCCAGCCAACCACTCGCGTCCCTGCAGACGCTGGTCGAGTACGCCGAACAGGTCGTCGCTCAGGCGGCGGTAGCGTTCGATTGCCGCGGAATCGGGCTGTTGTGCGAAATGCTCGAAGTGCACGCGCTGGCCGAGGATCGGGCCGACGCTGGCGGCATGGAACATCAGCCAGGTCAGCGTCTCCCAGCGTGCAGCGGGTTCGGAAGGCAGCAACGCATTGCCCTGTTCGGCCAGGTACATCAGGATCGCCGCCGATTCGAAGACAACGATGCCGCGCGCGCGATCCTCCAGCACCGGAATGCGCCCATGCGGATTGAGCTGCAGGAAATCGGGATGGCGGTGTTCGCCATCTACGATGCGCACGTGGTGCAGGCGATAGGGAAGACCCAGCTCTTCCAGTGCGATGGTGGCCTTGAAGCCATTGGGAGAACTGTCTGAATACAGGTGCAGCGAAGGCTCGTTCATGGAGTTCCTGGACGGCAGGGAGCGACGGCACGCAGCGGCCCCCGACGAAGGTGGCCGCGCGATGCGGAAACGGGCGCTGCAGCAGCCGTGCAACCAGTCTAGGAAGTGCTGGCGTGGGAAGGAAACGATGTCTCCTGCATGGGAAGTTGAGCGCAGCTCAACGAGAGTGGCAGGCGCGCGACAGCCTGCAGCGCGCTCGATATGCTGTCGCAGCGCGGCGCGTGCCGACGCGGCTACAGGAGAATGGACATGGGTGCGGTGCTGCCGCTGCTGGGCCTGCGGGCCTTCGTTGAAACCGGCCGCCATGGCAGCCTGACCGCTGCCGCCGAAGCGATGGGGGTGACACCTGGTGCGATCAGCCAGCAATTGCGGCAGCTGCAGGAACGGCTGGGTGTGAACCTGTTCGACCGCACCCGGCATGGCGTGGTGCTCAGCGTCGCAGGCGCTCGCGTATACCCGGAACTGCTGCAGGCCTTCGAGCAGATCTCGCACAGCCTGCAGACCCTGGAGCGCTGGGAAACGCGACGCACGCTGCGCATCAGTGCGGCACCGAGCTTCGCCGCACAGTGGTTGGCACCGCGATTGGGCGCGTTCAGTGCGTTGCATCCGCAGGTGGACGTGCAGCTGGACTCGAGCGCGGCGCTGGTCGACCTGCGCCGCAAGGCGGTGGACATCGCCATCCGCCACGGTCTCGGGCGTTACCCGGGGCTGCATGCTGAGCACCTGATGGCACCGGTGCTGCTGCCGGTGGCCAGTCCGGCATTGTTGGCCAGCGCACCGACGGTGAGCTCGGTGCAGGATTGCCTGCAGCTGCCCCTGTTGCAGGAGCCGACCGCAGCGACTGGCGGCTGTGGTTCCAGGCACTGGATCTGCCCGTCGATGAACGACTGGAGCGCGGCCCTGCCTTCGATGACGACCTGTTGTTGATCCGCGCGGCGGTGGCCGGGCAAGGCGTCGCCCTGGTGCGCGACATCCATGCGGCCGAAGAGCTGGCCAGTGGCCGGCTGCAGGTGGTGATCGACCAGCCCTGGCCCCAGGCCTTCGCCTATTACGCGGTGACGCGTGCGGACGGGGAGGCCAACGCGGCAGTACCCGCATTCATGGCCTGGTTGCGCGCGGCACTGATGATGACCCAGGATGCAGGCACACTCCCCAAGCAGGACGCAGGATGAATCGCCCAGAGATCGATGCCATTGCCGAGGCCGTAATGCGGCCGGATGCACGGCGTCTGCGCATCGCTGCACGCCATCGCCAGGCCGCACATCGGCAGCGACGTCAGCGGGTGGCCGTCGGCGCCAGTCTGATCGGCATGGTGGCGGGCCTGCTGGTTGCGCCGATCACGGGTCTGCCGTGGGTACAGGGCATGATCGCTGGCGGCGCGCTGGCCCTGCTGGCGGCCCACCTGTGGCTGCAGCGGCGCGAGGGCCGCGGGTAGATTTGCACTTGGCAGCGGCATCCATGCATGGCGTGGATCTACTATTTCGATTCCAACCGGCCACAAAAAAACCCCGCCTTGCGGCGGGGTTTTTCATTGCGGGGCGAACGCGGGGGACTTAGAAGTCCATGCCGCCCATGCCACCCATGCCGCCCATGCCGCCAGCGCCACCCATGGCCGGCTCGTCCTTCTTCGGAGCTTCGGCAACCATGGCTTCGGTGGTGATCATCAGGCCAGCGATCGAGGCCGCGTTCTGCAGCGCCGAACGGGTCACCTTGGTCGGGTCCAGGATGCCGAACTGCAGCATGTCGCCGAACTCGCCGGTGGCGGCGTTGTAGCCGAAGCTGCCGGTGCCTTCCTTGACCTTGTTGATGATGACCGACGGCTCGTCGCCGGCGTTGGCCACGATTTCGCGCAGCGGGGCTTCCATCGCGCGCAGGGCGATCTGGATGCCGTGGTTCTGGTCTTCGTTGGCGCCCTTCAGGCCGGCCAGCGCGGTGACCGCACGGACCAGGGCAACGCCGCCGCCCGGGACCACGCCTTCTTCAACGGCTGCACGGGTGGCGTGCAGGGCGTCGTCGACGCGATCCTTCTTTTCCTTCATTTCGATTTCGGTCGAAGCGCCGACCTTGATCACGGCAACGCCGCCGGCCAGCTTGGCAACGCGTTCCTGCAGCTTCTCGCGGTCGTAATCCGAGGAGGTGTCCTGGATCTGGGTCTTGATCTGGCCGACGCGTGCGTCGACGGCAGCCTTGTCACCCACGCCATCGATGATGGTGGTGTTTTCCTTGGAGACCTGCACCTTCTTGGCGCGGCCGAGGTCCTTGATGGTGGCCTTTTCCAGCGACAGGCCCACTTCTTCGGAGATCACGGTGCCGCCGGTCAGCACGGCCATGTCTTCCAGCATCGCCTTGCGACGGTCGCCGAAGCCCGGTGCCTTGACGGCCACGACCTTGACGATGCCACGGATGGTGTTGACCACCAGGGTGGCCAGCGCTTCGCCTTCAACTTCTTCGGCAACGATCAGCAGCGGCTTGCCGGCCTTGGCGACGCCTTCCAGCACCGGCAGCAGGTCACGGACGTTGGAGATCTTCTTGTCGTGCAGCAGGATGAACGGGTCATCCAGGTCAGCGGTCTGCGACTGCTGGTTGTTGATGAAGTACGGGGACAGGTAGCCGCGGTCGAACTGCATGCCCTTGACCACGTCCAGCTCGTTGTCCAGGCCCGAGCCTTCTTCAACGGTGATCACGCCTTCCTTGCCGACTTCCTTCATCGCGTCAGCGATGATCTGGCCGATCGACTCGTCCGAGTTGGCCGAGATGGTACCGACCTGGGCGATCGCCTTGTCGTCGGCGGTCGGCTTGGAGATGTTCTTCAGCTCGGCAACGGCGGCCACGACGGCCTTGTCGATACCACGCTTCAGGTCCATCGGGTTCATGCCGGCGGCCACAGCCTTGGCACCTTCGCGGATCAGGGCCTGGGCCAGCACGGTGGCGGTGGTGGTGCCGTCGCCCGCGTCGTCGTTGGTGCGGGAAGCAACTTCCTTCACCATCTGCGCGCCCATGTTCTCGAACTTGTCAGCCAGTTCGATTTCCTTGGCGACGGAGACGCCGTCCTTGGTGATGGTCGGCGCGCCGAAGCTCTTTTCCAGCACGACGTTGCGGCCCTTCGGGCCCAGGGTGGCCTTGACGGCATTGGCGAGAACGTTGACGCCGCGCACCATGCGCGAACGGGCGTCTTCACCGAAACGAATATCCTTGGCAGCCATTGCAATTACCTCATTGGTAGCGCCGGACCATGCCCGGCGGCTGGGATTTGGGAATCAGGTTGAAACAGGTCGCGCCGAGGCTCAGCCGATGATGGCGAGCACGTCGTCTTCGCGCAGGACCTTGTACTCGACGCCTTCGCTCTTGTACGAGCTGCCGGCGTACTGGCCGTAGATGACCTTGTCGCCAACCTTCAGCGACGGGGCGCGCACGCTGCCGTTGTCCAGGGCCTTGCCCGGGCCGACGGCGACGACTTCACCCTTGGTCGACTTTTCCTTGGCCGAATCCGGAATGACGATGCCACCGGCGGAGATTTCGTCGGCTTCGATCGGCTTGACCACAACGCGGTCGTGCAGCGGCTTGATGCTCATGAAAGACCTCTTAAGTTATTGATTGGTCTGAAAAAGTCTGGCGATGTTAGCACTCACCCCAGGTGACTGCCAGCATTGCTCGCGAAAAAACCCGACAGGTCGGGAGCAGGACAGAGATGGAGCTGTGCCCGGACCTTTCAAGGCCACTCCCGGAAAAAATTTCACTGTCCCGGGCACACTCGATCCGTGCCCATGTGAAGACCCTGATGCCGGTGCAACGCGGCAACCCTGCATCTGGAATCCTCGACATTTGGTGATACGCGTCGCACTGTCAGATATCTGACGTTCATTTACGACAAAGTGTCACTGGATCGGCCTTAGGCTCGGCCGCGCATTCCCAATCACAAGGAGTTGTCGATGCGATTGCTGTCCCCGCTTGCCGCCGCCTGCCTGCTGGCCCTGGCCGCTGCGCCGGCCCAGGCCGAGGTCTTCATCAACGAACTGCACTACGACGACAGCACCGCCGCCGGTGACGTCGGCGAAGCGATCGAGGTCGTGGCCACTGCCGGTGAGGACCTGTCCGGCTACCGCCTGTATCTGTACAACGGCGCCAACGCCTCGGCCGCGGTGGTCTACGCCAACAACCCGGTCCCGGCCGGCACCGCCGCCGGCTGCGGCAGCGCCACCATCGCCGTAGTCAGTTACCCGACCAACGGTCTCCAGAACGGCCCCAACGACGGCATCGCCCTGGTCGATGCCAGCGGCAAGGTGGTCCAGTTCCTCAGCTACGAGGGCGCCATCACCGCCTCCGGTGGCCCCGCCGCCGGCATGACCAGCCAGAACATTCCGGTGGCCGAGACCAACAGCACGGCCCCGGGCACCTCGCTGCAGCTGACCGGCAGCGGCAGCCAGTACGCCCACTTCACCTGGGCCGAGTCGGCCAGACAGACATTCGGCAGCTGCAACAACGGCCAGACCTTCAGCGGTGGCGGCACCCCGGGCCCGAACACGCCGCCGTCGGTGTCCACCACCACCCCGGCACAGGGCAGCAGCACCTTCCCGGCCGCCGCCGACCTGGAAGTGGTGTTCAGCGAGACAGTGAACCTGGCCAGTGGCGCCTTCGCCCTGAGCTGCGGCACCTCCGGCAGCGTGCCGCTCACGTTCCCGGCCAGCGGCCGCAGCGTGAAGCTGTCCACCAACACCGCGCTGGTGGCCGGTGAAGCCTGCCGCTTCGACATCCGTGCCGCACGCATCACCGACCTGCAGGGCGCGCACCCGGCCGCCGACAGCCGCATCGCCTTCACCGTGGCCAGCACCGGCGGCAATCCGGACCCGGGCAACCCGGGCGTGCCGGCCGGCTACTACTCCAAGGTCAACACCAGCAGCCCCAGCCAGCTGCGCTGCTCGCTGCACGCCACCATCAAGGGCCACACCGCCTACCCGTACAGCGGCTCGGGCACCAGCACCTGGACCATCCTGGAAATCGCCGACGAGGATCCGAACAACAGCGGCAGGATCCTGGATGCGTACCGCAACCGCAGCTACGCCAAGGTGACCGACCGCGCCGGCAGCGGCGGTGGCCTGAAGTACAACCGCGAGCACACCTGGCCGAACTCGCTGGGCTTTGCCACCACCACCGGTGACAAGGGCCTGCCGTACGCGCCGTACACCGACACCCACATGCTGTACCTGACCGACGCGCAGTGGAACGCCGACCGTGGCAACAAGCCGTTCGGCAAGTGCGACGCCAACTGCGGCGAGCGCGCCACCGAGGCCAACAACGGCCAGGGCGGCGGCAGCGGCGGCTACCCGGGCAACTCCAACTGGGTGCGCACGCCGGACGGCAACACCGGCACCTTCGAGGTGTGGGGCAAGCGCAAGGGCGACATGGCGCGCGCGGTGATGTACATGGCGATCCGCTACGAGGGCGGCAAGGATGCGGCCACCGGCCAGTCCGAGCCGGACTTGGAGCTGACCGACGACCGCAGCAAGATCGTCAAGACCAGCAGTTCGCCGGCCTACATGGGCCTGCTGTCGACGCTGATCGACTGGCACCTGTCCGATCCGCCGGATGATGCCGAGCGTGCCCGCAACGACGTGGTCTACAGCTTCCAGGGCAACCGCAACCCGTTCATCGATCACCCCGAGTGGGCGACCCCGGCCCTGTTCACCTCGGCCAAGCCGGCCACCTGCCAGCTGGCCAACTGACCGCGCAACGCAGCGGTCCATCGCCGCCGCCGGGCCCTGACCCGGCGGCGGCCCTATACTCGACGGTCATGTCGACCGTCGATCCCGTCCTGCTGCTGTTGACCACCTGCCCGGACCGGGCCAGTGCCGAGCGCATCGCGCACGCACTGGTCGGCGAGCGCCTGGCCGCGTGCGTGACGCGCCTCGATGGCGCGCAGTCGACCTACCGCTGGCAGGGCGAGGTGACTACCGACAGCGAACTGCAGCTGCTGGTGAAGACCACCGCGAGCCGCGTTGATGACGCAATCGCCCGGATCGTCGAACTGCACCCGTATGAACTCCCGGAGTGCATCGCGGTCGAAACCCGGGCCGGCCTGCCGGCGTATCTGGACTGGATCCGGGCTCAGACCCGGGAGGACACTGTTTGAAGACTCTGTTTGCGCGTGGCGCCGCCTTGTGCGCCCTGTTGTGGCTTTCACTGCCCGCCTTCGCTCTGGATGAGAAGGACCTGCTGCCGGTGGACCAGGCGTTCGCGCTGACCGCGACCGCCCCCGAACGCGGCCAGGTGCAACTGCAGTTCAAGATCGCACCGGGCTATTACCTGTATCGCCACCGCACCAGCGTCAAGGCGGATCCGGCCTTCAATGCCGGCGCGCTGCAGATGCCCAAGGGCGACAAGCACCACGACGACTTCTTCGGCGAGGTTGAAACCTATCGCGACCGCCTGCAGGCCACCCTGCCCGGCACGCCGACCGACGCCGCCGGCACCATCAGCCTGGAAGTGCGTTACCAGGGCTGCGCCGACGCCGGTGTCTGCTACCCGCCGCAGAAGCGCGTGGTGCAGGTCACCCTGCCCGGCGGCGGTGCACAGGCGGCGGCCCCAGCCGCACGCCCCGGTGCGGCCAGCCCGTTCAACAACCCGCTGGCCGGTGCCGGCAACAGCGGCGGCCTGCGCCTGCCGGGTGCAGCCAGCAACAGCCAGGCGCTGCCGCTGCCGTCGGAACAGGCGTTCGGCTTCGACGCCATCGCCAGTGACGGCAACACCCTGCTGCTGCGCTTCAGTCCAGCGCCGGGCTACTACCTGTATCGCGACCGCACCTCGTTGAAGCTGGAGGGCAGCACCGGCGTGCTGGCCGACAGGCCGCGCTGGCCGGCCGCACAGTCACATCGCGACGAGCACTTCGGCGATGTCTCGGTCTACTTCAACCAGGTGGAAGTGCCGCTGCCGTTGCGCCGCTCCGTCGCCGATGCGGTCGACAGCACCCTGGTGGTGACCTTCCAGGGCTGCCAGACCGATGGCATCTGCTACCCGCCGATGACCCGCCGGGTGAAGCTGTCCATTCCAGCCGGCAAGGTCAACGCCCGCGCCGACCAGGCGCCACCGCGCAATGAGGTGATCAGCCCGCTGCCTGCGACCACCGCAGCGCCCCGCGAGTCGGCCAACGGCGCTCCGCTGCGTCTGCTGCCGACCGTGCCCAACGATGGTGCAGCGGCCCCGGCAACCGTCGGCAGTGAAGGCGCAGGCAATGAATTCGCCCCCGACGCACGCGGTGACAACGCGCTGCGTACGCGCCCGCCGGCGAGTACGCCGAACCCGGACCGTTCGTTCGTCTGGGTGCTGCTGCTGGCGCTGGCCGGTGGCCTGGTGCTGAACCTGATGCCCTGCGTGCTGCCGATCCTCTCGCTGAAGGTCCTGAGCCTGGCGCAGAGTGGCGAAAGCCCGCAGCGTGCGCGCAGCCACGCGCTCTGGTACACGCTGGGCGTGCTGGTCGCCTTCGCGGTGATCGGTGCGTTGATGGTGGGCCTGCGCGCGATCGGCAACGCCGTCGGCATCGGCTTCCAGCTGCAGCACCCGGGTGTGGTGGCGGCGCTGGCCTACATCATGTTCGCGGTGGGCCTGAGCCTGTCCGGCGTGTTCACCCTGGGCGGTGGCATCGGCAACCTGGGCCAGTCGCTGGCCAGCCGCAGTGGCCCGGCCGGTGATTTCTTCACCGGTGCGCTGGCCTGCGTGGTCGGCAGTGCCTGCGTGGGCCCATTCATGGGCGGCGCGATTGCCTACGCGTTCATTGCCCCGCCGCTGAAGGCGATGACCGTGTTCCTGTTCCTCGGCCTGGGCCTGGCGCTGCCGTTCCTGCTGATCGGCTTCGTGCCGGCGCTGGCACGCCGCCTGCCCAAGCCGGGCCCGTGGATGGAAACGCTCAAGCACGTGCTGGCCTTCCCGATGTATGCCACCGCGCTGTGGCTGCTGTGGGTGCTGGGCAAGCAGCGCGGGGTGGACGGCATGGCGCTGGTGCTGGGCGGCCTGCTGCTGCTCGCCTTCGGCCTGTGGCTGTTTGAACGTAACCGCTGGACCGGCTCGCGCGCCGTCACCCTGCTGGGTGTGCTGCTGGCGATCGGCGCACTGGTTCCGGCCTGGGGCGTGACCCAGCTGGCACCGCCAGCGCGCGCCGCGCAGGCGGCCACTGACAACGTGGTCGAATACTCGCCGCAGCTGCTGGACCGCCTGCGTGCCGACAAGCGCGTGGTGTTCGTGAACATGACCGCGGACTGGTGCGTGAGCTGCAAGGCCAACGAGCGCGCGGTGCTGTCGCGGCCGGAGTTCAAGGAACTGCTCAAGCGCACCAACGCGGTGTACATGCGCGGGGACTACACCAACGTCGATCCGCAGATCACCACGTTCCTGGAAGAGCACAAGGCCGTGGGCGTGCCGCTGTACGTGGTGTATGGCCCCGGCGCGCCGCCGACGGTGCTGCCGACCCTGCTGACCCAGGCGGTGGTCGAGGAAGCGCTGCTGCGCACCGCGCGATGAAGTGGCAACGGCCAGCGCTGCTGTGGACAGCGGTGCTGGCCGCCGGTCTTGGCCTGTGGGCCGGGCATCGATTGGCACCGGCGCCGGCTGCGCCTGAGGCCGTATCAGCGGCGCCCGCCGTGGCGGCGGCGGTACCCGCCCTGCAGGTCGGCGACAGCCTGCCCGCGTTGTCGCTGCCTGATCTCGAAGGCCAGCCGCTGGACCTGCGCCAGCACGCCGCCGGTCGCCCGCTGTTGATCAACGTCTGGGCCAGCTGGTGCGCGCCCTGCGTGGAAGAAATGCCCGAGCTGGCCCGCTTCGCCCGCGGCCAGGGCGACAACGGTGTGCAGGTTCTTGGCCTGGCGCTGGATTCCCCGGGGGACGTGCGTGGCTTCCTGCAACGGGTGCCGGTGGGCTACCCGATCGTGATCGAGACCCCGGGACCGCGCGATGCCAGCGTGCAGCTGGGCAATACGCAGGGCCTGCTGCCCTACAGCGTGCTGTTCGATGCACAGGGGCGGCTGGTGAAGGCGAAGCTGGGACCGTTCGAGCACGGTGAGATCGAAAACTGGGTCGGCGAAGAACCGGCCCCAGCGCTCGTTGACTGATCACGGTACCTCGGTCATGCCGCCGGCATGAGGGCCCAGCCGTCCCCGGCCATCCAGCGCCAACCCCACCATCTCACCTCCAGCTTCCACGAAATGGAAGAAAAGCTGGCACCACAACCCACTTGGCAGCGGCTCACGCCAATGTGGCAGGGTCATACCACGATAGATCAGCGCATCACCGACATCCAACGCCAACGGCACGGCGACACCTTCCGACTCCACCAGGATCGGCCACAGCTCCGCCACGTTGCGATAGCCCACCGTCATGGTCGCACTCACTTCGCAGGCGCCGCGATCGACGTGCTTGTGCAGCCGGGACTCGGTCGTGTAGATGCGGGCAAAGGAATAGGTAGGCAGCAGTTTCAGGCCAGTGGTCTGCTCAATTCGTGTCTGCACCGTCGGCAGCATCGCCTCGCCAAGCGCGTCCGCGTAGCGATCCATCGCGTTCAAGCCCGGCTTCACCGTGTAGTAGCCTGCAAGACCGGTATAGGAGAGATAGTAGCGCCAGGCAAGCGCCAGTATGTCCTTCGACATCATGCCCGGGCACACTTCGTATCCGAGCAGGGCGAAGCTCCCCTCGCTCTGCTCCCCGATCAGCGCTGCTGTAGTGTTCATGCGTTTCCTTCTCCGTTGGATCGTTCGATTCCATCAATGACATTGGCGTCGACAAGCGCACTGCGCTGCGCTTCGGGCAGTGCAAGAAGCACCTCGACAAGGCCTGGTTGTCCACGTTGTTCGATCAGGTTTGCACACTCGATGGCGATCAACTCGCGAAGCTCATCCAGCGTGACCGGGTGATGGCTGCCGTCGAAACGGCTTGAAAGGTAGCCACTGCCAACGGCCTTGAAAAAGGCAATCGGGCGTTCACTGATGGCAAACAGATGCACGAGGCGCTCGGCACGCTCACCAATCAAGGAAACGACCACCTCGCGCTGCTCCCGCCCTTGGCATGCAATGGAGAATGCATTGGTGCCGTAGATGCTGTGGTACATGCCGGCTGCACAGACATGTGCGGCGCACCCCCAATGGGAAAGCAGCTCAGCGGTTCCGACCAGGTGGTCAAGCAGACTGCGCCCACTGTGCGGGTGGCGATCCGCGCCCAGCCGCTGCAGGCCGCACCGCAGCTGCGCATGGATTGCTTCAGTGCTCATCGACAGCCACCACACGGCTCTTGATGACCACCGAAACACGCAGTTCCGGGCACTGGCGGCTGACCGAGCGCGCCACGTGCGGCGTCGCGCCACGGAACACGATCAGCCTGCCAGGAACCGGCAACACCGCCTGCGCAGTGGCACTGTCCGACGGAAAGAAAACGGTCTCGCCCGCCCAATCGGGATCCCATGCGCCGTGGGCATAGTAGATGGTCGTGAACGCATCACTTTCCATGCTGTCGGTGTGAATGGAGCCTTCCACACCATAGGTATGGCCATTGGCGTAAACGCGCAGCGGCACGTGCCCACGCAGTACGGTGGACGACAGGTGAACCCACAATGCATGGATCGCGGATGCCTGCAGATTGGCGGCGAGCGCCTCCTCGCAACTCTCCCTTGTTTCCTCGTCGCCGCCGGCAAAATGCGCGTGCCAGAAGCCGAAGCAATCGTGGTCCTTCACCGATTTCCAGCCATAGGCCCAGATCGGACGCCTGACCAGACGCAGGATCTCCCGGCGAAGTTCCAGTGGCACACCGTTCTCGACGACCCTGACCTCGCCCAGGGCAGGTGCAACCACCGAAGTGAGATCATCCAGTAACGTCGACATCTTCCAGGCTCCTTGTCTTGTCAGCTTTGATGGTTCAAACGTAGACGGGCGAGGGCAAGCTCATGCCGGGATCCTGTGCGGATCCGACGACTGCCATGCGTGCAGCGTGCCCTGCCGCATCTCCAGAACGCGATCTGCGATGGCGATGGTCTGCGGCCGATGGGCAATGATGATCCGGGTGATGCTCAGCGACTGGATGGCCTGGTTGATCAGCCGTTCGTTTTCCAGGTCGAGATGACTGCTGGCCTCATCCAGGATCAGGATGCGCGGCCGGCGATAGAGCGCGCGCGCCAGGATAAGGCGCTGTCGCTGGCCACCGGACAGTGATGCACCAAGGTCGATCACACGCGTGTCGTAGCGCAGCGGCATAGCCATGATCTCGCCATCTATCTGCGCCAGCTTTGCGGCCTGCTGGACCCGTTCGCGGGAGAATCCCGGCTCGAAGAAAGCGATGTTCTCGGCCACGGTGCCATTGAACAACTGATCGTCCTGCAGGACGCAGGCGATGGTGTCGCGCAACTGCTCGCGCCGCAGCTCCTGCAACGGCTTCCCGCCGAGGCAGATGGTGCCATCATCAGGCGCAAGCAACCCAACCAGCACTTTGGCAAGCGTGGACTTTCCGCTTCCCGATGCACCGGTGATGGCGATGCACTCGCCGTTGCTGATGCTGAAGCTGACGTCCTGCAGGACCGAAGGGCCATCCAGGTTGTAGCGGAAGCGCAGCGAACGTACATCAAACGCGTACCGGCCGGGCTCGACCATCGCATCGCCACCGGCCGGCTCGCAGTCCCCGGTGACGATGTCGGCCAGCCGCTCGCCATGCAGGCGTAGCGTGCGCCACTGCGCGACCAGGTCCAGCATGCGCGTTGAGCGGATCGAAAACTGATACGCGTAGGTGACGTAGGCCACCAGCATGCCCGCTGTGATGCTGCCCTGCATGACCAGCCACGCACCAGCACCTACGGCGGCGATCCAGTGCAGACGGAGAATCGACTGGCCCATCTCATCGACCATGCCACCCCAGCGCAGCGTTGTCGCGGTGGCCCGGGCGGCGTCCCGTGTCTTTCGGTTGTACCGGGCCAGCTGGTTGGCTTCGTATCCGTTGGCCTTGATCGAATGGACACCATGCAGGATCTCGAGCAGCTGACCCTGCTGTGCCGAGCGGGCGTGGATCGCGCGTTCTGTACCCTGCAGAAGCCGCGACAGGGTGAGCAGTCGGAACACCGCATACACCACGCAGAAGCCGAAGGTCAGCATGGCCAGCTTCGGCGAGTAGACCAGGATGATCACCAGGCTCAGCAGCGCAGTAGCGCCATCGAGCACACCTTCGACAAACTTGTTGGTTACGACGCGCTGGATCTCCTCGATCGAAGCGAATCGCGAATGCACATCGCTGATTGATCGGCGCATGAAGAAAATGTACGGCAGTCTCAGCAGGCGACCACAGACAGCGGCGTTCCAGCCCACAGTCAGTTCTTCGCCAAGCCGCAGCAATGTCCAGGAGCGTGCCAGCGCGACACAGGTCTGCAGCACGGCAGAGACGGCGAACGCAACGACGAGCATCCACAACAGGTCGCTGTCCGATGCCGGAATGACCACGTCGGTGGCGGTCTGGATGAACAGCGGGGAGACCAGCGCCAGCAGCTCCAGGACAACGGCCAGAGCGATGACAGCGGCAATCGCCGCGCGGCGCTGCACCACGCCCTCCTTCAACAAGGTCAACGCCGAGCGGTTGCTGGCGTGCACCGCCTGGCCAAAATCGAGGCCAGGCGTGGCCTCGATCACGATTCCGGTAAAGCGGCGATCGAATTCGCCGGCGCTGACGGTGATGCGACCGGCAGCGGGATCGATGACTTCGTAGGTTCCGTCGTGGCAGCGCTCAAGCACCACAAAATGCACGACATCCCAGTGCAGGATGCAGGGCAGCTTCAACTGCGACAGATGCACCGGCTCGGCACGGAAAACGCGCGCATCCAGGCCCAATGCCTCGGCCATCTTCACCGTCTGGCTGACGCTGGTGCCGCGGGACGAAGGCGTGAACCGCGAGCGCATCTTCTCCAGTGTCCACGCGCTGCCGTGATGCTGCATCAGCATGGCGAGGCATGCATGGGCACATTCGAGCATTTCTGCCTGCAGAACGACAGGGACACGCCGCCCGAACCGCTGCAATGCCATCCTGCGCAACGACTCGATCACGACCGCTCCTCGTACCGTCGCCACACTGGCAGCATCCAACCCAGAAGGGAATGCCGCCGCTCCAGGCTGACCTCGGTCGCGGCGCCTGCCGCAGGTGGCTCTGTTGGCCACAGGACCTGCAGGCGACTGCCGCCACCGTCAGCCCCTGGCGCGACCGCAAGTATCTGCAGCGGCTGAGGCGCCTGGCCCGGCACCCGCAACAACACCCTCTCCGGCGCCTCAGCTGCACCGGTTTCGATCCACCGCACGCGGGCGCAGCGCGGCACGTTCACGCAGGCACCGCCAGGCCCCTCGACCCGCACCTGGTGGTCGCGCACCTGGACATGGGCGATGTTTGCCAGAGCCAATCCCAGCGCCAATGCACCGAGTATTCCAAGCAGGCCGAGGGCGATACCACCACGTCGGTCCGTGCTTGTCGCCCGGAGCCATTCCGCCGCGCCGGGATTGTCGAACACCTGCTTGCGCAGCAGCGTGGAGGCGCCGGTGCCAGAGGATCCTTCTGCGTCCGTCATGCGGCACTCGTGGTCATGGCCGGGAGTTCGTTGCGTTCCGACAGGATGCGGCTACCGGCACCCAACCTGGCCTCCACGTGCGAATAGAAGCGGTACAACGCTTCGCAGTACACCGAGCGATTGTCGAAGCTCCGATCCCGACTGTATCGATGTGCCGGCTCTCCACCTGCACAGGACTCAGCGAATCGACAGTCCTGGCAAGCCTTGGGTACATGGGAAAGTTCGTGGAGCAACTGTTGCAGGTGGGGTTGATGCAGGTAATCGGTGAACGCCGATGTCCTCACGTTCAACTCGGTCTGGCTCCAGAACCAGTCCGAAGCGATCATGAAATCATCCTGGATGCGGATCCGTCCGTCGCTCAAGAGCGCAAACCCCATGGTCACCCGGTCCCGGGTGCCCCTCCGGTCGTAATGGCTGGCCAACAGGCCGCGCACAGCAGTATCGAACAAGGTCACCCTGACGCGGTTGCGATCATGCAGCAGCCAATGGTCGAATACTTCACAGAGTTCCTGGCTGAGTTTCTCCAGCTCCGGTTTTGCCAGCGGCGAATCGGCCGTGTTGTCAACGAACAGGAACTTGATCCGGCGAATTCCGAGGTCCTCCACCAGATGCCTGTAGTGCGCGAGGCCTTCAAAGCCTTCGCCCATTACCGCCAGCGCGGTCAGGCGGATCGGACGTGCCGGGTCAAGCGATTGCAGTTTGTGCAGGTTTGCGCAGACGCGGTCGTAGGACCCACGGTCCTGATGGTCGATGCGATAGCGATCATGCAGCGCGCGATCACCATCGATGCTTATCCCCACCCCCATACCCTGCTCGGAAATCAACTGCAGCCAATCCTCGGAGAGATGCACGCCGTTGGTCTGCAGGGTGAAATCCACATCCACATGGGGCTGCAACCGCTCACGGGCTGCGGTACAGAACGACCTGACCTTGGCAGCCTTGGCCAGGGTGGGTTCGCCACCGTGGAACCCGAATACGACGCGACGTACCGGCGCCTGCAGCAGCGCCTGCTGGACGTAACCTATCAGGTCATCGAGGCAGGCGTCCGGCATCAGGGTTGGACGCTGGTAGACCTCGGCGTTCTCGGGTGTGTAGTAGTAGCAGTAGGAGCACTTCAGGTTGCAGCGCTCCACTAGTTTGATGATCACGTACAGGGCGTTGATGCGCATGGCGACCTGCTCCGGCAACAGAGGTGGCACGGTATGGAGGGTGGCAGCGTGAGCACTGCCACCCTCCTTCGAATCAGCCGATCCGAATTACTTCACTCACGCCTGCAAGGCGGGCTCGATCGGGCCGACCTTCACCCAGCCGCCGTCACCACCGAAGATGTCCCGAGCCTCGATTTCGTCGAGTTCACGCAGCACCAGCTCCGACGCGGCCTTGGCCAGGTCCTTCACTTCGGTTTCGTTGCTCATCTACAGCCTCCTTGTGATGTTGCCCAAGCCGGCAACAGGCATCTGCGTCATGCAGATCTGGTATGGCGCAACCACGTGCGCCCATCGTCGTGCTGCCGGTGCCCGGACAGGCAGGCACCGCGCAATCGAGTCCACAGCTGCCGGCCGAGCGCGGTCAATGTGCGATCCCGCTCAAGTGCCGGCGTGCAGTCAAGGTCGAACATCAAGCGGCGGCGCGCGATACGCCGTGCAAGCTCCGCGTTCGAAGGATCCAGAATGCTCACATCATTCAACAGCTGGAGTACGTTCACGTGCTCGTGCGCGGCAAAGAGTGCGCGCCGGCTGCTGGTGTACCAGCGGCGGTGTGCCAGGTAATGAAGCTGCTCATTGCCGGGTTCGGTCAAGCGTCCCAGCAATGCAAGCTGGAACATTCTCTGCTGGCAGGCGCCGACCACAAGCAGCTCGACATAGTCGAGTAGGTCGCGCCCCTCGCGTACGGCCAGCAGCCCGGGATGCGCCGGACTGCTCAGTACGCACTCGGCCGGGCCCTGCGTCATCAGCAGCCCATCCACCACCGAGGCCACCCATCCAGCATAGAGCGGCGAGGACGCCGCCAGCAACGCCACTGCTTGCTGCAATGCCTCGCTTGACGCGGATACAGGCGATGAAAGGATCGGAGCGGGCTGCAACGGATCGGGAAACACCGCTGCCGGCGATGGACCGTGCTCGACAAGGTAGCGCGGACCGATCGACGACGCACCGTCGAGTTCCGACGACGACAGGCGATGCCGCAGCGCCACCGGTGTGACGCCGCCAATGGCTCTCATCCGGGTAGGCTGCTGATGGCCGGTCACCTGCATCGCCTGCCCATCAACGTAAAGCACGCCTCCCTCTACCAGTGCCGTATCCAGTGAAGGCAGGTCGTCCCCGCTTATCAGTAGCAGCTGCAGGGCAGCCAGCAGCGGGGTCTGCTGGAGCATGCTGGCCGCCAACCCCACTGCGGGACGCCAACAGGCGGATGCGCGGGGATCAAGCATTGCCACGAGGTGGCGGAGGTCACGATGCGCCGCTTCGCCCAGCTGTTCCAGGACGCGCTTGCGGACACGCTCGAAGTACAGACGCGCGACCTGTGCGGAATCACCCGCACCGAGGCCCGCGGCCGTGGGCATTGCGAAAGCGCGTGCGATGTCATTGACCATCATGCGCCGCCGGGTTCTGCAGCGGGAGGATTGCAACGTCGCGCAGGAAAAACGTGGCGATCCACTTTTCGCCCTCCATCAACGGCACGCCAGCGTGAAGAGTCCGCTCCGACGGCGTGGCGTCCGGATAGGCGAAGTAGAGTGCGTTCCCCTGCTGCGGATAGATCTCCAGTTCGATGTCGGGGAAGCTGGTGGCGCCACCGCCGGCGGGCGTATTGAGATACATGATGATCGTCGCCACCCGCTGACCACTGCGCTGAGCTTTACTGCCTTCGGCGAAGTAGTCGTAATGCGGGGAGAAGTCCGCACCCACGCCATAACGAACCACCTGCAGGTGTTCCATGCGGGCTGCCGGCCAGTGCGTCAACTGGCAGACCCTGTCCTGGAGCGTATCGACCAGCGTGTCGGCGCCGGGGGGAATCCAGACCTGCTCACTCGTGCGCGCGTAGGAAACGACGCGGGCGCTGTTGCCCGATGCTTCACCCGCATTGACCAGCGAGCGACGAAGCCCGGGCCGCGCCAGGGCGATGATCGCTTCGCATTCGTTTGCGTCCAGGAAATTGGAGAACACGCACAGCTCGGGCCGTCGCAGCCGTGCCTGAATGCGTATCCGATGCCCCTGCAGGTTCAGTTCTGTAGGAAGCGCGTCGAGATCCAGCCAGGGCCGCTCCCGGGCCGATCCTGCGTGGTACCGAGCCGGTAGTGCATCCGACTCCACCTCAGCCTGCTCCAATGCCTGGGTGACACATTGCGGGTGCCAACCCATGTTATGGAATGTTGCCACAACAGCTTCACGCGACATGCCCGATTCGAGCCAGGTGCGGATGACTGATCGAGCAAGCTGTGACGTCTCCATACCGCTGCGTCTCCTTGTTTGTTCACCAGCCTGCTGCTGGAAACAGATGAATCGCGGGGCTACTCCGACCGTAGTGCGGACATCGGCTTGACCAGTGACGCCTTGTAGGCTGGCCACGCATTGGCCACCAGACCCACCACCAGCAGCATCAGGGCCACCCCGACCAATGACGTGGGATCCGTGGAGGAAACCTTGTGCAGTTGCGACTTCAAAAGCGCCCCGAGCAACAAAGCCGGTGGCAGCGCCAGCAGGAAGGCATGGCCCAGCATGCGCAGGCCCTGGCGCAGCACCCCGATCAGAATGTCCTGCTGACTCGCACCCAATGCCTGGCGGACGCCAAACTCGCGCTGCCGCATCGTCACCGAGTGAGCCAACAATGCGTACAACCCCACCGCTGTCAGCAACAGCGTGATCCCACTGAGAATGCGCAGCAGGGCGTTGAGTCGCAGCTGATCGACGATGGTTTCCTCGATCCGCTGCTGCATGGTCATGACCTGCGTCAGCCGCAGAGGGAGCCCTGATTGCTTGAGTTGGCGCTGCAGCGTCACCGCAAGCTGCTGCGGATTCTGGCCGCGGATCACCACCTCCGCCGAATCCTGCGATGACCCCGGCAGCAGCAGCGGAACGGCGGCAGGCAGATAGATGGAAGGATACTCATCCGGCTGTTGCAGGCTGCGCTGACGGGCCCGCGCCACAACACCCACAATCACGCGGTCGGTCGGCCCGCCCTCTTCACCGGCCACCCGCAGGCTGCGGCCTTGTGGGTCACTGCCCGGGAAGTAGCGTTGGGCCAGAGCATCGTCGATCAATGCCACAGGAGCGTGCTGTTGAACCTCGGCACTGCTGAAACTTCGGCCGCGCAGGATACGCAGGCCCAATGCAGCAGGGAGATCCGCACTTACATGGGCAAGATACGCCTTGGGAAGCCCGCCCCGCCCTTCCGGCGTGGCCCCGGCTACGGCGAAATTCTCCAGGGTTACATTGCGGCTGAATGGCGCCGACGAGCTCAATGCAACGTGACGCACGCCGGGCAGCGACTGCACGCGCTGCACCCAGTCCTGCACGTTCGCCTTCAGCGTGGATGCGTCCGCGTCAGGATCGACATTGGAAGACTGCAGCGTCGCGATAACTTGGCCATCGCGACGGAAGCCGACGTCTTCGGCCAGCAGTTGACCGGAGCTTCGAACCAGCAGGGTCGTTCCGAACAGGAGTACGAAGGTCAACGCGATCTGGGCCGTCACCAGCACGTGGCGTATGCGATTCACCGACGCGCTCGCGGTCTGCCCGTTGCCTGTCTGCCGCAGCACTTCATAGACGCTCTGCCCACGTATGACACTGGCAGTCGATGCCAGGACGATCATCGCAGCCGCTCCCATGGCCAGCAGCGCCAGAGCGGTGGCCGCATCCAGGCCAATCGACTGCGGCATGCCTTTGGGCATTACGTCGAAGTGCTGCAGCACGGTAAGCCCCAGTGGCATCAGCACCACCGCCAACGCGGACGCAGCCACCACCAGCAGCAGGCATTCCAGTGCGATCTGGCGCCTGCGCTGCGCGCGTGTCGCACCTACCGCTTCCAAGACCGCAAACTCCTGCCGCCTGCGCAACAGTCGCAGAACGAAAAGGTTGTAGACATTGGCAAGCGTGACGGCGAACACCAGCAATCCTGCGCCCATCATTGAAATCAATGTCGTGCTGCGATCTTCCAGCCAGATGCTGCGCAGAGGCTCTACGCCGATCTTCAAGCCGATCTGCTCGCTGATCGCTGCCAGCGTCGGCTGCGCGCCCACCAGTGCCTTGATTCCGGTGCGGGCTGCGTTCGAGTCGGTCGTACGGGTCAGTCGGGCCATCGCCGCAAGGTTTCCGAAGGACCCCGCGTTGGACATGGCGGTCTGTTCCTCGGTGAAGCCCAGCGGCAACCAGATGCGGACGTCACGCTGCGGGAATGAGAACGAGGGCGGCAGCACCCCTACGATGCGGTAGCCAATACCACCCAGCCACAGTTTCTGGTTGAGGGTAGCAGGGTTGCCACCGAACTCGGATTTCCACAACGCCGCGCTGACCAGCGCAACCGGTTCGGCTCCGGGTCGCGCGTCATCATCCGAAAACAGACGCCCCGCTTCCGCCCGCGCGCCCAGCATCGGGAACAGCTGGGGCTCCGCAAGGACTGCCTGGACAGTGCCAACGACGTTGCCGGCGCTATCCGCGCGGCCCAGTTCGCGTGACTGATACCCCGCCACTGCGGAGAATTGCTCGCTGCCGCGCTGGATCGTATCCAGATAGGGAATCGACCAGTCGAGATCCATGCCCATCTTGGTGGCATGCATGGTCAGCCGCACCAGCTTGTCCTGCCCGGGATACGGCAACGGCTTCCACATCATGCTGTAGGCCACCGCGAACACGCAGGCATTGATGGCCATCACAAGTGCAAGCAGGCCCACGATTGTCAGGGCGGATCCCCGGCTGCGGTTGAGCCGCCGGAGTACAACCCGGAGATCGTCAGGAATCACTATGCGCGACCATTGCCAGGCAGCGTGGTTGGCGAAGCTGGCGCGAAAGACACGGTTGCATCAACACGGCGGTGCATCCATTCACATTCAATCCCATCCCTGGTTCGCTGTGCTCGGCACGAAACGTGTTCCGGCGCCGCTTCACAATTGATCTCGGTATGAACTGCATGTTCGCGCCTTGCATCAAGGCGTGGCCAATACTTGACACGATGTAGTCACTCTGTCAACACTGAATTCCTCACATCAAACGCAACGTTGCCCAAGCGTATATGGATATCGCACGGCCCGAACTGAAGCAGCGGAAGCGCAAACGCAGGCTGATCATTTCCGTGGTCTCCGGCGTGATTCTGGTCGGTATCGTTGCCGGCGCGGTTGCACTCAATGCGGCATCTCCTTCCGTGCGCCGCTCCGACCTCGTCTTTGACAGCGTGCGCCAGGGCGAGTTTGTACGCACGGTGCGTGGCCCCGGAAAACTGGTGTCAAGCCAGATGCGTTGGGTGATCGCCAGTACCGATGCCAGCGTCGAGCGGCTGCTGGTCAAGCCCGGCGCAACGGTCAAGGCCGATACGGAAATCATCGAGATGAGCAACCCTGAAGTCGTTGATCGGCTTCTTGCTGCCAATGCGGAGCATGCTGCAGCGCAAGGCGATCACAGCGCGCTGCAGGCACGCCTGCAGGCCGACGCGCTTCAGCTGAAGGCGGAGCTGGCCAGCACGATGGGTGAGCGCGATTCGCTGCAGGTGGAGGAGCAGGCGGCACGACGCGCGCTGGACAAGGGCGTGCTTGCCGAGGTCGACTATAAGAAGATCGCCATCAAGCTCAAGCAATTCGAGCAGAATGTCGCCATCGCCCAGCAGCGGGTGCGGCAGTCGGAAGCGAACCTGGCGGCACAGCTGTCCGCCAGTCGTATGCGTCTGGACCAGCTTGCCAGCACTCGGGCATTGCGTCAGTCCGAGGCGGATGCGCTGCGGGTGAAGGCGGGCATGGACGGCGTGGTGCAGCAGATAAGCGTCGAAGAAGGCCAGCGGGTTACGGCGGGGGCAAATGTGGCCCGCGTGGCGAAGCCGGGGGAGCTTATCGCCGAGTTGCGCATCCCCGAATCACAGGCGTCCGACCTTGCCGCCGGGCAACCAGCAGTGCTCGAAATCGGCCGCGCGCATGTCAAGGGCAGCGTGCGACGGGTCAATCCCGCCGTCGAGAAAGGTGCGATCCTGGCCGAGATCGACCTCAGCGAAGCGCTGCCGCCCGGGTCACGCGCGGAGCAGTCGGTGGACGGCTCGATTGTCACCGAACGACTCGCCGATGCCCTGTTCGTCAAGCGGCCGGTAAGTGTCCACGCCAGCAGCACGAGTCCTGTGTTCCGCATGACCAGCGAGGGCACGGCCGCACGGGTGGAAGCACGCTTCGGCAAGGATTCAGTGGACGAGATCCAGGTGCTGGGCGGTCTTGAGAAGGGCGATCGGCTGATTCTGTCGGATATGAGTGATTTTTCCGAGGTCGACAAGGTCTCGATCAACTGACAACCGCCATTGCATTGGAGACGGCATGCAAGCGCCAACACCGCTGCTCCAGTTGCGGAGCATCTGCAAGGTATTCCTGACCGAGGAAGTGGAGACCAACGCGCTCAGTGATGTCGACTTCCATGTCGACCGTGGTGAGTTCGTCAGCATCACAGGGCCTTCCGGCTGCGGAAAATCGACGTTGATGTCGATCCTCGGAACTCTGGATGTGCCGACGTCCGGCGAGTACCTGCTTGATGGAGTGGCCGTGTCGACACTGGATGACATCACCCGCGCGCACCTGCGCAGCCGCCAGATCGGCTTTGTGTTCCAAGCTTTCAACCTGATTGGCGACCTGAGCATCGTCGAGAACGTCGAAGTACCTCTGACCTATCGACGTGATATTCCTCGTTCGGAGCGTCGCGGTCTTGCCCTTGCCGCTCTGGCGCGGGTGAGCATGGAGCATCGCAGCACGCATTTTCCCGCGCAGCTGTCAGGTGGCCAGCAGCAGCGCGTGGCGATCGCGCGCGCGCTTGTTGGCAACCCCGCCCTGCTGCTCGCCGATGAGCCCACCGGCAATCTGGATTCCCACAATGGTGAATCGGTCATGCGGTTGCTGGAGGAGCTTCATGCCGGCGGCGCGACGATCTGCATGGTGACCCACGATCCCAGGTACTCCGCCCGCGCAGACCGTGAAGTGTTCATGCTGGATGGCCGGATCAGCGAGCGGCACCTGGCCACGCCTACCTGAGCTGCGCCCTGCTCTGCCACGAACTTGACGCCACGCAACGGCCCACGGAGAATTCCGCGACTAATTCTCATTTGCTGTTGCGCAGGATGCGGGCGGCAGCCTCCCGGGCCCCTCTCCTTCGATGTTCAAGAACGTCCTGTTCCAACTGCACTGGCTGCTGGGCATCACCGCCGGTGCCGTACTGGCCGTGATGGGCCTCAGCGGCGCCGTGCTGTCCTTCGAGGATGAACTGCTGCGGGCGGCCAACCCCGGCTTCGCCGAGATCGCCGAACACCATGCCGATGGCCAGCTTCCACTTGCGCTGAGCGAACTGGCGCCGCTGCTGCAGGCAGGCAGTGAACGCCCGCTGCAGCGCCTGCGCGTGGATGCCACCGGGCAACGGCCCTCGGTGGCGCGCTTTGTCGGCGGCAAGGAACACTGGGTGTACTTCGACCCGTACAGCGGCGAGCGCTTCAGTGCCCTGCGTGGGCAGGCATTCTTCGACTTCGTCGAGGACCTGCATCGCCACCTCGCCGCCGGCGAGCGTGGCAAGTGGATCACCGGCAGCTGTGCGATCGCGCTGCTGTTCTTCACCCTGTCCGGTCTTTACCTGCGCTGGCCGCGACGCTGGTGGCACTGGCGCAGCTGGCTGGCGGTGGAATGGAAACGCAGCGGCCGAGGCTTCCTGTGGAGCCTGCACTCGGTGGTCGGCACCTGGGTGCTGCTGATCTACCTGATGAGTGCGCTGACCGGCCTGTGGTGGTCGTTCGACTGGTATCGCAGTGCCGCCAACACCCTGCTGGGCGTCGCACCGGCCGCCAAGCACAAGGTCGCCACCGACGCCGCCCTGAACCTGGAGCGCATCGAAGCCACGCTGTATGCACTGCCCGGCGTGCGCACCGGCTACATCGACCTGCGCCTGCCGGAAAAGCCCGGGCAGGCGCTGAATGTACGCGTGATGGCCGGTGATCCGTCGCAGCGCGGCGGCCACCACGATCGTGCGCATGACCTGCTGCAGCTCGATCCGGCCAGCGGTGCGATCCTCGATGCCCGTCCGTATGCACGCCAGGGCGCCGGCGGACAGCTGGCCACCAGCGTGTTCGCGCTGCATTCGGGCAGTTACTTCGGCGTGCCCGGGCGTGTGGTGACGATGCTCAGCAGTTTGGGCATGAGCCTGTTCTTCATCACCGGCTGGATGCTGTACCTGGACCGCCGCCGCAGCCAGCGCGCCGCGCGTGGCCTGCGCCAGTCGCTGCCTGCAACGCCTGCCGATGGCGGTGGCACGCCGTGGCTGGTGGTGCATGCCAGCCAGAGCGGGCTGGGCGAACAACTCGCGTGGCGCGCAGCCGCGCAGCTGCAGGCGTCCGGTCATGCGGTGCAGGTGCTGCCGCTGGCCCGCGTCGATGCCGCGCACCTGCTGCGTGCATCGAACGCGCTGTTCGTGCTGAGCACCTTCGGCGACGGCGAGCCGCCCGACGCCGCCCGGCGCGCAGCGCGGCAGTTGCTGGCACAAGCGCTGGATCTGTCCGGCCTGCAGTTTGGACTGCTGGCGCTGGGTGACCGACAGTACCCGCACTACTGCGGCTTCGGTCGCCAGGTTGACGGTTGGTTGCTCGGCAACGGCGCGCGTCCGCTGTTCGAGCGCATCGATGTCGATGCCGCTTCGGTGCCGGCGTTGCGTCAGTGGCAGCAGCAGCTGGGCGCGCTCACCGGCATCACCACCGATGACAGCGTGCTTCCGGCCGCCACGCAGATGCATGACTGGCGGCTGCTCGGCCGCGACCGGCTCAACCCGGGCAGCATCGGCGGCGCCATCTGGCGCATCCGTCTTGCGCCACCGGTCAACGTGCAGTGGCAGGCGGGCGACATCCTGCATATTGCGCCCCGGCACAACGCGCGGCACGCCAGCGCGGTGCTGAAGGTACAGGGGCTGGATCCGCTGCAGCCGCTGCTGGTGGACGGCACACCACGTACGCTGCTGGCGCTGGCCAGTGAGCGTGAGCTGCCCGACGCCGATGCCGCGCTGACGGTGCAGGACGCCTGCCTGTGGCTGGCCGGGCTGCCGCTGCTGCCGGGGCGCGAGTATTCAATCGCTTCCACTGCCGACGATGGCGTGGTGGAGCTGGTGGTGCGCCTGGTGCATGACCTGTCGGGTCGTGCCGGGCTGGGGTCGGGCTGGCTGTCGCTGCATGCGCCGGTCGGTGCCAGCATCGTGGCCCGCGTGCACCGCAACCCCGGTTTCCATCGCGTCAGTGGCACGCCGATGGTGCTGATCGGCAATGGCACTGGTATCGCGGGCCTGCGCAGCCTGTTGCGCGAAGCCGCGCATGCAGGTGAGCACGGGCACTGGCTGCTGTTCGGCGAACGCCAGCGTGCGCACGACTTCCTGTTCGCCGATGAGATCGAAGCGTGGCAGGCCGATGGCCATCTCGCGCGGGTGGACCTGGCGTTCTCGCGCGATGGCGAAGGTGGTTACGTGCAGGATCGCCTGCAGGCGGCCACCGCCACGCTGCACGAGTGGCTGCAGCGTGGCGCGGTGATTCATGTCTGCGGCTCGCTGCAGGGCATGGCCGAAGGCGTGGACCAGGTGCTGCGCGCTGCGCTGGGCGATGAGGTTGTGGAAACGCTGCTGGAAAACGGTCGCTACCGCCGCGACGTGTATTGAGCCACAAGGGTAGTGCCGGCCGCTGGCCGGCATGATCAGGGGCGTGCCGGCCAGCGGCCGGCACTACCGGAGCAGGATCAGGCTGCAGCACGCGCCCGTGGCATCGACTGCAGACGGAACGCACCCACCGCTTCGGCCAGGGCGTGCACCTGGGCCTGCATCTGTGCCGTCGAGGCACCGGCCTCTTCCACCAGACTGGCGTTGCGCTGGGTACTGGCCTCCATCTGCACGATGGTCTGGTTCACCTGTGCGATGCCGGCATGCTGGTCCTGCGACGCACTGCGGATGCCGGCCAGAAGATCCGCCAGCTGCTGGACGCTGCCGACAATCTCGCCCATCGTGGTACCGGCCTGTTCGGCCTGCTGATTGCCCTGGCCCACACGCGCCACCGAATCCTCGATCAAGCCCTTGATCTGCTTGGCCGCATCGGCGCTGCGCTGCGCCAGCAGGCGCACTTCCGCAGCCACCACGGCGAAGCTGCGACCCTGCTCACCGGCGCGCGCCGCTTCCACCGCCGCGTTGAGCGCGAGGATGTTGGTCTGGAAGGCGATGCCATCGATCAACTGGGTGATGTCACCGATCCGCCGTGAGGCTTCGCTGATGCCGTGCATGGTTGCCACCACCTGGTCGACCGCCGCGCCTCCGCGCCGGGCCACTGCTGCCGCGCCCTTGACCAACACGTCGGCACGGCCCGCAGCATCGGCATTGCGGCCGACGGTGTCGGTCAGCTCGTGCATCGACGCTGCGGTCTCTTCCAGGTTGGCCGCCTGCTGCTCGGTGCGCTGTGACAAGTCATGATGACCGGCGACGATCTCGCCAACACCGGTATCGAGGCTGGACGCCGCCTGCTGGATGCGGGTGACGATGCGGCCCAGTTGCGCGACGGTGGCGTTGGCATCATCGCGCATGCGTGCGAACACGCCCTGCAGCTCACCTTCCATGCGCACGCTGAGGTCGCCGCGGGCCAGCGCAGCCAGAAGCGCCTGCAGATCGCCGAGGTTGGTCTCGAAGGTGGCCAGCAAGCGGTTGATGCTGGTCGACAGTGTGCGCACGAAGCCCTGCTTGCCCTCCAGCACGATGCGCCCGTGCAGGTCACCGTGCGCGGCGGCGTCGACCAGGGCCGCCACTTCGGTTTCCAGCAGGGTTTCCAGCGCGCGGCTGCGCCATTCCACTGCCACGCCGAGAAAATGCCCTTCGTCGACGATGGGATTGGCGATCAGCTGATAGCGCACGCCGCCATGGCCGATCTCGCGCTCTTCGCGTTGTCGCACGCCAGCCAGGCTGGCCAGCACCGGATGCAGGCGTACCGCATCGCTGCCCACCAGCTCATCGCCCTGGCATTCCAGTTGCTGCAGCAGCGCCGGGTTGGCATAGGCCACCTGGCCTTCGGCATCGACCACCATCAGGCCGGTCTGCGCACTGTCCAGTGCCTGGCGCACCCGGGTGTTGCCGCGCGCCACGGCACGCTCGGTCTCGATGCGCGCGCGCAGGCGCTGCTGCATGTCGACCAGACGCTGGGCAAGCTGACCGATCTCATCGTTGGCGTTGTACACACGCAATGTGGTGTCCAAGCGGTCGTCGGCGATATCGCTGGCGAAACGCAGGGTGTCCTGGATCGGCTGGCGCACCGCACGCAGCACCAGCACCAGGCTGGTGATCAGCACGCCAGCGACCAGCAGCAGAGTCAGCGCGAACAGCACGCTCATCGTGCGCGCACCGGCCTGCTGGCGCGCCTGCGCCTTGGCCAGCGCCGCAAGCTGCGCCCGCTGGAAGGCAGCCAGCGCCGGCGCAACGCCAGCAGCGGTATCCAGCAGCGACTGCGCCTCCACGTCCAGGCCGACGCGGGCGGCGGTGTAACCCAGCAGGGCGCCCTGATAGCCCTCCATCCCGCCGCGCAGGGCATCCTGCACATCCGCAGGCAGGCCGGCCAGCGCGAGATCGAACGGCAGCTTCTCCTCGCTGGCACGGTCGGCGTGGGTGGAATCACCGTCGAGCAGCAGCAGTGCCTCCTGCCTTCGCATCTTCTGCAGGGACAGCGCCAGCGCGGGCCGCTGCTGCGCATCCACCTGCGCCTGCAGGGTGTCGGCGGCCTGCTGCAACTGCGCGGCGAGGCCGGCATCACCACGGCCCATCTCGTCGACCCGCTCGAACAGGGCGGCCACCCCCTGCGAGAACGCGTCGGCCGCTTCGGTCAGCGCCTGCAGGGCCTTGCGCCGGCCAGCATCCATCGGCGTCGCGCGCAGCGCCTGTAGATCGGTCTGCAACGCCTTCTGCGTGGCCAGCAGCTGCGCGCGATCGGCATCATCGAAACTGCGTGCGTACTGGGTCTGCAGGCGACGCGCTTCGGCCACCCGCGTGGACAGGCTGGCGGCCAGATCGCTGCCGCGCTGGTAGCTGGCCTGGCTGCGCGCAGCCAGTGCGTTGGCATGGCCAGTCCAGGCGTAGACAGCGGCGATCGCGACCAGGCCCAGGCCACAGACCCACAGGGTCGCCTTGAGCTTGTTGGCCACGCTGAGCCGATGCGGTTGCAGCCAGCGCAGCAGGCCGGGGGACGCCGAGTGCAACGCAGCAAGGCGCGTGCGCAGGGACCGGAGGTGGGGGACAACGGCCGACATGACAGACTCCAGGCGGAAAGACGCACCTGTATCGGCTGGATTCAGGGCAACTTTAGACCTTTCTTCATCTGCCTCCCCCCGTCGCTGGCGGACGCGGTCTTTGTACCGGGCACAGGCGACGGGGGCATGACACCGGCGCTGCGCTTGACCTCAACCCCGGTTGGGGGAGCACAGTGGACGTCCCTTCCCCGCTAGGTGCCTCCATGACGACGCTCGATGTCCCCCGCTACCTGCAGCGCCTGCAGCTGGATGCGCCGCCACCACGGACGCTGGTCGGCCTGACCCTGCTGCAGCAGCGCCACAACGCACTGCTCCCCTTCGAAACCCTCAGCTGCCTGCTGCGCGATGCGGTGCCGATCGACCTGGACAGCGTGCAGCGCAAGCTGCTTGACGACCGCCGTGGCGGGTACTGCTTCGAACTCAATGGCGGGTTGCTGGCGCTGCTGCAGGCATTGGGCTTCGATGCGCAGCCATTGAGCGCGCGCGTGCTGCTGGCCGCCCAGGACGGCGAACTGACCGCGCGTACCCACCTGCTGCTGCGCGTGCAGGTGGATGGCGATGACTGGCTGGTGGATGCCGGTTTCGGCAGCCTGACCCCAACCGTGCCGCTGCGCCTGAATGATCCGCAGCCGCAGGCCACGCCGCACGAACGCTATCTGCTGCAGCGCTTGCCCGACGAGGGCGATTTCGTGCTGTCGGCCGAGTCCAACGATGGCTGGCGGGCGATGTATCGGTTCGACCTGCAGGCGCCGGCACCGATCGACAACGTGGTGGGCAACTGGTACGTGTGCACCCATCCCGACTCCAGTTTTCCCGGGCAGCTGCGCGCATCGCTGACCGGGCCGGACTGGCGCCGTACCATAGGCAGCGGCAACTACACCGAGTATCGCTCCGGGCAGTCGCCGCACAAACGCCCGCTGCATGATGTGGGCGATGTGCGCGACGTGCTGCAGCAGCGCTTCGGCATGCAGCTGCCGGACGACCCGCGGCTGGACCCGGCCATCAATGACTGGCTGCAGCGCTCGCGCGCCGCGACCCACGTGTAGCGTCGAGCCCTGCTCGACGGGTGCATTGACGGCGTATTCAACAGCAGCCGAGCGTGGGCTCGGCTCTACAGAGCTGCACGCGCCTGCATCGCGATACGGTTGCCTTCACTGTCGCGGATCTCGGCCACACGCCAGTCACCCGCATCGGCCGGGCCGAAGCGCAGCTCGGCCCCGGCCTGCAGTGCACGGTCGAGGCTGGCATCGAGGTCATCGACGCCGATGTAGATGCGCGCCCCCTGCTCGGAGGGCCGGTAGTCCGCGCCGTGCACCAGCGCAATGCTGGCACCGGCGGCCTCATCGGCATACGGCAGGTACGCCATCCTGCAGTCGTGCAGCAGGATCGGCTCGTCCACCACCACCTGCAGCCACTGCTGGTAGAAAGCGATGGCACGGGCCAGGTCAGTGGCCGGAATCTCGACATGCAGGATCGGGTTCACAAGCGCTCCTTGCGCGGCTGACTCAGATGATGCGCAGGGTAATCGCCTTCAGCACTGCACGGGTACGGTCGCGGGTGCCGAGCTTGTCAAGGATGGCGGACACGTAGTTCTTCACCGTTCCCTCGGCCAGAAACAGGCTGCGCGCGATCTCCTTGTTGCTGTAGCCCCCGGCCAGCAGGCGCAGGATCGCCACTTCGCGTTCCCCGAAGGTATCAGTGGGAGGTGCCTCGTCGTGGAAGCGGTAACGGGCGCGCACCGGCTCGGTGCTGACCGGCAGCAACAGGGTTTCACCAGCGGCTACGCGCTCGATCGCTTCGCGCAGGTCTGCGGGTGCGGCGTCCTTGAGCAGGAAGCCCTGTGCGCCGGCCTCGCTGGCACGCAGCAGCAGATCACTTTCATCGAAGGTGGTCAGCAGCAGCCACGGCGTGGCATCGCCGCGCGCGCGCAGCTGGCGCAATGCCTCGATGCCGTCCATCCCGGGCATGCGGATGTCACTGAGCACTACCTCCACACGCTGCGTGTCCAGTGCATCCAGCAGCGCCTGGCCATCCTCGGCCTCCAGCACCACGTCTACCCGCAGGCCCTGCAGCAGCGCACGCAGGCCTGCACGCACCAGCGCCTGGTCATCAGCCAGTGCAACGCGGATCGCGGCGCCACTCATGCCGGCAACCATGCGGTCAGGTGCATGCCGCCCTGTGCGGTGCGCGCGAGTTCCAGCCGGCCACGCACCGCAGCCAGGCGCTCGCGCATGCCGGCGATGCCATTGCCTTCGCGGATGCGTTCGGCGCGCTGGCCATCATCGCGGATATCGATACGCAACCGTGAATCCTCTTCGTTGATCGTCAGCCATACGGTTTCTGCATTGCCGTGCCGTGCCGCATTGGTCAGCGCTTCCTGCATCAGCCGCAGCACAGTCTCGGCCATCAGCGGATCCCCCACGCGCACGCCCTCTGCTATCTGCAGCTGCAGTCTCGGTCGCGGGAACGGCGCCGCCAGCGCATGCAATGCCGTGGCCAGATCGAGGCCGCGATCATCGCGCATCGACTGCACCACCTGGCGGATATCGGCCAGCAGTTCGCCAGACAGCTGTTCCACCAGCACCAGCCCCTCGTTACCGGCCAGCGCAGGGTCAGCGGCCAGGGCGCGCAGATTGAGCCGCATCGCGGTGAGCTTGTGCCCGGCCACGTCATGCAGTTCGCGCGCCAGGCGCAGGCGCTCGGCATCGCGCGCACTGTCAGCCAGCAGCGCGCGGGTGGCCAGCAGGTCGGCATTGACCCGTGCAAGATCATCGCGGGCCAGCGCCGTGCTGCGGGCATAGTGTGCGGTCAGCGCGGCGAACGCCTGGAAGCCGCCATACAACAGCACCACCAGCAGCGGCTGGCTGAAGCCGCTATGGCGCAGCACGGCATACACCGCCAGATTGGCCAGCAGCGCAACACCCAGCACGAAGCGCGGCGGCCAGTGTTCGGCCAGCTGCGCAACCAGCACCACCAGCAGCACCGGAGCGGTTCCAGTGCGCGGCTGCAGCGCAACCAGCGCAACCGCCAGCAGCGCCTGCAACACCGCAGCGACGGCGCGCACGCGGGAAGGCATCGACGCCCAGCCGTGCACCACGAACAGCAGCAGGAACACAGCAAGCAGCAGCAGGCTCAGCCCGGCGCCACTGCGCTGCACCGCGAACGACAGGCCGACCACGAGCACGGTGACCAGGCCGGCGAGGCTGAGCGGACGCAACAGATGGCGGAACAGGCTGGGCATGGCCAGATGCTGACCGGCGCGCGCGCCGGCGGCAATGGGTCCAGCGCAGAAAGTGACTTCTGGCACGTCGAATCGATGACCACTGGCCCTGAACCCGCTGCACCGCCCCACGCAGACTGGCTCCACACCGCCACACCCACTTCCGGAGCCACTGCCATGATCCGCACCGCCCTGCTCAGCACCGCCCTGACTGCCCTGGCCCTGGCCGGCAGTGCCCACGCCGCCGACCTGGCTGTGACCGTGCACGACGTCCGCGTGCAGACGGGCACCCTGCGTGCTGCCCTGGTTGACAGCGCGGCCGCCTGGGACGGCAAGGCCAAGCCCGTGCAGGCCCAGCAAGCGGCGCCCAGCGGCGACAGCGCCCACTTCACGTTCAAGGGCGTGCCGGCCGGCAGCTATGCCGTGCTGCTCACCCACGACGAGAACGACAACGGCAAGCTCGACACCAACCTGGTCGGTATGCCGGTGGAAGGCTACGGCTTCAGCAACAACCCGCAGGTGATGCGCAAGCCGACCTTCGACGAAGCACGCGTCAACGTGCCAGCCGCTGGCGCCGCCATCGACATCACCCTGCGCTGATTCCCGCATCCAGACCCGAGGCCACCATGGACCGTCGCCGCTTCCTTCGTACCCTTCTCAGCAGCAGTGCCTGCCTGGCCCTGGGCACCACCGCGCTGCGCAGCGCTCCCGCCTTCGCCGGCGACCCGGCGCGGTTCGCGCAGGGCATGCAGGAACACCCATGGCTGCTCGGCTGGCGCAGCGTCGGCAGCGAAAGCCTCGGCCCGGCCACCGTGCAACTGCAGGGAAAGCTGCCAGCGGGCTTGGCCGGCACACTGTACCGCAACGGCCCGGCCTGGACCGAGCGCGATGGCTTCCGCTACGACCACTGGTTCGACGGCGACGGCATGGTGCATGGCTGGCGCTTCAATGGTGATGGCAGCCTGACCCATCACGGGCGCATGGTCGCCACGCCGAAATTCACCCGTGAACAGAAGGCCGGTCGCTTCCAGTATCCGGCAGCCGGCACCAGCGTTCCCGGTGCGTTGGCGGTTCGAAACAACGACGATGCAAACGTGGCCAACACATCGGTAACCATGATCAATGGCCGCCTGTTCGCGCTGTGCGAGTCCGGCTCGGCATTCGAAGTAGACCCCGATTCGCTGCAGACGCTGGGTCCGGTGACCTGGCGTCCGGACCTCGCCGCGCTGCCGTTCTCGGCGCACCCACTGCGCGACCGCGACGACAGCGTCTGGAACTTCGGCTCGATCAGCCTGATGGGTGGCCATGGCCTGCTGGTCTGGCACATCGGTGCGAACGGCCAGCTGCGCAGCGCCAATGTGATCGAAACACCCGAGCACGGCTACCTGCATGCCTTCGCGATGACCGACCAGCACCTGGTGTTCGTGATGATGCCGTTCGATTTCACCGGCACAGGCGGCAGCTTCTTCGAGCGCATGCAGTTCGCACCGCAGCGCCCCGTACGCATCGCGGTAGTCGCCAAGGATGCGCCGGACAAGGCGCAGTGGTTCGAAGCCCCGTTCGCGGCGATCTATCACTTCGGCGATGCGTTCACCCGCGATGGCGGCATCGTGCTGCGCGCAGTGCGCCACGACGACATCAATGAGGCGCGCTCGCCGATGAAGGAAGCAATGGCCGGTGATGGCGCACACGCCGCCAACAGTGGCGCCAGCCTGGTCGAGCTGCATCTGGACCTGCGTCGTGGCCAGGCCCGCTGGCAGCCGCTGGGCATCAGCGCGGTGGAGTTCCCGCTGTTCGACCCCCGTTCCGCCGCTACCCGCGGTGCGCGCCTGTACGCGCCGACCATCGACGGCCCGGCCACCGCACCGTACTTCAATGCGGTGGCCGCGTTCGACATCGAGCGCGGGCGCCGCCATCTGTGGAACTATGGACCGGACATCATGGCCGAAGAGCATGTGTTCGTACCGCGCCCGGGCAGCCGCAACGCCGATGACGGCTGGCTGATCGGCACCCTGCTCGATCCGGTCAATAAGCGCAGCGGCCTGGCGGTGCTCGATGCCCGCCACCTGGACGACGGTCCGCTGGCACAGGCCTGGCTGCCGTATGCGGTACCACTGGGCTTCCACGGCACCTTCGCCGCGCGCGGCTGATTCCACGCCACGCGGACATCATTGTTGGCATGCTGGGTCTCCCCTGCCCCGTGGAGTCCTGCATGTCCCTGGCCGACCACCGAAGTACGCTGGCACCGCACGGCTTCCTGCGCGTGGCGATCAACCTGGGCAACCCGGTGCTGGCACAGGGCGATGCGCGCTCACCGCGCGGCCCCTCACTGGAACTGGCTACCGCATTGGCGCAACGGATGGGGGTGCAGGCACGCTTCACCTGCCACGATGCCGCAGCCTCGGTGGTCGCCGCAGCGGGCGAAGACGGCTGGGATCTGGCCTTCCTGGCCATCGATCCGGCACGTACCGACCGCATTGCCTTCAGTGCCCCGTACGTGGAGATTGAAGGCACCTATCTGGTTCGCGAGGACAGCCCTGCGCATCAGGTGGCCGACCTCGACCGCGAGGGGCTGCGCATCGCGGTGGGGCGTGGCGCGGCCTATGACCTGTTCCTGAGCCGTGAACTGCGCCACGCCATGATCGAGCGGGCAGAGACATCGGCAGCCGCCATCACGCTGTTCGATCAGCAGCGTCTGGATGCCGCGGCCGGCGTGCGCCAGCCGCTGGTGGCCTGGGCGCAGACGCATCCCGGCCACCGCGTGCTGACCGACCGCTTCACCGCGATCCGGCAGGCGGTGGCGGCGCCGGCCTCACGCCCGGCCGACGCGCTGCAGGCGTTGTTCCAGGCAGTGGAGGCGATCAAGGCAGGCCCGTTGCTGGAGGAAGCGTTCGCGCGCGCCCGGCAGGCGGTCACGCTGGTCCGGTGACTGTAGAGTCGAGTCATGCTCGACTGCTCCTGCGAAAAGTCGGTCGAGCATGGCTCGACTCTACAAATGCGCGTCTGCCATGTGCCGCACGTGCTCGGCGGCCTGCGCGTGCAGCCAGTCGCGGAAGGCGAGGAAGCCGCGATGGCTGGCCGAGCGTTGCGGGTAGACCAGCCAATGCGGCCAGGCGGTTTTCAGTCGCAGGCTGGACAGCGCCACCAGTTGACCGGAATCCAGCAGCAGCCGCGCCCGCGTCACCCGTCCCAGCGCCACGCCTACCCCGTCCAGCGCCGCGCGGTGATGCGCCTCCGAATCATCCAGCACCGCCACGAAGCGCGGCGGCGGGTTCTGCCCACTCAGCGCGAACCAGGCGCCCCAGGCGCCATCGGGATCCCCCAGCAGCGGCCACTGGTTCAGCGGCACGCGGTCAATGCCGCCCATGCGTTCGATCAGCGCCGGGCTGGCCATCGGCACCAGCCACTCGTCGAACAGCGGCTCCACCACCAGGCCCGGCCACTGCCCGCTGCCCAGCCGCAGCGCGGCGTCGAACTGGCGCTGCCGCTCGAAATCAACCAGGCGTTCACTCGACTGCAGGTTGATCTCGATCTGTGGGTGCTCAGCCACGAAGTGACCCAGGCGCGGCACCAACCACGCCGAGGCCATCGATGGCACCGCGCTGATCGTCAGCACGTGCTCGGCGCGTGCGGCATAGGGCTGGAAGGCTTCGTTTATCGCATCCAGATGCGGCCCCACCTGCTCGAGCAGGCGCTGCCCCTCAAGGGTAAGGGTGATACCACGCGGCTGGCGGATCAGCAGCGGCTGCCCGAGCCGTTCTTCCAGCTGCCTCATCTGGTGGCTGAGCGCGCTGACGGTCAGGTTCATCGACGCAGCGGCACGCGACAGGTTGCCGAGCCGGGCAGCAGCCACGAAGCCCTGCAGGGCATGGAGCGGAGGGCGGGACATCAGGCTTGAATTCCTCTCAAGGCATGCTTGCGGAAATGTCGCTTTTTGCCCGTCCATGCTGCCCGTATCGTGCAATCCACTCAAGTGGAGGCACGCTCATGAACATCTACGGCAGCCTGTTGTTCCTGCACGGCCACGTGGCCAGCGCCGAACTGGCACGCCAGCTGGCCAGCCCGTCCACACCTGCCCCGCAGTGCGCGCGGCAACCGGCCGCGCCGGTTCAGCCGCCGCGAGCCCGTTGAACGCTCCTCAACCTGCATACCAGCGTTGGACGTGTTCAGGCAGCCACGGGATCGGATCGATGTCCAATGCCTGACAACCGTCGAGGGTGTCACGCAGCGCCCCCTCGCCGGGGCCATCGGGCATCCGCAGGCCTTCCTCTTCCGGAAGTTGCACCGCAGCCCAGTCGTGCAACCGGTCCATGCGCAGGCGCATCGCGGCCTGCAGCCACGCCTTCAGCGGATAACAGCGATAACCTTGATCGCCCAATGCGGCAATCGCAAGCGACAAAGCCGGGTTGGCACCACGTACCCATTCGGTGCGGCCTCCAGCCTTGTCCTGGACCGTCATCGGCGCCGGCGCGCGGTGGGCCTTGAACGGCGAACGCAGCTGCAGCTCCAGATCCCGCGCATCGCGCTCGCTTTCCGCTTCCACCAGCGCACCGGCGTCGAGATCGAAGAACTCGAACCAACGCCGGTGCAATGCGCTGATGCGCCCAAGCGGATCACGTGAGAAACCAATCTTCGCGTAGTCTTCCCACGCACAGGGGAAGACGTAGGCGAAGACACGACCGTCGATGCGGATATCCGACTGCATGTACGCAGGCTGCCTCGACAACAGTCCGCGTGCAACCGGGCGTTACCGTGGACGCTGCAGCGCTTCCTGCACTGCGGCAGCCACGTCGGTATTGTCGATGTAGCTGCCGTCGTTCCAGCGCACGTGCTGACGGTAGCCGGCATCGACGCCCCGCACGCGCTTGCCCAGCAGCTCCGCGCCGGCGCCCCTGGCCCACAGCGGCACCAGCGCGTTGGAGTGGTTGCCGGTGGGGCGGAAGCTGATTCCGGGCATGCGGCCGCGACCGTTGTTGCGTACCGGCGCGAAAGCCACGTTCTGTGCATCCGGGCCCATCGGCATGCTGTTGTCGTGGTCGGTGGTGACGATCAACAGGTTGCGCTCCCAGCCACCGTTGCGCTCGATCCAGTCGACCACCGCCGCCACCGCGTCATTGAACTCCACGGTTTCTTCGATCAGCCGGCCATGCTGCGGCTGATCGCTGCACTGGCCGTAATGCCATTCGGTGCCGCACGCACTGGTATGTGCGGCCCAGTCGGTGGCGCCGCCTTCCACCATCAGGAACAGCCCCTTGGACGAGCGCTGCTGCAGGAACTGCAGTGCGCCACGCGTCATGGTCGCCAGATCGGGCACGCTGTCGATCTTCCTCACTCCCGAGGGCGTGGCTGCATCCTTGCCCAGCACCTGCAGCTGGCGCGCCTGCTGCAGTGTGTTGGCCACGCGCGGCACGCCGATCAGCGGCCGATCGGCCGGCAACCGTCCCTGCTCCAGTGCGGCGAACTCATCCTTGCTGCGGATCAGGCGCCACGGTCCCGCCGGATTGCCGGCAACGGTGCTGCCCGCTTCCAGCTGCTGCCAATCCTGCTGCGATACCCACTCCCACGGGTTCGCGCAGCCCTCGGCCTTGGCCGCGCCGGCACTCTCGTCACAGGCGCGACCATCAACGCTGTAGCCGGGACCGCCGGTGCCCATCACCAGGTCCATGTGGCCCTGCGCCAGCATCTGGTGCGCAATGGCGTGGTAGTTGTTGCGCGATTCGTTCTGCGCCGCGAACGCAGCCGGCGTGGCGTGCGCGAAAGGCACCGAAGTCACCACGCCGGTCGCCATGCCCAGGCGCTTGGCGCGCAGCGTATTGAACTCGACCGGATTGCCATCGTTGTTGTAATTGATGGCGTTGTTGTAGGTCTTGATGCCCGAGGACAACGCCGTACCGGCCGCAGCACTGTCTGTCGCGACCGCGGCCAGGTACTGGTAGCCGACGAACGGCAGGTCCGGCGCCGGCGCCGGCTCGCTGTCCCAGGCCTTGCCCGCGTCGTAGCCCAGGGTCTGTGCGTTGTCGCGGGTCGGCTGGCTGCTGGCGTTCAACGGGAAGGTGGTTACCGCCAGGCGCTGCGGAAACTCCGCATACGGCGCACCGTCGCGGCTGCCGTATTGCCAGTAGGCAGCGGCGTCCCAGGTACCCCAACCGGCACCGTCGTTGATCATCACGATCACGTTGTGCGGGCGTGCTTGGCCGGAAGCAACAGCCTCGGCGCGCAGGTTGGGCTGGCAGCCGCCCAGCACGGCCAGCGCAAGCAGCAGCGAGGAATGGAGCCAGCGGCGTGGCGTGCGTGCAGTCATCGGAGATCCAATCGGGCCAGCAGCGGCCCACAATGACGGTACGTTATATCGTTTCAATATTGCAGCTTCATGCAGCCGCCGCAGGCTATCCTGCAGGCCCTCCTCCATCGGCCCCTCCATGCCGTCTCCTGCTCCTGCGCGCGCGCCGTTGTCCTCGATCACCCTCGATGCGGCAACCTTCGCGGTGGTCCACCAGCACAACGCGGACATCGCGCGGCAACCGGCCTCGCTGACCAAGCTGATGACTGCCTACGCCGCTTACGAATGCGTCGAAGAGAACGGTCGTGCGTGGGACGAGGCGGTCACCATCGCCGCCGAAGATGTGCATGCGGTGGCCGATGATGAAACGCGCATGGGCCTGGTGCCCGGCGAAACGGTCAGCCTGGCACGCCTGCTGGAAGGGTTGATGATCGTCTCCGGCAATGATGCGGCGCTGGCCATCGCACGCCATCTGGACGGATCACAGCCTGCGTTCCTGGAGCGCATGAACCGGCACGCGCGCCAGCTTGGCCTGCGCAGCAGCTGGTTCGCCAGCGTCTCCGGCATCACCACTCCGCACCATGCCTCCAGCGCGCGCGACATGGCAGTACTCGCCGCCTGCCTGCTGAATGACCATCCGCAGATACTGGCAATCACCGCGCAGCGCGCGTTCGCGCATGGCAGCTTCAGCCGCAACAACCAGAACGCGCTGCTCAGCGATGACGGCGTGGATGGCTTGAAGACCGGCTACACCCAGGCCGCAGGCTTCTGCCTGGCCGCCACCGCATGCCGGTCAGTGCCCGGGCGGGACCAGCCGGTACGCCTGATCATCGTGGTGCTGGGTTCTGAAAGCCGCGACGCACGCGATGCCCTTGTGCGCGAGCGGCTGGCCGCCGGGTTCGCGGCGCTGGCCGACAGCACCGCCGACGCCTGAGCGGCTCAGCGCCGCTTGACCGTCGCCACGATCAAGCGCTGCAGCTCGGCCTCGGCGTCTGCCTTGTCCAGCGCGCCTGCCGCCACGGCTTCGGACAGGGCCTCGGCCGCACCGAGAATCGCCCAGCGTCCTGCAAGCGATACCGTGCCGTCGGCGGCGAACGGGCCCAGCCAGACCTGGCAGTTGTCGATGAAGTCCTGCTGGTAGCGCCGCCGCACCTCGTGCAGTTCAGGTGCACCGACCAACGCGGCAAGGATGCCCTGCACTTCACTGCCCTGGCTGAGGATGCAGTCGATGTAGCCGGAGGCGATGGCCGCCGCACGATCGGCCAGCTGCGCCCGGGCACGGCCGATGCGCTCGTTGAAGACCAGCGTCTGGCGGCCGTCGTAGTCATCGTAGAGCGCGGCCAGCAGGCCGTTGCGGGTCACGAAGTGATCGTAGGCCACGGGCTTGGTCACGCCCGCTGCCTCGGCCAGCCGTCCCAGCGTCAGCGCAGCGGTACCTTCGTCGCCAACCAGCGCCCAGGCCACGTCCAGCAACTGGCGGGCGCGTTGCTCGCGGGACAATCGGCGGCGCGTGGGTGCGGCGTTGGCAGGCATCGGTGGAGCACGGCGATCAGCGCATCGGAGTACCGATTTTACGGCCGATCGCCAGCGCGGTCTGCAGATGCGCTTCGGCTGCACCGGAATCGGCGTCCAGCAGCAGGTCCGACGTCAGCACGCGTGCGCCACAGTAGTCGAAGATGCCCATGTCGATCTGCGTCTTCATCGCCGCATCGTAGCCGCGCCGTTCGATCATGTCCGCGCCGGCCCCGCCGATGCCGACCAGGTGCACGCGCAACCGCTGCAGCTTTTTCTGCACCTTGCCATCGGCGCCGTCCTGGTAGGCCCAGCCCTGGGTGAACACACGATCGATCCAGCCCTTCAGCAGCGCGGGGAACGACCACCAGTACAACGGGTAGACCAGTACCAGTGTGTCGGCAGCCTCCAGCCGCGCCTGCTCGGCGGCGACGTCGGCCGGAGTTGCGCCGGTGCCACGGAACAGCGCCTGGTCCTGCATGTTGAAGCGCGGATCGAAGCCTTCGGCCATCAGATCGGCGTGGGTCACGCGGTTGGCGGCGTCCGACGCGGTGATGGCTTCGCCGATGCGCCTGGCGATGGCATGGGTCAACGCGCCGGATTCAGGATGGGCGGTAACGATGAGAGTGTGCATGGGGGATGTCCGGAATTCACTAACTACCAATAGTAAGTAGAGACGCCCGGGATACCAGCACCATGCGTGGGACGCTGTTTCCGCATCCACCGTATAGTGCGGCGGTGCCCTGTGAGACACCCGAACATGGATCGACGCCTGCCCCTGACGATACTGATACTGATGCTGTTGCTGTCGCTGTTGCTGCCGTCCGCCTTCGCAGGTGAACTCAGTCCCAGTGATGCGAAGGCACTGCGCGAAGACGTACGCGCCATGATGGCTGCGTACGCGCGCGGCGATGCGGACTTCCTCATCGAGCGCACCCATCCCAGCCTCAAGCGGCTGGCCGGCGGCGATGACGCCTTAAACCCCGATGCGCAGCACCACGTTCATGGTGGCCGTGCGCCGCGTTGGCGGTTCCGGCTGGACGTATCTGGATGGCACCGGGCTGCGGGGCAATCCACACCTGCTTCGCCAGCTGCTGCCAGCGCTGGAACCCGGCGTGACCTTGCCCAAGCGGGAGATCGAGGCGCTGTAGTCGCCGGCCGCTCCCGCCTTGCAGGGCGTGGAGCTAGTGGAACAGCGCGTTCAACGCAGCCCCGGAAGCCGCCTGCTGCAGGCCATCGAAGCGTCCGTCCTGCACGATCGGCTGCGTCGCCTGCATCAACCCACCCCAAGCGGCACGGGCCAGTGCGCCGCCCAGGCTGACCCGGCGAACGCCGAGTGCAGCAATGTCCTGCAGGCTCAGCGGTATCGGTCCACCGACCAGCAGGTTCACCGGCTTCGACCCCGCAGCGGCAACCACCGCGCTGATCTGCTCGCGCGTGCTGATGCCAGGTGCATACAGCACATCGGCACCAGCCTCTGCGTAGGCACGCAGGCGCTGCAGGGTGTCCTGCAGATCCGGCACGCCGACGAAGAAGTTCTCCGCACGCCCGACCAGCAGCACGTCGCCGCCGGCGCGATCGATGGCCGCACGCGCCGCGCGCAGGCGCTCGACCGCCTGGTCGATGGGTCTCAGCGGTGCATCGGCCACGCCGCTGGCATCCTCGATCGACAACGCCGCGATGCCGGTGTCGAGCGCCGCGGCCACCGCCTCCTCCACCGCCTGCGGCGTAGCGCCGAAGCCATCACCGAAGTCGGCATTCAACGGCAACGGGGTCGCCGCCGCCATCAGGCGCAGATGCTCCAGCGTGGCTGGCAACGAAACCGCGCCATCCGGCCGCCCTTCGCTCCAGGCACAGCCGGCACTGGTCGTGGCCAGGGCCTGGAAGCCCTGCCGCTGCAGGTAGCGGGCACTGCCCACATCCCACGGATTGGGCAGCACGAAGCAACCTTGCGCATGCAGCTGGCGGAAGGCCGCGCGCTTGCGCGGGGTGTCGGCATCGAGCGAGTTCATGGCGGGCTCCGGAACGGCAGACCTGCACCCTAGCCCGCCGCTTCGTCGCGCTCAATGGCGATGAAGGCGGCCGTGCATGAGGTGATGCAGGCTGCTTATTGGACACCACCGTGCGCGCTGCCCGAGCGTGCTTGCCTGCCCACACAGTGCCGCCACGGAGCCCTCCATGCACCCGGACCCGCAGCCCCTCACCGACGCCGGCGACGATGACGCCCACTGGGCCGACCTGCTCTCACCCACCCGCCGACGCCTGATCGCGTCGGCCGGACTGGCCGCCGGCGGCCTGGCCAGCACCTCGACCGCAGCCGCGCGCAGCGATAACGCCTTGAACACCACCGAGCCTGGACGCCCCGGCTTCCGCGCCATTGTTCCGCCGGCACCCGAAGGCAGCAGCCCCTGGGGCCACGCCACGGCCAGCGAACCCACCCCGCGCCCGGCCAGCGTGCGCCCCGGCGAGGCCACGCTGCCCACCCGGCCACGTGCCTACACCGACATCAAGAGCTACCACGCGCACATCTACTTCGATGAGGACAGCTTCGAGAAGGCCGCGCTGCTGCGGCGCTGGGCCGCCGAGCGCTTCCCGGTGGAGCTGGGCAACTGGAACCTGGAGCCGCGCGGACCACACGTCACCCCGTCGTTCTATTTCGGCTTCACCAACGACCTGCTGCCGGTGCTGGTGCCCTGGCTGCAGCTCAACAGCCTGGGCCTGACCATCCTGATCCACCCCAATACCGGCGATGGCCGCGCCGACCATCTGCATTACGCGTTGTGGGTGAACCGCGCGCAGCCGGTGAATGCCTACAACTGGCCGGCACCGAAGCCGGGGGAACGGGAGCCGCTGGAGGAGGTGTTCCCGAACGTGGTGCCGACGGTGCCGCTGGAGACCTGAGCGGGTGCGTGGCGGGGACGGTGGGTGGCGTGCAGCGCACCTTGGGCTGCCCCTCGGTGGGTGCGTAGCGTGCTGCGCACCGAACTTCCTTCATCCGCGCATGGCGTGGATCTGGCGCATCACGGCCCATTGCGGCATCGGTCAGCGCCCGGCCTTGCCGGCATCGTCGGCCTACGTGCCTGCATCCCCGGCCAGCACGACGTTCAGCGCGCCTTGATCCAGCGCCCGCCGTACGGCCACAAGCGCTCCGGCAGATTTCAAACAATCGATTGAAACGCGGCAAACTTCGCCGAACTGGACAGCATCCGCCGGTTCCGCCAGACTGCCGCCCTTTCCCGTCTTCCGGATCCCATGGCGAAGCTGCTGGTCCTGCACGGCCCCAACCTCAACCTGCTCGGCATCCGCGAGCCGGAGGTCTACGGCCACACCACGCTGGCCGACATCGACCAGGCCCTGGCCGCCCAGGCATCGGCTGCCGGGCACGCGGTGGAGAGCCTGCAGTCCAATGCCGAGCACATGCTGGTGGACCGCGTGCAGGCCGCACGCGACGACGGAACCGCTTTCATCCTGATCAACCCGGCCGCCTTCACCCACACCTCGGTCGCCCTGCGCGATGCGCTGGCGGCGGTGGCGGTGCCGTTCATCGAGATCCACCTGTCCAACCCGCATACCCGCGAGCCGTTCCGCCAGCACAGCTACTTCAGTGACAAGGCCGTGGGCGTGGTGTGCGGCTTCGGCGCCGACAGCTACCGCTACGCGATGGACGCGGCGCTGCTGCGCGTGCAGGCGGCCAGCGCGTGAAGCTCCTGCCGCGCGTGCTCGCCAGCCTCGCGCTGTGCGCCGGCCTGTGTGGCGTTGCCCATGCGGGCGACCGCAGTGCCGAGGGCATCGACTGCGCGCAAGCCACCGGCGGCTACGAGCGCGACATGTGCGATTCCGATCGCCTGGATGACGCCGACAGCGCATTGAACGCCGTTTACGTCCAGGCGCGCGGCGAACTGAAGGCGCAGGCCGCCGATGGCAGCTGCAGCCGCTGCGCGGCGGCCGAACGACAGCTGGTGAAGGCCCAGCGCATCTGGATCACCCTGCGCGATGCAGACTGCGAGGCGGTGTATGCCTTCAACGCAGACGGCACCTCGCGCAACCCCGCGAAGATGCAATGCCTGATCACCCAGACGCGCGACCGTACGCGGCAGCTGCGCGAGTTCTACGAACTGCTTTGACCCGAGTGCAACCGCACTCCCCACCACACTGACATCAAGAGCAAAGAGGCCACCATGGATCTCCGCAAAATCAAGAAGCTGATCGACCTGCTGGAAGAGTCGAACCTGGCTGAAATCGAAATCAAGGAAGGCGAAGAGTCGGTGCGCCTGTCGCGCGCCCCGGTGGCCGGCTACGCCGCGCCGATGCCGGCCCCGGTGTATACCGCCCCGGCCGCCCCGGCCGCCCCGGCTGCGCAGGCAATGCCGATGCAGTCGCCGACCGAAGCCTCCACCGGCGGCACCGCCAAGCCGGGCCCGGCGCTGCCGGAAGGCCACGTGCTGCGCTCGCCGATGGTCGGCACCTTCTACGCCTCGTCCGCTCCGGACAAGCCGGCCTTCGTCAGCGTTGGCCAGCAGGTCAAGGAAGGCGAGACCCTGGCCATCATCGAAGCGATGAAGATGTTCAACCCGATCGAAGCCGACACGTCCGGCACCATCGTCGCCATCCTCGGCGAGAACGGCCAGCCGGTGGAATTCGACCAGCCGCTGTTCGTGATCGGCTGAGGGGCACGCCATGCTCGACAAAGTCGTCATCGCCAACCGAGGGGAGATCGCGCTGCGCATCCTGCGCGCGTGCCACACCCTCGGCATCCGCACGGTGGCCGTGCACTCCACGGTCGACCGCAACCTCAAGCACGTGGCCATGGCCGACGAGTCGGTCTGCATCGGCCCGGCGCCGTCGCCGCAGAGCTACCTCAACATCCCGGCGCTGATCGCCGCCGCTGAAGTCACCGACGCCCAGGCGATCCACCCGGGTTACGGCTTCCTGTCGGAGAACGCCGACTTCGCCGAACGCGTGGAAGAGTCCGGCTTCATCTTCATCGGCCCCAAGGCCGACACCATCCGCATGATGGGCGACAAGGTCGAAGCCATCCGCGCGATGAAGTCCGCCGGCGTGCCGTGCGTGCCCGGTTCGGGCGGCCCGCTGGGCGAGGACATCGTCGCCAACACCAAGATCGCCCGCGAGATCGGCTACCCGGTCATCATCAAGGCGGCCGGTGGCGGCGGTGGCCGTGGCATGCGCGTGGTGCACGCCGAAGCCTCGCTGAAGACCTCGATCGAAACCACCAAGAGCGAGGCCAAGGCCGCGTTCGGCAATGGCGAGGTCTACATGGAGAAGTTCCTGGAGAATCCGCGCCACGTGGAGATCCAGGTGCTGGCCGACGGCCAGGGCAACGCCATCCACCTGGGTGAGCGCGACTGCTCGATGCAGCGCCGCCACCAGAAGGTGGTGGAAGAAGCGCCGGCACCGGGCATCACCGCCGAACAGCGCGAGCAGATCGGCAAGGTGTGCGTGGAAGCCTGCATCCGCATCGGCTATCGCGGCGCTGGCACGTTCGAGTTCCTCTACGAGGACGGCCGCTTCTACTTCATCGAAATGAACACCCGCATCCAGGTGGAGCACCCGGTCACCGAAATGGTCACCGGCATCGACCTGGTGGCCGAGCAGCTGAAGATCGCCGCTGGCCAGAAGCTGTCGATCAAGCAGAGCGACGTGGTGCTGAACGGTCATGCGATCGAGTGCCGCATCAACGCCGAAGACGCCGAGACCTTCGTGCCGAGCCCGGGCACCATCACCGGCTTCCATCCGCCGGGCGGCCCCGGCGTGCGCGTGGATACCCACATCTACAGTGGCTACCGCGTGCCGTCGAACTACGACTCGATGATCGGCAAGCTGATCGTGCACGGCCCGGACCGCGAAACCGCCATCGCCCGCATGCAGGTGGCGCTGAGCGAAATGGTGGTCGATGGCATCAAGACCAATGTCGCCCTGCAGCAGCGGATCATGCGCGACAAGGGCTTCCAGGCCGGTGGCCAGAACATCCACTACCTGGAAAAGCGTCTTGCCGAGCGCAAGAACAAGCCGATCGCGTTGACCTGATCGGCGGCAGGTGCTGGACATGAAAAGGGCGGGGAAATCCCCGCCCTTTTCTGTTTCTCTTCCGGTAGCGCCGGGCCATGCCCGGCGAAATGGCAACGAAGCGCAAGGCCGCCGGGCATGGCCCGGCGCTACCTTCAGCGTGCGTCGGCCGCCGTCGCAGGAATCTGCGAGTTCGCCAGCGGACGGATACCGTTGGGTGAACTCGGATCGATGATCACCATGGTCTCGGTCGAGCCATCGGGCCACACCACCTGGAAGGTGCTGCCGGCGGGCAACGAGGCGAACGGCATGCCACTCTGCGCGCGATAGACCGCGGCGACCTGGCTGGCACCCGCGCGGCGCACGTCTTCGTGCGCCTTCACCGTGGTCAGTTCCACTTTCGACAGATGCCGGTAACGATCTTCGTACGTGTCGATCATCAACAGCCCGACCGCGCCGGCCGAGTAAGCCACGAACAGCGCCACCCAGAACCAGAACTTGGCCCCATGCAGGAATCGACGGTAATTCATTGCCCGTCCCTCGTTCCAACCAATCGCTTGATCCACTGCTTCATTTTCCCCGCACCTTGCCGCGAAACCGCAGCGTCATACACAAAATCCCGGAAATCCTGCGTCCCATCCTGCGAACAGATCCCTCCATTCGCACAAAAACTATTGACCAGCACACTGTCGGCCCCACACGGTAGACCGAGTTCGCAGGCCGCAAGCCGCCATGCCAGTTCACTGAGCTGCTCACCGGCCACCAGGCCATTGAGTGCGCGGTCCCCTGCCGCACGCACGCCCATGCCCGGCGCGATCGCCATGAACGCTTCCGGGTCGCGTGAGGTGCGCACCCGCTCGACCAGATCACGGCGATACTCGGGGCTGTCCTGCAACGGCTCGCCTTCGGCGAACAGCGATGCTTCCGCTGCCAGGTTGCCCTGCGCGGCCGCCTTGCGACGCTCCGCCAGCACCAGGGCGGACCCCAGCTTGTCGCCCGGCACGAAACCACCGCAGCGCTGCGCCACGCGCTCGCGCGCCTGCACCATCGCCGGCGCGGCGGTCAGACCCAACCCCGCCAGCACGTTGTTGTCCAAGCGGTAGCCACCGGGGTCGATGGCGTACTGAGCGCAGTAGTCGTAGACCCGGCTGAGCATCCAGCGCGCCTCGTGATTGCCGTCGTCGGCCTGCACGCGCAGGCGCTGCGCATAGGCGTAGAGATCGGTGGCATCCTCGATGTCGGCGCGCAGATCCAGCGGCAGGCCCGAGGGCAGCGCATTGCCGCGCTCGAACGCCGCCAGCCGACGCGCCAGCGCTTCCGGCACCACCGGCAGTGGCACCGCCGCATCCACCGCTGCCAGCGACGACGCCGGCAGCTCGCCCGCCGTCGTCTGCACCGACCCGGCATGGCCGCTGGCCCGATACCCGGCCACGCCCAGCACGGCCACCGCCGGCAGCACGAGCAACCAGGTTTTCAGGGTCGGAGCAAAGGCCATTGGCGGCAGTGAGCGTTCACGGCACACAGGAAAGTGCTCAGTTTAGCAAGGCCCGACAGGCCTGTCTGAACCACCTCCGTTCATCCAGGGGCAGCATCTCAGGCAATACGGAGACGCCTTGATGGTCTAGCATGGCCCCCTTTCCCGTGATTGCCCCCACCGCCATGCCGTTCCTGGAACTGACCCTGCGTTGCACCGAAGCCACCCAGCCCCGCTATGAAAACGCGCTGGAGGACGTCGGCGCACTGGCCGTCACCCTGCTCGATGCCGAGGCCGATACCAGCAACGAACAGGCCATCCTCGAGCCGGGCGTGGGCGAGACCCCGCTGTGGGACACCCTGGTGCTGAGCGCACTGTTCCCCGCCGACAGCAACGCCCTGCTGCTGCTGGCCGCGCTGGAATCCTTCGACCCGGAGCTGGACTGGAGTGGTGGCAGCTTCCGTGCCGTCGAGGACGAAGACTGGGAACGCGCCTGGCTGGACCAGTTCCAGCCGATGGATTTCGGCAGCCGTACCTGGATCGTGCCGTGGAACCATGAACTGCCGGAAGCCGCACAGGCCGCCGATGCGGCCGTGGTGCGACTGGACCCGGGCCTGGCCTTCGGTTCGGGCACCCACCCGACCACGGCCCTGTGCCTGCGCTGGCTGGACCAGCTGGCCGTGAATGGACTGCTGCAGGGCCAGCGCGTGCTCGATTTCGGCTGCGGCTCGGGCATCCTCGCGCTGGCCGCGCTGAAGCTGGGCGCCGCTGAAGCCATCGGCGTGGACAACGACCCGCAGGCCCTGGTCGCCACCGCCGACAATGCCGAGCGCAACGGCGAGCAGGCGCGCATGCACGTGTACCTGCCGCAGGACGAACCGGTCGCCACCTATCCGATCGTGGTCGCCAACATCCTTGCCTCGGCGCTGGATGCGCTGGCCGAGCTGCTGGCCGCACGCGTCGCCGCCGGCGGTCGCATCGCCCTGTCGGGCATCCTGCATGGCCAAGAAGGCGAACTGCTGCAGCGCTACGCTGCATGGTTCGACGACCTGCAGGCCACCCAGGACGGCGACTGGATGCGCATCACCGGCGTACGCCGCGCCTGATCGTGGTTGAATGACCGCTGGATCCGAGCCCGCGCCCTGAGCATGTCCGAGCCGAACCCACCGCGCCGCCCCCTGGCTACTTTCCTGCGCACGACGCCGGAAGGTGAGGCTGCGCCTGCGACCGATACGCGCGCGCAGGACCAAGCTGGGCCTGCTGCGTCTGCAACGCAGTCGCCGGCCGCGCCCCTCGACCTGGCCCCTGCGCCGGCGGCGGAGATGCAACACGACGATGACACGGTCATCGTTGATGACACCGCGGCCATCGAACCGGCACCGGTCGCACTACCGGCAACGGCGGTTACCGCCGACGCACCCAGTTTCCTCGGCAATGCGCGCCCACGCACCCTGCCGACGCCGCGCTGGCACTGGCTGCTGGTCGCCGCGCTGGCGCTGCTGCTGGTGCTGCAGAGCGTGCTGGCCGACCGCGCGCGGCTGGCCGCCGACGCCGGCAACCGCGCATGGCTGGGGACGCTGTGCGGCGTGCTGCGCTGCAGCCTGCCCGCCTGGCACGAACCCACTGCGTTCACCATGACCAGCCGCGAGATCCGCCCCCTGCCAGGCCAGGCCGGCGTGCTGCAGGTGCAGGCCAGCATCCGCAACGATGCGCGCTGGGCACAGGCGTGGCCGGACCTGCGTCTGTCATTGTCCGATGCCGATGGCCGGGTGATCGGCAGCGGCGTGTTCACGCCCGCGCAGTACCTGGGCGAGAACCCCGGTGCGGCCCTGCTGGAACCGGGACAGAGCGCACGCGTCGCCTTCCGCGTACAGGAGCCCGCGGCGTCTACCGTCGCATTCACCTTCGACTTCCTTTGATCATAAGCGGCCGCCCGGTCATGGCAGGCCGGGCACGCTCGCGCTAGACTGACCGCCACCACCTCGTCCGGCCGCGCGCTTCGCGCGCACGGGCCAACCGAATCGGGAACCCCCTTGAACGCTGTCCTTTCTCGTCCTGACAACAGTCGTGGCGCTCCCCGGCCACCGCTGCGTGAACATGTCGCCCAGTCCGTGCGCCGTTACCTGCGTGACCTTGATGGCTGCGACGCGGACGATGTCTACGAGATCGTGCTGCGCGAGATGGAGATTCCGCTGTTCGTGGAAGTGCTCAACCACTGCGAAGGCAACCAGAGCCGCGCCGCCGCGATGCTGGGCATCCACCGCGCCACCCTGCGCAAGAAGCTGAAGGAATACGGCATCAGCGCGTAAGCGGCGCCCGCCGGGCATGGCCCGGCGCTACCGGTGCCGGCAGTAGATCCACGCCATGCGTGGATGAAAACCCGGCAAAACCACACTCGGGGTCAGAGCCCTTCGCTGCGCGAAGGGATCCGACCCCAGGTTGATCAGCCGCCGCCGCCCGCCTTCCAGTAGTACCGCACCACATGGAAGAACACCGGCGCGGCGAAGCACACCGAATCCAGCCGGTCGAGCATGCCGCCATGGCCCTCGATCATGTGGCCCCAGTCCTTGATGCCGCGATCGCGCTTGATCGCCGACATCACCAGGCCGCCCCAGAACCCCATCAGGTTGATCAGCAGCGACAGGCCGAACGCCTGCAACGGCGTGAACGGGGTGATCCACCACAGCGCCGCGCCCAGCGCGCTGGCACTGAGCACGCCGCCGACGAAACCCTCCACCGTCTTCGACGGCGACAGCTTCGGTGCGATCAGGTGCTTGCCCAGCAGCTTGCCCCAGATGTACTGCAGCACGTCCGAGGACTGCACCACGATCACCAGGAAGGCAAACAGCAGCACGTTGCGCGACGGATCATGCCCGGGCACATGCAGGTTCAGCAGCAGCGGCACGTGCGAGATGCAGAACACGCAGATCATCAGCCCCCACTGCACCTTCGCGGTCCGCTCCAGGTAGTGGGTGGTGTCGCCGCCGATGGTCGACAGGATCGGCAGGAACAGGAACGCATAGACCGGGATCAGCAGCGTGTACATGCCGTACCAGTCGATCCACACCAGGTAGTACTGCCAAGGCAGCACGATGTAGAACGCGGCCAGCAGCGCGTAGTAGTCGCCCGAGCGGGTCGGCGCCAGGGTGATGAACTCGCGCAGCGCGAACAGCGAGATGATCGCGAACAGCACGATCACTCCGGCACGGCCGAAGAACAGCGCCAGCCCGACCACGATCGCCATCACCCACCAGGCGCGGATGCGCGAGACCAGGTTGGCGATCACCGCGCTGGGCCGCCCACGCTGGCGCCAGCGCAGGGTCTCGGCCACCAACGTCGCCAGCACCAGCACCGCGCCGACGCCAGCGAACAGCAGGCCGGTCTGCTGGCCGACACTCTGCGTCGCCAGATCGCCAGATACATCCAACACGAAACTCATGCACGACCTCCATTCGGCGCCAGGTCCAGCAGCGCCTGCCGGCTGCGCGCCAGGAACGCGGCCTTGTCCTCGTCGGCCTGCAGCCGCAGCGGCGTGCCGAAAGTGGCCGTACACAGCAGTGGCAACGGCAGGAACCGGCCCTTCGGCATCACCCGCTTCAGGTTGTCGATCCACACCGGCACGAACTCCAGCTCCGGCCGTTGCCGCGCCAGGTGGTAGATGCCGCTCTTGAACGGCAGCAGCGGCTCATCGCCGACATTGCGCGTGCCTTCCGGGAACAGGATCAGCGAGCAGTCTTCGTCCACGGCATCGCGCAGTACCTGCAGCGGATCCTGCTGGCGATGGCCGGCCTCGCGCTCGACCAGTACACCGTTGAACACCGCATCGATCAGGTAACGGCGCAGGCCATCGCGCTGCCAGTATTCGGCCGCGGCCACCGGGCGCACCTGCCGCCGCAGTGCCGGAGGCATCGACGACCAGATCAGCACGAAGTCGCCGTGGCTGGCGTGGTTGCCGTAATACACGCGTCGTTCGCCGGACGGCGCGCAGCCGATCCACAGCGCGCGGGCGCCGGTCACCACATGGATCGCGCCACTGCAGGCGCGGGCAATCAGCTCGGCGAACATTGGTCCCTCCCGTTCACGTCTGCGGCCACAACACGGCCAGCACCAGCAGTGCGAACTGCACTGTGGTCAGCAGGTATTGGCGCAGCAGCAGGCGGCGCATGCCGGCCCAGCGCGCGTCCCAGCCGCGCAGCGGCGCATCGGGCGACGCGCGGCGCAGGCCACTGTCGTGCAGCAGCTGGTCGGTGCGGCGCGCGGCAGCATCGCCCTCCAGGCCTTCATCGCGCAGCAGCTGCAACAGGCTGGCATCCAGCTCCACCCGCCACGCGTGGTAGATCTGTGCGATGCCCGCGGCAACACTGAGCAGCAACAGCCCGGCGGCGATCATCGCCAGCCCCGGTTCGATGCCCAGCAACAGCAACGCCACCAGCAGCAACCCCAGCGACAGCAGCGCGGGCCAACGCCCCTGGCGCAGCAGCAACCGCATGGTCGCAAGGTCGGGAACCGCGCTCATGTACGGTCTCCCTTTGCTGCCGCGATGGCGCGCAGATGCGCCTGCCCCATCACGACGCCCGGTCGTGCGGCACGCACGATCGCGACCGCCGCCTCGACATCCACGGCGCGACCACTGCGCAGCAGCCACGTCGCCACGCTGGCGGCGCTGCGCGAATAGCCCAGTGCGCAGCACACCAGCAACGGTCCATGCGCACGCAGCCGCTCGATGGCCTCGGCCGCCGCGCGCAACTGTTCCGGCGTGGGCACCACCAGGTCCAGCATCGGCACGCTGGCATACGCCGCGCCCGGTGCACGACAGGACAGTTCAGCACAGGCATCGACCACGCCGACCAAGGGTGTTGGCAACGCAGCACAGGGAATGCGCCCCAGCCACACGCCATCCATCACCAGCACCGCCTGCGGCGCACGCCGCGTCCACAGCCGTGAATTGATCCAGGCTGCACCCAGGTACGGCGCCAGCAGCCAGCGTGCGGCCATGGTCAGGCGACCATCGGCCCGCTTCTGGAACACGGCCGTACCGAGCCCCGCATACGCCAACGCCACCAGCAGCAGCGATACCACCGGCCACAGCAGCCACAACGCCGCGCCACGCAGAAATACCACCGGCACCAGCAGCACAGCGGCCCCCAGCAGGTACAGCCCCGCCAGGCGCCAGCGCTTGGCATCACGTGCGGTGCGCCAGGCGCGCAACGGTGGTGTGCCCTGCTCTGGCCACAGCCAGACGCACAGCCAGCCGGCCAGCAGGCCGGTCGGGATATCGATGAAATGGTGCTGGAACGTGGTCAGCACCGAGACGCCGATCAGCAGCGCCCATACGTGCAGCACCCAGCGCCACACACCGTGCAGGTACTGCGCGAACTTCACCCACAGCACGATCAACAACACGATGTGCAGCGATGGCGCCTGGTTGAACGGCTTGTCGAAGCCCAGCAGCACATCGAACAGCCAGCCGAACACACCGCCGATCTCCGGACGCTCGAAGCTGAAGCGCAGCGGCCACAGCAGGAAGCAGGTCACGGCGATCAGCTGTGCACTGAACAGCCGCAGCGCGTGCCGGTCCAGTTCGAAGCGCTGACGGCACAGGAAAAACGAGATCGCGTAGAACAGATCGATCGACCAGTACGGCACGATCGTCCATGGCACGAACGGAATCTGCGTTTCCCAGCCGAAGGCCATCACCGGCAGTTCGGCATGGCGGCCGGCCATCCAGTTGGCAAAGCCATAGCTGGCGAAGAAGAACGGGCCCAGCAGGGCCAGCCACAGCAGGGCGCGCCGCCAGGGGCGCCCCTCCACGGCCAGCGGGGTTGCGGCGAGCGTTGCCATCACGCGGTCCGGCGCGCCAGCGACACGGTGAAGATGCCGAAGTCATCGATACGCTGCGCCACCTTCTCGAACCCGGCCAAGCGCACCAGCTCATCCATTTCCTGCTGGGTGCGGCGCCGCATCACCCACGCGGCGCCGCCGCGGTGGCTGGTCAGCGCGCGGGCGATGAATTCCAGCTGTGGATGCCAGGGCTGGCCGGTGTAGGCCAAGTAGCCACCCACCGGCACCGTTGCAGCGATGCCCTGCAGCGAGCGCAGCACGGCGTCGTTGTCGGGGAACAGTTCGTACAGGCCCGATACCACCGCCAGCGTCGGCGCTGGGTCGACTTGCGCCAACTGCGCCGGGTCGAACGCATCGCCCTGTTCGAAGCGGGCGATGTCGGTCGCACCCAGGCGCTCGATCAAGGCGTGGCCCTGGGTCACGTTCAGATCACTGAAGTCGCGCAGCACGATGCCGTCGGCGCGCTGCTCGCCCTGGCCCAGCGCTTCCAGCACGTAGCGGCCATGGCCAGCGGCCACGTCCAGCACGCGCACTGGCGTGCCCTCCCCGCGCAGGCGCTGGGCGGCATCGCGCAGCAGTTCCTGCAGGTGCTGGCCGCGCACGCGGATGCCGCGCCAGCCGATCGCATCCAGATAGTTGCGGTCGACAATGCGGCCCAGCGGGCCCTTGCCGCGTGCCTGGTCGCGGTAGATGTAATCCAGCGTGCTGCCGGAATCGAAACCGGTCTGCAGGCCCAGCGCGATGCCTTCGGACAGCGTGCCACCGAAGCGCAGGCCGCCACGCACCACGCGCCAGCGCAGGTCGGCCACGCTGTTGCGTTCCGGTGGCCAGGCCAGAATTTCCGATTCCTCGAAGGTCGGCCCATGGCGGTGCGCATCGCGGCGTGACAGCTCACGCAGCGGCTCGGCAAAACGCGTCTGGATGAAACCGCGGATGCGCGCCAGCGCCGGCGCCCGATCGCGCTCGCCCAACGTGTCGTGGAAGAAGCCTGGCAGGTGCACGCGCTCCTTGATCGGGCTGGACAGGCGCTCGTAGAAGCGGTCCTGCGGGCCGCGATGCACGACGAAGTCCGAGCCGGACACCAGCAGCTGCACCGGCACACTGATCGCCTGCGCATCGGCCACGATGCGGTCGGCGGCCTCGTACAGGCCCAGCAGCACGCGCACCGAGATCGGCCGGGTGATCAGCGGATCGGTGCGATAACTTTCCACCCGCGCCGGATCGTGAGTCAGCCACTGCGGCTTGACGTAGCTGTTGACGAAGAAATTGCCGCGCAGCTTCTGCATCAGCGCCAGGCCCGGGCGTGCGAACGGCACGTACAGCTTCACCTTGAACGCCGGCGAAGCCATCACCAGCGCGCGCAGGCGTGGTGCATAGTCGTGCACCCAGGTGGCGGCGACCACTGCCCCCACGCTCTGTGCGATCACCACGATGTCCTGCACCGCGATGCCGTGCTCGGCACCGATGTGGGCGATGAAGCTGTCGAGGTCACGCACCAGCGCCGGGAAGCCCGGTGCATCGCCACGCGCTCCCGGCGAACGGCCATTGCCGCGCGCATCCCAGGCGAAGAAGGCGGTGTCGGGCAGGTCCAGCTCATCCACCAGGTGGGTGACACGCCCGGAGTGCTCGTGGCCGCGGTGCAACAGCACGATGGCCTTGGTGGCCGGGGTTGCGGTGGTGCTCGCCCAGTACCGGTAGAACAGCGGTACCTGGTCGAAGCTGTGGAATTCCCGTTCCTGCGCCTGACGCATGCAATCTCCTGATTGTCTTTTTGTATCTGCTTGATTAATTCGGCGAAACCGCCGCTTCCCGCAGTCCGCGACGGACGCGATTGATCATCGTCAGCACGCACAGCACCGCCATGGCCGCGGCCACCCCAGTGACCGTCATCGCGCCAACCCACTCAAACGCCAGCAGCAGGCCCAGCGCACCGATCACGAAGGCGCGATCGCTCTTGCCCGTCGGGCCGTCATAGCGGCGGCTGGCACCGACCATCAGCCCCAGCACCCCGGCGTACTCGCTCAGGGCCGCGGTCCAGGCCAGCAGCCACAGTGCTTCCAGGCGCACGCCCGGCACGCTGAGCAGGCTCAGGTACAGCGCCGCATCGGCGATCACATCGCACAACTCGTTCAGATAGGCGCCCAGCCGCGACTGCTGGCCGAACTCGCGGGCCAGCATGCCGTCCACGGCGTTGAGCGCCATGCGCAGCAGCATCCACAGCGGCAGCAGCAGGTACAGCAGCGGTTGCGCCGGCGCGCAGCACCACACGGCCGCAGCCACCAGCAGCGAGACCACGGCAGCGGCCACGGTCACCGTATTGGCGGTGATCCCCATGCGGTACAGGCCGCGTACGGCCGGACGCAACAGGTCCTGGAAACGTCCTTTCAATGCATAGATCGACACGATCTGTACCTGCTGATCCTTGGCAGTCCGGGCACAGCCTACCCGATCGGGGCGATACCGCCCCATCGGATTGCTTGCAGTCTGCAACCAACCGGGCTGTGCCGAAGGGGGCCGCAGGCCCGCGCCGGCAGCCGATTTCGCCCGTCGGCGCCCGCCACCGGCCCCCACCGCCTACAATATCGGCCCCGCTCCGCTGCCGATTCTGTCCCATGACTGCTGATCTGTTGCCCGTCCGCCGGGCCCTCCTCTCCGTTTCCGACAAGACCGGCCTGGTCGAGCTGGCCACTGCGCTGGCGGCACGCGGCGTGGAGCTGCTGTCCACCGGCGGCACCGCCAAGGCGATCCGCGATGCGGGCCTGGCCGTGAAGGACGTGGCCGACGTCACCGGCTTCCCGGAAATGATGGACGGCCGGGTCAAGACCCTGCACCCGATGGTGCACGGCGGCCTGCTGGGCCGTTCGGGCCTGGATGATGCAGTGATGGCCGAGCACGGCATCGGTGCCATCGACCTGCTGGTGCTGAACCTGTACCCGTTCGAGTCGGTCACCGCCAAGGCCGACTGCACCCTGGCCGACGCGGTCGAGAACATCGACATCGGCGGCCCGGCCATGCTGCGTTCGGCGGCCAAGAACTTCGCCCGCGTGGCAGTGGCCACCGACCCATCGCAGTACGCCGAACTGCTGGCCTCGCTGGAGACCAACAACGGCCAGCTGTCCGCTGCCACCCGCTTCGCGTTCTCGGTGGCCGCGTTCAACCGCGTCGCCCAGTACGACGCGGCCATCAGCAACTACCTGTCGGCGGTCACCGCCACCGACGCTGCGGTGCCGGCGCGTGCCGAATACCCGGCGCAGATGAATTCCACCTTCGTGAAGGTGATGGACCTGCGCTACGGCGAGAACCCGCACCAGAGCGGCGCGTTCTACCGCGACCTGTACCCGGTGCCGGGCACGCTGGCCACCTTCCAGCAGCTGCAGGGCAAGGAACTGAGCTACAACAACCTGGCCGATGCCGATGCGGCGTGGGAATGCGTGCGCCAGTTCGACGCGCCGGCCTGCGTCATCGTCAAGCACGCCAACCCGTGCGGCGTGGCCGTCGGTGCCGGCAACGGCGATGCCTACGAGCTGGCCTACGCCACCGACCCCACCAGTGCCTTCGGCGGCATCATCGCCTTCAACAAGCCGCTGGATGCGGCCACCGCCAAGGTAATCCTGGACCGCCAGTTCGTGGAAGTGCTGATCGCTCCGGACTACGAGCCAGCCGCGCTGGAATACGCGCAGAAGAAGGCCAACGTGCGCGTGCTGCGCATCCCGCACGGCGATGGCCTGAACAACTTCGACAGCAAGCGCGTCGGCTCTGGCCTGCTGCTGCAGTCCTCGGACAACCGCGGCATGACCCGCGACGAGCTGAAGGTGGTCAGCAAGCTGGCGCCGACCGACAAGCAGTTCACCGACCTGCTGTTCGCCTGGAAGGTGGCCAAGTTCGTGAAGTCCAACGCGATCGTCTATGCAAAGGACAACCGCACCATCGGTGTCGGCGCCGGCCAGATGAGCCGCGTGTACTCGGCCCGCATCGCCGGCATCAAGGCCGCCGATGCGAACCTGGTAGTCGAGGGCTCGGTGATGGCCTCCGACGCGTTCTTCCCGTTCCGCGACGGCATCGACGCCGCCGCTGCCGCCGGCATCAAGGCGGTCATCCAGCCGGGCGGTTCGATGCGCGATGCCGAAGTGATCGCCGCCGCCGACGAACATGGCCTGGCCATGGTGTTCACCGGCGTGCGCCACTTCCGCCACTGATCCGCATCACGAAGCCGGGCCCTGCCCGGCTTTTCTCTTCCGTACCCGAGAACCCTGTCCCATGAAGATCCTCGTCATCGGCTCTGGCGGCCGCGAACACGCCCTGGCATGGAAGCTGGCCCAGTCCTCCCGTGTCACCGAAGTGATCGTGGCACCCGGCAACGCCGGCACCGCCAGCGAAGACAAGTGCCGCAACGTGGCGGTGAAAGTCACCGATATCGACGGTCTGCTGGCGCTGGCCCAGGCTGAAGGCTTGGCACTGACCGTGGTCGGCCCTGAAGTACCGCTGGTGGCTGGCGTGGTAGACCGCTTCCGCGCCGCCGGCCTGCGCATCTTCGGGCCGACCGCCGCCGCCGCGCAGCTGGAAGGCAGCAAGGCCTACGCCAAGGACTTCCTGGCCCGCCACAACATCCCCACCGCGTTCTACGCTGTGCACACCGAGGTGGACGCGGCACTGGCCTACATCCGCGAGAAGGGCGCACCGATCGTGGTCAAGGCCGATGGCCTGGCCGCCGGCAAGGGCGTGATCGTGGCGATGACCCAGGCCGAGGCCGAGGACGCGGTGCGTGACATGCTCTCGGGCAACGCGTTCGGCGATGCCGGCGCCCGCGTGGTGATCGAAGAGTTCCTCGATGGTGAGGAAGCCAGCTTCATTTCCATGGTGGACGGCGTGCATGCGCTGCCGATGGCCACCTCGCAGGACCATAAGCGCGTCGGCGACGGCGATACCGGCCCGAACACCGGCGGCATGGGCGCGTACTCGCCGGCCCCGGTGGTCACGCCGGAGGTACACGCGCGCGTGATGCGCGAGGTGGTGAACCCGACCGTGCAGGGCATGATCGCCGATGGCATCCCGTTCACCGGCTTCCTCTATGCCGGCCTGATGATCGATGCCAGCGGCGCGCCGAAGGTGATCGAGTTCAACGTGCGCTTCGGCGACCCGGAAACCCAGCCGGTGATGTTGCGCCTGCAGTCGGACCTGGTGGAGCTGGTGGAAGCGGCCATCGACGGCCGCCTGGACCAGATCGAAGCACAGTGGGATGCGCGCCCGTCGCTGGGCGTGGTGCTGGCCGCCAGGCCGTACCCGGAATCGCCGATTACCGGTGACGTCATTTCCGGCCTCGGCGACGTGCCGGCCAGTGCCAAGGTGTTCCATGCCGGCACCACGCTGGACGCGCAGGGCCAAGTGCTCAGTGCCGGCGGTCGCGTGCTGTGCGTGGCGGCGCTGGGCGACAGCGTGCGCGACGCACAGGCGAATGCGTATGCGGGCGTGGCCAAGGTGACCTGGGCCAATGAGTTCCACCGCAACGACATCGGCTGGCGCGCGATCGCACGCGAGGGGTGAGGTCCGGCGCCGCAGCCACGCATGGCGTGGCTCTACTGATACTGCATAGCTGGGGTAGATCCACGCCGTGCGTGGATTGAACACCTCGGAAAAGCAAAGGCCCGGCAGAACCGGGCCTTTGCTTTACAGGACTGCTTCGAGTCCCTTCCGATCAATCAGGTTCAGCAACTTCAGTGATGGTCCGCTGGGCTTCTTCTCGCCCTGTTCCCAGCTGCGTACGGTGGAAACGCTGGTATTGAGAACTTCAGCAAAAACCGGCTGACTGAGCTGCAATGACGCGCGCAGGGCACGGATCTGGGCACTGCTGTATTCAGGGACCGGCTCAAGGCAAAGCGCTTCGTAGCTGCTCAACCGACGTTTATCGATGAAGCCATGTGCGTGCAGACTCACAGCCGCATCATGCACCGCCTCAAGAAGCGCACTTTTCGCGCGCCGTCGCTCAGGGGTCTTCGTCATGGCTGATCTCCTGTAGATCCCCGTACTGCACGGCACGATTCAGCTGTGCCGTACTCATTTTCAAGAACTCCGATGCGTACAGCTGCAGCGCATCGCGTTCCGCATTCGTGATTGCAGCACGTTCATTCTTCTCGTAGCCGAAAAGGAAGAACCAATGCCCGCCTCGCTGTGTGGCGACGATGGTTCGGACGCTCCCACGCTTTCCTCGCCCCGGCAAGGCAACGCGCTTCTTTAAGATTCCGCCGCCAAGATCAGCATCCACCAGACCCGCTTCCATTTCACGTACCGACCGGTACAGCGCAGCATCGGACAGGGTGGTCCTGCGCATGCTGCGATTGAAACTTCGTGTGCGGAAGACGCGTGGCATGATCATACCGTGCCACTGCGTGGTACGGCGTGAACATCAGCATCCAACACATGATCCGGTCGGCGCAATCACCGCCCTGGCGTCAGAGTAGAGCCACGCCATGCGTGGATGAGAACGCCACCAAAAAGAAAAAGCCCGGCAGTGCCGGGCCTTTTCATTGTTTCAACGCCACCCCGCTTACGCGGTGAACAGCGCCTTCATCTTCTTCAGTGCGTTCGCTTCAACCTGGCGGATGCGCTCGGCGGACACGCCGTATTCGTCAGCCAGTTCCTGCAGCGTCACCTTGCTGTCGGCATCCAGCCAGCGACGGCGGATGATGTCGCGCGAGCGGGCGTCCAGCTCGGCCAGGCCTTCGCGCAGCAGCTGCATCTGGTTGTCTTCGCTGTCGGCACGTTCGTAGGCCATCGACGGGTCTTCGTCGTTGGCGACCAGGAACGCGGCCGGCGACGGCGGCGCGTGCTCGTTGTCCTCGTCGGTCGGCGCATCGAAACCGATATCGCGACCGGACAGGCGCGACTCCATTTCCATGACCTCGCGCTCGGACACGTTCAGATCCTTGGCCACCGCGCTCACTTCAGCCGCGTTCATCCAGCCCAGGCGCGTCTTCGACTTGCGCAGGTTGAAGAACAACTTGCGCTGCGCCTTGGTGGTGGCGACCTTCACGATGCGCCAGTTCTTCAGGATGAACTCGTGCATCTCGGCACGGATCCAGTGCACGGCAAAGGAGACCAGGCGCACGCCCATGTCGGGGTCGAAGCGCTTGACCGCCTTCATAAGGCCGATGTTGCCTTCCTGGATCAGGTCGCCCAGCGCAAGGCCGTAGCCGTTGTAGCCGCGGGCCACGTGCACCACGAAGCGCAGGTGCGAATGCACCAGCTCGCGGGCGGCGTCCAGATCGTTGCCGTCGCGGAAGCGACGGGCCAGGTCCTGTTCGTCATCGACCGACAGCACCGGGATCTGGTGCACGGCACCGATGTAGGCGTCCAGCGAACCGAGCGCACTGGGAATCGGGAGATTGTTTGCCACAAGGGCAGTAGAGGTGTTCTGGCTCATAGGCACCCATCTTAGCAGTCCGGGATTTGGACTGCTAAAGGAGGAAAAAGTTCCAGCATCCTATTGATGCAACACTGGTCCCAAACAGAGCCCTACCGTAGCGCGATTTGATGACAGTGGCGAGCGCGCTTTTCGGGATTCACAATCCCTTGGAATTCAAGCAATTACCTACTGGAAACCAGCCGATTCCGGTCAAGCGGAGCTGAACAGGCCGTCCGCAGGACCCATTCAGGCCCGGAAACGTTGTCCGGCGTTCAGCCTCGGTCACCCGCCGGCGGTCAGAGCGCCGAACGCGGCGGCAGCGACCAGTCGATCGGGGTCTGCCCGCGACGCTGCAGGTACTCGTTGGCCATCGAGAAATGCCGGCAGCCTAGGAAGCCGCGGTGGGCCGACAGCGGCGACGGGTGCGGCGCCTTCAGCACGCGGTGGCGGCGGGTGTCGATGACCTTGCCCTTCTTCTGCGCGTACGCGCCCCAGAGCATGAACACCAGGCCGTCGCGTTCGCGGTTGAGCACATCCACCACGTGGTCGGTGAAGCCTTCCCAGCCACGCCCCTGGTGCGCACCGGCCTTGCCCTCCTCCACCGTCAGCACCGCATTGAGCAGCAGCACGCCACGCTGCGCCCACGGAATCAGGCAGCCGTGGTCCGGACGCGGGATACCGAGATCGCTCTCGATCTCCTTGTAGATGTTCAGCAGCGACGGCGGCACCGGCACGCCCGGCGGCACCGAGAAACTCAGGCCATGCGCCTGGCCACGGCCGTGGTACGGGTCCTGCCCGAGGATGACCACCTTCACCTGCTCGAACGGCGTGGCGTCGAACGCGGCGAAGATCTGCGGACCAGGCGGGAACACCGCCGCACCGCTGGCCTTGCGCTGGCGCAGGAAGCTGGACAGCTCGCGCATCTGCGGCTGCAACAGGTAATCGCCGACATGCTGCTTCCAGCTCGGTTCCAGCTGGATCGTCGGGGTGTCGGCTACTTCATCCATCATCGAATCAGGGGTCCATCGTTCAATCGCGCCAGGCGCAGCTGGAACAGCACCTTGGTGACCAGCAGCCGTTCTTCGATCGGCTTGAGCACCAGGTCGTTGGCACCGGACTGCAGCAGCCCGGTCTGGTTGTGCGGGTTGCCGTCGCCGGTCATCACCAGCACCGGCAGGCGGCGTTTGCCGTAACCGAAGTCCACGCGCACGCGCTGCACCACGTCGCGGCCGCTCAGTTCACCCTTCAGGGTGACGTCGGTCAGCACCAGGTCGATGCGGTGGCGACTGCGGCCCAGCGACTCGGCGGTGAGCAGGGTGAACGCTTCTTCGGCGCTGACCACGTGCAGTACGTTCAACTGCTGGCGTTCCAGCATGCGCTTGGTGGCCTCGGCCACCACGCGGCTGTCCTCGATATAGAGGATGGTGGCGCCGGGAATAGTCTGCGGCTGCACGTAGCCGCGGATGAAGGTCGCCAGTGCCTCGTGGCCCAGCGCCTTGTCGAAATAGTCGGTGACGTACTCGGTGAAGCGGCGCTGCTCCAGGTGCTGCTGGGCATCGCCGGACACAACGATCACCGGCACATAGGCCTGGCCCGCTGCTTCGCGGACCATCCGCGCCAGCGCCAGGCCGTCGCCATCACGCAGGGTCAGCGAGGTGGTCACCAGATCCACCGGGCCCTGCGCCAGCGCCAGCTGTGCCTCCTCGATGCTGTCGCAGCCGATCACCTCCACGCCCGGCAGGTCACGCTGCAGGACGTCGGCGATCAGCTTGCGCACCAGCTTCGAGCCATCGACCACCATCACCCGCGTCGCGGGCCCTTCAAGGTGCTTCAACGCTTGCGGTTGCATGCCGGTCTCAGGTGTCGGTGGGGCGGGTCTGGCGGAGGAAGTGGCCGGTCACCAGCCATGCCCCCAGCCAACCCAGCAGCAGCGTGCCGAGCAGGACCAGGCCGCCATGCAGCAGGTCCAGGCCGTGCAGCACGAACGGGCTGCCGTAGCTGCGCGAGAGTTCGGCCAGCGGCACGCGCAGGGCGGCACCGGCCGCAGCAATCAGGGCCAGCGCCACCGCGCCGGCACCCAGGCCATACCAGGCGCCCAGGTACAGGAACGGACGGCGGATGAAGCCATCGCTGGCGCCAAGCAGCTGCAGCACGCCGATCTCTTCGCGACGGGCCTGGATGTCCAGGCGCACGGTGTTGCCGACCACCAGCGCGGCGCCGACGCCGAGCAGTACCGACAGCACCTGCACCAGCCGTGCGCCGAATGCCAGCCAGGCATCCAGACGCTGGCGCCACAGCGCGTCGTGCTGCACCAGGTCGGCCTCGGGCAGGCTTTCCAGCGCGCGCGCCAGCCGGGCGTCGTCCTTGCCCTGGCCCGGGGTGATCACCAGCAGCGAGGGCAGTGGATTGTCGTTGAGCGCGTCGATCGCCTCACCGAGGCCGGCATCACGCAGTTCCTGCAGGCCCTGCTCGGGCGTGCGCACGTTCACTTCGGCCACGTCGTCGCGGTCACGCAGCTGGCCCGCCAGCCGCAGCGCGCCGGGGCCATCGACGTTGCCCTTCAGGAACACGTTGATGTCGCGCGACTGCTGCACGCTGCCGGCGAACTGCTTGAGGTTGTCCAGCGCGATCGACAGGCCCAGCGGCAGGGCCAGCGCCAGCGCCATGACCATCACCGTCAGCAGGGTCGCCCACGGCTTGCGGCAGGCGCGGCCCAGGCTGAACACCACGCTGTGCACGTGGTGCTGGAACCAGACGCCCACGCGCGACGGGGCGGCGGCTTCGCTGTTTTCGTTCTTCGCCATCGGTTACTCCGCCAGGTCCTGCGGCGAGATGTCATCCACCAGCCGGCCGTGGTCAAGGATCAGCACGCGCTTGCGCATGCGGCGCAGCAGCGGCAGGTCGTGGCTGACCACCAGCACGCTGGTACCGCGCGCGGGCAGCTCGGCGAACAGGGCCATGATCTCCGCTGCCAGGGTCGGGTCGAGGTTGCCGGTCGGCTCATCGGCCACCAGCAGCTTGGGCTCACCGACAATGGCGCGGGCGATGCCGACGCGCTGCTGCTCACCGGCCGACAGCTGCGAGGGCAGCGCCTTCTCGCGATGGCCCAGGCCCATCCGCTCCAGCACCGAGCGCACGCGCTTGTTGATGTCGCCGCGTCGGGTGCCGCGCAGGATCAGCGGCAGCGCCACGTTCTCGGCGATCGAGCGGTCCATCAGCAGGCGATGGTCCTGGTAGACCGCACCCACCGCGCGACGGTGGCGGGGCACGTCGCCGCCACGCACCTTCAGCAGGTTGCGCTCGTCGAACACCACCGCGCCGCGGCTGGGCCGCTCGTCCAGGTGGATCAACTTGAGCAGGGTGCTCTTGCCCGCACCGGAATGGCCGGTGACGAACAGCATCTCGCCCAACGCGACCTCGAAACTGACATCGGTCAGTGCCTCGTGGCCACCGGCGTACTGTTTGCTGACATTGTCGAAGCGCAGGACACTCATGCCCCGATTATGCAGGAGCGGCGCCGCCGATCGGTAGCGCTGGGCCCTGCCTGGCGGAATCTTCGATCCGCCGCGGTGCCCGCCCGGGCTGCCCGGGCGCTACGCTTCCTTGCGGGCGTGCAGGACCACCAGCGCGTTGTTGTCCCGGTATTCATCCCAGAAGCCGGGAGGCCGGGCCTGGCATTCCGCCGCTGTCGGCACCGGCGCCTGCCACTGCAGCCCGGGCAGCCCCGCGCGGGCGGCCGCCTGCTCATGCTGGTCCGCGCGCCATTGATGGTCGGTGACGCGGGCCACGGCCGCATCGGCGAACTCCACCTCCACCAGGTGATGATCGTCCAGCACCTGCTGCCCGACGATGCGTGCGCCGTAACGCGAAAAGTCGCCCCGGGCCAAGCGGAATGCCGGATGGGTAACGATAGCCAGCAACCTTCCGCCCGGTTTGAGGACGTCGGCCGTGGCCCGGTACATGCGCTCCAGTTCCTGCAGCGTATCGGCGTGGTTGAACAGCCAGACCGCCACGGCAATATCAAAACGAGCCGGCATGTCCAGACGGGTCGCGTCGCCGTGCAGGAACTGCATGGCGTCACCGCCCTGCGCGGAAAGCTGGCGCGCCTGCTCGATCATCGCGGCGGACAGATCGACGCCGAGAGCGCTACGGGCCCCGTGCAGCAGAAGGTGGCGGCCGAAATCACCGGAGCCGCAGGCCAGATCGATGACATCCCGCCCCTGCAGTGGACCGGCCAGCTCCAGCAGCGTCCGGCGTTCCAGCGGACGCGATGCAGAAGCCGCCACGTGCTGCGCGTAATGCAGATCGAATGCGTCGTAACAGGGTACGGATGCCATCGCGTGACGCCTCCGGATGCGGGAGGCGTCAGCTTGGATGGAGGCTGGCAGGCGCGGCCAGAGTCAGATGCGACAGGGTCGCCTGGCAGGCGGCTGCTCGGCATGCCGGCCAGCGGCCGGCACTACCCTTCAAAGCCACCCGACCAACGGTCGGGCGCTACCGGTCCGGCGTGGTGGGTGCCGACCGTTGGTCGGTACACCCCTGATGTCGCCCGACCAACGGTCGGGCGCTACCGGATCAGCTGCCCGACAGCATCCGGCGGATCTTGCGGCCAATGCGGGTCAGGAACGAATCGCCGGTATCAGCAGCCGTGCGCACCGGCTTGGCCACCACCTGCACCGGGGTGACCGGGCTGGCGCCATTGCCGGCGGCGCTCTGCACGCCCTCGGCACCCTCGACCGGACGGCCGTGGCGACGACGACGGCGCTTGCGCGGCTTGTGCTCGCCGTCCACCGCACCTTCCGGTGCGCCTTCGGCACGCGGCGGGCGCGGCGGACGCGGGGCCTGGGCAGCGGCGCCTTCGGCACCGGCGACCGGGGCGGCAGCGCCCTGCTCGCCTTCCACGCGCGGCTTGCGCGGGCCGCGCGGACGGCGCTCGCCGCTGCGCTCACCGTCGCGACCACCACGACCACCACCGCCTGAACGGCCGCCGCTACGACCACCGCCCCGACGCTCTTCCTCGGCGGCGCGGGCTTCGCGCGCTTCGCGGAAGATCTGGCCGACGCTTTCGTTGTCCTCGCCTTCCTCGCCTGCCGCCGGAGCCGGGCGTTCCGGACGCGGCAGCGGCGTCAGCAGTTCCTTGGTGACCGGCTCGGACGGAATCTTCTGCTCGATGTAGGCCTCGATGTCCGGCAGGCCCATGGCGTAGCGTTCGCAGGCGAAGCTGATCGCATCACCCTCTTCGCCCAGGCGCGCGGTACGGCCGATGCGGTGCACGTAGTCTTCGGCGTCGAACGGCAGGTCGTAGTTGTAGACGTACTTGATGCCATCGATGTGCAGGCCGCGCGCGGCTACGTCGGTGGCCACCAGGATTTCCAGCTGGCCCTTCTGGAAGCGGTTGAGCAGGCTCTCGCGCTTCTTCTGCGGCACGTCGCCGGACAGCACACCGACTCGGTAGCCGGCCTTTTCCAGCGAACGGGCGACGCGCTCGACGAACACCTTGGTGTTGACGAAGACCATGGTGCGCGCACCTTCGCTGCGCGACAGCAGGCCCAGCAGCAACGGGATCTTCTCGTCATCGGCCGGGAAATAGATGCGCTGGCGCACGCGCGCGGCAGTGATGGTCTCGGCCTCAACCACCAGCTTCTGCGGTTCGTTCATGTGCTCATAGGCCAGTTCCAGCACGCGGTGGCTGAGGGTGGCACTGAACAGCAGGGTCTGGCGGGTGGTGCGCTCGGGCATGCGGCGCAGCAGGAAGCGGATGTCCTTGATGAAGCCCAGGTCGAACATGCGGTCGGCTTCGTCCAGCACGCAGATCTCGCAGGCGTGCAGCGATACCACCTTGTGCTGCTTCACGTAGTCGATCAGGCGGCCCGGGGTGGCGATGATCACGTCCACGCCCTGCTGCAGCAGCTCGCGCTGCTTGTCGTAATCCACGCCGCCGTAGACCAGGGCGAAACGCAGGCCCAGGTCGGAACCGAACTTCACCGCATCCTTGTGGATCTGGATGGCCAGTTCGCGGGTCGGGGCGAGGATCAGCGCGCGCGGATCTTCCGGCTTGCGGTCAGCCAGGGCCGGACGCGTCAGCAGGCGGTTCACGACAGCAACCAGGAAGGCCAGGGTCTTGCCGGTGCCGGTCTGGGCCTGGCCGGCAACATCACCACCGGGCAGCGCGACCGGAAGGGTCAGCGCCTGGATCGGGGTGCAACGGGTGAATCCGGCTCCTTCAAGGCCGGCCTGCAGGGCCGGATGCAGCTCGAAGGAGGAGAAGGTCAAATCGGTCAGCGGTTTGTCGCTCATGAGTCCGTCTTGGTATGGCCGCCGGCCCGTGGGGCGGCTGGCACTTCATCGTCTAGGGGCACCGTCGCAAACTGCGGCCCCTGCGGCGGGTTGGCAGGCTGGGACCACCAGGTCCGCGCGCCGCACAATGCCCCAGTTTAACGCACTCGGGCCAGCAAACCGGAATGACCTGTCTCACAATGTCAAGAGACGGCTTCCTTCACCCAGCCACACCGGACTTGAACGGCCCGCCCGGGGTCGCTGGTGTCGCCCACTGCCAGCCCCATGTACAGGAAGACAGTGAAATCCGACACATACCAGGCATCGAAGCGATCACGATACGCTGGGTTCCAGCCGGCGCCTGTCCCTGCCCTGCGATAGGGGTACACTGCCGGCCGTGAGCGTCCAGGCATCCCGCCGAACGCACCGCGGCAGTGCGCCGCGAGGCAACGACGAGGGTCGCGCCACCGGGCATGGCCCAGTTCACCCACCTCCGGCATGGCCGGGTGCAATCCAAGACGAGAAACCAAGATGAGCGACAAGGTTGTACATGTCGGCGACGCCGACTTTGATAGCGCAGTGCTGAATTCCAAGGAACCGGTGCTGGTCGATTTCTGGGCAGAGTGGTGTGGCCCGTGCAAGATGATCGCCCCGGCGCTGGACGAACTGGCCGATGCCTACCAGGGCCGCGCCAAGATCGCCAAGGTCAACGTCGACCACAACCGCGCACTGGCCGCCAAGTACCACGTGCGTTCGATTCCGTACCTGGTCGTGTTCAAGGATGGCGAGAAGGTCGCCGAGCAGATCGGTGCAGTGGGCAAGGCCCAGCTGGCCGGCCTGCTGGACAAGGCCCTGGCCTGATCCTGCTGTTCCCCGGCAGCCGTCGACCACGGCTGCCGGCGGGGCGCCCCGCGCCCATGATGAACGCTGTTCCCGGTGACCCTTGCGTGGCGCCGCTGGCCGATGATAGTGTCGGCATATCCGGCCGCGTTCGCGTGCCGCACCCTCTGGACGCAGTTTCTTCCAGACCCATTCCCAACGTTCGCCGCCCCAGCCGGGCGCTCGCACCTTCAAGCGAGGAATAACGCTCTTGTCCGATAACACTTCCGAAACCGGCAGCGCCGATGCGCCCGCCGAAAAGCGCGTGCGCAAGCCCCGCGTGAGCAAGGCCGCCGCTCCGGCAGCCGCCGAAACCAGCGCCGCTCCGGCGCAGCCGACCCTGCCGCTGGCCGCCGTGCCCGAAGCGCCGGCACCGGCCGCAGCCGCCCCCGCACCGAGCGCGCCCGCCGCCGAGGCCCCTGCCAGCAGTGGCGGTGGCGAAGGTGGTGAGGGTCGCGAATCCGGCCAGCCGCGCCAGCAGAACCACCAGGGGGGCGGCCAGAACCAGGGCCAGAACCCGTACAACCAGAACGGCCAGCAGGGCCAGGGGCAAGGCCAGGGCAACCGCCGCGACCGCTTCCGCAACCGCCGCGACCGTGACCGCAACAACCGCTTCCGCGACGATGGCCTGCCCAACGATGGCGGCGAGCAGCAGCCGTTCGTGCCGCGCCCGCACGCCAACGTGCCCGAGGGCTTCCCGGTCTACTCGCTGAGCGACCTCAAGCGCATGCCGGCGCAGAAGCTGCTGGAAATCGCCGAGCAGCTGCAGATCTCCGAAGGCGTGGCCCGCGCCCGCAAGCAGGATGTGATCTTCGCGCTGCTGAAGGTGCTGACCCGCCACGGTGACGGCGTCGCCGCCGACGGTGTGCTGGAAATCCTGCCGGACGGCTTCGGCTTCCTGCGCGCGGCCGAAGCCAGCTACCTGGCCGGCCCGGACGACACCTACATCTCGCCCAGCCAGATCCGCCGCTTCAACCTGCGCACCGGCGACCACATCTCCGGCCGCATCCGCTTCCCGAAGGATGGCGAGCGCTACTTCGCGCTGAACATCGTCGATACCATCAACGGCGAGCCGATCGAAGCGTCGAAGAACAAGGTGCTGTTCGAGAACCTGACCGCCCTGTTCCCGCGCCGTCGCTTCACCCTGGAGCGTGGCAACGGTTCGTCGGAAGACATCACCGGCCGCATCCTCGACCTGATGGCGCCGCAGGGCAAGGGCCAGCGCTCGCTCATCGTTTCCCAGCCGAAGGCCGGTAAAACGATGATGATGCAGCAGGTGGCCACGGCCATCACCACCAACCACCCGGACGTGCACCTGATCGTGCTGCTGATCGACGAGCGCCCGGAAGAAGTGACCGAAATGCAGCGCACCGTGCGCGGCGAGGTCATCAGCTCGACCTTCGACGAACCGGCCGCGCGCCACGTGCAGGTGGCCGAAATGGTCATCGAGCGCGCCAAGCGCCTGGTCGAGCACAAGAAGGACGTGGTGATCCTGCTGGACTCCATCACCCGCCTGGCCCGCGCCTACAACAACGTGGTGCCGAGCTCGGGCAAGGTGCTGACCGGTGGTGTGGACGCCAACGCCCTGCACCGCCCGAAGCGCTTCTTCGGTGCCGCGCGCAACGTGGAAGAAGGCGGCAGCCTGACCATCATCGCCACCGCGCTGGTCGACACCGGTTCGAAGATGGACGAGGTGATCTACGAAGAGTTCAAGGGCACCGGCAACAGTGAAGTGCACCTGAGCCGTCGTATCGCTGAGAAGCGCGTGTTCCCGGCCATCGACATCAACCGTTCCGGCACCCGCCGCGAAGACCTGCTGATCGAACCGGAACTGCTGCAGAAGATCTGGATCCTGCGCAAGCTGCTGCATCCGATGGATGAAATGGCCGCGATGGAGTTCCTGCTCGACAAGATGAAGAACACCAAGTCCAACGACGAGTTCTTCGGTTCGATGAAGCGCTGATCCACGGCATTGCATCGAAAAAAACCTGCCGCTCGCTGCGGCAGGTTTTTTTTTGCCTGCAGGGCGACGCACTTCACTTCACCGCCGCCGACTTTTGGCGATAATCCGCGCGATACCCTAGCCCGGCCCCCGTGGGCCCTGCCACCGATTCCCGCTGTCGCCCCTTCCGGAGAACCGGTCGGGTCCAGCCTCCTGCCGGATCCGTCGACGCATGCGAACGCTGTCTCCCCGCCTCAACCTGGGCAAGCTGATCCTCGCCCTGGCACTGCTCAGCGCCATCATCGCCCTGGCCAACACCCTGCTGGCCAGCTACCGGGTGCAGCGCGACCAGCTGGTCGGCAACACCCTGGAAGCCAACCGCGTCTACGCCACCAAGCTGGCCGAGACCACCCAGAACTTCCTGCTGGCCGCACAGCAGCAACTGGCTTATGCCGCGACCCGCCTGGGCGAGGACGACCTTGATCCGAAGCAGGCCCAGGACGAAGCCAGCCGCCTGCAGCTGCAGTCCAGCAGCTTCAACTCCTCGCTGGTGGTGGACGCCGACGGCCTGGTGATCGCCACCTCGCCGCAGACCCTGCAGCTGCAGGGTGAGGTGCTGCACAGTGTCGGCAACAACGCGGCACTGGCCGCGCGCCAGCCGATGATCAGCGATCCCTACCAGTCGGCCACCGGCAAGCTGCTGGTCTCGCTGTCGCACCCGATCTTCGACCGCCAGGGCCGCTATCGCGGCTATGTCAGCGGCACCCTGTACCTGCGCCAGCGCAGTGCACTGCACACGCTGCTGGGCAAGCACTACTACCGCGACGGTTCCTATCTGTACGTGGTGGACCGCAATGGCCGCCTGCTGTACCACGCCGATGGCAAGCGGGTGGGTGACTACGTGGTCGGCAACCCGGCGGTGAAGGCCGTGGTGCGCGGAGAGCGTGGCGCACAGCAGGTGCGCAACAACCGCGGTGTGTCGATGCTGGCCGGCTATGCGCCGGTGGCGGCCACCGGCTGGGGCATCATCGCCCAGCGCCCGACCGAAGCCACCCTGCAGCCGCTGTCACGGCTGATGACTGCGGTGATCTGGAATGCGATTCCGCTCGGGCTGCTGTCGTTGCTGGTCACCTGGTGGTTCGCGCGCCGCATTTCGATGCCGTTGTGGCAGCTGGCGCGCAATGTGCAGGGCGGCGAGGACACCGGCAATGCGATCAACCATGTCAGTGGCATCCGCGCCTGGTACTTCGAGGTCGCCCAGCTCAAGCAGGCGGTGCTGCACAGCTTCAATGCCCTGCAGGATCGTATCGGCACGCTCAACCGTGCCAGCCGCACCGACCCGCTGACCGGCCTGCTCAACCGCCGCGGGCTGCAGCAGGCGCTGGACGCGCTGCAGGTGCAGGGCATTCCGTTCGCGATCCTGGCGTTGGACATCGATCGCTTCAAGTCGATCAACGACAGTTACGGACATGACGTCGGCGACAACGCCATCGTCCACATCGCTAACCAGATGCGCCGCTACTCGCGCGACAGCGACATCCTCTGCCGCGCCGGTGGCGAGGAATTCCTGCTGCTGCTGCCGGGCATCAGTACTGAATCGGCCCGTCAGGCCGGTGAACGCCTGCGCCAGCACATCGCCGACCATCCGTTCGAACCGGTCGGCACCATCACCGTATCGCTGGGCGTGGCCCACTTCCCCAGCTTCCACGTCGACGCCGAGCAGGCATTGCGGCTGGCCGACAAGGCGCTGTACATGGCCAAGGAACAGGGCCGCAACCGGGTGGTGATCTACCCGTACGCCGACTGACGCGGAGCCGGATTGCCCGGCTCCGCTCCAGCACTCAGCTCTCTTCCAGCGGGGTCAGCAGACGCACGCCTCGCTTGGCGCCATCGACCATGTACACACCGCCTTCCGGCAGCAGGTCGCTGCCGCCCCGCTCGACCGGGGCCGACTTGCGCCACGGTATGGTCTGCCGCGGTCCCGGAATGAAGGCGCGCCAGCGACCATAGCGTTCCTGCGCGGTGTTGCGGTCGTTGCCCAGGGCGAAGCCTACCGGGACGCGTACCTCCCAGCTGTCGCGGGTGCTGTCCTCGCCGGTGGTCGGTGGGTTGAAGGTCCAGCTGCGGGCGCTGCTGATACTGGCTCTGGCCAGGATGTCGCGCATCTTGGCCATGGCCCGTTCCGGGCCGACCACGGTCATGTTCACCTGTTCGGCGATGACATCGGCCACGGTGCCATCACGCGCCACCTTGATCATCAGCAGCACTTCACCCTGCGCGCCATTCCGATAGGCTTCGTCCGGATAACGCGGCGGGGTTATGCGCATCTTGGTCACCGAATCGGTAGCCTTCGGATCATATTCACTGAAATCGACACTGGTCATGCTGACCTGGTAGCCACCATCGGCCATCTGCGTTCCCCTCAGCCGCACCCGCATCGGGGCACGTGCAGCCACTGCCTTGCCATCGTGCAGCGTGGGTTCGAAGCGCCAGCCGCCGATTGTTCCTTCCACGAAGGAGGCGATGCTCGGAGTCAGGGCCGATTTCTGATCCAGTACCAGCGAGCTGACCTCGCCCTCAGGCGTGATCTCGATATGGCCGGACAGCACCATGCTCATTTCCGCGGTGGCACGCACCGCACGCGCGGTCTGCGCGCTGGCCTGGCCAGCAAGCAACGGGGTGCCGGCACCTACGGCCAGCGCGAGAGCGAGAAACAGGGGGGAACGCATCATTGCCGGATCCTTGGTGATGAACGGCGAGCGTACCCCAGTCCCAGCCACCATGACAGCCGGTTCAGGCCAGCCGGTGCGTGCCTGCATAGGGCGGCGTATCCGGATAGTCACCACGGGCGAAGCGTTCCTGCAGGCCCTGCCACCAGCCCGGATCGAACAGATGCCGGTAGTGCTCGCGCACTGCGGCCAACTCGCTCGCCGGCAGGCCCATGAACGGGCCGAAGCGCTCCGGAAACACATCGCGCGGACCGACATGGAACCAAGGCTCGTCCGCCATCGCTTCCTCAGGCGTGCGTGGCTGCGGCCAGGCACGGAACACGCAGTCACTGACCAGGCAGAGCTCGTCGTAGTCGTAGAACACCGCACGGCCATGCCGCGAGACGCCGAAGTTCTTCGGCAGCATGTCGCCTGGGAAGATGTTGTTGCGCGCCATGTCGGTGATCGCCTGCGCGTAGTCGAGCACCGCCGCGCGCACGGCTTCGCCTCCCTGCTCGCGCAGGTACAGGTTCAATGGACGGAAGCGGCGCTGCACGTAGCAAAGTGAAACTTCCACCTGGTCGCCATCGACGCGCACGCTCTGCGCGCACTGCTCCAGCAGTTCTGCCAGCAAGGCGGGTGCGAAGCGGTCGCGCGGGAAGCGCAGGTGGCGATAAGGCTGCGCATCAAGCAGACGTCCGACACGATCAAGGTTGAACACCAGCGCGTACTTCTCTTCCACCTGCTGCCGCGACATCGCCTTGGGCCACGCGAAGCGGTCGCGGATCAGCTTGAATACCAGCGGATAGCTGGGCAGGGTAAACACCGCCATGACCATGCCCGGCGTGCCTTCGGCGTGCACCAGCCGCTCCTGCGGGTGCTCGTTGAAGTGGCGGAAGAAGGTGCGATAGCGCTCGGTCTTGCCCTGCTTGGCCCGGCCCAGCACCGTGTAGATCTCATCGATGGGCTTGCCCGGCAGCAGGCTGCGCAGGAACACCACCGCATCACCCACCGTGCGCAGGTCGGCCTGGAAATAACTGCGCGACACACCGAACAGGTGGGCGACATCACGGCGCCGGGTCAGCACCGCGTCGGCACGCAGGCCGTGCCTGTCGTTCACCAGCGCGATCACGCAGGGCGAGAAGCGGTGCTCGCCGAATACACGTCCAACCAGATAGGCGCGGCGCTCCCGGTAGAACACGGTGTCGAGCAGCTCGATGCTGCGCACCGGCGTGTCACCCCAGTGGGCCAGATCATCCTGCAGGCGCACGGCGATGGCCGCCGCGCAGCGCAGTTGGTGCGCGTACGGAATGTCGAAACGATAGTCGGCCAATACGCGTTGCAGGGCCTCCACCGGCCGCGTCGGCGAGACGGCATAGGTATGCCGCGCGACGGGATGGGTGATCGCATCGGACGGCTCGACGTCGAAAGCAACGAATTCCAGCGCCGGGTCCACGCCGCGGGTAGCAAACAGGCGTCGCGACAGCGTGTTGTAGAAGGTCTTGTACAGCTCGGCATCGATCAGCCCCTGCAGCAGCGCGCTGTAGCGGGCGTGCACCTGCAACCACAGCGCGCGCTCGCCGATCGCGTCACCGGCGAGGCGGCGCAATGTATCCATCTGCTCGGCGATGCACAGGTCGTACAGGGCGATGCGCTCAACCGCATCCTGGCGCGCGCCGGCCCAGTCGCACTGCTCGAAGCGCTGCCGCGCCCGCGCGGTGATCGCCGCAAAGCGGGCGTGGTACTGCTCGAAACCATCGCGGATGGCGCTGGCGATACGCGGCGCGAGTTCGGCAGCGATGTCAGGCTGGGACATGCACGGCTCGGCAGGGAGACGGGCATCCACCATACGCTGGCGTGTGCGATGCCGTCGAGCGCAGAGGTAGTGCCGGCCGCTGGCCGGCAGCCCCTGGACCTCTGGTGGATCCATGCAGATGCCGGCCAGCGGCCGGCACTACCGGCTCAGATCGCCAGTTCGGCCTCCACGTCCTGCACCTTGCGCCGGGCCAATGCCAGGTTGGACTTGGTACGGTCCAGCACGATGTAGAAGAACAGGCCCTTCTTCTTCGCCACCGGGCGCATGATGTGGTATGCCTTGCCCAGCGAGATCAGGATGTCCTCGATGCTGTCGTTGAGATTCAGCGACGCGGCGGTCTTCATCTTGGCGCGGATCACTTCGGTGTTGCCGGCGGCGGCCACTTCCATGTCCATGCCGGCACCGGCTTCGCCCAGCAGCATGCCGCTTTCGTAGTCGACCAGCGCCACTGCCTGCGCGCCGTCGATGCCCATCAGTGCGTTCAACGATTCATTCAATCCAGCCACGTCGCACCCCTTGTCGATGTTGGTTCGAGCCCCTCGTTCCCCTGCGGCCGGGCTCACGATCCGCCGAGTTCGGCCAGGATCGCCTGGCCACATTCCCTGCTCTGCCACAGCACCTGGCCGATCACGCTGCGCTGGTCGCAGGCCGCCATCAGCAGCAGCGGTGCACGCCCGTCGGCCTGGATCGCCAGCATCAGCACCTTGCCGCCTACGGCCTCCAGCATCAGTGTCTGCAGATCGCCCAGCACCAGTTCGCGCCCCACCGCTGCGGCCAGCGCCAGCATTGCGCTGGTCATCGCTGCCAGCCGTTCGCCGCGCCCTTCGGCACCGGCACTGACCAGGGCAAAGCCATCGACACTGGCCAGCACCACCGTGCGCACGCCTTCGACCCGCTGCTGCAGGTCCTGCAGCAGGGGCTGCAGGCGCTCACGCTGGCCGGCATCGGGCAGCACCGCCATCTGCCCGTCAGCCATGCGCCGCCACCAGTGCGTGCGCTTCCATTTCGCTCATCAGTACATCCATCAGCAACAGTCCCTGTTCGCGGTCGCGGGCGTCCACCGCCAGCAGCGGCAGTGGCTGGTCGTCAAGGCAGGCACGTGCGGACCAGTCTTCCAGTGCGGCCTGAGTTGCCTGGTCCAGATGGGTGACCGCTACCACCAGCGCCAATGACGATGCGAACGGCTGCAAGACCTGCAGGTAGTCCTCCAGCTCGCTGGCCAACCCGGCACGACGTGCGTCCAGCAGCAGCACCGCACCTCGTGCCCCCTGCAGCAGGATCGGCCACAGGAAATCGAAGCGCTGCTGGCCAGGTGTGCCGTAGAGACGCAGGCGTTCGCCGTTGGGCAGGTCGATGTCTGCATAGTCCAGCGCGACGGTGGTGGAGGCCTTGTCGGCGCCGAGGCGATCGCTGTTGGTCACATCCGTGTCGATCACCGCACCGGCCGCGATGCTGCGCACCAGGGTCGACTTGCCGCTGCCCATGCCACCCAGCACGACCACCTTGTGCTCACGCATTGCGCTCGCTCCCGCGCAGGTGCCGCCACAGGCGGGCAAGCAGGCCGTTGTCGGTGCCGGGGCCGCTGCCACGTACTGCCGTCATCGGTGCCACCGGGGCGCTCTGCAATTGCGCGTAGCCGCAGAGGTAGGCGGCATGGATGAAATCGCGCACCGCCGCAGCCGGCAACTCAAGCAGCATCGCGCACTCGTCAACCGTGCACGCGCGCTTGAGCAGCAACGAACACAGGCGGAAGCCATCGTGGTCGTGGCCCAGCACGCGGAAATCCGGCCAGCGCAGCAGCTTCACCGAGGCGCCACGCAGGCGTTCGTCCAATGCCTGCCAATGACGGCTGCGCTGTGCCCACTGCCACAGCAATGGCCGCAGCGGTTGGCGTGGCCGCTCACCAGCCAACGCCTGCAGGCGTGCCGGCGTCAGCGCATCCAGCTGCAGGCGTTCAAAGGCATCGGCCAGGCGCTCCACCAGCGCCGCAACCGGTTCCTGCAGCAGCACGGCCTGGTCGTGCTCCAGATCCATCAGCAGCAAAGGCTCCCCCGCATCACTCAACAGTGCCTGGCCCTGTCGCAGCGGCAGCCGCTCGCGCAGCAGGCGGGTGATGGCGTGTGCACCATCGGCCAGGCGGATCGGTGCGGGTGCGGGCATGGCCAGGGGCTCCACTGCCAACTGCATGCCGCGCAATGCGCGGCCGATGGCACCGTCATCAAGTACATCCTGGTGGCCATCGCCGTCACGCAGCTGGCCACCCAGGTCCTCGATCCAGCACTGCAGTCGTGGACGCTGCTGGCGCATGCGCTGGGCCGCGTTGCGCAGCGCCGGCGTATCGCGGATGACCAGCAGATCGCAATCGTCCAAGTCCTGGCTGCGGCGGATCTGGCCGTCCGGCAGGGCCGATGCCACGCGCAGCCGCTGCAGCAGGGCCTGCTCGCCCTGGATGTCGGTTCCCACCACCAGCACGCGTGCCATCCGTGTTCCCCGTGCGGCCACCTCCCCGGTGGCCTCGCGTCGCCAAGGCTAGGGCATCGCCAGGGGCAGCCGTCGTGATCGACTGCTCAGATCGAAGGCAGTTGCAGACGGTGTCCTGTCGGTTCTGCGACGGCCATCGCGGGCAAGTTTCATGCCCCTTTGACGGCATTCCGACAGCCGACGGATGTCACGCTTTTCGGCTGGGGTCAGAGCCCTCTGCGGTGCAGAGGAATCCGACCCCTACGGCCGCAAAAAGAAACCCGCGCCGAAGCGCGGGTTCCAGTGTCACAACCGAACGGCGATGGATCAGCCGCGCAGCTGCTCCAGCGCGGCGTTGAAGGTCGCGCTCGGGCGCATCGCCTTGCTGGCCTTGGCCACGTCCGGGCGGTAGTAGCCACCGATGTCCACGGCCTTGCCCTGCACCGCGATCAGTTCTTCGACGATCTTCTGCTCGTTGTCGGTCAGTGCCTTGGCCAGCGGGGCGAAGCGTGCCTTCAGTGCGGCGTCCTCGTCCTGCGCGGCCAGCGCCTGCGCCCAGTACAGCGCGATGTAGAAGTGGCTGCCACGGTTGTCGATGCCGCCCAGCTTGCGCGACGGCGACTTGTCGTTGTCCAGGAACCGGCCGTTGGCTTCGTCCAGCGCCTTGGCCAGCACGCGGGCGGCAGCGTTGTCGTAGCGGTTGCCCAGGTGTTCCAGCGACGCCGCCAGGGCCAGGAACTCACCCAGCGAATCCCAGCGCAGGTAGTCCTCTTCAACGAACTGCTGCACGTGCTTCGGGGCCGAACCACCGGCACCGGTCTCGAACAGGCCACCACCGGCCATCAGCGGCACGATCGACAGCATCTTGGCGCTGGTGCCCAGCTCCATGATCGGGAACAGGTCGGTCAGGTAGTCGCGCAGCACGTTGCCGGTCACCGAGATGGTGTCCTCGCCCTTGCGGATGCGGTCCAGCGAGAACGCGGTGGCTTCCACCGGCGGCAGGATGCGGATGTCCAGGCCGTTGGTGTCGTGGTCCTTCAGGTACTGCTCGACCTTGGCGATGACCTGCGCGTCGTGGGCGCGGGCGGCATCGAGCCAGAACACGGCCGGGGTGCTGCTCAGGCGGGCGCGTTCGACGGCCAGCTTGACCCAGTCCTGGATCGGCGCGTCCTTGGTCTGGCACATGCGCCAGATGTCACCGGCTTCCACGGCGTGCTCGAACACCACGGTGCCGGCATCATCGGTGACCTTGACCACGCCGTCGGCGGCGATCTGGAAGGTCTTGTCGTGCGAGCCGTACTCTTCGGCCTTCTGCGCCATCAGGCCGACGTTCGGCACCGAGCCCATGGTGGCCGGGTCGAAGGCACCATGCGCCTTGCAGTCGTCGATGACGGCCTGGTACACGCCGGCATAGCAGCGGTCCGGAATGACGGCCTTGGTGTCCTGCAGCTTGCCTTCGGCATTCCACATCTTGCCGGAGTCGCGGATCATCGCCGGCATCGAGGCGTCGACGATCACGTCGCTCGGCACGTGCAGGTTGGTGATGCCCTTGTCCGAGTTGACCATGGCCACGCCCGGACGCTGTGCGTACTCGGCAGCCAGGTCGGCTTCGATCGCAGCGCGGGTGGCTTCGGGCAGCGACGGCAGGCGCGCAGCCAGGTCACCGATGCCGTTGTTCGCATCGAAACCGGCCTGCTTCAGCACGTCGGCATGCTTGGCCAGCACGTCCTTGTAGAACTCGTTGACCGCCACGCCGAACATGATCGGGTCGGAGACCTTCATCATGGTCGCCTTCAGGTGCAGCGAGAACAGCACGCCCTGGGCCTTGGCATCGGCGATCTGCTCAGCGATGAACGCGGCCAGCGCCTTGCGGCTCATCACCGCGGCATCAACGATCTCGCCGGCCTTGACCGTGGTCTTTTCCTTCAGCACGACGGTGCTGCCGTCCTTGCCGTGGAAAGTGATCTTCAGCGCACCGGCGTTGGCCAGGGTGGCCGACTTCTCGCTGCCGTAGAAATCACCGGCGGCCATGTGCGCGACGTGCGACTTCGAATCCGACGCCCAGGCGCCCATGCGGTGCGGATGCTTGCGCGCATAGTTCTTCACCGACAGCGGTGCGCGGCGGTCCGAATTGCCTTCGCGCAGCACCGGGTTCACCGCGCTGCCCTTGACCTTGTCATAGCGCGCCTTGTAGTCGCGCTGCTGGTCGTCAGCCGGGGTTTCCGGGTAATCCGGCAGCGGATAGCCCTGGTCCTGCAGTTCCTTGATGGCCGCCTTCAGCTGCGGCACCGAAGCGGAGATGTTCGGCAGCTTGATGATGTTGGCGTCCGGGGTGGTCGCCAGCTGGCCCAGCTCGGCCAGGTCGTCGCTGACCTTCTGCGCGTCGCTCAGCAGTTCCGGAAACAGCGACAGGATGCGGCCGGACAGCGAGATGTCACGGGTTTCCACCGCGATGCCTGCAGTGGAGGTATAGGCGTCGACGATCGGCAGCAGCGACTGGGTGGCCAGGAACGGTGCTTCGTCGGTCAGCGTGTAGAGGATCTTGGACATGGGGGACTTGGACTCTGTAGCAGTGCTCAGGGGAAGGCCGGCGCCAGCGCCGGGCCACGTGCAACCGTGTCGCGCGCGGGGCCGGGCCCCACGCTTTCCCCCGTCGCCGTCAGGGTGGGCGCGCGGCGGGGAAACCCCTGCATTGTCGCGTTTTCAGCCGCGCGGGGCAAAGCCGCGCCATACGCGGCGGTACTGCACGGCGGCAACGCTGTGATCCATCCATGCATGGCGTGGATGAAGCGCGGCCCGGCTGTCAGTAGATCCACGCCATGCGTGGAGGGCGCCAACCGCCGTCCAATAAAAAAGGACGCAGCCTCGCGGCTGCGTCCATCGTGAGCCCTGCCGGGAGAGAGTCGGCAGGACTTACTTGACCTCGAACTCCTGCGGCGTTCCAGCCGCCTTGCCATCGACGGTGACCTCGGCGCGGTACTTGCCGGCCGGCCAGCCCTTTGCATTCTTGAAGGTGACGTTGGTGGTTTCCGCACCACTGGTGTTCAGGGTGGCGTTCTGTTCGCCGGCCACCTGACCGTCCTGGTAGGTCAGCTTCGCGCCAACGGTGACGTTGTTGGCAGCGCCGTCGGTCTTGACCGAGACGATGACGTCATCCTTCGGTGCGAACAATGCCGTCGTTGCAACCGACTTGTCGGCGGCTGCGGTCTTGCCGACGGTGACGGCCGAGACGCTGACGGCAGCGGCTTCTGCCATCGGCGGCGGTGCGCCGGTCATCGGCGCCGGTGCTGCCGGTTCGGCCGGAGCGGTCGCTGCCGGGGCAGCGTTGCTATCGGTCGACTCTTCTTTCTTCTTGCAACCGACCAGGGCAACGCTGCCCAGCAGGGCGGCAATCAGGGCGGTCTGGAGCGGGGTGGTCTTGATCATTCGGGGTTCCTCCCAGGGATTGTCGGACGGCGTTCGATCGCCGTTTACTTCGGCGGCAGTTTCAGGGTCTGGCCCGGGAAGATCTTGTCCGGGTCGTCAAGCACATCGCGATTGGCTTCGAAGATCTTCTTCCAGGCATTGGCGTCGCCCAGATGCTGCTTGGCGATCTTCGACAACGAGTCACCCTTCTGCACGGTGTAGGTGCCGCCGCTGACGACGTCTGCGGTGCTGTCCACCGAAGCGCTGACGCCAGAGAAGTCCGCCTTCGGCACCTGCTCGGCGGTACTGTCGACGCTGCCACTGACGCCGGAGAAATCGGCTTTCTTCTCGGTACTCATCCACAACTCCCGTCTGCATGACTACGTGGTTCGCACGTTGCCATGGCGGTTGTTAAATGGGGATGGTGCAGATGTGAAGCCGCCCCCGGGGGCGGCTGAACAATCGGGAGAGACGGTGCCCGGTAGTGCCGGCCGCTGGCCGGCGCTCGCCGGGCATGGCCCGGCGCAACGGGCAACCGCTTGAGGCGGTTACTGCCGCAGTTCGCGGTAGGTCGCAGCCGGGGCGGCGATGCCGGGGCTGGCACGCCAGGGGTTGATGTCCAGGCCACCACGGCGGGTATAGCGGGCCTCCACTTCCAGCCATTGTGGCTGGCAGCGCGCAGACACCTCGCTGAAGATCCGCTCAACGCACTGCTCGTGGAACTCGGCGTGTTCACGGTAGCTGACCAGGTAGCGCAGCAGGCCCGCGCGGTCGATCTTCGGCCCACGGTAACGCAGGCTGACCGTGGCCCAGTCCGGCTGGCCGGTAACCGGGCAGTTGGACTTCAGCAGCGCCGAGACCAGGGTTTCCTCCACCACCTCGCCCGCATCGGCCGCGAGGAAGTCGGCCTGTGGCGGGCCGTAGCAGTCGATCTCCACGTCCAGCCCGTCGATGGATTCACCGAGCGGCGTCTCGCGCAGGCCCGGCAGGCCGAACTCGACCTGGACCTGCGCACCGGCGCAGGCTGACAGGTCAGCCACCAGACGCTCGCGCAGTGCCTGGGCGCTGTCGATGCGGGTGCTGTTGAGGGAGTTGAGGTACAGCTTGAATGACTTCGACTCGATCAGCCGCGGCGAAGTGCACGGCACCTGCACGGTGGCCACGGCGACCTGCGGCTTGCCACGCGGGTCGAGCCAGCTCAACTCGAAGGCGTGCCAGCGGTCGTGGCCGACGAAAGGCAGAGCGGCGTCATCGAGGCCGATCTCGGCGCGGGCACCGCTGCGGGGGATGGGAAACAGCAGGCCGGGATCGTACTGCGACGGGTAACTGACCTCGCGACCGAGGCTGGAATCCTGTGGGGTGTTCATGGGGGTCATTGTATCGCGCGGACGGCGGGCCTTCGGCCCGGCCGGCCAACGGCGGAGCCCCTCCGTGGTGGTTCAGAGCAGGATCTCGGGGTCGGCCGGGAGGGTGGGTTGGCTGGGGGCCGCTGCAAGTACGTCCATGTAAGCTCGGTCGCCGCATCCATGCGGCTCACGCCCCCAGCCAACCCACCCTCCCGGCCACGGACAGTTTCCCACGCGCGGCCGCCACCACGGGAAAGATCAGGAAAATCAAAATCAAAAGCAGATGCTTCAGACATTCATGACGTCCGCGGTGTCGACCAAGGTCGACACCCACCAGAAGCAGAATGTCGTTCCGACAGTTCGCGGGAAACCGTCGAAGGCGGGGTGGGTCCGGTGGCAGGGGCGTGAGCCGCATGGATGCGGCGACCGAGGCTACAGGGACGTACTTGCGCCGTCCCCTGCCACCGGACCCGCCCCGCCAACCCACAGATAGCCGGCTTCTGCCGTTGCTCCGGCTGTTGCCTTGGCCTCTGCGGGTGCAGGGCTGCAAGCCCTGCCGGTACCCCTCACCCCGCAGGCGTGCCGGCACCGTGCAGGTAATCCAGGCTCACCTGCAGCAGCGCGCGGAATCCAACATCCAACGCCTTCTCATCCAGCAGGAACTTCGGCGAATGGTTGGCCGGCGCCGTCGCCGGATCGATCCCCACGCTGGTGGAGCCGACGAAGAAGAACATGCCCGGCACCTCCTTCGCGTACAGCGAGAAATCCTCCGCGCCCATCTGCAGCGGCGGCTCGTACACGTTGTCCTTGCCCACCACCGCCTGCAGGCTCGGCAGCATCTTCGCGGTCAGTGCCGGGTCGTTCACCGTGGCCGGATTGCCCTCCGACTCGTAGATGTCCGTCACCGCCTTGGCACCGTGCGCGGCGGCGGTGTGCTCGGCCACGTTGCGCAGGTCGGCGAAGATCTGCTGGCGCATGCCTTCGTCGAAGGTGCGGATGGTGCCGACCATCTCCACTTCATCGGGAATGATGTTGTAGCGGATGCCGCCGTTGATCGCGCCGAAGGTCAGCACCGCCGGCTGCTTGGACAGGTTGGCGCGGCGGCTGACGATGCTCTGCGCGGTGCCGACCAGATCGGCGGTGGCAACGATCGGATCGACACCGTTCCAGGGCGCCGAACCGTGCGTCTGGCGACCGATCACCTTGATCCCGAAGCGGTCCGAAGCCGCCATCAGCGGACCACCGCGCACCGCGATCTGACCGGCCTGCACGCTGGAGAACACATGCAGGCCGAACACGGCTTCCGGCTTGAAGTCGGCGAACAGCCCTTCCTTCAGCATCAGCGCGGCACCACCCTCCTCCGGCGGCGGAGCGCCCTCCTCGGCCGGCTGGAAGATCAGCATCACCTGACCCGGCAGATCCTTCTTCATCGACACCAGTGCTTCGGCCACGCCCAGCAGGGTGGCGGTGTGCGCGTCATGGCCACAGGCATGCATCACGCCCACGGTCTGCCCGCGGTACTGGTCGGTGGCCTTGGAGGCGAACGGCAGGCCGGTCTGTTCGGTCACCGGCAGCGCGTCCATGTCCGCGCGCAGCGCGATCTTAGGGCCGGGCTTGCCGCCTTCAATGATCGCCACCACGCCGTGATGGGCGATGCCGGTTTTCGGCTTCAGGCCCATCGCACGCAGGCGCTTGGCGACCTCGGCCGAGGTTCGCACCTCGCGGTTGGACAGCTCCGGGTGCTGATGGAAGTCACGGCGCCATTCGACCACCTTGGCCTGCAGGCGCTGGGCGGCGGCGGTCACTTCGGGGCGTTGCCCGTCCTGGGCATGGGCAAGGGCCGGCAGGGCCAGCAGCAGGGCGGACAGCAACAGCGAACGGCGCATCGCGATCTCCACGGCAGGGGGTTCCAGCTGAATGTAGGGCAACGCCGCCGCCACGGGAACCTCCGCGGCCGGATCCGGTCTTAGCGCCCGTCCCATCCGTCATGCAGGAAACGTGATGTGGCACAGGTATGCTTTGCGCATTGCCAACCCGGGCACCGCCCGGTCCAGCCCACTTGGAGTCCTCGTAATGTCACGTGTTTGGAAGATCGTGCTGCTGGTCGTGGCGGTACTGGTGCTGGCCGTGGTTGGCCTGCGCGTCGTCGGCGGAGGCAAGGACAAGGCTGGAAAACCCGCTGCGGGCGCGCGCCAGGGCGGCGAAGATCCGGATGCGGGCCCGGTACCGGTCACCGTGGTCGACGCTACGCGCCAGGACGTGCCGGTGTATGCCAGCGCGCTGGGCACGGTGACCGCGATGAACACCGTTACGGTCAGTCCGCAGGTCGGCGGCCAGCTGATGAGCCTGAACTTCCGTGAAGGCCAGGAAGTGAAGCAGGGGGATGTGCTGGCGGTGATCGACCCGCGCACCGCCCAGGCGAGTTACGACCAGGCCGCCGCGGCCAAGCGCCAGAACGAAGCCCTGCTGGCCACCGCGCGCTCCAACTTCCAGCGCTCGAACGCGCCGGAGTATCGCCAGTACGTCGCCAAGACCGATCTGGATACACAGCGAAACCAAGTGGCACAGTACGAAAGCGCAGTCGCGGCGAACGAGGCCAGCATGCGCTCTGCACAGGTGCAGCTGCAGTACACCAAGGTCACCGCACCGATCTCCGGCATCGCCGGCATCCGCGCGGTCGACGCCGGCAACGTGGTCAACGCCGGCACCGCACTGGTCACGCTGACCCAGATCCACCCGATCCATGTGCTGTTCAACCTGCCCGAGCGCCAGCTCGGCGACGTGCGCCAGGCGCAGGCCGCCGGCGCGGTGCCGGTGGCCGCGCTGGACCGCGCCGATTCGCACGTGCTGTCAGGTGATGGCAAGCTCGATGTGGTCGACAACCTGATCAGTGCCGACAGCGGCACGTTCAAGGCGCGCGCCCTGTTCGACAACACCGACAACGGCCTGTGGCCGGGCCAGTTCGTCAACGTGCGCATGCAGCTGCGCACGATCGCCGGTGGCGTGGTCATCCCGACCCAGGCCGTGCTGCGTGGCCCGGATGGCGAGTACGTCTACGTCGTGCAGGGCGACAACACGGTGAAGATGCAGACCGTGCGCAGCGGCGTGGAAGTGGGCGACAGCCAGGTGCAGATCGCCGAAGGCCTGAAGGGCGGCGAGCGGGTGGTCAGTGAAGGCCAGTTCCGCCTGAAACCGGGCAGCAAGGTCAACGCGCTGAAGCCGGGCGAGACCCCGGCCGCGCCGACCGAGGCCGAACTGAAGGCGGCCGAGCAGAAGAACGGTGGCGGCAGTGGCCGTCGCGGTGGTGGCCCGCGCTGAGCGCAGGCCACAGCTCTCCCTCGCGCCGGCACACCTGCCGGCGCCGACATTGAAGTGCCAGCAAGGATCAGTCCGTGGGCTTTTCGACGATCTTCATCCGCCGCCCGATCGCCACCTCGCTGTTGATGGCGGGCCTGTTGCTGCTCGGCATCCTCGGCTACCGCAAGCTGCCGGTGTCGGCGCTGCCGGAAATCGATGCGCCCAGCCTGGTGGTCACCACCCAGTACCCGGGTGCCAACGCCACCACCATGGCGTCGCTGGTCACCACCCCGCTGGAACGCCAGTTCGGGCAGATTTCCGGGCTGGAACTGATGACCTCCGATTCGTCGGCCGGGTTGTCCACGATCATCCTGCAGTTCTCGATGGACCGCGACATCGACATCGCCGCGCAGGACGTGCAGGCGGCGATCCGCCAGGCCACCCTGCCCTCGTCGCTGCCCTACCAGCCGGTCTACAACCGGGTGAACCCGGCCGACGCGGCCATCGTCACCCTGAAGCTGACGTCTGATACGCGCCCGCTGCGCGACGTCAACAACTACGCCGATTCGATCCTCGCCCAGCGCCTGTCGCAGGTGCAGGGCGTGGGCTTGGTGTCGATCGCCGGCAACGTGCGCCCGGCCGTGCGCATCCAGGTCAATCCGGCGCAGCTGTCGAACATGGGCCTGACCCTGGAGCAACTGCGCAGCGCGCTGACCCAGGCCAACGTCAATGCGCCGAAGGGTTCGTTGAACGGCAAGACCCAGTCCTACAGCATCGGCACCAACGACCAGCTGGCCAGCGCCGCCGAGTACCGCGACACCATCATCAGCTACAAGAACGGCCGTCCGGTGCGGTTGTCCGACGTGGCCGAGGTGATCGATGGCGTGGAGAACGACCAGCTGGCCGCCTGGGCCGATGGCAAGCCGGCGGTACTGCTGGAAGTGCGCCGCCAGCCCGGTGCCAACATCGTGCAGACCGTCGAGCGCATCCGCGCGATCCTGCCGCAGCTGCAGGGCGTGCTGCCGGCCGACGTGCACCTGGAAATCTTCAACGACCGCACCGAGACCATCCGCGCCTCGGTGCATGAAGTGCAGTTCACCCTGATCCTGACCATCGGCCTGGTGGTGGCGGTGATCTTCGTGTTCCTGCGCCGGTTATGGGCCACGATCATCCCATCGGTGGCAGTGCCGTTGTCGCTGGCCGGCACCTTCGCGGTGATGGCCTTCGCCGGCATGTCGCTGGACAACCTGTCGCTGATGGCACTGGTGGTGGCCACCGGTTTCGTGGTCGACGATGCGATCGTGATGATCGAGAACATCGTGCGGTATATCGAACAGGGCAAGAGCGGCAAGGAAGCGGCCGAGATCGGTGCACGCCAGATCGGCTTCACCGTGCTGTCGCTGACCGTCTCGCTGGTGGCGGTGTTCCTGCCGCTGCTGCTGATGCCCGGCGTCACCGGCCGCCTGTTCCACGAGTTCGCGTGGGTGCTGAGCATCGCCGTGGTGCTGTCGATGCTGATCTCGCTGACGCTCACCCCGATGATGTGCGCCTACCTGCTCAAGCCCGACGCCCTGCCCGAGGGCGAGGACGCGCATGAGCGCGCGGCAGCGGCCGGCAAGCAGAACCTGTGGACGCGCACCGTCGGTCTGTACGAGCACAGTCTGGACTGGGTGCTGGGCCACCAGCGCCTGACCCTGGCCGTGGCCGGCGCCGCACTGGTGCTGACCGTGCTGCTGTACGTGCTGATTCCCAAGGGCCTGCTGCCCGAGCAGGACACCGGCCTGATCACCGGCGTGGTGCAGGCCGATCAGAACATCGCCTTCCCGCAGATGGAGCAGCGCACCAGGCAGGTGGCCGAGGCACTGCGGCACGATCCGGATGTGACCGGCGTGTCGGCCTTCATCGGTGCCGGCAGCATGAACCCCACGCTCAACCAGGGCCAGCTGTCGATCGTGCTGAAGGAGCGCAGCCAGCGCGATGGCCTGGACGAGATCCTGCCGCGCCTGCAGAAGGCGGTGGCCGGCATTCCGGGCGTGGCGCTGTACCTGAAGCCGGTACAGGATGTGACCCTGGATACCCGCGTGGCCGCCACCGAGTACCAGTACTCGCTGTCCGACGTGGATTCGGCGACGGTGGCCACCCAGGCTACGCGCCTGACTGAAGCGCTGCGCAAGCGCCCGGAACTGGCCGACGTGGACAACAACCTGTCCAACCAGGGCCGTGCGCTTGAGCTGAACATCGACCGCGACAAGGCCAGCGTGCTGGGCGTGCCGATGCAGACCATCGACGACACGCTCTACGATGCGTTCGGCCAGCGCCAGATCTCGACCATTTTCACCGAGCTCAACCAGTACCGCGTGGTGCTGGAAGTGGCACCGGAGTTCCGCACCAGCACCGCGCTGATGGAACAGCTGGCGGTGGCGTCCAACGGCGCCGGCGCACTGACCGGCACCAATGCCACCAGCTTCGGCCAGGTCACCTCGTCGAACTCGTCGACCGCCACCGGCATCGGCGCGCAGAACACCGGCATCACCGTTGGCGCCGGCAACATCATCCCGCTGTCGGCGCTGGCCGAAGCCAAGGTCAGCAGTGCGCCGCTGCTGGTCAGCCATCAGCAGCAGCTGCCGGCGGTGACGGTCTCGTTCAACGTGGCGCCGGGCTATTCGCTGTCCGAAGCCGTACGTGCGATCCAGGAGACCAAGGACAGCCTGGACATGCCCACCCACCTGCATGCCGAGTTCATCGGCAAGGCCGCCGAGTTCACCGGCAGCCAGACCGATGTGGTGTGGCTGCTGCTGGCCTCGCTGGTGGTGATCTACATCGTGCTGGGCGTGCTGTACGAGAGCTACATCCACCCGATCACGATCATCTCCACCCTGCCGCCGGCCGGTGTCGGCGCGCTGCTGGCGCTGATGCTGTGCGGGCTGAGCCTGTCGGTGGACGGCATCGTCGGCATCGTGCTGCTGATCGGCATCGTCAAGAAGAACGGCATCATGATGGTCGACTTCGCGATCGAAGCGCGCCGCGCCGGTGCCAACGCGCATGAAGCGATCCGCCGCGCCTGCCTGCTGCGTTTCCGCCCGATCATGATGACCACCGCCGCGGCCATGCTCGGCGCGCTGCCGCTGGCACTGGGTACCGGCATCGGCTCGGAACTGCGCCGCCCGCTGGGCATCGCCATCGTCGGCGGCCTGCTGCTGTCGCAGCTGGTGACGCTGTACACCACGCCGGTGATCTACCTGTACATGGAACGCTTCTCCGAGTGGCTTGCCCGTCGCCGCGAACAGCGCGCACTGCGCGACGGTTCGCTGCAGGAGCCGCAGGCATGATCCACGCCCCGCTGCTGCGGGGGGCCGCACGATGAACCTGTCCGGCCCCTTCATCCGCCGCCCGATCGGCACCGCGCTGCTGGCCATCGGCCTGTTCATGGTCGGCCTGATCTGCTACCTGCGGCTGGGCGTGTCGGCACTGCCGAACATCGAGATCCCGGTGATCTTCGTGCACGCCAGCCAGTCCGGCGCGGACGCAGCGACCATGGCCTCCACGGTCACCGCGCCGCTGGAACGCCATCTCGGCCAGCTGCCGGGCATCGACCGCATGCGCTCGTCGAGCTCGGAAGGCAGCTCGCTGGTGTTCATGATCTTCCAGAGCGGCCACAACATCGATTCGGCGGCACTGGACGTACAGACCGCGATCAACTCGGCACAGGCCGACCTGCCCTCGGGCATGGGCTCGCCGATGTACCAGAAGGCGAACCCGAACGACGACCCGGTGATCGCCATCGCGTTGACCTCGCAGACGCAGTCGGCCGACGAGCTGTACAACGTCGCCGACTCGCTGCTTGCACAGCGCATCCGGCAGATCAGCGGCGTCGCCTCGGTCGATATCGCCGGTGCGTCGACGCCGGCGGTGCGCGTGGACGTCAACCTGCGCCTGATGAACGCGCTGGGCCTGACCGCCGATGACCTGCGCAACGCCGTGCGCGCGGCCAACGTGACCTCGCCCACCGGCTTCCTCAGCGATGGCAACACCACCACTGCGATCATCGCCAACGACTCGGTGGCGCGTGCCGCCGACTTCGCCGACCTGGTGGTCAAGACCCAGGGCGATGGCCGGGTGATCCGCCTGAAGGACATCGCCAATGTCTACGACGGCCAGCAGGACGCCTACCAGGCGGCGTGGTTCGACCACAAACCGGCGGTGGTGATGTACGTGTTCACCCGCGCCGGCGCCAACATCGTGGAGACCGTGGACCGGGTCAAGGCGCAGATCCCGACCCTGCGTGACTACCTGCAGCCGGGCACCACGATGACGCCGTACTTCGACCGTACGCCGACCATCCGTTCGTCGCTGCATGAAGTGCAGATCACCCTGCTGATCAGCCTGGCGATGGTGGTGCTGACCATGGCGCTGTTCCTGCGCCGGCTGGCACCGACGCTGATCGCTGCGGTGACCGTGCCGCTGTCGCTGGCCGGTGCCGCGCTGGTGATGTACGTGATGGGCTTCACTCTGAACAACCTGAGCCTGCTGGCGCTGGTGATCGCGATCGGCTTCGTGGTCGACGATGCGATCGTGGTGATCGAGAACATCATGCGTCACCTCGACGAGGGCATGCCGCGCATGCAGGCGGCGCTGACCGGCGCCCGCGAGATCGGCTTCACCATCGTCTCGATCACCGCCTCGCTGGTGGCGGTGTTCATCCCGCTGCTGTTCGCCAGCGGCATGATGGGCGCATTCTTCCGCGAGTTCACCGTCACCCTGGTCGCGGCCATCGTGGTCTCGATGATCGTCTCGCTGACGCTGACCCCGGCGCTGTGCAGCCGCTTCCTCAGCGCCCACGACCACACGGCGCCGCCGTCGCGCTTCGGCCGCTGGCTGGACGCAGGCCACGAGCGCATGCTGCGCATCTACACCGTGTTCCTGGACTTCTCGCTGCGCCACGCACTGCTGATGTCGCTGACCCCGTTGATCCTGATCGGCGTCACCGTGTTCCTGTTCGGGGCGGTGAAGAAGGGTGCGTTCCCGCCGCAGGACACCGGCCTGATCTGGGGCCGCGCCAACTCCAGTGCTACGGTGTCCTTCGAGGACATGGTCGTCCGCCAGCGCCGCATCACCGACATGCTGATGGCCGACCCGGCGGTGAAGACCGTGGGTGTGCGCCTGGGCAGCGGCCGCCAGGGCTCCAGCGCGCAGTTCAACATCGAGCTGAAGTCGCGCAGCGACGGCCGCCGCGAAACCACCGCGCACGCGCTGGCACGGTTGAGCGCCAAGGCCGACCGCTACCCGGACCTGCAGCTGCGCCTGCGCGCGATCCAGGATCTGCCCAGCAACGATGGCGGTGGTTCCAGCCAAGGCGCGCAGTACCGTATTTCGCTGCAGGGCAATGATCTGGCCGCACTGCAGGAATGGCTGCCCAAGCTGCAGGCGGAGCTGAAGAAGAACCCGAAGCTGCGCGACGTCGGCACCGACGTGGACAATGCCGGCCTGCGCCAGAACATCCAGATCGACCGCGCCAAGGCCGCGCGCCTGGGCATCACCGTGGGGGCCATCGACGGTGCGTTGTACGGTGCGTTCGGCCAGCGCCAGATCTCCACCATCTATTCGGACATCAACCAGTACAGCGTGGTGGTGAATGCCCTGCCCTCGCAGACCGCCACACCGGCGGCGCTGGATGAGGTGTACGTGCGTGCGCGCAACGGCGACATGGTGCCGATCACCGCGGTGGCCACCCAGGTCCCAGGGCTGGCGCCGTCTCAGATCACCCACGAAAACCAGTACACGACGATGGACCTCAGCTACAACCTTGCTCCGAACGTGAGCATGGGTGAGGCCAAGGCAATCATCGACGCGACGGTGGCCGGCATGCGCATGCCGGGCGACATCCGCCTGGCCGATGATGCGGGTTTCGGGTTCAACTCCGACCCCAGCGACATGCTGATCCTGGTGTTTGCCGCGATCCTGACCGTGTACCTGGTGCTGGGCATGCTCTACGAGAGCCTGATCCACCCGGTCACCATCCTGTCCACGCTGCCGGCGGCAGGTGTGGGCGCGCTGTTGGCCTTGTTCGGCACCAACACCGAGCTGTCGGTGATCTCGATGATCGCGCTGGTGCTGCTGATCGGCATCGTCAAGAAGAACGCGATCATGATGATCGACTTCGCGCTGGTAGCGCAGCGCGAACACGGGCTGGCACCGCGCGAAGCGGCACGCGAGGCCAGCATCGTGCGCTTCCGCCCGATCATGATGACCACCATGGTGGCGATCCTGGCGGCCGTACCGCTGGCGATCGGCCTGGGTGAAGGGTCGGAACTGCGCCGCCCGCTGGGCATCGCGATGATCGGCGGCCTGCTGTTCTCGCAGAGCCTGACCCTGCTCAGCACACCGGCGCTGTACGTGATCTTCTCCTGCCTGGCCGAGCGCTGGCGGGCACGTCGCGCACGCAAGCGCGAAGCGAAGCTGCTCAAGCGCGCGCAGCGGGCGTAGGAACGCGTATCCACGCATGGCGTGGATCTACTGGTAGAGCCGGCCGCTGGCCGGCTGCCTCCGTACAGCCAATCTGCCGGCCAGCGGCCGGCACTACCGTGGGAGCGGATGGTGGGTGCGGACCGTTGGTCCGCACGCCTCCGGGTTTGACGCGCCGTAACGAAAAGAGAACAATTCTCATCCAGCCATGGTCCTGCGCCCCTTCGCGGCGCCCCGCTGCCATCTCCGGTCAGCCTGCGTGATCCCAGCCACCGCCCCTTCCCCCCACCCGTGGGCGGATGGCCTGTGGCCGTCCGTCGAGGACCACCATCAATGCAGCCTTCCCGTCTCCCCCGCCTGGCCCTGCTGGCCGTCGCCCTGTCCGCCGCCTGCGCTGCCCATGCCGAAGCGCCTGCCGTCAGCCGTAACGCCACCGATCTGGATGCGGTGAAGGTCACCGCCGAACGCACCCATACCGACGCCGGCGCACTGGGCGACCGCGCCCTGCGCGACACTCCATTCGCGATCACCGCTGTTGGCCGCGAGCAGATCGAGCAGCGCCAGGTGGTCTCGCTGGGCGAAGCCTTCCTGCTCGACCCCTCGGTCAGCACCCAGGTCAGCGCCTATGCCAGTGGCTGGAGCTCGCCCATCCGCAACCGCGGTCTGGAGCTGAACTACGACAGCTACCGGGTCAATGGCCTGCAGGTCTCTTCCTGGGGTACCGAATGGCCGCTGGAAGTGATGGAACAGGTCGATCTGCTGAAAGGCCCGGGCGGATTCCTGTATGGCTTCGGCACCCCCGGCGGCATCGTCAACTACATCACCAAGAAGCCGACGGACACGCCCACCTTCTCCGCCCAGCTGGGCTGGCGCGAACAGGGCATCGTCAGCGGCGGCATCGACGTTGGCGGCCGCTTCGGCAACGAGCAGATGTTCGGCTACCGCTTCAATGCCTTCCAGGAGAAGGGCGGGACCTTCAATGGTGGGCACGTCGATCGCAAGGTTGGCGCACTGTCGCTGGATGCGCGCCTGAGCGATGTACTGACCTGGACCTTCGACGGTGTGTTCCAGTCACGCGACCTGCGCGAGGAATCTCCGCAGTACTACTTCCGTGGCCTGACCTCGTTGCCGCGGCCGATCGCCGGGGATATCGACAACAGCGTGCCCGGCACCTACTACGACACACGCTCCAGCCTGCTGTCGACCGGCTTGAACTGGCAGATCAACAGCGACTGGAAAGCCAGCCTGAGTTACGGCGTCACCACCTCGTGGAATGACGTCAACAAGATCTTCGCTTACATCGACGATCTCAACGGCGACTACGACGTCAATGTCTACGAACTGGGTGGCAAGAGCGAGTGGAAGCTGGCGCAGGCGATGCTGCAGGGCAGCTTCCGCACTGGCCCCCTGCAACATCGGGTGGTGGCGGGCATCAGTCACCAGACCGGGCTGGGCTGGGACCGCCCTTACGAATGGAACCTGATCGGCCGCGCCAACCTGTACCAGCGCCACGCCATCCGCCATGACGCCGTCGGCTCGCGGGTAATGACCCGCGGCGATGAGACCGTGCAGCAGGCGGTGTTCGCAAGCGATACCGTCGATCTCGGCAGCGGCTGGTCGGTACTGGCGGGCTGGCGCTACAACGACTTCGAAACCAAGGGGCGATACCACGCCTACCCGGTCACACCGACCTACGCGGTGATGTTCAAGCCCAGCGAGGCGGTCACGCTGTATGCCAGCTACATCGAATCGCTGGAAGCAGGCAGCCGCGTAGGCAACAGCTACATCAACGCCGGCGACGTGCTCGACCCGACCATCAGCAAGCAGTACGAGATCGGCGCGAAGGTCGAGGCAGCACGCTGGAATGCCAACCTGGCGGCGTTCCGGCTGGAGCGTGGCGCCAACATTGATGAACTCACACCTGCCGGCAAGCGCCTGGTACAGGACGGCATCACGCTGTACGAAGGCATCGAAGCCAGTGCCGACCTGCACCTCAACGATGCACTGAGCATCGGTGGCGGCGTCACCTGGCTGGACCCGACCTACGACAAGCTGTCCCCGGGCAGCGCCGCACAGGAAGGTAACCGTACCGCCGGTGCTGCGCGCTGGAGCGGGGTACTGCACGCCACCTACCAGCTGCCGTGGGTAGACGGCTTGGAGACCTATGCCGCCGTGCGCTATTACGGCGATGTCTGGTATGACGCCGACAACACCCTGAAGCTGCCTGACTACACGCTGGTCAATGCAGGCATCGGCTATCGCCTGCTGGCGTCCGGCCATCCGGCGACCCTGCGTGCCAGCGTCGAGAACCTGGCCAACCGGAAGTACTGGTCCAACGCCGGCGCCGGCCTGCCGCGCACGTTCGCGGTGAGCGTGCGGTTCGACATGTAACGCCCGGCAAACCGGTAGAGCCGGCCGCTGGCCGGCTTCTCGCATCTCCGTCCGGGCGCATGAAAGCCGGCCAGCGGCCGGCACTACCGGGTATTCCTTCGCGGGCTGTCCCCTTCACCCCGCACCCGCAATAATGGTGGAAGCCCCTTCCACCGAGCCTGCATGTCCGCCCGCGAATCCCGCCTCAGCCGCCTGTGGGCCCACGAAAAGGCCAGTTATGGCCTTCGGGTGTTCATCGCCCTGACCGCAGCGCTTGCCGTGTGCTGGCAGCTGGATGCGCTCACCGCCCTGCCCGGCGTGTTCCTCGGCATCATCGCCAGCGCAATCGCCGAGACCGATGACAACTGGTGGGGCCGTACCAAGGCAGTACTGCTGTCGCTGCTGTGCTTCTGCCTCGCCGCCGCCTCGGTGATCTGGCTGTTCCCCTGGCCGTGGATCTTCATCGGCGCGCTGGCGCTGTCCACCTTCGGGTTGACCCTGCTGGGTGCGCTCGGCGAGCGCTACGCGTCCATCGCCCAGGCCACGGTAACGCTGGCGATCTACACCATGATCGGGCTGGAGCAGCATGGCGCCAGCGACCTGCACAGCGCGCTGGACGCGGTCAGTCACCTGCTGGCCGGTGCGGTCTGGTACGGCCTGCTGTCGATCCTGTGGACCGCACTGTTCGCCAACCGTCCGGTACGCGAACGCGTGGCGCGACTGTACGTTGAACTGGGCCGCTACCTGCAGTTGAAGGCAACACTGTTCGAGCCGGTGCGCGAGGCCGACCTGCAGCGTCGCCAGCTCGACCTGGCCGAACAGAACCGGCGCGTGGTCGGTGCATTGAATGATGCCAAGACCGCGATCCTGGCCCGCTTCGGCCGTTCCGGACGGCCCGGCGTGAACTCCGGCCTGTACCTGCGCCTCTACTACATGGCACAGGATTTCCACGAGCGCGCCAGCTCCTCGCATTACCCGTACGGCGCGCTGGTCGATGCCTTCTTCCACAGCGATGTGCTGTACCGCTGCCAGCGCCTGCTCGACCTGCAGGGGCAGGCCTGCGCACGGCTGGGTGAGGCGATCCGCCTGCGCCGTCCGTTCGTGTATGGCGAAAGCAACCAGCAGGCCGGGCGCGACCTGGCCGATGCGCTGGCCTATCTGCGCGACCAGCAGCGGCCGCAGTGGCAGCGACTGCTTGGCTCGCTGGATCTGCTGGTGCACAACCTGCGCAGCATCGAGCGCCGCCTGCTGGATGCGGAGCGTTCCGAGGCCAGCCTGGACAACGTCGATACCCGCCTGCGCGACAGCAACCCGCACACCCTGCGCGAGATGGGCGTGCGCGTGCGCCAGCAGCTCACGCCCGGCTCGGTCCTGTTCCGCCACGGCCTGCGCATGGCATTGGCCCTGATCGCCGGCTTCGCGGCGATTCGGCTGTTCAACGCCCAGAACGGCTCGTGGGTGCTGCTGACCATCGTGTTCGTGTGCCGCCCCAACTTCGGCGCGACCCGCCAGCGCCTTGCACAACGCATCGTCGGCACCGTGGCCGGCCTGGTACTGACCTGGGCGCTGCTGCAGCTGTTCCCGCAGCTGCACGTGCAGCTGCTGATCGCGCTGCTGTCGGCACTGTTGTTCTTCTTCACCCGCACCGACCGCTACCTGGTGGCATCGGCGGCGATCACGGTGATGGCCCTGACCTGCTTCAACCTGATCGGCGATGGCTTCGTGCTGATCGTGCCGCGCATGGTCGATACGCTGCTGGGCTGCGCGATCGCCGCCGCCGCCGCGTTCCTGATCCTGCCCGACTGGCAGGGCCGCCAGCTGCACCTCGTGCTGGCGCGCGTGCTGGACACCGCCGCGCGCTACCTGGATTCGGTGCTGGGCCAGTACCGCAGCGGCATGCGCGACGATCTGGCCTACCGCATCGCCCGCCGCGACATGCACAACGCCGACGCCGCGCTGTCCACCGCGCTGTCGAACATGCTGCGCGAGCCGGGCCACGTGCGCCGCAACCTGGATGCCGGTTTCCATTTCCTGGCGTTGTCCAACACACTGCTCGGGCACCTGTCGGCGCTGGGTGCGCACCGCGATCAGGTGGACAGCTACGCCGGCGATCCGCTGGCGCTGGCTGCCGGTGAGCGCGTGCGCAAGGCGCTGCAGCAGCTGGCGACGGCCCTGACCGCTCGGCAACCGGTCGCGGAAGAGGACAATGATGCGGACCGCGCGGTGGCCGCCGAGCTGGAGCAGATCGACGAGGCGATGCCACCGAAGCTGCAGCTGATCCGTACGCAGATGGCACTGGTGCTGCGGATGCTGCCGAAGGTGCGGGCAGCGGCGAATGAGGCGGTACGCACGCTCACCTGACAGCCTGCCGCCGGGCATGGCCCGGCGCTACCGCCAACGCAACATCGCGTTGCATACAGCGCTGCATCCCGATCACGCAGCCACGCGGATACTGTGTGATCCCCTGCCCCCCGGATTCCCCATGAAGATTGAACTCGCCGGCCGTACCGCGCTGGTCACCGCCTCCACCGCCGGCATCGGCCTGGCCATCGCCCAGGGCCTGGCCAGCGCGGGTGCGCGGGTCATTCTCAACGGCCGCAGCACCGACAGCGTCGAGCGCGCCCGCCAGCACCTGCTCGCCACCGTGCCGGGAGCCGACGTGCTCGGCGTCGCCGCCGACCTCTCTGATGCGGCCGGTGTCGAAACACTGTTGGCCGGCCTGCCCAAGGTCGACATCCTGGTCAACAACGCCGGCATCTTCGGCCCACAGGACTTCTTCGAGACCGAGGACGCGACCTGGGAGCGCTACTGGCAGACCAACGTGATGTCCGGCGTGCGCCTGTCGCGTGCGCTGCTGCCGGCGATGGTCGATGCTGGCTGGGGCCGCGTGCTGTTCATTTCCTCGGAATCGGCGCGCAACATCCCCGCCGACATGATCCATTACGGGGTCAGCAAGACCGCGCAGCTGTCGTTGTCGCGCGGCCTGGCCAAGCGCGTGGCCGGCAGTGGCGTCACCGTCAACGCGGTGCTGCCCGGCCCGACCCTGTCCGATGGTTTCGCAGCCATGTTCGAGGGTGAACGCCAGCGCAGCGGCAAGCCGCTGGAGCAGATCGGCCGTGAGTTCGTGATGGCGCACCGGCCTTCCTCGGTGATCCAGCGTACTGCCACGGTCGAAGAAGTGGCCAACATGGTGGTGTACCTGGCCTCGCCGCAGGCCTCGGCCACCTCCGGTGCGGCACTACGGGTGGATGGTGGCGTGGTCGACGATATCGTCTGAGACCTTTCAACGTGTGCGGACCAACGGTCCGCACCCACAGGTCCGCACCCACAGCGGATAGGCAGGAATGCTAGGCTGCGCCGGTCAAGGAGGCTCCATGTCCGGTCACAACCAGTTCGCCCTGCTGCGCCAGCGCCGTTTCCTGCCGTTCTTCGTCGTCCAGGCGCTCGGAGCGTTCAACGACAATGTGTACCGGCAGGCGATCATCGGCCTGTTGTTCTATCTTGGCGTTTCGGAGGAGCAGCGTTCGCTTTACACCACGCTGGCGCCAGCCATCTTCATCCTGCCGTACTTCCTGTTCTCGGCGCTGGCCGGGCAGATCGCCGACAAACTGGAAAAATCGCGGCTGATCGTGATCACCACCACCATGGAGATCGTGATCATGTCGATGGCGGCTGTCGGTTTCATCACCGAGAACCTGCCGTTCCTGCTGGTCGCGCTGTTCTGTACCGGCATGCAGTCGACCCTGTTCGGCCCGGTAAAGTACTCGGTACTGCCCTCGGTGCTGAAACCCGAGGAACTGACCGGCGGCAACGGCCTGGTCGAGATGGGTACTTCGATCTCGATCCTGTCCGGCATGATCATCGGCGGCTCTGTGTTCCTGCTTGCGGGCAGCCACGGTCCGATCGTGGCAGCCACAGCGGTGATCGCTCTGGCCATCTGCGGCAACATCGCGGCGCGCCTGATTCCCAAGGTCGACGCCGGCGATCCGAACCTGAAGATCAACTGGAACCCCTTGCCGGAGTCGCGGGTCGTGCTGCGCATGGCACGGCAGCAGAAGGCGGTGCGCAACGCCATCCTCGGGGTATCCTGGTTCTGGTTCGTCGGTACCGTGCTGACATCGCAGCTGCCCAATTACGCGTTGGCCAACCTCGGCGGCGAACCCAAGCTGTATCTGTTCGCCCTGGCCCTGTTCTCGGTCGGCACCGGCGTTGGCTCGCTGCTGTGCGAGAAGCTGTCGGCGCGCACGGTGGAAATCGGCCTTGTCCCGTTGGGCGCGTTCGGCATGACCGCGTTCCTGCTCGACCTGTACTTCGCGCGCAGTGGCGAAGCGACCGTGCACGGACTGACCATCGGCGCCTTCCTGCAGCAGCCGGGCAGCATCCGCATCGTCATCGACCTGATCGGCATCGGCCTGTTCACCGGCATCTTCGTGGTGCCGCTGTTCGCGCTGATCCAGAGCCGCACGCCGAAGGCGCAGATGTCGCGCGTGTTTGCGGCGCTGAACATCCAGAACTCCGGTTTCATCGTCGGCGCAGCCCTGCTGTCGCTGGCCGCGCACAAGCTGCTGCACTGGACCATTCCGCAGCAGTTCCTGGCGCTGGCCATCGCCAATGCCCTGGTGGCGATCTACATCTTCACCATCGTCCCCGAATTCCTGATGCGCTTCCTCAGCTGGCTGATGGTGCGCACGCTGTACCGGCTGCGCCCACACGGCATCGAGGCCAACGTGCCCGACGAGGGCGCCGCGCTGCTGGTCTGCAACCACGTCAGCTACATGGACGCACTGATCCTGTCGGCGACGATTCCGCGCCCGGTGCGCTTCGTCATGTACTACAGGATCTTCAACATCCCGGTGATGCGCTGGATCTTCCGTACCGCCAAGGCGATCCCGATCGCCGGTGCACGCGAAGACCCGGCGCTGATGCAGCGCGCGTTCGACGAGATCGACGCCGCGCTGGCCGAAGGCGAGCTGGTCTGCATCTTCCCGGAAGGCGCGCTGACCAAGGATGGTGCGATGGCACCGTTCAAGTCCGGTGTCGAGAAGATCCTCGAACGGCGGCCGGTGCCGGTGGTGCCGATGGCGCTGCGCGGCATGTGGTCCAGCATGTGGAGCCGGCGCGACAGCCGCCTTGGCCGCATGCGCGTGCCGCGCCGTTTCCGCGCCACCGTCGAGGTGGTGGCGGCGCCGGCCGTGGATGGCCACAGCACCAGCGCCCCGGTGCTGGAGGCCCAGGTGCGGGCCCTGCGCGGCGATCACGCCTGACGAGATGGGCCCGCCGAGCGGGCCCAGCGGACTCCCCCACATACGTCACCGTCCAGTGGTGTACGCGACATGTCGTGACTGTAAACGCATACATGCAACGCAGGTTGCGGTAGATTACGCACCCACAGGGGGGAGGTCCGGCCGATACATCAGGGCTGGCCACCAAGGAATGGAGTCTTGCTTTGAATCAACCACCACCGCTCAGCCGTCCGGTCTACATCCCCAACCATCTGGTCTGGGCGATCCTGACGACGCTGTTCTGCTGCCTGCCGTTGGGCGTGGTGTCGATCGTCTATGCCTCCCAGGTCGATGGCCGCCGCGCGGCCGGCGATCTTCCGGGAGCCTACAGCGCGTCGCGCAAGGCGGGCTGGTGGGCGGTGGCTTCGGCCGTGGCCCTGCCGGTCCTGTTGCTGTTGTGGTTCGGGCTTTTCGGCGGCTTGGCCGTACTGGGCGCTCTTTCCGACCAATGATTCACCACCACCACCCATCAAGGAGCTTGAACCCATGAATACCGCTACTCCGCAGGTCCCGAACAACCTGGTCTGGGCGATCCTGACCACCCTGTTCTGCTGCCTGCCGGCCGGCATCGTGTCGATCGTCTACGCCGCCCAGGTCAACGGCAAGCTAGCCGCTGGCGACATCGCCGGCGCCCAGGATTCGGCCGCCAAGGCCAAGAAGTGGGCCATCTGGTCCGCCATCGCCTGGGTCGTCGTGGTCGTGCTGTACGTGCTGTTCTTCGTTGTGCTCGGCGGTATGGGCGCGATGAGCAACAGCGGCTACTGATACGCCTGGACGGATCCGGCGCCTGCGCCGGATCCGTTGTTGCATGTCCGCGCTTCCCGCCCGTTCCCGACTCGCCCGCTGGGCGCCGCTGCTGGTTTCCGCCGGCCTGGCCGTGGGTGCCACGGTGGTGCTGCGCAACGTCAATCCGTATGTCGCCGGCAATCCACTGCCGAGCTGCCCGCTGTACGCCCTGACCGGCCTGTACTGCCCGGGCTGTGGCAGCACGCGCTGCCTGTATTCGCTGGTCCACTTCGACCTGCCCGGCGCGATGGCGATGAACCCGCTGCTGGTCATCAGCCTGCCGTTCCTGTTGCTGATGCTGCTGAACATCGCCGGCATCCGCCCACGCGCGCTCGATCCGCTGATGCGGGTGCTCGCCAATCCCGTGTTCTGGCTCTGGGTGCTGCCCGGGTATGCGCTGCTGCGCAACCTGCCGTGGGCACCGTTCACTGCACTGGCACCGATCTAGGTTTCCAGCCAACGGCGCAGCCCCTCGTGGTGGGTCGGTATCTGAAGGCAGAAGCCTGGGGTTGGCCGGGCGGGATGGGTTTGCGGGGGACGCCGTGAATCCGTCCGTGGAGGCTTGGCCGCGGCATCCATGCCGCGGACACCCCCGCAAACCCATCCCGCCCGGCCACGGACAGTTTCCGTGCGCGTCCACCACGGAAAAGAAAGAGAAGATCAAAAGCGAAAGCGGATCGCTTCGCTCTGCATCCACGCATGGCGTGGATCTACCGTGTCGACCAAGGTCGACACCTACCAACAGCCGCGGGAATCTGTCGAAGGCGGGGTGGGTCGGATGGCGGGGGTGTGAGCCGCATGGATGCGGCGACCAAGCCTCCATGGACGGATTCACGGCGTCCCCCGCCATCTGACCCACCCCGCCAACCCGCAGCAATCCTGCCGTTGCTGTTGCTGTTGCTGTTGCCGTTGCTGTTGCTTCTGCAGGTGCAGGGCTGCAAGCCCTGCAATACAACTACGTCACCCAGCCTGCAATCACCAGCAGGGCGAGGATCGCCAGCCACAGCAGCAGCATCCGCCACACCAGGCTCATCGCATCACGCAGGTCCGGCAACCGCTGCCATACTGGCAACAGCCCCGCCTCGGTGTAATCGTGCGCATCCTCGCGCAGCTCGGCATTGACGCTGGCCCGCGCCACCGCGCCGAGAAAACCAATGCCACCGGCCAGGCGTTCGCCATGGGCCTGGCGCCAGGCCTTCCACGCCGTATCGAAGTTACCCACCAGTGCCATGGAAAACGCCATCAGCTGCGCCACCGGCCACTCGACCCAGCCCAGCAGGCGCTGCGCCAGCGCCAGCGGCTCCACCGGCACGCGTGCGCGCATCGGGCTTTCAGCCATCAATGCCAACAGGCGATAGCCCACCGCACCGGCCGGGCCGAGCAGCAGGAACCAGAACAGCACCGCGAACCAGCGCCGCAGCGCGTTGAACACCGTTGCTTCCACCAGTGATGGCACATCCTCGCGCAGGCTGCCACCGGCGGCCTGCAGGTTGCGTAGCGCCGCCTGCCGCGTCGCTGCATCGTCGGCGTCGATGATCGCTTCGATATCGCGGTCCAGGTCGCGCGGTCCCCAGCACCAGGCCAGCACCGCCACGCCCAGCAGCAGCGACGGCAGACCGTACAGCACCCCATGCAGCAGCCAGGCCAACAGCGCCATCAGCAGCAGCGGCGGCAGCAGCGCCAGCGCCACGCCTGCCGGTCCCTGCCAGGCCTTGCCACCGCGCGCATCCAGCCAGCCCAGCCAGCGCCGGAAGCCGTCGAAACGGCGCAGCGAGGCGGCAGCGGCCGGGGCTACATGGCCCAGGGCCAGTGCCACCAGCACGGCGGCCAGAGTGGTGAACATGGCAGGTCTCCCTACGAAACAGAACGCTCGGCGTCGCTACCTTACCTGTCGCAGCGACGCCGTCCGCGGTGACCGGCACTGTAACCCGGGCCGTGTTCAGGTGGCGGCAATACAGGCGCCGCAACCGGCCGGGCTCAGCCCTTCTGCTGCCGGTACCAGTGTTCGATCAGGCCGCGCGAAATCGAGATCGGCGGCGACAGGCGGATGCCCTGGCCATCGTCCTCCACATCGCGTGCCAGCGCCGCGCCCACCTCGTCGGCACTGAACCAGCGCGCGTCTTCCAGCTCACCGTCCACGGTCGGCAGGTCGTCCTGCGCCTGGGCACGGAAACCGACCATCAGCGCGCCCGGGAACGGCCACGGCTGCGAACCGAGGTACTGGCAAGCAGTCACCCGCACTTTGCTCTCCTCATGGACTTCGCGCACCACGGTCTGCTCGAAGGTCTCGCCGGGCTCGACGAAACCGGCCAGCACCGAGTAGCGACGCGGTGCCCAGTTCGACTGCCGGCCCAGCAGCAGGCGGCCCTGGTTCTCCACGGCGACGATCACGGCAGGATCGACACGCGGGTAGTGTTCGGCGGAACACTGCGCGCAACGACCGACGAAGCCGCCGCGGGCAAACGCCACGGCACCGCCGCACACGCCGCAGAAACGGGTGCGCGAATGCCAGTAGGACATGCCGCGGGCATAGCTGAAGGCGGTCGCATCGGCCATCGACCACAGCAGTGCAGCCTGGCGCAGGTCGAGGCGGCGCGGAGCGGTGACGGTGACGTTGCTGGCTTCGACCGAGAACCAGGCCTGCTCGCCACGCAGGCCGAGGAAGATCGCGGCACCGGGACCACCACCGATGTCGGCGCCGGTCAGCGCCAGGGGCTGATCGTCATCGCCGGTAAAGGCGCTGCCGTCCTGATCGAGCACGAGAATGCGCGCGCCCGGCCACAGGCGCGCCAGTGCATCGGCATCTTCGCGCAGGGCATCGGCGCGCTCCAGCGGTTCGCCGACGAAGGCGAAACCGGAAAGCGGCGAAGGAGTATTGGGCATCCGGCAAGCGTGCCGCCAATCGATGCGGGTGGCAAGGTCGGCGCTGTGCGCAATCTGCCGGTGTGGGCGTGCAGGCACAGCATCCACGCCTGGCGTGGATCTACTGAGGTGCCAACCCTCGTTGGCACCTGCCGGCCACAGGGTTCTTACATGCTGAAGCTGCTGCCGCAGCCGCAGGTGGTCTTCGCGTTCGGGTTGCGGATCACGAACTGGGCACCGGTCAGGCTCTCGGTGTAGTCCACCTCGGCGCCCATCAGGTACTGCAGGCTCAGCGGGTCGACCAGCAGGGTCACCCCGCTGGTCTGTACCGCCAGGTCGTCCTCGGCACGGTTCTCGTCGAACTCGAACCCGTACTGGAAGCCCGAACAGCCACCGCCTTCGATGTACACGCGCAGGGCCAGGTCGGGGTTGCCCTCTTCCTGGATCAGGGATTTGACCTTGGCGGCCGCCGACTCGGTGAAGTTCAGCGGGCGCTCCAGCGACTGGTAATCGGGCGCGGCAACCGGGGTGGCGCCGGGCAGGGAGACTAGCGTGCTCATGGTGTCAGCATGGGGGTGCCGACGATGGCTTTCAAGCCATCGCCTCGGCCAGCTTGCGGCGTGTGGCGGTGTCACCCTTGCCGCCATTGGCCTCATCACCTTCCGGGGCCGGCAGGGCCGCCATCGGGGCGCTGGCATGGATCAGGCGGCCGTTCAGCTGGGCGCCCGCATTCATCTCCACAACCTGGTAGTGGACGTTGCCATTGACCCGTGCGCTCGGGGTCAGCTCGACCTTCTCGGTGGCGTGCACGTCGCCGTCCAGGCGGCCACTGATGACCACCACCTGGGCGCGGATCTCGCCCTCGATCGCGCCATGCTCGGCGACCGTCAGGGTCGCGCCACTGGCGCCTTCGGCGGCGATCACCTTGCCATGGATGCGACCTTCCACATACAGGCCCCCACTGAATTCCACATCGCCACGAATCACCACCTGGTTGCCGATCAGGGCATCCACCACCAGCTGGCCTTCACGGTTGGATTTGCTGCTTCCGAACATCTGCCTACTCCCCTTTGGCGGCCGGCGCACCGGCCTGTTTCCAGTCGAATACCTGGGTGGTACCCCCCGTACCACTCCCCAATGTCACCCGCACGCGTTGCGGGGTGAAGTCAGCCGGCAGCATCACGCTGCCGGTGAGCTGCTGGAAGTACCGGAACGAGTAATCCTGTCCCGGTACCTTGCTGCGCTGGTGCAGATCATCCCAGCTGATCGTGGCCAGCTTGCCGTTCTTGACACCTTCCACGGTGAAACGCATCTGTCCCTGGCTGATGGCGCCACGGTTGAGGTTCTGGGTCAGCACCGCGGTGTACTGCCAGGTGCCGGCCGCTTCCGGGCTGAACTCGATGGAATGGGTGTTCAGGCCCTTGCGCTGGCTGGTGGAGCCCACCAGTCGCTCATAGAAGGCGACGTCGGCACGCAGGCCGGCGATCTCTTCATCGCGCTCGGCCAGCGAGGATTGCACCTCGGTGTTGGCGGCGCGGCTGATGCGGTCGGAGGCTTCCAGCGTGGCCTGCTTCTGGCGCAGCTCGGTCAACTGCGTCTGCAGCGTCTCGGCGCGCTTCTCGGCGGCCTGCAGGCGCTGGCCCTGGGCATCGCGCGGCGTGGCCATCCAGCAGCCACCCAGCACCGCCAGCACCAGGCTGAGCAGCCAGATGCCGCCGATCACCAGCAGGCGGCGACGGTCGACAGGTGGTTGCGGCGCGCCGGGCAGGCGGACCTGCACGCGCATGGGAGGACGGTTGGTCATGGGTGGTTTCCGGGGCATCGCGATGGCGACACCGGTACGGCCCCTGTAGCAAACGACGGGCTAGTGTATGACAGGACGGGTGGGTTTCCTGCGCAGTGGCCGACTGCGGTCTGTGGCGTTCAGGCACGCCATCGTCGATAGTGTGGCCCCCTGCACAGTTCCGTCGCCGGAGCACCGCCATGACCGAAGCCCACCTGTTCGTGATCGGCATCCTGCTGGCCTGGCTGGCCGGCATCCGCGTCTACCTCACCGTGTTCGGCGTCGGCCTGGCCGGCCTGCTCGGCTGGGTCGACCTGCCGCCGGCCCTGCAGGCCACCGAATCGTGGTGGGTGCTGGGCACGTCCGCAGCGCTGGCAGTAACCGAATTCTTCGCCGACAAGATCCCCGGCGTGGACTCGGTCTGGGACCTAGTACAGACACTCGCGCGCGTGCCTGCCGGCGCCTTCCTGGCCGCTGCCACGCTGTCGCCGGACGGTCAGCTGGGCACCGGTGCGCTTGCTGCTGGTGCCGGCGTCGCCCTGGCCAGCCATGGCCTGAAGGCCGGTACCCGCGCCCTGCTCAACACCTCGCCGGAACCGGCCAGCAACTGGGTCGCCTCTGCGGCCGAAGACACCGTGGTGATCGGTGGACTGGCACTGGCGCTGGCGCATCCCTGGATCGCGCTGATCGTGGTGCTGGCCTGCAGCCTGGCCGGCGCGCTGCTGGTGTGGCTGGTCTGGCGCACCTTGTGGAAGGGCGTGCGCTGGCTGGCTCGCAGTGCGTCGCCCGACAGTCCACGCCAGCCCGGCACCGGTTGAGCGCCGGGCTTGTCGCATAATGGACGCGAACACCAGGAGCACCGATGGCCGCAAACGAATCCCCCGCGGGCGCCCGCCCGGGACGCGCTGAAACCCCTCCGGCCGATCATTGGCAACGCTGGACCGCTGAACCGGCGAGCGCCGTCGCCGCAGCACCGGCAGCGCTTCCGCCGCTGGCCGCCTCCGATGCGCCTGCATCGATCGGCAGCGCACCGCCGCCGCTGCCGGGCCCGGCCGTGCTGGCCGAGGCTGGCAACAACGACCAGGCGCCGCCACCCTCCGATTCGCCCTACCGCGTGCTGATCGTCGAGGACGACCGCGCCCAGGCCCTGTTCGCACAGAGCGTGCTGCACGGCGCCGGCATGCAGGCGATCGTGCACAGCGATGCCGACGGTGCGCTGCAGGCGATCAGGGAGCATCGCCCCGACCTGATCCTGATGGACCTGCACCTGCCCGGCCTGGACGGCATGCGCCTGACCGCGCTGATCCGCCAGCAGCCCGGTCTGCAGCTGCTGCCGATCGTGTTCCTCAGCGGCGACCCGGACCCGGAACGCCAGTTCGAGGTGCTTGACAGTGGCGCCGATGACTACCTGAGCAAGCCGATCCGCCCGCGCCACCTGATCGCCGCCGTGGCCAACCGCATCCGCCGCGCACGTGCGCAGGCCGCGACCCTGCCCGGTGCCACCGGCGCACCGGCCACCAGCAATCCGGAAACGGGGTTGCCGACGCGCCATCACGTACTGCAGCAGCTCAACGCCGCACTCGCCCACCGCGACCCGGGCGGCGTGCTGTTCGTGGAGGTGTCCAGCGCGCTGGGGCTGCGCGAGCGCTATGGCTATGCGGCCTTCGAGCGCCTGATGGTGCAGGCCGGGCAGCGCCTTGCCGAAGCCGGTCACCCGCATCTGTTGGCACGCCTGAATGACAACAGCTTCCTGCTGCTCGTACGCAACGCCGACGAGGACAGCCTGGAAGGCATCGCCGCAACGCTGCGAGAGCAGTTGTCGGCGCGCGCCTTCGTGATCCGCGACGATGAATCCGTGCACCTGCGCGGCGTGGTCGGCTACGCGCCGCTGTCGTCCGGCTTCGAGGATGCCAACAGTGCGCTGGAGGCCGTCGAACGCACCACCCTGCAGGCACGCCTGCTCAGCGCCGGCGTGGCCGGCCACGTACACCGCGACGTGATCAGCGAACAGGAGCACCTGGCGTTGCTGGAAGGCCAACTTGAGCTGGCCTACCAGCCGATCGTCGCTGTCGCCGGTGGCAACACCGCGCAGTACCAGCTGCTGCTGCGCCTGCGCCAGGCCGACGGCACGGTGCTGGCAGCCGGCCAGGTGATTCCCGCCGCGGAAGCCGCGGGGCGCATCGCCGACCTCGACCAGCAGGTGATGGATCATGCGCTGGGTCTGCTGGACCTGTACCGGCACGCAACGCAGCCGCTGAACCTGTTCGTCTCACAGTCGCTGCGCACCCTGCAACGCGATGCGTTCGCGGATTGGCTGCTGGAATCGCTGCAGCAGCGCGACCTGCCCGGCAGCGCGCTGGTGATCGACGTGCGCCTGCCCGACGCGCTGATCCATACCGTGCCGCTGCAGCAATTCTGCCAGCGCATGGCCGGCGCCGGCGTGCGCTTCTGCCTGAGCCAGTTCGAGCCCGGCGGCGAGGCTGATGCGTTGCTGGGCCAGCTGCCGTTGTCGTTCGTGCGCATGGCCGCGCGCTTCTCCAGCAGCCATGCCAACCCGGCCACGCGCGAAGAACTGCGCAAGGCGATCGAGCGGGCACATGCTGCAGGGTTGCAGATCATCGGCCAGCAGATCGAGGACCCGCAGGCTGCGGCCGCGATGTGGGTTGGCGGGGTCGATTACATCCAGGGCAACATGGTGCAGTCGGCCGGCAGCGACCTCAACTTCGACTTCCACAACGCGGTGCTCTGACGTGCCGCTGTGGGGCGTGCTGCTGGTTGCCCTTGCTGCGGCCGTCGCACTGCTGCTGTTGGGCCTGCGCCTGCGCGCGCGCAACCGGGCACTGGCCCAGCTGCAACGGGAGCGCAGCCTGCTGGCCGCCGAGCGTGACCAGCTGCGCCACACCACCGAGCGCCAGGGCCAGCTGGAGCAGCAGCTGCTGCAGGCCAAGCAGGCCGCTGAAGCGGCGGTGCTGGCCAAGGGCGAATTCCTGGCCACGATGAGCCACGAGATCCGCACGCCGCTCAACGGCATCCTGCCGATGCTGGAGCTGATCGCGCGCGGGCCGCTGGGCGAGGACCAGCGGCAGATGCTGGCTACCGCCTCGGCCAGCTCGCAGCAGTTGCTGCGCATCGTCGACGACATCCTCGATTACTCGCGGCTGGAAGCGCAGGCACTGGAACTGGAGATCACCAGTTTCAATCTGCGTGACCTGCTTGATGGCGTCGTGCAGCTGATGCAGCGCGCGGCCGATTCCAAGGGCCTGTCGCTCGACCTGCAGCTGGATCCCTCCGTGCGCCTGCCGGTGCGCGGCGACCCGGTGCGCCTGCGCCAGGTGCTGAGCAACCTGCTGGCCAACGCGATCAAGTTCACCGCGCGCGGCCAGGTGCAGTTGCGCGTGCAACGGCTGGGCGAAGGTCCTGCACAACACCAGCTGCGCTTCGAGATCATCGACACCGGCATCGGCATCGATGCGGCCCTGCAGGCTCGCCTGTTCCAGTCCTTCAGCCAGGCCGACGCCTCCACCACCCGCATCTACGGCGGCACCGGCCTGGGCCTGGCCATCTGCAAGCGCATCATCGACCTGATGCACGGGCGCATCGGCGTGCAGTCCACGCCGGGCCACGGTGCGACATTCTGGTTCGAGATCCCGCTGTTGAAGGTGCCCGGCGACCTGCCGGCAATGGCGCGCACGCCGGCCCCGCTGCTGCTGTTCAGTACCGATGCGATCCTGCAGGCGCACATCGAGCGCATCGCGGCCCATCATGGACTGCAGGTGCATGCGCTGACGCAGGCCAACGCCGTGGTCGAGCGCCTGCGCGCGGCACCACGGCCGGCGCAGCCGGCTCCGGCCTGGCTGCTGGTCGATGCACGCGCGCGCCGCATCGGCGAAGTGACCCTGCAGCAGGCATTGGCCGAGCGTGGCGAGGACGACGCGCTGCAGGTCCTGTGGCTGCAGGACGATGCTCTTCCGGCACGCCCGCGCCAGCGTCAGCTACCCGCTCACTTCGATGACGCCGCACTGCACGCGTTACTGGCTGCACCGGCCGCGCCTGTGCGCCCTGCCGCGCTGCTGGCCAATGCCGAAGAGGGGCAGCCCACGCTGCCGCCCTTGCACCTGCGGGTGCTGCTGGTGGAGGACAACACGGTCAACCGGATGGTGGCCGAGCAGCTGCTGCGCGTGTTCCAGTGCGAGGTGCGCAACGCCGCCGATGGCGAACAGGCCCTGCTTGCCCTGCGCGAGGGCGCTGTGGATGTGGTGCTGATGGATTGTCAGATGCCGGTGCTGGACGGCTATGCCGCTACCCGTCACTGGCGCGCCGAGGAGCGGGAAGCGGGGCACACGCGGCTGCCGATCATCGCGATGACCGCCAACGCGATGGCCGGTGACCGCGAGCGCTGCCTGCAGGCCGGCATGGACGACTACCTGTCCAAGCCGATCGCACGCACCACGTTGCATGCGCTGTTGAAGCGCTGGGGGGACGGTAAGGCTGCATCACCTGCACGGCCGTCTGCAGAGCCGGACCATGCTCGGTTGACGGCCAATAGCAGTCGCGCTCCATCAGCCGAGCATGGCTCGGCTCTACAAGACGACGACAGCCGAGTCGGCTCCAAGCCACAGCCGGTGCTCGACCGCGATGTGCTGGACGAACTGCACGCGGTGATCGGCGACACCGCCTTCCAGATCATCACGGTGTTCCTGGACGATGCACCGGCCATGGTGCAGCAGCTGCAGCAGGCCGCGCAGGGCAGCGACGAGCCGCGCCTGCAGGCAATCGCCCACAGCCTGAAGTCATCGAGTGCGAACGTGGGGGCATTGTCGCTGTCGGCGGTGGCGCAGCGGATCGAACACGAGGCCCGCAGCGGCAGCCTGCAGCGCCCCGCCGTGGCGGTAGCGCTGCTGGTTGCCGAATTCGCCCGGGCACGCGTGGCGCTGACGGGCTACCTGGCACAGCATCGGTAGCGTCGAGCTTGCTCGACCATCGCCATGCTGATCACAGTCGAGCAAGCTCGACGCTACGTCACTCTTCCAGCTTGCTGAGCAGGTACTTCGGCTCGCCGATACGCTCGATCAGGTCCAGCTGGGTTTCCAGCCAGTCGATGTGCTCTTCTTCCGAGTCGAGGATCTTCACGAACAGCTGGCGGCTGACGTAGTCACCGACCGAATCGGAATAGGCCACGGCCTCGCGCAGGGTCACCACGCCGTCGCGTTCCAGCGACAGGTCGCACTGCAGGATCTCGGTCGGGTTCTCGCCGATGCGCAGCTTGCCCAGCGCCTGGAAGTTCGGCAGGCCTTCGAGGAACAGGATGCGGTCGGCGAGCATGTCGGCATGCTTCATCTCGTCGATCGATTCCTTGTACTCGTGTTCGGCCAGCTCCTTGATGCCCCAGTTCTTCAGCATCTTGGCGTGCAGGAAGTACTGGTTGATCGCGGTCAGCTCGTTGTAGAGGACCTTGTTGAGGAATTCGATGACCTTGGTGTCGCCCTTCATGGGGATGCTCCTGCACGCTGAAAACGCAGGCACTTTAGCGCCTTGCGCGCAGTCGTGAAGGAACGCGAATCGTGCGCATTGGCCTGTGCGGCCGCACGTGAAGGATGCGGAAGCGCGGCGTCAACGCGCCGCGAAAGAGACGATCAGGCGACCTGGGCCAGACCGAGGACCGGCAGCGGCAGATCGTGGGTGGCGCGCGCTTTGGCCAGCAGATCGCCGGCCATGTCCAGGCAGGAGCCACAGGTAGCGCCACAACCGGTACGCATCGTCAGCTCGGCCACCGTGCTGACGCCATGGCTGGCGGCTTCGCGGATCTGGTGGTCGGTGACTCCGTTGCAGATGCAGACGTACACAGGCGTGAACCGGGCTGACAGGCCAAGAGTGGCCTGTTGGCTATTCCAATGGAAACGAGAATGGTTGTCAATCAGAGACCTGAACCATTCTCGATACCGTTCAGCTGTTCACGTCGCCGGACCATCGCCGGTGGCCTTCTTCGGCCAGTAGCCGCGGGTCCGCGGGCGCTTGCGTGGGCGGTCATGCCCGGCGGTATGGCCTGGCATCCAGGCCTCGGCGGCACTCTTGGGCATGGCGGTCACGCCCTGCCCGGCCACTCCGCGCGCCAGCGGCGCCAGATGTCGCAAGGCACGCGCATAGACGCCCCGCTTGAACATCACCACGTGCTCTACCGGGTACCAGAAGTCCACCCAGCGCCAGTGGTCGAACTCGGGCGCGTCGGTGTGGTCCAGCTTCACGTGGGATTCGTCGCCGGTCAGGCGCAGCAGGAACCAGACCTGCTTCTGGCCGATGCAGACCTGCCGCTCGTTGCGGCGGATGGCGCGCGCCGGCAGCTTGTAGCGCAGCCAGCCGGGCGTCGCCCCGAGCACTTCCACATGCTCAGGCAGCAGGCCGGTCTCTTCCTGCAGTTCACGATACATGGCCTCGACAGGCGTCTCGTCGGTGTTCATGCCACCCTGCGGGAACTGCCAACCGTCCCGGCGCACACGTCGTGCCCAGAACACCTGGCCGTCCTGCCGCATCAGCACGATGCCGACGTTCGGTCGATAGCCGTCCGGATCGATCACGATGCGGACTCCTAAGAAAATCTACTGGTTGGGACTATCCCATGCCCTCTGTCGGCCCACAAGCACGACACAAAAGTGTTGACAGGGACGATACACATCCGCAGAATAGCGGGCTCACCAAGGCTATGTAGCTCAGCCGGTTAGAGCACAGCACTCATAATGCTGGGGTCGGTGGTTCGAGTCCACCCATAGCCACCACACTGAAAATCAAGTTGTTTTTCAGTGTGAAAAGTGAGAAAATAGTTGCACGTTTTGCCCCGTCGCCAAGCGGTAAGGCACCTGACTCTGACTCAGGCATTCGGTGGTTCGAATCCATCCGGGGCAGCCAAACAAAAAGAAAAAAGCCTGATCGAAAGATCAGGCTTTTTTCTTTTTGTTTGGTCACGCATCCCACCTTATCCCCGCGCCTGTCGGCGCACCCCCTTGAACAACAAGGGGGCTCTTCTCCAGAGAGAGGCCCGGGTTCGGACATGCAAAAAGGACGGGTAGTGCCGGCCGCTGGCCGGCAATCCGGAAATGCCCCACCCCGAAACGACAAAAGCCCGGCCGAAGCCGGGCTTTTGCTTTTCCATCCAGCGGGCTCCCGAAGGAGCCCAACCAGGCGCGGTAAATCAGCGCTTGGAGAACTGGGTGGCGCGGCGGGCCTTGTGCAGACCAACCTTCTTACGCTCGACTTCACGGGCGTCACGGGTCATGAAGCCGGCCTTGCGCAGCTCGGACTTCAGGGTTTCGTCGTACTCGACCAGAGCACGGGCGATGCCCAGACGGATCGCACCGGCCTGGCCGGTGGTGCCGCCGCCAGCGGCGGTGACCAGGATGTCGAAGCTTTCGGTGTTCTTGGTCAGCTCGAGCGGCTGGCGCACGATCATGCGCGCAGTCTCACGACCGAAGAACTCGTCGAGCGGACGGCCATTGACGGTGATGTTGCCCGAACCCTTGCGCAGGAACACGCGAGCGGTGGAGGACTTGCGGCGGCCAGTGCCGTAGTTTTGAGTGATAGCCATGATTAGATATCCAGAACCTGCGGCTGCTGTGCGGCGTGCGGATGCTCAGTGCCGGCGTAGACCTTGAGCTTGCGGTACATCTGGCGACCCAGCGGGCCCTTCGGCAGCATGCCCTTCACGGCGATCTCGATCACGCGCTCCGGGTGGCGCTCCAGCGCCTGTGCCAGGGATTCGGTCTTCAGGTTGCCGATGTAACCGGTGAAACGGTGATACATCTTGTCCTGCAGCTTCTTGCCGGTGACGGCAATCTTTTCTGCATTGATGACGACCAGGTAGTCGCCGGTATCAACGTGGGGGGTGTAGACCGGCTTGTGCTTGCCGCGCAGACGGCGGGCCAGCTCGGTGGCGAGACGGCCCAGGGTCTTGCCCTCGGCGTCGACGAGGTACCAGTCGCGCTGGACGGTCCCGTTCTTGGCAGTGAAAGTGCTCATGAAGAACTCTAGGTTAGGTCGGGCTCATTGCGGCGAAAGGCTCGCCGGAACTCTGCCACGCGTTGTGAAAAGGTGAAGCGTAAGAGGCGGGATTGTACGCATCCTGACCTCCCGGTGCAAGCAGGCCCTGCCCCCGGGTTGGCAGGGCGGCAGGGCCGGGCGAGAATCGGGCCCTCCCCGCCCCACCCGTACCGCCATGACCGCACTCCGCCAGATCACCCCGCTGGACCACCTGCTGACCGAGGCGCAGCGCGCCCTGGACACGGTGTTCGGCAACCCGCCGGCGGCCCGTCCCTACCCGGCCACGGAGACCGACGAGCCGGGCATGGACCGCGCCGAACGCCGCCATGCGGCCGGGCTGATGCGGATCAACCATGTCGGCGAGGTGTGCGCGCAGGGCCTGTACTTCGGCCAGGCCGCCGTGGCCCGCGACCCGGCCACGCGTGAACACCTGCTGGAAGCGGCCCAGGAAGAAACCGACCACCTGGCCTGGTGCGCCACCCGCCTGGGCGAACTGGACAGCCGTCCGAGCCTGTTCAACCCGCTCTGGTATGCCGGCAGCTACGCCATCGGCACCCTGGCCGGGCTGCGTGGCGATGGCTGGAACCTGGGCTTCGTGGTCGAAACCGAGCGCCAGGTGGAAGCCCATCTGGACGAGCACCTGGTCGACCTGCCGGCCGGCGACCTGCGCAGCCGCGCGGTCATCCAGGTCATGAAGGAAGACGAGGCCCGCCATGCGGAGCACGCCGAGCAGGCCGGCGCACGCCGTCTGCCATTCCCGATCCCGGGCGCGATGGCGCTGGCCTCCAAGGTGATGAAGACCATCGCCTACCGGCTGTAGGCCCCGGGTAGTGCCGGCCGCTGGCCGGCAACCCCCCAGGCACCGCCGAAGATCAGGAGGTTGCCGGCCAGCGGCCGGCACTACCGGATCAGGCGGTGGGGCCCGACCGTTGGTCGGGCCATCAATCAGTTCGGCGAAACCAGCTTCAGGCCGATCACACCGGCCACGATCAGGCCCACGCAGGCCAGGCGGGCCGGCGATGCGCTGTCGTTGAACAGGTAGATGCCCAGTACCGCCACGCCCATGGCGCCGATACCGGTCCAGATCGCGTAGGCCGTGCCGACCGGGATGCTCTTCATCGCCTGGCTCATCAGGTACAGGCTGATCAGCGCGGATACGACCGTGGCAGCGGTGGGAAGGGGTTTGCTGAAGCCCTCGGAGTACTTCATTCCGAGGGCGAAACCGATCTCGAACAGGCCGGCCAGCAGCAGGTAGATCCAGGGCATGGGTGGGGGCTCCTTACCTTTTTTGAGAAAAACGAAACGGCCCGGTGTTTTCACACCGGGCCGTGGGTCGGTACATCACCGTGGAACTGCAAACTGCGCGACAGCGCGTTCCACGGGGCGGGTCGTCCCGCCTGGGTGGCGATGCCTGCGGGCATCGCACATGGGGCTTACTCGGACAGGTTCCGGCCGTGGAACAGCTCTTCGATCTCGCGCTTGAGCAGCGCTTCGATCTTCATGCGTTCCTTGAACGACAGGTTCTTGGCCTTTTCCTCGAACAGGTACTGGTCCAGGTCGAAGTCCTTCAGGTGCATCTTCGTGTGGAAGATGTTTTCCTGGTAGACGTTGACGTCGAACATCTCGTAACGCGACTTGATGTTCTTGGCCAGGAAGTTCTGGATCGAGTTGATCTTGTGATCGATGTAGTGCTTCTTGCCCTTCACATCGCGGGTGAAGCCACGGACGCGGTAGTCCATGATCACGATGTCCGACTCGAGGCTTTCGATCAGGTAGTTCAACGCCTTCAACGGCGAAATGACGCCGCAGGTGGCCACGTCGATGTCGGCGCGGAAGGTGGCGATACCTTCCTGCGGGTGCGTTTCCGGATAGGTGTGCACGGTGATGTGCGACTTGTCCATGTGCGCGACCACGGCGTCGGAGATCAGCTCCTTGCCGGCCTGCTTCTTGTCGATCACCGGTTCTTCGGAGATCAGGATGGTCACCGAGGCACCCTGCGGATCGTAGTCCTGGCGGGCCACGTTCAGGATGTTGGCGCCGATGATCTCGGCGACATCGGTCAAGATTTGAGTCAGCCTGTCGGCGTTGTACTCTTCATCGATGTATTCAATGTAACGCTGACGCTCCTCTTCGGTGCGCGCGTAACACACGTCATAGATGTTGAAGCTCAGCGCCTTGGTGAGGTTGTTGAAACCCTGCAGCCTCAGGCGAGGCAACGGCTTGACCACGGCGGTCGATTCCTGTGTAAGAAGGGAAAGGGGGAATTATGGGGCAAACTGTCCCCGGGGGGAACGTGAAGAGCGCTCACATCTGGCACACTGTTTGCCCTTAACAATTGCGCTGGTTAAGCTCCGCTATCGACCCCGTGAATCCGTTCATGCGCAGAGGGAGCGCTCCTATCGTGTCAACCGTGCGCCTAGCTAGCAGTCCACTGGCCCTGGATATCGCCACAATCGATCGTTTCCTGGCGCACAGCCACAGGCGGCGATACCCCACCCGTACCGACGTCTTCCGACCCGGTGACCCGGCGGGAACCCTGTATTACGTCATCAGCGGCTCGGTTTCGATCATGGCCGAGGAAGATGACGATCGCGAGCTGGTGCTGGGCTACTTCGGTGCCGGCGAGTTCGTGGGTGAGATGGGTCTGTTCGTCGAATCGGACCGCCGCGAGGTGATCCTGCGGACCCGTACCGCCTGCGAGCTGGCCGAAATCAGCTACGAGCGCCTGCACCAGCTGTTCCTCGGCCCGCTGTCGGCCGACGCCCCGCGCCTGCTGTACGCGCTGGGCCAGCAGATCTCCAAGCGCCTGCTCGACACCAGCCGCAAGGCCAGTCGCCTGGCATTCCTGGACGTTACCGACCGGATCGTGCGCACCCTGCACGACCTGGCGCAGGAGCCGGAGGCGATGAGCCATCCGCAGGGCAGCCAGCTGCGCGTCTCGCGCCAGGAGCTCGCACGCCTGGTCGGCTGCTCGCGCGAAATGGCCGGCCGCGTGCTGAAGAAGCTGCAGACCGACGGCCTGCTGCACGCCCGCGGCAAGACCGTGGTGCTGTACGGCACCCGTTGACCGTTGAGCACCCGGTGGGTGCGGACCTTGGTCCGCACCCCTTCGCGCGCTAGGCTCGGTGCATGGAACTGAGCAGCGCATTCTGGTGGTTCATCCTCATTGGCCTGGGCGCCCAGCTGGTGGACGGCGCGCTGGGCATGGCGTTCGGCCTGGTGTCGTCGTCAGTGATGCTGGCCATGGGCATTCCGCCCGCGCAGGCCAGCGCCGCCATCCACACCGCCGAGGTGTTCACCACCGGCGCCTCCGGCGTGTCGCATCTGGTCGCCGGCAATGTCGATAAGCGCTTGTTCCTGCGCCTGGCCCTGCCCGGCGCTGTCGGCGGCGCCGTGGGTGCCTACGGCCTGACCCAGTTGCCCGGCGAGGTGATCCGCCCGCTCATCTATCTCTACCTGCTGGTGCTGGCCATCATCATCCTGGCGCGTGCCGCCGGCCGACTGATGCCCAAGGGCGAGGTCAAGCGGGTGCCCGTGCTGGGCTTCGTGGCCGGCTTCCTGGATGCCAGCGGCGGGGGCGGCTGGGGACCGGTGGCCACCTCCACCCTGCTGGCCCGCGGCGGCCAGGCGCGCACCACCATCGGCACGGTGAACGCGGCCGAATTCGTGGTCACCCTGACGGTTTCAGCTACGTTCCTGCTGTCGATGGGCCTGCATCACCTGCAGATCGTGGCCGGCCTGCTGATCGGCGGCATGATGGCCGCACCGGTGGCGGCACTGCTGGTGAAGCGCCTGAAGGAGCGCTGGGTGCTGGTGGCCGTGGGTGTGCTGGTGCTGGGCATCAGCCTGTTCCAGATCGGGCATGCGGTGTACGGTCACCTGTACCGTTGAGCGCTCGCCGGGCATGGCCCGGCGCTACCGATTCGGCGGGGGCGTGTGGTAGGGTCAGAGCCCCTTCGGGGATCTGACCCCTGACACCCCTTCTGATGGGGTCAGATCCCCGAAGGGGCTCTGACCCCGCCCGGACTACGCCTTTGCGCCGCCGCGGTCCACGCAGCCCCAGTTGAGGATGCGGGTGCCGGCCGGCAGAACGCGGCGGAAGAACTCCACGCGGCCCGGCTTCGGGTTCACCACCACCGGCGCCTTGGCGGCCAGCAGCAGCGGCAGGTCGGCGGTGCTGTCCGAATACGCGATATCGATATCGCCGTAGCCGCGCTCGCGCAGCATGCGCATCTTCTCTTCGTTGTGGCAGTGGCGGGTCGGGCCGACGCCACCCAGCCGCGGACCGACCTCGGTGCCGATCACCGGCACGTCCTGGTGGGCGACGAAGGCCAGGATCGCCCGTGCCAGCTCCGGCGGCGCGCCGGTGGCGACCACCACGCGGTCGCCCTTGGCGCGATGCGCAGCGAACACCTCCAGCGCCTGCGGCAGCAGCTTGGCGCGCATCTGCGCCTCGTTGCGCAGCACATAGGCGTCGATCACCTTGTTGAAATCGCGCGCCCGGTGCAGGCCGAAACTGCCGATCCACACATAGACCGAAATACCGGCACGACGCGTCGGCAGCATCGCCACCATCGGCCCGGCGATCGGTGTGACCAGCAGCGCCGCCAGCATCCGCAACGGGTTGCGCTTGATCAGCGAGGCGAACAGGTGGGTGCCCGAATCGCCGTCGTAGAGGGTGTGGTCGAAGTCGAAGACCACCAGCGGCGCATCGTCGCGCGGCGTCGGATAGTGCGTTTTCATGCCGCGAAGAATAGCTGACGCAGGCCCTCGCCCGGCTCTTCCACGCGCATGAAGGCCTCGCCCACCAGGAACGAGTGGATGCCGGCGTCGCGCATCAACGCCACGTCCTGCGGGCCGAGGATGCCGCTCTCGGTCACCAGCAGGCGATCACGCGGCACCGCCTTCTGCATGTCCAGCGTGGTCTGCAGCGACACCTCGAAGGTGCGCAGGTTGCGGTTGTTGATTCCGATCATCGGCGCCGGCACCTGCAGCGCACGCTCCAGCTCGTCGATGTCGTGCACTTCCACCAGTACGTCCATGCCCAGCGACATCGCCAGTTCGGACAGCGTGGCCAGCTGGGTGTCGTCCAGCGCAGCGACGATCAGCAGGATGCAGTCGGCGCCCAGCACGCGCGCCTCGTACACCTGGTAGGCGTCGATCACGAAGTCCTTGCGCAGCACGGGTAGCGTGCAGGCCTCGCGGGCCTGCTGCAGGTAGGCGTCGGCGCCCTGGAAGAAGTCCACGTCGGTCAGCACCGACAGGCAGCTGGCACCGCCGAACTCGTAGCTGACGGCGATGTCGGCCGGGCGGAAATCCGGGCGGATGACGCCCTTGGAGGGGCTGGCCTTCTTCACCTCGGCGATCACCGCCGGGTCGCCGTTGGCCACCGCCGCCTGCAAGGCGCGCACGAAGCCACGTACCGGCGGGGCACTGGCCAGGGCGGCCTGCAGCTCCTCGAGCGGGCGCTGGGCGCGGCGCTGGGCCACTTCTTCGGCCTTGCGGGCCAGGATCGTCTGCAGGATGTCGCTCATCGTCGTCGGTTCAATGCGGGGGCGGTGAGGACGGCCATTATCGGCCATCGAGGGGTTCAGGCTGAACCGCGCGCTCAGGCAACCAGCGCGCGGGTGGTCTCCACATACTGCTGCAGGCGCTGACGGGCACTGCCGTTGGCGATGGCGGCACGGGCGCGGGCCAGGCCGTCGCCGATGTCGCTGGCCACGCCGGCCACGTACAGCGCGGCGCCGGCATTCAGTGCCACGATGTCCAGCGCCGGGCCCGGCTGGTTGTCCAGCACGGCGCGCAGCATGGCGATGGACTGCTCCGGACCATCCACGCGCAGGTTGCGGCTGGCCGACATGGCGATGCCGAAATCTTCCGGGTGGATCTCGTACTCGCGCACCTTGCCGTCGCGCAGCTCGCCCACCAGGGTACCGGCGCCCAGCGAGATCTCGTCCATGTTGTCGCGGCCCCAGACCACCATGGCGCGCTCGGTGCCCAGCTCGCGCAGCACGCGTGCCTGGATACCCACTAAATCCGGGTGAAACACGCCCATCAGCACCGACGGTGCGCTGGCCGGGTTGGTCAGCGGGCCGAGGATGTTGAAGATGGTGCGCACGCCCATCTCGCGGCGTACCGGCGCAACGACCTTCATCGACGGGTGATGGATCGGCGCGAACATGAAACCGATGCCGGTCTGCTCGATTGCCGCGGCCACCTGCGCCGGCTGCAGCTCGATGGCCGCACCCAGTGCTTCCACCGCATCGGCGCTGCCGGACTTGGACGACACGCTGCGGTTGCCATGCTTGGCCACGCGCGCACCGGCCGCAGCGGCGACGAACATCGCGCAGGTGGAGATGTTGAAGGTGTGCGAGCCATCGCCGCCGGTGCCGACGATGTCGACCAGGTGGGTGGTATCGGCCACCGGCACCGCCAGCGCGAATTCGCGCATCACCGTGGCCGCAGCGGCGATCTCGTCGATGGTTTCCTTCTTCACGCGCAGGCCGGTGAGGATGGCGGCGGTCATCATCGGCGACACGTCGCCGCGCATGATCTGCCGCATCAGGTCGACCATTTCGTCGAAGAAGATTTCGCGGTGCTCGATGGTGCGTTGCAGGGCTTCCTGGGGGGAGAAGCTCATGGGAATGCTCCTTGGATCAGGCCGCCGGACGCTGCAGGAAATTGCGCAGCAAAGCGTGGCCGTGTTCGGTGAGGATGGATTCGGGGTGGAACTGCACGCCCTCCACCGGGAACTGGCGGTGGCGCAGACCCATGATCTCTTCGATCGAGCCGTCGTCGTTCTCGGTCCAGGCGGTCACTTCCAGCACATCGGGCAGGCTGTTCTTGTCCACCACCAGCGAGTGGTAGCGGGTGGCCTGGTAACGGTCCGGCAGGCCGGCGAACACGCCCTTGCCTTGATGGCGGATCGGCGAGGTCTTGCCATGCATGATGTTGCCGGCGCGGATGACCGTACCGCCGTAGACCTGGCCGATGCCCTGGTGGCCCAGGCACACGCCGAGGATCGGCGTGGTCGGGCCCAGGCGCTCGATCAGCTCAAGCGACACGCCCGCTTCGTTGGGCGTGCACGGGCCGGGCGAGATGACGATGCGCTCGGGCTTCTGCGCGACGATCTCGTCCACGCTCATCGCATCGTTGCGCACCACCTTCACCTCGGCGCCCAGCGTCTGCAGGTACTGCACGAGGTTGTAGGTGAAGCTGTCGTAGTTGTCGATCATCCACAACATGGTCAGGTTCCGTCGCTTATCAGGAAAATGGCGTACACGCTTTCGGTGTAGGTGATGGGGCCGGCTTCGATGGATTCGCGCAGGCGTGAGCCGGTGGTCTCGATCATGTCCATCTGCGCCGCAGGTGACGGCGGCGATGGCGGTGTCACCATGTCGTCGCTTCTGGGCCAATTGCCCGCCTGCACGCCATAGGCGAAGTTCGGCGCCACATCGGAGATGCTGTACAGCCCGCGCAGCTTCGTGCCGTAGGCATTGGCAAGGCCCTGCGCGGATTGGCGCGTCGACGCCGCGGCCTCACCCTTGAGTTCCCGGCGCAGCGCCACTTCACCGGAGTACGTCGGTGCCATGCTGCTGACCTGTACGTTCTCGTTGGCCTTCAGTGCACCCAGCACGTCCTGCATCTGCTTCACGCTGGCGAAGCTGGCGCGCAACTGGCGCGACACCTGGGTACCGATGAAGACCTGCCGGCTCTGCTCATAGCGGGTTGCCGGGCCGATCCGCAGGTTGTCCGCACGTACGCTGCCTTCCACCGCCTTGTACTGCTTGAACAGCGCCAGCACGCGGGCGACATTGTCCTGCACGCGGCGGCGCGCGGCGTCGGCATCCATGTCGGTCTCTTCGATGTTCAACTGCAGGCCGAACCGGTCCGGCATCACCGTGCGGGTGCCCTGCCCCTTCACCAGCAGGTGCGGCTGCGAGGGAATGGTATTGGCCTGCGCCCACGCAGACGGGGCCATCGTGGCCAGCAGTGACGACCACAGCAATGCGCTCAGCAGCTTCATGCAGTACTCCTTGTCTTGAACGGGAACAGCGGAAGGTGCCGCGGCGTCGGCCACGGCACGGCAGAACTCACAGGCCCTTGGCGGCCTGGGCGACGGCGCGGAACAGTGCGCGGCCCTTGTTCATCGTCTCGTCCCATTCCTTGTCCGGGTCCGAGTCGTAGACGATGCCGGCGCCGGCCTGCACGTACAGGCGGCCGTCCTTGATCACCGCGGTGCGGATCGCGATCGCGGTATCGGCATCGCCGTGCCAACCGATGTAGCCGATGCTGCCGGCGTAGACATTGCGCTTGATCGGTTCCAGCTCACGGATCACTTCCAGCGCGCGGATCTTCGGCGCACCACTGACCGTGCCGGCCGGGAACGTGGCACGCAGCACGTCGGCGTAGCTCAGGCCCGGCTGCAGCTGCCCGGTCACTTCGCTGACGATGTGCATGACGTGGCTGTAGCGTTCGATCACGAACTGCTCGCCCACTTCCACGGTGCCGGCCTTGGACACGCGACCGGCATCGTTGCGGCCGAGGTCGATCAGCATCAGGTGCTCGGCGCGTTCCTTCGGATCGGCCAGCAGTTCGGCTTCCAGTGCCAGATCCTGCTCGACGGTGGCGCCGCGCGGACGCGTGCCGGCGATCGGGCGCACCGTCACTTCGCCATCCTGCAAACGCACCAGGATTTCCGGCGAGGAACCGACCACCTGCAGGTCGCCGACATCCAGGAAATACATGTACGGCGAGGGATTCAATGCACGCAGAGCGCGGTACACATCCACCGGGCGCGCCTTGAACGGCACGCTCAGGCGCTGGCTCAGCACCACCTGGAAGATGTCGCCGGCGCGGATGTATTCCTTGCTGCGCTGGACCGCATCGACGAAGCCTTCGCGGGTGAAGCCGGAGACGAAATCGGACTCGTCCAGCACATCGCTGTTGAGCGGTGCGGGATAACCAGCACCCGGCGCGCGCAGCTTGGCGGTCAGTGCATCCAGGCGCGCCTGCGCCTGCTCGAAGGCACCGTCGACACGCGGGTCGGCATGCACGATCAGGTACAGCCGGCCCTTGAGGTTGTCGAACACCGCCAGCTCGTTGGAATCCAGCAGCAGGATGTCTGGCGTGCCCAACTCATCACGGCCGGCGGGCGGGGCCAGGCGCGGTTCGATGTAGCCGATGCACTCGAAGCCGAACCAGCCGACCAGGCCACCGGTGAAGCCCGGCAGGCCTTCCAGCTTGGGCACCGAGTGGGCGCTGCGCAGCGCCTCGACTTCGGCGAACGGGTCGGCCACCTCGCGGGTTTCCACCACCTGGCCGTCTTCGCGCACGGTCAGCGTGTGGCCGTGGAAGGCGTACACGCGGCGCGCCGGCAGGCCGATGATCGAGTAACGACCAAAGCGCTCGCCGCCTTCGACGGATTCAAACAGGTAGGTATTGGGGCCGTCGGCGAGCTTCAGATAGACCGAAAGCGGCGTGTCCAGGTCGGACAGCACTTCACGGACGACTGGAATATGGGTGTGGCCTTCAGCGGCCTGCTGCTGAAACTGAGCGTGCGAGTTCAAGACGACTTTCCTTCCGGGACACAGCGTTATGGGGGCGGACGACGGCAACGGGCCACCATCGCCACCAACGGCGTGCGGAAGAAAGGGTATGCGGGGTCGTCAGGCTGGACACCCCTTGACTGTATCGCAGCCGGGGCGGGAGGGGAACCCCGCCGCGGCGTCGCGGTTCATTCGGCCATTAGCCCATCCGCCGGGCGTTGTCCTGGGCCTCCAGCCCCTGTTGCTGGGCCAGTCCGGCTGCCGTCGCTTGTTCGCGACCGGTGTTCAGGGCGTCAACCTGCGCCGTGCTCACGGCCAGCGGCTGGGCCATGCCGGCCGCCACGTCCACATGCGCATGTCGGCGATGGGCCGCCTGCAGATCCGGGGTGTCGACCGCGAATGCCCGCGTGCGGTCGTCACTGAGCAGCACATGGGAGATGGCCTGCAGCCCTTCGCGCTTGGCCTGCGCAGCCAACGCCCCGGCCAGCTGGTCGCTCTGCAGGTTCGGGATGCGGCCATGTGCCACATCGAGGCCGTGCACGCCGGTCTGCGCGCCCTTGAACAGATGGAAATCGATGTGCGCCGGATCGTTCAGCACGGGTATCTTCGCGCCCCCCTCCTGCAGCTGCGCATGCGGCCGTCCCAGCAGCTTGCGCGCGGCCGCCTCCTGGCTGGCGATTGCCGCATCGAGACTGGGGTTCACCGTCTCGCTCATGCCATGCCGGTCCACCGACTCCCCCATGGTCGCGCTGCCGCGCCCGATCACCCACGACGTCTTGGCCAGGTTGACCAGGTTCTGCGGCAATGCCGGCGTGGGCAGGTGCGTGGCAATGCCCTTGTTGGCCATCGCGCCCAGCCCGACGGTACCGGCCAGCACGGCCGGCGCCTGCGAGGTCAGCCCGGTGATCTGATGGCCGCTCCAGTTCATGCCCATGTGGAAAGTCGCACCGTACACGGCATAGCCGTTACGCAGCCCATTGGCCACGCCATGCACGCCCTGCTGCAGCTGGCCGCCCAGATGATGGCCGCCGGCGCGGATGCGGCCGGCATCCGCCGCCGCTTCACGGGTGGCTTCACGGGCCTTGGCCTCGTGTTGATTGCGCGCCGCGTCACCGTGCTCACGCATCTGTCTGGCCATGTCGTCGGCACCGAGCGCCCCCAGCACGCTGGCCCCGATGTTCCAGCCGTAACTGCCCTTGGCCTGCACGCGGTGGCTGACCGATTCGACCAGCCCCTGCAGCTCGCGACCCTTGGCAATGACCGTCGCACCGCCTTCGATGCCCACCCGCATGCTCTTGCCACCGTAGTCGACCACGGTGCCGATTCCATTTCCCTGCAGGGTCGACGCACGCTCGACGGCCACGCCGGACAGGCTCATGCCCCGGCCCGCCAGCGCGCCGACCTGCTCGACATGTTCGCCGGCAACCCGCCCGGCACGCATGCCGCGCGCACCTGCGATCAGCACCTCGGCCAGCGGGCCACCGTATTCGGCAAGCTGGCTTGGTGCTTCTCGATGGCGGCGGTCCACCACCTTTCCGTTCACTTCGGTCTTGGCGTCCAGCAACAGTTCCATCCTGCCCGCGGCCACCGGAACATTGCGCAATGCCTCCGCCCCGGATTTCGACGCCAGCTGGTCAACCAGCTGGGCGGTGGCCGTCTGCGCACCGGCCGGCATCATCTCCTGCAGCTTGCGGGTAACCATCTGCTGCACGCCGGGCTGGCGCAGCAGCTGGCTCGTCTCGCTGGCCAGCAGGCCAAAGCCCTGCCGGTGATGCTCGTTGAGCCGCTTCAATCCGTTCTGCACATCGTTGAGCACTTCACCCGAGGTCTGGTAGGTGTGCACCGTGTCGCGCGTATTGAACACCGGCAATCCGTGGGATTTCGCGTAGCGATCGGCGGTGGCCGGATGCAGCCCCGCCGAATTGAAGGTGGTCGCACGTACGCCGGTAACCGCCGAAGCGGCAGAGGCCATGCCGCCGCCAAGCGAATGACCGGCGAGTTCAAAGTGGGTACCAGAGGTCTTCAAGCGACTCGCCAGTGCCATGGCCCGATCGTAGTAGTCGCTCTGCATGCCCACGCCCTGGCGTCCGTTGTTGAGGAAATCCTCGCCTCCGGACTCACGCCGCCCGCCTCTCGCCCGGGGATCGATGATTTCGCCCGTTGATCCCTTGAACACCAGCACCGGCTTGGCGTCATCACCGAACACCCTTTTGTCCGGAATGTAGATCTCTGCGCGGAAACCCGAGTCATTCGGCCGCATCAGCTTCTTCAGGTCGGCCGCACCCAAGCTGATGCCCGCCGCTTTGAGCGTGTCCGGGTCGGTCACGGCACTGGCTCGCGTCCACCCGACCGGCGGTTCACCTTTGCCCTTTGCCGAGGCATACACATCACCAGCAAGCGAACCCAGCTCGCGGGCGTGATAGGTCTCGCGCAAGCGCGCCGCCTCGGTGGCATGTCCACCTCCCTGCAGTTGCTCGACCAGGTGCTGCTGCGCCTGGACGCTCTTGGCGCGCGCCTGCAACAGGCGTTCCTGCTGCTCGGGATCGTGACCGCTCATGGCAGACTCCATTGCTCATCAGTGAAGACACGGTCATCCAGGACCTGCTGGAATGACCACGGCCAACGCTATCATCCCCCGAACGCGTCCATGTCAAGGGATCACATGCACCGTCACCCTCACAGTTCCTTTACGCCATTTTCCTGCCTGGCGCTGATGCTGCTGATGCTGCTGAGCGCCTGCGCGCGCACGTCTTCACATGGCGCGGAGCGCTATTTCGAGGGCAAGGCACTTGAACTGGCCATCGCCGCCGAACAGGGTGATGCGGCGACGATCACGCGCCTGATCAAGACCGAAGGCGTGAACCCCGACAAGGAGTTCTCGAAGCAGGATGGCATTCCGCTCATCGCGTGGCCGTTGCGCGCACAGAACCTGGAAGGCCTGCGCGCGATGCTCGACAACGGCGCCGACCCGAATGCACGGCGCATTGAAACGCTGGACGGCGAAACGTTCCGCCACAACAACGCCATGGTCTATGCCGCGAAGATGGACGATCCGCGCTACCTGGCCCTGCTGCTGGATCATGGCGGCGACCCGGACACGCGCACCTCCAATACCGAAACGCTGCTGTTCCAGGCTTTCATTTCCGGCAACCTGTGGAAGAACATCCAGCTGCTGGTGGAGCGAGGCGCGCACGTCAACGAATCCAACATCGGCCAGGCCGATACCGTTCTCAGCTGGTACACCGGCCGTGGCGGCTTCGAGCAGGCCTACTGGCTGCTTGAGCATGGTGCGGACCCCACGATTGCATCGCCGTCATCGGCGCAACCGGGCGCGCCCGATCGGATGGCCATGGTCGAAGCCATCTACTGGGAAATCACCACACCGGACCTGCTGCCCTGGCAGAAGAAGTGCCAGCAGTGGCTGATCGATCACGGCATTGCCCGGCCGCCGCTGCCGCAGTACATCCGCGAGAAGCGCGAAGCATTCGGGTTCCCGGCGAAGGAGCAGGACATACCGCCGTTGTAGGAGTTCCGGTCCGGCTCAGCGCGGCTCGGACAGCAGTGCACAGCCCACGGGCAGGTGCATCCGCACCCTGCCCGGTACGCACGCGATGCGGAACCGGCGCGCCTGTACCGGTTCGCCGTCCAGGTTGAGCGTCAACGGGCGCTCGGATTCCACCTGCAGCCATGGCAGCCGCGCGCGCGTCGCCAGCTGTTCCAGCGCGGCCTGGGTGCCGGACTTCAGCATCTGGCCAAGCGTGGCGGTGACTTCACCTTCCAGCTCCGGAAGCACCGTCACGTCCAGCTGCCCATCATCGATCAGCGCCTGCGGGCACAATTGCTGGCCACCACCGGCCTGGCGGCCATTGCCGATGCCGAGCGCGATGAAGTCGCCTTCCCACGCGAAATCCGGGCCCGACAGGCGCGCGTGGATCGGCTCGATCCGCCCCAGCTTGGCGATGCCGGTGATCACGTAGGCCAGCCCGCCCAGCATCTTCTTCAAGCCGGCATCGGTCTCCACCGTCACCTGTGTGCCGAAGCCCCCGCTGGCAAGATTGGCGCACCACCATTGGGTGCCATCGGCGTCCACGCGCAGCAGATCGATGGCATGCGGCGTGGCCTGTCCGATCAGCGCAAAGGCCGCCTTCGGCTCGGTCGGAATGCCGGCCGCAGTCGCAAAGTCGTTGGCGGTCCCCATCGGGATGAGCGCCAGCGAGGGCAACGCATCTGCCAGCTCCTCACGATGCGCCAGTGTCTCGGCCACCGCGCTGAGCGTGCCGTCGCCACCGGCGGCCACGATCACGTCCACACCATGATCGATCGCCTCGGCCACGTAGCGTTCGGCGTCACCGTCTTCCCAGGTCACCCGCACTTCCAGCTGCACGCCCTGCCCGCGCCAGTGGCCGACGGCGTCGCGCAGCTCGTCATTGCCTGCGGATTTTCCGTTGAGGATCAGGCGCCAGCGCGGGGTGGTCATGCGGTGCTTCCAGGACGGGGGCGCACAGGCTAGCAATGCGCTGTTTGTCCGCGGTGAATGTCACGCAGGTGTCATTCAGCAACCGGAGAATGGAAGGCCATAGCAGGGACGACGGATGGAGGCAGGATCAGCCTCCCACGCATGCAGCGAGGCCACGCCAGTGATTGGCGTGGCTTTTTTTTGTTCTTTTCCCAGCTGGTTGGTAGATCCACGCCATGCGTGGATGCACTTCGCCTCAGCCGTTGGCGAAATCGTGCAATGCCTGGCCCTGCAACCGGTACACGGTCCACTCGTCCTGCGGCTTGGCGCCAGCGGCGGTGTAGAACTCGATGGCCGGGGTGTTCCAGTCCAGCACCGACCATTCGAAACGGCCGCAGCCTTCGGCCACGGCCTGGCGTGCAATGTACTTCAGCAGCGCCTTGCCGGCACCGGCGCCGCGCTTTTCCTGGCTGACATACAGGTCTTCCAGGTAGATGCCCTTGCGGCCCAACCACGTGGAGTAGTTGTAGAAATACACCGCATAGCCGATCGCTTCGCCGTCGACTTCGCAGATCAGCGCGCGGGCCGTGGCATCGGCGCCGAACAGGCTCTCGGCGATGCCGATCTCATCGGTCTGCACCGAGTGCTCGGCCTTCTCGTAGATGGCCAGCTCACGGATGAAATGCAGGATCAGGCCAGCGTCGGCCACGGTGGCCGAGCGGATATTCAACAGTGCCATGGGCGGAAAAGGGGACGGAGGAGATCAAGCGAGCTTAATCCCCTCCGTACCCTTTTTGTCAGCGCGCCGCAGCGACGTTGGCGCGCATCTGCGCGATCACGTCCTGGTAGCTGGTCTTGGCATTGAAGATGGCCGAGCCGGCGACGAAGGTGTCAGCACCGGCGGCAGCGATCTCGCCGATGTTGTCGGCCTTCACGCCACCGTCGATCTCTAGGCGGATGTCCTTGCCACTGGCGTCGATCATCTTGCGCACCACTTTCAGCTTGTCCAGCGCCGAGGGGATGAAGGCCTGGCCACCGAAGCCCGGGTTGACCGACATCAGCAGCACCAGGTCCAGGTCATCCAGCACCCAGTCGAGGATGTCCACCGGGGTGGCCGGGTTCAGCACGATGCCCGGCTTGCAGCCCAGCGAGCGGATCAGCTGGATGGTGCGGTGCACGTGGCGGCTGGCCTCCGGGTGGAAGCTGATGTAGGTGGCACCGGCCTCGGCGAAGTCCGGGATGATGCGGTCCACCGGCTCGACCATCAGGTGCACGTCGATCGGCGCGGTCACGCCGTGCTTGCGCAGGGCCTGGCAGACCATCGGGCCGATGGTCAGGTTCGGTACGTAGTGGTTGTCCATCACGTCGAAGTGGACCCAGTCCGCGCCGGCGGCGAGGACGTTGTCGACTTCCTCGCCGAGGCGGGCGAAGTTGGCGGACAGGATGGAGGGGGCGATGAGGCAGTTGGACATGGCCGGGCCTTGCAACGGTAGGAAAGAGGGTCAGCGCTTGCGCAGGGTCTTGATGCGGTCGTAGGCGGCATTGATCCGCCGCGACTTCTGCTCGGCCTGCTGCTGCAGCTCGGGGGCCGCGCCGCCGAGCTTGTCGGGGTGGTACTGGGAAATCAGCTTGCGGTAGGCGCGCTCGACCTCGGCATCGGTGGCCTCGGAGGTCAGCCCCAGCTCCCGGTACGGGTTCTCCTTGTTCAGGCGGAACCAGTCCGAGTCGAAGGCGTGGCCGATCAACAGGCCGACCACCGCGCCAAACAGCGGATTGGGCCGGAACAGCAGGGCGCCGGCGATGAATCCGAGCAGTTTTCCGTACCAGCGCATGGCGCTCCGGGGTCGGCCGACGAAATGGACGCTCATTTTACGTCACAGCGGGCCCGGACCGCTTTACACTAGGCCGCCCGCTGGTCAGCGGGCCCGCCGGGTCCGTTGGGCAGCAGCCGTATCGACAACGCCCCAGGAGTGCCCGTGCCAACCACGCTGTTGCAATCCGATCTCCCCGGCCTGCCCTTGCGCCATCGCGGCAAGGTGCGTGATGTGTTCGATATCCCGCGCGAGCGGCTGCCAGCCGGAACCCCGCCGGGCGAGTACCTGCTGATGGTGGCCACCGATCGCCTGTCGGCGTTCGACGTGGTCCTGCCCGACCCGATCCCGGGCAAGGGCGAGATGCTCTGCCAGGTCTCCAACTTCTGGTTCGCCAAGACTGCGCACCTGATGCCCAACCACCTGACCGGCATCGACGTGGCCAGCGTGCTGCCCGAAGGCGTGGACCCGGCCCTGTACGCCAAGCGTGCGGTGGTCACCCGCAAGCTGAAGCCGGTGCCGGTGGAAGCGATCGCCCGCGGCTACCTGATCGGCAGCGGCTGGAAGGACTACCAGCGCACCGGCAAGGTCAGCGGCATCGACCTGCCCGATGGCCTGCGCCAGGCCGAGCAGCTGCCCGAGCCGATCTTCACCCCCTCGACCAAGGCCGCCGTGGGCGACCATGACGAGAACATCGATTTCGATGCGATGGTGAAGCAGGTCGGTGCGGACCTGGCCGAGCGCGTGCGCGACGCCACCCTGCGCATCTACAAGTTCGCCGCCGAATACGCCCGCGAGCGCGGCATCATCCTGGCCGATACCAAGTTCGAGTTCGGTACCGACGCCGATGGCCGCCTGTACATCATGGACGAGATGCTGACGCCGGACTCCTCGCGTTACTGGCCGGCCGACGAGTACGAAGTGGGCACCAGCCCGCCGAGCTACGACAAGCAGTTCGTGCGCGATTACCTGGAGACGCTGGACTGGGGCAAGACTGCCCCGGGCCCGACCATCCCGGCCGAGATCATCGAGCGCACCCGCGCCAAGTACGCCGAGGCGCTGCAGCGCCTGGCCGGGATCAGCGTCGACTGATCCCCTGTGCCCCCGGCCGGACAGGCGGGGGGCGCGTTCGGTAGTGCCGGCCGCTGGCCGGCAACTCCGCAAGCCTGCTGCCAGGCATGGCCTGGCTCTACTGACGGCTCCGGCGGGAGTATGCTGGCCGCATGCAGACATCCACCGAGCTTGCGCGGCCGATCGACCGCTATTTCGCCAGCTACTCCGACGACCACCGCAATGTGATCAACCAGCGCATCCACGTGGTGGCGGTGCCGGCGATCCTGTGGTCGGTGGTGGCCCTGCTGTGGTGCCTGCCGCCGCTGATCACCTGGTTCCAGTACGGCATCTGGTCGGCGTTCGCGATGTTCAGTGCCTGGTGCTTCTACAACAAACTGTCGCGCCCGCTGGGCATCGGCATGCTCATCCAGTTCTTCGTGTTCGGCTGCCTGTGCCGCCTGCTGGAGGCCGAGATCGGCCTGCATAACCTGCTCTGGCTGGCAGTGGGCGTGTTCGTGGTGGCCTGGATCGCGCAGTTCATCGGCCACAAGTTCGAGGGCCGCAAGCCCAGCTTCCTGACCGACCTGACCTATCTGCTGATCGGCCCGGCCTGGGTGATGGCCAAGTTCTACCGCAAGCTCGACTGGCGCTACTGACCTGCCCATGGTCGACGGGGCCCCTCGTTTCCTGAACGGGCGGATTCCGTCACCCATACTCCACGGCGGCCCTGCCAGCCTGCGCCGGTGACTCGCTCCCCACTTCCCGCCCGTCGACGGCAGCCCCTGTGCGACAGGGCCTGCGGTCTCCCTGCGTGGGCGTAGGGTGTCCTCCCAGAGCAAGCGGGGAGGAGATGCAGGAACGTGATGTTGCGCCGCAGAAAAAATGAATCAGCGGACGTTACATGCAATTGATCGCTGTTCGATGGGTTTCGGCGACATTTCGCGGCCTGTTATTCTCCCTGACCTGCTCGTGAATCATGGATTCCCTGCATGCTCCCCAGCCTGCCCCTGCTGCTGGCCCTGCCGTTCCTGATGGCAGCGGCTGTTGCGGCCTTCCCCCGTAGTTCGCGCTCGACTGCTGCCTGGCTGGCGGCGCTGGCGCCGTTGGGCGGGCTGGCCATCCTCGGCTGGCTGACCCCATCGGTGCTCGACGGCCAGGTGGTGCGGACGATGGTCCCCTGGCTGCCGCAGATCGGCCTGGACTTCACCCTGCGCCTGGACGGGCTGGCCTGGATGTTCGCCGGGCTGGTGCTGGGCATCGGTGCGCTGGTGGTGCTGTATGCGCGCTACTACCTGAGCCAGCACGACAACGCCCACCGCTTCTACTGCTACCTGCTGCTGTTCATGGGCGCCATGCTGGGCATGGTGCTGTCGGGCAACCTGCTGTTGCTGATGATCTTCTGGGAAATGACCAGCATCAGCTCGTTCCTGCTGATCGGCTTCTGGTCGCACCGCCAGGACGCCCGCGAGGGCGCGCGGATGGCGCTGGTGATCACCGGCGGCGGCGGCCTGGCGCTGCTTGGTGGCGTGCTGCTGATCGGCCGCATCGTCGGCAGCTTCGACCTGGACGTGGTGCTGGCCGCCGGCGAGCAGATCCGCGCCAGCGCGCTGTACCCGTACGCACTGTTCCTGGTGCTGGCCGGCATCTTCACCAAGAGCGCGCAGTTCCCGTTCCACTTCTGGCTGCCGCACGCGATGGCGGCGCCGACCCCGGTCTCGGCCTACCTGCACTCGGCCACCATGGTGAAGGCCGGCGTGTTCCTGCTGGCGCGGCTGCACCCGGCGCTGGCCGGCAGTGACCTGTTCTTCTATACGGTCAGCGGCATCGGCGCGCTGACCCTGCTGATCGGCGCCTGGAACGCGATCTTCCAGCACGACCTGAAGGGCCTGCTGGCCTATTCGACGATCTCGCACCTGGGCCTGATCACCCTGCTGTTCGGCCTGTCCACGCCGATGGCAGTGGTGGCCGGCGTGTTCCACATCCTCAACCACGCCACCTTCAAGGCCTCGCTGTTCATGGCCGCCGGCATCATCGACCACGAGACCGGCACCCGTGACATGCGCAAGCTGGGCGGGCTGCGCAGGCTGATGCCGTTCACCAGCGCGCTGGCGATCATCGCCTCGCTGGCAATGGCCGGCATTCCCCTGCTCAACGGCTTCCTGTCCAAGGAAATGCTGTTCGCCGAGGCGATTACCGCGGGCGGGCCGGGCATCATGCGCACGGCCGTATCGGTCGCGGCGCTGCTGGCCGGTGTGTTCGGCGTGGCCTACAGCCTGCGCTTCGTGCACGACACCTTCTTCGGCCCCGGCCCGCACGACCTCGACCGCGTGCCGCATGAGCCGCCGCGCTGGATGAAGGTGCCGGTGGAGTTGCTGGTGGTGATCTGCATCGCGGTGGGCGTGGCCCCGGCGCTGACCGTGGCGCCGGTGCTGCATGCCGCCGCCGCGTCGATCCTCGGCCCGGCCATGCCCGAGTACAGCCTGGCGGTATGGCACGGCTTCAACCTGCCGCTGGCGATGAGCGCGATCGGCGTGGTCGGTGGCGTGGCGCTGTACTTCGGCCTGCGCAAGCTGATCAACCTGCATGACGTGACCAACGTCAGCACCGGTCGCAACGTGTTCCATGCACAGCTGGATGCGGTTTCCGCACTGGCCATGCGCCTGACCAACGGCATCGCCAATGGCAGCCTGCAGCGCATGCTGCTCGGCCTGGTGCTGGTGGCGATCGCGGTCGCCGCAGCGCCGTTCGTGGCCAACCCGGCCTCGCCGAACTGGACCGCGCCGCAGCCGATTCCGCTGCTGGGCTGGGCACTGTGGCTGGTGATGATGGCCTGCGCGGTGGCCACCCTGCGCGTCTACAAGCAGCGCCTGCTGGCGGTGCTGCTGGTCGGTGGCGTCGGCCTGATGGTGGCGCTGACCTTCGTGTTCCTGTCCGCGCCGGACCTGGCCCTGACCCAGCTGCTGGTGGAGATGGTGACCCTGGTGCTGATGCTGCTGGGCATGAACTACCTGCCCGCGCAGTCCGGGCCGGAGCGGCCGCGCTGGCGCAAGCGCCGCGATGCGGTGATCGCGATCATCGCCGGCGCCGGCCTGGGCGCGCTGGCCTATTCCGCCATGACCCTGCCGCCGAACACCATGGCCGGCGAGCTGCTCGCCCGTGCCCTGCCCGAGGCCTATGGCCAGAACGTGGTCAACGTGATCCTGGTCGACTTCCGCGGCTTCGATACCTTCGGCGAGATCACCGTGTTCGGCATCGCCGCGCTGGTGGTGCACGCGCTGCTGCGGCGTACGCGGATGGCGCCGGAGCAGATCATGCCCGGGCCGCCGATCAAGCTGCCGGTGCCGGCCGACCTGGCGCAGATCATGTTCCCGCTGACCCTGACCGTGTCGATCTTCCTGTTCCTGCGCGGCCACAATGCGCCGGGCGGTGGCTTCATCGCCGGCCTGGTGCTGGCCGTGCCGCTGCTGATCCAGTACGTGATCCAGGGCACCGCGTCGGTGGAATCGCGCTTCGGCTTCGACTACATCCGCTGCATCGGCATGGGCCTGCTGATCGCCCTGCTCAGCGGCAGTGCCTCGATGCTGTTCGGCGTGCCGTTCCTGACCAGCGGCCACCTCGACCTGCACGTGCCGCTGATCGGCGACGTGCCGCTGGCCAGCGCGATTGGTTTTGACATCGGCGTCTATCTGGTGGTGTTCGGCGGCGCCATGCTGATGCTGTCGATGATGGGCACGATCAAGCCATCGCGTACCCGCACTGCCCGCAAGGGTGAGATCGACCTGCAACGCCGTTCGGCCCGCACCGGGGAGATGCACTGATGGAACTGGCCCTGGCTACCGCGATCGGCGTACTGACCGCCATCGGCATCTACCTGCTGCTGCGTGCGCGCAGCTTCGATGTGATCCTCGGCATGACCTTCCTGTCCTACGCCACCAACCTGCTGATCTTCGCCGGTGGCCGCGTGGTGCTGGGCAAGGCGCCGGTGCTGCAGGAGGGCTTGGACAGCCACCTCGGCAATTACACCGACCCGCTGCCGCAGGCGCTGGTGCTGACCGCGATCGTGATCGCCTTCGCGATGACCGCAGTGAGCATCGTGCTGGCCATGCGCAGCCGCAGCGACAACCACAGCGACCACGTGGACGCCCACGAGCCGGATGACGACCTGCAGGATGAGCGCGTGCCGCCACGCCAGGGCGAGGATCGCGTATGAACCACCTGGTCATTCTGCCGATCCTGATTCCGCTGCTGGGTGCTGCACTGTCGCTGTTCGTCGAACACCGCCGCTATGGCCCCAAGGTGCAGCGCGCGGTGGCCTGGACCGCGCTGTCGGCGCTGGCGCTGGCGGTAGGCCTGCTGTTTTCCACCACCGCCGGTGGTGAGATCAACGTCTACCTGCTCGGCGACTGGCCGTCGCGGCTGGGCATCGCGCTGGTGGCCGACCGGCTGTCGGCGTGGATGCTGCTGACCACCCTGCTGCTGGCCATTCCCTGCCTGCTGCACGCCTGCTCGGGCTGGGACCGTCGCGCACCGCACTTCCATGCACTGTTCCAGTTCCAGCTGGTCGGCCTCAACGGTGCGTTCCTGACCGGCGACATCTTCAACCTGTTCGTGTTCTTCGAGGTGATGCTGATCGCCTCCTACGGCCTGCTGCTCAGTGGCGGCCGCGGCCTGCGCATGCGCATCGGCCTGCACTACGTGGTGTTCAACGTCACCGCCTCGACCCTGTTCCTGATCGCGCTGGGCCTGCTGTACGCCTCGTTGGGTTCGTTGAACATGGCCGAGCTGTCGCAGCGCATCGCCGAGGTGCCGCCGGCACAGCTGACCTTGGTGAAGGCGACGATGGGCCTGTTGCTGTTGGTGTTCTGCGCCAAGGCCGCCCTGATGCCGCTGTACCTGTGGCTGCCGGAAGCCTATTCGCGCGCGCCGGCTGCCGTGGCCGCGCTGTTCGCGATCATGACCAAGGTCGGCCTGTATTCGGTGCTGCGCATCCAGATGCTGTGGTTCGGCGACGATGCCGGTGCGATGGCCGGCTATGGTCGAGACTGGCTGCTGTGGGCCGGCGTGGCAACGCTGGTACTGGGCGGCCTTGGCGCATTGGCCGCGACCCGCCTGCGCGTGCTGATCTCCTACCTGGTGATCGTCTCGGCGGCCACGCTGTTCATCGCCTTCTCGGTGGGCACGCCAAAGGTGCTCTCGGCCGGTCTGTACTACCTGCCACACAGCAGCTTCGTCGCCGCCGCGCTGTTCCTGGTTGCCGACCTGATCCGCCGCCGACGTGGTGGCGCCAGCGACCGCAAGGAAGTGGTTGCACCGATGCCGGGCAAGGAAACGCCGGCGGTGCTGTTCCTGATCGGCGCGGTGTCGGTGGCTGGCCTGCCGCCGCTGTCCGGCTTCCTGGCCAAGGCCGCGCTGCTGGCCGGCATGCCGGCGCAGTACACCGGCCCGGTGTGGACCGCGGTGCTGGTCAGCAGCCTGCTGGTGATCATGGGCCTGACCCGCGGCGGCATCCGCCTGTTCTGGCGCGTGCCGCCGGTCGAGGCCGATGCACCGAAGCCCCGCAAGGCACGCCTGCGCCGGGTCGAGCTGTACGCGGCCTGCATCCTGCTGGCCTACGGCATCGGCATGACCCTGGCCGCTGCACCGCTGATGCGCTACACCGACGCCACCGCCGCACAGCTGCTGCAACCCAGCGAGTACGTGCAGCAGTTGCGCGCGACCACGCCGGAGATCCGCCAGCCATGACCGCCCAGCGCTCCCTGTTCCGCCGCGCCATTCCCTCGCCGATGCTCAGCATCATGGTGGTGGCGTTCTGGCTGCTGATGTCCGACAGCTTCACCCTCGGCCAGATCGTGCTGGGGCTGGTACTGGGCGTGGTGGTGCCGCTGTTCGCCGCTCGCCTGGACCGCGAGTTCGCCCGCATCGGCACCCTGCGCCCGTTGCCGAAACTGCTGTGCGTGACCCTGTGGGACATCCTGATGTCCAACATCCGCGTCGCCATCCAGGTGCTCGGCCCGGAGAAGAACATCCACCCCGGTTTCATCTGGTTGCCGCTGGACATCGCCAACATCCACGGCATCGCCGCGCTGACCAGCATGATCACGCTGACCCCGGGCACGGTCTCGGCCGCGCTCAGTGACGACCGCAAGTTCCTGCTGGTGCACGTGCTGCACCTGGAGGACCCACAGGACCTGATCGATACGATCAAGCGCCGTTACGAGGCGCCGTTGATGGAGATCTTCCCATGACCGGTTTTGAAGTCATCCAGACCACCCTGGTGGTATGCATGCACGTGGTCGGCCTGGCCATGCTGCTGGCCACCTGGCGCCTGCTGCGCGGGCCGACCGTGCCCGACCGCATCCTCGCGCTGGACACGCTGTCGGTGACCGCGATCGCCGAGCTGATGCTGTTCGGCATGTATCTCAACTCGCCGATCTACTTCGAGGCGGCGCTGATCATCGCCATGCTCGGCTTCGGCAGCACCGTGGTGCTGAGCAAGTTCGTGCTGCGCCGGGACATCGTCGAATGATCACCGCGATCCAGATCGGCCTGTCGATCCTGCTGCTGTTCGGCTGCTTCTTCATCCTGGTCGGTGCATTGGGCCTGGTGAAGCTGTCCACGTTCTTCAAACGTCTGCACGCACCGACCAAGGCCAGCACGCTGGGCGTGGGCTGCGTGCTGGTGTGCTCGGTGTGCTACCACATCTTCCTGGGCCAGGACCCGCAGCCGCGCGAGCTGCTGATCACCGTGTTCCTGTTCATCACCGCACCGATCAGCGCGCACATGATGGCCAAGGCCGCGCTGTCGCTGCTGATGGAAACCCGCCCCACCCTGCCGGGTAACGAACGTGCCGCCGAGGAGCAGCTGCCGCCGCCGGAACCGGTGCGGGAAGAAGAGACCACGCAGAACCGGTAGATCCGGTAGCGGCCGACCTTGGTCGGCGCATTGTTTCCGCGAGTGCCAACCAAGGTTGGCACCCACCAGGTGATCGGTGGTGGGTGCCGACCGTTGGTCGGCACGGAACCAACCGCATCCACGCGTGGCGTGGATCTACCGACCGCAATGCCCGGTAGGTGCCGACCTTGGTCGGCGCTTTGTTTCCCGAGTGCCAACCAAGGTTGGCACCCACCGGGTGATCTGTGGTGGGTGCCGACCGTTGGGCGGCACGAAATCAACCGCATCCACGCATGGCGTGGATCTACAACGCCGGGGCACCCACCAAGAGCAGCTCCAGCACGAACCAGCCGACGAACGCGACCAGCAGGATCACGCCTTCGCCGCGGCTGATCTTCAGGTCGCCACGCAGCATCGGGTACAGCACCAGCGCGAAGGCCAGCAGCGCGGGCAGTTCCAGACGCACGAACGAGGCAGGCAGCGCCAGCGGCTGCAGTACGGCCATCGCACCGATCACCAGCAGCAGGTTGACCACGCTGGAACCCAGTACGTGGCCCAGCACCATGTCGCCATGACCACGGCGTGCGGCAGCAATCGCGGTGGTCACCTCCGGCAGCGCAGTACCGATCGCCACCGGCAGCAGGCCGACCAGCAGCGGCGTCCAACCCAGGGCTGCGCCGAAGTCCGCCGCGGCGCCCACCACCAGGCGTGCGCCCCAGTACAGGGCCAGCGCCGCGATCAGCACCCGCAACACGTTCAACGGCAGGCTGGTGCGGCTCAACGCGGATTCGGCGATGGCCGCCTGCACCTCCGCACTCTCGCTGCGACCACGGCGCAGCAGCAGCACCTGCACCACGATGAAGCCGGCCAGCAGTACGCCGCCCTCCCAGCGGGCCAGGCCGCCATCAAGACCGAACAGGATCAGCAGCACGCCGGCCGCCAGCAGCGACCACCACAGCACCGTCTGCAGGCGCGCGCGCAACAGCAGGGGCGCGGCAATCGCCGCCACCGCCAGGGTCAAGCCCAGGTTGACGATGCTGCTGCCGACGGCATTGCCCAGTGCCAGCTCCGGTTGACCGACCGCCAGCGCGCGCGCGTTGACCGCCAGTTCCGGCAGCGAAGTGGTCACGCCGAGCAGCAACAGGCCCGCAGTGAACGGACTGGCCCCGAAGCGCTGGGCCAGGCCGGACACGGCCTTGACGATGGAGTCCCCGCCCAGCGCCAGCAGCAGCAGGCCGAGCAGGAACCAGGCAATGGCAATGGCGATCATCGAGCACTCCCCCAGCGGTCGTGGCGCGATTCTACGCTGGCCCCGCGCGCATGGCTGGGCCGTGGATCAAGGATCAGCCACAGCCTTCCACATAATCGACCTGCGGGGTCTGTCCAACCCGCCAGGCACCCACCCGGCCATCGGCACCGAGTGCGAAGTCGATCACCGCCCCGCCCTCCTGCGCCGGGCGAACACGCAGGTGCTGGGCCTTCTCGTCGTACTTGTCAGGGCCGACGTCACCGCGCTCGGGATACAGCACCTGCAGCTCGCCCAGGGTCATGCCGACCTTGCCGCCGCCCGGCGCGGTGATGGCAGCGCTGCGCACGTCGTAGCGCACCAGCTTGCGGCCTTCGATCATCAAGCGCGGGTCTTCGGCATCCTGCGGGCGCAGAAAGTAGCAGCCGTCATTGCTGTCGTCGGCCGGCAGCGGCTTGCCGCTGGCGTCGGTGCCCAGCCCCTGCAGCGGCGTGCCAAAACCACTGCGGACTTCGGCGATGCCGGCGCCCAGCGTCGCGCCGGCGAAGCCGTCCAGGCGCGCGGGACTGTCTTCGCGGCGGTCATTGGCTGGACGGGCTGCCAGATCAGGATCCGTCGACAGCGCGGGTCCGGTCGCCGAAGCGGTTTCGGCCGGGGTGTCGCTGCCACTGCCGGCTGCCCCCTGTTTGTCATGGCCGCCGCAGGCGGTGAGCGAAAGCAGCAACAGACCAGCAATCGGGAGGTGCTTCATCGGTGCGGTTCCCTGGCACGAAGGTAGCTGCACGCTAGCGCAGCGCGCGTGCAGGCGCTGCATTGTCATCGCGGTTTCATCGCCTTCGTTCAGGCTCGGCGTGCACCGACTTGGCTGTCCCTTCCATGCAACCGCGCAAGACCGATCTCGCCCGAACCGCGCTGCAGGCCCACCGCGCGCCGCTGGACATGCGCCAGCGCCGGCTGCTGATCCTGTGCGACGGCCAGCGCAGCATCGCCGAACTGACCGGCCTGCTCGGTCCGGAGGCGCCGGCGATGGTCATCCAGCTGGTGCAGGCGGGGTATCTGAGCACTGGCCTGGCCACGGCGACGCCCACGCCCTCCTCCAGCGCTGTCATCGTTCCCGAACCGGTGGCTGCAGCACCGGCACGCGCTGCAGCGCCTGCCATACAGGTCGAACGCCGCCGCTCGCTGGTGGCCGCGCGTATCTATGTGCTGGGCATCCTGGAGATGCAGCGCCACCCGCAGGCGGCAGCACTGTTCCGCGACCTGCAGCAGGCGCGTGCGGAAGACGAGGTGCTGCAGCGGCTGCAATCGGCGATGCAGATGCTGCCCGGGCTGACCTCGGACGGCTATTGCCAGCGCGTACGCCAGCGTCTGCTGGAAGCGCTGCCGCTGGAGCATTGCGACGCGTTCGCCGAAGTGGCGTAAGCGCAGGTTACGGCGGGAATCATCCACGCATGGCGTGGATCTACGGCTCCACATCCCGAGATCCCTCCGGTAGATCCACGCCATGCGTGGATGCGGTCAGGCTCCGTGCCGACCAAGGTCGGCACCCACCAAGAGCGGCAACCGGTAGATCCACGCCATGCGTGGATGCGATCAGGATCCGTGCCGACCAAGGTCGGCACCTACCACGCTAGCGGGACGACCGGAAGTTGTTGCGCAGGCCGTTCCAACACTGCTGGTAATCGCCCTGGCGGTGGGCGGCGGCCAGCGCCTGCGCGGTCGGGCGTATCACCGCGCGGGTTTCGAACATGAAGGCCATCGTGTCCTTGATCACGTCGGCCTTGGACAGGTCCGCATTGGAGGCCTTGTCGAAGGTCGGCGCGTCCGGGCCGTGACCGCTCATGCAGTTGTGCAGCGACGCGCCACCCGGCACGAAGCCTTCGGCCTTGGCATCGTAGGCGCCATGCACCAGGCCCATGAACTCGCTGGCGATGTTGCGGTGGAACCACGGCGGGCGGAACGTGTTCTGCGCCACCAGCCAGCGCGGCGGGAAGATCGCGAAGTCCATGTTGCTGGTGCCGGGCGTGTCGCTGGGCGAATGCAGCACCAGGAAGATCGACGGGTCCGGATGGTCGTAGCTGATCGAACCGATGGTGTTGAAGCGGCGCAGGTCGTAGCGGTACGGCGCGTAATTGCCGTGCCAGGCCACCACGTCCAGCGGCGAATGGTCGATCGGCGCACGCCACAGGCGGCCCTCGAACTTGGCAATCAGTTCGAAATCACCGTCGACATCCTCGAACGCCGCATGCGGGGTCTCGAAGTCGCGCGGGTTGGCCAGGCCGTTGGAACCGATCGGGCCGAGGTCGGGCAGCTTCAACAGCGCACCGTAGTTCTCGCAGATGTAGCCGCGGCTCGGGCCATCGGGAAGTTCAACGCGGAAGCGCACGCCACGCGGGATCACCGCGATCTGCTGCGGCTCGATCTCGATCACGCCCAGCTCGGTCAGCAGGCGCAGCGCGCCCAACTGCGGCACGATCAGCAGTTCACCGTCGGCGTCGTAGAAGTAGCGGCCGACCATGTCGCGGTTGGCAGCGTAAAGGTGGATGCCCACGCCGGCATGCGCGTCGGGCGAACCGTTGCCGCCCATCGTGTACAGGCCTTCGACAAAGTCGGTCGGCAGTTCCGGCAGCGGCAGCGGGCTCCAGCGCAGCTGGTTCGGCGAGGCCGGCTGTGCGCCGAAATCACACTGCAACTGCGACTGCGCGAACGGGGTGAACTCGCCATGGGTCACCGCCGGGCGGATCCGGTACAGCCAGCTGCGGCGATTGCTGCCACGCGGCGCGGTGAAGGCGGTGCCGGTCAATTGTTCGGCGTATAGGCCGTGGGCCACCTTCTGCGGCGAGTTCTGCCCGACCGGCAGCGCGCCGGCAACGGCCTCGGTGGCGAATTCGTTGCCGAAACCGGACTGGTAGCCGCGGGCGGTGATGGCGGTGGACATGGAAACTCCAGAGATTGCCGGCCAGCGGCCGGCACTACCATTTGGACAGGCAATGTCGGCGGGAGGCCGACATTGCCTGCAGACGTTACAGCACGCCGCGGCGGATCTGGTCGCGCTCGATGCTTTCGAACAGCGCGGTGAAGTTGCCTTCGCCGAAGCCTTCGTTGCCCTTGCGCTGGATGATCTCGAAGAAGATCGGGCCGATGCAGTTCTGGGTGAAGATCTGCAGCAGCTTGCGCTGGTGGGTTTCCGGATCGGCGTCGATCAGGATCTTGTTCTTGGCCAGGCGCGCCACGTCTTCACCGTGGTTCGGCACGCGCTGGTCGATCACGTCGAAGTAGGTTTCCGGCGTGTCGAGGAAGTCCACGCCCTGCGCGCGCATCGCTTCGACGGTCTCGTAGATGTTCTCGGTAAAGCAGGCGATGTGCTGGATGCCCTCGCCCTTGTACGCGTCCAGGTACTCGTTGATCTGGCTCTTCGGGTCGGACGATTCGTTCAGCGGAATGCGCACGATGCCGTCCGGTGCGGTCATCGCCTTGGACACCAGGCCGGTCTTCAGGCCCTTGATGTCGAAGTAGCGGATCTCGCGGAAGTTGAACAGACGCTCGTAGTAGTCCGACCACTGCTGCATGTTGCCGAAGTACAGGTTGTGGGTCAGGTGGTCGATGAAGGTCAGGCCGAAGCCCACCGGGTGCAGGTCGGCGCCGGCGATCGGCTCGTAGTCGCCGTCATAGATGCTGCCGGCGCTGCCGTAGCGATCGACCAGGTACAGCATGCAGTCGCCGATGCCCTTGATGACCGGCGCGCTGACCGCCTTGCTGTCCGGCTTGAAGACGATGGCTTCGGCGCCGTTGCCCAGCGCGGTCTGGTAGACCTCCGCGCCCGGCTTCTTGAAGCGGATGGCAAAGCCGCAGGCGCACGGGCCATGCTTTTCGGCGAAGTCCGAGGCGAACGAATCCGGGTCTTCATTGACCAGGAAGTTGACGTCGCCCTGGCGATAGACGGTAATCGGACGCTGCTTGTGCTTGAGCACCGCGCTGAAGCCCATCTTCCGGAAGTACTCGTGCAGCTCCTGGCCACGGCCGGCCGGGGCGGCGAATTCGACGAACTCGAAGCCGTCGATGCCCATCGGGTTCTCGAAGGTGGTGACCTGCATGCCGGGGTTGGGATGCGAGGCGGTCGGGACTGCGGTATTCATGGCGTGGCTCCGAATCGGTACCGCATCGGTACAAACCAGGTGCGGGCAGGTAGGGACCCGGCGAGAATGCAGGGTCTGGACCTACCCCTTATAGTTACACTTGAAACCACCAGCAAGGTGCACCGCAACATGAGCCCCGCCGATCCCGTTTCGACCCGCCTGCGTTCCTCGCACGTCCTGCTCGACCTGGAACAGTTCCTGCCGTACCGGCTGAGCGTGCTGTCCAACCGGGTCAGCGGCAACATCGCCAAGCTCTACGGCGATCGTTACGGTCTGGCGATCCCCGAGTGGCGGGTTATCACCATCCTGGCGCTGTACCCGGGCTCCTCGGCCAGCGAGGTCTCCGACCGCACGGCGATGGACAAGGTGGCGGTCAGCCGTGCCGTGGCCCGCCTGCTGGAGCGCGGCTTCATCAAGCGCGAGACCCACGGCGACGACCGCCGTCGCTCGGTGCTGGCGCTGTCGGCAGCCGGCTTCGAGGTGTACGAGACCATCGCGCCGATGGTGATCGAGATCACCCGCAAGCTGATGTCGGTGCTGAGCGACGAGGAAGAGCAGGTGCTGGAGAAGCTGATCCTGCGCCTGGCCGGCGAAGGCCTGGAGCGGATGGGCGAAGGGGTCTGAAAGAAAAAGGGGACGGAGGGGATTAAGTCGCAATCAGCACATGTGTGCCTGATACGACTTAATCCCCTCCGTCCCTTTTTTCAGCTCAGGTGCTTGCGCCGCGCGTGGATCCACGGCACCGCCAGTGCGGCAATGGCACCGCCGGCGAAGCCGAGCGAGGCGGCAACCGTGGCCGCTTCGACTGCACCCGGCAACGCCAGTGCGGCAGCTACGAGCAGCAGCGACGGCAGGCCGACGAAGGTGCCCAGGAAGAAGTGCCAACGCGGTGACCAGGTGTTGAGCTGCAGCAGGCTGACCGGCTGCCAGGCTTCGGATACGGCATCTTCGGCGATCTTCGCCACGGCCTTGCCCAGATCTACTTCCGGCACCGCGCGCCCCTGCCGTGCGGTGGCCAGCAGCTCAGCCACGGCCTCCACCGGCGGGAAACTGGACGGCCACGCGACGGGGGCCGGCACGCCGTAGGCAGTCAGCACCGGCACGCTCAGCCACGGCGCTACCAACGGACGCATGCGGCGGCGACCGTGCACGCACCAGATCTGCGGCTGGCCGTGCGCGGTGACGCTGTACAGCGCCAGTTCGTTGGCCGGTGGATAGCCGAGCATGGTGACCCGCGCGGCCAGGCTGTCCTGGCCCATCGCGCGCAGAAAGCCCGGGCGGCTGCGCCCTTCCTGCATCCACGCCAGGCCGAGTGCCCCCACCAGATAGGCCTCGGCCACGTCCTTGCTGCCCGCGGTGGCGCGTTCGTCGCTGGCCAGGTACCACGCCAGCGATTTCGGTTCGGCCACGTCGTCCAGGCCCCAGCGGCTGTCATCACCGAGCACGTGGCGCACTGGCAGACGCGCCGGTGCGGTCTCACCGCGCTCGCCTGGCTGCAGGAACGGCAGCACGCCCTGGATGAAGGTGGACAGTTCGATCGCGCGCACGCCATGGCCCTGCCATTCCGGCGGCAGCAACCCGGCCAGCTGGCCGTCGGCGGCCAGTGCATCGAGCCGCGATTTCTGCTCGACCAGTTTCTGCACCGCACCCTTCAGCACCACATTATCGGGCAGCGCGATCTGCGGCAGGCGGTGGCGCGGCGGCGCCAGTTCAACACTGTCCTCGCCGGTACTAGCGTCATCCAGCAGCGCCTCCTGCGGCGGCAGGGTCACGCCCTCGCCTGCCCCAGCCTCGGCCAGGTCGCTGGCAGGTTCGGGCAGTCGTTCGGCGTGGTCGCTGTGCATGGGCATTCCGGTAGGTTGCATCGACGGGGCGTCGACTGAGGTCCTTGCCGGTAACGGCGTACGTGCGGTGAAGTTGAGACGCCGATTCGAAGAGTGTGACGGCGCGCGCAGTAGAGCCACGCCATGCGTGGATGTGCCTCAGTGCCGACCAACGGTCGGCACCCACCAGAGCATTCCGACCAACGGTCGGCACCCACCAGAGCATTCCGACCAGCGGTCGACACCCACTAGAGCATGCTGACCAGCGGTCGGCACCCACCCGAGCATGCCGGCCAGCGGCCGGCACTACCCCTATTCCGGTTTGTCAGGTGCCCATTGTTTCAGGAAGGCGCTCACCCGGGCCGGCTGGAAGGCTTGGCCCCTGCGCAGCTCACCGGTGGCCTGCGATACCAGCAGTCCGCCATCGGCATCGAGCACCAGCAGGTACGGGTAGTCGCGTTGCATCATCGGGAACTGCGCGAAGAAAGCCGCGTTGGGCTGTTCGTCGCTGGCGTTGACCTTCACCCACACGTAGTGGGCATCGCGGAAGCGGCGCAGATCACCGTTACCTTCCACCAGCTCGTCCAGCGTCTGGCAGCGATCGCAGGCGGCGTTGCCGACCTCGAGCAGGATGCGCTTCTTGCCGCGCTGGGCTTCCACCTTGGCGGTGGCCAGATCGTCGGCGGGGTCGCGGGCCGGGTCGAACTGCGCACCGAGCCCGGCGATGGCGGCGATGTCTGCCGCCACCGGGGTGTTGCCCGAGGCCACCGGTTCGCTGGGGTCAGCGACCGGTGGCTCGGTGGGTCGGGTATCCAGGGGCTGCGTGGGCTCGGCGGTGGCAGGCGGTTGCGGTTGGGAACAGGCGCCGATCAGCGCCGCACAGACCACCACTGCCGCAGTACCGAGCTTGCTACGCATGCCTTCTACCCTCTCATCATTACTTGACGCCGTGCATCAGCTTGTTGATCAGCGGGGCGATCAGGAACAGCACCACGCCGGAGCCGATCAGGGCCCAGAACCCGAAGGTATACCCCTTCAGGGCCGACTCGACCGTCATGCCGCCTTCACCACTGACCACGCCAGCGAAGATGCCCGACAGGTTGTTGCCGATGCCGGTGGACAGGAACCAGCCGCCCATGCCGAAGCCGACCAGGCGCACCGGGGCCAGCTTGGTCACCATCGACAGGCCGATCGGCGACAGGCACAGCTCACCCACCGACTGGATGACGTAGACCATGAACAGGGTCCAGAACGGGATCTTGCCGTCCACGACCATCTGCGACAGGGCGAACATCAGCAGCGCGAAGGCGGCACCGTTGAACAGCAGGCCCAGGCCGAACTTGCGCGGGATGGACGGATTGGCGCGGCCCATGGCCACCCAGATCCAGGCGATCACCGGGGCCAGGGTGATGATCGCCACCGAGTTGACCGACTGGAACCACGCGGTCGGGAAGGTCCAGTCACCGAACTGGCGGTTGACGATGTTCTCGGCCAGGAAGGTGAACGAGCTGCCGGCCTGTTCGAAGAACATCCAGAACATCACGTTGAAGGCGAAGATGATCAGCATGGCGATCACGCGGTCGCGCTGCACCTTGCCCTCGCGGATGCCCTCGACCAGCAGCAGGATGGCCAGCGCGGTGAACATCGCACCCAGGATCCAGGCCAGCGCGGTGGCGCCGGTCGCCAGCAGGAAGTACGCGACCGGGATGGCGACCACGGCACCGACCAGCACCATGATGATGCGACCAAAGCCTTCAGCGCCGGCCGGCGGTGCACCGATGCCCTTCAGGCCGGCACGACCGATGTAGAACCACACCAGCGAGATCAGCATGCCCACGCCCGAGGCGATGAACACGACCTTGTACGACGGCATTTCGGTGGTACCGAAGACCTTGCGGGCCATGTACTCGGTCAGCACCGGGGCGATCATCGCGCCGATGTTGATGCCCATGTAGAAGATGGTGAAGCCCGAATCGCGGCGCTCGTCCTTCAGGCCGTACAGCTTGCCGACCATGGTCGAGATGTTGGGCTTGAACAGGCCGTTGCCGACGATGATCGTGGCCAGGCCGAGCTTGAAGATGTGCTCCTGTGGCAGCGAGATCATGAACAGGCCGGCGGCCATGATGATCGCGCCGGTCAGGATCGAGCGCTGGTAGCCCAGGACCCGGTCGGCCACGTAGCCACCGAAGATCGCCGCGGCGTACACCAGGGCCAGGTAGGCACCGTAGATGCGGCTGGCGTCGCCTTCACCGGCAGCGTTGCCGTTGTAGAACTGGGCGACGATGTACAGCACCAAGGCCCAGCGGATGCCGTAGAACGCAAAGCGCTCCCAGAACTCGGTCATGAACAGCATCCACAACGGGCGCGGGTGGCCCAGCGTGGTCTTGAAGTCCGGCAGCGCCGGCTCTGGGGTGTTCGCAGTGGCGTTTACGCTCATGCGGATTTCCTGGTTCGGTGGATGACGAGCACGTCCGATGTGCAGTTGGAGCAACGCGCGAGGATCACCGACTTCTGGCGTTCACGTCAAATACACGCCGTTTGAGGCAGGTCACGGCCTGCTCGCTGAACTTGCATCTGAAACGATCCAGCCAATCGCCGGGGCCCAAGCTGAATGGGGATCACCCCAGTTCTGCCGGGGGCGCGGCCTGCAGGCTGGTGCGCACCTGGAACAGTTCGGGGAAGAAGGTCAGCTCCAGCGCCTTGGCCAGGAAGCCCACGCCGGACGAGCCGCCGGTGCCGCGCTTGAAGCCGATCACCCGCATCACGGTGCGCATGTGTCGGAATCGCCACAGCTGGAAGGCGGTCTCCAGGTCCACCAGGTCCTCGCACAGCGAATACTCGCGCCAGTAGCGGTCGGTGTCCTGGTAGATGCGCTCGAAGACTGGCTGCAGTGCGTCGTCGGCCACATGCGGCTGGGTCCAGTCGTGGGATTCGTACACCGCCGGCACGGCATGGCCGAAGCGGGCCAGGTACTTCAGGAATTCCTCGTACAGGCTGGGCGCCTCCAGCACGGTGCGCAGCTGCGCCTGCCCGGCCGCATCGTGCTCGAACACCTGCAGCATCTGCGCGTTCTTGTTGCCCAGCAGGAACTCGATGTAGCGGTACTGCAGCGACTGGAAGCCGGACGACGGGCCCAGCACGTCACGGAAGCCCATGTACTCGGACGGGGTCAGCGTTTCCAGCACCGACCACTGCTCGGTGAGCTGGCGCAGCACCTGCTTGCTGCGCGCAAGCACCTTGCGGCATTGCCAGACTTCATCGCGCTGCAGGAAGCCGATCGCGGCACGCAGTTCGTGGCCCAGCAGCTTCAGCCACAGCTCCGAGGTCTGGTGCTGGATGATGAAGAGCATCTCGTCGTGGTGCGGCGGCTTGGACAGCGGCTGCTGCGCGCTGAGCAGCTGGTCCAGCCGCAGGTAGCCGCCATAGGTCAGGCGTCCCTGCAGGTCGGTGTGGATGCCGGCTTCGAGATCGCGTTGGTTGTTGTCGACGGACATGGGCGGGACCAGATCGGGGGCGGCAAGGGTAGCGCGTTGACGCCGCGCTGGCAGCCGCCGGGTCCATACCGGGGCGTGCGGTTGGCCGTGGAGCATCGACCGGTGCCGGGCCTGCGCGTGGAACCGTCCGCGCCGTTGTACTGGCGGTCAGCCAGAGGCGTATTCTGATGCTTTGCAGCAACGACTGAATACGTTGTTGTTATTGGCCCCCCACCCGCCGGCAGGGGTAAAACGGGGAATCGCCGTGTTGCGGCGCAGGAAGGCTATTCCGTACGCGTTCCTTAACATGGCGATTCATATCATTTGTAACTTCTCTGTCGAAGGTGCAGTACGCAATGACGGTTGCCGCTGAATTCAAGATCGAATACCTGCAGTACCTGGACGTGGACGGCAAGCTCGTCCGCGATGACCTGCCCGCGTCGCTGCGCGACCCAAAGGTCCTGGTACCGCTGTTCAAGCAGATGCTGTTCGTACGTACGTTCGACAGCAAATCCATCGCGCTGCAGCGCACCGGCAAGCTCGGCACCTATGCCGCCTGCCTGGGCCATGAAGCCGCGCACGTGGGCATCGGCGCGGCGATGCAGAAGGACGACGTGTTCGCGCCTTCGTACCGCGAGTATGGCGCGATGTTCATGCGTGGCGTGCGCCCGCACGACGTGCTGATGTACTGGGGCGGCGACGAACGCGGCAACGATTACGGCGGCAACGCGGCCAAGGACTTCCCGTTCTGCGTGCCGATCTCCACCCAGTGCCTGCACGCCGCAGGCGCCGCACTGAAGTTCAAGCTCAACAAGGAACCTCAGATTGCCGTGGCGGTGTGCGGTGACGGTGGCAGCTCCAAGACCGACTTCTACGCGGCACTGAATTCGGCGGGCGCCTACAAGCTGCCGCTGATCCTGTGCATCGTCAACAACGGCTGGGCCATCTCGGTTCCGCGTTCGGCCCAGACCGGTGCCGAGACGCTGGCGCAGAAGGGCCTGGCCGGCGGCCTGCACTGCCTGCAGGTGGACGGCAACGACCTGATCGCGGTGCTGGCGGCCATGGAGCAGGCGCGCGAACGTGCGCTGGCCGGCGACGGTGGCACCGTGCTGGAACTGATGACCTACCGCCTGTCCGACCACACCACCGCCGATGACGCGCGCCGCTACCGCGACGACGCCGAAGTGAAGGATGCCTGGCAGCGCGAGCCGATGCTGCGCCTGCGCAAGTACCTGATCAACGCCGGTGTCTGGAGCGAGGAAGAAGAAACTGCTTGGGTCGCCGAGTGCGGCACGCGCGTGGACGAGGAAGTGAACCTGTACCTCAACACGCCGGTGCAGCCGGTCGAGGCGATGTTCGACTTCCTGTATGCCGATCCGCCGCCGGACCTGCTGGCCCAGCGTGCCCAGGCGATCGCCCTGGAGAAGCGCCATGGATGAGATCAAGAACGGCGCGCCCGGCGCGCACACCAACGCCGCCGACAGCGCCGCCGTCGCGCGCGGAGAACAGAGCATGACCACCACCCCCATCACCCTGATCGAAGCCATCACCCAGGCACTGGCCTGGGAGCTGGAGCACGACCCGTCGGTGCTGGTGCTGGGCGAGGACGTGGGCGTCAACGGCGGCGTGTTCCGCGCCACCGCCGGCCTGCAGCAGCGCTTCGGCTCCGAGCGCATCCTCGACACCCCGCTGGATGAAACCACCATCGCCGGCCTGACCATCGGCCTGGCGGCACAGGGCATGAAGCCGGTGGCCGAAGCGCAGTTCGACGGTTTCATGTACCCGATGGTCGACCATATCGTCTGCCACGCCGCCCGCCTGCGTTACCGCACGCGTGGCCGCCTGCACTGCCCGATGGTGCTGCGCGTGCCGTGGGGTGGTGGCATCCGCGCGCCGGAACATCACAGCGAAGCCAATGAGGCGATCTTCACCAACGTGCCGGGCCTGCGCGTGGTGCTGCCGTCGTCGCCGCAGCGCGCCTACGGCCTGCTGCTGGCCGCGATCCGGGAGCCGGATCCGGTGATCTACATGGAGCCCAAGCGCATCTACCGCCAGTACAAGGAAGTGGTCGTCAACGACGGCGAAGCCTTGCCGCTGGACGTCTGCTTCGTGCTGCGCGATGGCACCGACGTGACCCTGGTGACCTGGGGCGCACAGGTGAAGGAAGCGCTGGAAGCGGCCGACAAGCTGGCCGGCGAAGGCATCAGTGCCGAAGTCATCGACGTGGCCACGCTGCGTCCGCTGGACTTCGCCACCATCGCCGAATCGGTGGCCAAGACCGGCCGCTGCGTGATCGTGCAGGAGGCCCCGAAGACTGCGGGCTTCGGCGCCGAAATCGCCGCGCGCCTGGCCGAGGAATCGATCTACGACCTGCTGGCCCCGGTCGAGCGCGTCACTGGCTATGACACCCACATTCCGCTGTTCCGCCTGGAAATGAAGTACCTGCCGAGCGTTGAGCGGATCGTGGCTGCGGCCAAGCGCGCGGTGGCGGCCGGCTGACATGCGGGCCCGCCTTCTGGGGGCTTACCGCAGCCAATATCCCAACCCGCTCCGGTTCCACACTGGCCAGATCGTCGAAGTAGGTGTTCGTGACGAGGAATGGCCGGCGTTTGCCTGGGTACGCACCAACGATGGGCGCGCTGGATGGGCGCCCATCGCCTGGTTGCAGCTGCTGGACGAGGGTCGCGCCGAAGCGCTGTGCGACTACGACGCCCGCGAGCTGGATGTGGAAAGCGGCGAGATGGTGAAGCTTCATCACGAACACGGCGGGTGGTGGTGGTCCGAGCGCGCCAATGGCGCGACGGGTTGGCTGCCGGCCCGCGAACTGGAACTGCTGGAAGAGAACTGCAAATGAGCCAGACCAAGAACTTCAACCTGCCCGACCTGGGCGAAGGCCTGCCGGACGCGACCATCGTCGAGTGGTTCGTCAAGGAAGGCGATGTGATCAAGCTGGACGAGCCGCTGGTCTCGATGGAGACCGCCAAGGCCGTCGTGGAAGTGCCGTCGCCGTTCTCCGGCAAGGTGCTGAAGCTGTCCGGCGCTGCCGGCGACATCATCCCGACCGGCTCGGTGCTGGCCAGCTTCGAGCTGGACCCGAACCTGCCGCAGCGCGCCGATGGCCAGGACACCGGCCACAGCCATGGTCACCCAGCGCCTGCCGCTGCACCGACGCCGCCGCCGCTTCCCGCTGCTGCCGCCCCGGTGGCCGCAGAAGAAGCCAAGCCCGCCGCCGCCGAGCGTGATGACGCCGGTACCGTGGTCGGCGCGATGCAGAGCTCCAATGCCGTGCACGCCGAGCAGGCGCTCGCCGTCGGTGGCGTCAAGGCCGTGCCGGCCGTGCGTGCGACGGCGCGCAAGCTGGGCGTGGACCTGAGCCGAGTGCCTGCCACTGGCACCGATGGCGCGGTGACCATGGCCGACGTCAAGCAGGCCGCCGCCAACGGCACCGCCAAGTTCGGCGCTGCTCCGGCGCCGGTTGCCGCGGCTGCCTATGCCGCGCCGGCCCCGGCGCAGGTGTCTGCCCCGGTGCAGAGCGAAGCGCGCACCCCGCTGTCTGCCGCCGGCAAGCCGATGCGCACCCAGCCGCCGGGCGTGGTCGCCAAGGGCCAGCCGGAACCGCTGAAGGGCGTGCGCCGCAACATGGCGCGCGTGATGGCCGATGCGCACAGCAAGGTCGTGCCGACCACGCTGAACGACGATGCCGACATCCACGCCTGGCTGCCGGGCAACGACGTCACCGCGCGCCTGGTGCGTTCGATCGTGGTCGCCGCGCAGAAGGTGCCGGCGATGAACGCCTGGTTCGACGGTGAAGCACTGACCCGCACCCTGCACGCCCAGGTGGACATCGGCATCGCCGTGGACACCGACGACGGCCTGTTCGTGCCGGCGCTGCGCAACGCCGACATGCTCGATGCACGCGGCATCCGCGAAGGCGTCAACCGACTGCGCGAACAAGTGGAATCGCGTTCGATCGCCGCCTCGGAACTGAGCGGCTACACCATCTCGCTGTCCAACTTCGGCATGTTCGCCGGCCGCTACGCGACCCCGGTCGTGGTGCCGCCGTGCGTGGCCATCGTCGGTGCCGGCCGTGCCCGCCACCAGATGACCCCGGTGATGGGCGGCGTGGAAGCGCACAAGGTGATCCCGCTGTCGGTCACCTTCGACCACCGCGCGGCCACCGGTGGTGAAGCGGCCCGCTTCCTGCGCGCGATGATGGATGACCTGGCGCTGGCCAGCTGATCGGCCACCTTATCGGTGGGTGCCAACCTTGGGTTGGCACATGAAACTGACTGATGGGTGCCAACCTTGGTTGGCACATGAAACTGATTGGTGGGTGCCAACTTTGGTTGGCACATGAATTGGAGAAGCGCCGGGCACTGCCCGGCGTTTTTTTGTGCCCGCTCCGTCGCGCCCCATCTACGCATGGCGCGGATCTACTGGGCTCTCCGACGGTCGGGCGAGAGCGCAAGGGAGCATTTTGAGAATAGTTGCATGGATTCCCAAAAGTAGCTCGATAGCATTGAGCTTCTCTTGAGACGTCGAGATCCCATGTTCGAGACACCGCCCTCACTCGAAGAAATCCGGAACAAGGTTGATGATTTTTTCCGCGCCTCCCCGTTCAGCACACTGCTGCCGAGGGATGAGAATCCATCGAACACGAGTTGGGTTCCGGACATCATCTTCCTGCGTTGGCTCTCCCGAAATAGCGCGTTCCTTGACGCATCGGTCGGATCTGCGGTGGCAGCCGCTCCCTCGCCGTCAGATGCCTTGGCATGCATCGAAGCTACTTTCCAGGACGAAATCCCCGGCGCTGCGTTTGATCCGGAATTGCTGGAATTTACCATTCGCTACTTCTGCAAGCGCGCCCCCTATTCCTCGGATTTCTTCTCCCTTTTTCCGCAAAGCGACATGCCTTCGCCGGAGGCCATGTGGGACAAGCAGGAGCAGGTGTACGCGATTATCGATTCACGTTTACAGTCATGGCGCAACGGTGAACCCCTCGTCCGGGCGCTCATCGCCAAGACCGATCAACAAGGAGACGCCGAACCGGCTGCGCCGCTGGACGCTGACGTCTGGATCTCAACGCTGGCAGCGCTGTCGGATGCTGCGGTCACCCACGAAGGCTGCTGTGCATACGCCGACCACTTCTACCGGCCTCTGACGAAACCACCGTCAGTAGAGGTCGTCCTGGCAGTCATGAGGGAATTTCTTCGCGACCCGCCACATGATGCGTCGATCATGACTGCAACGGACAACTTCCTGTCGGATATTCCGTTCTCCCGCTACATCAAAGCCTACTCCATCCTCGCACCTGAACTGCTGGACCGTTCTTCAGATGCCGCGCTCAATCTGTTTGATTATCCAGGTTGTGAACTGACGCCCCGCCAGATACGGCAGTTCATCAGGGAACTCAGGCGGTGCAATCCTGGCCGCGATGTGGTCGGAGAGCTGGCCCAGCTGGCCATTGAGTGGGATTCGGAAGACGACGAGACATTTTCAATCGTCATCGAAGCAGCACAGAAGCAAGGATAGGTCCAGGAGCCAGCAAGTGCCAGCCCCCTCCCTTGATCAGTTCCGCGCGACCATGCCTTCGGCGCGGCTGTAGACACGCAGGCGGTGGCTATCAGGATCGGCGCCGGATTTATTTGTCTGCTCCGTCGCGCGCCGTCCACGCATGGCGTGGATCTACCGGACTCTCCGACGGTCGGGCGAGAGCGCAAGGGAGCATTTTGAGAATAGTTGCATGGATTCCCAAGAGTAGCTCGATAGCATTGAGGCTCTCTGCAGACGTCGAATTTCCATGTTCGAGACACCACCCACACTCGAAGAATTCCTGAAGGCGGGCGATGATTTTTTCCGCGCCTCTCCATTCTTCTTACGGTTGACGAGGGATGAGGATCCGTCGGACGCGAACTGGGTCCTCAGCATCATCTTCCTGCGCTGGCTCGCCCGAAATTGCGCGTTCCTCGACGCATCGGTCGGCTCTACGGTAGCCGCCGCTCCCTCGCCGGCAGATGCCTTGGCATGCATCGAAGCTGCCTTCCAGGACGAAATCCCCGGCGCTGCATTCGACCCGGAATTGCTGGAGTTCACCGTTCGCTACTTCTGCATGGCCGCACCCTACTTGTCGGACGTCTTCTCATTGTTCCCTCAAGACGCCATGCCCTCGCCGGACGCCATGTGGGACAAGCAGGAGCAGGTGTACGCAATTATCGACTCCCGTCTGCAGTCATGGCGCAACGGCGAGTCCATCGTCCGGGCGATCATCCCCAATGCCGATCAACAAGGACACGCCGAACCGGCTGCGCCGCTGGACGCTGACGTCTGGATCTCAACGCTGGCAGCGCTGTCGGATGCTGCGGTCACCCACGAAGGCTGCTGTGCATACGCCGACCACTTCTACCGGCCTCTGACGAAACCACCGTCAGTAGAGGTCGTCCTGGCAGTCATGAGGGAATTTCTTCGCGACCCGCCACATGATGCGTCGATCATGACTGCAACGGACAACTTCCTGTCGGATATTCCGTTCTCCCGCTACATCAAAGCCTACTCCATCCTCGCACCTGAACTGCTGGACAGTTCTTCAGATGCCGCGCTCAATCTGTTTGATTATCCAGGTTGTGAACTGACGCCCCGCCAGATACGGCAGTTCATCAGGGAACTCAGGCGGTGCAATCCTGGCCGCGATGTGGTCGGAGAGCTGGCCCAGCTGGCCATTGAGTGGGATTCGGAAGACGACGAGACATTTTCAATCGTCATCGAAGCAGCACAGAAGCAAGGATAGGTCCAGGAGCCAGCAAGTGCCGGCCCCCTCCCTTGATCAGTTCCGCGCGACCATGCCTTCGGCGCGGCTGTAGACACGCAGGCGGTGGCCATCAGGATCGGCGCCGACGAAGGTATGGCCGAATTCCAAGGTCACCGGTGCCTGCAGGATCTGCACGCCGAGTGCGTGCCACGCATCGTGCATCTGCTGCACGGCCTCCGGGTTGGCGACCACCATCGCCAGTTCGGCGGCACCGGCCTGCGCAGACACAGGTGGCTGCACGTCATCGCGTTGCCACAGGCCCAGTGCGGCGCCATCGCCGAGCAGAAACAGGGCGAAACCGGGCGACTGCTCGACCGGTGGCTTGCCGAGGATGCCGCTGTAGAAGGTGGCGCTGGTGGCGACGTCGCGCACGTACTGCAGCAGGGTGCTGGGCGTGAACATGGGGAAGCTCCGTTGCTGGGAGCGTTCATGGTGGTACGGCCCTGCTGACAGATTCTGTCAGTAGCGTCGAGCATGATCGACTGCTGCTGCCTCTGCCTTGGTAGAGGTCGAGCTTGCTCGACTGCTGTTACCCCTGCCCTGGTAGATGTCGAGCTTGCTCGACTGCTGTTCGCGAAGATCAAGGGCGGTCGAGCAAGCTCGACCCCTACCAGGAGCAAAGAGCGAAGACCCCCTCCCCAGCAGCCGGAAGCAAAGCGCGGAAGCAGTCGTGCAAGCTCGACGCTACGAACGGTCCAGCCAGTCCGGTGCGATGCCCTGTGCCTTCTGCCAGCGCCGCAGCAGGGTGGCGCGCGGCACGAGGTAGTGATCCTCCAGCACCCGCACCTGGCGGATGCGGTCCAGCCTGAAATGGCGGAAATCCTCGCGGCGCTCACACCACGCCGCCAGCATCGGCACCTCATCGAAGTAGCCCAGTGCGAACGGCCAGACGATGCGCTCGCTGCGCTGGCCGTGCGCGTCCTCGTAGCCGAACTTCAGGCGCTGCTGTGAACCCACTGCTTCGCGCACGGCCTGCAGGCGTGCAGGCGGCACCTTGGCCGCAGCGCGCGAAGGGCCAACGCGCAGGCCGCTGTCACGTAAGGCTTCCCGGCGCGCGGCTGGCAGCACATGCGCGATGCGCGCCAGGGCATCACGCGCGGCCTCGGCCAGCGCAGGCTCAGTGCGCGCGGCGACCCAGCGCAGGCCCAGCACCAACGCATCGATCTCGGCGGGTGGCAGGGTCATCGGCGGCAGGGTATCGCTCGGTGCCAGCTGGTAGCCGACGCCGGCCTCACCACGCAGGTCGGCGCCTTGCTCGCGCAGGGTCTCGATATCGCGGTACAGCGTGCGCAGACTGATGCCCAGCGCGTCGGCCAACACCTGCCCAGCCACCGGCCGTCGATGGCGGCGCAGCAGCTGTTGAAGCTGTGTCAGGCGCAGCGCACGCGACATCAGCCGACCAGTGCGCTCGATGCCACCACGTGCTCACCCGATTGCGGGGCCAGCGCGGCCTCGACCAGTGCCTTGGCGATCTCGCTGGCCGGGTTGATCCGCCACGCCCGTGGCAACACCGGCCCCAACGCACCCAACACCGTCAGCGCCAGGCGCTCGCCACGACGCACCTCGTTGCGCTCGCCCCCGATCAGCCCTGGGCGAACCAGGGTCAACGAGTGGAAGCCCAGCGCGCGCAGGTCATGCTCCAGCTCACCCTTCACCCGGCTGTAGAAGATCGACGACTGCGGGTTGGCACCGGCTGCGGAGTTCAGCACATAGGTCTGCGCACCCTGCGCCTGCGCCAGCCGGGCGAACGCCAGCGGGTAGTCATGGTCGATGCGATGGAAGGCCTCGCGGCTGCCGGCCTGGGCAATGGTACTGCCGAGCGCGCAGATGACCGCGTCCACGCGCGCCCATTCGGCTGCGGCGGGCAGTGCATCGAAGGCCAGGACCGGGTTCTCAAGCGTCCCGTGGGTCATGTCCAGCGGGCGGCGGGTGGGAGCGACCACGGCACTACAGCGCGGGTCGTCCAGCAGCCTGCGCAGGGTCAGCCCGCCCACCAGCCCGGTCGCCCCCAGCAACATCACGCGCATCACCACCTCCACTGCGGCATCCTGTCGCCCATCCTAGCCGTTCAAGCCGTCGGCGGCCGCGCCGATATGCTGGAACCAGTCCCTGCCAGCCCCCCAGGATTCGCTCCATGACGGACCAGCCCGACCACCGCCCTGCCCCCGGTACCGCCCTTGGGCCGCCGGCACGCGTGCGCGCGGTGGTGGACGATGGGCTGGGTGACCGCGTGGTGCTGCAGGGCGGCGGTGGCGTGGCCCTGCAGCAGCTGTTCGCAGGCGCCGACGCGCCGGAACCGCTGCTGGCGGCGTTCGCCAACGGCATGGCCACCCTGCCCGGCGAACTGGGCGACATGGGCGACCGCCTGCAGTCGGCGCAGGCCAGCGCCGATTGGCCGCGCTACGGGCGCGCGATGCGGCAGTTGATCGACAAGTACATCCGCACCATCGAACAGCATTCGCCAGATGGGCAGCCGGAAAGCCTTCGCCTGTCCGAGCAGCTGCGGCTGCTGCTGGGTGGCGCCGTGGTGGCCCTGCTGCAGCACGACCCGGATCTACGCGAACAGGCGCAGGCCCTGGCCACGCGCCTGCGCCAGTGGCAGCCGGGTACCGCACTGGAACCGATCGAACAGGGCGTGCGCGAACTCGGCCACCAGGTCGGCGTGCGCGCCGAGAGCTGGCAGGAGCAGCAGGCACTGCTGCTGGAGCTGTTCGCGCTGCTGTTGGAAAACGTGAGTGAGCTGCTGGATGACCGCAGCTGGCTGCAGGGCCAGATCGCGGCGGTGCGCCAGTTGCTGGACGGTCCGTTGGAAGCCGAAGCGGTCGAGCGCACCCGCGCCGAGTTGCGCGAAGTGATCTACAAGCAGGGCCTGCTGCGCCAGGGCATTGATGATTCGAAGGCGGCGATGCGCGGGTTGATGGGCGAGTTCATCGAGCGCATGGATGGCATGGCCACCAGCACCGGTGAATACCACGACCGCATCGGCAGCTACGCGCTGCAGCTGCGTGAGGCGCGCAGCATCGCCGACCTCAACCAGCTGCTGCAGGAGGTGATGCGCGATACCGGCAAGGTGCAGCAGCAGGCCGCGCAGGCGCGCGATCACCTGGCCAGCGCGCGGCAGGAAGTGGAACGCGCAGAGCAGCGCATTGCCGAGCTGGAGCAGGAACTGCGTGCTGCTGGTGACCTGGCGCGTATCGATCCGCTGACCCAGGCACTGAACCGCCGCGGCCTGGACGAACTGCTGCAGCGTGAGCTGGCGCGTGCCGCACGCAACAACTCACCGCTGGGCGTGGCGGTGATCGACCTGGATGATTTCCACCAGACCAACAATACGTATGGCCACGCTGGCGGTGATGCGCTGCTGCAACATCTGGTGGCCGTGTGCAAGCTGCTGCTGCGCGCCACCGACGGCATCGCACGGTTGGGTGGCGACGAATTCGTGCTGGTGCTGCCGGAAACCCAGGGCGCCGACAGCATGGCCACCGTACAGCGCCTGCAGCGCTCGCTGGCGCACCGCGTGCTGACCGTGCAGGACCAGCGCGTGCCGGTGCACTTCAGCGCCGGGCTGGCGCAATGGCAGCCCGGCGACGATACGGAGACCCTGCTGCGCCGCGCCGATGACGCGCTGTATGCAGCCAAGCGGCAGGGCAAGAACCGGGTGCAGGCGGGGTGATGATCCAGCATGCGAACTCTGTAGCGCCCGAGCCCATGCTCGGGCGGCGGCGCGCAGCGCCGTAGAGCAGCCGAGCGTGGGCTCGGCTCTACAGATCATTTCCCGCGCAGCTTCTGGAACACGGTCACCGCGGCCAGCACGATGGCGCCGGCGATGATGCCGACCACCATGTTGCCCACCGCACTGACCAGCCAGCCCCACTGGCCTTCGCCGCCCAGCGCCTGCACCGCGTGGTGCAGCGCCGGCACGTTGTGCACCAGGATGCCGCCGCCCACCAGGAACATGGCGATGGTGCCGGCCACCGACAGGAACTTCATCAGCCACGGCGCCGAGGCCACCAGGCCGCGACCGAAGGCGGCCACGGCTCCGCCCTTGCGCGACAGGTACAGGCCGACGTCATCAAGCTTCACGATGCCCGCGACCAGCCCGTAGACGAAGACCGTCATCGCCAGTGCAACCACGGCCAGTGTGGCCACCTGGTTGGTGAACGGTGCGGTAGCGACCACGCCCAGGGTCAGCACGATGATCTCGGCCGAGAGGATGAAGTCGGTGCGGACCGCGCCCTTCACCTTGTCCTTCTCCCATGCCACCATATCCACCTCGGCATCCGCCAGCGCCTTGCGCCGCTCGGCCTGATGCTCGGCGTCGTCCTCGGCCGAGTGCAGGAAGCGGTGCGCCAGCTTCTCCACACCTTCGAAGCAGAGGAAGGCGCCACCGATCATCATCAGCGGCACGATCAGCGGCACGTTCCAGCCACGGCTGTGCAGCCAGGCCTCCAGCGCACTGATCGCCAGTGCTGCCGGTACCAGGATCACCTTGTTGACCAGCGAGCCCTTGGCCACCGCCCACACCACCGGCAGCTCGCGGTTGGCGTTGACCCCGGTCACCTGCTGCGCGTTCAGCGCCAGGTCGTCGCCCAGCACACCGGCGGTTTTCTTCGCCGCGACCTTGGTCAGGACCGAGACATCGTCGAGGAGGGTGGCGATATCGTCGAGCAGGGCGAACAGGCTGGCACCGGCCATGGGAAGTCCAGAGAGGGAATGAGCGGATTCTGACCGATACCGGGGCGGCTGCGGAAGCGGTCGGATTCACCGCGTGCCTACCGCCCCCCGGCGACACTGCGGAATCCGGACATTGCTGGCCAGCGGCCGGCACGACCGTCTTTGCCGCATGGGAGTTCCGCTTGAGCAATCCGCCCACCGCCAATGGCAATCCCCCGCTGGTCAAAGGCATGAACCGGCGCAGCCAGATCCTGCGCCTGTTGATGCGCTACCGCCATTCAGGCGTGTTTTCCGGCATGAACCTGGATGCCGCGGGCAATCCGGCCGACGTACCGGCAGATGGCAACCCGGAACAGTTCGTCAGTGACCTGGAAGCCTTGGGGCCCACCTTCGTCAAGCTGGGCCAGATGCTCTCTACCCGCCCGGACATGGTGCCGGTGGAGTTCGCCACGGCGCTGGAGCGCATGCAGGAGAAGGTGGCCGAGATTCCGGTCGAGCGCATCCATGCCATCGTCGAGCAGGAACTGGGCGCCCCGGTGAACAAGCTGTTCGCTGCGTTCGATCCCGAGCCACTGGGCTGCGCGTCAATCGCGCAGGTGCACCGCGCGGTGCTGCACGATGGCCGCCAGGTGGCGGTGAAGGTGCAGAAACCCGAGGTCGCCGCGCAGCTGCGCTCGGACCTGGAGGCACTACGCAGCTTCGCGCTGGCCGCGGACCACCTGACCCAGGTCGGCCGTCGGGTGCGCCTTCGCGATTGGCTCAACGAGTTCGCCAAGACCCTGATGCAGGAGCTGGACTACCACGCCGAGGCCGAGAACCTGGCCCGTTTCGGCCGCCATCTCAGGCCGTTCCGCCGCCTGTGGATACCGCAGCCGCTGTGGGACTACAGCAGCCAGCGCGTGCTGACCATGGAACTGGCCACCGGCGTGCGCGTGGATGCGATTCCCGATGTGCGCCGCACCGAGCAGTCGATGGACCCGCTGGCGGCGGCGCTGATCCGCGGCTACCTGGACCAGATCTTCGTGCATGGCGAGATCCATGCCGACCCGCACCCGGGCAACCTGCGGGTGATGCCCGATGGACGGCTGGCGATCTTCGACCTGGGCATGGTCGCGCACATGCCGCCGCGCCTGCGCGAGCGCTTGCTGAAGATCCTGTTCGCCGCGGTCGATGGCCGTGGCGAGGAAGTGGCCGATGACCTGATCAGCATCAGCACGCGGCTGGAGGCGTTCGACGAAGAACGCTACCTGCGCGAGACCGGCCAGCTGATCGCACGCTATGCGGCCAGTGGCAGTTTTTCCGAGGGCCGCGTGGTGCTGGACATGGTGCGCATCGCCACCGCCTGCGGCCTGCGCACGCCGCCGGAGCTGAGCCTGCTCGGCAAGGCGCTGCTCAACCTGGAAACCGTGTGCCGGTTGCTTGCACCCGAGCTGGAAACCCGCCGCATCGTCGAGCGCCAGCTGCAGCACGTGATGCGCGCACGCCTGAAGAAATCGCTGTCTGCCGCCAACCTCGCCAGCGAGGCGATGGAGCTGCAGCAGTTGCTGCGCGATGGGCCGCGCAAGCTGTCGGACATCATGGCGCTGCTGGCCGAGAACCGCCTGCAGATGAAGGTGACCGGCCTGGAAGAATCGCGGTTGATGGAGAACCTGCAGAAGATCGCCAACCGCGTGGCGGCCGGCATCATCAGCGCCGCATTGATCATGGCCGCCGCGATGATGATGAAGATCGACACTGGCTGGCACCTGTTCGGCTACCCGCTCATTGCGCTGATTCTGTTGTTCATCGGCGTGGTGCTCGGCCTGGGCATCGTGACCAGTGCATTGCTGTTCGACCGTCGTGCGCGGGCACGCGAAGAACGCGGGCATCGCTAGCGCATCGGCGAAAACCACCGCATTCATGCGGTTTTTAATGCAATCCAACGAAGCTCTTCACGCTCGTTTTACCTTCTGAGCGCGATTGCGCGCGTGTTCCTTCAACAAACATTTCAGTCAGGTTCGTGCATGCACTATCAGGTCATCGGCCTGTCATATGCATGTGCTTGTGGCAGCGCCGGTCGGATGGACACGCGTCGGTACGACGTCCATCACCACCACCCCGTCACTGCCGAAGCTGCCTATGCTCTGGATACTGTTGTTGTCGTTGTTGCTGCTGTGCTGGCTGTTCCTCGCGTCCGACAAGTGGGTGTGGTGGAAGGCCAGCGCATTCTCGCTGCTGCTGCTCATGCTCAGCGCATGGTGGCTGATCGACAAGCTGTCCGGTGATGGACTCAACGCTGCAACCCTGTACCACCTCGGCGCCGACATGGAAGGCGCCGGTGTCTCCGACTTCAAGGGCTACATCGCCGGCTTCATCGTGCTGGCGCTGGTCTCGCTGCTGCCGCTGTTCGCCACGCGGGTGAAGCGCTGGCGCCGGCCCGGCCACGGTGGCGCGTTGTTCGCCGGTTTCGCGGCCGTGTGGGTGGCCACGATCATGATCAGCCCACTGGCCCGCGACGGCCAGCGCCTCTACCAGCAGCTGCGCCCGGTCGACTTCGCCCGCATCGCCCCCGAGTACCAGGTGCCGACGCAGCCGCTGCAGCGCCCGCGCAACATCGTCTGGATCTACGGCGAAAGCCTGGAGCGCACCTACCTGGATGAGAACGTGTTCCCGGGCCTGATGCCCAATCTCAACCGGCTGGCCACAAAGTCGCTGGACGTGCGCGGGCTGGCCTCGGCCGAAGGCAGCGGCTGGACCATCGCCGGCCTGGTGTCGTCGATGTGCGGCGTGCCGTTGACCACCTCGCAGGGCGATGAGAACAGCATGGACCGCATGGGCAGCTTCCTGCCCAAGGCGGTATGCCTGGGCGACTACCTGAAGCAGCAGGGCTACACCAACCACTATCTGGGCGGTGCCAACGGCCAGTTCGCCGGCAAGGGCCAGTTCCTGGCCAGCCACGGTTTCGATGAAGTGCATGACCTGGCCTGGTTCAAGCAGCAGAAGAAGATCGGCCGCATCCACTACTCGGCCTGGGGCGTGCACGACGACGTGCTGCTGGACACCGCCTACCAGCGCTTCGAGCAGCTCTCGCGCGCCGGTTCGCCGTTCATGCTGACCACGTTGACCATGGACACCCACCACCCGGCAGGTCACCTGCCCGTGTCGTGCAAGGGTGAGCGCTACCAGAGCCAGTACGGCAACATCAACATGCTCAACGCGCTCAAGTGCAGCGACCGGCTGATCTCGCAGCTGGTGCAGCGCATCCAGGCCAGCCCGTACGGCAAGGACACGCTGATCGTGATCGCCTCCGACCACCTGGCGATGCCCAACGATCTGACCCACATTCTGACCCGGCAGAAGCGCGAGAACCTGCTGCTGTTCCTGGGCGATGGCATTGCCCCGCAGCAGCTCAGCGCCGACGCCGGCACCACCCTGGATTCGGGTGCGACCCTGCTCAGCCTGCTGGACCCGAACCTGAAGACGATGGGCTTTGGCCGTTCGCTGATCGATGCCCAGCGCGCGCCCAGCGCCAGCGTGGCCACCCAGCGCGACGGCGGCCGCGATTACCCGCAGTACCTCGCCTTCGCCCGTTCGCTGTGGCTGGGCGAACCGACCCGCGAGCTGAAAATCGATGGCGACGACCAGGTGGTGGTCGGCCTGCAGCACGTGCAGCCACCGGTGCTGCTGGAGTACGACAAGGACTGGGGCTTGAAGTCGGTGTACCTGGAAAACACCTCGCGCCAGTTCGATGATGCCAACCCGGACAACACCTTGGCCTACGTCGACCGTTGCACCGCGTTCGAGGACGGCTCGGCCGACGGTGACTGGTGCGCCCTGCTGGTCAACCGCGACAACGGCATCAAGCTGTACCGCGACAACGACCTGCGCGGCGGCATCGCGGTGGATGCACCGCTGGACGCATTCCAGGGCCCGCGCCCGAGCGTGCGCCAGGCACACATGATCACCCAGAAGGGCCGCCGCACCCGCGCCGGTCAGTACATGCTGCAGCTGGTGGCGAGCACGCGCCCGGATCGCGGCTTCTGGATCGAGGCGGTGTCCTCGCAGCGCAAGGTGGTGCTGGCCCAGCAGTGGGTGCAGCCCGATGCCAACGGCAAGATCAACGTGTCGTTCGGTCTGGACCACGAAGTGGATGATCTGGAGATCCGCGCGTGGTTGAACCATGCCGAGAAGCTGGCGGTGGATACGTTCGCACTGGTGCCCTCGCGCAGCCGACCACGAGGATAGGGTTCTTTGCAGGGCTGCGCCCTGCACCCGCTACAAGCCGGAGCAAAGGCAACAGCAACGGCGTGCATTCCGTGGTTTGGCGGGGCGGTGTGGGGTGGCAGGACACGCCGTAAACCCATCCATGGGGGCTCGATGGCGCCATCCATGGCGCCAACGGTCCTGCCACCCCACACCGCCCCACCTCTGACAGAGTCCTAGCGTCTGGTAGATCCACGCCATGCGTGGGTGAATCTCCATCGAAATCGAATATTTCGACAATTGATCGAAGAACATCCACGCATGGCGTGGATCTACGTGTCGACCAAGTCGACACCCACCAAGAGCACGCCATGCCATTCCGACAGATCGCGGAAATCTGTCGAAGGCGGGGTGGGTCCGATTGCGGGGGCGTGAGCCGCATGGATGCGGCGACCGAGCTTACATGGACGTACTTGCAGCGTCCCCCGCAACCGGACCCACCCCGCCAATCCACGGAATGCACGCTGTTGCTGTTGCTTCTGCTCGTAGCGGGTGCAGGGCGCAGCCCTGCAAAAACCCCCTACTCCTGCGGATCGCGGGTGATGTGGATGTCGGTCGGGGTCGACAGCGGAATGTTCCGCTCGGCCAGGATCTGCAACAGGCTGAAGTACAGGTCGCTGCGGGTGGCGTACACCTGCCGCGGGCTGGCCACGTACGCGAAGCTGTTGATGGTGATCTGGCCACCGGCAATGCTGTCGATGTAGACCGTCGGCGCCGGCTGCTTCAGCACGTTGGTGTGCGCGGTGTACGCATCCAGCAGCGCCTGCCGCAGATTGCCGACATCCGTGCTGGGTGGCACCGCGAACTGGATCTGGATGCGGCCCTGGTTGTTGCCCATCGTCATGTTGCGCACGGTCTTGGTGACCAGCTCGGAGTTGGGCACGATCAACGTCGACTTGTCGCCCACCTGGATCTCGGTCGATCGCAGGCTGATGCGGCGGATGTCGCCCTCCTGGTCGCCCAGCTTCACCCAGTCGCCGATCTTCACCGGCCGCTCGGCCAGCAGGATCAGGCCGGAAACAAAGTTCTGGGTGATCACCTGCAGGCCGAAACCGATACCCACCGACAGCGCGCTGACCAGCAATGCCAGCTTGCTCAGCTGCAGGCCCATCGCCGACAGCGCCCAGATCACCGCGATGATGATGCCCACATAGCGGGCAACGGTACTCACCGAATTGCGCGCGCCCAGATCCAGCTCGGTCTTGGGCAGGTAGGTGTCGGTCAGCCAGCGCTGTACCAGCTGGGTAACGGCCAGGCCAGCCAGCAGCACCAGCACCGCCAGCACGATGCGCACCGGCTCCAGCTTGGTTCCGCCAATGTCGAATCCAGAGGTGAACAGCGAGGAGAAGCGCTCCACCACCGCGCCGATGTTGCCGAACGGTGCCACCAGCGCCAGCAGCGCGATCAGTACGACGATGGTGCGCAACGCCGCCGACAGCAGCACGCCCGCCTGTTCCAGCCGCGATACGCTCAGGCCGGTGCTGAGCAGGATGGTCTGGCCCACCTTGCTGTCGGCGTTGAGCATCCACGTGCTTAGGTCATCGACGAACTTGAACAGCAGCGTCGCCGCCAGCACCACAATGCTGCCGCCGATCAGCTGCTGGTTCACGAACTTGGCGAAATTCAGGTAGCCCATCAACGTCGCGACGATGGCGGCCACCACCGTGACGTTGCCAGCCACGCGTGCCAATACCAGCCAGCTGCTGCGGCGCACCGGTGTGGCCGCGCCCACGCCATCGGCCTGCGCCTCCAGCTTGGCCTCGGCCTCGGCGGTCTGCCGCCGATGCAGGCGTGCCAGCGTCACCAGCATGGCCATGATCAGGCCGAGGTAGGTCAGCGCAACCAGGCCATCCAGCGCCACCGTGGTGACGTCGCTGGTACGCGTGGCCTGATCGAGGGCGACCAGCACCGTGCTCAGCCAGGCCAGCGCCGCCGCGCCCCACGCGTACTTGCGCAGCTTGAGTGCGGCGGTGTCATCCAGATTCAGCAACCGCCACGACGGACGCTTGGGAACCAGCAGGCAGGCGCTGAGCGCGGCGATGAAGGCAGCGCGGAAGGTCGCGGTTTCCAACCCATCGGCCACCACCTGCAGGCGCGGCGCGATGGCATCGATCGCATCAAGCGCTGCCATCAGCACAACCACCGCACAGCCAGGCAGCAGCGTGCCCACCAGCAGCAGCCACATGGCCAGGCCGGAACGGCGCAGGCGACCGTCCGGCCCGCGCTCGGACTCCGCAAAGCGCCGCCCCAGCCTGCGCAGCCACAGCCGCAGCGGGAACATCATCACCAGCGCGGCCACCAGGCCCAGCAACGGCGTGCCCCAGCCATTGGCCCGGACGCCAGCGACAAACGTATCGCGCCCCTGCTCGGCCAACGGCGCGACGCGTGCGATATCGATCGGCAGGCGTTCGGCCACCTTGCTCCACAGTGCTGGAGACAACGGCGAGGCGACCTTCTTCCCCATGTCTTCGGCGCGTTGCGCAGTGCGCTGCTGGTCGATGTCGGCTGCCAGCTGCTGGGCACGCACGGCACTGGTCTTGGCCTGCGCTAAGGACGCGGCCAGGCCGTCGCGCTGCTTGTTGATGGTGCGCCGTTGTGCCGCCAGTTCAGGCGGCTCGGTGGTGCCTTCGGCAGGTGTGCCCAGCTGCGCCAGTTGTTCGTCGAGGCGAACCAGCTGTGGCTGCAGCTCCTTTTCCAGTGCCTCAGCATCCCGCCGCGCCTGCGAGGCATTCTCGGACAGCATCGCCAGCGTCTCGATGGCGGCCGCATCACCACGCTTGCGGTCGACCTCCTTCAGCTTTGCATCGATACCTGCCAGCTGCTGCTTCGGCGTGGGCTCATCATCCTGCGCCAGCACCGGCGCGGACAGCAGGAAGACGCTGCACAGCAGCAGGGCCAGCCAAGGGCCCCGTGCACGGATCGATCGCAGGAAAGAAGACACGCCAGCCACACCGGTTCGCGCGGACCACCGCGCCTGCGCGCGACTATACGGCAGAGGCGGTAAAGGACGGATGGGGGACGCGCAGCAGTATCAGTACTTGAGGCGCAGCTCTTCCACGGTCGGCTGCTGCAGCGCGTACCAGTCCTGGAACTCTTCCTCGGTGATCTCATCGGGCGCGTACACCGCCACCGGGTGCCAGTCGTGGTCGGTCGGCAGCGGCTGCCGCGGGCCGGCACGCAGGCTGTAGGCCACGCCCTCGTAGTCGACCAGGTCGTCGACCTGCGGCCACTGTTCGCGTGCGAACGCGGATTCACTCTTCAACAGGATCACCTGGTACATCGGCACCTCCACCTCGGTTGGATCAGGAAAACACGGCGCTGGCGGCAGGATACCGCCACGCCGGTGACAACGGGCGCTCCGCCGGGGCGACGGAACGTTCTGGACACGGCCATCGCCCCGGCTTCACCCGCCCATGGCAAGGCCATCGGCATCGTGGAGGCCCACCCCTGCCACGACCGCCGATGACCGAGCACCCGCCGCTGAAGACCGTCGCCGACCTCAAGCTGCCCCGCTACCTGGGCACCTGGTACGAGATCGCACGCCTGCCGATGCGCCATGAACCGGAAGGCTGCACCGACGTGTCGGCGCACTACACCCTGCTCGACAACGGCAACGTCGGCGTCACCAATCGCTGCCGTATGGACGGCGAGGTTGAGGAAGCCACCGGCGAGGCCTGCGCCGTCGACAACGACAGTGCGCGCCTGGAGGTGAGCTTCCTGCCCAAGGGCCTGCGCTGGTTGCCATTCGCCAAGGGCGACTACTGGGTGATCCAGGTCGCTCCGGACTACAGCGTGTCGCTGGTCGGCAGCCCGGACCGCAAGTACCTGTGGCTGCTGGCGCGCGAGCCGCGCCTGGACGCGACCGTGCAGGACCATTATCTGGCGACTGCCCGCCTGCAGGGCTTCGATCTGTCCGAACTGATCCAGACCCCGCATACCGGCCGTCCCACCGCCTGAGCAGCACACGGCCATGGACCTGAAGAGCGGTTACCCCTGGTGGGCGGTACGCAATGGATTGATCCAGGCGTTTCCGCCATTGGAAAAGGACCTGCGCTGCGACGTGCTGGTGGTCGGTGGGGGCATCACCGGTGCGCTGATTGCCGACGAGCTGTCCCGGCATGGCCACGACGTGGCAGTGATCGAGCAGCGCGACATCGGCTGGGGCAGCTCGGCCGCGAGCACCGCGCTGCTGCAGTATGAGATCGACACCCATCTGCTGGAACTGGCCCAGCGCTATGGCAACGATGCTGCCGCTCTGGCCTACCATGCCTGCGCCGAGGCGATCCCGGCATTGGGCGAAGTGGCGCGCGGGCTGAAGGAGGTGGACTTCCGGCAGATGGACAGCCTGTACCTGGCCAGCCGGCGGCGCGACGTGCCGCGCCTGATGGCTGAAGGAGCTGCACGCCGTGATATTGGACTGGACGCGCGTTGGCTGGACCGCGAAGCCCTGCGCGAACGCTTCGACGTGGATGCCGGCGGCGCCCTGTTGACCCGCCAGGCGGCGCGGGTCGATCCCTACTGCCTCACCTACGGCCTGCTCAAACGAGTGCGCCGTCGCGGCGGCCATGTGCACGACCGCACCGTGCTGCACACGCTCAAGCCTGGCGCGCAGGGCGTAACCGCGATGACCGAGGCCGGCGCCACGGTCCGTGCCCGCCACGTGGTCCTGGCCATGGGCTACGCCAACCAGCGTTGGCTTGAACAGCGGGTCGCGCGCAACCGCAGCAGCTACGCCTTCATCACCGACCCGATCGATGCGGACACGCTGGGCCGGCTGCAACGCACGATGGTGTGGGAGAGCGCACGCCCGTACCTGTACCTGCGCGCCACCGGCGACCGCCGCCTGCTGGTCGGCGGGCTGGACGACGCCATCGATATCCCGGCCCGCCGCGACCGGCGCGTGCAGCGCAAGGCCGACAAGCTGATGAAACAGCTGCTGCATTGGTTCCCGCGGTTGGACCCGGTGCCGGCCTTCTCCTGGGCCGGGACTTTTGCCGAGACGGCGGACGGCCTGCCGTTCTTCGGCCCCCACGCGCAGTGGGGCCCGCGGGTGCATTTCGCCATGGCCTACGGCGGCAACGGCATCACCTATTCGATGATCGGCGCCCAGCTGCTGCGGGTCCGGATCGAGCGCCGCAGGCATGCTCTGGAAGGGCTGTTCGGGTTCGAGCGGTTGTGACCTGCAGCCAGGCATGGCCTGGCTCTACCCCAATCCGGCGCCGACAGGCATCATTCAAGCAGCCCCTGCTAGCGTCGGCCTGTACCGCCGCGTGTTGCGTGGCCACCTGTCCGTTGGAGCGCTGTCATGATCCGCCCCCTGACCCTGCTGCTGTGCCTGGCCCTGCCGGGAACCGTGCTGGCCCAGTCCGCTGCCGGCGCGACCGCGCCGCAGGCGACCGGGCTGGATCTGTCGCTGCCGCAGGCACCGATGCGCTATCTGAATGACCCGACCCTGCAGCAGGACCCGCCGGGCACCTACTACGGCGACAAGAGCGGCCCGCGCGTGCACGACGACGCCAGGATCGCCGACGTGACCGACGACAAGGTCAAGGTGTCCGGCAGCTTCACTACCGGCATCGGTTATTCCAAGAACGGTGGCAACAGCCACTACAACGCCGCCACGCTGAACCTGAGCAAGAACTACACCACCGATGAGGGCAAGACCCACGGGGTCAACGTCAACATCCACGTGAGCGAAGGCAAGGGCCCGGGCTTCTTCGGCCCGTATGGCGGCTACTACGGCCGCGGCCCGGGTTATTGGGATTACCCGCCGCCGTTTGGCTGGTAAGCGCCGACCCATCGATCAGGACATCCCTCGGCTGGTAGGTGTCGACCTTGGTCGACACGCTCTGGGTTGCACGCAACCCAGGCCGTCATCACCCGCACCTGTGAATCTAAATGCGCAGTGAGCGATAAGGGCAAGGCAGACCACCAACGCCATTAATTTGACGGCGATGGATTTGCTCTGGGTTGTATTGCAAATCTGCGCGGCTCAGGTCATCGTCACCATCAGGGGCTCGCCAGAAGCTGGGCGAGGTTGGACGAAGTACCGTACAAGGAAGCACGGCTCAATGAGTATTGGACTCGGCATCGCGAGGCCGCATGTCACACGCTGGTTGTTGCGTCAGCGGCAGAAGAGCCATTCGCGTAAGAAGCATTGTCGCTTTTCGACCGGCACCGCCCCCCTCGATTTCCAGTTTAGCCGACCGCCGTCTGCGGCGTCTTTGCTGACACGATCAATACAAGCCTTCGAATGGCGGGCGATTTCCCCGCCGAAGCAGCCCGGCGTCGCACCGGCTTCTGTGGCGTGCGACAGGTTGTGTCGCATTCATCGATCAAGCTCAAGGCAACGGCGTCGCTGAACGTCGCACTATCGCCATGAGCGTCGATCAGAAAATGAGCTCCCGCAAGAAGAAAGACCCAACACGACGCAACGTCGTGCTGCTACGTCTGATTCCCCGTTACCCCGCAAGCATCTCGACGGTGCAGCTGCGTGATGCGCTGCTTCAGGAGGATCCTGACTTCGATATCAGCCCACGCTCATTGCAGCGCGACCTGGAAGGAATGCTCAATGGCCGTTTCAACCTCATGTGTTCGAAGGACCACGAGGACGCAGCCATCAGGCGGAAAAGGCCCTATCGCTGGTCATACGAGCCGCATGCGCGAGCAGGAGCTCCAGTAATGAGCTCGGCTGAAGCACTGGCCCTTTGCCTGTCCGAGAATCACCTGCGGCACGTTCTTCCCCCTGATGTCATGGCCCTGCTCGGGCCGCACTTCTCGGATGCACACTCTCGTATCAATGGCCAGATATCGGGTGGTCACGGACGCTGGGCCCAGCGAGTACGCAGCATACCCAATGGCAAGTCGCTGCTGCCCGCGGTGGTGGATGGAACCGTCTGGAACACGGTAGCCGAGGCACTGCTGCATCAACGCCAGCTACAAGTAGATTATCTCAGTCGCACAAAAGGCGAGAGCAAACGCATGACCCTTCATCCCAAGGGTCTCGTTTCGCGCGGACCAGCAAGCTATCTGATAGCAAGCGTGTCCGGCTACCAGGATGTACGCCACTTTGCACTGCATCGCATCGCTCAGGCGTCGCTTCTGGATATTCGCTCCGATGATGATGGGTTCGAGATGGACCACTATCTGCCTGGTGCAGCTTTCACACCGCGGCAAGGCTCGGGAAACATCGAACTGATTGCCGACATCCATCCTCAGCTTGCTTGGACGCTGCGGGAAACACCACTGTGCGAAGACCAGCATCTTGAAGCGCTGGAGGCTACGGACTGGGTTCGTCTCCACGCGCACCTGCCAGACGACCAGGAGAATTTCTGGTGGCTGTACAGCCTGGGGGACAACATCCGGGTCCTTCAGCCCAGTGGGCTTCGCGAAGCCATTCTTGACCGTAACCAACGCGTCATTTCCCTTTACTGATCATTGTGCGATCCCGCACAGAGCATGCTGATTACCGAGAGAAATTCCATGGAAGATCAAACCAGAAAAGCAGTCCCGGCCGCTGTCAGCGTCTGTCCAATCTGGACGGGAGCCGCTGCCGAGAAGGTCGGCCAGATGATCCACCAGATCGATCAGAGCACCACGCTCATGCAACGAATTGCTTCGACCGCCCAGAATAAAGCGATCAAAGGCGGATTTGCGGCCGAAGGGTGGCATGCCGAAACGTTCAATCTTGATGCGATCCTGAAAGACAAGGATGTCCGTGCGTTCACCGACACGTTCAGCAACAGCCCACTGCCACGCAATCACACGACCCACGATATCGTTGTGATGAAAGGGGATGAGCAGCTGCTGGGTGCGCAGCTCAAGTACTTCAAAGATGCTGATGCAACCCAGAAAGCCTTCCGCTCAAGCAAGGACGGCATTCATCGTTACCAGGACAGCGATCTGTTCGTCGGGCCATCTGACCAGATAGAAGGTATCCGTCAGTCTGCCCAGCGCGACGTGTTGAAGAACCAGCAGACGCGTCCCGCCGTGTCCGAGGCTGCGGCCAAGGTCCGCGACAGAACTGCAGGCAGTATGGAGGTCGATGGAGCCGCCTCAACTCCACTCAGCAAACGCGATGCCGAACAGCTCGGCACCGGTAGCGCAGAGGGGAAAGCTGCTCACAAACAGATGCAGGATGGCTACCTGAACAAGGCGACGCTGCAGCAGAGCATCCGTGCCGCCGGCTCCGCCGCACTGGTTACCACGGTGATCGCCGGCAGCATCAACACCTTCCAGCACCTGCAGCACGTCCGCGACGGAAAGATCACTACCGAACAAGCCGTACACCGGATCCTGCAGAACACCGTCATCGCCGCTGGCGATGCGGCGCTCAAAGCCGGCACGGCGACCGCAAGCGTTGCACTGGCCACCCGCGCCATGCCGGCCCTGTTTGCAGGCGCAGGCTTCAACAGCGTCCTTGCCCGCGGTGGTGTCGCCGGCGCGGCAGTGTGCGCCGTCGACTTGGTCCAGTGCCTGGTGATGGTCGGGGTTGGTCGCATGACGTTTGCAGAGCTGGAGACACGGACCGGCACCAACATCCTGCAGACCAGCGCGGGCGTCCTGGGCTCCTCCATCGGCGCGACGCTGGGCATGGTGGGCGGGCCACCGGGTGCCCTTGTCGGCGGCATCATCGGCGGCATCATTGCCTCGATGGCAATGACCATCGCCGTGGACAACCACGTCGAAAAAGCATTCCGCTTGACGCTGGAAGGAACCCGCGAGGTCGTTGAGAACGGGCTGTCAATGCAGCAATCCCTTGAGCTGCTGCAGGAATCCCAACTGTTCTATGCCGATTTCCACAAGGGGCTGGTGCTCTCTGAAAAGCACTTCGTAGGGCAGATAACGACCCTGCAAGCCCAAAGTCGTCAACTTCGCGAAAAACTCAACCGTCTGTAAGGCCAGCCATGAACAGCATCATCGAAGACACATCCATGGACGTTTTCCATTCGTCGCTCGACGCGGATGAACAGCGAGCAGTCGCAGATCTTGTTGAACGTCACCGCGGCAATGCGGCCATGACCCAGCGATTGGCGCTCGACGCGTCCCGACTGCTGACCAGCAGCCAGGACCGGCTGCAGAAGCAGGCCGGTGCCGGCTTCTGCAAACGTCTGCTCGGCGCCATCAGCGGCTCGACCCGCAACAATGCGCTTGCCAACCAACATGACACGCTGAAGATCCAGAAGATTGCCTGGTACTATCTCCAACAGCTTCAGCAGCAGAACCTGATCAACGCTCAGGCCATCGCCGTCATCCGCAACAATCTCGGGACGATGAATGAGTTCATCATCGAAACCCGCTGTTTCCTCGACGAGGCAATCGACAGGATTGGCAACCGGCTTCGCCCCCTTGAAAACAATGTCCGGCTCAACAAGTGGTCGCTGAACATCGAGGCAAACAAGCGGCGCTATCGCTCACTCCCGCGCTCGCTTCTTGTCGTACAGCTCGCTTATGACTTCATGCTCAAGCACCAGGATATCGAGCTGACGCTGGAGGACATCAATCACCTGGTGGTGACGCTTGAGAATCTTGGCGTCAACTGTGATGACGAGGCCCGCCTGCTTGACTTCATCATCGACCTCATCGACCAGATGGATGTTACTGGCATCGATCTTTACCGACGCAACATCCAAATCGTCACCGAAGACATTGAGATCGAGTCCGCGTTCATCCAGTCCAATATTTCCGGCATCGGATTCAATGCGCTCTACTATCTGTCCGACCAGCACAGCAGGATCATGGCGCTGATCAGCGACGATGAGCTGTGCAATTCAGATGCCGCGCGTGAGAAAATCATCTCCCGCATCTTTGGTGACGAGTTCGACGGCCTGGCAACGACGTACACGTTGCGTGACCTGGTCGCGGAGATCGTGGGTGGGGGCCTGCTGGCCATCGCCATTTACCGCGACATCAATGGGCTTGACGTCCAGGCCGACGTATTTCCGCCCCCTGAAGAGCAGCAAGAGCAGATCTCGCTGGTTTCCCGGCTACCGGACATCAAGCAGCACAGCTTCCTTGATGCGGCCGAGGACGCAGACCAGCGGCGCACCTACATCGAGTTGCTGTCGCTCTGCCTGCCGGATGCTTCGGAGTGCGGACCACTCGGCCGCGACTTCATCAACCACCTGGCCGCCAAGGCGGATACGCCTACGGCAGTGTCGCGCTTCCTCTCGAGGGACACCCGCGGCCACACGCAGGCTGAACAGCTGGAAGAGCTCCGCGTGCTGCTGACCGATGACAATCGCGTGTACTGCTGGCTGTTGGATGCATTCTTCCTGCTCTCCATTGAAGGACGAAGAATTGAGAGTCCGCAGGTAATGCGCATCCTCGGAGTGCTCAAGCCAGCGCAGTTCAAGGAGCAGCTTGCAGCCATCCAGTCGGTACTCGCGGATGAGGATCACGAACGTGTGCTGCAGGCAGGCGCGCAGCTGTCGCGGCTGACTGCTGGCTGGTCCAACGTTCTGCGCTATCGTGAGTTCAGCCTCGTTGACACCTTCACTGATGCCAGGCGAGAGCTCCACGCCGCAAGCCTGGCGGCCATCAACCTCTCCGGTGACCTGAGCAAAGCCGGCATGAAGGCCATCGATTACAGCTACTTCCTTGGCGCCTCTCCCTTTGATGAGGGGATTTTCAGCAAATTCACCAACGCGGTGGGATCTACGGCCTTCTCAGTGGGTCGAAAGTCCTGTGCCAGTACGCTGAACCAGATGCGCGGCAAGGTGGTTGATCTGCTCGCCACCCGCGCCGGTGCCTTGTCTTCAGCCAATGCGCTGGTAAGTCGGTTCGGACTACCCATATTCGACTTCGAGAACGATTCCGGATACGCGGACTTTGATCTCGACAACTCTGCAGAAAATGAGCAGTGGAGCGATCAATTCGAGCACTATCAGCGGCGTTTGGAGAAAACACTGGATAGTTTCTCGAGCGCCTGCGACGATGCCGACTGCCAGCTGGGACTGTTCGCAGAAGGAGACTTCTCCACACCTGTACTCGAACGGCGCTTGCGTGAACGGGAGCTTGCACTCCAGAAGCAGCGCGAGAAGAACCTGGCCAGTCGTTCGGCTGCGGTGGAGAAGGACGGTCAGGTGCTGCTTGTCAGCATCGATTGGGAAGATATCACCTCCCCACCCTGCGACCCGGAGCAGATCCGGGATATGAAGACCAACGGTGACCGCTGGCTGGTTGCCACGCAAGAAGGCCGCTACTACCTCAGTGGTGACCGCGTGCAGTGGGAGGAAGTCCACCCCTTTGGCGTGGAAACCACTTCGACCAAGAACATCCTCGTGGTCAGCGGCACTTGGATTCTCACCGGGTACAGCGAAGGCTTTGCATACTCGTCCGACGGCCGTCACTGGAATCGAACGTCCTATCCCATCAACGAAGGGGATTATTCCTGTTCGCCTACAGATGACATCGTACAGTTCGAAGGCATCTGGATCTGGCGATTCCTCCGCGACTGTAGTTACAAGTACACCAAAAAGGGATTGGTATTCGATTCAGAGGAGACCGGCAGCTATCGCGAGACGGTGCTGTTTGCCACTCAGTCGTTGGACAGCCCTTGGTCCCGCTGGGAAGGCACACCCAACTTGCCGGAGGGTATGGAGGTTGACGCCCTGCGTGCACTTCCGGGCCATCATTCATTGCTGATCTTCTGCACCTACAATTGGATCTACGGCAATGACAAGAAGAAGACTGAACTCGAGCCCGCTGTAAAGTACTTCGTGCCCGGCAAAGGATGGCGCAATTGCACGTGGGAGGGACGGATGAACCAGGGTTCCGGTGTATTGGTCACGCGGATGGCCGATCATCTGCTGTGCTTTGGATCCAACGAGTTGTTCCGTGCTACCAAAGCCTACGAATGGAGCCGGGACAAGGACAGTATTTCCGTACGAGACGCCTTCCACCTGGAGAGCATGAGCGTCTTCTGGCACACAAGCCACAGCAAGCTCCTGCTCAGCCAAGATGGCCGGACGTTCGCGGACCTGACCCTTGAAGACGGCTGTTGGAACTACCTGTGCGCCAACGACCAGGGACTTCTGAGCGTGTACTCACCCAATTCGCATGAGACCTGGCTGCGTACTGGACGCTGGCGCGTCCAGCCGCAGCACTGACCGACCATAAGACAAGACGCTGGCCTTCCGGCCAGCGTCAACGTCCGGACCACGTATGGTTTCCGAACGAGCGACAGGATGTGTCGCAGCGACCCAGCAAGCTTGGTTCGTCGCTGCAATCCCGCAGCTTGGTAAGGAAACTACGTGGAAGACCTCTCGCCGCTGTTGATCGCCTTCAATCTGCTCATCCTGCTGCCGTTGGAAGTGTATGCCCTTATCCGGGGCATCAATGTCCAGCGCTACAATCTCGGTATAGCAAAGGGCCGCCGCTACGCCGATGGATTCTGGTGGCGTCAGGCCACCGCTCTGGCCAGATCGCGCGCAGCCAAGGGTGGCAACTTCCTTGCCACGGTCATTCTCGCGTCGATGGGCTTGGCGATCTCACTGTTTTCGGGAGCCTGGCTGGACACTGCCATCTGCAGCTACGTGCTCATCAATGCGCTTGTAGCAGCGAACTTCTTTGCGGCTCAACTGCCAATCATCGAGGCTGAACGTAGGGAGGCCGGTAGCTGAAAAGGCTTGGGCCGGATATCCCTTTTCCGCCGATCAAGATTGGCATCTTCCAACGCACGCCATCCGGCCGGTAGGTGTCGACCTTGGTCGACACGCTTCTCCCCATATGCCGACCAAGGTCGGCACCTACCCGCACGCGAATCAATCCAGCCAGCCATCGCGCTCGCTGTGCAGGATGCGGCCGTCATAACCGCTCAGGCGCACCTCCACCTTCTGGTTGCGGGCATTGCGGGCTTCCAGCGACCAGGTCGCACCATCGCGTTCCAGCGAATGGATTTCGCGCAGGCCATGCGCCTGTGCACGTGCCAGTACCTGCTCGGTGGTCAGCAGCGTGCGGCCGCTGTGCTCATCGAAGATCTCGCCGGTCTTCGGGTCCACGTAGACCTCGCTGAAGCGGCCATCAGCGCGACTCACGTCGGCTTCCCACAGGCCGTCATCGCGTTCGATCTCGTGGATCTGGGTGTAACCGGCCTTGCGCAGGGTCTGTTCGACCTGGGCCATGCCCAGCGGTGCGGCCTGTACGGCCGGTGCGATGGCCAGCGCAGCAAGGGTGGTGAGGGTGAGCGACTTCAACATGGGGGTTCTCCTGTTCGTGTTCGTGGCCGGACCATCCCGGCGACGCCACAATGCACCCCGTGGTTAACAGCTCCTTAGCCGGCACTGTTAGCCAGCTGTTACTCAGCCCCGGCACACTCACGCCTGTTCCTACAGCCCGCCCTGCGCCCCGATGCTCTCCACCCTGCCCCTGCTGCTGGCCCTGGCCAGCTCCCCCACCACCGCCGCGCCGGCACAGGACCCGGCGCAGCAGGTCGCGCGCCGCGCCGTGCAGCAGGGTCGCTACGTGCCGCTGGAAAGCGTGGTGCGCGATGCCCTCAAGCGCTACCCGGGCCAGCTGCTGGAAGTGGAGCTGGACGACGGCGTCTACGAAGTGGAGATCCTGCGCGGCGACGGCGTGGTGGTGGAGCTGGACTATGATGCGCGCAGCGGAAAGCTGCTGAAGACGGAGCTCGACGACTGATGCGCATCCTGTTGGCCGAAGACGATGCCGCACTGGCACAGCGCCTGGTGCCCCTGCTGGAACAGGCCGGCTATGTGCTGCACGTGGTCGCCGATGGCCGCCAGGCCGAGGAGATCGGCCAGATCGAGGACCTGCAGGCGGCCATCGTCGACCTGGGCCTGCCCGGGCTGGACGGGTTGAGCGTGATCGAGCGCTGGCGCGGTAATGGCCGCAGCTTTCCGGTGCTGGTGCTGACCGCTCGCGGGCGCTGGCACGACAAGCTGGCCGGCTTCGATGCCGGCGCCGACGATTACCTCACCAAACCGTTCCAGGCCGATGAACTGGTGCTGCGCCTGCGCGCCCTGATCCGCCGCAGCCATGGCCACGCCAGCCCGCGCCTGCACTGCGGCCCGCTGCAGCTGGACATCAACGCCGGCCGCTTCGAGCTGGACGGCCAAGCGCTGTCGCTCAGCCCGCAGGAGTTCCGCCTGCTCAGTTACTTCATCCACCACAGCGGCCAGGTGATCGGCCGCGACCGCCTGGGCGAACAGGTGTTCGATGGCGGGTTGGATCCCGACTCCAACGCGCTGGACGTGCTGCTCGGGCGGGTGCGCCGCAAGCTCGGCATCGATCTGATCCAGACCGTGCGCGGCCAGGGCTGGCGGCTGGCCGCGCCGTGAGCCGGCAACCCTCGCTGCGACGTCGCCTGCTGCTGGCGGGCGGTGCCGGCCTGCTACTGGTCTCGGTGTTGGCCAGCGCGCTGCTGGGCGAACTGTTCAAGCGCAGCGCGCGTGACCGCCTCGACCATGAACTGCAGCAGGACATGCTGACCCTGCTGGCGCAGGCAGAAGTGGACCCGGAAGGACAGCTGCGCCTGCGCCAGGAACCCAATGACGCACGCTTCCAGCGCGTGTTCTCCGGTGCCTACTGGCAGATCGCCGGTGCCGATGGCCGTGTGCTGCTGCAATCGCGCTCGCTGTGGGATGAAACCCTGCCTGCCACGGCCATGGGAGCGGCCACCCGCAATCTGGCTGGACCGCTGCAGCAATCCCTGCGTGCACGCGTGCAGCAGGTGCGCCTGCCACGCGCGAGCGAACCGTTCGTGGCGGTGGTCGCCACCGATCGCAGCGCACTGGATGCGGATGTTGCCGCGTTCCGCAAGCGCACCGCCATCGCCCTGGGCGTACTGGTTGCGGCGTGGTTGGCGGTGCTGGCCAGCCAGGTGCACTTCGGATTGCGTCCATTGCATCGCCTCGGCGCGCAGCTGGAACGGGTGCGGCGCGGCGACGCGCAGCGCATTGATACGCAGGGACTGGGCGCGGAAGTCGCACCGCTGGGCGAAGAACTCAACGCGCTGCTGGAGCACCAGCAACGCATGGTCGCGCGTGCGCGTACCAGCGCGCAGGATCTGGCGCATGCGCTGAAAACCCCGCTGAGCGTGCTGGCCACCGAAGCCGACAGCGACGGCACGCACTGGCGTGCCACCGTACGCGAGCAGAGTGCGCGCATGCAGGCCAGTGTCGACCGCTACCTGGCCGCAGGGCTGGCTGCCGACCATCGCCAGCGCACCAACGTGGCGACTGTCGCGCAGGCGCTATGCCGCTTGATGGCACGCGTGCATGGCGAGCGCGGCATTGCGTTTACGGCCGCGGATATCGATCCGGCGTTGCAGTTCGCCGGTGCCAGTGCGGACCTGGAAGAGATGCTGGGCAACCTGCTGGACAACGCCGGGCGCTGGGCGCAACAGCAGGTCACTGTCGAAGCGGAAATCAGCGAAGGGCAGTTGCGCATCGAAGTGCGCGACGACGGCCCCGGATTGGCTGCAGACGCGCTGGAACGGGTCACTCAGCGTGGCGTGCGGCTGGATGAGCGCGAGGGCAGCAGCGGGCTGGGGCTGGCCATCGTGGGCGATATCGCCGCCAGCTATGCCGGGCGCGTGGCGCTGGAGAACGCGCAGCCCGGCCTGCGTGCGACGTTGTGGTTGCCGGTGGCGTAAAGCAACGCTACCGGTTCACGCGCTCCCGGTAGGTGTCGACCTTGGTCGACACACATCAAAAGCGCCGACCAAGGTCGGCATCCACCAAAGCAGTCCGTCAGTTCCGCAGGCCATCATGCACCCGGTAGGTGTCGACCTTGGTCGACACGCATCAAAAGCGCCGACCAAGGTCGGCATCTACCAAAGCAGTCCGTCCGTTCCACAGGCCATCGTGCATCCGGTAGGTGTCGACCTTGGTCGACACGCACCCAGCATCAACGGTGATGCATCCACCAGCAGTCAATCGCGTCCAGCACGATGTGGATCATCAACCCGATGCCCACCAGCCGCGTCTTCTTCGGCACGCACAGCCCCGCATAGACCGCGATGGCCGATGCGGTGTGCAGCGGGTGGAACCCGATGCTGCAGCGGTTCGGGGCGTAGATCGGATCGGCCAGCAGGTGGTCCAGATCGATGATCCAGCCCAGCAGCATCAGCAGCCACGCCGAGGCGAAGCGCTTGCGCCAGAACAGCCATGCCAGCAGGGCTGGCACGGCGGCATGCAGGAACAGGTGGAAGATCGCGCGCGCGCTCATCGGGGCCGGTAGCGCCGAGCCTATGCCCGGCGTTCCCGTTTACCTCAGACCAGCGGTTCGTCGGACAGGTAGGTGTAACCGGTCAGGCCGGCTTCCAGCGCCTCCGACAACTCCTGCGCGCGTTCCGGCGACAGCTGGGCCTCGGCCACGCGCTGCGCATAGGTCGCACGCAGTTCGTCCAGGCGGTAACCCACGTAATCCAGCATCACGTCGGTGGTGTCACCACGGCGCTGCTGGGTGATGGCGTAGCCCTCGGCATCGGCCAGCACTTCCACCGCGTCGGTATCGCCGAACAGGTTGTGGATGTCGCCCAGGATTTCCTGGTAGGCGCCGACCATGAAGAAGCCGATGCGATAGCTCTCGCCCGGCTTCATCTTGTGCAGCGGCAGCGAGCTGTCCAGGCTCTCGTTCTCGACATAGGTTTCCACCATGCCGTCCGAGTCGCAGGTCATGTCGGCGATGATGCCGCGGCGGTCCGGGGTTTCGTCCAGGCGCTCGATCGGCACGATCGGAAACACCTGGTCGATCGCCCACACGTCCGGGATCGATTCGAACACGCTGAAGTTGACGAAGTACTTGTCGACCAGGCGCTCGTTCAGTTCGTCCAGCACCGGGCGATGGCTCTTCTCGTCATAGCTCAGGCGCGCACGCACGCCGTGGGCGATGGCGTAGAACAGATCGTCGATGCGCGCACGCTGCGGCAGGTCGATCTGGCCCAGCGCGTAGCTGGCCAGGCCTTCGGCGTGGAAGTGCTGTGCTTCCTGGAACAGCTCCACCGCCGGGCGCACGTCCAGCTCGTCGTGGATCTCGCGCAGGTGGCGGATCGCCGCCGGCTCGTCGTCGTGCTGGTCCGGCACGCGGCCTTCCTGCGCTTCTTCCACTTCCGAGACATTGGCGATCAGCACCGCGTGGTGCGCGGTCATCGCGCGGCCGCACTCGGTAACGATGCGCGGCGGGGTCAGGCCGAACTCTTCGCAGGCATTGGCCAGCGGCTGCACGATGTTGCTGGCGTAGGAATGCAGCCCGTAGTTGATCGAGCAGAAGCTACGCGAGCGCGTGCCTTCATAGTCCACGCCCAGGCCACCGCCCACGTCGACGTGGGTGATCTTCGCGCCCAGGCGCGACAGCTCCACGAAGTAGCGGGTGGCTTCGCGCATGCCGTTGGCGATGTCGCGCACGTTGGAGATCTGCGAGCCCATGTGGAAGTGCAGCAGGTTCAGGCAGTCGGCGTACTCAGTGTCACGCAGCGACTTCCACAGGTCCAGCAGCTGGCGCGGGGACAGGCCGAACTTGGCCTTGTCGCCACCGCTGTTCTGCCACTTGCCGGCGCCCAGCGAGGCCAGGCGCATGCGCACGCCCAGGCCCGGCTTCACGTCCAGCGCCTTGGACTCTTCCAGCACCAGCTTCAGCTCGGACGGCTTCTCGATGACGATGAAGGTCTGCAGGCCGAGCTTGCGGCCAATCAGGGCCAGGCGGATGTACTCGCGGTCCTTGTAACCGTTGCAGACGATCAGGCCACCCGGGCGCGACAGCGCCAGCACGGCCATCAGCTCGGGCTTGCTGCCTGCTTCCAGGCCGAAGCCTTCACCGTGGTGGCTGGCCAGGGTGCCGGCCACGCCACGGGTCTGGTTGACCTTGATCGGGTACACGGCGGTATAGCCACCGCTGTACTCCCAGTCCTGCTGGGCCTGGCCGAAGGCTGTCTGCAGCTTGCCCAGGCGCTGGCCGAGGATGTCCGGGAAGCGCACCAGCAGCGGCAGCTTGGCGCCGGCCGCACGGGCCGCGTCCACCACCTTGGGCAGCGACACCACCGGGCCGTCCGCCCCGGTCGGTCTCACCACCATGTGCCCGGCCTGATCCACGTCGAAGTAACCGTCCGCCCAATGCGGGATCGAGTAGGTCTTGCGGGCTTGGTCGAGGGACCAATCGGTCATTTCAGTCGGCCTTGTTGGCAATAAAAGGGGGGGCATGATAACGCCTATATGCCCACAGGTTCGTTATCATGCGCGCCCGCGCCCGTGACAGGTTCCAACCTGAACGGGCCGATCCGTCCGGATGTGGCATCTGTGCCACGCGGCCCCGCCCGCCAGCCCGGCTCCACCCCTCCGAACAGGACTGTTTTCCCATGACTGACAGCAACAACTGGTACATCGAACACTTCGAGCGCACCGGCTCGGCCATCGGCTACCGCATCACCGGCAAGCTGGACGAGGTGCAGTCGCCGTTCCAGAAGATCGAGATCTTCCAGACCACCGACTGGGGCAACCTGATGACCATCGACGGGGCCATCATGCTGACCAGCAAGGACAACTTCTTCTACCACGAGATGATCAGCCACCCGGTGCTGTTCACCCACGCCGCGCCCAAGCGCGTGGTGATCATCGGTGGCGGCGACTGCGGCACCCTGCGCGAAGTGCTCAAGCACACCGGCGTGGAGAGCGTGACCCAGTGCGATATCGACGAGCAGGTCACCGTGATGGCGCGCAAGCACTTCCCGGAACTGTGCGACTCCAACGACGACGCCCGCGCCGAGCTGCTGTTCGACGACGGCGTGGCCTACATGGCCAACTGCCCGGCCGGCAGCGTGGACGTGGTGATCGTCGATTCGACCGACCCGGTCGGCCCGGGTGAAGGCCTGTTCAACAAGGCCTTCTACGAGAGCTGCTTCAAGGCCCTGAAGGACGACGGCATCCTGGTGCAGCAGTCCGAGTCGCCGCTGATGCAGCTGGACCTGATCAACGAAATGCGCACCGAGATGGGCAAGGCCGGCTTCGGCTCGTTCAAGACCCTGCCGTTCCCGCAGCCGTGCTACCCCACCGGCTGGTGGAGCGTGACCATGGCGCGCAAGGGCGACAGCAGCTTCGACTTCCGCCAGGCCGACTCGGCGGCCAAGACCTTCAACACCCTGTACTACACCGCCGCGCTGCACACCGGCGTGCTGGTGACCCCGCCGTTCGTGCAGGCGGCACTGAAGGGTTGATCGGAAAGCGTGCCAACCAAGGTTGGCACCTACCAAAGCAAAAACCCGCGCTGGCGACAGCGCGGGTTTTTTCATGTTCCGGTAGTGCCGGCCGCTGGCCGGCAACCTCATGTAACGATCAAAGCGCCCAGATACCCGCAATAACCGCCACCACCAGGCCCCACTTGATCAGCTGGTAGGCCACCACGCTGCGCTCGCGCAGTGCCTTGGCCTTCAGGCGCACCTTGTAGACGCTGCCAAAGGCCTTGTTGACGCCACCGGTCGGGTCACCCGGCAGGTTCGGCGAGGCACCACCGGCCAGCAGCGTGGCCGCCACCGCGCGGTTGAACAGGCCCGGCAGACCGAAGCGCAGCGGGCGGGCGATGTCGCAGAACAGGATCACGCGATCATCCGGCGTCTCGTTGTGCGCATGGTGGATGTACGTCTCGTCGAACATCATCCACTCGCCGTCGCGCCAGCTCTTCTTGATGCCGTCCACTTCGATGTAACAGCCGTCGTTGTTCGGCGTGGCCAGGCCCAGGTGCAGGCGCAGCGAACCGGCGAAGGGGTCGCGGTGCGGACGCAGTTCGCTGCCCGACGGCAGCTGGGCGAACATCGCCGCACGCACGTCCGGCAGCGACTCCAGAAGCGCGGTGGTCTTCGGGCACATCGCCTTCGCCGACGGGTGCGACGGGCCATACCACTTCAGGTAGAAGCGCTTCCAGCCACGGCGGAAGAACGAATTGAAGCCGGCATCGTTGAACGTGCTGGAGGCGGCGATCTTCTGTGCATCGCGCAGCGCCAGCGCCTCGTCGCGGATCATCTGCCAGTTCTGGCGCAGCGGCTCCAGCTGCGGGAACTCCTTGGCCGGGTCCAGGAACGGCGTGGTCGGCACCTTCGAGAACATGTACATGACCACGTTGATCGGGGCCATGAAACTGGAGTGGTCCAGCAGCTGGCGCGACCAGCGCGCGCGGACCTTGCCACGGAAGTGGATGTACAGCACGCAGGCGACGAACAGCGCTGCGATGACGATTTTGATGATCAAAGCACTTTCCTCCAGCCGCAGCCGGAACGGGAAACAGGGCGATGCACGGCCGGACAGCCAGCACCGGAGGGGACCGCGGCAGGGGACGGGGACGTGCCAGGAAGGGGCGGCCGCCGATGTCGCGAATTAACAGCTTATGGTCGGCAGGCCGTGCGTCGGGGTCAAGCCGGACGTGCGTGGCGTTCAGCGCGGCGCCGATGAATAGGCCGGAAGCGCGCCCAACCCATTGATCCAGCGAGGTGATTTCCATAAGTGAGACAGAATTGTCCGATTGAGCGCGACGAACTGTTCCAGCCACGGTCCCGACATTTCTCCGACAAATCATGGAATAGCGAACTGGCGAGTACTAAAATTAACGAAAACTTAGTAACTTCCTGTAACACCGGTTCGCTTGACGCTTTGCGCCACCCACCGGGTCGTCCGAGACCCCGACATGTATCTTCCTGCCCTGCCCCCCTCCTGCTGCGGCGAAGACGCCGCCACCCCGCTGCTGCTCAAGCGCGGCGAACGCTTCCTGGCCCCCGACGTCTACCGCACCTGCCTGGACGGGCGCGAGGCGGTCATCAAGGACTATTCCCGCTACCGTGGCACTCCCGTCTCACTGATCGCCCGACTGATGGTGCGCCGTGAAGCACACATTCTGCAGCGCCTGGGCGGCTGGAAGCATGCTCCCGCGCTGCTCGGCACCCTGGGTGGCCTGGCACTGGGCATGGAATTCATCCCCGGCCAGACCCTGAGCACCGCGCAGGCCGTGGGCAATGACGTGTTCGAGCAGCTGCAGCACGCGCTCAGCCGCCTGCACGCCGCCGGCATCACCCACAACGACCTGCATGGCACCAACGTGGTGGTCAGTGGCGGCGTGCCGGTACTGCTGGACTTCACCTCCGCCTGGCGCGCCCCGCGTTGGCTGCGCCGCAACCCGCTGAGCCGGCAGATGCGCCGCAGCGACATGAAGAACCTGCTGAAGATCCGCCAGCGCTTGACCGGCCAGGCGCCGAGTGCCGCGCAGGCCGCACTGGTGGCCGACCCTGGTTGGGTCGCCGCCGTGCGGCAGGGCTGGAAGCGGTTCTATAAGTGGGCGAAGCGGCGGTAAGCGCTGTTCGCCACTGCATTGCTTGCGCGACTGCCGTTTGCCCCTGCATTTGCCCGGGGTCACACGCCCGATTTGCTCTGCGATACTCGTCGGCACGCCACTCGCAAGGACGCTGGGGATGCCGACACCTGAACACACCCGCCTGCTGACTGCAGCCGCAAGATCCATACTGCGCCCCTTGGGCTGCGTGCAAAAGGGCCGTTCGCGCACCTGGCTTGACGACCAGGGCTGGTGGGTCGGGGTGGTCGAGTTCCAGCCTTCGGCATGGGACAGGGGCAGCTACCTCAATGTCGGCGCCTGCTGGCTCTGGGAAGAAAAGGACTACCTGTCCTTCGACGTGGGCGGCCGCGTTGCCGGATTCGAACGCTTCACCGAAACCGCCGAGTTTGCCTCGGCCGCACAGGCACTGGCCAAGCAGGCCGCAGCCGAGGTACTGGCCCTGCGTGACCGCTTTCCCACCCCGGGGCACGTGCGTACATTGATGAGTCATCACCCCAAACCGGGCATCCGCGAACACATCCATGCGGGCATCACTGCCGGGCTGGCGGGCGCTTACGACGAGGGTCGCAGGCACTTGGCACTGGCCGCTACGGAGACCCACCCAGCGCCATGGGTCGATGTGCTGAAGCAACGCTGTGCCGAACTCATGCCGCTGCTGCAACGTGATGGCGGCTTCGAGGCAGAGATCGCCGCCACCGTGACGCGCACCCGCCGCGCGCTCGGTCTACCGGAGTGGCGGTCGTCCCCCCTCATTCCGCCGGGCTGATCACACTGGGAGGGCACTTCGTCGCACACGGGTGTTCGCGCCGCCCGATCCCGGTTGTAGAGTCGAGCTTGCTCGACCGCTTTACCGCTCCTTGTAGAGCCGAGCCCACGCTCGGCTGCTGTTCCTGCATCACGCAAAATGCAGCCGAGCATAGGCTCGGCTCTTGTGTCTTGGATCGTGCCCTGATCAGGCACAATCCCCCGGTGACCCGGGAGGCTCCGATGACGCTGCCTCGGCTCTTAAGCCTTCGAGCTTGCAAAGTAGATTCAGCGCGTCGGCGGCCTGACACCGCCTTGGAACTTGAACGGTATCTTAGGCCCACCATGGGGTGAGAGCCTGTACTCACAAGGGCAAGTCTGGCGGCTTCCGATCACGATCGTAAGTTCAAGCTGGAGCCAAATCATGCAATTTATCGGCATCGACGCTGCCAAGGCGACCTTTGATATCGCCGTGCCACTATCTGGCAGCAAGTATCGAACCAAGGCCAAACTCCCCAATACGCCAAAGGGCTTTGATGAGCTTCTTGCGTGGCGCGCCAAGCATGCACCGAACGCGGCGGTAGGCATGGAGGCTACAGGTATCTATCACGAAGCCTTGGCTCGAGCCCTGGTGGAGGCGGGGGTGGTGGTTCATGTGGCCAATCCCGCCCGAGTAAAGGCGTTTGGGCAGGCGGAGGGAATCCGGACCAAGACGGATCGCAGCGACGCCAAGCTGATTGCCCGGTTCTTTGAGGCACAACGCCCGGAAAAGCTGCATCCCTACGTTCCGCCGACCCCCTCGGAGGTGAAGCTGCGCGCCTTGGTACGGCGTCGAGACGACCTCCAGGAAATGCTGCAGATGGAGCACAACCGCCTGGACGTTGCCGATATCTCGGTCCAGCAAGGGATCAAGGATGTGATCCGGACGCTGGAAGAGCAGATCAAGCAGGTCCAAAAGGCGATTGAGGACCATATCGATAACGATCCGGACCTGCGCCGGCGTCATCAACTGCTTACCAGCATTCCCGGTATAGGCAACACCAGCAGTGCCCAGCTGCTGGCCATGCTGGGGGATCTAAGCAAATACAGCGACGTGCGCCAGGTGGTTGCCCACGCGGGCCTGAATCCGGCCCAGCGTCAATCAGGAAATTACGAAGGTAAATCCCGGATATCACGCGTCGGCGATGCCGTTTTCCGCAAGAAACTGTACATGCCGGCGCTGACCGGGAAGACCCACAACCCTACGCTGAAGTCCTTTGCAGACCGGCTCAGCGCGAAAGGAAAGCCCTTCAAGGTCGTCATGTGTGCGGTGATGCGTAAACTCATCCATCTGGTTTGGGGCGTACTGAGAAGTGGCCGACCCTTTGAGCCGGACGGTGCCCTTGCCTAGGCAAGGGCAACACGGTATCTACAACATGCCGCCGAACGGGTTACAACGCGTCCGCGTCCAGTTCACCGGTACGAATACGCACCACGCTGCCCAGGTCGTACACGAACACCTTGCCGTCACCAATCTTGCCGGTGCCGGCCGCTTTCACGATGGCCTCAACCACGGCCTCCACCTGGTCATCGGTCACCGCCACTTCCAGCTTCACCTTCGGCAGGAAATCGACCACATACTCCGCGCCACGGTACAGCTCGGTATGGCCCTTCTGGCGACCAAAGCCCTTCACTTCCGTCACCGTGATCCCGGTGACCCCACGCTCGGCCAGCGCTTCGCGCACGTCGTCGAGCTTGAACGGCTTGATCACCGCCATGACCATCTTCATCGTCTATCTCCTGTCTTCCGGCGTGGAGGATAGCGCCTGAACGCGGCCCGTGCGAAGCCGCTGCCGCCTGTCCGGGCGATCGGTGCCAGCAGTATCCTTGTGCCCGAATGGCCTGCCCGCGCCGGATGCACGGGCCCACCCCCACGGAGCACCCCATGATCGACCTGAACCAAATCGATGACCTCGCCCGTCGCCTCAGCGACCTGGTGCCGCCGGGCCTGCGCGAATCGCGCGAGGAACTGCAGGCTACCTTCAAGAGCGCACTGCAGGCCGGCCTGGCCAAGCTCGACCTGGTCACCCGCGAGGAGTTCGAAGTGCAGCGCGCCGTGCTGCTGAAGACCCGCCAGAAGCTGGACGCGCTGGAAACCGCCGTGCGCGAGCTGGAAGGGCGCGGCGCCGCAGAATGAAAAAAGGAGGCGCACTGCGCCTCCCGTTTACAGATTATTTCCTGGATGGGGCCTTGCAGCAAGGCCCACCGGGCGCCCTAGACTCGCCGGCCTGTCGATCCGGCAGGACACGCAGGGGCAGTGCCGATGGCGCAGGACACCGAATGGACACCCATTTCGCATGACACCTGCGACCAGGTCGCCGGGCCGTTCTATCACGGTACCCGCGCTGATCTGGCGGTAGGCGAGCTGCTGAGCGCGGGCTTCCGCTCCAACTATCGCGACAGCGTGGTGATGAACCACATCTACTTCACCACGATTGCCAAGGGCGCCGGGCTGGCTGCGGAGATGGCCCGGGGTGAAGGGCGGCCGCGCGTGTATGTGGTGGAGCCGACCGGGCCGTTTGAAGACGATCCGAATGTGACCAACAAGAAGTTTCCCGGGAACCCGACGCGGTCGTATCGGAGTGCGCAACCGTTGCGGGTTGTTGGGGAGATTGTGGAGTGGGAGCTGTACGACGCGGAGTTTGTTCGGCAGTTGAAGGCGTTTGTTGCTTCGGGGAGTGGGGAGATCATTAATTGATGGCCTGCTGGCGTTGGGCGTTGCGCACTTCTTCTTCGGCTTCATAGATGTCCAGCCCGAGCTCGATGCCGCGCTGGCCAAGGGCGAGCAGCGCGCGGGGCGAAAGCGAGACACCACCGTCGCTGCTGCCCATGAAGAGACCGCAGAACAGGTCAGGCCGAAACCGCGCCAGTGATTCCCATATGGCGAGATCTCCGGTGAGTTGATCAAGGACCTCGAAGATCTGCGCTTCCAGATTTTCAGGCTCGCGCCGAGGTGCACTGAGTCGCCAGCTTCCGAACCTGGCGATACGCACGGCGCCTGATTGGCTGCCTCTGAGTTCCTGGCCCTTGTGATGCGAGGCTGTTGGAGTCGCCCCGAGCAAGGCTCTGACTTCTTCGGGCAGGAGGTCGTCCCCGAAGAATCGGAGGGTCACCAGGGAATGATCGAATGTTGCCATCGGAATCCAGTTGTCCTTTTGGAATCACTTCCAATCCATACGTCTCATCGACGTAAGGTCAGCTATCAGCCATGAGCGGACGTTGGCAATCGCCTGATACGCTGACGGTAACATTGCGCTACCTGTGTTCTAGCCGTTTCAGCCACGATTGATAGAGCTCAGCATCCAAAACCCTATCCTTGGCATTAGGAAAATCGGCTTCGAACTGCAATGCGACGTCGTACGCAACTTCCCGCGCCCTCACAACCTCGACGTGCCCGCTCCAGACTTCAGTCCAGCTGTCTATTGCAGCGAATAGCTCGTAGCACCAATCAGCGATGGCTTGGTCTGTGAACGTCGCCTCCTCTCCGTCTCTGCCCTCGCGCAGGAGCTCTGCGAGGCTGATCACGGATAGCGGGAAGTCAGACAGGGGAACTTTGGTGGCTACCATATCTTCTCCGGTTGTCCGGTTCGGCTAGGAAAAAAACGCTAGCACCCGCTGCTCTCGCTTGCCCAGTCCGCTGTTGGCCAGATGCCATTCTGTTGCTCAGACCTGCCGATGCCTATCCATCAACGTGCAGGCTGCATTTGCGGTGCCCTTGAATCCCGCCGCATCAGGTACAGCCCCACCAGGAATGGCCACAGCGAGTTGATTGACGAGAACAGCCGCTGTGTCAGCCCCCTGTAGCCCTCCGGGTCCGCGCCCACCACGTTCAACCAGAGATAGACGATGCCCCCGATGCTCACCACAGCGGTCACGGCGTATGCCCTTCGGTTGGCAGACCACGCGCTCAGTTCGATGTGCGACATCGCCGGTGCAATGATGTTTGCGATACCGATGGTGTAGAAGCCGTGCATCGGATGGCCCATGGGCCAGAGACCGTTGGTCAGCATGGAGATGCCAAAGATCATCCAGCAGATCGCGCCTACGGCAATCCGGCGGCCGGACTCCCGCCATACCCCGATGGCAAACGCCACGAAGCCCACGCCGCAGCCGATGGGGGCAATCCTGGCGCAGATGCTTGCAAGCGTTGGTGCCTGCAGCAGTTCGCTGGCGTGCTGTGCAAGCGGGTTGTAGCCCGGCGCGAACACGGCGGCAACGCTGGTCCAGAACAGAAACCACGGAAGCGGGACCAGGCCCGCGCAGAAAAGCAGTCGGCTGCGGCGTCGCACGTGCAGTGATCCTTGTTTGGGCCTGCGCCAGTGGGTGGAATCCAGTCGAACGCTGCAGAACCTTGCTGCTGCGGGCAGGACAGTTCCGGTTGACTACAGCAGTAGTCAGATTCTGGGTGACGCCCTGTGGGGTCAATAGGCAGAAAGTCACTCACGCATGGAGGCGAAGTACGCGGCACCCATCAGCAGCCGTCGCACCGGCTCCTTCGCAATGGCGATCACAGATTGCCATCGGACCAGTGCTGTCGCATTTGCCGCGCCCTACATCTCTGACGGAAGGTTCTGACGACTCCGTTCCAGAAGTGCCGCTGCGCCAAGCACGCCAAGGCTCTCGCCGCATCCGGGGCTATGCGACAATGCCAAAAGCGTCTCGGGTTCTGGCGGCATTGACCCCTACCCGTTGGCATTCCGAACAACAGCAGGTAATCGTTACTGCGCCACCGTGCATCGGTGGTCGGGACTCGAAAACCCGGATTGCTAGACGTAAGTTTGCGCTTGCCAGCCGGCACCACCGCGCGTGGTGCCGGCTGGCAATCCGTCTGCCGGCTATGGCGGGCGGGGCGTGGGGGCCTCGTGCCCGCCGGCTTTGTCTAGCAACCGGTTTTCGAGCCACGCTCTGCCCGCCACCTTTTTCGGTGGCGGCTTCTGCCTGCTTGCACGGAGCCCGCCATGACCACGCCGCACTCCCCTCCCCCGCGCCCGATCCAGGAAGCGCCCTCGGCCGCCCCGGCCCTGGATCCCAACAGCCTCATCGCCATCCTGCACGCCATCGGTGCGGGCGCTGCTGCCGACGGCCAGCCCTGGCCCGAGCGGCATCACCTGCGCAGCCGGCAGATGGCGTTGTCCGACGCCGACTGCGCGCTCACCGGCCAGCGCATCGTGCAGGAGATCCTGCTGGCGGCCGAGCGCACGCGCCAGAACGGTGAGCCCGAACAGTACGTCGGCGACCGGGTGATGGAGGGGCTGGTGATGGCCGACCTCGCGCTGACCGCCTTCATCCACGAGCGGATGCGACCCAAGGACTGAGCGCGCGTATGGCGCGAGGTTTTCTGTCTGTGTGCGGGGTGACGAATGAAGATGCATGGCCTTGCCGCTGCAGCGGTGTGCATCGAGGTGATCGGCGCGATGTGGGTGGAGTGGCCCGAGCCTGCGGGCGATCAGGTGTGGGCCTACCAGAAGCTGCGGCCGGCCGATTACCGCCTGCTGCACAGTGATGCGCTCGGCTTTGTGACCGCGAAGGCCCACGATGGCTTTGAACTGCACGCGCGCCACGCCGGGGCGACGTCCTTCGAGATCCGGTGCAAGGGCGTGCTGGTGATGGACGTGGAGAACGCGCCCTCGCGCGTGCTGATCCGCATGCCTGCCGATGCCCGCTGGCGGGCGCCGGATATCGAACGGCTGCGTATCAGCTTCGAGCGTTGGCTGGATCTGCACCAGAGCCAGGGGCGATTGCTGGTGGAAAGTGCGGGGCATTCGTGGGTTGAGGCACGGTTCGGGCGCTTCAATGGGCTGGTGCTTGATGAGCAGCGGTGTCTGCTTGGGAGCCCAGGCCACCGCCAGGCCGTTCCCACCAACCATGTCCGCGCTGGAGTGCCATCGTAGGCTGACGCTTGTAGTGGCGCTGCGCCTGCACCGCTAGGGGCCACCCGATGCTCGATCATCAAGGGCCGCGCCAACGTCATGGGCGGTCTGTACTGACGGAAACCGAGCCGTCCTCCCACATGCGGACGTTTACATATGCATCGGGCGGAGGTATCCGATCGATCGACGCCCCAGCAGGAAGAATGTCCCAGCTGGTGATCGAGCCGCAGACTGTCCTATGCACCAAACGGCGGCTATCCATCCCTCGCTTGGCAAGCTCGGCCACAACTACTTCAGGAGGCTGGCGATCGAAGCCCTTGTAGGCTGTGCACGTCTCTCCCGACTGACCAACGGGATACGTTGAACTCTCCACCTCGTCCCGGCAGCCCGGCAGGCCCATGACGAGCGAGAGGGCCATCAGTACTCGAATGCACTGCATTTCAGCTCGCTCCTTTCCTTTACCGACCTGTTGTACGCCTTGTCTGACGCAAAACCTCCGAGACCGCCATCGCAGCGCCGCGTTGCACAGATCATCTGCCCTTGATCCGAATGCTGCACCATTTGCAGGCAGAAATACCCCTAGACGCATTGCCGGCAATTCCCGATAGTCCCACGCAGATTACCTGCCGCACCATCAAGCGTCCCTCTGCAGGAAACCACACATGAGCCTGGCGCTGGCCCACAGCCGCGCCCGCGCCGGGGTCGATGCCCCCCTGGTGCGGGTGGAAGTGCACCTCTCTGGTGGCCTGCCCGCCACCCAGATTGTCGGCCTGGTCGAGACCGGCGTGCTCGAATCACGCGAGCGCGTGCGTGCCGCCCTGCTCTGTGCACGCTTTGACTTCCCGCAGCGGCGCATCACCTTGAACCTCGCGCCCGCCGACCTGCCCAAGGAAGGTGGCCACTAAGACCTGGTGATTGCCTTGGGCATTCTGGCGGCCAGCGGCCAGGTCGATCCACAGTCGCTGCTGCAGTACGAATTCCTGGGCGAGCTTGGCCTGACCGGTGAACTGCGGCCGGTGGCTGGAGCCTGCCAGCAGCGATTGCGGCAGCCGAAGCCGGGCGAATTCTGGTGGTACCGCCAGGGAATGCCGCAGAGGCAGCTTTGGCCGAGCAAGCTGATGTGCGGGTAGCGCGCACGTTGCTGGAGTGCTGCGCCGGTTGGGCAATCCGCGCCTGTTGCCGTCAGTGGAGCGCGTGGACACAACACTCCTGCCACGGCCCTACTTGGCCGGCTCGCACAGGCAAGTGCGTGCAAGGCTTGCTCTGCAGGTTTGCCTGGAAAAGCCTGTTATTGCCACACACGAGCGGTTCAAAATACAGCGTGCCCTGCTGCTGAGAACCCGCCAGAAGCCGAAGCGCCGGATATGGTCATGCGCAAACTCGAAGGACGCAGAGTAGGCAACGATTGCTCCTTCGTCCTGCCTGCGGAAGCCGACGCACGACCTCCCGTCAGAGCGGAGATCGCGCGCCAAGGGTCCTTCATCAACTACGCGTCATGAGTGGGCAGCCAAGCTCCGTCGCGTCGCCAGAGAGAAATCCGCGCGTCCAGAATTTCATCCTCGCTGGGTCCAAGGCCACCGTCCCGTCTTCCGCCAGCGCGCCCACCACGTTCCCTTCGCTTGCTAACGCGACGGTACACTTCCCTATGCGACCATCGGCTCTGATCAGCATATGGTTGGGCTTGGCCGCATAACAGACATGACTGACTCGCAGTCCCGACATGCTCATGGCCTGGAGTTCCGCATTTGAATCCGAGAGCCCCGAGATTGATACTTGGCTTTCGAACTCCGTCTCGACCCCATTCTCGACCCTGAACCCTTCGCCCTCAAATTTCGCTTGCAGTTCCCTCGAAATCCTCACCGCCTCGGCATGGCTGATCAACTCCAGCGATTGCCCTTGCCCGCCCAGGTTCGAGATATCGCGCAGATAGATCGTGAATCTTTGATCACCGCCGAAATCACTCCAAAGCCGACTCGACAGGTCCCGAAGGCTCCCTTCATTTCCCGGCATGATGTGTACACGCAACATCACCGTGAAAATCAGCGGAGACTCCCTCATTGCGAGCAGGTTCTCATAGATTCGTTGAAAAGTTCCTGCTCCCGATGCATATCGGCGAGTCACGTCGTGGGCAGATGCGTCTCCATCAAGCGAAATCTGGAAGAAGTTCACACCCAGGCCTACAAGCTCATTGAAGAGTTCAGGTGTCAGCTCATACCCGTTCGTCGTCATGCTGCAATCGAGCAGATCCAGAGCCCCCGACGAGTGATGGGCATGAAATGCCCTTGAAAGCTCCAGAACCACCATCTTTGCAAGAAGTGGCTCACCCCCGAACCACTCGACACGGAGTTCCTTCAATCCATGCTCCTCCACCCGCCGTCGAACAAGCGCCTTGATCCCTTTGATCGTTGGAGCCCTCATGCGACCGATCTCGAAATCCTCATAGCAGTACACACATCGGAAGTTGCACTTCTCGGTTGGCATGATCGTAAGCTCCAACCGCTTGTTCAGTCTTTCCTGAAACGTCTCCATTCATTCCTCCGTTGATCAACCCAGCCTTATCACACGTACATCCTCAGGCAGGGCACGAACCCGGTGCGTGACAATGACACGGGTCATTTTCAGCGCCAGGAGCGTGGCCAAAATCTGCTGCTCCGCTTCATAATCAAGCTGGCTCAGCGTTTCATCCAGAACAAGAATTTTGGGGGAGCGATAGAGCGCCCGTGCGAGCAGAAGCCGCTTCTGCTGGCCACCGGACAATAGGCGCCCCTCATCCCCCACCTGCGTACCGAGCGACATTGGCTGCTCCGCGACAAATGCGTCCAGACCTGCGGCGGATAGGCAGCTCCAGGCTTCATCCACATTCACAACTTCACCCAGCGTTACATTGTCCAAAACCGTGCCGGACAGCAGCGTGTCCTGCTGAAGCACTGTTCCGATATGGCTACGCAGATTGGCAATCTGGCCACGCTCCACACCGCGGCCATCAATCTCCATTACGCCCTCGGTTGGCGGGATCAATCCGGTAAGAATTCTCAGCAACGTTGATTTACCTACGCCCGACGGACCAACAATTGCCACCATCTCCCCCGCCTCGATATTCACATTCAAGCCTCTGATCACCCAAGGGTCATCAATCGAGTAGCGGAAGCCGATGTCCCGACACCCAATCGAAAGCGAATCCCGATGACTTCCCGCCACCTCCCATGGCGTGCGCTCCTCCTCAGCCCCGGAAAGAACTTCCGAAATTCTATGCAAGTGCGTTCGGGCCATCCGTATGTCCATGACCTTCGGTACGATTGAACTCGCACGCTGGCCCAGCATCTCTACATAGATCGCCACCGCTACCAGAGCACCGATCGACATCGAACCTTCTTGGACAGCAAGAGCGCCCATGTAGACGACGGCAATCCTCGTCAAGCCGAGAATCAGATCGCTCGTGCAGCTCGAGGCAATGGATATCCGTTGAAGCGAGGTACTCGCATTGATCAATCCAACATTGCTTTCACGGAATCGAATCTCCCTCGCACGCTCCGCACCATTGGCCTTGACTGTCTGAGCGGCGCGCACGGTCTCTATTACTTCTCGATCCTGCGAAGAAAGCCGGCTTGCAAGTACATTGCAGGCAACGCCCGCATCGTCCGACATGAATACGCGCACCAGGACGCAGGCAATCACTCCCGCTACGGCCAGCGCCGCAAGCAGCGAGCTATGAAACCAACACGCCACCAGAAGAATGAGCAGCGCAATTGAGTCAATCGAGCACTCAACGATCTTGGAGGACGCGATCTCTTGCACCTCGTGCACGGAACTCAATCGGGATATAACATCAGCGGGATGCCTACGCAGGAAGTACGCTGGAGGAAGGCTCAGGATCTTCCCGAAGACTTTCGTCGAAAGCGCGCCGATGATGTTAGCTCCGAGCTTCACGGTCAGCATGGAACGGGACGCCACCGCCAAGACCCTGGCAGCGGCGATGGCGACGAAGATCACCAGTAGGCGCTCTGGATTGAAGGCCGCATCAGCAATCTGCAGGCCATCGATGATGGTCTGGAGATAGAGGGGCGATACAACCAGGAGGATCTCTGCCGCAATGGCCAGCAGCACTATTGGAAGATACCTGTGCTTCTGCTGACGCACTTGTGACGCCAATGTCTGCCAAGGACTGACCTCGACAGCGAACTCCTCGCACTGTCTTCTCCCGCCGGTGAACATGAGCAGCGCCCCCGAGAATCGCCTCTCCAGTTCGGCAAAAGACACTGCAATCTCACCAGCCGCAGGGTCGAGCAACGTGAAGCGCTCCGGGCTCACTCTTTGCATGACGACGAAGTGCCCACCATCGACCAGCAGGATGCACTCCGACTCGATGCTTCGAAGCGCTGTTGCTTGACCCGCGAATACGCGGTGCTGCAGACCGAGCTCGCACGCAATCTGCGAGATTCGCCCTACTGTCGTACCACGGAGGGAAACCATGTATCGGCGCCTCAGCCACCGAAGGGTTATCCGCTTGTCATATCTGGATGCGACCATTGCCAGACAGGCTAGGCCACACTCAGTCGACTCCGACTGTAGAACCACGTCGACCCTTCTTCGTTTCCATCGCGTCCAGAAAGTCAACATTCTCTGTCTCTGCCGATGCTGATTTCAGCGCAACCGGAAGGCCAACGCCGGTTCCACTTTGGCCGCGCTGAACGCCGGGATGATTGCGGCCACCGAGCAGCCAAAGAACGTCACGCCCGCACCCGCCGCCATGGCCAACCCACTTACCGGAACAAGTTCTACTTGGCGCCCCAGGAGTAGATTCATAAGTATCGCCAGCCCCATCCCGGCCAGCACGCCGATACTCGATATCAGTGCACTCTCGGTTGCGAAGAGAACAACTACATCACGCCGCGACGCACCAAGCGCGCGACGGATCGCCGTGGACCAACGCCTGCGGGAGACCCAGAAATGAGTCAAGCCAAATACACCCAGCGCCGATGATACTGTCACGATTGTCGCGACGAGCAGGAGCACCTGTGATCTTGCCACATCCTTCCTGAAATTCCTCACCCTCAGTTCGGCCACTGTGCGAACTGGTTCCTGCACAAACCCCGGCATCGAAAGGGAGAGCGCGGTGAGTAGTCCTTGCTTCCCTCGATGATCAAAGGAGGCACTTCGCCGGGCAACATACAGGCCGCCGATGCTCTCACTTTCAATCTTCACTTCCGCAATCACGGCATCGCTGTCGCTTGGGGAGCGCGTGGATGCACTTCTGAAGTCGGTGACGACTCCTACGATTCTCAGAGCTATCGGGTAGCTACCCCATACCTCGGCATGAATGATCTGCCCGAGGGGATTGCCTGCGGGAAATAGACGTTTGGATAGGCTGCTGGTTACCACAGCCGGAACGTGCAGCGATCCGCCGGCCTGCAGTGCGTCTCCCACCGCAGGCGCTCGGAGCGTTCTGAGACCAACTCCTTGAAGAACTGAGACACCCAATGTGTCGGAAAGACTCTCACTTCCAAAGTAGATATAGGGTCTGGCCACCGATAGCTCCCTGGAGGGCTCCAGGTAGACGTCCCCCCGCTCCACTGCAAATGGCGCAGGACCGATCGCCGCCATGGTTATCCCTGGCACAGCGCGCATCGCGCGCAAACCGGCAGCCGAGCTGGTCGCATCTTCCTCCAGACCGATGATTCCTATGTTCTGGACAACAGCGATATGACTCTCGCTGAGACCCGAATGCGTCCTGCTTCGCTGTGACGCATCGAGAACTACAGTGAAAAGATTGCACAGTACCGCCATGGCGATGGCGACCTGGACGATCAGCAATGTGGCTATAGCGGCATGCTTTCGTAGCGATCTCATTGTCATTGCTGCCGAACTGATGAACATCATCGCGCTTCTCCAGTGAGAAGGGACGCTGGCAGGCGACTGGTCCTCCAAACAGGCACTGCGGCCGACAACATCGCAGAAAGCAACGCGATGACTGGACAAAGCAGAAGAAGCCATACGGGAAGTGAAAGATGCGCCGAGTGCTCTGGCGCAAGCCCTTTGACAATGTGGAATCCAACCAGTACCAATGGGACAGAGAGGACCCCGCCAAGTGTTCCCAGCATGGTCGATTGCAGGGCGAACTGCATGACCACGTCCCGCCGTGTTGCTCCCAATGATCTTCGAATGCCAGTTTCCCTCGCATTGTCAACGAATCCAGCAAGGAACAACCCGGAAGCATTCACCAGGCAGATGATCAGTATGCCTACCGCAAACCATAGTTGCGTGTGGACATCTTCGGGAACGACGTCATTGATCTTCAGCCACTCCAACAACGACATCACGTTGGGGTAAGCGTGAGTCGACCTGCCGCCTTCAACCTGTTCTTCCGCATAGTTCTTCAGCGCGACCCGGAATGCATCGAGCGTCGAGGCACCTTCCAATCGGACCCAGAACTGAAGCCATGCGCAGGAAGGGTGGTTCGGGTCGTCAAGAACACCTTTCCGACAAGTCATCCCTCCCATTCCATAGTCAGTCGGAAGCGCAATCCACGATGACAGCGGAATGTACAGCCGCTCGTTATCCGTATATGCGCCACCACGAAGATCATGGAATCGCGGTGCAGGATTCCAGTCCTCGACGATCCCTACGATCACGAATGATCTTGTGGCGAGTTCCAGTTCCTTACCGAGCGCTGATTCCGTTCCGAAAAGTTCCCTGGAAAGGGAGCGGGAAATAACGGCCACTCGACTGCCGGCGTCATCGTCCTCTCTTCGCCAGAAACTCCCCGAGATCAGGTTCAGATCAAGTACTGACTGCGCGCCATAGGTGAATCCCCTTACTGGTAGCATGCCCGCTCGGCGCTCCGAACCGTAGGATCTGTAAGGCAACCAGGATGATGAGGTCGCTACGCTCGGCACTCCAGTACGATCCGAGAGCGCTTTCACGTCGTATAGCGCCAGTGTGGGAATTCGTCTGTTGTCAGACTCCCGGGATGAGCTATCCCTAAGATCAAGCTCTACGTGATACAGCGTTCGGCTGACGGCTGGTGCAGGATCAGCACTCAATCCCATCCTGATCATCAGCATGGTCGCAAACGCGCTGATGCCGATTGCCAGCGAAGCGACAATCAGGAGACTGAGCAGCCATGACCTTCCGATTCCCAACAGCGCGAGCTGAAGCGCGTAGCGCATCAATACATCTCCCCCGATTACATGCAGCACGTGCGCCGCCGGATCGGCGGCGCACTCCCATCAGCGATCAGGATGCCTTACACGCGCAACCGGAAACGCAGTTTCCGCTATTGACTTTGCAGACTGCTCCGGACGCTTGGACGCCGCCGGCTCCGAGCAATTCAATGGCACGTGGATCACGCACTTCGCAAAGGCCGTTTTCGTCATAGACGAATGGATAACAATCTTTGCCACGCTGTTTCAGCTCGTTCATGTCATCTCCCTGGTGCTGTTGTTGCCCACATCGGATTCTCTGGTCCGAGGGGATCTGCCGGAGTTCGGCAAATTCGATGCTTCCGTTCGCGAGTGATCTGGCTTCGTTTCTTTCACTGTTTGCGGCAAGCATCCAATAGGTTTTCTCTATCTGGGAGGAGCCTGGCAGCGATTCCTGGGGCAATCCTTTGAAATGGTTGGAATTAAATTCGACGGCGGCGCGTATGGCTTAATGTCGTGACCGCCGAAGGCAGAAGAGAAGTGCGGCCGAACACGTCATGTGGCGTACGTAATCGCTCAATACGGCCCTGCCTCGTTCGAAATGAATGCCAAAACTCTCCGCCAATCACCGTTTCTCCAGCGCTGGTGGCTATCACGAAACCTGTTGCGGCGCATACCAGCAGTTCTAGAGAGGAAAGCGGCATTGGGCGAACACTCATGACCAGTCGAACCGGGCCGGGGTTGATCGGAATCTTCTTAGCCACCTCAACACCAATTCCCGATAGTCCGCTGCAGGTCACGTAACGCACCATCGAGTGCCCTTCTGCAGGAAACCACACATGAGCCTGGCGCTGGTCCACAGCCGTGCCCGCGCCGGGGTTGATGCCCCGTTGGTGCGGGTGGAAGTGCATCTCTCCGGTGGCCTGCCCGTTACCCAGATCGTGGGCTTGGCCGAGACCAGCGTACGCGAGTCGCGCGAGCGCGTCCGTGCCGCCCTGCTCTGCGCACGCTTCGACTTTCCGCAGCGACGCATCACGTTGAATCTCGCGCCTGCCGACTTGCCCAAGGAGGGTGGTCGCTACGACCTGGCGATTGCCTTGGGCATTCTGGCGGCCAGCGGCCAGGTCGATCCGCAGTCGCTGCTGCAGTACGAATTCCTGGGCGAGCTTGGCCTGACCGGTGAACTGCGGCCGGTAGCCGGAGCGCTGCCGGCGGCGATTGCGGCGGCAGAAGCCGGGCGCATTCTGGTGGTGCCGCCAGGGAATGCCGCCGAGGCGGCGCTGGCCGAGCACGCTGATGTGCGTGTGGCGCGCACGCTGCTGGAGTGCTGCGCCGGGCTGGGCAATCCGCGCCTGCTGCCGCCCGTGGAGCGCGTGGACACGACGCCCTTGCCGCTACCGGATCTGGCCGACGTGCGCGGGCAGGCGCATGCTCGGCGCGCATTGGAAGTGGCTGCCGCCGGTGGGCACCATCTGTTGTTGATCGGCAGCCCTGGCTGCGGCAAGACGCTGTTGGCCTCGCGCCTACCCAGCTTGTTGCCGGATACCGAAGAGACTGAGGCGCTGCAACAGGCCGCGATTGCGTCAGTGAGTTGCGAAGGGCTGGATCCAAGACGATGGCGGCAGCGACCCTTTCGGGCGCCGCATCACAGCGCGAGTGCGGCGGCGCTGGTGGGCGGTGGCAATCCGCCGTGCCCCGGCGAAATCTCGCTGGCCCATCACGGTGTCCTTTTCCTCGATGAGCTTCCAGAATGGAACCGCAGCGCGCTGGAAACCCTGCGCGAGCCGCTGGAATCCGGCCACATCCGCATCGCCCGCGCGGCGCGCAGCGTGCAGTATCCCGCGCGGTTCCAGCTGGTGGCAGCGATGAACCCTTGCCCGTGTGGCTGGGCCGGGGACCGCAGCAACCGCTGCCTGTGCAGCGACGAACGTATCAACCGCTATCGCGCACGCGTCTCCGGTCCGTTACTGGATCGCATCGACCTGCATATCAGCGTTACGCGTATGGATGCGGTGGAGCTACGGGAAAGCACGCCGCTGGGCGAGCCCAGTGCTGCGGTACGTGCACGGGTGGAAGCCGCGCATGCCCGGCAGCAGGCGCGTGGCGAGCTCAATGCGCATCTGTTGCCAGCGGCGCTGCGGGCCTGCACCAAGCTGAGCGAGGCCGACCAGGATCTGCTGGAGCAGGCGATTGAGCGCCTGCAGCTTTCCGCACGGGCGATGCACCGGATTCTGCGGGTGGCGCGCACGATTGCCGACCTGGCTGATTATGAAACGATCCAGACCGCGCATTTGGCTGAGGCAATTGGTTACCGGCAGCTGGATCGAGCCCTCCAACCCTGATGAGAACTCCACCTGTTTACCGCGGCGGGACTTACACGAACGCGAGCCAACGCGGTGTAAATACCGCAAACGGAATTTCTTGTTCACACCACCGTGGAGATACAGATTGGAAACAAGAGTATTTTTCAGATACCATCGAAAGTGCACCACGTAGTTCACTTCAGATATGTACCTTTATGGAGGAAGTCATGAAGAAGTTGATTATGGTAGCAGCGCTCTTGCTACTGACTGCCAGCATCTCCGGCACTGCATTTGGCGCTATTCTGCAGATCCAGGGATTTGGATCCGGCCTTAGCCAATCTCAAGCAACGCAGATTGCAGCGTCCAACGCTTCCAACCAATGCGCCATTCAGGGCGGCCATAGTGTCGGCTTTTTTCACGTAACCATGGCAACGCAGAATGGGCCCACCTGGTTTGTCAACGGCGTACTTCCCTGCGACGTGCCTTGATGACTTGAACTGATCCAATCAGGGAGACCTGGACAAACGCTTGTACCAATCGAATAACCTCAGCAATCCGCCTCGCGCCGATCCTGCGCTTACGGGTTTGCCCAGGTCTCCCCTCACCGGATTGTCTGGAAAATAACCTCATCTGATCTACGGCCTATTTTTGAACGGTCTATCGATGGTTGGACTGGTCTATGCGCGTCTCAGTGCCAGCGTCCAGCAACCGTTCAACCTTGGGTTTGGGGTCTGATCCCTTTGCACCGCAAAGGGTTCTGACCCAGCCCCTCGTTGCCTCAGAACGCCATTGAGGTACTGAACATCAGCTGCCGGGGCGCACTGCGCTGCAGGGTCTGGTAATCCCCCGAGAACGACGAGCCGGCGATGGTGGCGGTGCCGATGTTGTGGCGGTTGAACAGGTTGCTCACGTCCAGCCGCAGCTCGAGCCCCGGCACCGCACTGTCCGCACCGAAGCGGTAGGCCGCGTAGGTGTTGACCTGCCAGAAGGTCGGCACGCGGATGTCGTTCTCGTAGGTGAAGGGCTGGCGCAGGTAGGAGGTGCTGGTGGCACCGAAGCGCCAGTCACCGAAGTGCGCGGAAAGATCACTCACCAGCGAGATCTGCGGGTAGCCCGGCTGGGCGTTGCCCTTGATCGGGTACACCGTGTCGCCCACCACGAAATCGCTGTCGTAGTACGAACGGGCCACGGCCACGCCCTGGTAGAACTGCAGGTGGTCGGTCAGGTCGGCGGTGATGCCCAGGTCGGCGCCGATCACGTGCATCTTCGGCATCAGCCGAACGGTGTTGATCTGCGCGAACTGGGTACCGATGGCAGCCGACAGCAGGCGGTTGCGGATGTCGTTGTAGAACACGTCGCCGGTTATCGTCAGCCGGTCGAAGCGATGCGATGCGCCCACGGTCAGGTTCCAGTTCTTCTCCGGGCGCAGCGTGCCGGCCACGCGGTCGAACTCTTCCTGGTCGGTGATGGTCCATGCCGAGGCGGTGTAGCCGATGTTGCCGCGCTGGGCCACGCGATAGCCATTCATGGTGTTGGCCAGGTCGATGAAGGCGTCGGTGGATTCGGTCGGGCTCCAGAACAGCGAGACGTGCGGCAGGAAGTTGCTCTTGGCCCGCAGCGTGCCGTTCACCGGCCGGTCTTTGGCATCCCCCAGGCCGCCACCGCTGGTGCGGAAGTCCACCGCCTTGAAGCCGACACCCAGCTTCAGCGTGTCGTTCAGCACGATGTCGTCCTGCAGGTAGAACTGGCGCGAGCGGGTCACCCAGCTCGACGCGTTGTCGGTCTTGAACGCGGGGCCATACACATCGAACGGACCGGTGGCCTTCAGCGGCGGGCCCTCGCCCAGCAGCGGCTGCTGGTACCACTCGGTCTTGGCCGCGGCCTTGCTCTTCTCCTGCCAGAAACCGGCAGTGAAGGTGTGCGCGCCGGTCTCGAACTGCAGGTTCACCATGCCTCCCTGGCGGTTGAGGCGCGGCGTCTGTACCTGTTCGGAGAACGGTGCGCCGTTGGGCGACGGTACGGTCGGGTCGGTCAGCGTGGCCTGGGTGTGGCTGTTGGCGTTGTACAGCTGCACGTTGCCACTCAGCGCCGGGGTGATCTGGAAGCGATGGTTGATCGATGACACGCGGTCGCGGGTGGTCTGGCCGGTGTCGTACGGAATCAGTTCGGACAGCTCACCGCAGGTGTAGGCGCCGCAGGATTTGTCCGCGTTTTCCGGCGAGGCCACGTACCACGCCCACGCATAATCGGGATAGAAGATGTCGGCCTTCCAGCCCAGCTTGCGGATCATGTCGAAGGAGATGTTGTTGTAGCCCCAGACCTTGGCCTTGCTGTCGGACAGGAACACGGTGACATCGCCCCAGGCGACGTCCTGCTGCAGCTTCAGGTCGCCGCGCAGGAAATTCTGCGTGCCCTCGCCCTGGTACTTGTCGGCCGATACACGCTGCAGGTCGACCAGCACTTTCGGTCCGTACTCGCCGAGCTGGCCAGTCTGCCCGGACACGGTGGTGACCAACGTGTTGTTGCTGCCCACGCCCTGTTTCACGCGCAGGCTGGGTGTGTCCTGCAGCTCGCGCAGGCGGTATTCCAGGCTGCCGCCGTTGACGCTGCTGGAGAACACGCTGACCGGTGCGCCGCCGGGGCTGACCGTGATCGCGCCGATGCCATCAGGCACGCCCACGTTCACCACGCTGGTGCCGGTCAGCGAGAGGAAGCCGTTGTCGTTCAGCGGCACGCCTTCGAAGGTGATGCCCATTTCATTCATGCGGAAGCCGCGCACGAACAGGCTGGTGGCCGAGATATCCAGGCCCAGCCCGTCGGTGGCGGTGTAGCTGGCACCGGGCACCTGCTTGAGCATGGCCAGGCCGTTGTTGCCGGTGGCCATGGCGTCGAGGTCTTCGGCCTTGATGATGTAGCGGTTGGGGCCGACCACCTGGGTTGGGGCGACGGCCGCACCGCGCGGCGTTGCGATGACCTGCAGGGCGTTGAGCGTGGTGGGCGAGTCGTGCGCGGCATCGTGCGTTTCTGCGGCGTACGCAGGTGCGGCGATGGCCGTGATGATGGCCAGGGCGAGGCGCGTCGTGGGTGGGGTGTTCATGGGCAGATCCAAGGTGCAGGGAGAGAGCGGCGCAGGCGCACGCCCAGCGCGTTGCAGCACCGGTGTCGGCGCCCTGGCTGGCGATGCGATTACGTTGAGGGAGTGACGGCGCGGTGCGCGCCGGTCAGCAGACGAAGGCGATCATCTGCCGTGGGATTCGATGGGGTGATTTCGACGTGCGAAATTCTTGCATCGCACTGCCGCATTCGCCATTGCACCGTGGTACAGCGCGAATGGCGATGGGGATGGGTGGGCTATACGTGGGTATAGCCTGGCGCTTGCCGTCTACGTGTGCCAACCAAGGTTGGCACCTACCGGGGTCTGTGAGGCATGGTAGAGGCCGACCTTGGTCGGCGCTTGCCGTCTGCGTGTGCCAACCAAGGTTGGCACCTACCAGGGCATAGGGACGCGCGGTTACTGCAGGACGAAACGCTCAATGGCGCGCGCCACGCCTTCATCAGCATTGCTGGTGGTTTCAAACCGCGCCACCGCCTTCACCGCGTCGATGGCATTGCCCATCGCCACGCTGGTACCGGCGTATTGCAGCATGGTCAGGTCGTTTTCCTGGTCGCCGATGGCCATCACGTTGGCGCGGTCGATGCCAAGGTGCTCGGCCAGCTTCTGCAGGCTCGGGCCCTTGCCGGCGCGATGATCGAACACTTCCAGAAAGAACGGTGCGCTCTTCAGCACTGCGAAGCGCTCGGTCAGTTCGGTGGGCAGGCGCGCGATGGCGGCATCCAGCACGTCGGGCGCGTCGATCATCATCAGCTTGATGAACGACATGGACGGGTCCATGTCGGCCACGCGGCGGTAGGACAGCGGCATCCGCGAGAGATGCGAGTCGGCCACGGTGTAGTAGCTGATGTCCTGGTTGGGCGTGTACATGCGCTGGCTGTCCAGTGCCTGGAAGTGCACGCCCAGGTCGCGGGCCACCTGCTCGCAGAACAGGAAGTCGTCGAAGCTGAGCGGATACTCGACCACGGTTTCGCGCGTGCCGATGCGCTGCACCAGGCCACCATTGCAGGCGATGCAGTAGTCGTCGTCGCCGGTGATGCCCAGCTCGTGCAGGAACGGCTCCAGGCCCGGAACCGGGCGGCCGCTGGTCAGCACGATGTGCACGCCCAGCGCGCGCGCCTGCGCGATCGCCTGCTTGGCCCGGACGGTGAGCGTGTGGGTGGGGTCCAACAGGGTGCCATCCATGTCGATGGCGACCAGTTCGATGGTCGATTGCCTGCGGCCCATGTCCATTGCGTTCAACTCGTGCGGGGCACGCCAGTTTAACCCCTCATGCCCGGTTCACCTCTTTGCCTACGTTGGCCGGGATACTGCGTGAGCCTGTGCGTCCCCCACCGCAGGACGGCCCCTTGACCGCCCTACCCTGGAGAACCTTGCGACGCATGACCTACCGTGCCCCCGAAACCAATGACAGCGCGCCCCTGGCCCAGCAGATCGAGCAGATGATCGACGAGCTGCCCGGCGACCAGGTGAGCGTCGGCACCCTGCTCAGCGCGCTGGGCGATGAAGGCCTGCTGCTGATCGTGATCCTGCTCTCGGCCATCTTCATCATTCCGGTGTCGATTCCCGGGCTGAGTACGGTGTTTGGTGCCTCGATCCTGCTGATCGGCCTGAGCCGCGTACGCAACCGCCCGCTGTGGGTGCCGCAGAAGCTGGCGCGCCGCGAGATCGCCACCGACAAGCTGAAGGCCAACCTGGGCCGTGCGCTGAAGTGGGTGCACCGCATGGAGCGGCTGTCGCGGCCGATGCGGCTGGCGGTGATGGTGCGCTCGAAGAAGATGATGCGCCTGAACAACCTGATGCTGGTGTTCGCGACCCTGCTGCTGATGGCGCCGGCCGGGCCGATTCCCTTCAGCAATACCTTGCCAGCGCTGGCGCTGATGTCGTTTGCGATTGGCTTCATCCAGCGCGATGGTGCGGCGGTGGCGGCTGGGTACGGCTTTGTTGTGGCCACGGTGGTGTATTTCGGCGCGCTGCTGGGTGGTGTGGGGTTTGCTGCGGAATCGGTGTTCAGCGGGCTGCGCGCGGCGCCGTCGGAAGTGTAGAGCCGAGCCCATGCTCGGCTGCTGTTCGGCCAGTTTCCCGAAACTCCGCGCTGCGCGCATAAGCCGAGCATGGCTCGGCTCTACACAGGCCAATTCAAAGCAGTCGAGCATGGCTCGACTCTACACAGCTATTTCGCCGACACCCGCCACACCACGTCGCCCACGTCGTCGGCGACCAGCAGCGCGCCTTCGGCGTCCATCGCCATGCCCACCGGGGCACCCATCAGGGTCTTCTCGTCCTTTGAGGCGAAACCACTGACCACCGTCTGCGGCCGCCCGGTCGGCTTGCCGTCCTTGAACGGCACGTAGACCACCTCGTAGCCGCTCAATGGTGAGCGATCCCAGCTGCCGTGCTCGCCGATGAAGGCACCGCCGTGGTACTGCGCCGGCAGTGCCTGGCCGGTGTAGAACAGCAGGCCCAGCGGTGCCACGTGCGAGCCGATGGCGTAGTCGGGCGTGATGGCCTTGGCCACCAGGTCCGGCCGCTGCGGCTGTACGCGCTCGTCCACGTGCTGGCCGTAGTAGCTGTAGGGCCAGCCGTAGAAGCCATCCTCCTTCACCGAGGTGAGGTAATCAGGCACCAGGTCGGCACCGATCTCGTCGCGTTCGTTTGCCACCGCCCACAGCTTCCCGGTGCTCGGCTCCCAATCCAGCCCGGTGGGGTTGCGGATGCCCGACGCAAAGATGCGGCTGCCACGGGTGGCCACGTCCACTTCCAGCACCACTGCACGGCGGTATTCAACTGCCAGGCCGTTCTCGGTGATGTTGCTGTTGGAGCCCACGCCCACGTACAGCTTGCTGCCATCGCGGCTGGCCAGCAGTTCCTTGGTCCAGTGGTGGTTGATGGTGCTGGGCAGGTCGGTGAACTCGCGGCCCTTGTCGGACATGCGGGTTTCACCGGGTACGTAGTGGTACTGCACGATGTTGCCGGTGTTGGCCACGTACAGCGTGTCGCCGATCAACTGGATGCCGAACGGCGAATGCAGGCCTTCGATGTAGACGTGTTGGGTCCACGTGGAAGTGCCAGGCGCACGGCGCAGCAGGGTGACCCGGTTGCCGCCCTTGCCCGCCTTGCCCGAGCGCGCCTTCACCTTGCCGGCGATCCACTGCTTGGGCGTGGTGACCGGCTCCTCGCCCGGGCCATTGCCCTCCACCACCAGCACATCGCCGTTGGGCAGCGTCAACAATCGCCGCGGATGCTGCAGGTTGGCGGCGATGCGTTCGATCTTCAGGCCTTCGGCCACCGTGGGTGACTGACCCTCGGCCCAACCCACGCCGCGCGGCACCTGCATCGGCGGCATCAGGAAGTTCTTCGGTGCCGGCAGCGGTGGCTTCGCACCGGACTGATCGGTGGGGTGGTATTCGGCCTTGCCGGCACAGGCCGACAGCATCACGGCCAGCGCCAGGGCGGCCACGGTGGGCAGGATGTGCTTAGCCATGACGACCTCCCTGCAGCACCGGCGGCTGCAATGACAGCAGGATCAGGCCCAGGGCGATCAGGGCCACGGTCAGCGCCGACAGGATCGTGCCCGGCACCGCGACGGCATAGGCATCGCGGCTGTGCACGAAGGCGTTCCAGATGGCCAGCACGACCGCGACCAGGTTGAGGAAGAAGTCGATGCGGTCGACGCGGGTGGCGGTGCCGTTGCGGCGCCAGACCGTGAACAGGTTGATCAGGCGCGGAATGATGGCGATCAGCAGGCCGAAGGTGATCAGCCAGGCAGCCGCCTTGCCCCACATCACCTCGGCGCTGTTGAGGTAGATCGCGTCGAAGATCAATGCGCCGACGAAGAAGCCGAAGGGTATCGGGTTCAACAGGCTGAACAGCGTGGTGCCGAGGCCGCGATGGGCCTGGGCCAGAGGGTTGACCATCATCGTGCTCCGATGCGGAAGGGTGCACGGGCTGTAGTAGCACAGCCGGATGTGAGGGGGCGCGATGATGCCGGGTAGATCCACGACATGTGTGGATGCGGATGCCAACCCAGGTGGGCACCTACCAGATGCGGGCCGCTGCATTCGTCATTACCCCACGGCATAAGCGTTTGTGACGCAATCGGCACATCTGCAGATTGGGCGTGTGAAGAGGTAGGGGGGTGTTCGTTGTGTCGCGTTTGGCTCGTTGCGATGGGGCAGTTCCGCCCCGCCGTCCTGCCATGCCGATTCACAACAGAAGGATTCGTGTATGAAGCGACACACGCAACGCTCCGCGCCACCGCGCTCCGCGCGCCTGGCCTTGGCCACTGCCCTAGTACTGGGCAGCCTGGCCGTCACCGCCCAGGCCCAGCAGGCCGATCCGCTGGCCGGGCGTCAGTGGCATCTACTCAACACCGGACAGGCCGTACTGGGCGATACCCTGCCGGTGGCTGGCAACGATCTCAACGTGGATGGCCTGTTCCGCAATGGCATCCGTGGCCAGGGCGTCACCATCGCCATCGTCGATGACGGCCTGCAGATTGCCCACCCGGACCTGGCCGCCAACGTCGCTGCGGTCGCAGGCAAGAACTTCGCCAACCAGAGCAACAATCCCTCACCGTCCAATCCGGACCGCGACAATCACGGCACCATGGTCGGCGGCATCGCCGGTGCAGTAGGTGCCAACAACCTGGGCGTGCGCGGCGTGGCCTCGGCCGCCACCCTGAAGGGCTTCAATTTCCTGGCGTCCAATGCCCAGGGCAATTCGAATTCCAACATCGAGTACTCGTGGTGGGACGGCGCCGAAGTGGCCGATGTGGGGGTCTTCAACAACAGCTGGGGCTCCAGCCCGGGCAACCCCAACCTGCCCCTGGCCTACAGCCAGAACGACATCGCCGCCTATGAGCAGGCCATGTCCGGCACCCGTGGTGGGCGCGGTGGCATCTACGTGAAAGCCGCCGGCAACAACCACAACAACGGCGCACGCTCGGATGGCACCGACATCTGCTCGGCAGACACCAAGAACCGCAACACGGGTTGCATCCCGGCCGGCCGCGATCCGCGTAACAACCTGTTCAACGTGATTACCGTTGCCGCCGTGCGCGCCGATGGCGTGCGCTCGTCCTACTCGTCCACCGGCTCGGCGCTGTGGGTATCCGGCTTCGGTGGTGAGAATGGTTGGCAGCGGCAGGTCGTGCCGGGGCAGCTGGCGATCCGCTACGATCCGGCCATCCTCACCACCGATGTCACCGGCTGCGCGCAGGGCAGCAACAAGAACACGAGCCTGCGCAACACCTTGGACGGCGACCAGTCTGCCATCGACAGCACCTGCAACTACACCGGCAAGATGAACGGCACCTCGGCGGCCACGCCGATGGTGTCGGGCGTGGCGGCGCTGCTGCTGGAGACCAACCCGAACCTGTCCTACCGCGATGTGAAGTACATCCTGGCCACCACCGCCACCCGCACCGATCCGAACCGGGCAGCGGTGACCCACTCCGACGGCCGCGTGCTGGTGCCGGGCTGGACGGTGAATGCCGCCGGCCGTGCCTACAGCAACTGGTACGGTTTCGGTGTGGTCAATGCAGCACGCGCGGTACAGGTCGCAGAGGACTTCCAGCCGCTGGGTGCACTGGTGGATAGTGGCTGGCGCAACACGACGCGCACTGTGGCCATCGGCAATACCTCGGCGGCCGCGGCGCGCCTGACCTTCCAGCTGGCCAACGGTGCGCGCAACATCGAGAGCGTGCAGCTCGGCTTCCGCGTCAACCACAGCAACACCCGCCAGCTGCAGTTCGTGCTGATCTCGCCCAGTGGCACCCGCAGCGTGGTGCAGCCGGCATTCACCGCGATCGGCTCTGGCCTCAATGGCGTCCAGCGCAACTTCACCAACTGGGACCTGCTGTCCAGCAATGCCTTCCTGGATGAGAACGCCACGGGCACCTGGACACTGGAAGTCACCGACCTGGGGCAGGCCGCGAACGCAGCATCGCGTGGCAACCTCGAATTCTTCAAGATCCGCGTTCTGGGGCACTGATGATGAAGACGACCATTCTGTTGAGCACCCTCGCCCTGGCGGCGATGACCACCACCGCCTGGGCACAGAGCTCGGGCCAGACACCTCCGGCGAAGACCTTGTCGACCGTAGACACGCAGCAGTTGAAGGCGGAGGCCACCGGCCGTTCGTTCAATGTGGGCGGCTCGCGCTTCCAGCTGGCGCCGTCGGCAACCGTGCAGCAGGCCAGCGGCGGCCAGTTCAGGATCACCACCGGGGCTGATGCCAGCGCGGCGGCCGTCGGCACCCGCAGCAAGCGGTCCACGGATGCGTCTACCGGTGTGGCCGCACGTGCGGATGCCGGTGCCAGCAAGTTTGCGGCCGCTGTCTCCAACGATGGCGCACCGGTCGTGGCGACCTCGCGGGTCAAGGTGTTCTTCACCGATGCGGCTTCGGCGCAGCGTGCGGCCATTGCCACCGGCGGCACCGTGGTGAAGGTATCCAAGGCCTCGGGCCGCGCGATTGTGGAGTATCCGTCGGTGAACGCGGCACTGGATGCGACCACCAAGCTGCTGTCGACCGCCGGCATCAAGGCGGCCGAGCCGGACGTGGTGCAGTGGGAAGAAACCAAGTAAGGCGTTGAGTGGTGCCCCCGGCCGGTTGGCTCTCCTGGCCGGCCGGGGGATGGGTGTGGGGGGATGTGCCGACCAACGGTCGGCACCCACCAACAGCAGATCCAGACGTGCCAACCAAGGTTGGCACCCACCAGCGTCAGCGGGCGGCGAGTGTGTCGCTGTGTTTGCGGCTGCAGCTGGCCAGTGCGTCGTTGCCTGCGGCTGGATGAGCGGGCTCCAGCAGCAGGCGCTGCACGTCGGAGAACAGCTTGTCCACCGGCATGCCGTACGGTGCGAACAGGCGCAGGCGGCCCTGGCGGTCGAATACGTAACCGCCCGCGATGTGGCTCATGGTGTAGGTCTCCGGCACCTGGCCGGGTTCCTTTTCATAGAACGCCTTGAAGTCGCTGGCCATCGCGGCCAGTTGTGCTTCGTTGCCAACCAGCGCGATGGCCTTGGGGTCGAACGCTTCCACATAGGTGCGCGCAACCTCCGGCGTATCACGCGCTGGGTCGACACTGACGAACACTACCTGCAACTGGTCGGCATCCTTGCCCATCAGGTGCTTGACCTGGCTGAGCTCGACCATGGTGGTCGGGCACACGTCCGGGCAGCTGGTGAAGCCGAAGAACAGATAGGTCACCTGCCCCTGCAGGTCCTTCGGGCCGCGCACGGTGCCGTGGCTGTCGGGCATCGACCACTGCTGGCCGAGCTCTTCGCAGGCGATGTCCCCGGAGTAGAAGTCCATGCGCGACTGCGCGCTGCAGCCAGCCAGCAGGCCGATGGCCAGGCCGGCCAGCAGCGGCAGGCGGAAACGGGGAGAGAACAACGAACGGACAACAGCAGCAGGACGCTTCACGGGTACCACCAACGCAGATGCGGGCGGGGTCTCGGTCAGGCCTGCCCTTGGGGAGAAAGAGGACGGAGGTGCCGGGGTGATCGCGCGGTCCATGCCGGTCACCCCGGCCACGGTCAGTTGATCATCATGTGGTAGTGCATGCTCCAGATGATCCACACCGACAACGCGACGATGATGAACAGGATCACCAGGGTGAACACGAAGCTGGCCAGGTTCCAGCCGCCTTCGGACTTGCGGTCCATGTGCAGGAAATAGACCAGCTGCACCAGGATCTGCGCCACCGCGAAGCCGACCAGCAGGAACAGCGTGAGCGGACGCGACAGCACCGGGTTCATCACCAGCGCGAACGGCACCACGGTCAGCAGCGCGCACAGCACGAAGCCGATCAGGTAGGACTTGGTGGAGCCGTGCGCATTGCCGGCGCGCGAGGTTTCGACGTGGGCCATGTCAGAAGGCTCCGATCAGGTAGACGAAGGTGAAGACGCAGATCCACACCAGGTCCAGGAAGTGCCAGAACAGGCTCAGGCACGACACGCGGGTGATGTTGGTCGGGGTCAGGCCACGGCGGTAGACCTGGTGCATGACCACCGCCATCCAGATCAGGCCGCTGGCCACGTGCAGGCCGTGGGTGGCGACCAGAGCGAAGAACGCCGACAGGTAGGCACTGGTGCTGGGGCCCGCGCCTTCGTGGATCAGGTGCGAGAACTCGTAGATCTCCATGCCGATGAACGAGGCACCGAGTACGAAGGTCACGCCCAGCCAGCGCAGCACCGCCGAGGTGTCGTGGCGATGCATCGCCAGCACGGCCTGGCCGTAGGTGATGCTGGAAACCAGCAGCAGGAAGGTCTCGGCCATCACGAACGGCAGCGAGAACAGCTCCTTGCCGGTGGGGCCGCCGGCGTAGGCGGTGCTGAGCACCGCGTACGAGGCGAACAGCGAACCGAACAGCACCAGGTCGGACATGAGGTAGACCCACATGCCGAACACCTTCATGCCGCCCTGTTCGTGGCCGTGATCGTGCTCGTGGTGGTCCTCGTGCGCCTGCGTGTCGCTGGCCAGCTCGGGGCGGGTCAACAGGTTCATGCGCGTACCTCCTTCAGCTTGGCAAGGTTGGCCGCTTCGGTGCGCGCCACCTCTTCGGAACTGACGTAGTAGTCCACGTCCTCGTCGTAGGACCGCACGATCAGGGTGACGATCATCGCGATGAAGCTGGCCGCGGCCATCCACCAGATGTGCCAGACCAGAGCGAAGCACAGCACCAGGATCCAGATGTTGAGGATCAGCGGCACGCCGGTGTTCTTCGGCATGTGGATTGGCGCGTACTTCTTCGGCGGCGGCGGCAGGCCGCGCTTCTTCGCTTCGTGGAAGGCATCCAGCTCATCGGCCTTGGGCACCACGGCGAAGTTGTAGAACGGCGGCGGCGACGGCGTGGCCCATTCCAGCGTGCGTGCGTTCCACGGGTCGCCGGTCAGGTCCAGGTTGCGCTTGCGGTCGCGCACGCTCACGTAGATCTGGACCAGCATCAGGATGATGCCCGCGAACACGAACAGTGCACCGATGAAGGCGGCGATCAGGTACGGCGTCCACGCCGGGTTGTCGTACTGGTTCATGCGGCGGGTCATGCCCATGAAGCCGAGCATGTACAGCGGCATGAAGGCCAGGTAGAAGCCGATCACCCAGCAGGCGAACGACCACTTGCCCAGACGCTCGTTGAGGGTGAAGCCGAACACCTTCGGGAACCAGTAGGCGAAACCGGCCAGGTAGCCGAACAGCGCGCCGCCGATGATGGTGTTATGGAAGTGCGCGACCAGGAACAGGCTGTTGTGCAGCAGGAAGTCCGCGCCCGGGATGGCCAGCAGCACACCGGTCATGCCGCCGATGGTGAAGGTGACCAGGAAGGCGATGGTCCACAGCATCGGCACGCTGAACTCGACGCGGCCGCCATACATGGTGAACAGCCAGGTGAAGATCTTCACGCCGGTGGGAATGGCGATGATCATCGTCATGATGCCGAAGAAGGCATTGACGCTGGCACCGGAGCCCATGGTGAAGAAGTGGTGCAGCCAGACGATGAACGACAGGATGCCGATCGCCAGCGTGGCGCCCACCATCGACTTGTAGCCGAACAGTTTCTTGCGCGCGAACGTGGCGGTCACTTCAGAGAAGATGCCGAACGCCGGCAGCACCAGGATGTACACCTCTGGATGGCCCCAGGCCCACACCAGGTTCACGTACATCATCGGGTTGCCACCCAACGTGTTGGTGTAGAAGTTGAAGTCCAGGTAGCGGTCGAGGGTGAGCGCACCCAGCGCCACGGTCAGGATCGGGAAGGCGGCGATGATGATCACGCTGGTGACCAGCACGGTCCAGGTGAACACCGGCATCTTCATCAGGGTCATGCCCGGCGCACGCATGCGCAGGATGGTGATGAACAGGTTGACGCCGGTCAGCAATGTGCCGATGCCCGAAGCCTGCAACGCCCAGATGTAGTAATCGACACCCACGCCTGGACTGAACTCGATGCCCGACAGCGGCGGATAGGCCACCCAGCCGGTCATGGCGAACTCGCCAACACCGAGCGAGATCATCATCAGTGCAGCGCCGACCACGAAGATCCAGAAGCTGAAGGCGTTGAGGAACGGGAACGCCATGTCGCGCGCGCCGATCTGCAGCGGCACGATGATGTTCATCAGGCCGACTACGAACGGCGTGGCCACGAAGAAGATCATGATCACGCCGTGCGCGGTGAAGATCTGGTCGTAGTGCTCGGGCGGCAGGAAACCGTCACTGCCCGGCCCCGCCGCGGCCAGCTGCGCGCGCATCATCAGCGCATCGGCGAAGCCGCGCACCAGCATGACCAGCGCCACCACCACGTACATGATGCCGATCTTCTTGTGGTCCACGGTGGTGAACCAGTCGCGCCACAGCGGGCCCCACAGCTTGAAGTACGTCACCGCGCCAAGCAGCGCGAGGCCACCCAGCACCATGGCCGCCAATGTGACCACGACGATCGGCTCGTGCAGCGGCACGGCCTCCCACGTCAATTTACCCAACATGTTCGTTACTCCTGGGAAACCTGGGCACCGCCGGCAGCGCCCGCCGGGGTCGCAGCAGCGGTGTTCTCACCAACGCCGATGAACTGGTCGATGACCTTCTTGAACAGCAGCGGTTCAACACTGGAGAAGTGCTGCACCGGTGCGTTCTTCGACGGCGCGGCCAGCGCCTTGAACTGCGTGAAGCTGAGCGCGTCGGGCGCGCTGCGCACCTCGGCCACCCAGCGCTCGAAGTCTTCGTTGCTGCTGGCAGTGGCGATGAACTTCATGTTCGAGAAGCCATGCCCGCTGTAGTTGCCGGACATGCCACGGAACTGGCCGGGCTCGTTGGCGATCAGGTGCAGCTGCGTACGCATGCCGGCCATCGCGTAGATCTGCCCACCCAGCTGCGGGATGAAGAAGGTATTCATCGTCGAGTTGGAGGTGATGTTGAACGCCAGCGGGCGGTCGACCGGGAAGTTGAGCTGGTTGACCGTGGCGATGCCCAGGTCCGGGTACACGAACACCCACTTCCAGTCGGTGGCGATCACGTCCACGTGCAGCGGCTCCCCGGCCACGTCCAGCGGCTTGTAGGGGTCCAGCTCGTGGGTGGACTTCCACACGATCACCGCCAGCACCGCGATGATGATCAGCGGCACGCCCCAGACCACGATCTCCACTTTGGTGGAGTGCGACCAGTCAGGCATGTATTTGGCTTTGGTATTGCCGGCGCGGTAGCGCCAGGCGAACACGAAGGTCAGCACGATGGCCGGTATCACCACGATCAGCATCAGGCCGATGCAGATCAGGATCAGGTCGCGCTGGGCGAGCCCGACCATGCCCTTCGAATCCAGCAGCACCCAGTCACAGCCCGACAGGCCGACGCAGGCCAGGGCGACCAGCGCCAGGCGGATGCGGTTCCAGCAGATATTCATTGGAGGTCAACCCTGTTGAAGAAGCGCGCTTGACCGGCTCGCCTGCGCGCAGCGCCCGGGCGTGGAGCGGCTACACTGTGGGTACGAGGTCGCCTACAAGCAGGCGAACCACTCCAATCAAGCCCATACAAAATACAGCATTGTATGGACTTGTGCATCTGTACGTATGGAAAAAACTGACCGATGACGCCACCTGCCGCCGGCCGCCGCCTGAAACACCCCAATCGCACCTGGGTTCGCCCCTTCCGCGAGGGCGCCGGCCCGCTGTACCTGCAGATTGCCCAGCAGGTGCGCGAGGCGGTGGATGACGGCGTGCTGCGCCCGGGCGACCGGCTGCCGCCGCAGCGCGACCTGGCCCAGCAGGTGGGCGTGGACCTGACCACGGTCACCCGCGCCTTCGCCGAGCTGCGCCAGGCCGGCCTGCTCGACGCGCAGGGCGCCGGCGGCACCTTCATCGCACTGTCGGCCGGCAACCGCAGCACCTCGGTCGACCTGAGCATGAACATCCCGCCGCTGCTGGGCAGCGCGCCGTTCGCACAGGGCATGGAGGCCGGCTTCCAGCACGTGGGCCAGCAGCTGGGCCAGGGCGAACTGATGAGCTACCACGTCGGTGCCGGCACCCGCGAGGACCGCGCCGCCGCGGTGCAGTGGCTGGCGCCGATGCTGGGCACCGTGGGGGCCGACCAGGTGGTGATCTGCCCCGGCGCGCAGACCGCGCTGTGCGCGCTGATCCTGGCCCGTACCCAGCCGGGCGAGCTGATCGCCGCCGAACAGCTGACCTACCCGGGCCTGCTGGCGGCCGCGCGCGTGTTGCAACGGGGCGTGGTGCCGGTGGCGATGGACGCCGAGGGCATGCTGCCGGAGGCGCTGGAGGAGGCCTGCCAGCTGCGCCGCCCGCGCCTGCTGTACCTGGTGCCGACCATCCAGAACCCGACCACGGCGACGATGTCGGCACAACGCCGGCAGGCCCTCCTGGCCGTCGCGAAGCGCCACGATCTGACCGTGATCGAAGACGATCCCTACTGGTTGCTGGCCGGGGACGCCGCACCGCCGCTGGCCGCCCACCGCGACGCAGGCTGCCCGGTGTACTACATCTCCACCCTGTCCAAGTGCCTGGCGCCGGGCCTGCGCACCGCCTACCTGGTAGTGCCGGCCGGCGAACCGATGGAACCGGTGCTGGATGCGCTGCGCGCAATCGCGCTGATGCCGACCCAGTCGATGGTGGCGGTGGCCTCGCAGTGGATCCGCAGCGGCCAGGCCCAGGACATGGTGCAGCGCTTCCAGCAGGAACTGCGCGAGCGCCAGGCCATTGCCGCCCGTTACCTGCCGGCCCGCGCCCAGGCGCATCCGGCCGGCCTGCATGTGTGGCTGCCGCTGCCGCCGCGGCTCGACCAGTACCGGTTGATCCAGGCCGCACAGGAGCAGGGGCTGGGCATTGCCAGCTCCGATGCCTTCAGCGTGGAAGAACCGCCACCGGGCAATGCGATCCGCCTGTCGTTGGGCGGCGCGGTCGACCAGGGCGCGCTGGCCGGGGCGCTCGCCAAGCTGAACGAGATCCTGTCCGAGGCCCCCGAGGCACGCCACAACGCCATCGTCTGAACGGGGCGCATGGCGCTTTATCCATACAAGATGATATTTTGTATGCAATGTATGGATGAAGGGACGTGCATCGATGCGCGCCGAGAAACTGAAGTTCCACCTGGTGATGGCCGGGTGCGGCGGCTTTGTGGTGTTGATGCTGGCCGCGCTGGTCTGGGTCTGCCTGCAGCCGCAGACCGTGGATGTGCAGGCCGCCGAACGCCACGCCATCGAGCAGTGCGTGCAGCGCAGCCAGGATCCGTCGCGTAGCGAGATCCAGCGCCGCGCGCAGGCTGATTCCTGCCGCGAGATGCGCAAGCAGTACGTGCACAAGTTCGGCCGGGAAGATTCCTGATGGGCGCAGCCGCGCCGCGTCGCCGCTGGCTGCTGCCGACGATGATCGCCCTCGCCTGCCTGTTCATGGCCGGCGTCGCGGCTGCGCTGTGGCAGTACTTCGGCTACAGCGCGCAGTCCACATTCACCGAACAGGCCATCGTCTTCGACGACTCGCAGCTGCGCCTGCCGGCCGACCTGGCCGGTGATACCGGCCGCATCCGCGTGGTGCATTTCTGGGACCCGGCCTGCGGCGTGTGCAACCGCGAGACCGGTGCGCACCTGAGCTACCTGATCAGCATGTACCGCCGCGCCGGCATCGACTTCTATGCGATCCGCCGCCCGGGTACACAGGGTGAGCTGCCCGAGCCGCTGCGCAACAAGGTGATCAACCTGCCGACCATCGACGGTATCGAACACATCCCGGCCAGCCCTGCCGTGGCGATCTGGGACCGGCACGGCCATCTGGCATACGCCGGCCCGTACAGCATCGGCATGGTCTGCAACTCGGCCAACAGCTTCGTCGAACCGCTGCTGGACAAACTGGTGCGCGGCGAAACCGTACGCCCGAAAGGACTGCTTGCCGTGGGCTGCTACTGCCCGTGGCAGGCCAAGCGCTGAGGACGCGCAATGACATCATTGACGCTGGCCGGTGTGCCCGCCGTAAACAACAACGGCGGTCACCTGTCCGAACCGACCGATGGTTATGGACAGGCTCCCGCCGTTGGAAGCAACGATACGCCCCGACATGCTCCGTACATGCCGCGACCGGATGTCGCAGCCCGCGAATGGGTGCAGGACGTACTCGCGCACAGCGGGCCGATCTACCTGCGCATCGTCAACTCGCTGGAACGCACGGTGCGCCGCGGTGGTCTCGCACCGGGACAGCGCCTGCCTTCGCAACGCGCGTTGGCGCAGCAGCTCGGTATCGACCTGACCACGGTCACCCGCGCCTTCGATGAAGCACGCAAGCGTGGCCTGATCGAAGCGCGTGGACCACAGGGCAGTTTCATCGCACCGCCCAAGGCCGGCTTCGACCAGGTGGTGGACCTGAGCATGAACGTGCCGCCGGTGCCCGATGCCGATGCGCTGGCCGAGACGCTGCGGCGTGGCGCGGCCGCCGTGCTTGCGCGCAGCAACGCGCCGAACCTGATGACGTATCACCTGGGCGGTGGCAACCCCACCGACCGCCACGCAGCGGCGCGCTGGCTGCAGTCGATGCTGGGAAAGGTGGACGATGCCTGCCTGCTGCTGACCGAAGGCGCACAGGTGGCGCTGGCGTCGATCCTGGTCAGCCAGAGCCGCGACGACGACGCGATCCTGTGCGATGCGCTGGTCTATCCGGGCCTGCTGCAGGCGGCCGTCGCACTGGGCCGGCGCCTGCTGCCGGTGGACGGCGACGAACACGGCATGTGCCCCGAGGCGCTGGCGCGGTTGGCGCGCGAAAGCGGTGCGCGGCTGGTCTATCTCAATCCCACCTGCCAGAACCCGACCGCACTGACCCTGCCGCTGCATCGGCGCGAAGCGTTGGCGCGCGTGCTTGAAAGCGAACGCCTGCTGGCGATCGAAGACGATCCGTACTGGCACCTCGCCGAGGATGCACCGACACCGCTGGCGGCGCTGGCACCGCGCCATGTGTTCTACGTGGCGACGCTGTCGAAGGTGATCAGCCCCGGTCTGCGCACCGCCTTCGTGCGCTGCCCGAGCGCGGCGCATGCCGAGGCGATGACCGCTGCACTGCGGGCAACGCGGTTGATGGGCCATCCGCTGGTCTCGGCGCTGGCCAGCCAGCTGCTGCTGGATGGTTCGGCGCAGTCACTGCTGGCGCAGGTGCGCACCGAGGCGCACCAGCGCGTGCGCCTGGCGCGCTACCTGCTCGCGCCGTCGCTGCTGCAGCGCGCGGAAGGGCTGCATGCCTGGTGCCGGATACCCGCGCCGTGGACCGATGCCACGCTGGTGCGTACCGCACAGCTGCAGGGGCTGGCGATCGCGCCGTCATCGGCGTTCTGTCCGCCGGGGGTATCGCATCAGAGTGGCGTGCGGCTGTCGCTGGGGCTGGCGGCGGATCGTCGGCAGCTGGAAAGTGCGCTGCGGAGGATCGACCGGTTGTTGTTGTCGGATGCGTTGCCGGCGATCGAGCGGTAGGCGAAGAGCATCCACGCATGGCGTGGTTCTACGGGACCCGCTTCGGTAGATGCCAACCTTGGTTGGCAATGCCCGTGCACGCCATGCGTGGATGGAATGTGCCGACCGACGGTCGGCACCCACCAAGCTGGAGGAGGATCGGTAGCGCCGGGCCATGCCCGGCGGAGGATTCCCCGGCACGGACGGAATGTGCCAACCAAGGTTGGCACCCACCAAAGCAGGGTCAGGCCAGGGCGGAGAGCGCCTGCACCAGCGCATCGATCTGCTCCGGACGGGTGAACACCGACGGCGTCACCCGCACGCAGGCGCCGGAGTCCAAGCCGTCACGGTGGGTAGTAAACACGCGATGCTCATCCAGCAGGCGCTTCTGCAGCGCGATGTTGTCAGCCACGCTGGTGCGCCCGCGAAGGCGGAAGCTGGCCATTGCGCTGGCCAACGCCGGATCGGGCGAGGACAGCACTTCGATGTGCGCCATCTGCCGCGCCGGCAGCGTCCAGCGCTCACGCAGGTAGCGCAGGCGCGCCTGCTTGTTGGCCACGCCGATGCGCTGGTGCAGGGCAATCGCTTCCGGCAGTGCCAGGTAGGCGGCGAAGTTGACCGTGCCGGTGTGCACGCGGCTGCCCACCCGGCCATCGTCGGTTTCGCCCATGTACGGGTCCAGGTCGGCCACGCGCCCCTTGCGCACATACATCGCGCCGACGCCGACCGGCGCACCGATCCACTTGTGCAGATTGATGCCAACGAAATCAGCCTTGAGCTGCGGCACCGCGTAGTCGATCTGGCCAAACCCGTGGGCCGCATCAACAATCACGTCGATACCGCGTGCACGCGCACGTTCGGCGATCTCGGCCACCGGCAGCACCAGCCCATGACGATGGCTGACCTGGGTCAGCAGCACCAGCTTCAGACGCGGCAACCGCGCGAATGCGTCCTCATACGCCTGCAGGATCTCCGCGTGGTCAGGCACCGCCGGCAGCGCGATACGCTCGACCTGCACGCCACGCCGCTGCTGCAGCCAGCGCATCGCGCCGATCATGCTGTCGTAGTCGATGTCGGCGTAGAGCACCTGGTCGCCAGGCTGCAGGCGGTTGTAGCCGCCGATCAGCGCCAGCATCGCCTCGGTGGCACCACGGGTCAGTGCGATCTCGTCGGCACCCACGCCCAGCAACTCGGCCACCTGCCGCTGCACCGCCATGTACTGCGCCGGAAACTCACGACGGCCGTACCAGGCGTTGCCACGGTTCACTTCAGCGGTGTGGCGCTGGTAGCTCGCCAGCGTCTCGCGGCCCATCGCGCCCCAATAGCCGTTCTCCAGGTGGTTCACTTCATCGGTGATGTCGAAGTGGCTGGCCACGGCGGCCCAGTAGCCTTCATCGCGGGCCAGCACGTCCGGCGCCACGGTCGTTGCGGGAATCTGCATGGGCGCAGCGTAACCCGCGGCAGCCACGGCGGGCAGTGAAGACAGCGCGGCTGCGGCCGGCAGCAAGGTGCCGGCACGTAGCAGGGAGCGGCGCGTGCGGTCCATCAGAAGCTCAGCCGGTACTGCGCGTACAGGTTGGCACCGTCGGTGTCGTACGGCGCGTTGCGCGAGTAGACCAGGCCGCGGCTGGCCTGGAAGGTCGCTTCGTCCGGATAGCGGTCGAACACGTTGTCCGCGCCCACACGCAGGCTGTGGTGTTCGTTGATGCGATAGCCCACGGCCAGGTCGAGGAAGCTCATCGCACCGAAACGCTGGTAGATATCGCCCACTGCATTGCCGCTGGAATCGGTCCAGGCGCCGTAGTAGCGCATGCGCGCCATCAGCGACCAGGCACCGATGTCCCAGCTGCCGGTCAGGCTGCCCTTGTGCTCGGGCAGGCGATCTTCGAACAGCACGCGCTGGGTTTCGTTGGTGGCTACCGAGGTGCTGCCGTTGTCCACCCGCGTACGGTTGTAGTTGTAAGCCAGAGTCAGCGTCATGCGGCCCGCGCCGAGGTCGTGCAGATAGTTGCCGACCACGTCCACGCCCGTGGTGGTGGTATCGAAGTCGTTGGTGAAGTAGTTCACCGAGGTATAGCCCAGCGGATTCGGCGTGCCTGCCGGAATGGCAAAGCTGGCCGACTGGCTGAAGCGGTCGGTGAGCTTGATCTGGTAGACATCCACCGAGCCGGACAGGCCCAGGTCGGTGCGCCAGGTCAGGCCCAGCGACGCGGTACGCGATTCCTCCGGCTTCAGCGGCCTGGCGCCGAGCAGCTGCGCCAGCGGATCGTTCGGCGACAGGCGGCCACTGGTGAAGATCTGCAGCGTGCGCGTATCCAGGCCCTGCGTGGTGCTGGTGGTGTTGAGCTGCGCCGGGGTCGGCGCACGGAAGCCGGTGGACACCGTGCCGCGCAGGGCCACGTCCGGGGTGATCGCGAAACGTGCCGACAGCTTGCCGTCCAGGGTGCTGCCGAAGCTGGAGAAGTCCTCGTAACGGCTGGCCGCACCGATGCTCCAGCGCTCGCCCAACGGCACTTCCATATCCACGTAGGCGGCCTTGCTGCGCTGGCTCCACTGCCCGGCCTGGCTGGCCGAGAAGCCCGGCGCACCGTTGGAGTTGGCTTCCAGGCCAGCGGCAGCGCCCGGGCCCACTGCGTACGAAGCCGGATCACCGGCACGCACCTGGTAGGTCTCCTGGCGGAACTCGCCACCGAAGGCGACGTTGATCGGCTTGGACAGCGCAGCCACATCCCACTCGTAGTTGAAGTCGGCGTTGGCGTTCTTCTCCGTCTGGGTCAGGCGGCCGAGATCGAACGCGGTCGGGCTGGCCGGGCCGAGCGAGGCGTTGATCGAATTCTTCAGGCTGTAGTCGATGGCATTGCGGCCATACGAGGCGCTGACATCCCAGCGCAGCTTCGGGGTGATCTCGCCACGCAGGCCACCGACCAGCTGCAGGTCGTTCTGGACGTTGCCGTACTGCGGACTGAAGCCCACCGGATAGATCGAACGCAGGTTCCAGCCGGGGAAGATCGCGGTGGTGCGGTAGGCACCGGTGGTGGTATCCGGATTGCGCCAGTTGAAATCGCTGACGCCATCGCTGTGGCTGTACAGGCCGAACGCATACAGCTCCAGCGTGTCATTGGCATTGGCTTTCACGTTGAAGCCGACACGGCGGCTTTCCAGCTCCGGCTGGCCCCAGCGCTGTACCGGGTTGGGCACGTCCAGATCCGGATGCGCGGCCTGGAAGGCGATGGCATCGGGGCGCTGGCGGGTGCGGGAGGTGGCGTCGGAGTTGGACGATTCGGCGAACAGCACCAGGCTGCCATAGTCACCCAGCGACCAGCCGGTGCGTGCACTGAAATCGCGCGAGGCGCCATCGCCCTGCGCATACTGCGAATAGCCGGCGGTGATCTCGGTACCGGGGCCATCCTCGAGAATGATGTTGATGACACCGGCGATGGCGTCCGAACCGTACTGCGCCGAGGCACCATCGCGCAGTACTTCGATGCGCTTGATCGCACTGGTCGGAATCTGTGCCAGATCGGCCGCCTGCGCACCGCGGTTGCCAAGCAGCGCGCTGCGGTGGAAGCGACGACCGTTGACCAGCACCAGGGTCTGGTCCGGCGACAGGCCACGCAGCGTGGCCGGGCGCACGAACACCTGGCCGTCCGCCATCGGCAGGCGCTGCACCACGAACGATGGCACCAGCTGCGCCAGCACGTCCTTCAGGTCGGTGGATTCAACGGACTTGATGTCTTCCTTGGTGAACACGTCCACCGGCGCCAGCGTTTCGAACTGGGTGCGGTTGGAGGCGCGGGTGCCGGTGACCAGCATCGCGTCGAGCTGGGTGGGATCCGCACGGCTACCCGCCGTGGCATCGACCGCATCGGCGTCCGCTGCGATCGCGCCTCCTGCGCTGGCCATGGAAAGGGCGAGGAGGATGGAACGCGAAAGCTTCGAACGATGCACGGCAAGGCTCCGGGAGGGCGCGACTGGGCCAGCACCTGCAGGGATATCGCAGGCCTGGACAAGGCGCGCAGTCTCGGCGCGATGTGTGAAGGAGCCATGACGTCAGTGCGACAGCTTGATGCCGCTTGAGCGCAAGAACTGCTAAACGCGCTGCCTGCCGATCCGCTACTGTGCCCTGCATCGGAATCGGGGAACGGCTGGATGAGCGCGGCAGGCAAAGCGTTGTGGTACATCGAAACCCATGCGGACCAGCCGTTGGCACTGGCCGATATTGCCGCTGCGGCGGGGCTGTCGCCGTTCCATCTGTCGCGCCTGTTCCAGGCCCGCACCGGCACCTCGGTGGTGCGCTACCTGCGGGGGCGGCGCCTGACCGCTGCCGCGCAACGACTGGCCGGCGGTGCGGGCGATATCCTGCAGATCGCGCTGGGCGCGGGCTACACCACCCATGCGGCGTTCACCCGCGCCTTCAGCGAACAGTTCGGGCAGACCCCGGAGCGGGTACGCGAACAAGGTACCGATGGACTGGCGCTGGTGCAGGCGATCCGCGTGGACGATGCACCGACTGCCTGCGGCGAAGCGCCACGCCTGCTCGACACGCCCGCTTTCCAGGTGGCGGGCATCGGCATGCGACACACCCGTGACAGTGGTGGGGCGATTCCCGGCCAGTGGGCGCAGCTCAACCGCGAATGGCCGACACCCGCACCAATCAGTTTCGGCGTGTGCTGCAACAGCGATGACGACGGTGGCTTCGACTACGTCGCCGCACTGCCGGCAAGCGCAGTGCCGAGCGTGCCTGCGCACTGGCAACGCGTAGACATTCCGCCGCGCCGCTACCTGGTGGCGTGGCACGGTGGGCATATCTCGACCATCCGCTCGACCTGGTTCTGGCTGCTGGACCACTACCTGCCCGGCTCCGGCCTCAGCCTGGCCGATGCACCGGACCTGGAGCGCTACGACTCCCGCTTCAATGAGCACACCGGCAACGGTGGCGTGGAGATCTGGCTGCCGGTGGACGAACGTCCTCACTGACAAGGAGCTGAAGATGCGCATGATGGACGTTGTGCTGGGAATGTTCCTGATGGCCTCCGCAGGTATCGCCAACGCCAGCGAGCTCTGGATGGCAGGCGAACGCCACGGCACCACCACGGTGGCCAGCGCCGCGGTGCGCGATGCGCAACACCGCGACGCCCTGCGCTACACGGTCTGGTATCCGGCGCCCGCTGGCAGCACGGAAACCGCCCTGACCATCGGTCCGCCCGATGCGCCGCTGTTTGACGTCGGCCGCTCAGCGATGGATGCATCGATCGCGGGCGAGCGCCTGCCGACCCTGCTGCTCTCCCACGGCAACGGCGGCAGCGCACGCATGATGGGCTGGCTGGGCACCGCATTGGCTCGCGCCGGATACCTGGTGATCGCGGTCGATCATCCCGGCAACAACGGCGTGGACGAGATGACCCTGCCTGGCAGCATGCTGAGCTGGTTGCGTGCGGATGATCTGCGCGCGGCACTCGCTGCAGTACAGGCCGATCCGCAGCTGGGTGCGCACGTCGACCCGGAGCGACTGGGTGTGGCCGGGTTCTCGGCCGGAGGCTACACCGCGCTGCTGGCCGCCGGTGCACGCCCCGACCTGCAGCGGCTGCTGGGCTTCTGCCGCGCGCATCCGGATGACGGCGTCTGCCGGCCACAACAGGAAACCGCCACGCACACGATGGACGCGCGTGTTGCCGCTGCGGGCTCACCCGCGCTGTCTCCCTGGATCTCCCACGCCAACGACTCGCGCGCGATCCCCGGCGTGCGTGCGGCATTCCTGCTGGCGCCCGCGATCGTGCAGGCGTTCGCGCCCGAGCAGCTCTCCTCGCTGAGGCAGCCAGTGTCGATCGTGCTGGGCGAGGCTGACTCGGTTGCGCCACCGCGGAGCAATGGCGAGGCTGCACAGGCACTGATTCCAGGCGCTGCGCTGCTGCGTCTGCCGGATGTCGGTCACTACGACTTCCTGGCGGCCTGTACCGCGGTGGGTGTGCAAAGGCTGCCCGAGCTCTGCAGCAGTTCGATTCCAAGGGCGGGCACCCACGCGCAGGCAGTGGCTGCCGCGGTGCAATTCTTCGCCGAAGCACTGCGGTAGTGGCCGCCGGGCATGTCCCGGCGCTACAGTGGGCGCGTACAGGGAGGATCGATCATGCGCCTGCTTCATCTCACCCTGCCGGTGTCCGAAGTCACCACCGTCGCCGCGTATTTCCACGATGTGCTGCAGCAGCGCGTGGTCGGCAATCATGTGCACATCGGCTGGAGCACGATCGAACTGCAGCCGGCGGCTGATCATCCGGTCGGTGGCGTGCACCTGGCCTTCAACGTACCGGACAACCGCTTCAGCGAGGCGATGACCTGGTTGCGTGAACGCACGCCACTGCAGCGCAATCCGGCGGGACTGGACTACTTCGCGCTGGAAAGCAGCTGGCAGTCGCAGTCGGTGTATTTCACCGGCCCTGACGGCCTGATCCTGGAACTGATCGGACGCCGCCGTTTGCCGGCCAGCGCGCGCGAAGGCGCGTTCCACGGCAGCGAACTGACCTGCCTGAGCGAAGTCGGCCTGCCCAGCCACGATGTCGACGCTGTGCGCGAACAGTCCAGCCTGCGGTTCGGCCTGCAACCGATCAGCCCGCCGTCGCCGCAGTTCGCGCCGATGGGCGACGACGAGGGCCTGCTGATCGTGGTCGCTGCGGATCGACGCTGGTTCCCCGAGCAGAAGGACCTGCCGAGCGCGCGCGGCCTGCAGCTGCAGGTCGGCGACGTGGCCGGCCCGGGTGTTGTGGAGGACGCCGCGCTCGGCTGGCGGGTGCAGGCGGCCTGAGAACTACCAGCTGCCGGACGCGCCGCCTCCGCCGCTGCGGCCGCCGCCTCCAGACCAGCTGCTGGAACTGCTCGACGACGAACTCGACGAGGACGACGAACGGGACGACGTGCGTTCGCGGGATGATGAAACCCGGCCACGTGCGCGCTCGCCCGGCAGCATGGTGAACAACCACACGAAGTACAGCAGTACGCCGCACACCCCGGACACGATCATTGCCAGCAGCCGTGGATCGTCACCTTCGGCACGATGGATCGCCAGCAACGCGCCCGCGGCATAGCCGAGGGTCAACAGCACCAGCACCGTCATGCGCACGACGAAGCTGCTGCGGTTCTTCTTCCAGCGTGTGCGGCAGGCCTGCACCAGCAGGAACACCATCAGGGTGAGAACGCCCGCGGCGGCCTGCAGCAGCAGGTGCCGGGCCAGGCTCGGTGGCAGCTGGCCACGAAGCAGCGCCTGCACCAGGAAGACCGCGCCGAGTACCAGCATCCCGCACAGCACGACGCGCACACCTCGACTGCGGCGCCAGCACCAGCCGAGCAGGGTCGCCACCGGCACACCCAGCGCCAGCACGAAGCACAGGCCCGGCAGCACATGGCGTGGCAGCAGCAGCGCCACGGAGAGCATGCCCGCACCCACAACAGCGGTCACCAGCATCGGGCGCCCCCAGGCCGGCAAGGTCGGCCAGGTTGGTTTTGGTGCCGATGCATTGGCGGCCAGTGCCTTGCGCCGCCGCTCCCGACGGCTGCCGCTGAAATCGTCCTCGGTCTTCGCCGGCGGGAGGGGCGGCGGCGAGCGCCACAGCCCGGCCAGGAAGCCGGCCAGCAGGGTCAACGCCACCACCGAGTCTGCACGTCGCCAGTCCGCAGGCAGCACGTTGCTGGCCGACGGTTCTTCCCATGCCGGCAGGTCCTCACCCTCGATCAGTGCCACCATGAACGTCGTGCCATCGAGCACGCCCTGGTCGAAATCACCCTCACGGAAGCGCGGCACGATCGCGTTATCGATGATGCGAGCGGCGTACGCGTCCGGTAGCGCTCCTTCCAGGCCATAGCCGGTCTGGATGCGCACGCGGCGGTCCTGCACCGCCACCAACAGCAGCACACCGTCGTCGACACCGGCGCGACCCAGCTGCCACTGATCGAACACCCGCTGTGCATAGGCCTCGATGCCTTCGCTGCCCACGCTGGGTACCACCAGCACCTGCAGCTGTGCACCTTTCCGCGCCTGCAGCTGCAGCGCCTGCCTGCGCAATGTGGCGCGGGTGTCGGCGGACAGCGCGTTGGCAGTGTCCACCACGGGATCGTCCAGCGCCGGGACCGGGATTGCCGCCAGCGCTGCCATCGGCAGCAGGCACAGCAGCAACAACAGCCACGTCATTGCTGCAGTCCGCTGCCCTGTCCGCAGCAGGCTCACGTACCCTGCCCTGCCTCGATCCGCGCATGCAGCGCCTGCAGCTGTGCCGCCGTCTGGTTGAACACCTGCAGATCGGCATCCACCAGGGCCGCCCAGTCTGGCGCGTGCCCCAGCAGTTGCGCCACCTGCTCGTTCGGCGCGCGGTCGAAGCCCTCGCCAAGCACGGCAAGATAGCGCTCACGGAAGCCTTCGGGGTCGCGCTGGTCCTGCACATACAGCTGCACGGCCAGCAGCCCTGCATACAGGTAGTTCACCAGGTAGTTCGGGTCTTCATACATCAGGCGCTTGCCGATCCAGGTGTTGCGCAGCTGCGGGTAGCGTTCCGGTTGCTGGCCGAAGCGCGCCAGCACCTGCCCGGTCAGCGCGTCCAGGTCATCGGCGGTACCCAGCGTGCCGGCGGCAACGCCCTGGTAGATCGACTGCTCCAGCTGCGCCTCCTCGGAAGAGGTGAACAGCTGCAGCACCATGTCGTCCAGCAGCGACTTCAGGTAATAGGCCTTGGCACGCGGGTCCTGTGCCTGCTGGTACAGCTGGTGTCGGAAGCGCAACTCGTTGTAGATCGCGAACGCCTCGGTCAGCCACTGGCTGCCATTGCGCTGCAGCGGCGACGCATGACCGCGCTGCATCCACTCGCCATGCACGGCATGGCCAGCTTCATGGGCGATCTCGACGTCGCTTTCCAGATCACCACGGCGCACGCCAACGAACAGCATTGCCGGCACACCGGGAGCGCTCACCGGGAACGCGTCCTGGCTGCGCTCACCACGTTCGGTGGCCAGATCCATACGCCGGTTGGCCGGATCGAGCAGCGCGCGCAGCTCACCGACGTACGCCGGCCCCAGGTGCTGCATGGCATCGGCGGCGTTGTCGCGCAGCTGCGCCAGCGTCAGCACCGGTGGCGTGTAGCCGGCATCGGGCACGGTGGTATCCCAGATCTGCGGCGCATCGATGCCGGATCGCGCAGCGTGGTGCAGCAGCATCTCCTGGTAGGCGCGGCGGTCCTCCGCGTGCTGTTCGACCGCCACCAGCGTTGCATCCACGACGGCGGTATCCAGACCCATGCGCTGGTAGCCGTGTGCCGGCGCCGAGCCATCACCCTGCAGGCGCGCGGCAGCGTCATTCACCTGCACCAGCCCCAGCAGCACCGAAGCCATCGGCTCACGGCGCGAGTGCAGCCCCTGCCAGTAGCCCTTCCAGCCGGCCTCGCGCAGGGCGCGGTCGGGCTGCTGTGCCAGCGCCTGCTTGTCGCGCCCCGTGTCCCAGTGCCGGCCGCCGTGCTCGATCTGCGGATACTCGGCGCTGCGCAGGATCTGCCCGCGCAGGCGTGCGAAGCTGTTCAGCGCCGGATCGGCCAGTGCCTCCACGGCCTCATCCAGCGCGGCGTTGGCCGGGGTGGCAGCCTCCTTCAGCGCGCGTGCGCGCAGGAAGCCATACGGTGCTGCCCACGCTGCATCTGCGGGTGCCTCGCGCAGTGCGGCGCGACCACTGCGAGCGATGCGGCTGCACAGCCCCGTCACCTGATCCAGCGCCTGGGCCGGACGCTGATCACGCGCATTGCGGGCGGCCTGCAGGTGCAGGTAGCCGTGATGTCGCAGGCACTGCGCCTCCAGTATCTCGGCCTGCCGGAAGCGTTCCGCGGATGCAAGGTTGGACGCCTGCTGCAGGGCCTCGACGCGCTTGCCCAGCGCGTCACGCGCGGTCTGCTCGGCGGTGGCATTGGCGAAGTAGGCGCGGTCATCGGCATGCACCGACTGTGCCTGGGCGCCGCTGAAGGGGGCTATCGCCAATACGGCAGCGACGGCGGCGGCGGTGGTGGCGCGCTTCCTGAAAGCCTGCATCGGCGTCTCCCTGCCTGGACCAGGGATCGAGCCTAGCAGCCACTGGCCCACCGCGCCTGTGCCGGATCAGGCTTCAGATCGACTCGTCCTCACGCTTGACCAGCGTCCAGCACGGTGTCTGCGCAAAGGTGTAGGTCTGCTGGTCACTGCTGTCCGGCGTACGGATCTGCACCTGCCGCTGCCCATCAGCCAGGGGGCTGACCTGCATTTCGCGGCCCTGCCCGGCCAGCGCGGCAGGATCGGGCATCACCGGCCACTCCACATCGGCCAGCGCCAACCGGCTTTCCACCTTGCGCGGTTCCGGCTCGGCCTCCGCGTCGATGTAGCTGTCCAGCAGCGGATCGGCAGTGGCCTTTTCCTGCAGCGCGATCTCGTTGCCGAAATGCTTCAGGAACGTATCGAATTCCGGGTAGGGGCACTCACTGCGTGCAGCCACAGGTGTGGGCTCGATGGCGGCGGTCGCCGGGGCCGCTGCGGCAGGCACGGCTTCGGCCGCGGTCTGCGGTGGCTGCGGCGCTGGCGTGCAGGCAACCAGCACCACGCCACAGGCGAGCATCAGCACTGCAGCAGAACGGTATCGACACATGGGCTCATCCTGAATCCGGTCCGGTCGCTCCATGCTACCGCGCACCCTACAATTCCGGCATTCCGCCTGTCCGAGAGTCCTCATGCATCGCCTCCTGCTCCTGATCGGCCTGCTCCTGATCGGCCTGCTGCCCGCCCTGTGGCCGGCCGTGGCGTTGGCCGTCGATGTCCACGAAGGCGACCTGCTGTTCGTCACCGCCGGCCACAGCGGCCTCAGTGCGGCCATCGACGATGCCACCGGCACGCAGGGCGCACCCAGCTTCGATCACGTCGCGCTGGTCGCTTCCGCGCCGAAGGGCTGGGAGGTATTGCATGCAGACGAGAAAGGATCTCGCCGGCAATCGCTGGTCCAATTCCGCCAGGAGGCGCGCGACAAGCAGCGGCAGATCGTGGTCTATCGTCTGCGTGCACCGCAGCAGGCGGCCATCAGGGATGCGGTCGCCACCGCGCGCACGATGCTGGGCAAGCCGTACAACACGTCGTATGTGTTGAACGAGGACAGCTACTACTGCTCGGACTTCATCGAACGCGCCTTCCGTGCGCACCACGTTTTCGCATTGCAGCCGATGAATTTCCGTAACCCGCAGACCGGGGAGATTTCCCAGCACTGGATTGACCTGTACCGCGGCATGGGCATGGACGTGCCGCAGGGTCAGCCCGGCACCAATCCCAACGACATGTCGGCGGCGCCGGTGTTGCAGCCTATCGGCATGCTGGAATAAGCAAAGCCCCGCACAGGGCGGGGCTTCGCCGGTCACGTTGCACGCGCAACGCGGTCATTCTTCTTCGTCGTGGCCGCCCTGCTGCTGGTTCTGGTTGCGCTTCTGCTGTTCCTGCTGCTGTTGCTGCTGCTGGTCGCGGCCACGGCCCTGCTGCTGATCCTGCTGGTTCTGCTGGCCCTGCTGCTTCTGGTTCGGGTTCTGGTTCTGGTTCTGCTGTGCCATGTCCGATCTCCAAAGCCACTCGCGGAATGCGGTGGACGTGGCCATCGTCTGCAGCGAATGGTTAATCACGCGTGGGGGGGCGGCTACATCTGTGTGTACGCCTGTGAATGAACGCGCGGAAGCCCTTGTGGCACAAGCGGCTGAAGGATTCATGCGGGATCGGCATGTGCTCATGCCATCGTCAGCCTGCACGCATTCATGGCGTTCGCAGCCGGAAACACGCGCTGAACCAGGTTGGCTTCCCGGCTCACGCAGGGAAGCCAACCCTGCATTCAGGGCATCACCGGCGGCACATACGCCAGGGTCATGCCCAGCAGCCACAGCAGGCCCAGCACCAGCGGGATGTGCACCAGCAGCTGGATGAAGGTGAAGCCCACGATGTCGCGTGCCTTCAGGCCCAGCACGCCAAGCAGCGGCAGCATCCAGAACGGGTTGATCAGGTTCGGCAGCGCTTCGGCTGCGTTGTAGACCTGCACCGCCCAGCCCAGGTGTGCCTTCAGTTCGTTGGCGGCCTGCATCACGTACGGCGCTTCGATGATCCACTTGCCGCCACCGGAGGGCACGAAGAAGCCCAGCACCGCCGAGTAGACGCCCATCACCAGCGCGAAGGTATCGGTGCTGGCCACGTGCACGAACAGGCTCGACAACCGGTGCGCCAGCGTCTGTCCATCGCCGCCGGCAGCGTGGGTGAGGATCATCGCGATGCCACCGTACAGCGGGAACTGGATCAGCACGCCGGTGGTGCTCGGTACCGCCTTGGCCACCGCGTTGAGGAAGCTGCGCGGGCGCCAGTGCAGCAGCAGGCCCAGCGAAATGAACATGAAGTTGTAGGTATTGAGGTTGGCGATGGCGGTGACCACCGGCTTGTTGGCGAACTCGTTGAACAGCCAGCCGAACGCCAGCAGCGAGAGCAGCACGGTCAGCAGCGGGCTGTATTCCAGCCACTCGCCCGGGCGCGTGCGCTGCTGCAGTGGCTCCGGTTCGGCCTGCGCGGCACCGGGGAAGTCTTCGGCGGTGCGAGCGCTGCCTGCGGCCGGTGCGGTCAACCAGGCGATCAGCAGCGAGACCAGAATCAGCACCGCAGTCAGCGCGATCGACTGCCACAGGAAAATGGTTTCGGTAAACGGCAGAACGCCGGTAATCTCCACCAGGCCCGGCGGCATGCTGGCCGGGTTGGCCTGCAGCTGTGCGGCCGACGAACTCAGCCCCATCGCCCACACCGCCCCCAGGCCGAGGTAGGCCGAGGCGCCGGCGGCGCGATAGTCCATGCGCAGTTCGGTGCGGCGTGCCAGCGCGCGCACCAGCAGACCGCCGAACACCAGCGAGAACCCCCAGCTGAGCAGCGAGGCCAGCATGCTGACCAGGCCCACGTACACCACCGCACCACGGCCGGTGCGCGGCACACGGGCGAGGAAATCGATGAAGCGAGCGACCACCGGCGCGGTCGCCACCGCGTAGCCACCGATGACCACGAAGGCCATCTGCATGGTGAAGGGGATCAGGCTCCAGAAACCGTCACCGAAGGCGCTGGCGGTGGCCTGCGGGGTCGAGCCGAAGCCCATCGCGGCCAGCGCGACGATGACCACGCCCAGCACCGCGAATACGTACGCATCGGGGAACCACTTTTCCGCCCAAGCGGCCGAGCGCAGCGCAGCGCGCGCCATCCAGCCGTCCTGTACTGCTGCCGTCGAGGCCATCGCCTACCCTCCCAGGTTCGATGGCCCGATTCTGGGCGGTGGGATGCAGGCTGTCAGCCACCTATTGGTCGTAGGTGGCGGGGTCGGATCCCTCTCCACAGGAGAGGGCTCTGACCCCGAGCCGGGTATCGGCGCGGCAGAAGGGTCAGAGCCCTTTCCCACAGGAAAAGGGATCCGACCCCGGGCAATCAACGCAGCGCCAGGTCCACGGCAATGCCGGCGAACAGCGCCGCACCCACCCAGTTGTTGTGCAGGAACGCCTTGAAGCACGGGCCGCGCTCGCGGTTGCGGCAGATCCAGAACTCGTACACCACCAGCACCGTGGCCACCGCCACGCCGGCCAGGTAGTACCCACCCAGCCCGCCACGCACGCCCACCAGCGCCATGGTGGCCAGGAACAGCGCGTACAGCACGCCCTGGATGACCAGATCGAGATCGCCGAACAGGATCGCGGTGGAGTGCGAGCCCATCTTCAGGTCGTCTTCGCGGTCGACCATGGCATACCAGGTGTCATAGGCCGTGGACCACAGGATGTTGCCGGCATACAGCAGCCAGCCCAGCATCGGCACCTCGCCCTGCACGGCGGCGAACGCCATCGGGATGCCCCAGCCGAACGACATGCCCAGGTAGACCTGCGGCAGATGGGTGTAGCGCTTCAGGTACGGGTAGCTGGCGGCCAGGAACACGCCGATGAAGCTCAGGCCGATGGTCAGCCCGTTCAGGGTCAGCACCAGGCCGAACGCCACCAGCATCAGCACGGCAAACAGTGCCAGCGCGGCACGGCCGCTGATTGCGCCGGTGGCCAGCGGACGCGCCTTGGTGCGCTCCACATGCGGGTCGAGCCAGCGGTCGGCGTAGTCGTTGATGACGCAACCGGCCGAACGGGTCAGCCACACGCCGGCGGTGAACACGAACAGCGTCCACAGCGGCGGCAGGCCGCCCGCGGCCAGCCACAACGCCCACCAGGTGGGCCACAGCAACAGCAGCGTGCCGATCGGGCGATCAGCGCGCATCAGACTCCAGTAATGCCGCCAACGCGGCGTCGCCGGCGACTGCGGCGAAGTGAGGGGGGTATCAGCCATGGCGATAGGATACTCCTGCGCTGGAAGGACTGCGGCGCGGCCCTAGAAAAGACAGGGCCCGATGCGCCTGCGCGCACCGGGCCCCGGTGTCCTGCCCTGCTAAGTGGTCAGGCCTTCTCGTCGGACTTGTACTCGTAATAGCCGTAGCTGTAATAGCCGGTGGCACGCTTCTCGACCGCATTGAAGATCGCGCCCTTGATCTGCACGCCATTCTGCTCGAAGCGCTGCAGAGTCAGCTCGATTTCCTTGGCCTGGTTCACGCCGAAACGGGTGACCAGCAGGCTCGAGCCGGCATGAGTGGCGACCAGCGCCGGGTCGGTTACGGCCAGGATCGGCGGGGTATCGACGATCACCAGATCGTACTTGCCGGACATTTCCTGCAGAAGCTGCGCGAAACGCGGGTGCATCAACAGTTCGGCCGGATTCGGCGGAATGTCACCACGCACCATGTAGTGCATGTTGTCCAGGCCGGACACCGGATGGATCACGTCGTCGACGCTGAGCTTGCCGCCCAGCACATCTGACAGGCCCTTCTGGTGCGACACACCCAGGATCTTGTGCAGGGTGCCCTTGCGCATGTCGGCATCGATGACAAGCACACGCTGACCCGCCTGCGCGATGACCGCGGCCAGATTGGTGGACACGAAGGTCTTGCCCACGCCCGGGCGCGGGCCCGAGATGGTCAGGATGTTGTTCTTCGCTTCCAGCATCGCGAAGTGCAGGCTGGTACGCAGGCTGCGCAGTGCCTCCACAGTCGGGTCGGCTGGCGCGGATACCGCCAGCAGATGCTGGCGACCATCGGCCACCACACGCGTACCGTGCTTGCCCTTACGCAGCTTGGGCAGCGTGTTGGACACGCTGAGCGGAATGGCGGCGTAGACCGGCAGGCCGAGGGCTTCGATGTCTGCCGGGTCTTCGATGCCCGGGTTGAGCATGCGCTGGAGGAAGACGAAGGCGATCGAGAGGAAGCCGCCGAGGAGGGTGGCGATGGCTACGATCAGGGCCTTGCGGGGAGCAACCGGCTTAGCAATGTCTACGATGGCTGGATCGACGATGCGGACGTTGCCCACGGCACCCGCACGCGCCACATCCAGCTGCTGCGCCTGGTTCAGCAGCGCCGTATACAGCTCATTGCTCACCTGCAGATCACGCGTCAGGCGCAGCAACTCCTGCTGGGTTTCCGGCAGGTCACCGACCTGCTTCTGGAAGCCGCCCTTGCGGGCTTCCAGATCACCGATCTGGCGCAGCAGTGCACGATAGGCCGGATGCTCGCGCGTGAAGCTGCGATCCATCTCAGCCTGCTTCAGGCGCAGCTGCTGGATGCTGGCCTCGACGGCCACTTCCTGTTCCAGCAGACCCTTGGTCTGCATGGTGATGTCGACTGACTTGGAGCGGGACTGATAAGCGCTCATGGCAGCCTGCGCCTGCTCCACCTGGCGACGGATGGTCGGCAGCTGGTCCTTCACGAACTGCAGCTGGGAGGCTGCTTCGGCGGAACTGCGGTCCACATTCTGGCGGACGTAGGCATCGGCAATGTGCTGGACGAGGGCCTCGGCACGCATCGCATCGGTGTCCTGATACGACAGCTGCAGGATGCCCGAATCCTTGCCCTGTTCTGTCGCACTTATGTCCTGCTGCAATTCTGCGACGACGTCCAGGCGGCGGAGACGGGTCACCTCGAACTGCATTCCAGGGTTTGCGCGAAGCGTGTCCACCTCGAGGGTTACACCTCGCCCCTGTGCAGGCACTCCAACCTGGCCCTGCAACACTTGGTCGCCGTCCTCATCGAAGAGTACGAAGTCCTTCCCGCTGTCACCCACTTTCAGCACCAGAGTGGTGTCCAAGAGAGAAAGGGGGACTTCAAGCCGATGGATGCCAAGAACGTCGCCACCCCAGCCATAGCGCGCGAGACCGAACTTGGGCGGAGCCACTTGATGCTCGGTCTCGGGCTTGAACCGTCGCACAAAGAAGTTGCCAAAGACCGGAAGGCGCCTGGGCTCGATCGCCACTTCCAGATTCAGCTTGTCTACCGCGTCGCCAATCACAGTGCGTGAGGTGAGAAGAGCAACTTCGGTCGTAGCCGCGGTACTGCCGCTCCCCCCCAAGGAAGCCAGATCGGCCAGTCCAGGGATGCTTGGCATCTTCGACTCCACTTGCACCATCGCCTGCGCTTGGTACACCGGACGCGCGAGCAGCGCATAGGCTACGCCCGCAATGAAGAACGCTGCGGTGGCACCCACAATCCACCATTTTCGATCAATCAGTACTCCAAGGAGTTCACGCAGATCGATTTCATCATCCTTGACCGCTCGGGAGTCCATCTGCTTCGTCATCGCTTCCACTTCATTTCGGGAACAACTGCCAGGATAGGCAGGCCTTGGGAGGGGGCATTGCTCAAACAGCTGCGCACGGCGAACCGACACTCGGTGATGAGGAGTCCAGGACAAAGTCCCGTTCGCCGCGGCCCTGCTCTGTCGCAGGAGTAGCCCTATAGTTTAGCCTATGTACATGCTGCGGCGCCGTTCAGCTTGAAAGCGGCCGGTGCGAGAGCATGAGGCGTCTGCTACGATCACGCAGCAGAACCAAAATAGTGATATGAATCACATTCTGCCGTCATGGCGAGCTCTTTAAACATTAGCACGCCGGGCGCTCGACCATTATCGGCAGGATGCCAATCCATGACCTGATTGCCTCACCTCAAGACCTCTGCCTTGCCACGCCGGCGTCGCTATCGAGGCACCTGCATCTGCCCCGTCACCATGTCGGTAGCCGTCCAAATAAGGGCGGCAGAGGCGGCCTGTAGTAGCATCGCTCCCCCCAGCCGACAAGGAACCCGCTTGTTTGGGCTCATGGCGGGCGCTTGCGCCACCCCGCAGACGCTGCTGAGGCGGTAAACGCCGCTTTCGATATCCCCCGGCCCCAGGTTGCCACAAAAGGAATTGAGATGAAGATCGCTGTTGTTGGTACAGGCTATGTTGGCCTCTCCAGTGCTGTCCTACTGGCCCAGAGCCACCGGGTCATTGCCTTGGATATCAACGCAGAGCGTGTAGCGCTGATCAACGCGCGCAAATCACCTATCGAAGACCGGGAGATCGAGGACTACCTTGCAAACCGGGCACTTCAATTGTCCGCCACGCTTAGTCCGGAAGAGGCCTACGCGGACGCGAGCTATGTAATCATCGCCACTCCCACCGACTACGACCCCGAGACCAACTACTTCAACATCAGCTCCGTGGAATCGGTGATCCGCGACGTTCTGGCGATCAACCCTGACGCCGTGATGGTGATCAAGTCAACGCTCCCGGTGGGCTGCACGAAGGAGCTGAGCGAGCGCTTGAACACATCGAACATCGTCTTCTCGCCCGAGTTTCTGCGCGAGGGCAAGGCGCTCTACGACAACCTCCATCCGAGCCGCATCATCGTCGGTGAGCGCTCCGAGCGCGCTTCCAATTTTGCCAAAATGCTGCAGGACGGTGCGCTGCGCAAAAATGCTCCAATCCTTTTCACCGACTCCACCGAGGCAGAGGCGATCAAACTGTTCGCCAATACCTACTTGGCAATGCGCGTAGCTTACTTCAACGAGCTTGATACATACGCTGCGTCCCACGAGCTGGACACGAGGCAGATCATCGAAGGAGTTGGCCTGGACCCGCGTATCGGGCACCACTACAACAACCCGTCGTTCGGCTACGGCGGCTACTGTCTGCCAAAGGACACCAAACAACTGTTGGCCAACTACAGTGACGTGCCGCAGAATCTTGTTCATGCAATTGTCGAGGCAAATCGCACCAGAAAGGACTTTATTGGTGACGAAGTGATTCGTCTCCGTCCGAATGTCGTTGGAATATATCGCCTGGTGATGAAGTCAGGATCGGACAACTTTCGATCATCCGCAATCCAAGGCGTGATGAAGCGCATAAAGGCGAAAGGAATCGAGGTCATCGTTCACGAGCCAACGTTGACGGCGAGCACCTTCTTTGGCTCACCTGTCGTGAATGACCTTTCCTCATTCAAGCATCAGGCCGATGTGATCGTTGCCAATCGATTGAGCTGCGAGATCTCGGATGTGCGAGAAAAAGTCTACACGCGCGATCTGTTCGGCAAAGACTGAGCGTTGAAAGGGAGAGTAAAATGAAAATTGCAGCGATTGCATCAGGCGGAGGGCATTGGGAACAGCTAATGCTGATGCGACCAGCGCTTGCTTCTGCAGAGGTGCTCTATCTCACCACTCTCGACGGCTTGCCTCAGCGCTCGGGAATTTCCTCATTCGCGCTGCTCAAAGAATGCAACAGGAACGACCTAGCCGCCATCGGAGTCAACTCTTGGAGAATCCTCAACGCGTTCCGGAAATTCAGACCCGATGTCGTGATAAGTACGGGCGCTTTGCCAGGCCTCATCGCATTGACGATTGCGAAGTTCGTATTCCGCGCCAGAACGATCTGGGTTGACAGTATCGCGAACGGAGAAAGGCTTTCCATGTCTGGTAAGTATGCAAAAAAATTCGCAGACCTGACGCTCAGCCAGTGGGAAGACGTCGCTGCAACGGAGCAGGTCCAGTACCGAGGCGCCGTACTGTGATCTTCGCAACAGTTGGCACACAACTGCCGTTCCCCAGGATGATCCACGCCTTGCGCCATGCAGTGCAGCACTTGGATGTAGAGATCATCGCCCAGACCATTGATACTGAGTACGTCTACGAACCAAGAGGGCGACTCACCTGCATAAAGAACCTACATCCAAGCGAGTTTCAGTCACTCGTGACGAGAGCGCATATCATCGTATCGCACGCCGGAATCGGCTCAATCATCAGCGCAGCAAGCAGTTGCAAGCCTATCGCATTGATGCCGCGCCAGTCGGATCGTGCAGAGCATAGAAACGATCATCAGATCGATACCGCAAGGCGATTTGAGGGCCGACAAGGCATTTATGTGTTTCAGGACGAGGCTCAGCTCATAGACCTGCTGCAAACCCCCTTGGCACCTCTCGCGCCAATCGAACCTGACAAATCGCCACTAATTAATGGCATCAAGAGTTTTATCTGGAATGGCAACTAAACCGCGAGAGCATCAGCGAATCGCCATATCGACTGTCGGAACCCAGACGCTTTCTGCTGCAACATTGAGCGCTCTCCTCATTGCGTCCGGTGTGTTTGCGATAAGTCTCAGGGTCTCAGGTAGCCTGACAGGAATAGCATTCCTGCGCGACGTGCTGCCCGCACAGGCACTCTACCTCATTCTGAACGGCTGCTTGGCGCTGCTCATGATAAGAGGCGCTCGCGTACTTAGCCGCATGGGGGTTTTCGCGACGCTCTCCTATTTCTATCTGCTGTCGATGTTGGCATTGCACGTCGTCGCATCGCCACCGGCAGCTCCCGACGCATGGAACACTGGCCCCACTGAGCTTGCTCGTGCGTTTGCGCTGCAAACGATGATGCTCACCGCCATCCTGGTGGGCGCAACTCCAACGATGTCGCGCAAGCAAGCAGTGTTTTGCCTAAAGCTGATTATCGCAACCGGCGTCTTCATGGTTGCTGTGGCATGTCTTCAGCTTGCCGGACTGGTTCCGCATTTCTATTTCCAATGGTATCAGGGATCCCACCTTCCTAGACCGACAGGCGGATTAGAGCATCCGCACTTCTTTGCCGTTTTTCTGGTACTGGCGATCGCTGCAACGAAATGGCTTCGAACCTCGGGATCATTGAGGCGATGGGTGTACTGGCTGCTGTTCCTCGCACTAAGCGCCGGCATCATTATTTCGACTTCGCGCGTCGGCGTTTTGGCCTTTTGCGTCTATCTTCTGGCGGAGTCACTCGCGTCTAGCAGAACCATGGACCGCCTCGCAAAGAAGCTGATAGCGATCTCCTCTCTACTCGTCTTGGGCGCGGCGGTCGCTGGCACCGTCTGGATTCTGTTTCCGACCTCATCAGCCGCTCACTTCATGGAAGTATTTACGTCAGCCTTCATATCGTCCTTCTCCGGCGACGCGTCTGACGGTGAATTTCTTCGCGGCCGTGGAAGCAGGTGGGGCCACGAAATTGACCTTATTATGGCGGATCCCATGTCCATGCTTTTTGGGTATGGGCATCAACCGTTTGTCTCCCACAACCTAATCTTGCGACAACTACAGGTCTCAGGACTGTCGGGGACCACTTGCTACATTGTGATGCTGGGAGTGTTTCTCGCAACCATTGTAGCCAGGGCGCCTAAAAATAGCCGACCGGTGGCAATAGGAATAACTGCATCCGTCATTCTGGCCTCACTAACTTTCCCCGTATTCGTGTCAATAACGATAATTTCCGCAATATCTCTGCTTATTGTGGCGTCCAGCTCGCTATCTCCGACTGACGGCAATCCATAAGTACCAGGAAGGAAACTGGAATTGAACATCAAGAACAGCCTGATCAAATTTCTCGGCCCAGCATCGGACTACGCGCTGCGTGCCTACGCTCTGCGCAACTCTGCGAAGCACAGCCGTGACGGGTCTACAAACCACGTGATACTGGCTCCATCTTCGCGTGGGAACCTCGGTGACGAAGCTATGCTGACGTCCACGATTGCCAACATTCGTGCGCGGTCATCCGCACCGATAGTGGTGCTCTGTCATAGGAGTGACGATGATTGGAGCCATATCGACACGTCCATTGTTCAAGTCAGCATAGAGGGATTCTTCTCGCCTCTCTTCTGGGCAGGGGCCGCAAGTCGGCTCATATCGACACTTCAGCGAGCTGGAACGTTCAGTGTTCTGGGGGCCGACATCATGGACGGCGCCTACTCATCAAGTCGTACCTTCCGCAGATTGCTAATGCTCGAAATCGCCGTGAAGCTCGGCGTTGACGCCACGATTCTTGGGTTCAGCTACTCAGATAAGCCGAACGCGGCCAGTGCGGCCTATTTGGAGAAGATCGGAGCGTCAATTACAAAGTACGCGCGCGACCCTCTCACGCACGAGAGGCTTGCGAAAATCAGCCCTGAACGTCTCGAACTAGTTGCTGATACGGCCTTCCTTCTTACGCCCAGCGACTCTCTGACCGACCCAATGCGTTTGATTACCGCTAAGATCGATCAGCTGAGAAAGCAAGATCTAAAGATCATTGCATTCAATGCAAACCCCCTTGGAGCCGCAATGAGTGCGGGCGCAAAGCGAGGAAATCAGTCGCTGTCAGGGCTTGACCGCTTGGTGCACCGGAACGTTGAAGCCATTCTAAGGAAGGATCCCGCCATACATCTTATTGCGATCTCGCATGATCCTCGGGAGCCTCACAGCGATGCACGCATTCTAGAAGACGTCGCAGCGTCGCTGCCCGCAGATATTGCGGCACGATTCACCCTGGCCACGAGGGGAATCAGCGCAAGGGATGTCAAGCTGCTTTGCTCATTGTGCGACCTCGTTGTTACTGGCCGCATGCACATGGGCATTGCCGCCTTGGGAACGGCGACCCCCTGCTATTTCCTTGATTTTCAAGGAAAAGTCCGTGGACTTCTTAATCATTTCCATGTTGAGGAAATGTGCTGTGATTGGGCAACTTATTCGTCACCTGAAGAATATTCCACGAAGGTAATTCAGCTCTTGACCGAGGCCCCCCTCTATCGACAGAAGCTGGACAACCGGCTCCCCTTCATTAAAGAACTTGCGGCAAAGAACTTCGAACGATTCAAGGAATTTGCGTGAAGACCATATATATAGCATGGGCAGGCTTCCAACGCCGTGCAGTATCAATGCAATCGCTTATGGACTTCAAGCTCGTTCATCTACCTCCGACACAGGGCGGCGTGCTGCGGAAGATTGCTGGATACCTGCGACAGGCGGCGAGCACTATTCGTCTGGTATTAGCGGAAAAACCAGATGCAGTCTGGGTGCAGACACCTCCAAACTTCATTCCGCACATCCTTATCGCCCTGCGCTGGGCGAACCGGCAGAAGTTCCGAATCCTGCTTGATTGCCACAACGCGACGTTTAGGGCCCCCTGGATAAATACTCCATTATTCAAAATCGTAGCGGCAAAGGCTGATCTTGTAATCGCGCACAATGAAGACATTGCTGTCAAGGCGCGCGCCTTGCTACCTCGAGCCACTCCAATAGTGGTACTCGAGGACCCTCCAGCAATCCTGCAGAAGCCGCCCGCAACCAATGCTCGACAGCAGTATGTCCTTGTTCCCTGTTCATTTGCCGACGACGAGCCGGTATCGGCGATCATCGAAGCTGCCAGAATCGGACCCCACTTGCAGTTCAAGGTTACTGGAAGACTTGAGAAAGCCAAGGCGAAGGGCTTTCTATCAGACTGTCCTGACAACGTTCACTTTACGGGCTTCGTCTCCGAAGCAGAATTCAATAAGCTTCTGCATGACGCAGCGATTGTATTGGGCATAACCACATTCGAAGACATCCAACTCAGCGTCGCCAACGAGGCCATCGGTGCCGAGAAGGCCTTGGTACTTTCCGGAACTGCGACGCTTCGCAAGCTATTTCCGGACTGCGCTGACTTTTTTGACAATACACCCGCATCCCTTGTAGCGACGCTGACGCATGCATTGAAGAATCGTGAAAAGATGGAAACTCGCAGCGCACAATCGGCACAGCGACGAATCAGCTTATGGAAACAGAGGATCGACGATTCAGGAGTATTCTAAGTTGAATGAGATCGCAAATGGACCGCCAAGATCAATTCAATTGGAGCGATCAGTGATTGCCTCCATTGAATCGGATGGGAAATATGTAGCAGCCTCACGCATAATCAATTTCGCACTACCGCCTTGCATAGAACTACTCTCTCTACACCGATGCCTCGCCGTCCACTGATTCTCCTTTCCGCATGAAACATTATTCCCGAAAAGTTCGACAAGCAACGTCCATCTTTGACCAGTGCACCCACGCTGGCATCGCGATGGGGTGCATGGTCGGCTTCGGTCGATGGCTTGACGTGGACGAGTTCGGCGCCTTGATGGCCGGCTACGCCATATGGTTTCTCGCCGAGTCCCTTCAGCGCTCTGCGATACTGATCCCAAGCATCATCTCGATATCTCAGCACGGGGAAAGCAGCTCTGCTTACTCTGCATGGTTCCGTATTGGATTCCTTACATCGATCGCAGCTGCCGTCGTCACTCTTTCCGGATGGGTTATTGCCGACTATTTTAAATCCGAATACTGGTGCACGACCTTTATTTCCGGCGCGGCATTCACACTGGTCGGTTGCGTGAACTCACTGGTCAGAAAATTGTTTTTCCATTCCGCCTCCTATCTAATGATATTGATAGGGGATGTGATTGCTCTCTGCGCATTCACAACAATTGGGGCAATGCTCCTCCTGGAGGGCGGCAGTAAAGATATGGCCACAGGATTAGCGCTGGCCATATACACAGGACTTTTCTCAATCACTCCCGTCTTTCTCGCCATTTCCGGATCGAGACTAATTCTGGCAAGGCCACTGAGCACTCGCTCAGTTCTTTCAGGCAGTGGAATATTCATAGCGCAACTCTCAGCTGGCTCTCTTGCACAGTACTTTTACAATAATGGCGTCCAGCTGCTGGTCGCGGTTTTTTCGACTCCGGTGAGCGTCGCAGCTTTCAGCGCTTCGAGAACAATCGCGCGCCCAATTTTCATTGTTACATCTGCATATTCCGATGCCGAGAGGTCTCAGGCAGCCAAACGTTATTCAGCTTCGGGCGCCAGCGGCCTAGATGAGCTCTTCTGGCCCATGATGCGAACATTGTTGATTCTATTCGGCCCTGCCCTACTTATCTTTTCAATAGCCGCGCCGTGGCTGATGCATGTCGCTTTCGATGGCAAGTATGATAACTACTCCATACATGCTGTCTTGTGGGTGGTCGCGCTTGCCCCCCAAATTTTTGCATTTCCGTCAGACATAATTTTGACTACCCGCGGAGACTCGAAGCATTTGATGCGATCTCGCTTTGAGGCAGCGGCAATCTGTGTTGCATTCATTATCAGCAGCTATACCGTAAATTCCGACGTATCTGTCGGCTGGGCCATTACATCCATCATCGCTGCGCGTACCTGGCTTTTGGTTAGAAACTCCATGAGATATGCGGCGACGCGCACCTCGACAAGACCCAACGAGAATTAAAAATGAAGCTTCGCATTCAGCGCCTGAAACGTCGAGCCCGCCCACTGAAGAGCGCATTCCAGGCCATCACAGGCTATTGGTACGACTGGGCAAGATTCATGAAGTACAGCGGATGGAAGCTGTCGAATCGAGATCCGGCGGTAAGAAACTATGTGACGGTTAAAATTTATCATCGCCTCGAGAAGAGCCTTTCTTTCCGTAATAGACGTACGGGGTCGGGTTGGGAAGCGCTGCACGAGCTCTTGGGCATTATTAAGGCCTCGGGCGCAACGGACACCCTCGGCTTCCAAGATAAAGTCGCAGTCAACGTATTGAAGACCTTTGTTTCGGAGACACCACCGCCTGCGTGTTCAGTCGAGACCGATTCAGCAATTCGCTATATCAATGACCTTCCGTCCTATCCAGAAGTCGGTGGCGGATACACCACGCTGTCCGCCGAGGCATTCGCGGCAGGTACTCTTGAGCATCCAGAGAGCTTCTTTTACAGTCGACACTCTATACGTGACTATTCAGATCACCCTGTGGACCGAGATCTGGTATTGCGCGCGATCAATCTCGCGAGCAAGAGTCCATCAGTGTGCAGCCGTCAGGCATGGCATGTGTACGAGTTGTCAGACAGAGGTCAGATTGATCTTGCTCTGAAGCATCAGAATGGGAATCGCGGTTTCGGCCATGAAGTTCCCTGCCTTTTGATCGTTGCCGCTGACCTGCGCGCGTTTGACTCTGGATACGAGCGCTACCAGCCTTGGATCGATGGCGGCATGTTCGCGATGTCGATCGTTTATGCCCTGCATTCGCTTGGGCTTGGTAGTTGCTGCCTGAACTGGAGCAGGACCCCGAAGCAAGATCAAGCGCTTCGGCGTGATATACCTATTGCTGCGCAGCATAGTGTAATCATGATGATTGCATGCGGGTATCCGAACGAGAAGATTAGAGGATGCGCGTCAGCTCGCCGTCCGATTTCCGAAATTTACACCCCACTCTAAAGCTAGTTAAGGGGCGCCTCATGTATTCATCCAATTGGCTAGCTGTGCTTGTGCTCTGCCATGTCGCCGCTGTCGCACATGCGCATCCGGACACATGTAATCTCAGTCAACCTGTTCCCACTGTGAGGCAAGTAGAGACCACAACATACTATTCCGATAGTCACTCATCCATAATTGACCCGGCGAAAAAGCAGCAGAATGAACGCGATGTATCCGAGATCGACGTCACGGCAGTTGAAGTCGCAAAGCTGGCAAACGAATACAGCCTAGGCAATCGCTGCAGCGGCGAGCAGGCGCTACGCATTCTCGACGCTTGGGCCTCGGCGAAATCAATGACGCCGGCCATTGGATTCCAAGGGAATGTGACAGCCATGCTCTATGGAATGTCATTCGTTTCGTCGTTCGCGCAAATCTCGCCCCTCTGCTTAAAACGGGAGGAGTGCGACCGGATCAAGGCTTGGCTGATCAACCTATCCCACAACGGCCTTATTTTTTTCAATACAGGTGCCCGCAAGCGCAACAACCTTTCGTATTGGAGCTCGGCCTTTGCTGTCTACACCGGCCGTTTTGCAGATGATCCGAAGCTCATAGACAGGGGAAAATCTGGATTGATGCGAGGATTTTCGGATATTGGCCCCAATGGATTCTCGCTTGAGAATAGCCGGGGAAGGCGTGCGCTGTTCTACAACGCCTATGCCTTCACAGCTCTAACTTGGGGCGCTGCAGCCGTCTCAAGAGAATGGTTGCTTGCTCGAGCCGCAGAGAATCCGAACGTTTCCTTGCTGGAGCGCCGACTCGAGGACTATAGCCACGGCAACTACGATCAAAGTTTGTATCCAACACCTCAAGAACTGGTGCATTTCCCTTACTGGCGTTTGCCGTGGACGGTTGCAACGGCTACATCAGCTAAGGATGTTTGCGAAGATATGGACCCTAACCTGAAACATAAGGTTCTCGGCGGCAGGACTGACTTGATGCTAAGTAGGATCTGGGACTTGGATGTGACCGACTGCCGGCAAGCACCCCGTCAGCCCTAGAAGGATAGGCTGAGAGCTGTCATTGCGTAGCCACAGGTAGCGCACACGCAATCGATTTCGTCTACAATATCTGACCAACGCGCTCGTAGCTCAGCCGGATAGAGTAGTGGCTTCCGAAGCCATTGGTCGGGGGTTCGAATCCCTCCGGGCGCGCCATCTTCCCCTGCCCCCGTCTGCGCTTGCAGACCTTGCCTCACAGCAGGATGTTTCCCGAAGCAACACCTCGGCTCCCGAACCCCCACCGCTCGGCCGTTCGCGCCCGTCACTCGAACCCGTGCAGCGCCCGCACCCCGGCATCCTTCCCCACCAGATGCATGGTGAACAACTGCGTCGCATCCCGCGACCAGCTCCCCTCCAGCCAGCGCCACGTCGCCGCATCCACCCGCTGGAGCTTCCGCTCCAGGTGGTAGACCCGGCTGCCATCGCCCGAAAAGTACCCGCCCAACAGCCGCCAGCTCGCGCGATCCACCCCGGGCAGCGGCTTCCCATCGCAGTAGACGTTGCCGTCATCAACGGCGTACAGCGGGTCCTCTGGCACCCCTTGCAGCTGGTCGCCACGCCGGCAGTGCTTCATCCGCCGGCCGCAGTATCAGCCCCCCTCGTTATCGGCACCATAGCCGCCGCCGAGATCGCGAAACGTCGTGCAATCTGCCTCGGCCATCGCCTTCAGCGAGGTCTCGTTCTCGAAGTAGACGGCGTGGTTGTCCAGCCAGTACGCGCCGCACTGGCGGAAGCTGTCGCGGTCGATGGAAGTCTGCCGGGTCCACGCGTGATAGACCGCGTGCGCATCGCGCCCGATAAGGAAGTGCGCCGGAATGAACTCGAAGCTCGCTGCATCGGCCTTGCGCAGCAGCCGGCCCTGGTGGAACACCCGGCCCTCGTGGATGCGCCAGAATTCGATGCGATACGGAGCTATGAGACGCTGATCCGGCTGAGGGAGCAGTCGAGCAAGCTCGACTCTACGGGGATACGCTGCAGCCGAGCGTGGGCTCGGCTGTACGGAAATCCGGTGGCAACGCCGGGCATGGCCCGGCGTTGTGTTCAAAACAGTCGAGCATGGCTCGACTCTACAAGAGCGGATCAATACCTGCCGTCAAACGCAAAAATCGGCTTGCGCTGCTTCCACGCACCTGCAGTGAAGTCCGGGAACTCCAGCGTCTGGAAACTATTGGCGATCGACTGCTCGCTCAACGGCGTGATCGCACTCCAGGTCACCGCGTCATAGATATCGATCGGCATCGGTGCCTTGGCCTTCAGCGCCTCGACAAACGCGTGGATGACGAACCAGTCCATTCCCCCATGACCGGCGCTGGCAGCGGTCTCGGCGTTCTGCTTCCACAGCGGGTGCTCGTACGCGTCCTGGTACTTCTTGAACTCTTCCCACTGGTGCGGCGGGCTGCGGCCTTCGATGTGGATCGAATGGTTCACATCCATCCACAGGCCCTTGGTGCCCTGCACGCGGAAGCCCATCGAATACGGGCGCGGCAGCGAGGTGTCGTGCTGCAGCAGGATGGTCTCGCCGTTCTCGCAGGCCAGCGTGGTGGTCACGATGTCGCCCAGCTTGAACTTCACCTTGGTACTGGGATGGGTGGTGCCGCCACTCTTGGCCACGGTGTATTCGTGCAGTCCGCGCGCCTTGGTCGCGAAGGCGTTGATGTGGGTGAAGCGGTTGCCGCGGTTGATGCCGGTATACATCGCGCACGGGCCGATGCCGTGGCTGGGGTACAGCTCGCCATTGCGCTCCACCGAATGCTCGGTGCGCCAGCGTGCTTCGCTCCAGCCCTTGGGCCCGAACTCCACGCCGCTGTCGTAGGGCTGGTTCGGGTCGCCGGAATTGAACTTCACGCCGCGCAGGTCGTGCTGGTAGCCGGCCTGCAGGTGCACCAGCTCGCCGAACAGGCCCTGGCGCACCATCTGCAGCGCGGCCATCACGTCGCGGCGGTAGCAGACGTTCTCCAGCAGCATGTACGGGGTACCGGTGCTCAACTGGGTCTTCAGCACGTCCCAGTGGTCCTGCAGGGTGATGCCGGCCACCACTTCACAGCCCACGGCCACGCCAGCCTGCATCGCGGCAATCGCCATCGGCGCGTGGTACTCCCACGGCGTGGCGATGATCACGCCATCCATGCCCTTCTGTTCCAGCAGGCGCTTCCAGGCGTTGCTGTCGCGATCCTGGCCATAGGTCTTCGGGGCCGGTTTGCCGGCCTTGGTCACCAACTCCACGGCGCGACCGAGCATGATCGGCTCGATGTCGCACAGCGCGACCACCTCGACATCGTCGCGGCGCACCAGTTCCTTCAGCAGCACCAGGCCACGCATGCCGGTACCGATCATGGCCAGGCGCACCTTGCGCCCGCGTGCCCATGCCGGGGTCTGCGGCAGCAGGCTGCTGGCGGCGACAGCGGCACTGGCCGCGATGAATTCCCTACGCTTCATGGCAAACATCTCTCCTCTTGGCAGCGAGCCGGCCGTAGCCGGCTCGCCGGGTCACGCAAACGGAATTACTTGAAACGGTAGCCGATGGTCACACTGTAACCACGGCCGAAGATGGTCGCGTAGTCACTGGAGTCACCCAGGAAGCTGTTCGGATCGTAGAACGGCAGGCGGTTGAACAGGTTCTTGACGGTGAAGCTCAGGTTCCACGCATCATCCGGGCGCCAGGTGACACTCATGTTGGCGGTCCACCACGACGGCGCACCGTCGCACTTGCTCTTCTGCAGGGCCAGGTAGCCGCCGGTGCAGGTTTCCTTGTTGTTGCTCACCTCATCAACCTGGTCGGTGGCCCACTTGGTGCCGCCCACGTAGTTGACGAACATGCTGGTGGTCACCTGCTTGTAGGTCCAGTCGGCGTTGAGCGTGGCACGCAGGCGCGGGTTGTTGTAGTAGCCCACCACGTCGCCGTAGTACCAGCCGTTCTCGGCGTCCATGTAGAAGCGGTTACGGTTGGCGATGGTGGCGGCCAGGCCGATGTTCAGGTTGCCCCAGTCACCCAGCGAGAAGCGGCTGCGCGCATCGATGTCGAAGCCGTCGATCAGGGTCTTGCCGCGGTTCTTGTACTGACCCACCACGCTGGCCACGTTGCCCGCCGAATAGCCCGGCAGGTTCGCCGGGCAGCTCACGCCGCTGGCCGGGTCGGCGCACATCGCCGCCAGCTGCGCCAGGTTGGCCCGGTCGCTGTCGGTGATCGGCGAGCGCGACGAGGAGATGATGTCTTCCATGCGGCGGTAGTCCGGCGCGACGATTTCATTGTCGCGATAGATGAACCAGTAGTCGGCCGACACCGACAGCCAGGTTGCCGGCTCGTAGACGAAGCCGAGGGTGGCGATCTTCGCCTTCTCCGGCTTCAGGTCCTTGTTCGGCTGGGTCATGCGGGCCACGGTGCGGCTGCAGTCGACGTTCAGCAGGGTCTTGCCCAGGTCGACATCACCCGGCCGCTGCGACTTCAGCAGCAGGTTGGCGATGGCGTTGGTCTCGTTGCAGCGCAGCTCGTCACGGTAGCCGCCCAGCTGCGCGAACACGCCGCCGTTGCCGGATTCGGCCAGGCTCGGTGCACGGAAACCGGTCGAGTAGGTACCGCGCAGCATCAGCTGGTCGAACGCCTGGTACTTGAAGCCGATCTTCGGCGCGACGTTGGCGCTGAAGTTCGGGTATTTGTCCACGCGCACCGCCGCATCCAGTTCCAGCTTGTCGGTGATCGGTGCCACGGTCTCGGCAAACAGCGCGTAGGTATTGCGCTTGCCGTCGAACCACGAGCCGCCCTGCTGGGTGATCAGGCCGTTGGCCGCATCGGCGTTGCCCGGGGTGTAGAAAGTCTCGCGGCTGGCGTTGAAGCCGAACGCAGCGCGCATTTCACCGGCCGGCAGCTGGAACAGCGGGCCTTCGATCTTGCCGTCGAGGGTGTGCAGGCGGGTCCACGACTGGATGTCGAAGGTCGGGAACGCTTCACGGATCAGTGCGGCGTTGGCTTCGCTGATCTCGCCGAACTTGTACGCCGGGTGGTCGGAGATGATCACGCGGCCGGTGGTCGGATCGACCGAGTACGGGCCGAACGCCTTCTCGAAGCCCTTGATGTTGACGTTGATCGTCTGGTACGTGGTGGAGTGGGTACCGGCACTGGCGAAGGCAGTCTCCCAGTTCCAGTCACCCCGGTTGCCACGCGCACCGGCCAGCACGCGGTAGCTCTTGTCGGTGTTGCGCTGGCCGAAGTAGTTCGGGCCGGCATCCTGCAGCAGGTAGTTCAGGCCGACCACACCGCCCATCATCGCCTTCATTTCCGGGCTGGCGTGGTTGTACTCGTTGTTCGGGCCCAGGAACGGGTACAGGAACTGGTTGACGGTGTTGCCGGTATTGCGCGAGAACCAGCTGGTCGGGTTGCCGGTGGTGGTGCCGTAGGTGCGCGGCGTGCCGCCGTTGGCGCGCAGGTCGATGTCGGTGTAGGTCGCCTCGGCGAAGATCTCGGTGCTGTCGCCCACCAGGAAGGTGCCGTTGAGGTAGGCGGTGTTGCGCTCGGACTTGGCGCCGGCATCGATCTCGTTGTTCATCCAGGTTTCCCAGACGCAACGCGGGCCGGCCGCTTCACTGGTCAGCACGTTCCTGCAGCCCGGCGCAGCTTCCTGCACGCGGCGGCCGGTGACCGGATCGAAGGCGAAGTACGTACCCGGGTTGAACTCGCCCGGCTTGCTGCCCACGCCCAGGCGCAGGTTGTTGAGGTAGTTCGGGTTGTTGACGTAGTACTGGTCGGGCCGTTTGTCGTAGAAGTCGCTGAGCGGGATCGCGTCGCGGCGGTACATGTTCACCGCGCCGTAGATGTTGAAACGGTTCTCGGTCAGGTCACCGAAGCCGGCGGTGATGCTGGCCTGGCGCTCGCCGTAGGAGTCGATGCGCGAGGAGGTGTCGTTGGTGAAGCTGACCTCGGCGCCCTGGAAGTTGCGCTTGGTGATCACGTTGATCACGCCGGCCACCGCGTCGGTGCCGTACACCGCCGAAGCGCCGTCGGTCAGCACTTCCATGCGTTCGATGGCCGCAGCCGGGATCGCGTCGATGTTGACGAACTGGGTCTGGAAGCCGGCCGGTGCACCGTAGTACGACAGGCGGCGACCATTCAGCAGCACCAGCGTGCCCTGTGCGCCCAGACCACGCAGGTTGGCCTGCGAGGCACCGTCGGAACCGGTGAACAGCGAACGTGCATCCTGCTGCGCCGGACGTGCGGCCGGCAGGTTGTCGAGCACCTGCAACAGCGTGCGCGCACCCATGTTCTGGATGTCCTGCTTGCTGATCACCTGCACCGGCGAGGCGGTTTCAACGTCGGTGCGGCGGATGTTGGAGCCGGTGACCTCGATGCGGGCCAGGTCGGTGGCCTTGTCCTTGCTCTCCTGGGCGAAGGCAGGTACGGCGACCGAGAGCAGCGCGCCGGCGATGGCCAGCGACAGCGGAGCAATCGAACGACAGGGGGGGCGGTGGTGGCGTGCGGGCAACATCGGGGTTCTCTCCTGGCAGGGGTGCAGCGCAAAAAGTGAGCGCATGGGCGTTCGGCGGGCAAAACGCTCCCGGGCCACGGCCACGAGGGCCGTAGTCGGAATGGGCGGGGGAGGAGCGGTGTTACGAAGGGGTCATGGGGCGACGATGCTGGCGGAGTCGCCCTCCTGGCCGATCAGCACGGCATTGGCCCAGTTGGCGCAGACCTGGGCGGGTTGGCTGCCCTGCGCACCCAGCGTGCGCAGGCTCAGGGTGGAAAGGCCTCGGATGTCCAGCTCCGGCTTGACCACGCCGGGCGCCTTGACCAGGCCGCTGTCGTACAGCAGGCGGTTGTCACCCCAGACCTGGAACTGCAGGCCACCGGCAGCGCGGCAGGCGTCGTCGATGCCGAGGTCGGCACGCAGCAGGTGCCAGCCGCCCTGCAGCCGCAGGTCGATGCGGCTGTTGGCGCCGACGCCCAGGCCACGGCGGAACTGCAGCCCGTTCATGCGCATGCCGGCGTCGCCACGGAAGGACTGGTCGGTGCGCACCTGGCTGGCCAGCGCGGCCGGCACCGGCAGCTCGGAGAGATAGCGCTGCCGGGCCGGTCGCTCCGGTTCCTGGTGTTCAAGAATGTGGAAGGTGGACAGTGCGATCGGGCCGACATCACGCGGCTGCAGCGCATCGAAGGCGCGGGCGCTGCCCTGCGCAGCGGTCACCATCGGGTCGGTGCTGCTGGCGCCGTCGCCTTCGGGGTTCTGCACGCTCAATACGCGGAAGCGCAGCAGGCGGCCGGCGTGGGCCGGGAAGTCGATCCGCTGCACGCCTTCCTTCAGCTGCAGGCGGCCACGGGCGATCGGCTCGCCCCACTCGCCATTGCTGTCACCCAGGTACACCTCGTAGTCGCGGACCTGGCCGTGCTTCCAGTTCTTGTCGTTGCGCGGCGCGATGTCGATGCCATCGATCATCTTCCGCTCGCCGAAGCCGATCACCCACTCGTGCGCACCGGTGCGCACGGCCTGGTTGCGCACGCTGCGGAACCAAGTAGCCGGATCGTCGTCGAAGGCATTTTCCAGAGCATGACCAGGCTCTTCGGCCGGGCGGTTGACCACCAGCAGGCTGTCGGCCGGCAGTTCGCGGCCCAGCACCGGCGCGGCCGGATAGACGTCGTCGGCGACCGCCGCAGCCACCGCGAAGTCGAGCTGCAGCTGCAGCGGCTGGCGGATGTCCTGCGTAGCGGTGCGCACATGCAGGGTGCCGCGGCGCTCTGCGGCATCGAAGTACCAGCCTTCGCTGGCACTGTTGAACGCAGTGGCATCGGCCAGTACCGGCAGCGCGCGACCACCGGCCTGCACCGCGCGCGGCGCCTGGCGGCTGAGCACGCGCAGGCCGTAGCGGCGCTGCGCCAGCTGGCCGTTGTACTGGCCCTGCACCGGATCGATCTGCACCTGCACCGGGCCGCTGCCCTGCGCCGGCGCCTGCACGCGGATCTGCTGCGTGCTCGATTCGCCCTGCTGGTAGCGGCGGGTGTTGCCGTCGTCTTCATACAGCGTGTACTGCGAATCGCCCTGCGGGTACAGGTCGAACGTCACTTCATCGAGGGGCTTTTCGCCGTCGAACAGCATCGCCGGATACATCGGCAGGATCGCACCGGCACGCACGAACACCGGCAGCGTGGCCAGGTCCACCTGGCGGTCCAGCTGGCGGCCATCGGCGGCGGCCTGCACGCGGCGGCCATCCCAGTAGTCGATCCAGCCGCCGGCCGGCAGATGGATGTCGCGGCGCCAGCCACGGCTTGCTGCCTGGCTGCGGTACACCGGCGCCACCAGCAGTTCGCGGCCGAGCAGGAACTGGTACTTGTAGGTTTCATCCTGCGCGTGCGGGTCGCGCGGGTTGTCCCACATCAGGCCACGCACCGGCGGTGCACCGGTCTGCGCGGCCTCGTGCACCAGCCCGTACATGTACGGGGTCAGGCGCATCTTCAACTTCAGGTAATCGCGGTTGATGCTGCGGTAGGGCTCGTCGTACCACCACGGATGCTTGCGTGCGTTCGACGACCAGCCGCTCATGCCCATCAGTACCGGCGTGAAGGCCTTCCACTGCAGGTCGCGGGTGAAGGTCTCTGCGCTGCCACCGAAGATCGCATCGACATCGCCGCTGGCGTAGGCCATGCCGGACAGGCCCGAACCGACCAGGGTCGGCACATGCCAGCGGATGTAGTCCCAGCTGCTGCTCTGGTCGCCGGTCCACGCTACGGCATAGCGCTGGATGCCGGCCCAGCCCATCACCGTCCACAGGAACGGGCGCGAATCGGAATTGTCGAGGATGCCGTTGAATGCCTGGCGGTTGGCGTCCATCGCGAACTGGTAGCCCTTGCCGGTCCAGGCCACGTCCAGCTTCTGCACGCGGCTGCCGGCCTTGCCCACTTCCCAGGCGATCTTGTCGACGCCGTTCTCGGTCCACAGACCGGTGCGGAAGCCGTACTTGGCCAAGCCCTTCACCGTTTCCGGCAACTGCTTGTAACCGCAGCCGTAACCATCATTGGGCAGGATCCAGCCTCCGGGCATGTCGTTGGCGCGGTACTGCCTGGCCACGCTGTCGATCACATCCGGCGTGGTGCCGGTCGGGCCGTCGCTCCAGCCTTCGGGTACGGTGCCGGGCTTCTTGCGGTTGTCGCCGTCGTTGTAGCAATCGGCATCGCCGTAGGACAGCGCCCAGCGCGCGACCATGTTGGGGCGGCCGGTCAGCTGGGTGTAGCGCTCGATCAGTTTCGGCAGGTCGGCGCCGACGAAGTAATAGGCATCGAAGCGGTCTTCGCGATGCAGCAGCGTGGCCTGGTCGGCCTCGCGCAGATCGTAGCTGCCATCGCTCCAGGTGTTGCGCAGCATGCCCCAGCCACGGCTGCTCAGCAGCATCGGTGCAGGGCTGGGGCGGTCGCCCTCTTCCCAGCCGCCGGAATAGGACACCTCCAGCTCGCGGCCCTTGAACTGGTAGCGGCCGTTCTGCTGGCCGCCACCGAAGTAGCCCTCATCGGCCTGCGAGGACAGCACCTGCACGCTCTGCGTGGCATCCAGGTCCAGCGGTTGCAGTTCCTGCCAGAGCGCGGTGGGCTGGCCGTTGTCCAGCCGTTCCAGGCGCATGCGCAGCGGCTGCCGCTGTACATGCAGCACCAGTGCATCGGTGCGCACGCGTATTTCCTGTGCGTCTTCTTCCAGCTGCGCCTGCACGTTCGCCTTGGGCTGCGGCAGCACGATCGGTGCAGCCTTGTCGCCGGCACCGGTGAGCTTGCCGTTGCGGCCGGCCTGCACGCGGATGATGTCGGTGGCTGGCAGTTCGATGCGGATGCGCGCGCCCTTGTCGGTCTGCAGATCCCAGCCCTGCACGCCGTCGCGGCTGGCGCTGGCGCTGAGCGAACGCAGGTTGCCGACCGGCTCGGCCTGGGCCGGCATGGACGCCAACATCAATGCCGGCAACAGGGCCAGCATCAGCGGCGAGCGACGAACGCAGATTTCCACACGGACTCCCAACCCGTTCACCGGGCGTTTCGAAAGCGGTTGGGCCGACTCTAGGGCAGCGATTCGAAAGATGTCAACAAATTGAAAGGAAAAAGGAAGATATATTCCATTGAAACGAAAGTTGTTGCGCCGCAATACTTTGTGTAAGCGCTTGCAGGTGCCTGTTAAGCGTTGTGCGATACGGCATTTCGTCGATCCTTTCGTTTTCCTGGGCACCTCGCGCCGTGAAAAGCCACACCCCTGTTTTCTTTCCTTTTACTTTCGATGTTTGACATTTCGAAAGAAAACGCAGATGGTGCGCTGGCCCAACTGGAACCTCCGAATGGACGTCACCCTGCTTTCCGATGTGTCCGCCTGGCAGCGCCTTGGCGGAGCCGATACCGCTACCGAAATCGCCCAGCAGCCTGCGCTGTGGGAAGCCCTCGCACAGGACCTGTCGCGTGCCCGCGACCGCCTGCAGGCCTTCCTTGGCGACAGCCTCAACGATCCCAACCAGCGCGTGCTGTTCACCGGCGCCGGCAGCTCAGGCTTCATCGCCGAAATGGTGGCCGATGCGATCAACGCGCAATGGCCGGCCGAGGTGCGCGTGGTGCATACCACCAGCCTGCTGACCCACCCGGCGCTGTACCTGCAGCGCGACCGCCCGACCCTGCTGGTCTCGTTCGGCCGCAGCGGCTCCAGCCCGGAGAGCGTGGCGGCAGTCGACCGCGTGCGCAGCGACGTGGATGACGCGCGCTTCCTCGACATCACCTGCAACGCCGATGGCGAACTGGCCCGTCGTGGTGCCGGCCGTGCCGATACCTGCACCCTGCTGATGCCGTCGGCCAGCTGCGACCGTGCCTTCGCCATGACCAGCAGCCTGACCTGCATGCTGCTGGCCGCACTGACCGTGTTCGACCGCTCGCCGTGGGATGCGCGCGTGGCGCGCCTGAAGCAGATCGCCGCGCTGGCCCGCGAAGGCCAGGCGCAGTGGGACGCACCGGTGGCGGCGCTGGCGCAGCGCCCGTTCAACCGCATCATCTACCTCGGCAGCGGCCCGCTGGAAGCGCTGGCACGCGAGTGCGCGCTGAAGGTGCTGGAACTGACCGCCGGCCGCGTGCTGGCGCTGGCCAACACCCCGCTGGGCTTCCGTCATGGGCCGAAGTCGACCCTGGACGGCAACACCCTGGTGGTGGTGCTGCGCAGCGTGCAGCCGCTGGCGCGCCGCTACGAACAGGACCTGCTGGAAGAACTGCGCCGCGACGGCGTGGCCGGCCAGGTGCTGGCGATCGGCCCGCATTCGGACATCGGCGCCGATGACGAATACACCCTCACCGTGCCGGCACTGGACGACCCGTGGCTGGCGCCGGTGTGGCTGGGCTTCGCGCAGCTGTTCGCGCTGCAGCGCTCGGCCGCGCTTGGCCTGACCCCGGACAACCCGTTCCCGGATGGCACCGTCAACCGCGTCGTCAAGGGCGTCACCATCCACCATGGCTGAGCTGATCGCCCACGCCTGCTACGGCATCGACATCGGCGGCACCAAGATCGAGCTGGTGGCGTGCGATGCGGCGATGCAGGTCACCTGGCGCCGCCGCGTGGCCACCCCACAGGGTGACTACGACGGCTTCCTGCAGGCGGTGGTGGCGCTGGTGGCCGAGGCGGACGCCGCCCTCGGCCGCAGCGATGCGGCCATCGGCATCGCCCTGCCCGGCGTGCGTGACCGCCGCAGCGGTCGCCAGCTCAGCGCGAACGTGCCTGCACTGACCGGCCAATGCGTGGCGCAGGATCTGCAGGCACGCCTGCAGCGCCCGCTCCACTTCGGCAACGATCTGCAGTGCTTTGCACTGTCTGAAGCGCACGGCGGCGCGGCTGACGGCTACCCCAGCATGTTCGGCGCCATCCTCGGCACTGGTGCCGGCGGCGGCTTCTGCCTGCACGGCCGGCTGCTGTCCGGCTTCAACGGTCTGGCCGGCGAATGGGGCCACTGGAGCGTGCCCGGCCATCTGCTGCAGCGCCATGGCCTGCCGCTGCTGGACTGCGGCTGCGGCCTGCAGGGCTGCGTGGAGCGCTATGTGTCCGGCAGCGGTGTGGCGATGATCGAGCGCCACCTCGGTGGCAGCGCCGCCGATGCCAGCGCGGTGATTGCATTGGCCGAAGCCGGCGATGCCCGCGCACGCAAGGCGTTGGACATCCACCGCGATCTGCTTGGCCACAGCCTGGCCGCGCTGGTGCTGGCGCTGGACCCGCACGTGATCGTGCTCGGCGGTGGCCTCTCGCAGTACGCGCCGCTGTACCAGCAGCTGCCGTCGGCCATCGCTGCCCATCTGTTCAACGGCGTGCAGGTACCGCCGATCGTGCCGCCGCGCTTCGGCGATGCCGGTGGCGCACGTGGTGCCGCCCTGCTCGCCTGCCAACCCTCGTTTTCCTGATGTCCGGAGCCTGACCATGTCCCCGTTGCAGACCCTGCTTGCCTCCCACCGCGCCGGTGCCAACGTCGGCCTGTACAGCGTCTGCTGCAGCAACGAGCAGGTGCTGCGCGCGGCCATGCACGTGGCGCTGGCACACGGCACCGTGCTGCTGGTCGAGGCCACCTCCAACCAGGTCGATCAGTTCGGCGGCTATACCGGCATGACCCCGCCGCAGTACCGCGACTACGTCGGTACCCTGGCCGATGAGGAAGGCTTCCCGCGCGAGCGGCTGATCCTCGGCGGTGACCACCTTGGCCCGAATGCCTGGCAGAAGCGCCCGGCTGCCGAAGCGATGACCCACGCGCGCGTGCTGATCGAAGCCTACGTCGCCGCCGGTTTCCACAAGATCCATCTCGACTGCAGCATGTCCTGCGCCGATGACCCGGTGCCGCTGCCCGATGCCATCGTTGCCGCACGCTCGGCCGAGCTGGCCGAGATCGCCGAGCGCACCGCCGCCGAGCACGGCCTGCCGCCGCCGGTCTACGTGATCGGTACCGAAGTGCCGATTCCCGGTGGCGAAGCCTCGCTTGCCGAGGGCCTGCAGGTGACCACGCCGGCCGCCGCCGCGCAGACCCTGGCCATCCACCAGCAGGCGTTCGATACCCCGCAGCTGCGCGACGCGTGGCAGCGCGTGATCGCGATGGTGGTGCAGCCGGGCGTGGACTTCGACCACAGCAGCGTGCACGAGTACGACGCGACCGCCGCCAGCACGCTGGCCGGCTTCCTCGAACAGCAGCCGCGCATCGTGTTCGAGGCGCATTCCACCGACTACCAACGCGAAAGCGGCCTGCATGCACTGGTGCGCGATCACTTCGCCATCCTGAAGGTCGGCCCGGCGGCGACTTTCGCCTATCGCGAAGCGCTGTTCGCGCTGGCCGCGATCGAGGCCGAGCTGCTGCCGGCCGCACAGTGCTCGCGCCTGCCGCAGGTGCTGGACGAGGTGATGGTGGCGCAGCCGAAGTACTGGCAGTCCTACTACCAGGGCGATGAGGCAGCGCTGCGCCTGCTGCGCAGCTATTCCTTCAGCGACCGCTGCCGCTACTACTGGGGCGAGCCGGCGCTGGTGCAGGCGGTGCAGACCCTGTTCGCCAACCTGGAACAGCACGCGCCGCCGCTGGTACTGCTCAGCCAGTACCTGCCGGAGCAGTACCGCGCCGTGCGCGAGGGCAGCCTGGCCAACACCCCCACCGCGCTGGTGCAGCATCGCATCGGCCTGTGCCTGGGCGAATACGCCCGCGCCTGCAGCGCCAACCAGGCCGGCCTCCGCACGCAGAACGCGGGCTCGGCTGCCGGCGTTCCTGCGAACGGCTAATCTCTACCTTTTCCCGCGAAACCGAGAATGGCCATGCGCAACACCCGCTCCCGCCGGCAACAGATCCTGCAGCTGCTGATCGAGCATGGCTCGGTGCAGGTGGCCGATCTGGTCGAGCGCTTCGGCGTGTCGGCGGTGACCATCCGTGCCGACCTGACCCACTTCGAGTCGCAGGGCCTGGCCAACCGCACCCACGGCGGTGCCACGCTGGTGCGCACGCCGCCGCAGGAACAGGACATCCACGAGAAGGACGCGCTGAACCTGCCGCTGAAGGAATCGATCGGTGCGCGCGCCGCGCGCCTGGTACAGCCCGGCGACAACATCATCATCGACTCCGGCTCGACCACGATGACCCTGGCCCGCCACCTGCGCGCGCATCGCGACGTCACGGTGATGACCAATGGCCTGAACATCGCCTGGGAACTGGCCAATGCGGCGGGCATCACCGTACTGCTGACCGGTGGGCTGCTGCGCCAGCAGTCGCTGTCGCTGCAGGGCAGCCAGGCCGAGGCCAGCCTCAATTCGTACAGCTTCGACACCCTGTTCCTGGGCGTGGACGGCCTGGACCTGCAGTTCGGCCTGACCACCCACGACGAGGCCGAAGCCCGCCTCAACCACCGCATGGTCGAGCGTGCGCGCCGCATCGTGGTGCTGACCGACGCCTCCAAGTTCGGCCGCGTCAGCCTGCACCGCATCGCCCTGCTGGATCAGATCCACGCCATCATCACCGACGCCGGCATTGACGATGCAACCCGTGAGGGGCTGCAGCGGCTGGGCATCGAAGTGATCATCGCCGAGCCCACCGCATGACCGACACCCGCACCCTGCATGGCCGCATCCTCACCCCGCTGGGTTGGCGACGTGGCCACGTCCACTTCGATTCGCAGGTGCGCCAGCTGCAGGTGGATGACCACAGCGGCGCTGACGACCTGCAGCTACCGGTGATCCTGCCCGGCTTCATCGACCTGCATGTGCATGGCGCGGCCGGCGTGGACCTGATGCAGGGCGGCGACGTGGCACGCACCATCGCCCGCGCCCATCTGCGCTTCGGTACCACCACGCTGCTGGCGACCACCATGACCGCCGGGCTGGACGAGATCGAATACGCGCTGCAGGGTGTGGCCGCCACCATGGCGGCGCCGGATGCCGACGCTGCCTGCATTGCCGGCGTGCATCTGGAAGGCCCATTCATCAGCCCGCAGCGCCTGGGCGCGCAGCCCAACCGCACCATCGAGGCGACGCTGGCGCTGGTGCAGCAGCTGCATGCGTTGGCGCCTATCCGGGTGATGACGCTGGCTCCGGAGATCGGTGAGCACACCGCGCTGATTCCCGCGCTTTCGGCAATGGGCATCCGTGTGCAGCTCGGCCACAGCGCCGGCACCTACGAAGAAGGTGTTGCTGCCCTGCAGGCCGGTGCCTCCGGCTTCACCCACCTGTTCAACGGCATGACCGGCGTCGATCACTATCGCCCGGGCATTGCGGCGGCGGCACTGGCACATGCGCAGTACGCCGAGATCATCCCCGATCTGCAGCACATCCACCCCGGCGTGATCCGCCTGGCCGCGCGTGCGATCCCGCGCCTGTACGCGGTGACCGACGCCACCGCCGCCACCGGCATGCCCGATGGCGAGTACGCGCTGGGCGAGCAGCGCGTGCACAAGTGCGGCGGCTGCGTGCGCCTGGCGACCGGTTCGCTGGCCGGCAGCGCGCTGACCATGGACCAGGCGCTGCGCAACCTGGTGCGGGTCGGCCTGGAGCTGGCCGATGCGTCGCAGCGTGTTTCCACCTTCCCCGCCGCGTATCTCGGCCTGGACGATCGCGGCCGCATTGCGCCCGACGCCCGCGCCGACCTGGTGGTGCTCGATGCCGAACTGCGCCTGCAGCAGGTGGTGGTTGGTGGGCGCGTAGTCGATTTGAACGCAACACCAGCCTGACGCACCGCGCCTTTGTAGAGTCGAGCGCTGCTCGACTGACCGCGTATGACGCGGCAGAGCAGCCGAGCATGGCTCGGCTCTAGATGAAGCGCGCAAGCGCAATGCCTCAGCCACGCACCATCCCCGTTATTCCAGGAATACGCCGATGACCGCAGCCGCCGCACCTGCCGTACCCGTTTCCACCGCCCCGCGCTGGCCCGTACGCTACCTGCTCTTCATCGGCGGCCTCGGTGGCCTGCTGTACGGCATCGACATCGGCATCATCGCCGGCGCCCTGCCCTACCTCGAGGCAACGGCCAGCCACGCCTGGCAGCTCAGCAGCCAGCAGCTCGGTTTTGTCGTGGCTGCGGTGCTGCTGGGCAGTGTGTTGTCCTCGCTGTTCGCCGGCATGGTCGCCGACCTGATCGGCCGCCGCGGCGCGATGCTGCTGGCCGGCCTGCTGTTCACCGCCTCGATTCCGATCATGGCGTTGGCTTCGGGCTACACGCCGCTGCTGCTCGGCCGGCTGCTGCAGGGCATCAGTGGCGGCCTGATCGGCGTGGTGATTCCGCTGTACCTGGCCGAAGTGCTCAGCCCCGAACGACGCGGGCGCGGCGCGGCGATGTTCCAGCTGCTGCTGACCGTCGGCCTGGTGCTGGCGGCCCTGATCGGCCTCTATCACGCGCATGCGGTGGATGCCGCCGCCGAAGCCGTGCGCTCACTGCCGGTCGCGCAGCAGGCGCAGGAGTTGTTTGCGGTGAAGGACCACGCCTGGCGCACCATCTTCTGGACCTGCCTGGCGCCGGGCCTGCTGTTCTGCGCCGGCATCTTCTGGCTGTCCGAGTCACCGCGCTGGCTGGTGCGCCGCGGCCGCATCGATGACGCGCGCCGCAGCCTGCAGCGCGTGCTGCCGGCTGCGGAGGTGGAACCCACGCTTGCACAGATCCAGGCACCGGAATCGCGCAGCAGCAGCGGCAAGCGCGACCCGCTGCTCAGCCGCCGCTACGTGATGCCGTTCCTGCTCGCGTGCGTAGTGCTGGCCTGCACCCAGGCCACCGGCATCAACTCGGTGCTGGCCTACGCGGTGAACATTCTCAACCAGGCCGGCCTGTCCGGCTCGGTGGCCAATGGTGCCGACGTGGCGATCAAGCTGCTCAATGCGGTGATGACCGTGGTCGCGCTGCTGCTGGTCGACCGCAAGGGCCGCAAGTTCCTGCTGATGCTCGGCAGCGGCGGCATCTGCGTGGCCCTGCTGGCGGCGGCGACGCTGTTCTTCCAGGCTGAGCGCGGTCGCACCGACGTGCAACCGCAGCTGCAGGCGGCGGTCGGCGGCGATGGCCTGCAGCTGGTACTGGACGATACGCAGTGGCAGCGCTTGGGCGCTGGCATCGACAGCGAAGGCCGGCCGCTGCAGCTGACCGTGTCGTATGCCTACGGCGACTTCACCAATGTGCGCGCCCTGCGCAGCGACAACCTCACCGACCGCGAGCTGCGCATCGAGCGTGGTGGCACCGTGCAGCCGGACAGCGTGATCGGCGCGTTCTTCCGCAAACTGCATCTGAACCCGTTCGCTGACCCGGCCGCTGCTGCGCAGGCGCCGCTGCGCATCGAACAGGCCCGCATCGGCCCGGTGCCGCCGCCGGCACACGGCTGGGCCGTGGCCGCCTGCATCCTGGTGTTCGTCGCGTTCTTCGCGGTCGGTCCGGGCGTATGCGTGTGGCTGGCACTGTCGGAGCTGATGCCGAACCGCATCCGCTCCAATGGCATGAGCATCGCGCTGCTGATCAACCAGTTCGTGTCCACCACCATCGCCGCCATCTTCCTGCCCACGGTGGGCCACTACGGCTACGCCAGCATGTTCGTGTTCTGGGCGGCGTGCACCTTTGTGTTCTTCCTGGTGGCCGCGTTCTGGCTGCCGGAGACCAAGGGCAAGTCGCTGGAAGAGATCGAGGCACGGTTCGCCCGGTAGCGCTCGACCTTGGTCGACCTCCATGCGCAGCGTGGGGGGTGTTGGCACGTCCGTCAGTCGCCCGTGATGTGCTTGGCCAGCGCCTGCGCCTCGGCAACGCTGGGCAACCCGCTCAGCATCATCGATTCGCCGAACGGTCCCTGCACCGTCGCCACCATCAGCACGCGGCCATCCACGCTGATCGCCGCTCGCTGACCGACCAGTGCTGCCGTGCCATTGTGGATGCGCTGGTGCGCTTCGGGCCGATAGCGGATCTGCAGGCCGGGCTGCTTGGCCTCGTCCAGTACGTAGCGCACATCGGCGATGTCGGCACTGCCGGCAATCGGCGGCTCGCGCAGGGCCAGGGTTTCGCCCTGCCACTGCACCGATGTGCCCTTGCCGGCTGTATCGACCGCACTCAGGCGCACATCCACGCCGGGGCGTGGCGCATGATCCCTGCCTGCCAGGGCACCGGGTGTGGCGCCCGGCATGCATCCGGCCAGGGTCAACGCCACGCCCAGCAACAGCGGAAGCGCAGCCCTCACTTCAGCTTCCGCAGCTTGAACGCCACCAGCACCTGCAGCAACCCGTACAGCAGGCTGCCGATGCCGATCCACAACGTGGTCACCGCCACGCCTGCATACGGATTGGCAGCGAACAGCAGGCCCAGCACCACCGCCAGCACGCCACTGAGGATCAGCAGCCACTCGCCCTGGATCTGCTTGCGCACGCGGATCGCGAACACGATGCGATAGATGCCGGCCACCAGCAGCCACGCTGCCAGGAACAGCACCAGCACGCTGGCGGTGGCCAGCGGATTGATCACTGCCAGGACGCCGAATCCCAATGAGGCGATGGCATACAGCGCCAGCCAGCCACGCGAGGCACCGCTGCCGCCGCTGACCAGTGCGAACAGGCTGATGACACCTTCAACGATGGCCATCACGCCCAGTGTCCACGCCAGTGCCATTGCCGCCGACAGCGGCCAGCCGATGGCGATGATGCCGAAGCCGAGTGCAACCAGGCCGTACAGCAGTAGGATCCACCAGCTGCGCCCAACCGCAGACAACAGGGGAGACAAGGGGGAATTCATGGCCACTCCTTCGATCCGGAAACGGGCTCATCCTAGCCCCTGGGGATGAAGAGGGCGATCACGGCGCCCGCGCGCATACCCACACGCGCACCTCCGCAGCGCCGACCAGGCGCAGCGTCTCGGCGACCTCCATCACCGTGCTGCCGGTGGTCATCACGTCATCGACCACGGTCAGCCGCGTGGGCACCGGACCACGGACAGCAAACGCATCGAACAGATTTTCCCTGCGTTGTTCGGCCGTGCGTTCGGACTGCGGTGCGGTGTGGCGGCGCCGGTACAGCCCTTGCCAGACCGGCATCGGCAGCAACCGGCATAGCTCGCCCGCCTGGTTGTAGCCGCGCCGGCGCAACCGGCGATTGTGCAGCGGAACCGGCACCAGTGGCGGACACCACCAGGGCGGCGGCGCGCGCTGCATCAGTTGCGCGAGCAGGCGCCCGGCTGCGAGATCCTGATGAAATTTGTAGCGCACCAGCAGCTGATCCACAGGCGGCAGGTACAGCAGGCTGGCATGCGTGGCGGCCTGTGGCGGCACCTCCTCGCGGCAGGTTCCGCAGACGATCAACGCGTTGTCGGGCAGCGGCAATGCACAGCGCAGGCAGGCGCGGCCGGACCACGGAAGTTCGGCCAGGCATGCAGCGCAGAGGTCCAGCCCATCGTGGCCCGGGTCACCGCAGACCAGGCAGCGGAGCGGTAGCAGCACACGAAGTGCAGCCTGCACGTGGCGGACTGGGTTGAAGAAGGCAGACATGCACTTCAGCATGTCGCCGCCGCCAGCGCGTTGCCATCGGCGGGGCCCTCAACGACCCGTAGGCATTTTCATCGCCCACATTCTGCCCCGATCACTTCACCGCGTTGGCGCAGGCTTCGCATCCACCCGAGTGCGATACACCATGTACGGCGTCTGCCGCCGATCCACGCCGCCATTGAATCCGGCCTGCCGATGCAGCTGGTTGGCGGTGAAGTACAGGTAGCCATCCGGCCCCATCGACAAGGTATCCGGCCACAGGATGCGCGGGTCGTGCACCACAGTCGTCCAGCGCCCCTGCGCATCGCGGGCATGGATGGCGTTGTGCTCGTAGTCGCTCGCATACAGCCGGCCGTTGGCGTCCATCTCCATACCATCGGACGCGCCCTTGTCGCCGAGGTCGACCACGGCCGCAGCCAGCGCCGCCTCACTTACCTTGGGGTCGCGCAGCAAGGCGGTGGGCACGCTGTACAGATGGCGACTGGACAACGGGGTATAGAACAGCGTCGCGCCATCCGGCGACAACGCAATGCCATCGGCAGCCACGGTGAACGGCTGCGTGGAACCATCCGCGTTGCGCAGCCGCATCTGCTGTCCTTCCACGATCGGTACGAATGCCGGATCCGCCGATGTGGACACATGACCGATCAGGCGCTTGGACGCGGCGCCGGTAGCGAGGTCGATCACGATGATGCCGCCGATGCCGCTCAGCGACGAGTCGGTCACGTAGGCCACGCCCTCGCGACCGACACGGAAATCGAAGCGCACATCGTTGACGTAGGTGCGCGCGTCGATGACGTTGGCCGGGAACACCAGCGTTCTGGCCACGGTATTGGTGGCCAGATCGATCGCCACCAGCTTGGCGCCGCCGGCCTGTGGTGCAGAGAACCCGGGCGCGGCGGTGTCCAGCACCCACAACCGACCCTGGCCATCGGCCACCACACTCTGCACGCTGATGAAGTGGGCCGCCGGATCGGGACCGTCCTTGCGGTTGATGCGCGCATCCGGATAGGGCACGGCGCGGCCGTCGCGCCATTCGGCCACGCTGTAAGGCACCTCATCGCCCCAGCGCGGGAAGTTGACAAAGATCCTCCCGGTCTCGGACACCGCCACGCTGGTGGGCATGGCGCCCTCGAAACGCGCCACCGGCTCGATGATGCCGATGCTGCGATCGCTGGGCAGCACAGGCGTTCCTGCCAGCGCCAGCGCGGGGGAACTGGCCAGGGCCAGCACGGCAGCCGCCAGGCGGCGGATACGGCAGTTGATCAAGGTTGCTCTCGATGCAGGTCCGGGTGCAGCCCCGGCGTGGGTGCATCTTCAGCGGCGCACCTGACATCGGGTAGACGGCGCAAGGGGAAATCAGCTTCACTGCAGGAGTGAAGATGGAAGGAAAGAAAAATATTTCGAAAATTATTATGAAAAATAAAGAAGAGCTAAAATCGTTGATTGATACATTGACCTCCTCAGAGGACTATGAGGGCGACTACGGCTACCGCATAACAGACACGAGGGCGATGTTATGCAATGTTGATGAGTCACATCGCCAGCAGGCTCCAGCTGACTATCTGGAATTTCTCACCGAGTTTGGTTTCGGGGAGTTAGACGCGGCATTTCATCTTGATGATGGTCCGGAGAAATATTCGACTATATGCGGTCGGGAAATTGAGGGCCGTGAATGTATCTACGTATTCGGCGGAAACTCTAGCGATGTACTATATGCTTTCGACGCAAAAAATAATTGGCAAGTTGTAGAGATCAGTTCCGAATTGGATGGGGTTGATGTGCTGGCATCAAGCTTTTCTGACTTTATCCTGGAACAGCTGAAGCACATCAACTCTCTAGTTCAGCAGCGTGCGGCGGGCTGATTGTTAGCGTTGCACTTTAAGATGTGCAAAAGACGTAGGCCCTGCACTGGAAACAACCAATCCGATTGCTGTGAGTGACAGTCGAGCTATTGATAAAGCGCAGCATTAATAGAGTGGTGCATGTGGAATCTACGAAAATACTCCACATGCTGATCGTCAATGCTGGGCGATACCTATCGACAACGCTCGCGGCGGTTGACGCTATTGGCCAGCGCGCCCTGACCGTGCATCGCTCCGGCGCGATGAAGCGCAGCAGCAGATCGGAAGAAGCTCAAGGCGCTGCGCTGTTGTCCCGACCGCGATCCACGGCGTCTGCATGCGCAGATGCAGGAACCATCAACAACTCCGCCAACCCGCGATAGATCGGCACCCGGCACACCAGCCCGGACACGCCGCGCGCGATCAGCACCGTGGCCAGGATCGGCAGCAGCAGATCACCACTGTCGGTCAGCTCCAGCGAGATCACCGCCGAGGTCAGTGGCGCCTGGGTGACGCCGGTCAGATAGGCGCACATGCCCAACAGCACGAACGCACGCGGATCCACACCCGGCATCAGCACCGCGAGGTTGTGCCCAAGGCCGGCTCCGACCGCCAGCGCCGGCGAGAACAGGCCGCCGGGGATGCCCGCCACGTAGGACGCCAGATTCGCCAGCAGCTTCATCAGACCGAATTCATGGCCCACCATCGCCTGCCCCTGCACCAGGCTGCGCGCCTGCTCGTAGCCGGTGCCGAACGCGCCTTCCCCGAACGTCAACGCCAGCGCCACCACCACCAGGCCGCAGCCTGCCGCCAGCAGCACGGGATGCCGCTGCCGCAGCTGGCCCAGCCAACGCGGGCGGCCGGCCGCACTGGCCAGCACCGCGCGCGCGAACAATCCACCCAGCAACCCGGCCACTACGCCGCACAGCAGGATCGCCAGCCAGCCCTGGCCCAGCGGCAGCCGCGCGCTTACATGGCCGAAGTAGGTGTAGTTGCCCAGCAGGCCAAGCGACACCACGCCACCGACGATTACCGCGGTCAGCAAGGTGCCGGAGAAGCGATGCTCGAAACGGCCGCTGAGCTCCTCGATGGCAAAAACGATACCGGCCAGCGGCGTGTTGAATGCCGCCGCGATGCCGGCCGCGCCACCGGCCAGCAGGAAGTGCGAGAGCTCGCGCGGATCCTTGAAACCGAACCAGCGGCCGAACAGGTACATCAGGCTGGCACCCACATGCACGGTGGGCCCTTCGCGCCCGACCGACGCGCCGCCGAGCAGCGACAACGAGGTCAGCAGCAGCTTGCCCGCCGAGACCACGGGCGAAAGATTGGTCCTGCGGAACGACTCATCGGGCTTGTCCAGTGCGGCGATGACCTGCGGAATGCCGCTGCCCCGCGTCGGCTTCAGCACGCCCGCGGTCAACCAGGCCAACAGCGCGAAGATGCCCGGCGTGAGCAGCAGGGCCCACCACGGCGAGTGCAAGGTGATGCGCTGGAACAGATGGAAGGCCGCGTCACTGGCCTTGGCGAACAGGATGGCCACCAGCGCCACGGCCACGGCGCCGCCCCAGAGCGCGGCACGGCGACGCCAGGCCTCGCTGAGAACCAGCGCGGTGATGCGGCCGCGGAGACGATGGAGATCGGTCATGCGGGGCAGTCTGGACCCTGCGGAGGAAGGCGGACAGCGGGTACTGTGGCTGAAGGCCTTGCAGGATGCGGTGAAATGCAGCAACTTCCGGCGCCGGACGAGATGCTGGCCGCTTCAGTACCCGGAGGTCAGTCTTGATCCAACACTTCCGGCACCGCCACCTTCCCGGGCAACTTCATCGTGTGCCCTTCCAGCACATTAAGCGTAGTGATCGGCCTTCTGTAACTGGCGTGGTACTCGCGGCCCTCGGCCGCCACCAGCGCGCTGTGCGGAGCGATCCTGATTATGCTCGGGCCGAGCTCGCCGCCCAGGCTCCGCAGCGGGTGCTTGCCGATCCGCAGGCTGATGGAGTGCTGCGAGAAACAGCTGATACCGCATCGGCCTAGGCATCGGATACGCTGGCAGCGCTTCTGTTCTCTTCCGTCACTGCCTGTGCACCTGCCAGCAGTGGATGCGCACTGGCCAGCAAGCTTCCGGCGGCGGCCAACAGCGACCAGCAAACTGAGTATCTTCCTTGCAAGCGCACCGACTCCTGTCAGTCGCAGTCCTGGTAGCCGCCCACTTCGCCGCAGTGCCTGCAATGGAACAGATAGGCCCTGGGTGAGCCGTTCTTGTCCATCGCTGCGAGGAAGCGATCCCACTGTGGCCCGTCGTCCAGGCCGGTGCTCTCCTGGATGGCAGCTATCGCATCCTCACCGTGTTCTTCCAGTTCGGTACGACCGGCACGGCCGATGAACTGCGCGGCATCCTCGCAGTGGGTCCACCACTGTTCCTGCTGCAAGCCATTGAAGCCGGGGGTGCGCTGCGCAATCTCGTCAACGATCTCCGCATCGACCTCATCCCATTCGCCGCCACCACCCACACCTTCTTCGTCAGTGAAGGTGGCGCCGAGGCGCTCATGCGCTGTGCCATCGGCAATGCACCAAGGGCAGATTTCCTGCCCATACTCTTCTTCGGCATAGACCGGCCCGGTATACACGTAGCCACGCGACTGGCCACAGCACACGCAGGGCGTGTCTGCGGCAATCACGCTGCCGGTGGCAATGGGGTCGGGGTGGTAGGTGAATTGGGGCAGATCCATGGTGGTTCCTTAGCTGGTCGCCTGAGTGTAGCGGGCCATTCAAGACGCGCACCTCGCGATAGCGCATCCGCGTGAGGTCGCCCTGCTCTTCCAGCACGCCCTGCTCCAAAGGTCTGATTCTTCCACTGCTCAGGCGTTCTCAGGCGTTTCGGTCTGGCGCAGATCGTCCAGCAGCGCGCGCAGACCGCCACCGGGCAGATCGGCCGGGCTGCACAGCACTGCATTGCGGTGTGTCAGATGCGTCAAATACCTGTCCAATGGAAACTTGCGAATCTGTATGCAGCGGCGAACTTGCACCGCCGCGTATCATTCAAGCCCCTTTGCCCGTAAACTATATAGCAATCTTAATAGTTGACAGCCCGGACACACCCACCCACACTGCCGCCCTCGCTCCACTCGTACCCAAGGTCCCGCCATGGCTGCTGCCATCCGCCACGACTGGCAACAGGACGAACTGCAGGCGCTGTTCGATCTGCCGTTCCCCGAGCTGCTGTTCCGCGCCGCGGCGGTCCACCGCGAGCACTTCGACCCCTCGCAGGTGCAGGTCTCCACGCTGCTGTCGGTGAAAACCGGTGGTTGCCCGGAAGACTGCGCGTACTGCCCGCAGGCGCAGCGCTACAACACCGGGGTGAACGCGCAGAAGCTGATGGAGACCGACGCGGTGCTGGCCAAGGCACGCCAGGCCAAGGCCGCTGGCGCATCGCGCTTCTGCATGGGTGCCGCGTGGCGTTCGCCGAAGGACCGCGACATTCCGAAGGTGGCGGCAATGATCGCCGGGGTGAAGGCTCTGGGCCTGGAGACCTGCGCCACGCTGGGCATGCTCAGTGGTGAGCAGGCGCGTGCGCTGAAGGATGCGGGCCTGGACTACTACAACCACAACCTCGACACCGCGCCGGACTACTACGATTCGATCATCCACACGCGCCAGTACCAGGACCGCCTGGACACGTTGGAGCACGTGCGCGATGCCGGCTTGAAGACCTGCTGCGGTGGCATCGTCGGCATGGGCGAGACGCGCGCGCAGCGCGTCGGCCTGCTGCTGGCGCTGGCCACGCTGCCGGCGCATCCCGATTCAGTACCGATCAACAAGCTGGTGCAGGTGGCGGGCACGCCGCTGCATGGCAGTGCCGAGCTGGACCCGTTCGAGTTCGTGCGCATGATCGCAGTGGCGCGCATCGCCATGCCGCGCTCGATGGTGCGGTTGTCCGCCGGGCGCGAGGCGATGAGCGATGAACTGCAGGCGCTGTGCTTCGTCGCTGGTGCCAACTCCATCTTCTACGGCGACAAGCTGCTGACCACCGGCAACCCGGAGAGCGAGCGCGACCTGGCGCTGTTCGCGCGGCTGGGACTGCAGCCGATGGCGGTGCAGGTGGATGCCGAGGGTCATGACCAAGGGGGTACCGTCCACGCTGATATCAGTGCCGATGCGCCGGCCTGTGGCTGCGCTCACGCGGCCTGAGACGGGATGCAGGCAGGCGCCGCGGCAACGCGCTACCCTAGCCGCCCCGTCGACGCATTCAGCCACCATGGCCCGCCCCGACCTGACCGCCCGCCTCCACGCCCAGCGCGCCCTGCGCGATGCCCAAGGCCGTCGCCGCCCGCGACGCACGGTCACCCGTCGTGATGGCGTGCGCCTGGAAGTGAACGGCCAGTGGCTGACCGGCTTCTGCAGCAACGACTACCTTGGCCTGGCCCAGCAGTTCAGCGTGGTCAACGCGCTGCAGGACGCCGCGGCACGCGAGGGCGCCGGCGCCGGTGCCTCGCACCTGGTCTGCGGCCATCATGCTCTGCATGAGGCGCTGGAACGCGAGGTAGCCGAGTGGCTGGGCTATCCGCGTGCGCTGCTGTTCGGCAGTGGCTTCGCCGCCAACCTGGCCGTGCAGCAGGCGCTGCTGAGCGAAGAGAACGACGTGTGCGTGCAGGACAAGCTCAACCACGCGAGCCTGCTTGATGCCACCCGGTTGGCCGGTGCGCGCCTGCGCCGTTATCCGCACCTTGATGCCGAGGGCGCGATGCGTCAGCTCAAGCACGCGCCCGATGGCGCGGCGATGCTGGCCACCGATGGTGTCTTCAGCATGGATGGCGACATCGCACCGCTGCGTGCATTGTCGCTTGTGGCACGCCTGCAGCAGGCGCTGTTCTACGTCGATGACGCGCACGGCGTGGGCGTGGTCGGTGATGGCCGTGGTGCCGTGGCCGCCGCCGGGCTGGGCGTGGACGATGTGCCGCTGCAGCTGGTCACGCTGGGCAAGGCACTGGGCGGTTCCGGCGCGCTGGTGCTGGGCCGCGACGACCTGATCGAGCACCTGGCCGAAACCGCGCGCCCTTACATCTATACCACCGCGGTGCCACCGGCGATGGCCGCTGCTGCGCTTGAAGCAGTGCGCCTGGCGCGTCGCGACCACTGGCGCCGCACCAAGCTGACCGACCTGATCGCGCTGTTCCGCAGTGAAGCGCGTCGCCATGGCCTGGACCTGATGGCTTCGGAAACGCCGATCCAGCCGCTGCTATGTGGTGATGACCATACCGCCGTGGCGATGTCCACGACGCTGGAACAGGCCGGCTGGCTGGTCGGCGCGATCCGCCCGCCCACGGTTCCCGAAGGCAAGGCACGCCTGCGCGTCACCCTGTCCGCGTTGCACACCCCCGAGCAGGTGCGTGACGTGGTCGAGGCCATTGCCAGCGCACGCGATCGCGTCGACCTGGCCGCGCGTGAGGCCGCGCCACCGCCGCTGCCCGCTTTTGCCTGAGTTCCGTGTAGTTCCCCATGCATATTGAAGTCACCGGCCGCGGGCCGGACCTGGTTCTGATCCACGGCTGGGCCCTGCAGGGCGGCGTGTTCGCGCCGCTGGTGCAACGCCTGGCCGATCGCTTCACCCTGCATCTGGTTGATCTGCCGGGCCATGGCCACAGCCGCGAGGACACCACGCCGCTGCGCCTGCCGTTCGTGGTCAACGCCATCGCCGCGGCCACGCCGCCGGCGGTGTGGTGTGGCTGGTCGCTGGGCGGCCTGTTCGCGCTGCATGCGGCGGCCACCCTGCCGAAGGTGCGCGGGCTGGCGATGATCGCGGCCACGCCGCGCTTCGTGCGTGGCGAAGACTGGCCGCATGCGGTGGAACCGGCCGTGTTCGAACAGTTCGGGCGCGAGCTGGCCAGCGACTTCGGTGGCACGCTGGAGCGCTTCCTGGCGCTGGACGTGATGGGCTCGGCGCACGCCCGCGAAGAGCTGCGCACCCTTCGCCAGCGCCTGGTCGAGCGCGGTGCGCCCACCGAACGCGCGCTGCTGGAAGGCCTGCGCCTGCTGGAAAGCACCGACCTGCGCGGCGCACTGCCGACGCTGGGCAAATCCAGTCTGTGGATCGCCGGCCAACGCGACCGGTTGGTCTCACCGACAGCGATGCAGGCCGCCGCTGCGCTGGCCCCGGGCGGGCAGGCGCTGACCATCGCCCACGGCGGCCATGCGCCCTTCCTCGGCCATGCCGACGAGGTCGCCGCCGCCCTGCAACACTTCGTTGCCGGCCTGTCACCGGCCGATGGCGGACAATGAGCGCCTTCCGAATTCCGCAGGACTGACGCATGGATCTGGGTATCAATGGCCGCTGGGCACTGGTCTGCGGCGCAAGCAAGGGGCTGGGCCTGGGCTGCGCGCGTGCGCTGGTGCGTGAAGGCGTCAACGTGGTGATCGTGGCCCGCGGCGAAGCCGCCCTGCAGGCCGCCGCTGAAGAGCTGCGCGCGCTGGCCGGTGCCGCCGAGGTGCGCGCGGTCGCCGCCGACGTCACCACCGAAGCCGGCCGCGTCGCGGCGCTGGCCGCATGCCCGCAGGTGGACATCCTGGTCAACAACGCCGGTGGCCCGCCGCCGGGCGACTTCCGCAATTTCGAGCGTGACGACTGGATTGCCGCGCTGGACGCCAACATGCTGGCGCCGATCGCGCTGATCCGCGCCACCGTCGACGCGATGATCGAGCGCGGCTTCGGCCGTATCGTCAACATCACCTCGTCGGCGGTGAAAGCCCCGATCGACATCCTGGCGCTGTCCAACGGCGCGCGCAGTGGCCTGACCGGTTTCGTCGCCGGCCTATCGCGCCGCACCGTGGCCCACAACGTCACCATCAACAACCTGCTGCCCGGCCAGTTCGACACCGACCGCCTGCGCGCCAACTTCGCCCACTCTGCGGGCAAGGACGGCGATGCCAGCGAAGTGGCCGAGCGCCGCCGCCAGCAGATTCCCGCCGGCCGCTTCGGCACGCCGGACGAATTCGGCGCCGCCTGCGCCTTCCTGTGCAGCGCACAGGCCGGTTACCTCACCGGGCAGAACCTGCTGATCGACGGCGGCGCCTACCCCGGTACGTTCTAAGAGACTTTCGCAATGCCGTCCCACTTCGATGCCCGCCACGTCCGCCGCGCGTTCGCCCGCGCCGCCAACAGCTACGATGCCGCCGCCGCCCTGCAGCGCGAGGTGCAGTCGCGGCTGATCGAATCGCTGGACTACCTGGAGGCGCGCAAGCCCGAGGTGGTGCTGGACATCGGTGCCGGTACCGGACACGCCAGCGCGCTGATGAAGAAGCGCTGGCCGAAGGCGCAGGTGATCGCGCTGGACGTGGCGCTGCCGATGCTGGACCAGGCCAAGCGCCAGGCCGGCTGGTGGAAGCCGTTCCAGCGCCTGTGCGGCGACGCCGCTGCGCTGCCGCTGGCCGACAACAGCGTGGACGTGATCTTCAGCAACCTGTGCCTGCAGTGGGTGGACGATCTGCCGGCGGTGTTCGCCGGGTTCCGTCGCGTGCTCAAGCCCGGTGGCCTGCTGCTGTGTTCCACCTTCGGCCCGGAAACGCTGGTGGAACTCAACGAGGCATTCGCCGCTGCCGATGACCGCCCACACGTGAGCCGCTTCGCGCAGATCGCACAGTTCGGCGATGCGCTGATGATGGCCGGCTTCCGCGACCCGGTGCTGGATCGCGATCTGTTCACCCTGACCTACGACGATCTGCCGTCGCTGATGCGCGAACTGCGTGCGATGGGCGCGACCAATGCGCGGGTGGACCGACGCCACACGCTGACCGGGCGTGGTCGTTTCGCGGCGGCGGCAGCGGCGTATGAACCGATGCGGCGCGCCGACGGCAAGCTGCCCAGCAGCTGGGAAGTGATCTATGCCCACGCCTGGGCACCGGACCCGGGCGCACCGATCCGCGAAGGCGGACATGACGTGGCCTCGGTGCCGGTGTCGGCGATTCCGATCCGGCGCAAGCAGACCTGATCGTCCGGTAGTGCCGGCCGCTGGCCGGCAACCTCACGATTCCATGGTGTGCATCTGCCGGCCAGCGGCCGGCACTACCGCATTGCACGCCGCACGCGAATCGCTCTGGTAGGTGCCAACCTTGGTTGGCACACCCCGTCAGATCGCGTTACGGCCGGCATTGTGCCAACCAAAGCAGGCCGCTGCTCAGGTATTGGCCGGCGAACTCAGCGGCGGGCGCACCAGGTCGCGGTGGAAGAAATAGATCTCCTGCACCAGGAAGCGCCAACTCGTGTGGAAGCTGCGGAAGCGCGTGCTGGGCGTGGACGAAGCCAGCGCATCGATGCCCAGCGCCTTGCTCAGGCGCAGCGCGCGCGCCATGTGCAGCGGGTCGCTGACGATGATCACCCGGTGCAGGTCGCGCTGGTCCATCAGCCGCTTGGCTTCGACCAGGTTCTGCACGGTGTTGCGCGAAGCGGTTTCGATCAGGATCGCGTCGTCCGGCACGCCATGCTTGAGCGCATAACGCCGCGCCACCTGCGATTCGGAGAAGCGCGCGCCGGTACCACCGTAGCCGCCGGTGAAGATCAGCAGTGGCGCGTACTGGGCCTCATACAGATCCAGGCCGTGGCGGATGCGTTCCTCGAATACCGGCGACGGCTTGGCGTCGTAGGCCGCTGCGCCGAGCACGATGATGGCGTCGGCCTTGGCGGCCTGGTCACGCTCGCCGACCCAGACGATCCAGGCAGTCACGCCCAGCAGCCAGATCACCAGCACCACGAACAGCCGCCACAGCCAGCCCAGCAGGCCGGTGCGATGCCGGTTGCGCTCGCGGCTCAAGGCGCCCCCCAGCGAAGTGCTGGCAGGTCGACATTGCCACCGGACAGCACCAGGCCCACGCGCAGGCCGGCAAAACGCTGCGGCTGTGCCAGCACCGCGGCCAGCACGGTAGCCGAGGACGGCTCGACCACCTGCTTGAGCACCTCCCACAGCAGTCGCATCGCGGACATCGTCGCCGCGTCATCGACCACGATCACCTCGGCACCGGCCGCACGCAGCAGTTCGAAGTTGGGCGCGCCGATCAGCGTACGCAGCCCATCGCAGATCGTGTCCGGGGTGAACGCCCCCTGGCGCTCGCCTGCGGCCAGTGATCGCGCGGTGTCGTCGGCACCGGCCGGCTCGGCCAGCACCAGGCGCGTCTGCGGGCTGGCATGCTGCAGCGCCAGGGCAGTACCGCTGGCCAGGCCACCACCGCCCACCGGCACCACCAGCACATCAAACGGGCCGTCGCTGTGCAGCAGTTCCAAGGCGGCGGTGCCCTGCCCGGCCATCACCGCCGGGTTCGTATAGGGATGCACCAGGGCCGCGCCGGTATCGGCCTGCACCTTGGTGCAGGTGGCCTCACGGTCGGCAATGGTCGGCGGGCAGCGCCAGAGCGTCGCGCCATGGCGCGCAATGTTGGCCAGCTTGGCCGCCACCGCCCCCTCCGGCACCACCACGTGGCAGGGAATGCCACGGGTGCGCGCGGCCAGTGCCAGGGCGGCGCCATGATTGCCGGAGGAGTGGGTGACTACACCGGCACTGGCGCGATCGGCCTCCAGCGACCACACCGCGTTGCAGGCACCACGGAACTTGAATGCGCCGCCGCGCTGCAGGTGCTCGGCCTTGAACGCCAGCCGCGCGCCGGCCAGCGCATCGAGCGTGCGCGAGCGCAGCACCGGCGTCACGCTGGCGTGCGGGGCGATCCTCGCGGCAGCAAGCAGGACGTCGTCGGCGCGGGGCAACAGTGAATCGCTCATGACGCAAGATTAACGTATGCCCCCGCGCTGGCGACCGGGACACAGGTCATGCCAGCATGCAGCCCTACGCCTCCATTCATCCTGGCCGGCGGAATTAAGGGCCGATTCAACGCTGGCGCCCGAAGCTGACTGAACACCCGTCCTCTGGGGGGACCCACCATGAAAACGCGCCTGATGCTTGCCGGTGGCCTGTTGCTGGCCCTGACCGGCTGCACCACCTATGACTATGTCGGCGGCGGCCGCAGCGGCAGCTACTACCACGGTGCGCCGTCGGTGGAATACCGCTACCCGGCCGGCTATCCCTACAACTACGGCCCCTACTACGGTGGCTATGGCGGCTACTACGGCGGCTACGGCAACCCGTATTACTCGCGCCCGATCTACCGCCCGCCGCACAACCACCGCCCGCCGCCGCGTCCGCCCGGCAACGGAGGCGAGAACCGTCCGCCACCGCCGTCGCGGCCGTCGTACAACGGGGGCTCGCCGTGGCGGAACATGGACTCGATGCGCCGCCCGCCGCAGTCCGGCGTGCGACCGTCGGCCCCTCCGCCGCAGGCCCGTCCGGCGCCGGCGCCGAGCGCGCCGAGGATGAACGGTTCCCCCTGGCGCAACATGGATCGTGCGACACAGCGCACAGTTGAGCGCTGAACCGTCTTGCATTTCACACGGTCTAAGCCGCAATCTACGCGGACAGTGACGGCCCGCGTCACAAAGTGACAAAAACGACACGGGCCGCCGCAAAAAGCTCTACGTCGATATCCGACAGGAACATCTGGATCCCCCCTGTTCCGGCCCTGTCGGATGTCGGCACCTCTGAAGGCAGACGGCCCCGCGATGCGGGGCCGTTTGTTTTGTTGGGTCGCCAACCGGCGAGGGCCCCAGCCTTCGCAGACCCACGCCATGCGTGGATGGCGCCTTCCGGACAGCCGCAAAAAACAGGGCCGGACAGTCCCCCGACTGCCGGCCCTCTGCTCCCCCACCGTGCGCCTGTACCGGCCCCTGTTCCAATTCCGGTCACGGGCGCCTACGGCGCCAGCCACGGTGGGTGCTATTGGGTTATCTGCAAAAATCCTGCCAACTTTAGGGCTGATTTCGGCGCCGGCCGGCCGGCACCGGCGTCCCGGCCCCGAATGGCGCTAAAATCGCCACCCCGGCGCCGCCCCCCGGCCGCGCCCGCCCCCAGCTGAACAGCCCCCATGAATCCGTCCTTCCATCGTTACGACGTCATCGTCATCGGCGGTGGCCACGCTGGCACCGAAGCCGCGCTGGCCGCGGCCCGCACCGGCGTGCGCACCCTGCTGCTGACCCACAACATCGAGACGGTGGGCGCGATGAGCTGCAACCCGGCCATTGGCGGCATCGGCAAAGGCCACCTGGTCAAGGAGATCGATGCCCTGGGCGGTGCGATGGCGCATGCCGCCGACCGCGCCGGTATCCAGTGGCGCACGCTCAACGCCTCCAAGGGTCCGGCCGTGCGCGCCACCCGCTGCCAGGCCGACCGCAACCTGTACCGCATGGCGATCCGCGCCATTGTCGAAGGGCAGGCCAACCTGACCGTATTCCAGGCGGCCGTCGATGACCTGGTCATCGAAGGCGACGCCGTGCGCGGGGTCATCACCCAGACCGGCCTGCGCTTCGACGCCGAGGCGGTGGTGCTGACCGCCGGCACCTTCCTGGCCGGTAAGATCCACGTCGGCCCGACCCAGTACGCCGCCGGCCGCATGGGCGACCCGCCGGCCACCACGCTGGCCGCGCGCCTGCGCGAGCGCCCGTTCCAGGTCGACCGCCTGAAGACCGGCACGCCGCCGCGCATCGACGGCCGCTCGCTGGACTACAGCGTGATGGACGAGCAGCCTGGCGATTCGCCGCGCCCGGTGATGTCCTTCCTCGGCTCGGTGGACGAGCATCCGCAGCAGGTCAGCTGCTGGATCACCCACACCACCGAGCAGACCCACCAGATCATCCGCGATGCGCTGCACCGCTCGCCGCTGTACAGCGGCCAGATCGAAGGCATCGGCCCGCGCTACTGCCCGTCCATCGAGGACAAGGTGGTGCGCTTTGCCGAGAAGGCCAGCCACCAGATCTTCGTCGAACCCGAAGGCCTGGGCATCGTCGAGATCTACCCCAATGGCATCTCCACCTCGCTGCCGTTCGACGTGCAGCTGGAGATGGTGCGCAGCATCCGCGGCTTCGAGAACGCGCACATCACCCGCCCCGGCTACGCGATCGAGTACGACTTCTTCGACCCGCGCGGGCTGAAGGCCTCGCTGGAAACCAAGCTGGTCAACGGCCTGTTCTTCGCCGGCCAGATCAACGGCACCACCGGCTATGAAGAAGCTGCCGCGCAGGGCCTGCTGGCCGGCCTCAACGCCGCACGCCAGGTGCGTGGGCTGGACGGCTGGTGCCCGCGTCGCGACGAAGCCTACCTGGGCGTGCTGGTGGATGACCTGATCACCCACGGCACCAACGAGCCGTACCGCATGTTCACCAGCCGCGCCGAGTACCGCCTGCAGCTGCGCGAGGACAACGCCGACCAGCGCCTGACCCCGACCGGCCGCGAGATGGGCCTGGTGGATGACCGCCGCTGGGACGCGTTCGAGACCAAGCAGGCGGCCGTCGCCGCCGAGCGCGCGCGCCTGGGCGCACTGTGGGCAACCCCGGCCAATGCGCTGGGCCGCGAAGTGCAGGACACGCTGGGCGTGGCGGTCAGTCGCGAAACCAACGTGCTGGACCTGATCAAGCGCCCCGAGCTGGATTACGCGCAGCTGATGCAGGTGCCGTCGCTGGGCCCGGCCGTGGCCGACGGCAAGGTGGCCGAGCAGGTCGAGATCGGCGTGAAGTATGCCGGCTACCTGGACCGCCAGCGCGAGGAGATCGAGCGCCAGCAACGGCATGAAGCCACGCCGATCGCCGAGGCCTTCGACTACGCGACGGTGCGCGGGCTGTCGGCCGAAGCGCTGCAGAAGCTGGAGCGCGTGCGCCCGCAGACCATCGGCCAGGCGCAGCGGATTCCCGGCATGACACCGGCGGCGATCTCGCTGCTGCTGGTGCACCTGGAGCGCGCACGCCGCGGCCGCGTGGCGTAACGCGGGATCGGTGGATGCCATCCACGCATGGCGTGGATCTACTGCAATGCGGTGCGCGATCCGTTCTGGTAGGTGTCGACCTTGGTCGACACGGATGCATGAAGCATCCCGGCAGTTGCAGGTGTCGGCGGGGTCGCCATTGGCCGAGCGCGTATCATCGTCGCGAACGCCCTGATTTCCGGAGACACGATGAACCCGCTGCGCCCCTTCCGCGACAAGATGCCCGTCCTCGGCGAGCGCGTGTACATCGATCCGGCCTGTACCCTCATCGGTGACGTGGAACTGGCCGACGACGTGTCGGTGTGGCCGGGCACGATCATCCGCGGTGACGTCAACTACGTGCGCATCGGCGCACGCACCAACGTGCAGGACGGCACCATCATCCACGTCAGTCACCACAGCCCGTACAACAAGGCCGGCTACCCGACCCTGATCGGCGAAGGCGTGACCGTCGGCCACGGCTGCATCATCCATGCCTGCACCATCGGCGATTACAGCCTGATCGGCATGGGTGCCTGCATCCTCGACGGTGCCCGCGTGGAGCGCCATGGCTTCGTCGGCGCCGGTGCGGTGGTCGGCCCGGGCAAGGTGGTGGGTGAAGGCGAGCTCTGGGTCGGCAACCCTGCCCGGCCAGCACGCACGCTGAGTGACAAGGAGATCGAGGCGCTGCATTACTCGGCCGACCACTACGTGCGGCTGAAGGACGAGTACCTGGGCTGAACGGCCAACGCCGCCATGCGGCTCTGCTAAAGTCTGGGCCCGACCAGGACCTGTCGAGACCCCCATGCCTGTGGCTGCCTGCCGGAGAGGACTCCGCCGCCCACAACGAAGGCCATCGCACTGATGGCCGCACCGATGCTTGATACCTACCGCGAGGTGGTGACGCCGGAGGGTGTGCTGCTGCAGTTGCCGGCCGCCGGCCCACTGCCGCGGGCGATGGCCTGGCTGGTGGATCTCGGTGTGCGCATCGCGGTGCTGGTGCTGATGTCGATCCCGCTGGCACTGCTGGACAAATTCGGCTCCGGCCTCTACCTGGTGCTGATGTTCCTGGTCTACTGGGCCTACCCGATCATCTGCGAGGCACTGTGGGGCCGTACCCTCGGCAAGCGCGCACTGGGCCTGCGGGTGCTGTCGCGCGATGGCGCACCGGTGGGCTGGATGGCGTCGATCACCCGCAATCTGCTGCGTACCGTGGACATGCTGCCGTTCGGCTATGCATTGGGCCTGATCAGCAGCCTGTTCGACCCGCATGGCCGGCGCCTGGGTGACCTGGTGGCCGGCACCGTGGTGGTGCACGCGCCTGCGCTGTACCTGCCGCCGCCCCTCACCATCGACAGCGTACTGGCCCCGCCACAGCCGCTGCGCCCGGAAGAACAGGCCGCGCTGATGGCCTTTGCCGAGCGCGCGCCACGCTTGTCGGCGGCGCGCCAGCAGGAGCTGGCCAGCATTGCCGAGCCCCTCACCGGCACCCACGGCCAGGTCGCCGTGCTGCGCCTGTATGCAATGGCCAATTGGCTGCTGGGGCGGCGATGAAGCAGGAACAGTTCGTCGCCCGCTACCAGCAGGAATGGCAGGACCTGGAGCAGTGGCTGCTGCTGCGCGCCGGTGCCGCACGCCGTACGCGCCGCAAGGCCAGCGGGCTGGCACTGGACGACACCGCCTTTCCGCAGCACTACCGGCGCCTGTGCCAGCAGCTGGCGCTGGCCCGTGAGCGCGGCTACAGCCCACAGCTGGTGCAGCGCCTGCAGCAGCTGATGCAGCAGGGCCACAGTGTGCTGTACCGCACGCGGCCGACGCGCTGGCGCGCGGCACTGGAATTCCTGGTGGCCGACTTTCCGCTGCTGGTGCGCAGCCAGGCACGCAGCATGTGGGTGGCACTGGCGATGTTCGCGTTGCCGGCGGTGGCCTGTTTCGTGCTGGCGCAGGCCTATCCGGACCTGATCCACATGCTGATGGACAACCGCCAGATCGCCGAGATGGAGCGCATGTACGACCCTGCGGCCGAGCGCCTGGGGCGCGACAGCGGCACCGACTGGATGATGTTCGGCCATTACGTCATGAACAACATCAGCATCGCCCTGCGCACTTTCGCCAGCGGACTGCTGGCCGGGCTGGGTACGCTGCTGGTGCTGCTGTTCAACGGCGTGATCATCGGTTCGGTGGCCGGCCACCTGCAGCACATCGGCCATGGCGATCCGTTCTGGCGCTTCGTGGTCGGCCACGGCGCCTTCGAACTGACTGCGATCGTGATCGCGGGCGGTGCCGGCCTGCAACTGGGCATGAAGCTGCTGGCACCGGGCCGGCGCAGCCGCCTGGATGCACTGGTCGACGGCGGCCGCATCGGCGCACGGCTGTGCCTGGGCGTGGCCTTCATGCTGCTGGTCGCGGCCTTCATCGAGGCGTTCTGGTCGTCGATCGCCGAAGTACCGGCATGGGGCAAGTTCAGCGTGGCCGGCGTGCTGTGGGCTGGCGTGCTGCTCTGGCTGTGGCGTGGTGGGCGCGGAGGCGGCGATGCGGATTGACCGCCTGGACGTGGTGCTGCGTGCACGCAGCGGCTGGGAGGCGATGGAGCTGGGCAGCGCCCTCGCCCGCCGCCATGCCCGCGCGGTGTGGGGCAGCTGGCTGCTGGCCAGCACTCCGCTGTTCGTGATCTTCAACGTACTGGGCTGGTGGCTGGATGCATTCGGCTGGGCCTGGCTGGCGATGTGGTGGTGCAAACCGCTGTTCGAACGTGCGCCGCTGTACGTGCTGTCGCGCGGCATCTTCGGCGAACCGGTCGGCACGCTGGCGGCGCTGCGCGCGCAACGTCACTGGGGCAACAGCGGATTCTGGGGCTACCTGGGCTGGCGTCGTTTCAGCGTGCTGCGCAGCCTGTGCCTGCCGGTGAACCTGCTCGAGGGCAACACACCGGGCCAGCGCGGCCCACGTCGTCGTGCAGTGGCAGCCGGCGCAGCGGGCGCGGCACTGGTACTGACCGTGACCTGCATGGCGTTCGAAGCCGTGCTGGTGTCCGGCGCGATCGGTGCGGTGTTCATGTTCATGCCACTGGAGCTGATGTCCGAATCATGGCGCGCCGCATGGGACATGATCGGCCAGGACACCCCCGCATGGGCACGGCTGGGCGTCAACCTGGCGTGCTGGCTGGCCTCGGTGCTGATCGGCCCGTTCTTCGTCGGTGCGGGCTTTGGCCTGTACTTGAACCGGCGTACACAGATGGAAGCCTGGGACGTGGAAATCGCCCTGCGGCGCCTGCGCGACCGCCTGCTGCCGGCGGCGTCAACGCTGGCGCTGCTGCTGTGCCTTGCACTGCCGCTGGTCTCCGCACCGGTGCATGCGCAGGACGCGCAGACGGTCGCTGAGCAAGCCGACGATGCCGAAGAGGACGAAGACAGTGCGGAAGAACCGGCCACCGCGGCCAACGACCCCGCCAATACGCCGGCAACGATCTTCGGCGGTACGCCGGTGGACACCGCCGGTTTCCGTCAGGCGGTGAACCGCGCCTATGAGGACCCGCTGCAGCGCCCGACCCGCGAGGTCACCCGCTGGAAGCCGATCGAGCAGTCCGAGGAAAAAAAGAAGGAAGACAAGCAGCTGCAGCGTGACACCAACAGCAAAGGTGAGCGCAAAGCGCGCAAGGACGGCATCGCCTGGCTGGCACGGCTGGCCGAATGGGGCCTGTGGGGCCTGCTCGGCATCCTGCTGCTGGTGCTGCTGCTGACCGCGCGGCTGTGGCTGCCGTGGCTGCGGGGCAGTGGCCGGCGCAAGGCTGACGCAGCACCGCAGGTGCTGGAGGAACAGGTGGAACTGCCGGTGGTGCTGCCGCCGGACGTGGCCACCCAGGCTGGTCTGCTGTGGGACCAGGGCCGGCCGCGGCAGGCGTTGGCCCTGCTGTACCGCGCCAGCGTGCGCACGGTGGGCGAGCGCAGCGGTATAGCGCTTCCACCCGGCGCCACCGAAGCGCAATGCCTGCGCGCGTCGCGGCGCATGCCCGAGCCCAGCGACCGTGACCTGTTCGCACGCATCGTGCGCATGTGGCAGTACGCCGCCTACGGTGGCCGCCTGCCCAGCCGCGCCGATTTCGATGCATTGGCCGACACCCTGCGCCAGCAGTACGGGTGGCAGGCATGAGTCCGCGCCTGTTCTGGTCGTTGCTGCTGGGTGCACTGGTGCTGTTCGGCGTACCGCTGACCGTGCTCTACCTGCGCACGCACGAGCGGGTGACCGAGACGATCCGGCTTCCGCCTCAGGGCGAGGCCGCCTATAACCCGCTGTACGTACTCGGCCAGGCCCTGCGCGCCGATGGCATCGACGTGCATTCGCGACCGCGGCTGGAGTTGCAGCAGATGACGCTGGGGCGCCACGACACGGTGGTGCTGCTGCAGGACAGCAGCGAACTGCCGGCGCCGGCGGTGAAACAGCTGCTGGACTGGGTCGACCAGGGCGGCCACTTGCTGGTGCGCACACCACCACGGGCCGAGGACGATGCCAGCAGCACGCAGGGCCCCCTGCTGGATCAGTTGGGCGTGGACAGCCTGTTCCAGCGCAGCGACTGCCAGGCCTTCCATGTCGACGACGATCCGGGCCACGTCGAATTCTGTGGTGGCCGCCGCTTCACGCTTGGGTTTGCGGCCAGTGCGCGGGCCGAACGCCGCTGGGGCACTGATCGCGACCTGGTGTTCGCGCGCCTGCGCCACGGCCAGGGCAGAGTGAGCGTGCTGGCCGACATGGAGTTCATGCGCAGCGAAGTGGACTCACCGGCAGCGCGCCTGGCCTCTGCCGCAGGCAAGGCCAGCGACGGCCTGCACGATCCTGCCCATCGCGACCTGACCCGCTACCTGCTCGATCCGAACTACGGCAAGGGTGCGGTCTGGCTGGTCTATGCCAGCCGCCCGCCGTCGCTGTGGTCGCGCATGTTCTATCAGGGCTGGCCGCTGTGGGCGCCGCTGCTGCTGGCTTTGCTGGGCTGGTTGTGGGGCCGCTCGCAGCGCTTCGGCAGCCTGCTGCCGTCACCGGTGCTGGAACGCCGTTCGCTGCTGGAGCACGTGCGCGCCAGTGGCGAACTGCTGCTGCGCTTCGGTCACGGCATGCGCCTGTACGAGGCCGTGCTCGCCCTGTTCCTGCACCGCCTGCGCCTGCGCGCACCGATTGCCGCCGCACTGGATGGCGCGCCGCGCGAACAGGCCATCGCCGAACTGCTGTCCTGGCCGCAGGGCCGCGTTGCCAGCGCGCTCACGCCCCCTCCGCCGCACGATTCCTCCGCCCTGCGCGAGCGCATCCGCTTGCTGCTCCAGATGAGATCCCTGCTATGACCGAAGTCCCCGAGCTGCCGGCGGCCGCCAACGCCCGCCTGATCGAACGCGTCGATGCCATCCGCGATGCCGTCGGCCACGCCTTCATCGGCCAGGCCGATGTACTGGACCAGATCCTGGTGGCGCTGCTGGCCGGTGGCCACGTGCTGATCGAGGGCGTGCCAGGGCTGGGCAAGACCCTGCTGGTGCGCGCACTGGCACAGGCCCTGGAACTGGATTACGGCCGCGTACAGTTCACCCCCGACCTGATGCCCAGCGACGTCAGCGGCCACGCGGTGTACGACCCGAAGAGCGAGAGCTTCAAGATCCGTCGCGGTCCGGTGTTCACCAACCTGCTGCTGGCCGACGAGATCAACCGTGCACCGGCCAAGACCCAGTCGGCGCTGCTGGAAGTGATGCAGGAAGGCCAGGTGACCATCGAAGGCAAGGCCTTCATCCTGGCGCCGCCGTTCATGGCGCTGGCCACGCAGAATCCGCTCGAGCAGGAAGGCACCTACCCGCTGCCGGAAGCACAGCTGGACCGTTTCCTGCTGAAGGTGCTGATCGACTATCCGCAGCTGGAGGACGAGAAGCGCATGGTGACCGCGATCACCAGCGGCCGCGCCGCCAGCGATTTCGACCTGAGCCAGGTGCCGCGTGTGCTCGGTGCCGGTGAATTGCTGGAACTGCAGCGTGCCACTGCGGCGATCACCGTCGATGACGAAGTGATCGACTACGCGGTGCGGATTGTGGCGGCCACGAGGCAGTGGCCGGGTATCGCGGTCGGCGCTGGCCCGCGTGGCAGCATCGCGCTGGTGCGTGCCTCGCGTGCACAGGCGGTGCTGGCCGGTCGTGATTTCGTCACCCCGGATGATGTGCGCGACATCGCACGCCCGGCGCTGCGCCACCGCATCGCGCTGGCACCGGAACTGCAGATTGAAGGCCAGGACGCCGACGACGTGCTGGGCGCGCTGCTGGCCAAGGTGGAAGCGCCGCGCCGATGAGGCCGGCCCCGCTGCTGCTGGCGCTGCTGCTGGCCTGGGCTGCCCTGGGCGGCCTGGTGCTGGGCGGGTGGCTGCCGCGCTGGAGCTGGGCGCTGGCGGCGCTGGCGATTGCCGTGCCGGCGCTGGTGGATCTATGGCGCCAGTGGCGGCGTCCGTCGCCGCAGGTGCAGCGCGAACTGCCCGAAGCGCTGGCACTGGGCGTGCGCCGCGAGGCTGCACTGCGGCTGCAGGCGGACGCACCGATGACGGTGCAGGTGTTCGACCTGGTACCCGGCGGCTGGCCGCTGGAAGCGCTGCCGCAGCGCGTGCGCCTGCAGGCGGGCACCGCTTCCACCCTGCACTACCATCTGCAGCCGCTACAGCGCGGGCATTTCCGCTTCGAGGGCGTGCACCTGCGCATGCGCTCGCCGTGGCGCCTGTGGTGGCAGCAACGCACCCTGCCCCCCGCGCTGGACGTGCGGGTCTATCCGAACTTCGTGCCGCTCACCCGCTTCGCGTTGTTCAGTGCCGACCAGGCCTCGCGGCTGGTCGGTGCGCACGTGAAGCGCCGCCGGGGTGAAGGCACTGACTTCCATCAGATGCGCGAGTACCGCATCGGCGACAGTCTGCGCCAGCTCGACTGGAAGGCCACCGCGCGTGCGCGCAAGCTGATCTCGCGCGAATACCAGGACGAGAAGAACCAGCAGCTGCTGCTGATGCTGGACAGCGGTCGGCGCATGCTGGCCAGCGAAGGCGGGCTCTCGCACTTCGACCATGCATTGAACGCCTCGCTGGTGGTGGCTTACCTGGCGCTGCGCCAGGGCGACGCCGCCGGCCTGTTCGCTGCCGGTGGCGAACGCCGCTGGGTGGCGCCGCAGCGCGGCATGGGCACCGTCGAGCACCTGCTGCGCGCCAGCTACGATCTGCAGCCGCGCGCGGTGGCCACCGACTACCTGGCCGCCGCCACCGAAGTGTCGCTGCGCCAGCGCCGGCGCGCGCTGGTGATGCTGGTCAGCAACGTGCGCGACGAAGACATCGAAGACCTGCTGGCGGCGGTGCGCCTGCTGCAGCAACGCCACCTGGTGTGCGTGGCCAGCCTGCGCGAGCGTGAGCTGGACGGCGTGCTGGACAGCGAAGTGCAGACATTGGAAGACGCTACCCAGGCCGGTGCAGCGGCGCTGTACCTGCAGCAGCGCGCGAAAGCGCATGAGGCGCTGCGCAGCGAGAAGGTGATGGTGCTGGATGTGACCGCCGATGCCCTGCCCGGTGCGCTGGTGGAACGCTACCTGGCGGTGAAGCGCGAAGGGCTGCTCTGATACCAGCGATCGCCTTGGTAGGTGCCAACACCGATTGCCGGCCAGCGGCCGGCACTACCCCTGCAGCAACCGACGCACCGCTCTGGTAGGTGCCAACCTTGGTTGGCACGGAATCAACAGCGCCGACCAAGGTCGGCCTCTACCAACAACGGTTGCCGGCCCGCAGCCGGCACTACCCCTGCAACAACCGCCGCACCGCTCTGGTGGGTGCCAATCTTGGTTGGCACGAAACCCACAGCGCCGACCAAGGTCGGCATCTACCAAAACCGGTTACCGGCCAGCGGCCGGCACTACCCCTGCAGCAACCGACGCACCGCTCTGGTAGGTGCCAACCTTGGTTGGCACGAAACCCACAGCGCCGACCAAGGTCGGCATCTACCAAAAACGGTTACCGGCCCGCAGCCGGCACTACCCCTGCAACAGCCGCCGCACCGCTCTGGTGGGTGCCAACCTTGGTTGGCACGGAATCAACAGCGCCGACCAAGGTCGGCATCTACCAAAACCGGTTACCGGCCAGCGGCCGGCACTACCCCTGCAGCAACCGACGCATCGCTCTGGTGGGTGCCAACCTTGGTTGGCGCGGAATCAACAGCGCCGACCAAGGTCGGCATCTACCAAAACCGGTTACCGGCCCGCAGCCGGCACTACCCCTGCAACAACCGACGCATCGCTCTGGTGGGTGCCAACCTTGGTTGGCACGGAATCAACAGCGCCGACCAAGGTCGGCATCTACCAAAACCGGTTACCGGCCAGCGGCCGGCACTACCCCTGCAGCAACCGACGCATCGCTCTGGTGGGTGCCAACTTGGTTGGCACAGAATCAACAGCGCCGACCAAGGTCGGCCACTACCTACAGCGGTTGTTCTACGACGGCGTCGGTTGCCCACGCCGGCCCGGGGGGCGCCGAACCGTCATCAGACGTAGATCCGCGTCGGCGCCTCATCAACGATCGCGTGCGGCACGAAGCGCGCACTGTCGCGGGTGATCGCGCTGTCGTCCTCGCGGATGCCGATGCCGCAGGCGTGGTCACCCACCACCCAGCTGCCGATCAGCGGGTAGCCGCCTTCGAAGCGGGTCAGCGGATGCGCACGCTGGATGATCGCCGGGCCGTCGTAGGGACCGTCACTGCGCTGGGTGCTGCCATCGGCCAAGTGCATCTCGATGTTCGCGCCTTCGCGCGAGAACAGCGGCTTGCGCACCCAGCCCGACGCCAGCGTGCTGCCGTCATCGAAATGCGCTTCCAGCAGATTCGGATGGCCGACGTTGCGCTGCCACAGAAGCGGCAGGATGCCCTTGTTGCTCAGCACCGCCTTCCAGGCCGGCTCCAGCAGCTGCACGCCCGAACCGGGCAGCGCGCGGCCGAATTCCTCGGCCATCAGGTCTTCCAGCGGGTACAGCTTGAACAGCGTGCCGATCACCGAATCGTCCAGCGCGGTGAAGCGACCATCCTCGGACAGACCGATATCCTCGATGGCGATGGCCTGGCCATGCAGGCCGGCCTGCGATGCACAGTCGCGCAGGTAGTCGACGGTGCCGCGGTCTTCTTCCGAACTGCCCACGGCGCTGAAATACAGCGGCGGCGGCAACTGCGTGGCCAGTTCGCCGAAGCGTTCGACCAGCGCTTCGTGGATCGCGTTGAACTGGTCGGCATGCTGCGGCAGGCGACCGGCGTTGCGCTGGTCCTCCAGCCACTGCCACTGGAAGAAGCTGGCCTCGAACAGCGAGGTCGGCGTGTCGTAGTTCAATTCGTACAGCTTGGCCGGGCCGGTACCGTCGTAGGCCAGGTCCAGGCGACCGTACAGATGCGGCTGGCGCTGGCGCCAGCTGTCGGCGATCCAGTCGCGGTAATGCGACGGAATCGCCAGCTGGTCCATCAGCCGTTCGCTACCGATGACATCACCGACCAGGTCCAGCGCCATCTGGTGCAGCTCGGCGCTGGGGTCTTCGATGTCCTGCTCGATCTGACGCAGGGTGAAGGCGTAGTACGCGCTTTCATCCCAGTACGGCTGGCCGTCGATGGTGTGGAAGCGGAAACCCGCCTCTTCCGCGCGTGCCCGCCACTGGGCACGCGCGGCAATCCGGATACGCTGCATGGGGTCGATCAGCCGCCGTAGCTGCCGCTGGTGCTGCGGCGCGCGCTGGTGTTGCCGAAGCCACCACGGCTGGCAGTAACCGCACGGTTCGGCTCGCTGGTGACCGGGGCCAGGCCAGCCTTGCCCGCGCCGATGCCGCTGGCGGTGTTCAGGCCACCGGTACCGCCCGGTGCCGGACGCGCCCATCCAGCGCTCTTGTCCTGGTAGGCCGGCGACGCCGCCGGGGCCTGCGGCGCGAGGCCGCCGCGGTTGCTCAGCATCTGCGACATGAAGAAGCCCATCATCATCGGGCCGATGAACGAGGTACCGGCCGAAGTGTGCTGCTGCACGCACTGTTCCGGCTTGTAGTCCTTCTCGCAGGCTTCCTTGCTGGCGTACTTCGGCGCCGCATCGGCGGCCTGCTTCTGCGCTTCGGCGAAGGCATTGCGGCACGATGACAGATCGCCAGTGGCCTCGGTGCAGGCCTCCACCGAGGTGTACAGGCCTTCCTGCACCTTCACCTCCGGCTCCTTCTGGCAGGCGGTGAACAGCAGCGGCGCGGCGCTCATCAGCAGCAGCGCGGTGGTGCGGGAACGTTTCATGGCCTCATGCCCTGTCGACGGATCAATGCCCCAATGATGCCAAATCCGGACCAGCAACCGGAATCGGCAAAGTGGGAAAGATGAACGGACTTTCATTTTCGTCGTTCCAATCAGGAATCGGGGTCAGAGCCCGTTGCGCAGCAACGGGATCCGACCCCGTCAGATTGCGGCCAACTGTCGAAGGCGGGGTGGGTCCGGTTGCGGGGGCGTGAGCGCCATGGATGGCGCGACCGAGGCTACATGGACGTACTTGCGCCGTCCCCCGCAGCCGGACCCACCCCGCCATCCCACGGATAGCCCAGCTGTTGCCGTTGAGGTTGCCGGCCAGCGGCCGGCACTACCGCGGGTGCCGGGCGCAGCCCGGCCGGACCACCTCCGGTGGTTGCAGCAGCAACCGAAAAAATTGGCCATGATCAGGCGCTCCCCCACGTCGTACGGCCCGCCCGTTCCGCCAGCCATGCCCGAATACCGTTCCCGTACCTCCACCGCCGGTCGCAACATGGCCGGCGCCCGCGCCCTGTGGCGTGCCACCGGCATGAAGGACGGCGACTTCCACAAGCCGATCATCGCCATCGCCAACTCCTTCACCCAGTTCGTGCCCGGCCACGTGCACCTGAAGGACCTCGGCCAGCTGGTCGCGCGCGAGATCGAACAGGTCGGCGGCGTCGCCAAGGAATTCAACACCATCGCCGTGGACGACGGCATCGCGATGGGCCACGACGGCATGCTGTATTCGCTGCCCAGCCGCGAGATCATCGCCGACGCCGTGGAGTACATGGTCAACGCCCACTGTGCCGACGCACTGGTGTGCATCAGCAACTGCGACAAGATCACCCCCGGCATGCTGATGGCCGCGCTGCGCCTCAACATCCCGGTGGTGTTCGTCTCCGGCGGGCCGATGGAAGCGGGCAAGACCAAACTGTCCGAGCACAAGCTGGACCTGGTCGATGCGATGGTGGTGGCCGCCGATGACAGCGCCTCCGACGAGAAGGTCGCCGCGTTCGAGCGCAGCGCCTGCCCGACCTGCGGTTCGTGCTCGGGCATGTTCACCGCCAACTCGATGAACTGCCTGACCGAAGCACTGGGCCTGTCGCTGCCCGGCAACGGCACCACGCTGGCCACCCATGCCGACCGCGAGGCGCTGTTCCGCCGCGCCGGCCGCCTGATCGTCGAACTCTGCCACCGCTGGTATGGCGGCGAAGACCCGAGCGCGCTGCCGCGCGGCATCGCCACCCAGGCCGCGTTCGCCAATGCGATGACCCTGGACATCGCGATGGGCGGTTCCACCAACACGATCCTGCATCTGCTGGCTGCCGCGCAGGAAGCGGAGGTCGACTTCGACCTTACCCACATCGATGCGCTGTCGCGGCGCGTCCCGCAGCTGTGCAAGGTGGCGCCGAATACGCCCAAGTACCACATCGAGGACGTGCACCGCGCCGGTGGTGTGTTCGGCATCCTGGGTGAACTGGACCGTGCCGGCCTGCTCGATACCACGGTGCCGACCGTGCACAGCGCCAGCCTGGCCGACGCACTGGAACGCTGGGACGTGGTGCGCAGTGACAACGACACCCTGCATACCTTCTTCAAGGCCGGTCCAGCCGGCATTCCCACCCAGGAGGCCTTCAGCCAGGCCACGCGCTGGCCGACGCTGGACGTGGACCGCGCCGAAGGCTGCATCCGCTCGCTGCAGCATGCGTACTCACTGGAAGGCGGCCTCGCCGTGTTGCGCGGCAATCTGGCCGTGGATGGCTGCGTGGTGAAGACCGCCGGCGTGGACGAGTCGATCCACGTGTTCGAAGGCCCCGCGCGCGTCTACGAAAGCCAGGACGCCGCCGTCGCCGGCATCCTCGCCGACGAAGTGCAGCCAGGCGAGGTGGTGGTGATCCGCTACGAAGGCCCGAAGGGCGGCCCCGGCATGCAGGAGATGCTGTACCCGACCAGCTATCTGAAATCGAAGGGGCTGGGCAAGCAATGTGCGCTGCTCACCGATGGCCGATTTTCCGGCGGAACCTCGGGCCTGTCGATCGGCCACGTCTCGCCGGAAGCCGCCAGCGGCGGTGTCATCGGCCTGGTGGAAAACGGCGACCGCATCCGCATCGACATCCCGGCGCGCCGCATCGACCTGCTGCTGGACGAGGCCACGCTGGCCCAGCGCCACGCCGACGCCGATGCCCGCGGCTGGAAGCCGCGCGCGCCGCGCCCGCGCAAGGTCACCAGCGCGTTGAAGGCTTACGCGCTGCTGGCCACCAGCGCTGACAAGGGTGCCGTACGCAACACCGCCCTGCTCGGCGATTGACCCCCGTGCAGTAGTGCCGGCCGCTGGCCGGCATCTGCACTGCGACGCCCCACATCAATGAGGTTGCCGGCCAGCGGCCGGCGCTACCCCTCCTGATCCGTTATGGTGGTCCAGGAAGTCACCAACACGGAGGTTGAGATGATGTTGCTTTCCTTTGCGCTGGCCGCTGCCATGGGGACGTCGGCAGAACCGTCCAAAGCCCCCGACTGCAGCTACGACCGTGCAGCGATGCTGGCGATGGAACCTGGCCGATTCGATCAGGACCTGGCAGGTGGCTGGCGCCCGCTGGCCGACCGTGGCTGTACCCGCGAAGCGGCCGACCTGCTGTCCGCCTACGGCGCTCTGCCCAAGGCAGAAGGCAACGTCATCATCACCTGGCACGAGGGCCAGCTGCGCGCGGAGCTGGGGCAGACCGCGCGGGCGATCACGCTGATGGAGCGCAGCCACAAACACGTGAACGCGGGCGACCCGGGTTACTGGAATGCCTACGTGGACGGCATGGTCGCGTTCCTGCGCCAGGACCGCAGCGCCCTGGAGAAGGCTCGTGCGAGGCTGGTCGCGATACCGACGCCCACCGCGATGGCGGAGAACATCAAGGACGGTCGCTACCACTTCACCACCGAAGGCGGGCAGCAGGTGCAGATGCCGTGGCCACCGAACCTGGATGTGCTTGATGGGCTACTGCGCTGCTTCGGCAAACCCTACACGGAGGCTTATGGGCCAGGCTGCCGGAATCCGGAAGGCCGTTGAGGCCCTCCGCCGGGCATGGCCCGGCGCTACCAGCACCCGTCAACCAATCACGCGCTTGAACGGCGGCAACGCGTCGATGATGCGCTTGCCGTAGCGGCGGGTCAGCAGCCGCGAATCGAGGATGACCACGCGGCCGGTGTCGGTGGAGGTGCGGATCAGGCGGCCGGCGAACTGGGTCAGCGTGCGCAGTGCGTGCGGAATGGCGATCAGGTTGAAGGCGTTGAGCCCGCGCCCCTCGAACCATTCACTGAGCGTGGCGGTCTGCGGGTCGGTCGGCACCGCGAACGGCACCTGGGTGATCACCACCGTGGTGCAGGCCTCACCGGGCAGGTCGAGGCCTTCGCCGAACGAATTCAGGCCAAACAGCACCGAGCCTTCGCCTGCGGCCACGCGGCGCAGGTGCTCGTCGATCAGCCGGGTCTTGGACATCTCGCCCTGCACCAGCACCTGCTTGCGGCGCGCGGCCGACATCAGCCCGGCCACCTTCTCCATCTTCCAGCGCGAGGTGAACAGCACCATCGAGCCCTTGGCCCAATCCAGCTCGGTGTCGAGGTAGCGTGCCACCTCGCGCGGATGGCCTTCGCGGTCATCCGGCGTGACCGGGAACTTCGGCACGATCAGCTCGGCCTGGTTGGGCAGGTCGAACGGCGACGACAGCGAAACCATCTCGGCCTCTTCGGGAATGCCGTTGTCGATCGCCAGCGATTGGAAATCGCCACCGCCGGTCAGCGTCGCCGAGGTCATCACCACCGAATCCACTTCATCCCATAGCAGCTTGCGCAGCACGTGCGCTGCCGACACCGGCGAGCCGTGCAGCACCAGGTCGCCGTCGCGGGTGGCGGTGACCCAGCGCGCCATCGGCGGCGCGCCGTCCTTGTCCTCGCGGCGCCAGGCCTGCCACAGGTTGTACTGCTGCTCGATCATTTCCAGCGCCATGCCCAGGTTGCGCTGCAGGCGCTCGCGCGCGGCATCGTCCGGCTTGCCCTTGGCGACCTGCGCGGTGGCGGCATGCGCCCAGTTGTAGAGGCTGCGGGTATCGTCGGCCAGGGCCTCGATCGGCTCGCGCCAGGCCTCGGGCAGTCGCCCATTCGCCGCGCGCCACATCGGCTCCTCGTCGGCCGGCGCCGGCATCCACACGCGCTCGACATGATCGCGGAACGCGCGCAACTGCTTGGCCACGTTGCTGGCCACTTCGATCGCTTCGTTCGGCAGCAGGTTGCCGAGGCGGTCCTTGTCGACCGCGCGGTAGGCACCGGCGATCAGGATCTGCAGGCGGCCGGTGCGCTTGGCCATTTCATCCAGCGCCAGGCTGGCCGCGCCCTGGTCGATCGCCACGTTGCCGATGTGATGGCCTTCGTCCAGCACCAGCAGCATGTCCGACGGCGGCGCGATCAACGGCTGGCCGTTGTCGCTGTCGCCGATCGACAGCGCCGACAGCAGCAGCGCGTGGTTGGTAACGACGATCTGCGCATCACGCACGGTGTTGCGCGAACGCAGCACCGCACACTGCGCCGAATAGGCACAGCGGCGCCCGGCGCAGCCCGAGGCCGGCGTGGTGATGCGGCTGCGCAGGCCGGGGCTGATGGTCTCCGGTGCGTTGTCGATGTCGCCATCCCAGCTGCCGCTGGTGAAGGCGTCGGTCAGGCGCTTGGCGATGTCCATTTCGATCGGCGCCAGCGGCCGATCGAACAGCGGCGCGTCATCCTCGAACATGCCGCCCTGCGAGCCCTCACCCTGTGCCTCGGCAGCATTGCGCGTGCACAGATAGCGGGTGCGGCCCTTGGCCAGCGCCACGGTCGCTTCCAGGCCGGTGGCCTTGAGGAAATTCGGAATGTCGCGCTCGACCAGCTGCGACTGCAGCGCCACGGTGCCAGTGCTGATCACCAGCTTCTTCTTGCTGGCCAGCGCGATCGGTACACCTGCGGTGAGGTAGCCCAGGCTCTTGCCGACGCCGGTGGGCGCCTCGACCACGCCGACGCCGCCACTTTTCGACAGCGCACGCGACACCACGCCGATCATCTGGCTCTGCGAGCGGCGGGTGGAGAAGCCGGGGGTATTGGCCTGCAGCGTGGTGTACGCCTTGCGGATCGCGTCCTTCAAGGCGTCATCAAGCGTGCGCGGAGCGGCGACGGTTTCGGTCACGCCGGGAAGTACCGTGGCTGGATCAGGCCGGTCATTGTCGCATGGCCGGCCACGTTCACCGCCGCTGGCACCCTGAACGGGCCAGCGACGACGCCTGGCGGCGGTCACGGTCCGGTGGCCGGACCTCTCAGGGGCCAGATACGCCGGGCATGGCCCGGCGCTGCCGCTCAGGCCGCCGGGATCGTACGGCTACGCAGCAGGCGCACCAGTGCCCACACCAGCAGCACCACGCCGATGGCTTCAACCATTGCCAGCGCGAAGTGCAGCACGCCGAGGATGGTGCCGATGCCCGACACGGCGCCGAAGTTACCGCTGCTGACCAGCCACATCGGCAGGATGCCCGCTGCCAGGCCGCCGAGACTGGACAGCAGCAACAGCAGCAGGCCGGCCAGGGCGCCGGTGCGGGTGGCATCGCGCGGCGCGCCGACCACCCAGACCAGGCCGATGCACAGCGCGATCAGCACCGGCAGGCGCACGCCCACCATGCTCAGCACGGTCACCAGCAGGGTTGCGCCGTCCATCGATCAGTCCTCGCCGGCCAGCACGGCCGAGCCCTGCCGCAGCGACTGGTAGACCTCATCGGTCTGCGGACGCACGCCATGCCACTGCAGGAAGCTCTCGGCGGCCTGTTCGACCAGCATGCCCAGCCCATCCACGGTATTGCGGCAGTTGGACGCGCGTGCCCAGGCCAGGAAGGCGATGGCAGCCTCGCCGTAGTTGAGGTCGACGGCGGTGGTCATCGAGTTGACCAGCGACAGCGGCAGCTTGAACTCGACGTCGCGGTCGCGGCCGGCCGAGGTGGCATTGACGATCAGCTCGAAGTCACCCAGGTCACGCAGGTCTTCCCAGTAGCGGCTGATCGCGCGGCCTGGTTCGCCCATCGCGTCGATCAGTTCATCGGCGCGTTCCGGTGTGCGGTTGACCACCACCAGCTCGGTGATGCCGGCATCGAGCAGCGCCGGCGCGACGCTGCGCGCGGAACCGCCGGCGCCGATCAGCAGCACGCGGCGGCCACGCAGGTCCAGGCCATGGCGGTCGGTCAGGTCACGCACCAGGCCGATGCCATCGGTGGTATCGCCGTGCCAGCGGTCGCCCTTGCGCAGCAGCGTGTTGACCGAGCCGGCGCGGCGCGCGCGCGCGGTCAGGGTGGTGCACACCGAGAACGCGGCTTCCTTGTGCGGCGAGGTGACGTTGGCACCGACACCGCCTTCGGCGGCGAAGGCTTCCAGGCCGGCCAGGAACGCATCAGGGGCCAGGTCGATTGCACGGTAATCGATGCTGATGCCTTCCTGGCGACCGAACGTCGCGTGTATCTGCGGCGACTTCGAGTGGGCAACGGGGTGTCCGAAGACGGCGTAACGGTCGGTCATGGAATCCTCAAGCTGGCTAGACTGATGCTCTTTCGTGCACGGACCCGGATGATGCGCATCACCCCGCCCCTGCTGGTGCTTGCCGCCAGTCTACTCTCTGCCCCCGTGGCGATGGCGTTGAACGAGTACGGCATCGAAGGCATGGGCGTGGTCTCCACCCGTGCCGACGAGGGCCGCGCCACGATCAGTCCCGATGGCCAGCGCATCGTCTTTGCCCGCCGCGGTGAGGCTGGCTGGGGCCTGTGGGAGGCGCGCGTGGTCGACGGCCGCTGGCAGCAGGCGCAGGCCCTGCCGGTAGGCGTGGCCGGTGAGGCCCGTGATCCCTACTTCAGCCGTGACGGCCGCTGGCTGCTGTTCGCGGCCGGCCGCGAGGGCAGGCTGGCGCTGTATCGGGCCGCGCTGGCCGCCGATGGCCGGCTTGGCAGCGCGCAGGTCCTGGCTGGCGATGGCGGGCGCCGGGAAGAGCGCGGGCCGGCCCTGAGCGCGGATGGCCAGCGGCTGTTGTTTGCGCGCCAGCAGGGCCGAGGCGCTGGCTGGGACCTGTTCGTGGCGACGCTGGATGCGCAGGGCCTGCGCGGCCCGGCCAGCGCACTGAGCGCGTTGAACAGCGCCGACGACGAGACCGACGGCGACTGGCTGGGCCAGGACGGCGCCGTGGTGTTCAGCCGCGGCAGCGGCACGACCGCGCAGGTGTGGAGCAGCGGCTGTGCGTGGAGCGGCGTGGCGCTGCAGCCGCTTGGGCTGTCGTTCAACCAGGCCGACGGCTGGACCGGCGCGCCGGTGATCGACAATGCCAAGCCGGGCGAGATGATGGTTGCCAGCAGTGCGGCGAAGGCGCCACGTGCCGGTGGCGTGGATGTGTACCGGTTGGCGGTGCCGAAGGTGGCGGCGGTTGCCGGGTGTATCCGGTAGATCCACCCCATGCGTGGATAGCCGTCTGGTAGATGCCAACCTTGGTTGGCATGCGGGAAAGCGCCAACCAAGGTTGGCGGCTACCAGAACTGAGAGTCAGCGCGACAGCACCTTGGCGCGCTGCTGTTCGTATTCCAGCTCGCTCAGCTGGCCGTTGTCCTTGCGCTGGTTCAACGCGGCCAGCTCGGCCTGCACGCTGTCCGGCAGCGCCTGCTCTCGGGCCACGTGGCGGGCAGCGGAGAGCTGCTCCGGCGGGCGCTTGCCGGCCCGCCAGGCGGCGATGAAGACACCGACGATGATGGCGCCGAACACCAGCGTGCCGGTGCCCCAGATCAGCCATTGCATCCATCCCAGTTCGGGTCCCATCGCGCAGTCCTCCGTCTATCGTGGCGCTATTGTCAGCGCTCGCGCAGCCATCGCGCCACCTGCGGCGCGAAATAGGTCAGCACGCCATCGGCACCGGCCCGCTTGAAGCCCAGCAGCGACTCCAGCACGCAGGCGCGCTCGTCCAGCCAGCCGTTGGCGAAGGCGGCCTTCATCATCGCGTACTCGCCACTGACCTGGTAGGCGAAGGTCGGCACGCCGAATTTCTCCTTCACCCGGCGCACCAGGTCCAGGTACGGCATGCCCGGCTTGACCATCACCATGTCGGCGCCTTCTTCCAGGTCCAGCGCGATCTCGCGCAGTGCCTCGTCGCCGTTGGCCGGGTCCATCTGGTAGGTCTTCTTGTCGGCCTTGCCGAGACTGGCCGCGCTGCCCACCGCATCACGGAACGGACCGTAGAACGCCGAGGCGTACTTGGCCGAGTAAGCCATGATGCGCACGTTGACGTGGTGGTCGGCATCCAGCGCGCGACGGATCGCGCCGATGCGGCCGTCCATCATGTCCGACGGCGAGACGATGTCCACGCCCGCTTCGGCGTGCGATACCGACTGCTTGACCAGTGCGTCGACGGTGATGTCGTTGAGCACGTAACCCTTGTCATCGATGATGCCATCCTGGCCGTGGGTGGTGTACGGGTCCAGCGCCACGTCGGTCATCACCCCCAGCTCCGGGAAGCGCGACTTCAGCGCGCGGATCGCACGCTGCGCCAGACCGTCCTCGGCCCACGCCGCCGACGCATCCAGCGACTTCAGCGACGGGTCGATCACCGGGAACAGGTCGATCACCGGAATGCCCAGCTCCAGCGCTTCTTCGGCCACCTTCAGCAGCTCTTCGATCGACAGCCGCTCCACGCCCGGCATCGACGGCACTGCGGTGCGGCCGGCCAGTTCGTGCACGAACACCGGGTAGATCAGGTCGTCGGTGGTCAGCGTGTTCTCGCGCATCAGGCGGCGCGAGAACTCGTCATGGCGCATGCGGCGCGGGCGGTAAAGCGGGTGGGACATGGCAGGCTCCGAGGAGTGGCTATTGCAACAGGTAACCCTGCGGCAGCAGGGGTTCGGGCAATGGGCGTTCGCCGAGCGCGTCGAGCTGGTCGATCTCGATCGTGCGCACCAGCGCGTCCAGCGGCAGGTCGTTCGGCTCCAGGCCGAACGGGTCTTCCATTTCTTCGCCCAGCTGGTCCAGGCCGAAGAAGGCATAGGCCAGCACCGCCGACAGCACCGGCGTGCCCCAGCCCAGCGAACTGGCCAGGCCGAACGGCAGCAGCACGCAGAACATCCACGCGCAGCGGTGCAGCAGCAGGGTGTAGGCGAACGGCAGCGGGGTGGTGAGGATGCGCTCACAGCCGGCCTGGATCGACGACATCGCGTGCAGGCGCTCTTCCAGCTGGGTGTAGAGGATCGGGTCGAGGTCACCGGCGCGCAGGGCCTGCGCCAGTTCGGCCGCGATCATCGACAGCAGCGCGTCGGGTACGTTCTCGCGCTGCCCGAGTTGTTCGCGCTGGCGCTTGTCCAGCCACGGCAGGGCCATCAGCGCCACGATGCGTCCGCGCAGGCGACCGGCCAGGGCATGGGCAAACGCGGTGGTGAGGTAGGCGATGCGTCGGCGACGGCCGGTGTCATCGGCCAGCAGCAGGTTCACCTGGCGGGCCAGCGAGCGCGATTCGTAGACCAGCTGGCCCCACAGCTTGCGGCCTTCCCACCAGCGCTCGTAGCAGGCGCTGTTGCGGAAGCTGAGGAAGATCGACAGCACCAGTCCGAGCAGGGTGAACGGCGTGACCGAAACGCGTTCGATGCCGGTCGGCGGCGCCAGTTCCACCACCGCAGCCACGGCGATGGACAGGATCAGGATGGCCAGCACCTTGGGCGCGATCGCTTTGACGATCGAACCGCGCAGGATGTACAGCAGTTGCCAGCCGTGGGGACGGGGTCGGATGATCATGGGGCAGCCGCGCCGGGCGCGGATTCACAGGCACGCGGGGGGCTCGCGCAGCCATTCATTGTACGCCCCTGCCCGGCCATCGGCCGTGCGCCTGCGACGCCCTGTCGCACCCGGGCGCAGGCTCAGATCACGCCGCCACCCAGGCCGAGGCGGAGGATGCCCACCACCACCACGATGCCGTTCAGCACCAGACCGGCCCAGGCCCGGCCACGCTTGCTCGGGTGGGTGAACAGGATGCCCAGCGCGGCGATGACCGCGCCCACCGCAGCGAACGGGATCAGGAACCAGTTGCCCCAGCCGAGCAGTGGAATCAGCGCCAGGATCATCCACAACAGCGCCAGTACGCCCCACAACAGACTGATCACACCCATGCCGCTCTCCCGCAGTTGGTTCCTGCCCCAACCATAGACGTTCCCGCTGCCGCCGCCTACTGCCATTGGCGGGGCTGTCACCGCCACCGTGCTAGCGTGCTGCCGTGCGTGCCCTGGCCCGGGTGTTGGCGCCGATTCAGAGTGGCCCGCCGATGATCGCAACCAGTCCTACAGGGGTCGTGCCATGAACATCCGTTGGGCCGCGTTGGCGGCCATCCTGCTGGTCGCCGCTGGCTGTGCCAGCACCTCCAAGGTGATGCTGGGCCGCGCCCGCGCACCGATCGATCCGGCGCTGGTGCAGATCTATTCCACCCCGCCGGCCGGTTCCCAGGAAATCGCCCAGCTGGAATCGGCGTCGGCCGTCGGCTTCGGCACCCAGGGCCAGACTGATGCCGCCGTGGCACGCCTGAAGCGTGAGGCCGCCGCGCTCGGCGCCAATGGCGTGGTGCTGATGGGCGTGGGCAGCAGCGGCTCGCCGGTGGGCATGTCGGTCGGCGCCGGTTCGTTTGGCTCGCACGTTGGTGGCGGCGTCGGCATCGGTATTCCGACCACGCAGAAGCGCGCCGCCGGCGTCGCGATCTGGGTGCCGAATCCGGCACCGCCGGCGCGGTTGCCGACACAGGTGATCACACCGCAACCGCAGCGGTGACGCGGCAGCGTCACCGCGGGTAGTGCCGGCCGCTGGCCTGCACATCCCTGCAACAGCCAACACATCGCTCTGGTGGGTGCCAACCTTGGTTGGCACGAACCCACAGCGCCGACCAAGGTCGGCATCTACCAACGGCGATTGCCGGCCAGCGGCCGGCACTACCCGATGATGCTCAGCGCTTGTACTTCGGCACGAACACCTTGTTCACCGCGTCCGCCAGCTGGTCCGGCGGCAGCAGGCCCTGGTCGAGCAGGAAGTTGTTGAAGGCCAGGCGGTCGAACTTCGCGCCCAGCGCCAGCTCGGTCTGCATGCGCAGCTCCAGGATGCGGGTATAGCCGTAGAAGTAGCTACCGGCCTGGCCCGGCATGCGCACCATGTAGCGGTCCAGTTCCTGGGTGGCCATCGCCTTGGACAGACCGACCTGCTCCATCAGCACGCGCTCGCCGTTGGCACGGTCGGTCAGGCCGAGGTTGAGCATCGGGTCCAGCATCGCGCGTGCGGCGCGAAGCAGGCGGAACTGCAGGGCGATCATCTGCCCGTCCAGCGGCTCGTACGGCACCATCTCGGCCTCGGCATACAGCGCCCAGCCTTCCACGTTCACCGAATTGAACGCGAACATGGTGCGTGCCAGCGACACGCCGCGCTCGACCATGGCGGTGAACTGCAGCTCGTGGCCGGGGCGGCCTTCATGCGCGCTCAGCGTCCACGCCGCCGCACCGAAGTTGAAATCGTCGTACTGTGCGCCCGGGCCGGCGGCCGGGTTGCCCAGCGGCAGCACGAAGGTGCCCTGCTGCCCGGTGTTGTTGACCAGCGGCGCCGGCAGGAAATGTGGAGCCGGGCTGGCGGCACTCTCGGCAGCCGAACCCAGGCGCATCTGCATGGCGCGCTTGGGCACGTCGACGATCGCGTGCTCGCGGATCAGCGGATCGATCGCATCGATCACCTTGCGGTAGTGGCCTTCCAAATGATCGTCGGCGATCTTGTCGGCCTTCAGTGCACGGATCACCGCCACCGGGTCACTCGGGTCGGCCACCTTCAGGCCCTTGTCCTTCACCACCAGCGGCGCCAGCTGCTGCATCGCCAAGCGGGTTTCCATGAATTCCAGCTGCGCGCGCTGCATCAGCAGCTTCGGGTCGATGTCGATGCCGACCTGCTTGAGCTGATAGGCGTACAGCGGCGCCGGCAGGCGTGCGTCGGAGCGCGCCTTCGGCAGCACGGTGGTGCGCGTCCAGCTGGCGTAGTCCTTCATCTGCCCGGCCAGGGCCTTCATCGCTTCATCGGCGCCGGCAATCTGGTACTTCTTCAGCAGCGACTCGATGCCGGTGATGTAGGTCTCGACGTTGTCCAGCGACTGCTGCACTTCGATCTTCGTCGGCTGCAGCAAGCTGCTGTCCTTCAGCCGTTCCTCGTAGCGCTGGCGGGCCAGCGTGGTGAAGGCGGTGCCGCCCGGTTGCAGGCCGGCATAGGCCTTGAGGCGGTCGACCGCCTTGGCCCGGCGCTCAGCCGGCACCTGGTCGGACAGCAGCAGGTTGAGGCCGCTGAACACCGTCTGCGGCGCATCGCTCCACGGCAGCAGGTACTTCTCGTTGAGCTCGCTGCCTTCGATGTTCTGGCTGGCGGCATGGATCATGATCTCCAGGTCCTGGCGGACATTGGGATCCCGCTCAGTGGCCAGCTTCGCCTTCAGCTCGTCGCGGGCCTTGGCCATCGCGGCGCGGTAGCGCGCATCATTGTCCGGGCCGAGGTCGGCCACCTTGTCGTCATAACCGGGAACGCCGAAGAAGCCGGTTTCTTCCGGCTGGAACGGCCCCTGCGCATCCAGCAGGATCTGTGCCAGGGCGTTGCTGCGTGCCACCCAGGCCGGGCTGGCGGGAGTCGCGGCCTTGGCGGCCGGCGCGGCCAGGGCCGGCGGTGCGGACAGCAACGGGGCGGCAGTCAGGGCCAGGGCAACAGCGAGCGCAATCGGCTTCATGGGACACTCCAGCAAAGGGTTGCCCGCACCCTACGCGCTCACGGCGATGGCGACAATCGGCTGGAGGTCACGGCGACCGCATTTGGGACATCGGGATCATGCAATGGTGGATCCGGATGGAAGCTGGCTACGATGCCCTTCGTTTCGCGCAGGACTCTTGCGTTGTCGTGAAGATCAACGGATCCGGTTGGCACACCCTCATGCTGGATGAGCGGAGATGACCAGATGTTCACCCGCGGGCAGGCCCGGTCGCCGCACTCCAAGGCCATGACGGTACGCCAGCCAGGCACGTCTTCCGCGTTGAACTGATAGCCATGCCCGTATGCGAATCCTGGAGGATCAAGTGCCGCGTTCTCGGGATCATGATCTGCTCCCAGCAGATGGCCCATCTCATGTGCAAGGGTGTGGTGGTCCAGACATCTGCGCTCGACGGCGAGAAAGGCGGTTTCCCGGGTCGCCAGAACCTGCTGGGCCAATCCGCACGCGGAAGCGCCTGAATGTGTATCGATGATCATCACCATTACCTCGGCTCGCTCGCCTTCCCGCGCCACGTGCAGCAGCCAGAGGGGGCCTTGCCTGCCCTTTGCGATGTCATCGAGCGTCCGATCAAGCGTGGTTTCGCGGTATCCCGGAAGTGCGTTGGCCGCCGTCTGCAGCTCCAGTTCAATACCACTTGCTGCAAAGCCGGCATTGGCCTCGATCACCGCAGCCCTGACCTGCTCGATTGCCGGATCCAGCCCGTCCGCCAACGCACCGGCCGCAAAGCCGTACGCAACCCGAATCACATCGCGACCTTCGCCGTTCCCTCCGGCGGCAATTCCTGGAGGAAGATCTGGAGCGGGCCGGTCTGGTCGCCGGTCCCTCACATCGTCTCGCTCGTCCCGTAGAGCGCGGCGCACATCACGCTTTACCAGTCGATCGCCGTCCAGCGTGTAATGCCAGAACCCATGGCTGAATCTCGCATGTGTTCCTGAAGTGTCCGACCAGATTCGCACGTACGGGGGCGGCCCAGGCTTCCCTTCAACATCCAGCGAAACGGCCTTCACCCTGCCCACCCACTGCATACCAGGGATCGAGCGCGCCTCTCGTTGTGCACCTTCGTCACCCGCAGGCCGGTAGATCACACTCTGGACGCTCTCGAACAGGGGTTCGGAAGGATCGCGGACAAGGTGAAGAACCATGTCGTGGAGATCAACGGTGATCTCATCGGCAGCCAGAGCGACCTCATTCACGCGAACCCGGCGTACCCAGTCCACATCATCGCCTGCTCTGCGCAGATGCTGTTCTGCTCCCGCCAATGGTGTGTCCGAGAGTACCTCCACGAAGGGCTCAGCAGCCATTCCGGGGGGAATCGAAAGCAGCGCAAACACTGTCAGCGCTACCATGATCCTGATTGCATACGTTCGCATTGCACGCTCCTTCCAGGATGAAGTGAATCGTTGCAGCCAGATCTGCGCTGCAACGGCTCAATCATTGGAGGGGACCTGTGCCAGCAATCCGGAACGTCGTTCGCACTATCAATCCACGCTATCGAAGCAGTGAGGATTGAAGGCTTCGCCACTCGCGAACCGGTTCATCAGCGTCGTGTGGTGTCGGCACTGATTGGCCTCACACCAGACATGCCGAGCTCAGCCGAGGCCCGATCGACAAGTGAATTCAACTGTGGCGGATCACGACAGCCTCGGTCTCGGCGGTCGTGCAATCACAACGCCGCGGTCAGCGGGCATTCGCCACGCTCGCGGCAGGCCTGCAGTTCGCACTCCTGCGCGGCCTCGTCGTCATCCAGTGCAGTCAGGTCGAAGGTCTGCTTGTTCTCGCCCAGCACATACATCACCGGGTAGTCCCACACGTCGTCACTGCGGGTGCCTTTCACGAACAGCCGACCGTGCGCATGCGGTCCTTCCAGGGCCACGGTCAGGCCGACATCGCGCTGGCCGTTGATCGCGGTCTGCATGCTGCCCAGTGGCATCGATTCAATATGCAGCGGCTCGCCGAAGGCTTCCACCAGTTCGATGCTGCAGCCCGCGCGGCGCAACGCTTCGCGCATCGGCGGGCTTTCGCGTGCCGCCTCGCTCCAGCGCAACACGCTCCAGGCCACCACCCCACCGGCGCCGCCCAGCACCAGCACCACCGTCAACGGCATCGCCCAGCGCCAATGACGGCACCACCAACCGGCGGACGTCTGTCGATGGGCGGGAATCGGTGGTGGCAGGGTCATCGGCGGGCTCCTTCCCGGCTGCGGATCAGGGCTTCAGGCAACGTCCCAGGAAGGCTTCGGCCACGCGGTAGCGATGCAGGGCATCGGCGCCGGACAGGCCATGCTTGGCACCCGGGTAGGTCATCAGCTCGAACGGCTGTGCACGCTTCTGCAACGCGCTCATCAGGCTGGTCGAATTGGTGAACAAGACGTTGTCGTCGGCCATGCCGTGGATCAGCAGCAGCGGCGAGCGCAGGCCGTCGATATGAGTCAGTACGCGCGCTTCGCGGTAACCCGCTTCATTGCGCGCCGGCAGATCCATGTAGCGTTCGGTGTAATGGCTGTCATACAGGCCCCAGTCGGTGACCGGCGCACCGGCCACGCCACAGGCGTACTGGTTCGAGGCCTTGGCCAGCAGCATCAGGGTCATGTAGCCACCGTTGGACCAGCCCTGCACGCCGATGCGCGCCGGGTCCACCCACGGTTGCTGCTTCAGCCAGGTCACGCCGCGCAGCTGGTCGGTCACTTCCACCGTGCCCTGCTTGCCATACAGCGCACCACCGAAGTCACGGCCACGTCGCGGGGTGCCACGGTTGTCCAGCGAGAACACCACGTAGCCCTGCTGGGCCAGATACTGGTTGAACAGGTGGTCGCCACGGCCGGGCCAGCTGTCGGTGACGGTCTGGCTGGCCGGGCCGCCGTAGACGTACACCGCCACCGGGTAGCGCTTGGACGGATCGAAGCCGGCCGGCTTGATCAGGCTGTAGTTCAGCGGGGTCTTGCCATCGGCAGCCGTCAACGTGCCGAACTCGACCGGGCGCTGCGCATCGCGGTAGCGCGCATACGGGTGCTTGGGATCGGCCAGGTCGTTCTCCACCAGCGTAGCGATCTTCTCGCCGTTGGCGCGGAACAGTTCAATCTGCGGCGGCGTAATGCTGTTGGACCAGCTGTCGACATAGACGCTGGCGTTGCGGGCGAAGCTGGCGCTGTGCATGCCCGGTGCCTTCGACAGGCGCTGCGGCTCACCGCCCTGCAGCGACACCGCGTAGATCTGGCTTTCGCGCGAGGTCTCGATGCCGGCACGGAAGTAGGCCTTGCCGGCCTTTTCATCAACCGCCAGCAGCTCGTCCACCGGCCAGTTGCCGTGGGTCAGCGCGGTGGTCTTGCCCTTGCTATCGATGCGGTACAGGTGCTGGAAGCCGGTGCGTTCGGACGACCACAGCACGCTGCCGTCTTCAAGGAAGCGCAGGCTGTTGTGCAGCGGCACCCAGGTCGGGCTGGTCTCGTGGGCGAGCACGCGCTGGCGGTTGGAATCGAGTGCCACTTCCACCAGATCCAGCTGCCTCTGGTCGCGCGACTGGCGCTGGAAGCTCAGGTGCTGCGCATCGCGCCAATCGACGCGGGCCAGGTAGATGTCCTGTTCCTTGCCGAGGTCGACCCAGCGCGGTTGCGCATCGGCAGCCGGTGCGATCACGCCCAGCTGCACGCGCACGTTGGCATCGCCGGCAGCCGGGTAGCGCTGCTCGATCACATCGGTGCGGTCGGCATAGACCTCATAGCGCTTCTGCACCGGCACCGGTGCTTCATCGATGCGGGCGAAGGCGATCGCCGAATCGTCCGGCGCCCACCAGTAACCGGTGTGGCGGTCCATTTCTTCGTCGGCGACGAACTCGGCCACGCCGTTGCCGATGGTGGTGCTGCCGTCGCGGGTGAGCTGCAGCTGCTTGCCGCTGGCAAGGTCGATCACCCACAGGTTGCGGCCGCGGATGAAGCTGACGAAGCCGCCCTTGGGCGACAGCTTGGCGTCGGTGGCGAATCCTTCACCGTGGGTCAGCTGGCGCACCGCCGCCTGCCCCTGCTGCTTGAGGTCGTACAGGTACAGTTCGCCGCCCAACGGGAACAGCAGGCGCTGCGCGTCCGGCGACCATTGGTAATCGACGATGCCGGTCATCGCGGCGATGCGCTGGCGCTCGCGGCGGGCCTTTTCCTCATCGCTGAGGGTCTCGGTACCGGGCAGCACCACCTTCGAATCCACCAGCAGGCGGGTCTGGCCGCTGCCGATGTCATAGGTCCACAGGTCCAGCTGGTTGCGGTCGCTGTCCTTGCCGCGCAGGAAGCTGACCTGCGAACCATCGGGGGCGACCTTCGGCTTCATCAGGGTCGGGCCGGAAAGCGGCAGCGGGCCGGTGATGGCTTCCAGGGTCAGCTTTTCAGCGTGGGCGGCGGTACTGGTGGCGAGCATGAGGGCGAGCGAAGCGAACAGGTGGCGCATGGAGGATCCCGGCAAACGGCAGGTCCCCCCCGGCTCGGAGCACGGGGCGGTCGTTCCCCATCCTAACCAAGCCCGTGCAGGAAGGCAGCATGACCTTTTGCCCATGCGCGGTGCTGGGGTCAGAGCCCTTTGCGCTGCAAAGGGATCCGACCCCGCGGCGGGTCAACGCTGGCCGAACAGGTGCTTGCGCTCTTCGTCGCTGAGCGGCTTGCCAGCGTTGGGGTTCACCTGCTGGCGCAGGGCATAGGCGCGCTGGGTGGCCGGGCGCGCGGCGATGGCGTCGTGCCAGCGCTTGAGGTTCGGGAACGCGGCGAAGTCCACCGGCAGCTTGTCGTAGGCGCCGATCCACGGGTAGCTGGCCATGTCGGCAATGGAGTACTCGTCGCCGGCCAGGAAGGCGTGCTGGGCCAGGCGCTTGTCCATCACCCCGTGCAGCCGGCGCACTTCATTGTCATAGCGCTCGATCGCGTACGGGATCTTTTCCGGCGCATACACATTGAAATGCCCCATCTGGCCGCTCATCGGGCCCAGGCCGGCCATCTGCCAGAACAGCCACTCCAGGGTGGTGACGCGGCCGCGCGGGTCACTGGGCAGGAACTGGCCGGTCTTTTCGGCCAGGTACAGCAGGATCGCGCCGGACTCGAACACGCTCTGCGGGGCGCCGCCATCGACCGGGGCGTGGTCGACGATGGCCGGCATCTTGTTGTTGGGCGAGATGGCGAGGAATTCCGGCTTGAACTGGTCGCCCGAGCCGATGTTGACCGGGTGGATGTGGTACTCCAGGCCGGCTTCTTCCAGCAGCAGGGTCACTTTGTGGCCGTTCGGGGTGGGCCAGTAATACAGGTCGATCATGGCGGCGGCTCGGGGTGCGGAAAGGAACCTGAAGTCTAGTGCGTGAGTTGGGTTGGCACCGTCACGGCAGGCCGGTAACCTCGCCTCTCCCCCGCAACGCAGCATCCTCCGCATGAGTGCAAACCGCCCGCCGCTCTCCCCGCTGTCCACGCTGATCTTCGCCTCGCGCTGGCTGCAGCTGCCGCTGTACCTGGGCCTGATCGTGGCGCAGTGCGTCTATGTATTCCTGTTCGGCAAGGAACTGTGGCACCTGATCTCGCATTCGGCCTCGATGGGCGAGCAGCAGATCATGCTGATCGTGCTGGGCCTGATCGACGTGGTGATGATCTCCAACCTGCTGGTGATGGTGATCGTCGGCGGCTACGAGACCTTCGTCTCGCGCCTGCGCCTGGAAGGCCATCCGGACCAGCCGGAGTGGCTGAGCCACGTCAACGCCAGCGTGCTGAAGGTGAAGCTGGCGATGGCGATCATCGGCATCTCCTCGATCCACCTGTTGAAGACCTTCATCGCCAGTGGCGCGCTGGGCGGCATCCCGCTGTGCACGCCGGAGCAGATGAGCGTGGCCGCCGCCAACATCGGTGTCGCCCGCTGCTCGATGCTGACCCAGGACGGCGTGCTGTGGCAGACCATCATCCACTGCGTGTTCATCCTGTCGGCGATCGGCATCGCCTGGACGGACAAGCTGATGTCCAACGGCCACAGCAAGCCCCACGACAAGGCGCACGACCACTGATGTCGTTGCCAGCAGCGGCATGATGCCGTTGCCCATTCCGGCCACCGCCCCTTGCGCGCGGCGGTGGCCGGGATGCTAGATTGCACCCTCGCCGTTGCCGGCGGTGGCGTCGGGAAACGTCATCGTTCCGTGCCCGGACCGCAGGTCCCGGCCATGCATATCAATGATTTACGTCACGTCGTCTTCTAGAGGGGAGCAGGATGTCGCACGTCTCAACGATCACCGCCGCGCGCCGGTGGCTGCCGGTTGCCCTGGCACTGGCGCTGGCCGCCTGCTCGGGCAAGGAAGAATCCGCAGCACCGGCCCCGGCCGCCGCCCCCACCGCCGCCGCACCCGCCGCACCGGTGGTCGCTGCCAAGGTGCAGTCGATGGGCACCGAGCAGCTGCGCGAGTCGGCCAGCCAGGCGCTGCGCGAGAACCGCATGTACGCGCCGGCGGGCGACAACGCCATCGAGTACTACCTCGCCCTGCGCGACAAGACCCCGGACGACGCCTCGGTGAAGAGCGCGCTGACCGACCTGCTGCCCTACACCCTGATCGCCGCCGAGCAGCACCTGGGCCGCGAGGACTACACCGAAGCGCAGCGCCTGGTGGCGCTGATCGAAAAGGTGGATGCCTCCGCCCCTGCCCTGCCGCGCCTGAAGGAAGGCCTGGCCAAGGGCGTGGAGAACGCGGCCAAGCGCACCGAGACCGAAGCAGAGAAGGCAAAGAAGGACGCCGAAGACCGGACCAAGCAGCAGGCCGAACAGCAGCGCCTGGCCGAGCAGCGCGCCAAGGAAGCCGATGCGGCCAGGCAGATTGCCGCGCAGCAGGACGCCACGCGCCGCGACAACGAACGCCAGGAAGCCGAGCGCCAGGCCACCGCCCGCCGCGAAGCCGAACAGAAGCAGCAGCAGGCGGCGGCCCAGCAGGCCAGCGCCGCACGCCAGGCAGCAGCCGCCGCCGCGCCCACGCTGCGCCCGGTCAGTACGCCGGCACCGCGCTATCCGGGCGAAGCACTGCGTTCGGGCACCTCGGGCGAAGTGTTGGTGGAGATCACCGTCGGCACCGACGGCTCGGTGATCAACGCCCGCGTGCTGCGTGCGACACCGAGCCGCGTCTTCGACCGCGAAGCCCTGAACGCCGTGAAGCGCTGGCGTTTCGAACCGGTCAGCGCACCGGTCACCACCCGCCGCACGCTGGTGTTCGCCCCGGGCGGCGGCTGACCACAAAAAGGGGACGGAGGGGATTAAGTCGGTTCCGCCCCTTGATGACGCCAAGGCCCGGCATGTCCGGGCCTTGGCCGTTTCAGGCCACACCCTCGATCAAGTCCTGCAGTGCAGGATCACGCGCAGCCAGCACACGGAACAGGCCCAGTGCGTGCAGACCCGGCAGCAGCGCACGCAGGTCGGCCTCGGCGGCGGCGCGGGTGGCGTCATTGCTGGCGGGATCCTGCCAGTCACGAACGCTGGCCAGAAAGGCACCGACACTGCCCTTGCGCACGGTGAGACCGTTCACCTGCACGTCGTTCTGATGGTCGGGAAGGATGTCCTGTGGTCGCATGGGGAAGCGCTCGGTTGAAGTGGTCTCCAGTGTCGGGGCCCGAACGCGACGTTTCTGCCGTATAACTGCCAAGTAATATGGCAGATCAGACAACCACCGCATTGCTCGACCCCGCGTTGACCGATGCCGCTGACGGGCCGGTGGTGCTGGCGGCCCGGCTACGCCAGCGCGGTATGCGTCGCACGGCCCGCCACCAGCACGCCCGCGGCCAGCTGCTGGGGGCGCACCAGGGCCTGCTGCGGATCGCCGCCGACGACCTGCACTGGCTGCTGCCCGCAGGTCACGTCGCGTGGATACCGCCCTTGCTACCCCATGCGCTGCTGAGCGCAGACGGGTTCGATGGCTGGAGCCTGTACTTCAATGCCGAGACCTGCCTGGGCCTGCCCGCCACACCGCGCATTTTCCAGCCCAATGCACTGCTGCAGGCGGCGACAACACGTGCGCTGCGATGGCCCCATCAGCCGCTGGACGCTGCGCAGGCACGACTGGCCGGTGTGATCGCCGATGAGATTGCCGCCAGCATGCCCCTGCCGCTTGCCCTGCCACAACCGCGTGACCGGCGACTGCAGAAGATCGCCGCCGCACTGGCGCGCGCACCTGGAGACGGCTGCAGCATCGAAGAGTGGGCCGCAGGCAGCGGGCTTTCCGGCCGCAGCCTTGCCCGCCATTGGCTGGCCGAGACCGGCATGACCTTGAGCCAGTGGCGGCAACGCCTGCGCGTGCTGCTGTCGCTGCCACGCCTGCTGTCCGGCGAGCCGGTGATCAGCGTCGCGCTGTCGATGGGCTACGAGACGCCCAGTGCGTTCATCGCCGTGTTCAAGCGCGAGATGGGGGTGACGCCTGCGCGCTACGGAAAAGGGGACGGAGGGGATTAAGTCGCTTCTGCCCTACCCCACACCTTCTCGCGGCATCGCCTGATGTTCACCACAGCCCGCTTGGCGGCAGGCTGGCGACTCCTTGAATTCCTGAACTCCCATGCCTCGACAAGCACGCCTGATGCTGGCCGGCCAGCCGTACCACGTGACCCAGCGCGGTGTGAACAAGGGGGCGATCTTCGTTGACGATATCGACCGCCAGTTGTTTCTGCACCTGTTGCACAGTGCGTTTCTGAAGCATCAGGTCGCGCTGCATGCCTACGTATTGATGGGCAATCACGTTCATCTGTTGGCCACACCCTCCACGGGTGTGGGCCTAGCCAACGCGATGAGGATGCAGGGCAACAACTACGTCCAGGCCTTCAATCAGCGACATGAGCGCAGCGGACCGCTCTGGCAGGGTCGCTTCCATTCTTCAATGGTGGACAGCGACGCCTATCTGCTCAGCGTCTATCGCTACATCGAACTCAATCCGGTTCGTGCAGGTATGACAGCCGGCCCGGAAGATCACCCCTGGTCGAGCGTGCATGGAAACCTGCAGCGACGGCACGATCCGATGCTGACAGCGCATCCCGTATTTCAGGCACTGGCCGCGAGCAAGCGACAGCGGGCGACAATCTATGCACAGTTTCTGCGGGATCTGAATGCGTCCGCTGACCTGCCGGCAATCCGCAACCACAGTGCTGCGCAGCATCCATTGGGAAGCACAGCGTACCTGCGGATGGTAGAGCAGACACTTGGACGACCTGCGATGCTGCGCAAGCGTGGGCGCCCGCGCAAAGAAGGGACGGGAGGGCTAGAAACGACTTAATCCCCTCCGTCCCTTTTTCTGCATGTCAACCGGAGATCGCCAGACGCTCGTTGTGGTAACGGCGCACGGCGGCGAACCACAGCAGTGCGGCCAGGCCGAGGCTGGCACCGAGATAGATGGCCCAGACCGACGGCGTGATGGTCTCGTGGCGGATCACCTTCAACAGCATCTGGTTCTGCGACAGGAACGGCACGGCGTACTGCCACAGCTCGCTCTTCAGCGGATAGGCCACCAGCGCGTAGCCGGGCATCATCGGCAGCAGCATCAGCCAGGTCATATGGCTCTGCGCTTCCTTCATGCTCTTGGCTGCGGCCGACAGGAAAGTCAGCAGCGAGGTGCCGATCATCAGCATCGGCAACATCACCAGGAGCATCTGCAGCATCGAACCGACATTCATGTTGAACTGGCGACCGATGTTGCCGGGCGCGATCTGTGCGCTCACCTTGAACGCCACCAGGGTCAGCAGCAGCGATACGAACCCGACCACGCAGGCGGCGGCGATCTTGCCGCTGACAATGGCGCTGCGCGAGCCCGGCGTGGCCAGCAGCGGTTCCAGTGACTGCCGCTCGCGCTCGCCGGCGGTGGCGTCCATCACCAGGTAGGCGCCGCCGATGAACGAGGTCAACGTGAGCAGTACCGGCAGCAGCATCGACAGCATCATGCCGCGCTTGGCCTCGGCACTGGCCAGATCCTGGCGCGCCACGTCCAGCGGCCGCGCCACCTGCGCATCGATGCCACGTGCCATCAGCCGCAGCGCGCCGACCTGGCCGTTGTAGGTCGCCAGTGCCGCCTCCAGACGTGCGCTGGGCACTTCAGCGGCACGGCGCGTACTGTCCTTGATCACCTCCACCAGCGCCGGCTTGCCATCGGCCCAGTCCTTGCCGAAGTCATCGCTGATGCGCAGCGCCACGTCGATCTCCTGGCTGCGGATGGCCTCGGCCAGGTCCTTCGGTGCAGGTGCGGTGTTCAGCCCCTGCGCGGCGAGGAAACGCACCAGATTGGGGGCGTTGTCCGCACCGATGGTCGGAATCTGCAGCGGTTGCTCGATCTGGGTGCGTACCCGGCTCTCGGCCAGCTTGCCCATGCCCAGTAGCAGCACCGGGTACAGCAGCGGCCCGAACAGCAGGGTCAGCAGCAGTGTGCGGCGATCACGGGAAAGGTCGCGTAGTTCCTTGCGCATCACCGTCATCAGGGTCGACATCATGCTCATGCGTGCAGGCCCTCTTCGCTGCCGATCAGTTTCACGAACGCATCTTCCAGGTTGGCCTCGCCGGCCTGCGCACGTAGCTCGTCGGCGCTGCCGGCCGCCATCACCGTGCCCTTGGCGATGATCACGATGTGGTCGCACAGCGCGGCCACCTCCTGCATGATGTGGCTGGACAGGATCACGCAGCGACCCTCTTCGCGAAGGCCCAGCAGGAATCGCCGCAGCGCGCGCGTGGTCATCACGTCCAGACCGTTGGTCGGCTCATCGAGAATGACGTTGCGCGGGTCATGCACCAGCGCGCGGGCGATCGCGGTCTTCGTACGCTGGCCCTGCGAGAAGCCATCGGTCTGGCGGTCGAGGATGTCACCCATGTCCAGCGCGTGCGACAGCACTTCGATGCGCTCGCGGATGCGCTCGGCCGAGAGACCATGCAGTTCGCCGAAATAGGCGATGTTCTCGCGCGCGGTCAGGCGCTTGTAGACACCGCGCGCATCGGGCAACACGCCAAGGTGGCGGCGTACTTCCACCGGATTGCGTGCGGCATCGACACCATCGACGCTGATGCTGCCCTGGTCGGGGTTCATCAGCGTGTACAGCATGCGCATGGTGGTGGTCTTGCCGGCACCATTGGGGCCCAGCAGGCCGGTGATGCGGCCGTCCTCGGCACGGAAGCCGACATTGGAGACCGCCTGGATGCGGCCGGTGCGTGTGTCGAAGGCCTTGTGCAGGTTGTCGGCGACGATCATGGTTCCCATCCATTGAACGAGGTGAACGCCGGCACGTAGCTCAGCGTGTCCAGGCAGCCGGCATCCAGCGCCCTGGCATCGGTCTTGTCGATGAACTGGCCGAGCAGGCGCGGCATGCAACCGGCACTCAGCGTGCCGTGGCCCTGGCCGCGGGCGACCAGCGCGCGGCCATTGGGCAGGCCCTTGAGGACCTGTTCGGCATAGCGCGGTGGCGTCACCGGGTCGAGTTCACCGGACAGCAGCAGCGCCGGTACGTCACTGCGCAGCGGCACGGCATTGGCCGCTGGCGCCGGCTGGTGCGGCCATACCGGGCAGGCCGCGAAGAAGGCACTGGCCACGTCGTTTCCGAACAGTCGCTCCGGGTCCTCGGCCGGCGCCTTGTAGCGCGGCGCATCCTCGCTGCAGATCACCGACCACTGCATGCCTCGGTTGATCTGGAAATCCATGCTGCGGTTCGCACCGCGTGCCAGCGACGCCAGCGGTGCATAGCGGCCGTGCGCGGCTTCATCGAGCACCAGCGGCAGCAGCGAGGAATACTGCGGCACATAGGAGAAGGCGAACGCCAGGCCGATCACGCTGTCCGGACTCAGCACATCCTGCCGGGTCTGGTTGGTGCCGGGGTCGCGATACTCCACCGAGACCGGCGCACGGCGCAGGGTCTCGACCACGCTGCGCAGCTGCGCGCGGGTGTCGGTCGGGAAGCGTTTGCTGCAGGCGGCATCCTTGCGGCACTGCGCCGACTGCAGGGCGATCGCATCCTCGAACGTCGTGGCGAAGTCACCGCCCACCACCAGTTCATTGGGCACTACGCCATCGATGACGATGCTGCGGGTGTGCTGCGGATAGGCACCGGCATAGCGCTGGGCCACGCGGGTACCGTAGGAGCCGCCGACCAGGTTGATCCGGTCCACGCCCAAGGCCTGGCGTACCGCATCCAGGTCGGCGATGGCTTCGGTGGTCGTGTAGAAGCGGGCATCGGCACGCCCCTGCAGCGAGGCCGCGCAGCGCTGCGCGTAGTCGCGCAGCGACGCCTCGGTGGGAGCGGCGTCCTCGTCCATCTGCAGGTCCTTGCCGTCCGCGCCGAGGCAGCTGAGCGGGTTGGAGCCGCCGGTACCGCGCTGGTCGACGAGGAAGATGTCGCGCTGCTTGCGCACCTGGCGCAGCGCGGTATCGACGACGACCGCCACTTCGCTGGCCGCCTGGCCGGGGCCACCGGCCAGGAAGAACACCGGATCGGGCTGGCTGGAGCCGCTGCTGCCCGATTCCAGCCAGGCGATGCGCAGGCCAATGCGTCGGCCATCGGGCTGGGCCCGGTCTTCCGGCACCTGCAGGGTGGCGCACTGCGCTTCCACGTTGGCGCTGGCGCCTTCGGTGGACAGCGTGCAGGGCTGGAAGTCGATCGTGCCGAAACGGCGGCTGGGTGCATCGCTGGCGCTTTCGGCGCCGGGTGACGGTGACTGGCTGCAACCGGCAAGCATCAGGCTGGCCAACGCTGCGGCCAACGCGAGGTGGTGTCTTTGCATCGTGCTCGTTTCCCCTGGAGGACGTTCCTGGCAACCACGACGGGCTGCCGCGGAAGATGTGACTCAACTTACACGGGCACGGCGTCGTCGGCGATGGGCAGACGCGAAATCTCCGCCGGCGTGGCGCAGGCCAGGCGGTCGCGGCCTGCGGCCTTGGCCCGGTACAGCGCCGCATCCGCCGCAGCCAGCAGCGTGGACAGGTCGCCATGCCCGTCGTCCATGGCCAGGCCGATGCTGGCGGTGACCGTCACCGGCCCGGTGGCCAGCCGCGCCGGCTTCTGCTGCAGAGCGGTACGGATCGCGGCGGCCCACGCCATCGCTTCACCCTGTGTGCTGCCGGCCAGCACCAGCACGAACTCCTCGCCACCGTAGCGGCCCAGCGGCGTGTCATGGCCCTGCAAACCGTGCTGCATCAACGCAGCGAAGTGGCGCAGTACCTCGTCTCCGGCCAGGTGGCCCCAGCGATGCAGAGCAGGAAGCCAAGCACGGTGAGGGTGGGGAAATCCAGGGACATGGAGCGCTCATCGGCCGGGGTGGCGCGCGCATCTTGGCGCCTTGCGGTGCGATCCCCGTGGCGCTGCCTGGCCCGATGGAGATGCCGGGTCTGAATACGGCGAGCATGACGGCCGGTGCGTGCGCAGAATCCGGGGAAAACCAAGGAGACGCCCATGCATGCGTGGTACCTCGGTGGCCTCGACCACCGCCCCTTCCAGCACCTGTTCGAGAAGAGTGACGCCGCGCTGGCTGCGCTGGGCATCCAGCGTCGCTGGGCCGGCGAAACAGGAGGACACCCCTGCCGGATCGGCCTGAGCGATCCGCCCAGCGGCAGCGAGCTGCTGCTGTTGTCCCATGTGCACCTGCCGCTGCACTCGCCCTATCACGCCTCGGGCCCGATCTTCGTGCAGCGTGGCGTAACGCGCTGCGTGCTGCCGCCGGGCGAGGTACCCGCCTATGTACAGCGCCGTACGATCTCGTTGCGCGCCTATGACCAGGCTGCATTGATGCTGGCCGCAGAGATCAGCGCGGGCACTGATGTTGCCGCCCGGCTGGACGCGCTGTTTGCCGACCCTGCCGTAGCCTTCGTGCAGCTGCACAACGCGGCCCACGGTTGCTTCTCATGCCAGGCGGATCGAGTGGGTATGGCGCCGACGTAGCAGGATCTCCACGACGTGATCGATGCCACGCCGAAGACGTGATGGTCAACGCATCCGTTCAGTCCCGCGTGAAGCCTGCGGGAAGGGCTTCACACCCCCAGTCACGGATCGGCGCTTCGGTGGTTCCGCACCCTGCATCGCGACTCGATACTCGCCGTGGTGCCGCCGAAAGTCCGCCGTGCAGCGCAGCTCCTGCGGTCACCGTTCTCTTTCGACGACCACAAGGAAGCGCCATGTCATTCCGATCCACACCGCTGTTGCTGGCCACCTCGTTCGCCGCTGCGGGCCTGTGCCTGGCCGGCAACGCATTCGCCCACGGCACCATGACCACGCCGGTCAGCCGCGTCTATGCCTGTTTCCAGGGCAATCCGGAGAACCCGACCAACCCGGCCTGTGCTGCCGCCAAGGCCGTCGGTGGTTCGCAGGCGTTCTACGACTGGAACGGCATCAATCAGGCCAACGCCAACGGCAACCACCAGGCCGTAGTGCCCGATGGCAAGCTGTGCAGCGGCAACAACCCGACCTTCCGCGGGCTGGATGTAAACCGCAGCGACTGGCAGACCACGCCGATCCAACCAGATGCCAACGGCAAGTTCACCTTCGTGTTCAAGGCGACCGCGCCGCACGCCACGCGTGACTGGCGCTTCTTCGTCACCCGCGACGGCTGGCAACCGGGCAGCCCGCTGCGTTGGGCCGATCTGCAGGAGTTCTGCACGCTGGGCAACACGCCGCTGTCGGCCGATGGCACCTACAAGCTGCAGTGCACGCTGCCACAGCGCAGCGGCCAGCATGTGATCTACAACACCTGGCAGCGCTCGGATTCGACCGAAGCGTTCTACACCTGCATGGACGTGCGCTTTGAAGGAAGCGGCGGCAGCACCCCGCCCGCAGCGCAGTGGCAGGATGCCGGCCCGGTCACCGCGCGCGGCGAGCTGCCGGTCGGCACCACCCTGGCGTTGCGCGTGTTCAACGCCAACGGCAATGACGTCGAACGCGTGGAAGCGACCCTGCCCAGTGGCCAGACTGCGGCCGCGCAGTGGCCGTTGGCGCTGGCCCGCAAGGTCAATGCCAGCGCCCAGCACGCACGCGTGGGCGTGCTCAGCAATGGCGTGATCACACCGGCAGCCTCGGCCACCGCCAACCGCGTGTACCTGAAGGATGGCAACCGCTTCCAGCTCGATACCCAGGTGCCGGACCCGGGTACGCCATCGCCGGGTGGTGATTTCGACCACGTGTACCCCGCTGGAATCGGCAGCTACGTGCCGGGCCAGACCGTGGTGAAGGGCGGCGACGGCAAGCTTTATGCCTGCCGCCCGTTCCCGGAAGGTGCATGGTGCAACGTCAACGCCGAAGCCTACCGGCCGGGCGTGGGTGCAGCATGGCGCGATGCGTGGATCGCGTACTGAGGCAGTGATGCGGGAGGCGGTGCACAGTGCACCGCCTTTCGCCCGGATGGCGGCACAGTGAGCACCGTGTTGCAGATCGAACACAGCCGCCATCGATTTCAAACCTGTCCGATGTTGCCGACGGCCCTGCATGTGAAGACTGCGCGAGGTTTCCCACACTTCGCAAAGGAGTTCCTGCATGCATCTGTCCCACCGGGCAGTCCTCGCTCTGTCCGTCGTTGCCGGCCTGGCCCTGTCCGGCAGCGCCCTCGCCCACGGCACCCTGTCCAAGCCGCTCAGCCGCGTGAAGCAGTGCCACGAGGGCAATCCGGAAAACCCGACCAACCCGGCCTGCGCCGCGGCCAAGGCCATCGGCGGTGCGCAACCGTTCTACGACTGGGCCGGCGTCAACCAGGCCAACGCCAACGGCAACCATCAAGCGGTGGTTCCAGATGGCGAGTTGTGCAGCGGCGGAAACAGCAAGTACCGCGGCCTCGATCTGAACCGCAGTGACTGGCCGACCTCGCCGATCCGCGCCGATTCTCGGGGCCGCTACACCTTCGAGTTCAAGGCACCGGCCCCGCATGCCACCCGCGAGTGGAAGTTCTACGTCACCCGCGACGGTTGGCAGCCGGGCAGCCCGTTGCGCTGGGCCGATCTGCAGGAATTCTGCACGCTGGGCAACGTGCCGGTCTCCGGCGACGTCTACAAACTGGACTGCCCGCTGCCCAAGCGCAGCGGCCAGCACATCATCTACAACACCTGGCAGCGCTCGGATTCCGGTGAAGCGTTCTATACCTGCGCGGACGTGCGCTTCGAAGGCGGTGGTGGCGTCGAACCGCCGCCGCAGTGGCAGGATGCCGGCGCGGTGACCGCCCGCGGTGCGTTGGAAGAAGGCACCACCCTGACGCTGCGCGTGTTCAACGCCCAGGGCAATGATCTGGAAAGCCCGCATATCACCCTGGCTGCGGGTCAGACCGCTGCGAACCAGTGGCCGCTGGCGCTGGCCCGCAAGGTCAACGCCAGTGCGCAGCAGGCGCGCGTGGGCGTGATGAAGAACGGCATGATCACACCGGTCGCCTCGGCCACCGAGAACCGTGTCTACCTGAAGCCGGGCAACCTGTTCCAGATCGATACCCGCCTGCCGGGCCCGGTCGATCCGGTCGATCCGCCGCCGGGTGACGACTACGACCATGTGTACCCGGCCGGCCTCGGCAGCTATGTGCCCGGCCAGACCGTTGTGAAGGGCACCGACGGCAAGTTGTACGCCTGCCGCCCGTTCCCGGAAGGTGCGTGGTGCAACATCAACGCCGATGCCTACCGCCCGGGCACCGGCTTTGCCTGGCGCGACGCCTGGATCGCGTACTGAGGCAGGACACCGGGGGCGGCGTGATGCCGCCTCCGGTGGGCATTTCAAGGCGTCATGGGGGGGTGCCGGCCAGCGGCCGGCACTACCCCTGACTTACTTGCTGCTGACGTACTTCTCGCGGCGGATCTGCGGGTTGCCCAGACCGGCGGCCTTCAGCAGCTCGGCGCAGGCATCGACCATGTCCGGGTTGCCGCACAGGTAGGCGATGTCAGTGGCCGGGTCCGGCGTGAAGCCGGACAGCGCCTGCTGGACGTAGCCGTGCTGTACGTCCGGGTGTGGTTCGGCCGGCAGTTCGCGCGACAGGCACGGAACATAACGGAAGTTCGGGTGCTTTTCGGCGAAGCTGTAGAAATCCTCGCTGTACAGCAGCTCGCCCGGGCTGCGCGCGCCCTGCAGCAGCACGATCTGCACACCACGTTCGGCCATGGCCTTTTCCAGCAGCGGCAGCATCGAGCGGTACGGGGTAACACCGGTACCGGTGGCGATCAGCAGGTAACGGGCATTGTGATCACCGGGATTCAGGCAGAACCGGCCATACGGGCCGGACGCACTGATCTGCCCGCCCTGCTCCAGCGCCTCGAACAGGGCCGTGGCGGCGCCACCGGGCACGAAACTGACCGCGATATCCACCGCCTCGCCCGGGCCCAGCGCGTGGTCGTGGATGGTCGCCAGCGAGTAGCTGCGCTTGGTTTCGGTGCCGTCTGCGTAGCTGAAATGGACCTGGATGAACTGGCCGGGCTGGAAATCCAGCGGCTGTCCATCGTCACGCACGAACTGGTAGTGGCCGACGGTCGGGGCCAGCATGCGGCAGCCGACCAGCTTGAGGGGGAATTGAACAGGCACGACTTTTCGGGACAGTGTGTAGCCGGGGCAAGCCCTCGGGGTCTTCTATAATAGCCCCTCCCCGCCCCTCTCCAGCGCCAGCCCATGGGCGCGAAGGCTTCGAGCTTGGCATCCCAGAACGATACGGCGCCCGCCCTGCGCGTGCGCGACCTGCGCAAGACCTATGACAACGGCACCCAGGCCCTGAAGGGGGTTTCCCTGGAAGTGGCCCCGGGCGACTTCTTCGCCCTGCTCGGCCCCAACGGTGCCGGCAAGTCGACCCTGATCGGCATCATCAGCTCCCTGGTCAACCTCAGCGAGGGCCAGGTGGAAGTGTTCGGCAGCGACCTGGTGCGCAACCGCAGCGCCACCATGCGCCTGATCGGGCTGGTGCCGCAGGAAATCAACTTCAACCTGTTCGAAAAGCCCTTCGACATCCTGGTGAACTACGCCGGGTTCTACGGCGTGCCGCGCGAGGAAGCCGAGCAGCGCGCCGAGGAAGAGCTGAAGCGCGCGCACCTGTGGGAAAAGGCGCAGGTGATGAGCCGCACGCTGTCCGGCGGCATGAAGCGCCGGCTGATGATCGCCCGCGCGATGATGACCCGCCCGCGCCTGCTGATCCTGGATGAGCCGACCGCCGGCGTGGACATCGAGATCCGCCGCGACATGTGGCGCGTGCTGAAGGAGATCAACGCTGCCGGCACCACGATCATCCTCACCACGCACTACCTCGAAGAAGCCGAGTACCTGTGCCGCCACCTGGCGATCATCAACCATGGCCAGATCGTCGAGCAGGGACCGATGCGCACCCTGCTGGCCAAGCTGGACGTGGAAGGCTTCCTGCTGGACATCGATGGTGACCTGCCGGCGCAGCTGCCGGTGATCGAGGGCGCGACACTGACCGCGCCGGACCCGCACACGCTGGACATCGACATGCCGCGCGCAATGGACCTCAACCGCGTGTTTGCCACGCTCAACGAGTCCGGTATCCGCGTGCGTTCGATGCGTACCAAGAGCAACCGCCTGGAGGAGCTGTTCGTGCGCCTCACCGGCAACATGGAGAAGCCTGCATGAGCACCACCGAGCTGACCGACGGCCAGCGCAACCGCATCGCGCTGATGACCATCGTGCGCCGCGAAGTCGCCCGTATCATGCGCATCTGGGGCCAGACCCTGGTGCCGCCGGCGATCACCATGACCCTGTACTTCCTGATCTTCGGCAACCTGATCGGGTCGCGCGTGGGTGACATGGGCGGCTACACCTACATGCAGTTCATCGTGCCGGGCCTGGTGATGATGAGCGTGATCCAGAACAGCTACGGCAACATCAGTTCCTCGTTCTTCGGTGCCAAGTTCGGCCGCCACGTGGAAGAGCTGCTGGTCAGCCCGATGCCGAACTGGGTGATCCTGTGGGGCTACGTGGCCGGTGCCGTGCTGCGCGGCCTGATGGTGGGCGTGATCGTGCTGATCATCGCGATGTTCTTCACCCCGGTGCGCATCCCGCACCCGCTGGTGATGCTGACCACGGTGATCCTGGGCGCGACGATCTTCTCGCTGGCCGGTTTCATCAACGCGGTGTATGCGAAGAAATTCGATGACGTGGCGATCGTGCCGACCTTCATCCTGACCCCGCTGACCTACCTGGGTGGCGTGTTCTATTCGGTGAAGCTGCTGCCGGGCTGGGCGGAAGCGGCCACGCACGCGAACCCGATCTTCTACATGGTCAATGCGTTCCGCTATGGCCTGCTGGGCAGCAGTGACGTGCCGCTGCCGGTGGCCTACGGGTTGATGCTCGGCTTCGTGGTGGCGCTGACGGCGCTGGCGCTGTGGCTGCTGCGTCGTGGCGTGGGCATGCGCAGCTGAGGGGTGCCTGCAGGGCCTGCGGCCCTGCACCCGCAGTGGTAGTGCCGGCCGCTGGCCGGCAACAGCAACAGCCAAGGCGGGAGCATCACGAGTTGGGCGGGGCGGTGTGGGGGTGCAGGACACGCCGTAAACCCGTCCGTGGGGGCTCGATGGCGCCATCCATGGCGCCAACGGTCCTGCACCCCCACACCGCCCCACCCCTGACAGTTTCCGGTCGCTGTTGGTAGGTGTCGACCTTGGTCGACACGGTAGATCCACGCCATGCGTGGATGAAGCGCTCCCTGTAGAGCCAAGCCGATGCTTGGCGCTTTTCGTTTCGGATTACGGCTAGGCTGTGGCGATGAAGATCACTTCCATTGCGTTGGACAAGGCTGTGTCGGAGGGTCCGATCGATGCCTTCAGCCATGTCCTGCTGAGCGATTCGCCCACGCTGGATGAGGTGCTGGATTGCCTGGCCTCGCTGCACATGGCCGATCCCCGCCATCGCTACCTGTGCACGCTCGACGATGTCGGCCAGTGCCGTTACACCAGCATGCATGCGTCCGACGACGAGCGCATTGCGTTGTACGAGGACGAAGACCCGGCGACGCCGGAAGATGCGTTGGCGGCACGCGAGCGGTTGCTGGCGCATGTGGTCGCGCAGCTTGAGCATTCCACGCATCGGTTGGAGTGGACAGCGCTGGCCGGCACGTTGATGTGCAGCAACGAGGACATCGAGGCGCTGGTCGCCGCCAATGCGACACCGGATCTCATCATCGATGACGTGGTCTGCGTGCAGCAGGTACCCGTAGCCAGTGACGACCTGCTGATTGCCGCCCTGCCCAACGGCTACTTCAGCGCCGACTGGGACATTTTCCAGAACCACGCCCTCATACGGCATCTGCAGGAGCACCACGGCTACCGCCTGTTCGGACTCGGCGCGTCGTGGCTCGGCTTCCAGCGCGACAGCGCACCCTCGCCTGCAGAAGCGGACGCGTTGGTCGCGGACCTGCAGCGCGTCTATGCGGCCGGAACGCACGACACGTGGTCAAAACTGGCTGCAACGCTGGCCACCCGCACCACACTACTGTTGGGCTACACCGAAGACTTCAGCGAACAACTGCCCTGAGCACCGCTCTACACGAGCGAGCGCAGCGAGCGACCCGCTTCCGCCTTCGCTTCTGATCTGCTTTCCGTGGTGGCCGCGCCCGGAAACTGTCAGGGGTCGTGTGCGCTGGATTCGCGGGGGTATCCGCGCCATGGATGGCGCGGCTAAGCCCCCATGGACGGGTTCACGGCGTCCCCCGCGAACCCAGCGCACACGGCCCAGCTCATGAAACCAACTGCGCGAACCACCACGAGGGGCTCCGCCGATGGCCGCAATCTCCGGCACAATCGCACTCCTGATTCCCCAGAAAACGGTGAACGTGCAATGCGCATCCTGATCCTCGGCGCCGGTGGTACCGGCGGTTACTTCGGCGGTCGCCTGGCCCAGGCCGGCGTGGACGCGACCTTCCTCGTGCGCCCCGCACGCGCCGCCCAGCTGGATCGCGACGGCCTGGTCATCCGCAGCCCGCTCGGCGATGCCAGCTTCCCGGTGCAGCACGTCACCGCCGATGCACTACCCGCATTGGCCGCGCAGAAGCCGTTCGATCTGGTCATCCTCAGCTGCAAGGCCTACGACCTCGACAGCTCGATCGAGGCCATTGCTCCGGCCGTAGGCGCGAACACCACCGTACTGCCGATCCTCAATGGCCTGCATCACTACAACGCGCTGGATCTGCGCTTCGGCCGCGAGGCGGTGCTGGGCGGCCTGTGCTTCATCAGTGCCACCAAGGCACCTGATGGCGCCGTGCTGCATCTGGGCAAGCCGGCCAAGCTCACCTTCGGCGAACGCGATGGCGGCGCGGCTTCCGAACGCGTGCGTGCCTTCGCCGCCGCCTGCGCGCAGGCCAATCTTGATCACCTGGCCAGCGAACACATCGGCCAGGAACAGTGGATCAAGTACACCTTCCTGACCGCGCTGGCCGCCGCGACCTGCCTGCTGCGTGCGGATATCGGCACCATCGTCGCCACCGATGATGGCGAGGCGATCGTACGTGGCCTGTACGACGAGTGCCTGGCCGTGGCCGAGGCTGCCGGTGAACCGATTCCCGATGCCGCGCAGGAGACCGCACGCGGCACCCTGACCCAGGCCGGCTCGGCACTGAAGGCTTCGATGCTGCGCGATCTGGAAGCCGGCCAGCAGGTGGAGGCCGAACAGATCGTCGGCGACATGCTGGCGCGCGCACGCAAGGCCGACCAGGAAGCCCTGCTGCTGCAGGTCGCCTACAGCAGCCTGCAGGCCTACCAGGCACTGCGCAGCGCGTGAGCCTCCCGTTGCCGGCCAGTGCGGCGCCCGCACGGGTGCTGATCCTCGGTCTGGGCTGGAGCGGACGCGTGCTGGCCACGCACCTGCAGGCGCTGGGCGCGCGAGTGGCCGGCACGGTGCGCGATCCCTCGTCGGCACCGGACGATGCCCTGCTGCGGTATCAGCTGCGAGCTGACTCCACAGCGTCGCCTGCCCTGCTCGATGAGATCGCGCAGGCCGAGGCCGTGCTGTGCAGCGTGCCACCCGATGCCGAGGGCGACCCGGCACTGCGTCTGCTGCTTCCAGCTCTGCAGGAAAGTCCGGCACTGCGCTGGGTGGGCTATCTGTCGTCCACGTCGGTGTATGCCGACCGGGCCGGGGGCTGGGTCGACGAGCGCAGCGCGGCCGATGCCACTGAAGCTGCCGGCGTGCAGCGCCTGCGGGCCGAAGCACAATGGCGTGCGCTTGCAGAAGAGCGCGGCATCGCATCGGCAGTGTTCCGCCTGCCCGGCCTGTACGGGCCGGGGCGCAATGCGCTGCTGCAGCTGGCACAGGGCCGCGCACGCCACGTAGTTCGCCCCGGCCTGGTGTTCAACCGGCTGCACGTGGATGACCTGGCAACGGTCGTTATCGCGTCGATGCAGCGGCCGTGCGTGGATGGCCTGTATCTGCCGGCCGATGACGAGCCGGCACCGCCGCAGGAGGTACTGGCCTTCGCCGCGCAGCTGGGTGGGTTTGCGATGCCACCTGCCGTGGCCTGGGACGACCCTGCACTCAGCCCGACGCTGCGGCGCTTCTACGAGAGCAACAAGCGCATCGACAGTCGTGGCACGCGTGAAGCGCTTGGGTGGCAGCCGCGCTTCCCCAGCTACCGTGAGGGCCTGCGCGACCTGCTCCGGTAGTGCCGGCCGCTGGCCGGCAATCGCGCGATGTTTGCGGCGTTCATGCTGCTGCCGGCCAGCGGCCGGCACTACCTGATCAACCCGCGTCAGGCAGGCGGAAGAACGCACGCGTCGCCGCAGTCGCATTCGCGGCGGTCACCGCCACGTCCTCGCCACGGTCACGCGCCAGTTCTTCCACGATGTGCGAGAGGAACATCGGTTCATTGCGGCGATCCTTCGGCATCGGCTTCAGCGTGCGCGGCAGCAGGTACGGCGCGTCGGTCTCGATCATCAGGCGGTTGGCCGGAATGTTTTTCACCAGCTCGCGCAGATGCGCGCCACGGCGCTCGTCGCACAGCCAGCCGGTGATGCCGATGTACCAGTCCTGGTCCAGGTAGTCGAAAAGTTCGTCGCGTTCGCCGGTGAAGCAGTGCACCACCGCCGGGCCGATGCGACCCTCGAAGTTCTTCATCTGCGCCATGAAATCGGCATGCGCGTCGCGCTGGTGCAGGAACAGCGGCTTGCCATTGTCAGCGGCCAGCTGCAGCTGGCGCTCGAACGCGCGATGCTGGGCCGGGCGCGGCGAGAAGTCACGGAAGTAGTCCAGCCCGCACTCGCCCACCGCCACCACTTCCGGGTGGGCATGCAGCGCGCGCATCTCGGCGTCGCATTCCTCGGTGTATTCCACTGCATGGTGCGGGTGCACGCCGGCGGTGGCGTACAGGAAGCCGGGGTGCTGCTGGGCCAGCTGCAGGGCCAGCGGCGAGTGCTCGCGGCTGGCACCGGTGATGACCATCTGCACCACGCCGGCCTGCCGCGCGCGGTCCAGCACGGCATCGCGGTCGCGGTCGAAGGAGTCGTGGGTCAGGTTGGCGCCGATATCGATCAGGTGCATGGTCATCGCAGGGGAAAAGTGCCCGCGCATTGTACCTGCGCCCGCCGTGGCCCCTTATCCTTTGCACATGAACACCCCGCTCTTCCCGATTTCCCCGCTGCTGCCGCAGATCCAGCAGCACCTGGCCGCGCAGCCGCGGCTGGTGCTGGAAGCGCCGCCCGGCGCCGGCAAGACCACCCAGGTGCCGCTGGCCCTGCTCGATGCGCCGTGGCTGCAGGGGCGGAAGATCATCCTGCTGGAACCGCGCCGTGTGGCCGCACGCAGCGCCGCGTTGTTCATGGCGCGGCAGCTGGGCGAAGAGGTGGGCGGGACCGTCGGCTACCGCATCCGTTTCGAGAACAAGGTCTCGGCGCGTACCCGCATCGAGGTCGTCACCGAGGGCATACTGACCCGCATGCTGCAGGACGATCCGATGCTGGAAACGGTCGGCGCGATCCTGTTCGATGAATTCCATGAGCGCCACCTCAGTGGCGACCTCGGCCTGGCCCTGGCGCTGGACGTACAGTCGCAGCTGCGCGACGACCTGCGCCTGGTGGTGATGTCGGCCACGCTGGATGGTGAGCGGCTTGCCCGCTTCCTCGATGCGCCGCGCCTGAGCAGCGAGGGCCGCAGTTATCCAGTGACAGTCAGTCACTTCCCGGCGCGCCGCGATGAGGCGCTGGAACTGCAGGTGCGCCGCGCGGTGCAGCAGGCCCTGGCCGAGCATCCCGGCGACCTGCTGGTATTCCTGCCCGGCCAGCGCGAGATCGCGCGGGTGCAGGCGGGCCTGCAGGAATCGCTGGACGGCAGCGTCGAGGTGCTGGCGCTGCACGGCGAGCTGCCGGTGGAACAGCAGGCACGCGTGCTGCAGGCCGCCAACGATGGCCGCCGCCGCGTGGTGCTGGCCACCAACGTGGCCGAGTCCTCTGTGACCCTGCCCGGCGTGCGCGTGGTGATCGACAGCGGCCAGGCGCGCGAGCCGCGCTACGACCCCAACAGCGGCTTCACCCGGCTGGACGTGGTGGCCATCGCGCAGGCGTCGGCCGACCAGCGCGCCGGTCGTGCAGGACGCGTGGCCGAGGGCGTTGCGTGGCGGCTGTGGCCGCAGTCGCAGCGGCTGGAGCCGCAGCGCCGCGCCGAGATCGACCAGGTCGAGCTGGCCGGGCTGGTGCTGGAACTGGCGGCCTGGGGCAGCAGCGACCTGCGCTTCCTCGATCCGCCACCGGCGGGGCCGATGGCTGCAGCGCGCGAACTGCTGCAGCGGCTCGGCGCGCTGTCCAGCAGCGGCGCGATCACCGCGCTCGGCCGCCGTGTGCTGGCGCTGGGCACGCATCCGCGGATGGCGGCAATGCTGCTGGCCGCAGCCGATGCCCGCGCGCAGGCACTGGCCGCCGATCTGGCCGCCCTGCTGGAGGCGCGCGATCCGTTGCGCCAGGGCGGTGACGCGCTGGCCGCGCGTTGGCGGGCGCTGTCCGCGTTCCGCAACGGTCGCGCGCCGGGCGACGCCAACCGCAGCGGACTGGCCGCCATCGATGCGGCGGCCAAACAATGGCGACGTCGCCTGCGCTGCGATGCCGCGCCACCGGCCAGCATCGAGGCACACGAGCTGGGTGACCTGCTCGCACATGCGTTCCCGGACCGCATCGGTATCCAGCATCCCAGCGATCCGCTGCGCTACCTGCTGGCCAATGGCCGCAGCGCGCGCCTGCACGAGCTGAGCGACCTGCGTGGGGAACCGTGGCTGGTAGCCAGTGAACTGCGCTTCGAGGCACGCGACGCGCTGCTGCTGCGTGCCGCACCGGTGGATGAGGGACAGCTGCGCAAGGCCTGGCCGGAGCGCTTCGTGACCGAAGATGTGGTGCGCTGGGACAGCGAGCGTCGCGCCTTGGTGGCGCTGCGCGAGACCCGTTTCGACCGCATCGTACTGGACAGCCGCTCGGCCGGGCGGGTCGATCCGCAGCACGCCGCGCAGGCGCTGACCGACGCGGTGGCCGAACTCGGCCTGCAGGCGCTGCCGTGGACCGAAGGCCTGCGCCAGTGGCAGGCACGGGTGGAATCGCTGCGGCGCTGGATGCCCGAGCTCGGCCTGCCCGACTGCAGCGACGACGCCCTGCTGGCCACGCGCGCGCAATGGCTGCAGCCCGCGTTCGCCGGCAAGAGCCGCCTGGACGCACTGGATGAATCCAGTTTCGGCGAAGCGCTGAAGTCGCCCCTGGAGTGGTCGCAGCGGCAACTGGTTGAACGACATGCGCCCACCCGCATCACCGTGCCGTCCGGACTGGAGCGGCCGATCACCTACGCGTTGGACAGCGAGAGCGGCGAACCGTTGCCGCCGGTGCTGGCGGTGAAACTGCAGGAACTGTTCGGCCTGGCCGACACGCCGCGCATCGCCGATGGCCGCGTGCCGCTGACCCTGCACCTGCTCTCGCCCGGCGGCCGCCCACTGCAGGTCACCCAGGACCTGCGCAACTTCTGGGAAAACACCTACGCCGAGGTGAAGAAGGAGATGAAGGGCCGTTACCCGCGCCATCCGTGGCCGGATGACCCGTGGACGGCCACGGCCACGCACCGGGCCAAGCCGCGCGGCACCTGAAGGCGGGGGTCGGATCCCTTCGCAACGCAAAGGGCTCTGACCCCAGGCGCGGCGGTTGGGGTCAGAGCTCTTTCCGAAGGGAAAGGGATCCGACCCCACCCTGCCTGATCCTGAATAGCTGCGCTAAAGTCACGCCACGTGCTGCCTCGACTGACATACCGTTTACGGGCAACACGCGACACTGGACTTCGACCCGAGGCAAAGGACCCCCGCATGAGCAAGCTGACCGTAATCACCGACCGCGCTCTGGAGCGCGCCCTGGACCTGGCCCACAGCGCCGGCGACGGCCTGAAGAGTGCCGGTGGCAGCCTGCGCCACCTCGGGCCGCAGGCCAGTGACTGGATCAAGACCGGCGCGGCGCTGGGCGCTGTCAAGACGGGTGGCAAGGTGGCCACCAAGTTCGCCCGGCGCAACCCGGCGGTGACCATTGCCGCCGCAGCCGTTGGCGTCGGCCTGCTTGGCTATGCGCTGTACCGCAAGCAGCAGAAGAAGAAAGCAGCCAATGGCCACGTGGTGAATGGGCAGGCCCAGCGCATCAGCGCACGTGACCGCCGCAACGACACCGTGGTGGACGAGCACAGCGACATCGGCAGCGACGCCTGAGTCTGCCGGGGTCGGATCCCTTCCGCAGGAAGGGCTCTGACCCCGTCCGCCACACGAGGGCCGGATACCGGAAGGTATCCGGCCCTTTCTGTTTCAACCGATCTGCCGCCACTGCCCGGGCTGCAGGTCGTCCAGCCGGTACGGCCCCATCGACACCCGCACCAGCCGCAGCGTCGGCAGGTTCACCACCGCGGTCATCCGCCGTACCTGCCGGTTGCGACCCTCGCGGATCGTGATCGCCAGCCAGGCATCGGGCACAGTCTTGCGGAAACGCACCGGCGGATCGCGCGTCCACAGCGACGGCGCTGGATCGAGGCGCTCGATCTTCGCCGGCAGGGTCGGCCCGTCGTTCAGCTCGACGCCGTCGCGCAGCTGCTGCAACTGCTCGTCGCTGGGCATGCCTTCCACCTGCACCCAGTAGGTCTTGTCGGCCTTGTGCTTCGGGTCGGTCAGCTTGTGCGCCAGCGTACCGTTGTCGGTCAGCAGCAGCAGGCCCTCGCTGTCATGGTCCAGGCGACCGGCGGCGTATACCCGCGGAGGCAGGCCGAACCCGGCCAGGGTCGGCCGCGGCGGCACGCTGCGGTCGGTGAACTGGCAGAGCACGTTGAAGGGCTTGTTGAAGGCGATCAGCATTGCGGGCACGGCGGGCGGCGGGTGGGATAGTGTCCCACGCCGCGCCACGCGCCACTCGGCTGTAGAGCCGAGCCCATGCTCGGCTCATCGCGCACAGCGCGGCGGAACGCAACAGCAGCCGAGCATGGGCTCGGCTCTACGGAGTCAAGATGCACCAGCCCGGCGCTACTGCCTTACGGCTTGATGAAGCGCAGGGTCATGCGGTCGCTTTCGCCAATCGCCTGGTACTTCGCATCATCGGCCTTGTCGTGCTGGTTGGTCGGCGGCAGCGTCCACACGCCGTTCGGGTGGTCCTTGGTGTCACGCGGGTTGGCGTTGACCTCGCTGCGCGCGTCCAGTTTGAAGCCGGCGGCTTCGGCCATTGCGATCACCTGCTGCTGGCCGACATAGCCGGTGTCATCGTCGTCGGCCACGTCGGCCTTGGCGCGATGCTCGACCACGCCCAGCACGCCGCCGGGCTTGAGCACGTTGAAGAAGCCCTGGAACATGCCCTGCGCCTGGCCGGCCTTGCGCCAGTTGTGCACGTTGCGGAAGGTCAGCACCACATCGGCTGAATTGGCCGGGCCGAACACCGGCTTGGCCGGATCGTAGGCGACCACGGCAGTCTTGCCGAACTGTGCCGGCGCACCGGCGTACTTCTTTTCCAGGCTGTCGCGGCTGCGCTGCTGGTAGTCACGGCCGCGGCCTTCAGGCACCGCCATCGGGTCGACCACCGCAGCAATGTAGTGGCCCTTGTCATGCAACAGCGGCGCCAGGATTTCCGAGTACCAGCCGTTGCCGGGGGTGATCTCGATGACGGTCTTTTCCGGCGTCACCTTGAAGAACGACAGCGTCTGCGCCGGATGGCGGAAGCCATCGCGCTTGACGTTGTTGGCATCGCGAGTGGGCGCTTTCACTGCCGCGTCGACGGCCGGTGAGACCTGGATCTTCGCCGGTGCGACCGTGGCCGGTGCGGCGAACGCGGGAACAGCGGCAAGCAGGGCCGAAGCAAGCAGCAGGCGGCAACCACGCAAGAACGAAGCAGGCATCATCGGAGCGACTCCAGCGGAAGATGCGGCGAGACTAGCAGCCGCGGCGTCCCAGGTGTTCACAAAACGTTAGCTGCGTGCGTATCGCGGAACACTGTTTTGTGGTCACCGCCGCAGCACGGTCACACAACGCGTTTTATTCTGGAGCACTTCCCCCAAGGAGTCCGTGCCCATGACGGCAACCCGCGAACTGGGCCGTTCCGGCCTGCATGTACGTCCGCTCGCCTTCGGTGGCAACGTGTTCGGCTGGAGCGCCGATGAGAAGGCCAGCTTCGCCCTGCTCGATGCCTTCGTCGATGCCGGCTTCAACCTGGTCGACACCGCCGATGTGTATTCGGCCTGGGTGCCGGGCAATGCCGGCGGCGAATCGGAAACGCTGATCGGCAAGTGGTTTGCCCGCAGCGGCAAGCGCGACAAGGTGGTGCTGGCGACCAAGGTGGCCAAGTGGGCCGAGCGCCCCGGCCTGACCCCGGACAACATCAACGCCGCGGTGGAAGATTCGCTGCGCCGCCTGCAGACCGACGTGATCGATCTGTACCAGGCCCACGAGGATGACGAGTCAACGCCGCTGGAAGCGACCCTGGCCGCATTCGGCCGGCTGATCGAAGCCGGCAAGGTGCGCGCGATCGGTGCCTCCAACTACAGCGCCACGCGCCTGGCCGATGCGCTGAAGGTATCCACCGACTACAAACTGCCACGCTACGAAACCCTGCAGCCGGAGTACAACCTGTATGACCGCGCCGGTTACGAAAAGGAACTGGAACCGCTGGTGCAGCGCGAACAGATCGGCGTGATCGGCTACTACGCGCTGGCCAGTGGCTTCCTCAGCGGCAAATACCGCACGCCGGCCGATGCGGCCAAGAGCCCGGCGCGTGGCGAGAACGTGGTGAAGCGCTATCTGAATCCGCGTGGCCTGCGCATCCTGCAGGCACTGGATGACGTGGCCAGCAAGCACAACGCCAGTGCCGCGCAGATCGCACTGGCATGGCAGATCGCACGGCCGTCAATCACCGCGCCGATCGTCAGCGCAACCAGCGTCGAACAGCTGCACGATCTGCTGGCGGCGGCCAACGTGTCGCTGAGCGTGCAGGATGTCGCGCAACTCGATGCCGCCAGCAAAGAAGGCTGAGGTGTAGTGCCGGCCGCTGGCCGGCATCGCACAATGCCGAAGAAAATAATTGAACAAAATGGTTGCGCGCGAGTAAATCGTGGTTTATCGTGCGCACCTCGTTTCAACAACCACTGGAAACTTCCCTTGAACGCGCATTCCGTCGCCATCGCCAAACTGCTGCCATGCCTGCGCATGGACGTGCTGGCGCGCGCGTTCAGCAAGGAAGACCAGCTGACAACGGCCTGATACCCGCCCTGCGGAGATCGGCCACCCCGATCTCCGAGGCTTGACGACGCCCTCGGAACGCAAGTCCCGGGGGCGTTTTCGTTTGCGTCGGCACAAGGACCCGCGATGCCAGAACTGCACCCCGCGCGGCAACCCGCCGCTCACTGACACAGGTTTTTTCCGCTCCGCCGAAGGATTTACTTCGCGCGAGTGGCGACGCCTGGACATTATCTGCATCGCATCAAAACATTATCGCTCGCGATAATGTCGATGGCCTGCACCCTCGATTCTCCAACGGTCCCGTTTCCACCACGGGCTGGTGCGCGCGGCGTTGCCGTGGCGTATGCCGGAGGTCGCGGACATGCCATCGCCTGGATCGCCTGCTGGAAGCAGGCACCGGTTCGCCGGTACGCGGTTCGATTCCGCGCGGTTCACCACTGGATAGCTCAGTCGGGTAGAGCAACGGATCCTGATTCCGTCTGTCGTGGGTTCGACTCCCACTCCAACCACATGACCTCTCACGTCATGACTTGAAGCAACACCCGGGGCGCAAGCCCCAGCGGCCATCGTCGCCGTCCACGGACACCGCCTTCGGGCAGGAACGTGGAAGGCAACGGACCGCACGCCGGGCCCCGGCCCGCCGCCACTGCCAGCCACGTTCCGCACCGGCGCTGCCTGCCGGGAACGACGATGGCAGCAGTGCCGGTGCACCGAAGGCTCCGCGCGCGGACCGTCCGCCGATGGCCGCCCTCTTCCGCTGCCTGCACGTGGTGTGCAGGCGGCCTCTCCACGACCTGATCGACCCGGGTCATGGCGATTCATCCGCAACGGGTCGAACCACCAGAGCCATACAAGGAGAGACTCCCATGTTCTGGACCATCAAGGTCGTGATCGGCGACGGCGAGCGCGGCCTGGTGTATCGCAACCGTCGTTTCCAGCAGATTCTGCTGCCGGGCGTGCACCGCCTGTCGCCGTTCGGCGGCCGCCCGCACGTGGACATCCACACTGCATCGAAGGGCGCGGCCTATACCGGCAGCGACCAGGACAGCCTGATCGAAACGCTGGGCGCACGGCTGGACACGCACTTCGTGCTGGCCAACGTCGGCGCCAGCGAGGTCGGCCTGTTGCTGCGCAACGGCCGCATCGATGAAGTCCTGCCGCCGGGCAGCCGCCGTCTGTACTGGCGCGGTTCGGTCGATACCCAGGTGCGCGTGATGGCGCTGGGTGACGAACCGCGCATCCCGGCGGACGTGCAGCAGCGCCTGGGCCAGTTGGGCGTGTTGCCGCGTGTGGCGGTGATCAGCACCGTGCCGAGTGAGTCGGTCGGCCTGCTGTTCATCGATGGCACGCTGCGGCAGACGCTGGACGCCGGCCTGCACGCATTCTGGAACTTCAACGGCAACGTGTCGGTGGAGCGTGTGGAACTGCGTGCACGTTCACTGGACGTGTCCGGCCAGGAACTGCTGAGCCGCGACAAGGTGACCCTGCGGGTGAACCTGGCCGCGACCGTGCAGGTGGTCGACCCGGTGCGTGCGCACCGCACGCTCAGCAATGCCGATGAGTTCGTCTACCGGCAGCTGCAGTTCGGCCTGCGCCAGGCAATTGCCGCGCGCAGCCTGGACGAGCTGCTGGGCGACAAGGCGGCGCTGGACGGCGAGATCGCCGCCCATGTGCAGGCCGCGATCGAGGGCCACGGCGTGAGGCTGCTCGGCGTGGGCATCAAGGACGTGATCCTGCCGGGCGAGATGAAGGAGATCCTCAACGGTGTGGTGCTGGCCGAGAAGCAGGCCCAGGCCAGCGTGATCCGCCGTCGCGAGGAGGCCAACGCGACGCGTTCGCAGCTCAACACCGCAAAGCTGATCGAGGACAACCCGGTGCTGATGCGCTTGAAGGAGCTGGAGGCACTGGAGAAGGTCACCGAGAAGATCGACAAGCTCACCGTGTTCGGCGGCCTGGATGGCGTGCTGAAGCAGCTGGTGACGATCAGGTAGGGGGTCGCGGTGGCGCAGGGACGCGCCACCGGCCCATCAAGGACATTCAAGAAGACATGGACACTCAACAGAACTATCAATGGCTGCACGCCGAGGGCACCACGCCGATCAAGGGCTGGGTCAACGGTGTGCCGCTGGAAGCGCAGGCGCATGAGCAGCTGCGCAACATCGCCGCGATCCCGTTCGTCGGGCCGTGGGTGGCGGTGATGCCGGACGTTCACCTGGGCAAGGGCGCGACCGTGGGCTCGGTGATCCCGACCCGCGGTGCGATCATCCCGGCCGCGGTCGGTGTCGACATCGGCTGCGGCATGGCGGCAGTGCGCACCACGCTGCGCGCCAACGACCTGCCCGATGACCTGCGGCAGCTGCGCAACAGCATCGAGCGCAGCATCCCGGTCGGCAACGGGCGCGGCGGCGAGCATCAGCGCATGCCCGACAGCATCCACACCCGGCTGGTGCAGTCCGGGCTGGCCGACGGCCTGGAGAAGATCAAGGACAGGCACCGCAGGATCCGCACCGACAAGCTCGACCGCCAGCTGGGCACGCTCGGCGGCGGCAATCACTTCATCGAACTGTGCCTGGACGAGACGGATACGGTGTGGGTGATGCTGCACAGCGGATCGCGCGGCACCGGCAACCTGATCGGCACCTACTTCATCGAGAAGGCGCGCGAAGAGCTTGCGCGCCGTGTGCTCGGCTTCCACCTGCCGGACAAGGACCTGGCGTTCTTCATGGAAGGCGAGCCGCTGTTCGATGACTACGTCGAAGCGGTGTCGTGGGCGCAGGACTATGCCCGGCAGAACCGCGAGGCAATGATGTCGCGGGTGCTGGCCGAGATGCGCCACCGGCTGCCGAAGTTCCAGCTGGCAGCGATGGCGGTGAACTGCCACCACAACTACGTGCAGAAGGAGACGCACCACGGCCAGGAGCTGCTGGTGACGCGCAAGGGCGCGGTCAGCGCGCGTGAGGGCGAACTGGGCATCATTCCCGGCAGCATGGGCACGCGCAGCTACATCGTGCGCGGCAAGGGCAACGTGGACAGCTTCCACAGCTGCAGCCACGGTGCCGGCCGGGTGATGAGCCGTGGCACGGCGCGCCAGCAGATCACGCTGGCCCAGCACCGCGAGGCCACCGCGCACGTGGAATGCCGCAAGGACAGCGGCGTGCTGGACGAGTCACCGGCCGCGTACAAGTCGATTGACGACGTGATGGCAGCGCAGCTTGACCTGGTCGATGTGGTGCATACCTTGCGCCAGGTGCTGTGCGTGAAGGGATGATGGAACGGTGCCGGCCAAGGCCGGCACCCACCGCGCCTCAATCGTGCCCGATCGCTCTGCAGTAGATCCACGCCATGCGTGGATGTGGTCCCATCGGGGTAAGAGCCCCTTCTACGAAGGGGATCCGACCCCGGCGCCGACCAAGGTCGGCATCCACCAGAGCAGCACGGCATGCCGGGGGTCAGAGCCCTTTCTGCGAAAGGAATCCGACCCCGAGACGTTCAGCGCGGCACGCTGTCCTCGGCCACCAGCGCATGATGCACGCCGATCCCTGCGCGCACGCCCTCGGCGGTGGCCAGGGTAATGTTGCCGACCGTCGTCGCATCGCCTGCGGCGTATACGTTCGGCACCGAGGTCTGCTTCATCATGTCGACCTCGATCAGCACACCCAGCGGGCTCTCGACCAATGTGCAACCAAGCTGCTGCACCAGCGGCGTGGCCATCGTCTGGGTGGCCGGCACGAACAGCGCACGCTGTGCGATGCGGCGGCCGTCGGCCAGCTCCACTTCCAGCCACGTCGGCTGGTCGCCCTGCACGCCCAGCACCGGCGAGGTCTCGATCTGCACGCCGCGCTGCTGCATGGCCGCCCGTTCCTCGTCGGTGATCGGCAAGCCCTGGCTGAAGAAGGTGACATTGCCCCAGTCGGCGAACAGCGGCGCCTTGCTGGCGGACATCGGATGGCCGCCGAGCAGGCCGATGGCACCACCACCCACTTCATAGCCATGGCAGTAGGGGCAGTGCAGCACGGTGCTGCCCCAGCGCTCGGCCAGTCCGGGCAGTTCCGGCAGCTGGTCGGCGATGCCGCTGGCCAGCAGCAGCTTGCGCGCGGCCAGCACCTGCCCATCGGCGGTGCGCACTTCCACGCCATCGGCGCTGGCGGTGGCCTGCACCGCCTCGGCGTGCACCCAGCGCACGCTGGGGTAATCCAGCAGTTGCTGGCGGGCGGTCTTCAACAGCTCGGCGCCACTGATGCCATCCAGCCCCAGCACCCCGTGCGAATGGCTGGCGAAACGATTGCGTGGCGAACCGGCGTCGATGACCGTGACCGGGCGACGGGCACGGGCAAGGATCAGGCCGGCGGCAATGCCGGCATAGCTGCCGCCGACGATGAGCACATCAGGATTCATGGTGACCTTCCAGGGAACGGTGATGGGCAAGATGGCGGGCGAAGTCGGCGCCGAGCTGGTCCAGCCTGGTCGCCTGCAGGCGCTGCTCAAGCAGCCGCTGCGCCTCGCGCGCGCCTTCGAGCAGGGCGCTGTTGACCAACTGCTGGATCGGACAGCCGCCGCCGGAATCGCGCGCGCCGACCTGCACCAGCGGTGGTGCGCCCACGGCCAGATAGACGTCATGCAGGGTGATCGTTGCGGCATCGCGGGCCAGCTGGCTGCCGCCCCCATGACCGCGGGTGCTGCGCACCAGGCCGGCCTTGTGCAGCTGTGCCAGCAGGCGTCGGATCACCACCGGATGGGTGGGCAGGCACGATGCCAGTTGCTCGGAGGTACGTGGGGCGGCATGGCCGACCAGGTGCGCCATCACATGCAGGGCATCGGAGAGCGGGTTTGCGGATTTCATGTAACAACAATAGTTACATTTAAATCCCCTGTCGAGAGTCCGCATTCGTTCCATATGGACACATTTGTCCTATGAAATGAATTCTTCACATCGCTAAACGAAACGCGAATGTGATGCGTGTCGCACTTCAGCGCGTGCGTGGCGGGTCGATACCGCAGTGCCCCTTCCCGAGAGTTCTTCCCCATGAATGCGTCTGTCCGTGCTCCGCGCCTGCAGTCCAAGCTGCTCGGCGCGGTTTCTGTTGGTCTGGCCGTGGTCCTGCTGTGCGCTCTGGCGGGCCTGGCCTCCGCCTGGTTGAAGTTGTCCACCGAGGTTCCGCCCGAAGTCGCGCACAGCCGCGATGCCGAACGCCTGCAGCGTGAATTCCGCGGCCAAGTGCAGGAATGGAAGAACGTGCTGCTGCGCGGCCACGACGACGCGTTGCGTCAGCGCCATCTGGAGGCCTTCGACAGCGAAGGCCGCCTGGTCGAGCAACTGGCCAAAGGTCTGGTGAGCAGCCCGGATGCGCGCACGCGTGAACTGGCGCAGGCGTTCATCGGCCTGCACGCGCAGCTGCAGCAGGACTACCACGCGGCGCTGCAGGCGTTTGCCGAGGCCAGCTACGATCCTGCCGCCGGCGACAATCTGGTGCGCGGCAAGGATCGCCCGGTGGCGACGGCACTGGATGCGCTGAGCACGCATGCTACTCAGGTGGCCGAAGCGGCGGTGACGGCACGATCGCAACAGGCGCGGCAGACCCTGCTGCTCTGCGCGGCGCTGACCGTGCTGGCCGCCGTACTGCTGCTGATCGGCCTGGCCTGGTGGCTGCGGCGTGCGGTGGTGCAGCCGGTGCTGGCGGTGGAAGCCGCTGCGCGCGCAGTAGCTGCCGGTGATCTGCAGCATGTGGTGCAGGTGCGCAGCCGCGATGAGATCGGTCGCCTTGCACAGGCGATGCAGGCGGTGCAGTCCACGCTGCGCGGCGTGCTCGATGCGCAGGCCGCGATGGCACAGGCGCATGAAGCCGGCACCATCAGCCACCGCATGGACGCCAGTGCCTTCCCCGGCGCATTCGGCAAAATGGTCGCCGACAGCAACGCACTGGTTGATGCGCACATCCAGGTAAAGCTGCGTGCGATTGCGATCATGGGGCGTTACGCCATCGGTGACCTCAGCCAGGACATGGAACGCCTGCCCGGCGAGAAGGCGGTGATCACCGAGGCGCTGGACATGGCCAAGCACAACCTCGGCTTGATCAATGGCGAGATCCGCCGCCTGGCCGAAGCGGCGGCTGCCGGTGACTTCAGCCAGCGCGGCGACAGCGCGCGTTTCGAGCATGATTTCCGCGCGATGGTGGACGGCCTGAACCGATTGATGCAGACCACCGAGCTGAACCTGGGCGAGGTCTCCAGCATGCTGCGCGCGATTGCCGATGGCCGCCTCGGTGCGCGCATGCACGGCGATTTCCAGGGCGTATTCGCACGCATCGCCGGTGATGCCAACACCACCGCCGCACAGCTGGCGACCATCGTCACCGACATCAAGCACGCCTCCGGCAACATCCACACGGCGGCGGCGGAGATCGCCGCCGGCAACAACGATCTGTCACGCCGCACCGAACAGCAGGCGGCCAACCTGGAAGAGACCGCCGCCTCCATGGAGGAGCTGACCTCCACCGTGCGCCAGAACGCCGAGCATGCGCGCCAAGCCAACCAGCTGGCGATCGGCGCACACACCGTTGCCTCCCACGGCGGCAGCGTGGCCGGTCAGGTGGTGACGACGATGGGCGCTATCGAAACCTCGTCACGGCAGATCGCCGAGATCATCAGCGTGATCGATGGCATCGCCTTCCAGACCAACATCCTGGCATTGAATGCTGCGGTGGAAGCCGCGCGTGCCGGCGAGCAGGGCCGCGGCTTCGCGGTGGTCGCCAGTGAAGTACGCACGCTGGCGCAGCGTTCGGCCGCTGCGGCGAAGGAGATCAAGACGTTGATCGAAGCGTCGGTAGAACAGGTCGGGCACGGAGCGCAGCGCGTGCGCGAGGCCGGCGACACCATGGCCGAGATCGTGGCCTCGGTGCAGCGCGTGACCGACATCATGGCCGAGATTTCCGCTGCCTCGCAGGAGCAGAGCGCGGGGATCGAGCAGGTCAGCCAGACCGTGATCCAGATGGATGGCACCACCCAGCAGAACGCCGCGCTGGTGGAAGAAGCCAGCGCCGCGGCGCGCAGCCTGGAACAGCAGGCGAACCGCTTGATCGACGCGGTGGATGTGTTCGACCTGTCGACCACGGCGGCTGCGAAGGGCGGGCTGGCGCGCGCGGCCTGAGGGATCCGGTTGCCGGCCAGCGGCCGGCACTACCCGTGCGATGTGCCGGCCGCAGGCCGGCAGCGTGCGCCGCCACATGGGTAGCGCCCGACCGTTGGTCGGGCGATGGCAGGATCAGTGCGGACCAACGGTCCGCACCCACCAGAGCAGCCGCGCCCACCGGAGCGTGCGGTAGTGCCGGCCGCTGGCCGGCAACCTCAGCGCACGTAATCGCTCTGCGCCATCGCATCGGCCAGGTGATCCACGAACGAGCTGATCCGCGACGATACGGCGGTGTTGCGGTAGTACACCGCGTGGATCGGCTGGTACACATCCAGTGTCTGCGCTGCCAGCACCGGCACCAGCGTGCCGGCAGCGCGGTCGCGATCGGTGACGAAGTCGGACAGGCAGGTGATGCCGACGCCTTCCACCGCCAGACGGCGCAGTGTCTCGCCACTGGACACGGCGATGTCCGGCCGCACCAGCAGCAGCCCATCCGACTCTCCGGGCAACGGCCAGCGGTTGAGTGACTCCGGCTCGTTGAAGCTGAGCAGTGTGTGCTGGCCCAGCGCAGCGGCACTGGCCGGTTCGCCGTGCCTGGCCAGGTAGGCCGGGCTGGCCACCAGCCGCAGCTGGCAGCGGCCCAGCAGCCGCGCATGCAGGGTGGAGTCGGCCAGCGGGCCGATCCGGATCGCCAGATCGGTGCGCCGTTCGAGCAGGTCGATGTAGCGGTCGGAGCTGTTCAACTCCAGCTGCACTTCCGGGTAACGCGCGCGATAGCCGGCCACCAGCGGCGCAATCACGTGCAGCACGAACGGCATCGCCGCATCCACGCGCAGGCGCCCTGCCGGGCGCTCGCGGCGCGCCGCCATCTGTTCCTCGGCCGATTCCACCGCATCGATGATCGCGCGCGCATGGCGCAGGAACGCCTCGCCCTCGGCGGTCAGGTGCAGGCGGCGGGTGGTACGGGTCAGCAGGGTGATCCCCAACTTGTCCTCCAGCCGCCCCAGCGCACGGCTCACGCCCGAGGGCGTCTGCCCCAGCTGCTCGGCGGCGGCACTGATCGAGCCGCTGTCGATCACCGAGAGGAACGCCTGCATTTCATCGAGAGTGGTCTTCATGTCTCTATTATTGACTGCACGGCAATAGTGATTGGCGTGAAGACCGGTTTTTCAGCAAAGGTCGGCGGCGCAGACTGCGCAGCCTCTTCCTCCTGCTGGACCCTGTCATGACCCGTGGCATTCCCCTCGCCCTGCTGGCGTTGACCCTCGGTGCCTTCGCCATCGGCACCACCGAGTTCGTCATCGTCGGCCTGATTCCGACCATTGCCGCCGATCTTCAGGTCAGCCTGCCCTCCGCAGGCCTGCTGGTCTCGCTGTATGCCCTCGGCGTGGCCATCGGTGCGCCGGTGCTGACCGCGCTCACCGGCCGCGTGCCGCGCAAGTCGCTGCTGGTGGCCCTGATGGTGCTGTTCACCTTCGGCAACGTCATCGCCTTCCTGGCGCCGGGCTACACCTCGCTGATCATCGCCCGCATCCTCACCGGCCTCGCCCACGGGGTGTTCTTCTCGATCGGTTCGATCATCGCCACCGCGGTGGTGCCGAAGGAGAAGGCCGCCAGCGCGATCGCCATCATGTTCACCGGCCTGACCGTGGCACTGGTGACCGGGGTGCCGCTGGGCACCTTCATCGGCCAGCACCTGGGCTGGCGCGCCACCTTCCTGGCGGTGGCCGGCCTCGGCGTGATCGCCCTGCTCGGTGCACTGCTGTTCGTGCCGCGCAGCGTGCCGCAGAGTGCGCCGGCCAGCTTCCGCCAGCAGCTGGCTGTGCTCGCCCAGCCCCGCCTGCTGCTGGTCTATGCGATGACCGCGCTGGGCTACGGCGGCACCTTCCTGGCCTTCACCTATCTGGCGCCGATCCTGCAGGACATCACCGGTTTCTCCGCCAATGCGGTCAGCCTGGTGCTGCTGGTGTACGGCGTGTCGGTGGCGATCGGCAACCTGTGGGGCGGGCGCATGGCCGACCGCATGGGTCCCGTGCCCGCGCTGAAGCGCATCTTCGCATTGCTGGCCCTGGTGCTGTTCGTACTCACGTTCACTGCCTACAACACCTGGTTGATGCTGCTGACAGTGCTGGCGCTGGGCGCGGTGGCGTTCGGCAACGTGCCGGCGCTGCAGGTGTATGTGGTCAAGCAGGCGCAGCGCTACGCGCCGCAGGCGGCCGACGTGGCCTCGGGCCTGAACATCGCCGCATTCAACGTTGGCATCGCCATGGGCGCCTCGCTGGGCGGTCTGGTGGTGGAGCACCTCGGCCTGATGCATACGCCCTGGCTGGGCGCGCTGGTGGTCGTACTCGCCTACGCGCTGACCGTGCTCAGTGGCCGCCTGGACCGCCGCGACGGCATCGATGACCGCGCCGATGGCATCGCCGTGGCCGCGCATTGATCCATGCAATGCAGCGTTGCCGGCATGCATACGGCACCTGTCCTACCCTCTTTCCCTTGCAACTCCCCCCTTGGAGCTTTCCATGACTGTTCCCGCTTTTGGCCTTGGTACCTTCCGCCTGAAGGACCAGACCGTGATCGACTCGGTGCGCAATGCACTGGATGTCGGCTACCGCGCCGTCGATACCGCGCAGATCTATGGCAACGAAGCCGAGGTCGGCCAGGCCATCGCCGAGTCCGGCGTGCCACGTGATGATCTGTACCTCACCACCAAAGTGTGGATCTCCGAGTTCAAGCACGATGCGCTGCTGGCCAGCCTGCGTACCAGCCTCGAAAAGCTGCGCACCGACCGCGTCGACCTGGCGCTGATCCATTGGCCCTCGCCGAACGACAAGGTCGACGTGCCGATGGAGGAGTACCTGCCGGCGCTGGCCGAAGCCAAGGCGCAGGGGCTGACCAGGGCGATCGGCATCTCCAACTTCACCATCGCCCAGACCCGCAAGGCGATCGAGATCCTCGGCGTCGATGCGATCGCCACCAACCAGATCGAGATCCATCCGTACCTGCAGAACCGCCTGCTGGTGAAGTTCCTGCAGGACAACGGCATCCACATCACCGCCTACATGAGCCTGGCATATGGCGAGGTGATCAAGGACCCGGTGATCCAGGCCATTGCCGGCCGCCACCAGGCCACGCCGGCGCAGATTGCGCTGGCCTGGGCCCTGCAGCAGGGTTACTCGGTGATTCCGTCTTCGACCAAGCGCGAGAACCTGGCCAGCAACCTGGACGCGGCCTCGATCCGGCTGACCGACGAGGACATGGCGCAGATCGCCAAGCTGGATCGCGGCCATCGCCTGGCCAACCCGGACGGCATCGCGCCCGCCTGGGATTGAGGCGTTGCTGTGGAGCCGAGCCCACGCTCGGCTCCGGGCCGCCTGCAGCCGAGCATGGCTCGGCTTTACAGGTCGATGCCGACCTTTGATCGATCGATGAAACACCGTGCCGACCAAGGTCGGCACCTACCGGACAGTCAGCGCTCTGCAACACCGCGCAACATATCCAGAACGCTCCCGATGTCCAGTGGCTTGCACAGAAAACCAGCCGCACCCAGCGCCTGCGCCCTGTCAATCACCTCCACCCGGGTGTCTGCACTCATCACCAGAACGGGAGGCGCCCCAGGGTCCCTGACCAGCGCCTCCAGTACGTCCCATCCACTGCAACCTGGCATGTGCAGATCCAGCAGGACTACGTCGGGCGCCAGCGCCTTGATCACTGCCTGAGCATCGTGACCATCTTGCCGGAAGCTGAGACGATGGCCTGCACACTGCAGCAGGTGCTGCACCACCTCGCGGTTGGTCTCCACGTCTTCGAACAGCAGGCAGTGCAGCGGACGAACCACCGCCGCGTGCGACTGGAAAAGCTCATCCAGTGAGGGAAGCGGGTCAGCCTCATCGGCCACGGCAGCAGCGAAGCACCACACGAATGAGGCGCCGCCGGCGTCGCTGCGGCCGACGCTGATCGTTCCGCCCATGGCATCGGAAATCAGCCGAACGATGTACAGCCCCAGCCCGACGCCCTGTTCGCAACGCGCTTCGCCCTGACTGACCTGCACGAAAGGCGAGAAAATCGTGTCTCTCTGCGCGTCGTCGATGCCCGTGCCGGAGTCGCAGACCGAGATCCGCACCTGCCAGTCATCCACCGATCGAACGGCGCCAACCGAGACCCTCGCCTCGCCCGCCATGGGGCTGAACTTGATGGCATTGCAGAGAAGATTGGTCACCACCTGTTCGATGCGACCGCCGTCTGCCAACAGCCATACGTCCGCTCTCCCCGCATCCACCTGCAGCACCACGCCCTTGTCGGCAGCCGCAGGCATGCAGTTCGCCTGCGCCGCCTCGATGATGGAACGCAGTGAACAAGGATGTGGCCGCAGCTTCAGCTTGCCGCCATCTATGCTGGCAACATCAAGTACATCATCAATGCGATGCCGGAGCGCCTGGGCCTGCCCTGCAACGGTGGCCAGCGCGTGCCGCTGGGCAGCACTTGCCGTATTGACCTCCAGAAGCTGGATACCGCTGATGATGGCATTGAGCGGCGTGCGAAGCTCATGACTCATGGTGCCGACGAATCGCCCCTGCGCCTCACGCGACGCAATGGCACGCAACGCGATTTCGCGCATCGCTGCCACCAGTGACGCCACGACCAGCGGCAACAGGATGGTCAACGCCAGCGCATAGGCCAGATAGGCGGGCCGCGAGAACCAGTAGCCTTCGGGGGCTGCCCACAACAATGCCACGGCCGTTACCGCGATTGCCGGCGCCATGGCCTTGCGTCCGTAAGCTACCGTCGCGGCGATGACGAGGAACGGCAGAGTTGCATTGAGTGCCATCAACAGGATGAAGGCCGAGTGCACCTGGATGGCCACCATCGCCAGACTAAGCAGAAGACCCGCCGCGTCGTACCACGTGTCGCGACGCGCCCTGCAAAGGTTTACAAAGAGTGCCCACGCCACAGATACCGCCAGAAGTACAATGGCGGCCGGCAGCACACGCGCTGCCTCATCGGCCAGAACAGGCTGTGGGCCATCGATCCAGAGCCAGCACCACAGCACCGCAAGCGCCTGCAACAGCACCCGGAACCCACTGGCGCGCGGCTCCTGAAAGCACGACAGCAGTAGCGCCAGACGATGCATTTCCAGCAAGCGCGCAGCATGCAGCAGCGCTGCCGGGGACGACATTGAAGAGGACGTGTGCGGACCATGCATGTCAGCGTCCTCTGGTCAGTGATTGACCTGTCGTGCGTCCCAGAAGACGCCTTGCCGAGATCGCCAGCGCGCAGCCGCGAATCCGCACGCTGCCGATGACTTCACCGGAGCGAAGAGCATCGGCAAGATCGTCGCAGGCATCGGCAATCCTGCTGCTTCCCAGCGCCGAGGTCACACTTTTCAAGGCATGCACGCGCGACAGCTCCTGTTCCAGACAACCCGAGGATTCATCTTCTGCAGCACTCATCCAGCGCGAAATCGCCTCGTCCAAGGCGACGGTAAACGATGAGAGCTGGTCTGGCGCAGTCGCTGCAATCAGGCTGAGCATCGATCGCTCCCCGAGCTCAGGACCGTCTGCAGGATGTTGCCGCGGCTGTACCCCTTGCGTTGAGTTCAAGCGTCGCATTGCTTTCCTCCGCGTGTCGCATTCAACACCTGAAGAGATGCGTTTCCACGTTCCGCAGCACCTGACCATAGGCCTGAAGCGACAGCCTGCGAGACGTACGGACTACTGCATCCGTTGATGGATCTGCAGGAACAGCCGCGCAAACGTGCTGCCGAGAAGATGCCCGACAGCAACCGCGAGCAGCACGGCGCCCACGATGGCAGCACACCTGACCGGGAGTGACATTCGCTTCAGATCCATGGCATCCAGCATGGAAGCAACGATCGCGTAACGCCATCGGATTTCTTTCAAATTATCCTGAGGTTCGTCATGCTCGCCCTGACACTCTTTCTGCTGCTTTCGTGCGCGGTTCTGGTTCGGAAGCGACACGTGCGCAGCGGCGCCCTGCTCGCCGTAGCGCCACTGGCCATCCTGGCCAGCGCGAGCGCGCCCATCACGCAACTGCTGCTCGACCTGGCACAGGGCGTGCCGCCAAGCACTGCAACATTGCACCATCCACACACGGCGATTGTCGTGCTGGGCGCTGGCATCGATCAGGATGCTCACGGCTCCAGGCCCAGCCTGGCTGGTTACAGCCGGTTGATGGCCGCAACGCAGCGCTATCTTGCCTGCGAGCGCACTGGCGAAGCCTGCGTGGTGATGGTCAGCGGAGGCGCTACTGCGCCAGACAATGCCGCAGAAGCCGACGTCTACGCGCGTGAACTGATCGCGCTGGGCGTACCTGCGGAACACATTGTCCGCGAGCACGCCAGCGTGAACACCTGGCAGAACGCAAGGAACAGCAGCCGAATGATCCAACGCGACAGTGTCCGGGTAGTGCTGGTGACCTCTGGCCTGCATCTCAGGCGCAGTCTGATCTACTTCCGGCACTTCGGTGTCGTGGCCGAGGGCTTGCCCAGTGATCGCCTCCGCGCCTCGGCGAGGTGGCTTCCCTCTGCGTACAACCTGCTGCTGATCGAAGTGATGCTGCACGAGTACATCGGCGTCCTGCGCTACCACGCCTACAACGGCATGGGTTGGAACGAGGAATCCATCAGGCCGGACAATGTCACACCAGCAGCAACCACCCACGCATCGCCGCGCTCACCTCGTCCGGTTTCTCCATCGGTGCCAGGTGCCCGCAATCGGGTACCACCACCAGTTGCGAGTGCGGCACCATCGTGTGCATTTCCTCGCTGACCGCGAGTGGCGTAATGCGGTCGTTGGCGCCACAGATGATCAGCAGCGGGTCGCGGTAGCCAGCCAGCACGTCATGGCCGTCACGGCGTTCCAGCGCACTCTGGCGCAGGAACACGTCCGCGCCCAGGCGGGCGGTCATGTCACGCACACGTTGCACCAGCACGTAATCATCCAGCCGCGAGGCATCGATGTAGCTGCGCATCAGCACATCGCCGAAGCCATGGAACTTGCCGGGCAGGCGCACGCTGGCCCGTTGGCTGCGGCGCTGTTCGGCACGTTCCGTTGAATCGGCGTGGATCGAGGTATCGACCAGCGCCAGCTGCAGCACACGCTCGGGCGCGATGCGCAGGATCTGCTGGGCGACGAAGCCGCCCAGCGAGAAACCGGCCAACGCAAAGCGCTCCGGTGCCTGCGCCAGCACGTCTTCGGCCACCGCCTGCAGGGTCTCACCACGGGTCTGGTCGCCCACGGTGCAGTCGGCGATATCGGCCAGGTCGGCCAGCTGCGCGCGCCACAGCTCGGCATCGTTGAGCAGGCCAGGCAGCAGCAACAGGGGGATACGGTCGGTCATGGGGCTATTGTCGCGCCAGCACGGTGACGGAACCATGCCGCAACGGGCGATTGCGTTGTAGAGTCGAGCGAGCTCGACTCTACAGAAGGCAGCGACACGGACGCGACCATGGCAGACCCCTACAACAGCGGCACCCCTTCCCCGCCGGAGCTGCGCTTCGACGATGCGCTGGTCACCACCGCCTTCGAGCTGCCCGGCCATCGCGTGGTGCGCAACCTGGGCGTTGTGCGCGGCATCACCGTGCGCTCGCGTTCGATCGTCGGCAACTTCCTGGGCGGCATCCAGACGCTCTTCGGCGGCAACATCACCATCTACACCGAGCTGTGCGAACAGGCCCGCGAGGAAACCTACCGCGACATGGTCAAGCACGCGCGGCAGCTGGGTGCCAACGCGATCATCGGCATGCGCTACGACGCCACCGATGTGATGACCGGGCTGACCGAGGTGCTGTGCTATGGCACGGCGGTGGTGGTGGAGCCCCTCCGCTAACCTGGCCGTAGAGTCGAGCTTGCTCGACTGCTTCCCGATGACGACAGTCGAGCAAGCTCGACTCTACAAGTCCGGTGCCGGCACCTCGACCTGCTGCACCGGCAGGGTCACTATCATCACCGTCGGGTCGTCCGGGTCCAGCTTGGTCTTGAAGCCCAGGCTCTGACACATCGCCAGCATGGTGCTGTTCTCGCGCAGCACCTGGCCTTCGACCACGTCCAGGCCCAGCCACTTGGCGTACTCGATCATGATCGCCATCAGCCGCCAACCGATGCCGTGGCCCTTCAGATCCGAGCGGATCAGGATGCCGTACTCACCACGGTGGTAATCGGCATCGGCGTGCAGGCGCACCGCGCCCAGCATTTCGCCACTGCGCGGCTCGATCGCCACCAGCGCGATCGAGCGTGCGTAGTCGAGCTGGGTCAGGCGTGCGATGAATTCGTGGCTGAAGTGCTTCACCGACTGGAAGAAGCGCAGGCGCAGGTCCTCGTCGCTGACGCGGGCGAAGAACGCACGGAACAGCGCGTCGTCCTCCGGCCGCACCGGACGCACGAAGGCCCGGCCGCCATCGGACAGTTCGATGGTGCGCTCCCACTCCTTCGGGTACGGGAACACCGAAAAACGCGGATGGCCACGGCCCTTATGCAGGATGCGCGACGGCGCCACCGCCACGCGTGCGTCGAGGGCGAGGATGCCCTTGCCGTCGACCAGCAGCGGATTGATGTCCAGCGTGCGCACTTCGGGAATGTCGGCGGCCAGCTGCGCCAGCTTGACCAGCGCCAACGCCAGTGCGCGCTCGTCGGCGGCAGGCACATCGCCATAGGCCTTGAGGATGCGCGAGGCGCGGGTCTGGCCGATCAGCTCGTGGGCCAGGCGCAGGTCCAGCGGCGGCAGCGCCAACGCCTTGTCATTGATCACTTCAACCGCGGTACCGCCACGGCCGACCACGATCACCGGGCCGAACGTCGCGTCATCGGCAATGCCGACGATCAGCTCGCGCGCCTTCGGGCGAACGATGGTCGGCTGCACCAGCAGGCCATCGATACGCGCATCCGGCCGCAGCTGGCGCGCACGCGACAGGATCGCCTTGGCCGCGCTCTGCACCGCCGGCAGCGTGGACAGGTTCAGGCGCACGCCGTCCACTTCCGACTTGTGTGGGATGTCCGGTGACAGGATCTTCAGTGCCACGGTGGCACCGCGCTCCAGCAGCGGCTGCGCCAGGTCCATCGCCTCGTGCGCATCGCGCGCATGCATCACCGGCGCGGAGGGAATGCCATAGGCCTTCAGCAGTTCATGCGTGGCCAGCGGGTCCAGCCACTGCTGGCCATTGGCCAGCGCAGCATCAACCAGCGCGCGTGCGGCCGTAGCGTCGACATTGAAGTCCTGCGGCAGGCTGGGTGGCGTTTCCATCAGGGCGTTCTGTGCTTCGCGGTAACGCACCAGGTGCTGGAAGCCACGTACGGCCTCCGCCTCGGTGGGATAGGTCGGCACCCGCGCCGCGTTGAGCGTGGCCGTTGCCTGGTCGTCGTTGCCCAGCCACACCGCAAACACCGGCTTGTCCCGATGATGGCGCGGGCGCAGGCCGAGCGTGCGGGTGAGCGCCTGCGCGGCGTCCGCCGATGAGGTGAACGCGGTCGGCACGTTCACCACCATCACCGCGTCGTTCTCGTTGTCGGCGAGCAGCGCTTCGATGGCCGCGGCATAGCGGTCACCATCGGCGTCGACCACGATGTCGACCGGATTGCTGCGCGACCAGCCCTGCGGCAGCACCGCGTCGAGTTTCTCGATGGTGCTCTCGGACAGGTTGGCCAGCGTGCCACGCAATGCGATCAGCTGGTCCACGGCAAGGCGGCCGACACCACCGCCATTGCTGAGGATGGCCAGGCGACGACCGGGGAACGTCCCCAACCGGCCCAGCGATTCGGCAGCGGTGAACAGTTCGTCCAGCGCGCCCACGCGCAGCAGGCCGGCGCGGTTGAACGCGGCGCCATACACGTCGTCGGCGCGGGCCAGGGCCTGCACATGGGTATCGCGGCTGCCCGGCTGCACGCGCTCGGCGCGGCCGGACTTCACCACCACCACCGGCTTGGCGCGGGCGGCGGCACGCGCGGCCGACATGAACTTGCGCGCATCCTTGATCTGCTCGACGTAGAGCAGGATGGCGCGGGTGCGGTAGTCGGTGGCGAAGTAGTCGAGCAGGTCACCGAAGTCGACGTCCATCGTATCGCCCAGCGAGACCACGGCGGAGAAGCCGACCGAGCGCGCCACGCCCCATTCCACCAGCGCGGCGGCAATGGCCGAGGATTCGGAGATCAGCGCGAGGTCACCGGCCTGCGGGAAGTGCGCGGCGATGCTCGCATTGAGACGTGCATGCGGTGCGATCACACCCAGGCAGTGTGGGCCGAGGATGCGCAGGCCATGCTTGCGGGCCACCGCCTCCACCTGCGCCGACGGCGAGCCCGGGCCTTCGCCCAGGTGCGCGGTGAGGATGATTGCCGCCTGCACGCCACGTTCTGCGGCGGTACGCACCACCTGCGGCACGATCGCCGCCGGTGCGGTGATCACCACCAGGTCGGGCACCCAGTCCAGGTCCTTCAGCCGCTTGACCGTGCGGATGCCATCCATCTCGGCATGCCGTGGATTGATCCACGCCACCTTGCCGGGGAAGCCGGTGCCGCGCAGGTTGCGCATCACCGCGCGCCCGGCCGAGCGCTCGCGCGGGCTGCCGCCGATCACCGCGACCGACTGCGGACGGAACACAGACTGCAGGTGGTAGGTACTCATGCGCCTACGGTACACGGACTGGCGCATCGGGCGCATGATCCAGCGCAAGCCCCCGGTCTCCGGGGTCGGATCCCTTCGCACAGCGATGGGCTCTGACCCCTGCGTGCCGACCAAGGTCGGCACCTACCGGAGCACGGTGAATCCGGCCTACAGCAACGTACCGTGCAGGATCATCGCGGCGATGCTGAAGTAGATCACCAGGCCGGTCACGTCCACCAAAGTGGCGACGAACGGGGCCGAGGCGCTGGCCGGGTCGAAGCCGAGCCGCTTCAGGATGAACGGCAGCATCGATCCGGACAGCGAGCCGAACGTGACGATGCCGACCAGCGCGGCGCCGATGGTGATCGCCAGCAGGATCCAGTGCTCGCCGTAGTCATGCAGGCCACCCAGCTGCCAGATGACGATGCGCACGATGGCCAGGCAGCCGAGGATCGCGCCCAGCACCATGCCGGTGGGCACTTCGCGCAGGGCCACCTTCCACCAGTCGCGCAGGCGCAGTTCGCGCAGCGCCAGGCTGCGGATCAGCAGCGAGGTGGCCTGCGAACCGGAGTTGCCGCCCGAACTCATGATCAGCGGAATGAACAGGGTCAGCACCACCGCGCGCGCCAGTTCGTCCTCATAGTGCTGCATCGCGCTGGCGGTCAGCATCTCGCCCAGGAACAGCACGCTCAGCCAGCCGGCGCGCTTGCGCAGCATCTCGAAGAAACCGATCTGCATGTACGGCTTGTCCAGCGCTTCCATGCCGCCAAACTTGTGCGCGTCCTCGGTGGATTCCTCGATCAGCGCATCCAGTACGTCATCGACGGTGACGATGCCGAGCATCTGCTGCTGCGCATCGACCACCGGGATCGCCAGCAGGTCGTGGCGACGGATCAGCCGTGCCACTTCTTCCTGGTCCATCAGTGCGTCCACCGTCACCGGTGGATTGACCTGGGCCACGTCCAGGATCGACTCCTCCGGCAGGCCGGTGATCAGCCGGCGCATGGTCACCACCTGCTGCAGCTGCTGGCTGGCCGGGTCCAGCACGTAGATCGCGTATACCGTTTCACGGGTGCGCTCGACCTGGCGGATGTGCTGCAGGGTCTGCGCCACGGTCCAGCTGGCGGGTACCGCCACGTACTCGGTGGTCATCAGCGCGCCGGCGGTGTTCGGCGGGTAGCTGAGCAGCTTCTGGATGGCCTGGCGGGCGTCGGTGCCCAGCAGTGGAATCAGCCGCGCGCGCTCTTCTTCGTCCAGCTCGTGGACAATGTCGGTGGCGCGGTCGTCGGCCATCAGGCCCAGCAGAGCCGCAGCCCGCGCCGGTGGCAGCGCGGCCACCAGCTCGCCACTGCGGTGCAGCTCCGGCGCTTCGAGCATCTTCACTGCACGCGGCAACGGCAGCGCAGCCAGCGTTTCCGCGGCGCGGGTCAGTTCCAGCGTGTTGAGGAATTCCACCGCATCGGCGGTGTTGAAGTTCGCCAGCGGTGCGGCCAGTGCGGCGGCATCGGCCACCGGGCGCAACAATTGCTTCTGGTTCATCGGTTTTGCCTTGTGGGGGTGCGACCTCGCGCAACGCCAATGCAGGCAAACCGTCCCGATGTCAGGCGGTGGCCATCGCTGGCGTCGAACGAGGTCGACTTCTACTGTCGCTGGACATGGGTTGGGGACTCCGGGATGCGTGTGCCGACGGACGCGCCGCCAGCGGCGGGCAGTCTGGACCCGTGGACCATACAGGTCAACCCGGTCCCGCCGCGGCAGCACCCTGCCCGCAGGTTGTTCTCGTGCATGCACAGGCCGGCGCGCATAATGGCGCGGTGGTGTTCGCCACGCTTTTCCCCACCCGAACGGACGCACAGCGGCTCCCCCCGATGACCAGGTATTCCCATGCATAGCGGTGGTCTGGAACTGGCCCTGGTGCTGCTGCTGGCGGCGGTCATCGCCGTGCCGGTGTTCAAGAAATTCGGCTTCGGTGCGGTGCTGGGCTACCTGGCGGCCGGCGTGGTGCTGGGCCCGGACGGGCTGGGCTTCGTGCAGGATGCCGACCGCATCCTCGGCGCCGCCGAAATCGGTGTGGTGATGCTGCTGTTCGTGATCGGGCTGGAGCTGTCGCCGGCACGCCTGAAGGTCATGCGGCGCTCGGTGTTCGGCGCCGGTGCGGCGCAGGTGGCGCTGTCCGGGCTGGTGTTGGGCGGCCTGCTGCTGCTCGACCACTTCCAATGGAAAAGCGCGCTGGTGGTGGGCGTGGCGCTGGCGCTGTCATCCACTGCGGTGGGCCTGCAGCTGCTGTCCGAGCACAAGGCGATCAACAGCGACCATGGCCGGCTTGGCTTTGCCATCCTGCTGTTCCAGGACCTGATCGCGATTCCGCTGCTGGCGGCCATCCCGCTGCTGGGCGGGGTCAAGAACGAGACCCTGCGCTGGGAAGACGCCGCCGTGGCCCTCGGCGCGCTGGCCGTGGTGATCCTGTGCGGACGACCGGTGCTGCGCAAGGTGTTCGGCATCATCGCGCGCACCCGCAGCCCGGAAGTGTTCACCGCCACCGCCCTGCTGGTGGTGCTGGGTACCGCCTGGTTCATGCAGGAAGCCGGCCTCAGCCCCAGCCTGGGTGCGTTCCTGGCCGGCGTGCTGCTGTCCGATTCGGAGTTCCGGCACGAACTGGAAGCGCAGATCGAGCCGTTCAAGGGGCTGCTGCTGGGCCTGTTCTTCATCGCGGTGGGCATGGGCATCGACCTTGACCGCATCGTTGCCGAGCCGTGGCTGATCGCTGCCGGCGTGGCAATCCTGCTGGTGGTCAAATTCAGCCTGCTGTACGTGATCGGGCGCATCGCAAAGCTCAGTTCACGGCACTCGCTGCTGCTGGGCAGCGTGCTGTGGCTGGGCGGCGAGTTTGCCTTCGTGGTGTTCAACGAAGCGCAGCGCGCGCACCTGCTGGGCAACGCCAACCATGACCGTCTGGTGGCGATCGTCGGCCTGTCGATGGCGATCACGCCGCTGCTGATGATCGCGCTGCTCAAGCTGCTCGGCCAGGAGAAGGCGGCGCCGCGCGAGGCGGCCGAGGCCGACAAGGTGGCGCCGGACAACCGGCCGAAGGTGCTGATTGCCGGCATGGGCCGCTTCGGCCAGGTCATCGCGCGCCTGCTGACCGCGCAGAAGGTGCCGTTCGTGGCGCTGGAAGCGAATCCGGACACCGTGGCCGACCTGCGCCGCTTCGGCAACCAGCTGTACTACGGCGACCCGACCCGGCCGGAGATGCTGCGCGCGGCCGGCGGCGAGCACATCGATGTGTTCGTGATCACCGTGGATGACCCGGAGACCAACCTGCGCGCGGTGCGCATGGTGCGCCGGCTGTACCCGGACGCGACGGTGCTGGCGCGTGCGCGCAACCGCCAGCATGCGTGGCGCCTGATGGACATGTCGGCCGAGCCGTTCCGCGAAGTGTTCGGCACCAGCCTGGAGATGAGCGGCCGCGTGCTGACCGCGCTGGGCGTGGCGGCGGACGTGGCCGAACGCCACGTGCAGCGCTTCCGTGAGCACGATGAACAGCTGCTGCGCGACCAGTACCTGGTCTACGACGACGAGGCGGCGGTGATCCAGACCTCGCGCGACGCACGCAACGACCTGATGCACCTGTTCGAGGCCGACGCGGAAAGCGACGGCAAGTAGGCGTGCCGACCAACGGTCGGCACCCACCAGGGGCAGATTCCCAGAGTAGATCCACGCCATGCGTGGATGGCGCGGTGTTGGGGGTCAGAGCCCTTTCCGTTGGAAAGGGATCCGACCCCGGCCTGTCAGCCGTTGTCGCGCAGGAACCGCGCCATCGACGAGACGCCCGGCACGCGCGGTTCGAACTCGCCGGCAACGTCGATGAAGCCACGCATCACCGCGATCTCGCGCGGGCTGCGGTTGAGGCTGTCGCGCACTTCCGGATCGGCACCGGCGCGCAGCAGGCGCTGCACCAGCAGCGGCAGTCCATGCAGCGCGGCCAGATGCAGCGGGCCGAAGCCACGCGGATCGCGCACGTCCAGGCTGACGTCCTCATCCAGCAGGCGCTCCACCGCCGCCATCACCACCTGCTCGTCGCAGGCGGTACCCGGTTCGGCACGCGCACCCAGCAGCAGCAGCAGCGGCGTGACCGAACCGGCCGCGGCCTGGTCCGGTTCGGCACCGGCCAGCAGCAGGGTGTCGAGCAGGGCCAGCAGGCGCGAGCGGTCGCGGGCACTGAAGCCGTACAGCGCGGCACAGTGCAGCGGCCCCAGCTGCTGCGCATCACCGGCATGCACGTCGGCACCGGCGGTGAGCAGGCGCGCGACGATGTCCGGCAGGCCCAGCGCCGAGGCCAGCATCAGCACGGTCACCCCACCCGGCAGGCGATGTTCCAGCTTGGCGCCGGCGTCGAGCAGGGCCGAGACGATATCCACCTGGCGCATGCTGACCGCCGCCGACAGCGGCGTCGCGCCACTTGCTGCGGCGTGCTGCGGATCGGCGCCACGCGCCAGCAGCAGGTCGGTCACCGCCAGGTGACCACCGCCGGCTGCACGCAGCAGCGCGGTGCAGCCCTGTGCGTCGACCGCGTCGACGGCGAAGCCCAGGTCGATCAGGCGGCGCACCGCATCGACGTCACCGGCCATCGCGGCGGCCGGCAGATCGGCCTCGCGCAGCGTACGGCGCGGCAACGGCCATACCCGCCAGTCGAGCCAGTCGGCCAGATCGCGGCGACCGATCGACAGCGCCACGCCCAGCGGCGTCTGGCCGTCGGCGGCACGTGCTTCCGGCGAGGCACCGTGCTGCACCAGCAGCTTCAGCGCGCCTTCGCGGGCCAATGCGGTGGCCAGGTGCAATGCGGTCATGCCATGGCTGTCGCGCGCTTCGCGATCAACACCGGCCTTGAGCAGGGCCTGCTGCAGGCGCAGCCAGCCCAGGCGCACCGCCAGCGACAACGGCGGATCACCGGCCGGTGATGCGGCGAACGGGTCGGCGCCACGTTCCAGCAGTTCCAGTGCCAGCTGTTCCAGGCCACGGGCGGCCTGGTCGTGCTGTGCGCAGGCCGCCAGGAAGCGCGCCAGGCCACCCCGGCCAGCCGGCGACAAGCCACGTTGCAGCATCACCTGCAATGCAGGCACCGCGTCGATGCCTCGCGACAACAGCGCGAACATCGGCGTGTCGGAACAGGCGTCACGCACGTAGGGATCGGCGCCGTGGGCCAGCAGCCAATCGACCGCACGCGGCTCCAGCGCCAGTTCCGGATCGAGCAGCAGGCCACCCAGCTCTTCCGGCTGGCACAGCTTGGCCAGCGCGGCCATGCCTTCGGTGTTGCCGAAACCCAGCGCTTCGCGCAGCAGGGTCAACGGCGGACGGTCCGGCAGCAGGCCGCTGGCGCTGGCGGCTTCGCCGCGCTCGGCCAGGCCATCACTGACGGCGGCCGGCAGCGGATAGGACGGGTCCAGCAGGGCCACGATCGCCCAGCGGCCGGCTTCGGCGGCGTAGTCCACCGCGCGGCGACCGACCGGATCAGCGGCATCGGCGGCGATGCCCAGTTCGACCAGGCGCTTGATCAGCAACGGCGAGACATCCTCGGCCATCGCTGCCAGCTGCACCGCGTTGCGGCCTTCGCCGTCCACTGCGACCAGGTCCGGCTTGTGCGGCAGCAGGTGTTCGATCACGGCGGCGCGACCGGCACGGGCTGCTTCCAGCCACGGCGTACGGCCCAGCGCATCGCGCGCTTCCAGATTGGCACCGGCGCCCAGCAGCACGCCGATGATCTCCACGTGGCCGGCCAGCGCCGCCTCATGCAGCGCACTGCGGCGCTGGCGATCGCGGGCGTCGGCGCGCGCCTTGTGCTTGAGCAGCAGCTGCACCCCGGCCGGATCGTCATCTTCGGTGGCAGCGGCGGCAAGCAGCACCGGCGTGCCCTCGGCCGGTTCGCTGCGCGCACCGCGTTCGAGCAGGAAGCGGGCCAGACGCCAGTTACCGACCTGGCAGGCCACTGCCAGCGGCGACCAGCCCTCGTTGTTCAACGCATCGACTTCGGCGGCGGCATCGCGCAGCAGCGCGGCCACGCCCGGGTCGGAACTGCGCGCGGCATGGTGCAGCGGGGTGTTGCCATCGCTGTCGATGGCACGCGAGTCGGCGCCGTTGGCGAGCAGGGTCATCACCGCTTCGGGCCGGCCGTGCCAGCTGTCGCGGGTGGCGGCCAGCAGCGGGGTCATGCCCCGGTGCGGCGCATTCACATCAACGCCGCGGGCGATCAGTTCGCGCAGCAGGCGCAGGTCCGGCAGCACCGCAGCCAGCACCGCCAGGCTGCGCTGGTCGCGCCAGTTCGGGTCCGGCAGCGCATACGGATCGGCACCGGCCTGCAGCAGCTGCAGGCCCCGGTCGATGCGGCCATGGCGGGCGGCTTCATACAGTGCCGGGGTCAGTTCCTGCGGTGCCATCGCCTCCAGCGGCGCAGTTTCGGCCGCGGCGGCGAACATCGGTTCGTGCTCGTTGCTGGCCGTTGCCAACGGGCTGGAGCGCAACGACACCAGCGGCGCTGGCGCAACCCGCTGCAGCAGCAGATGCAGCAGCGGCGACAGCACCAGCACTGCCAGCGTGGCAGGCCAGCGTGCGCTCTCCGGCAGCAGGCCTGGCCAGGCCGGCAACACCACCAGTGCAGCCAGTGCGATCACCAGCGCGGCCACGCCGAGGCCACGCCAGGCGGTCAGGTCGCGCCCGGCCAGCGCCTGCCAATGCTGGGCCAGGCTGCCGTCAAGGCGTTCAACGTCGTTCCACAACGGCCAGGTACGCCAGGCCGCCAGCAGGCCGGCACTGACCAACACGCTCAGGCCCAGCACAGCGGCCAGGCTGCCGCTGTCGCGCAGCGCCGCCAGCGGCCAGGCCAGCAGCAGCGCCAGCAGCAGCGGTGCGGCGGCCCACAGCGCCAGCAACGCGGGCAGGTCCTGGCGTGCGACCACCTTCAGCGGCAGCAGCGCGCGGCTGCGGCGCCACCACGACACACCCAGCGCGAACGCAGGCTGCGCCAGAGCGGCAAGGATGGCACCCGGAACGCCGCCCACGGCGGCGCCCAGCGCCAGTACGGCACCCACGGCGAAGGCGATCGACAGCACGCGCGGACGGGAGACGTCAGTCATAGTGCCGCGGCATCAGGCTGGCCACCGACGGCGGCACCTGCAGGTAGAACCCGCGTTCGCTCATTTCGCTGCGGACCTTTTCCGGATCGGCCTGGGCCAGGCGGCGCTGGGCATCCAGGGCCACCTCCAGGACGAAGGCGAGCGTCCCCAGCGAGGTGAGCAGCGGCGCGGGCAGCGCGCTGAAATCATCGCGTCGGGGAACGTAGACGTAGGTGTCTGGCTTGAGTTGGCTTTTATAGACGTAGGCGTGCATGTCCGCGGGACGATAACCCGGGAAGAGCCATGATTGTGTCGGAAAGCCGACACCGGGGAAAGCCGTCAGCCGACGATGGCGGCGCGATCGGCGGCGTTTCCCCTGCGGGGTTCAGCAATGTGGCGGCGGCGTTCAGCCACACGCACACCTGACGGCTGCGGGATCACTCGCCCCAGCGACGGAACACCAGGGACGTGTTGATGCCCCCGAATGCGAAGTTGTTGCTCATCACGTACTCGGCCTGGAGTTCGCGGCCCTGGCCGGTGATGAAGTCCAGCTGGCCGCAGCGCGGATCGACCTCCACCAGGTTCAGGGTCGGGGCAAACCAGCCGGCACGCATCATCTCGATGCTCACCCAGGCCTCGAACGCACCGCAGGCGCCCAGCATGTGGCCGACGTAGCTCTTCAGTGAGCTGATCGGCATCCGCGAGCCGAACACCTGCGCGGTAGCCTGGGTCTCGGCGATGTCGCCGTGATCGGTCGCGGTGCCGTGGGCGTTGACGTAGTCGATCTGCGCCGCGTCCAGTCCGGCATCCTCCAGCGCCAGGCGCATGGCCTGGGCCATGGTGTCGGCACTGGGCTGGGTGACGTGCTGGCCGTCGCTGTTGGTGCCGTACCCCACCACCTCGGCAAGGATGGTCGCGCCACGCGCCTGCGCGTGCTCCAGATCTTCCAGGATCAACGTGCACGCGCCCTCGCCCAGCACCAGGCCGTCGCGGCCGGCATCGAACGGGCGGGGCGTGGACTGCGGGGCGTCGTTCTGCACGCTGGTCGCGAACAAGGTGTCGAACACGGCGGCCGCGGCGGCGTCCAGCTGCTCGGCACCGCCGGCCACCATCACCGTCTGCTTGCCGCTGCGGATCGCCTCATAGGCCGCGCCGACGCCCTGGCTGCCGGATGTACAGGCACTGGACGTGGTGTAGACGCGCCCGGACAGGCCGAAGAACACACCGATGTTGACCGGCGCGGTGTGGCTCATCATCTTCAGGTAGGTGGTGGCGCTGATGCCTTCGGTGGTGAACTCGTTGAGCATGCGGCCAAGTTCGCCGATGGCCTCATGGCTGCCGGAGGAGGAGCCATAGGCCACTCCGGTGCGGCCACTGCGGAGCACCGGATGGTCGTGCAGCCCCGCTTCGTGCAGCGCGATTTCGGTGGCACGCACCGACATGATCGCCACCTTGCCCATCGAGCGGGTGCTTTTGCGGTTGTAGGTTGGCGGCAGCTCGAACGGCTGCACCGGTGCGGCCAGTCTGGTGTTCAGCCCGGCATAGACATCCCACTCGGGCATCGCGCGCACGGCGTTGCGGCCGCTGCGCAACTGCGCGTGGATGGTCGGCCAGTCGTGGCCAAGCGGACTGATGGCGGCGGCACCGGTCACCACCACGCGATGGTCGATGCCCATCAGAGCATGCCTCCGTTGACCGAAATCACCTGCCGGGTGATGTAGCCGGCCGGCTCGGACAGCAGGAAGGCCACCGTCGCCGCCACTTCATCGGGACGGCCGACGCGGCCGGCCGGAATCAGTTTCAGGGCGTGCTCCACCACGTCCGCACTGAGCATCTCCGTCTCGATCAGGCCGGGAGCCACGCAGTTGACCGTGATCTGGCGGCTGGCCAGCTCCAGCGCGAGGGCCTTGGTGGCGCCGATGATGCCGGCCTTGGCCGCACTGTAGTTGACCTGGCCTCGATTGCCGGCAATGCCGGACACCGACGACAGGGTGACGATGCGGCCCGGCTTGCGCCGACGCACCATCGGCATGATCAACGGATGCAGCACGTTGTAGAAGCCATCCAGGTTGGTGTGGATGACCTGGTCCCAATCTTCCGACGACAACGCCGGGAAAGCGCCGTCACGGGCGATGCCGGCATTGCAGACCACGCCGTAATACGCGCCATGCGCGTCCACGTCGGCCTCCAGCGCCGCGCGCGCGGCATCACGATCGGACACGTCGAAGGTGAGCACGCGCGCCTGCACGCCCAGCGCCTGGATCTCGGCCACCACGGCCTGAGCCTCCTCCACCCGGCTGCGGCAATGCACCGCCACGTCGAATCCATCATGGGCAATACGCAGCGCAATGGCGCGGCCGATTCCCCGGCTGGCGCCCGTCACCAGCACGCATCGATTCCCAGTCATGCCTGTCCACTCTCCAGATAGGCCTTCGCGTCGGCCGGTTCATACACCGACACGTTGGCAACCGCCCATTCTTCCTCGCCCGCCAGGATCCGGCAGGCGAACAACCCCAGCCCATTGTCGCCCAGCAGTTCACGACGCGCCTGCACGCGCAGCCGGGAGCCACTGGGGAAACCACTGCGCTGGCTGCTGTAGCGCCGGCTGCCAAGCAGGAACCCCAACTGCGGCACGCTGCCGGCCGCGCGCGCGCGGCAGCCTGCCCAGGCGGCAATTGCCTGTGCCATGTACTCAATGCCGATCCAGGCCGGCATTTCGCCATCTTCGATGAACAAGCCCGTCGCGGGTACCACCAGTTCGGCCTCGATGCTGTCCTGGTCCCATCGCAGTATCCGCTGCAGCAGGCACATGTCCTGGCGATGCGGCACCACTTCTTCGATCGCGTAGAGAGGGTTCATCGGCGTTCCAGTGCCAGCACCGCATTGCTGCCGCCGAAGGCAAACGAGTTGCTCAGTATCCGTCGCAGCGGCCGTGCCAGGCGGGTGCCCGGCGCCACCAGTGACAGTGCCGGCAGCGCCTCATCCACGGCGCCATCCCACCAGTGCGGTGGCAGCCGCTGCAGCGGGTTCTCGGCCAGCATCATCCAGCACAATGCCGCCTCGATCGCGCCGGAGGCGCCGAGCGTATGCCCGGTGAGCGGCTTGGTCGAGCTGGCCGGTACACCGGTACCGAGCACCTCCGAAACCGCCAGGCTTTCCATGGCATCGTTATGGTCGGTGGCGGTGCCATGCAGGTTCACGTAATCGACATCAGCGGGCGACCAGCCAGCGCGCTTCAGTGCCTGCTGCAGCGCATCGATGGCGCCTTGGCCTTGCGGGTCGGGCGCGGACATGTGGTGGGCGTCGGACGATTCACCCCAGCCAGCAAGAACCACCGGACCGATCTCGCGGGTGAGCAGGAACAGCGCGGCTCCTTCCCCGATGTTGATGCCGGATCGATGTTGCGAGAACGGGTTGCAGCGCAGCGCGGACACCGACTCAAGCGCGCTGAAACCCGCCACGGTAAAGCGGCACAGGGAATCGGAGCCGCCGGCGATGACCGCATCGACAACCCCGGCGCGCAACAGGCGCGCAGCCGACGCCAGGGCCTTGGCACTGGATGAACATGCCGTGGACAGCGTCCATGCCGGGCCCTGCGCACCACTGCGAAGCCGTACGAACTGCGCGGCCGTTCCCATTTCCTGCTGCGCGTAATCGTAGTCCGCCGGCCAATGACCGCTGCTGGCGTGGGAGCACATGGCCCGCTCACCTTCGCCAATACCCGACGTGCTGGTCCCCATCACCACAGCCACGCGCTCGGCGCCATAGCGGGCGATGGCCGCGGCCACCGCAGGCGCGATCTGCGCCAGCGCAACCGCCAGCAGCGCGTTGTTGCGCCCACGCAGGGCCAGCGGGAGTTCGTCCAGCGATGGCAGCGGCGTGCACACCTCCCCCAGCGCCAGGGTCCGGCCCGGCAACAGGCTGTCGTTGTTGCTCAACCCACCCGGCACCTCGGCGAACATCGCTTCCGACACCGCCGCGCGGCCATCACCCAGCGCGCAGACAATGCCCAGATCGTTGAGGAAAACGGCGGTGTCCATCAATCCTGTCCAGCCATATCGATCGATTCGATGCGCAGCGCGTAGCCTTCTGCGCGGTTGTCCAGCTGCAGGCTGCCATCCTGCAGGCGCTGCAGCTGCAGCCACACCGTACCGTCGCGCGACAGACTGCGCTGGTGGCCGTCATCACCGACCTGCCAGCCAGCCGGCAGCACGGCGGCGATCGCGGCCGTCGGCCACAGCGCGAACTGCAGATCGTCCAGCACACGCTCCGCGCGAACCTGCGGCGGCAGCCACGATGCACGTTGCTCGGTCAACTGCCGACCATCCCAGCGCAGACGAACGCCAGTCTGGCCCATGGCCTGCACCGCCAGCTGCACCTGCTGCGCATCGGCTTCCAGCAGAGCGTCGAGATCACGTTCGTGGCGCCCGAAGCGGAAATGCAGCTGCTGCTGCAGCGCCAGTGGCGTCGGCAGGCTGGACGGGGCCAACCGCAGCGGCGGCAGCTCGACCTGCGGCCTCGGCATGCGCCCGGCGCAGGCGGACAGCAGCGCGCACAGCAGCAGCGCTGCAATGCTGCGCACGATCAGCTGTGGCACGCGGCCTCCAGCACACGTGTGGGGCAGCCGCTGTCGATGGAATTGTTCATGTAACGCCCTTCCGGATACGGGTCGAGGGGGTAGATGATGTTCCCGAAGTGGTCGCCGCGCCAGCGTCGGGCGGTGGCCCACGCACTCCAATTCAGGACGGCGGCAATGCGTGGGGTGACGGTCGGAACAACGGCGAGATCAGCCAGACCAGACCGATGCCGAACAGCAGGGTGAGACCGAACGCACGCAGCGCCGGCGTCTGCGACAGGCCCAGCAGGCCGAACGACAACCAGGTGCTGGCCGCGCCCACGCACACCGCCAGCCATGCGCTGGCATCGCCGCGGTGCTCGATCAGGAAGATGCCGTAGTCGATGCCCATGCCCAGCAGCAGCATCAGCGCCAGTACGTTGAACAGCTGCAGCGGCTGGCCGAACAGGCCCAGCAGGCCCAGGGTCAAGGCACCGGCAATCAGGGTCGGCGCAAACACACGCCAGGCCTGGCGGCGGTAGCGCAGCCACAGCGCGCCGAACACCAGCGCGATACCGACCAGCAGCAGCCCGCCCATCAGCTTGCGGTAGTGGCCCAGCAGTGTGGAGAAGTCGGCGGTGCGGTCCACCCAGCGCACGCCCGGCAGGCCTTCGGCCGCACCCTGCAGGATGGCCAGCGCATCGGCACGCGACAGATCATCGACCATCACCACGCTGATCATCTGCCCGCCCACATCGCCCACCCACAGGTGGCGGAACGGCTGCGAGACCGGCGACGCCAGGAAGGCTTCAGCGGTGAGCGGCGCGTTCGCGAACTGCGGTCGCTGCAGTGGTTCACCGACCGCCTCCGACACGGCCGACAGCACACCCGGTTCGACCTTCGCGGTCAGCGCGGCATCGGCCTGCTGGCGCGACGGCGACGGCAGCCAATCGCTGATCGCGCGGTAGCCACCAATGCGTTTGTCGTTGGCCAATACACGCAGGCGCTCGGTCAGTGCTTCCTCACGCTGCAGCAGCTGCGCGGCATCCGCACCTTGCACCAGGTAGAACTGCGCCGGGCTGGGCATGCCCAGCAGATGGCTGAGGCGGATCTGCTGTGCCATCAATGCCGGCGGCGAGGACTGCAGGCTGCGCAGGTCGTCGTTGCTCTGCAGGCGGGCGATGCCGATCGCAGACAGCGCCAGCGTGATCACCACGAACAGCGTCACCGGACGGCGACCATGCAGACGCGGGAAGCGCTCCAGCGTGCTGCCCAGCCACTGCGAAAAACGGGTCTGGCGGATCTCACCACCATCCAGCCACGGGAACCAGAAGATCACCGTCAGGAACGCGGCCGCCAGGCCGACCACCGAGAACAGCGCCATCTGGCGCAGGCCCGGGAACGGCGTCAGGCCAAGCGCCAGGTAGGCCAGTGCGCTGGTCAGCAGCGCCAGCCACAGGCCAGGCAGCAGGTGCCGCAGCAGCTTCCAGCGGCGATCGGCCGGTTCGGCCTGGCGCGATGCGAACCAGTGAATGCCATAGTCCTCGGCCACGCCCACCAGCGATGCGCCGAACACCAGGGTCAACACGTGCACGTTGCCGAACACCAGCACGGTCACCGCCAGCGCCACGCCACAGCCGATCAGCAGCGACGTGGCCACCAGCAGGATCGGCCGCAGCGAGCGGAACGCGAGCCACACCAGCAGCAGCACCGCCGCCAGCGAGCCCCAGCCGATGGTATTGATCTCCCGGTTGGCCTGCACTGCCGCAGCTTCGGCATGCAGCGGCACGCCCGCATGCAGGATCTCCAGATCCGGAGCGGCCGCCTTCGCCGCCTGCCCGGCACGTTCCAGCAATCCATCCAGATGGCGCTCGCCATCGAGCTTGAACGCCGAACCCGGCGTATCGAACTGCAGTGCAGCCCAGTGCCTGCCTTCGGCGTCGAGCAGGCCATCATCGCCCAGCCGCAGGCCCGAGCCCTGCGCCTGCTGCTGCCACCATTGCGGCCACAGCGACAGCGGATCCTGCCGCCACTCGGTCAGACGTGGAGCCCCCATCGGGCCGTACAGCGCGGCCAGCGCCTGCTCGGCCAACGCGCCCGGTTCGCCGCCCTGCAGCTGCTCGCGCTGGGCCGGGGTCAGCAGGCGGTCGCGGTACGGCGCGTAGAACGCGCGCGCCTCATCGAACCAGCCTTCGATCGAGCCGCTGGGCACCAGCAACGTGTGATCGGCGTCATTGGCCATGGCCGCAGCAAACGCGGCCTGCGCACACTTGGCGGCAGCGCCGTCCTTGCTGCCAAGCAGCACCACTACCTGCCGCGAGCTGCCATCGGCGATGCGCCGGGTGACGTCGCTCAACAGGCGGTCGTGCGCGTCCTGTGGCAGCAGTGCAAGGATGTCGGTGTCGATCCGTGATTGCTGGCTCCACAGGTGCCACTGCTGCACGCCCAGCGCCAGCAGCAGCGCCAGCCAGGCGATGCCCAGCCAATGCCACCAGCGGCGCAACCGGTCCGGTGCATTCAACGCCACGTCCTCACTCAAAGCGGCGCGCCTCGTCTGCGCTGAGCGCGGCCGGAACCTCGCTGAGCGCGTCGAAATGGATCAGCGTGCGGTCCTTGCTGGCCTCGACAATCTCGACCTGGCGCACGTAACGGTCGCCCTGCAGGGTCAGCGACTGGAACGCCTTGGCCAGCATCGCGGACTTCGGCGTCAGCTGCAGCCGCCAGCCCTGTCCTTCACGGCTGACCGTCACGTTGAACGGGCCGGACAGCGCCTGCACGTCGCCACTCATCAGCGCGAACATGATCGCGTTCACCGAGCGCATCGCCGGCTGCTGCCGCGCATCGAGCTCGACGCGGGTGCTGCCGTCACGCTGGCGGCTCAGGATGCGGTCGGCAGTGACCACCACCTCGGAGGGAAAGGGCTTCAGCGTGGTCCAGATCACGCCATGCTGGCGCGCGACCACGAACCGGCCCTGCGAGCGCAATGGGTTCTTGAAGCCGCTGACCTGCTTTTCCTGCGTGAACTGGCCACGCAGTACGTCCGGCCGCGCCACCGCGTGGGTGATCGCGTCGATGGCCGGATCGGCGGCCTGCACCAGCGGTGCGGCCAGCAGCAACACCGCACACAGCAGCGCACGCGCGAAACGGTTGGCTCGGTTCATGGTGCAGGTACTCCCAGGCGTTCCCACAGTACCGGCGGGCACTGGTACAGCATTTCCCTGCTGACCACGTCCACCGCCACCTGGATGGTCATTGCGCGGGTCAGCACCTGGCCACTCTGCGCATCGAGGATTTCATAGTCGAACTTCAGCCGGTTCTCCCATTCCACGAGGCGCGCGACCACGCGCAGCGGCTGGTTGAACAGCAGCGGCCGCACATACTTCACCCGTGCATCGACCACCGGCCAGAGGTAACCCGATTCGAGCATCTGCGGGTAGTCGTAGTTGTAACGACCCAGCAGTGCACAACGCGCGATCTCGAAGTACTTGAAGTAATGGCCATGCCAGACCACGTTCATCGGGTCACAGTCATGGAAGGCCGGGGCCAGCGCAACTTCGGCCACCCGTTCGATTGCTTCATTCACCGGCATACAGCTCCCAACGTTGCGCGCGGATCTCCACCAGCAGGTCCCGCAGTTCGCGATCCAGCGCGCGGTCTTCTTCGACCAGGGCGATGCGCTGCCCCAGGTCGGCGTACATATCGGCCAGACTGCCATGCAGCTGCGCGTTCAGGCCAACCCGTTCGCGCAGCGCCAGTCCTTGGCGGGCAGCGATCAGCATCGCGGCCACCACCTGCTCGGTCAGTTCGATCACGCGCAGGCAGTCGCGCGCGGCGATGGTGCCCATGCTGACCTTGTCCTGGTTATGGCATTCAGTGGACCGCGAGAACACGCTGGCCGGCATGGTCTGCTTCAGTGCTTCGGCAGTCCACGCCGAAACGCTGATCTGCAGTGCCTTCAGGCCATGGTTGATGGCCGCACGCGGGCCGGTGGCGGCCGACAGGTTGGCCGGCAGTCCATGGCTGTAGCGCGCATCGACCACCAGCGCCAGCTGGCGGTCGAGCAGGTCGGCAACGTTGGCTACCGTGTTCTTCAGGGTATCCATCGCCAGCGCGATGTGGCCTCCGTAGAAGTGGCCGCCGTGCAGGATGCACTCGCCATCGGCATCGATCAGCGGATTGTCGTTGGCGCTGTTCAGTTCGGTTTCGATCAGCTGGCGCAGGAACGGCAGGCTGTCTTCCAGCACGCCGATCACATGCGGTGCACAGCGCAGCGAGTAACGGTCCTGCAGGCGCTGTTCATTGCGCGGCGGGCACTCGCTGTGCAGGTCGCTGCGCAGGCGCGCGGCAATGCGCATCTGGCCCGGGTGCGGTTTGGCCGCGAACAGGTCTTCGTCGAAGTGGTGCGCGTTGCCGTCGCTGGCCAGCACATTGAAGGCGGTCAAGCGCGTGGCCATGCGTGCCAGGTAGTCGGCGCGCTGCCAGGCCAGGCAGGCCAGGCCGGTCATCACCGCGGTGCCGTTCATGATTGCCAGGCCTTCCTTCGGCCGCAGCTTCAGTGGCGCCATGCCGATCTTCGCCAGCACTTCGGCCGCCGGCTGCACGCGGCCGTCGTGCAGCACCTCGCGCTCGCCACACAGCACCGCCGCCACGTAGGACAGCGGGGTCAGGTCACCGCTGGCACCGACCGAACCTTCGGCCGGAATCAACGGCAGTACATCGTGCTGCAGCAGCGTAGCCAGGCTTTCCAGCAACGGTACGCTGACACCGGACATGCCACGCACCAGCGATGCCAGGCGCGCGGCCAGCACCGCGCGGGTCTCGACCGGGTCCAGGTAACGGCCCAGGCCGCAGCCATGGTAGGTGTACAGATGGTGCGGCAGCTCGGCTACCAGCGCCGGCGGGATGTTGACCGTGCACGAGTCACCGTAGCCGGTGGTCACACCGTAGATCACGCCGTCCTCGCGCAGCAGGCGGTCAAGGAAGTCGGCACCGCGCTGGATGTGCGCACGGAACGCCTGTGCCTCGCTCAGCGCAGCTTCGCAACGGCGCCGGGCCAGGGCAACCACGTCTTCGATGGTCAAGAGTGCATCGCCAAAGCGGCACACGGGTACGGCGTCAGTCGTCATGCGGAGCCTGATCCCAGAAGGGGAAGAAATTGAACCAGTCCAGCGGCGACTGGATGACCTGCTGTTCCAGCCAGCCCGCATAGCGCTGCACCTGATCGGACAACGCCGCATCACGCGACCCGCGTGGCAGCACGATGCGATCGGCGAACGGCTCGAACACCACCCGATAGCCCTCGCCCTCGTGCAGGCAGGCCATGGTGTAGACGGGGCAGCCCAGTGCGGCGGCCAGTACATAGCCACCGATGGGGAACGGCGCACGCTGCCCGAGGAAATCGGCGCTGAGGCAGCGCCCACCACCGACCGGCGTACGATCGCCGACAATGGCCACGAAACCGCCGGCGGCGACCTTGTCGGCCAGCATCATCGCGGTGGCAGGCCCCATTTCGGTGACCTGCACAAGCTCCACCGCTGCCAGCGGATCCAGCCGGCGCAGCAGGCGGTTGAAACGCTGCGCATGCGCGGTATGCACCAGTACGGTGATGCACAGGCCGGGAACCCGCTCGGCCAGCACCTGGCACAGTTCCAGACAGCCGATGTGCGCGGTGAGGATCAGCCCGCCTTCGCGCTGCGCGATCCTCTCCAGCACCGGGGTGCGATGCAGGTGGATGCGTTCGGGCGGATAGCGCCCGCCGATGCCGAGGATCTTGTCCAGCATCGTGTCGGCAAACGCAAAGAAGTGGCGCAGGCTGTCGCGCCGGGTCGGCGCGCGACCCAACACGCCGCTGTGGGCCTGCAGGCGCTGCAGATACTGCATCGAGGCCTCACGGCCAACGCGGTTGCCCAGCCAGTGGCAGGCCACCACCGGCCACACGCACATGCGGAACGGCCAACGCCCGAACCAGCGGTGTACCCAGTACAGGACCAGCACGCCGGCCACCGAGGTGGATTCACCGATATCGGCCCAGTGCGGGGCACCCTGCGGGGTCGCCATTTCAGCGCTGCCCCCGCAGGCGGCGGCGCAGCAGGCGCGGTGCGCGCCAGAGCATGCCGAAGAACAGGCGGGTGTGCATGCGGGTGATGCGCACGTTGTCGCGCCACATATCAAAGTGCGACACGCCATCGGAAGGATAGGTCACGCGCGTGGACAGATGCTCGACCGGCACCTGCCGCCAGTACAGGCGCACGATCACCTCGGTATCGAAATCCATGCGCCGGCCGATGGTCTCTTCGCCGATCAGGCGCAGAACCGGTGGCAGCGGGTACACGCGGAAGCCGCACATGGTGTCGCGCAGGTGCAGCGACAACGTATTGATCCAGACCCAGATGTGGGTGGCGTAGCGGCCATACAGGCGTGCCTTCGGTACGCTGGCGTCGTAGGCCGGGATACCGCAGATCACCGCATCCGGATGCGCACGCGCCGCCTCGATGAAGCGCGGCAGGTCGCCAGTATCGTGCTGGCCGTCGGCATCGATCTGCAGCACGTGGCTGTAGCCACGCGCGTGGGCCTCGGCGAAGCCCGCCAGCATCGCCCCGCCCTTGCCCTGGTTGATGTCCAGGCGCAGCAGGTCGACGCCCGGGCGCTGTGCCAGCGAACGCAGCACGGCCGCACACGCGTCATGTGAGCCGTCGTCCACCAGCAGGCATGGAAGGCCGGAAGCCAGCACGCCGTCGACCACCGCCGCGATCGCATGTTCGTGGTCGTAGACAGGAATCACCACCAATGGCGCGAACGCGGCACTGGCACTGGAGGAATCAATCCGCATCGGCAAACACCACCTTTCCGCTGGAGTGCATCCCGTGGCTGGAGGTATAGCGGAAGCCCAGCACGCCACGTGCGGCATCCCAGTCCAGCTGCAGGGTCAGCACGTCCCCCGGCCGCGCGACGTGCTGGAACTTCACCGCGTCCATGCGCAGGAAACCCGCCGGCATCGCGAACGCCTGGCGGCCGAAACGCACCGCCCAGTCCAGCTGGGCCACGCCGGGCAGGATCGCCGCCTGCGGGAAGTGGCCCTGGAATGGCCGAAGCGCGGGATCAAGGGTCATGCGCAATGTCGCGCTGGACGTATCGCGGTGATCCCACAGCGGTACCGGCATCAGCGGCTGGAACAGTGCCGCCAGCGCCGACTGGGTGACCTTGCCCTGCGCATTGAATGGCAGCGACGGGACCAGTCGCCAGCGACGTGGACGGGTCACTGCGTCGTGGCTGTGGGCCAGCCGCGCGCCCAGGCGCTGGCCGAGTGCACGACGCGCCGCGTCACCACCGTCCAGCAACGCGGGATCTGCCGGCACCACCACCGCTGCAAGCTGCTCGCGTTGGCCCGGCAGCACCAGCACGCGTGCATCCTCCACTTCGGTGTCTTCGCGCAGCGCGCGTTCCAGCGCATCCAGCGAGACGCGCCGCTCTTCAATCTTGACGATGCGGTCGGTTCGGCCCAGCAGGCGGAAACACCCGTCGGCCAGCGCCTCGACGCGGTCCTGGGTGCGCCACCAGCCGGCGTTCTCCAGGTGTGGCGACGCCACGGCCAGGCATCCCTCCTCGATCCGCCACTGCACGCCCGGCAGCGGCTGCCACGGCGGCAGGTCGGTTTCCCAGCGACGCCAGGCGATGCCGCCGGTCTCGCTGCTGCCGTACACCTCGGTGGGAGCCACACCCAACCACTTCCGCACCTGCCGCGCCGCTTCTTCAGGCAGCGGGCCACCGGAGGAGAACACTGCGCGCAGGCGGCCGTGCAGGCTGAACCAATCCAGCTGTTCGGGCAGGCGCTTGAGGTGGGCCGGGGTGGCCACCAGCACCGTATCGGTACCGGACAGCGCCGCCACCAGATCTTCATGGAAGAACCGGCGCGGATGAATCAGGCGACCGGCGGCCAGCGGCCACAGCACGCGGAACAGCAGCCCGTAGATGTGCTGGTGCGAAACCGTGCCATGCACCTCCACCCCTTCCAGCTGCGCTCCGAACGCAGCCTGCAGCGCGTCGACTTCGCGCGCCAGCTGGTCCAGGCGCTTGCTGATCGCGCTGGGTTGGCCGGTGCTGCCAGAGGTGAACACGCACAACTCGCAGGCGCGCTCGTCCAGCATCCCCAACGCGCCTTCCGCCACTGCATCCACCGCCATCAGCGGGCGATGGTCGGCGGAGACATCGCCAGCAAAACCACTCACCTGTGACTGCAGGGCCTGCAGCGTTGCCGGCAGGTTGTCGGCAGCCAGGAACACCCGCTTGCCGGCATGCCATGCACCGTACAACGCTGCGGCGAAGGCCACGGCATCGTCGAAGTACAGGGCCCAGTCGCGCCCCTCGGCAGCGGCAAAGGCCGAGCGCCACGCCAGCACGCGCCGGCGGAACCCGGCGTGATCGAGCAGCACACCGTCACAGACGCCGACCGGGCGTTGTGGCCGCGCATCAAGCAGCAGCCGATCCAGGGAAATCCACTCAGCCATGCGTGTGCACCGCCCTGACCCGTTGCCGCACCAGCCACTCACCCGCAAACAGGATTCCCATCAACACGTACGCCAGCAAACCGTTGTAAAGCATCCAGACCCGGTCCGACGCATACAGCGCCGTCAGCAGGGCCAGGCTGCCGTTGAAGACGAAGAAGCCGCACCACACCTGGGTGACGCGACGGGTATAAGGCACCGCCGACGCCGGCAGGTCCGGCTCCTGCAACCGGGCCAGGCGCTCGACCACGGGAGGACCGAATCGAAGGCTGCCGGCAAACACGACCAGCATCACGGCATTGACCAGCGCCGGGTACAGCTTCAATGGCAGTGCCTGGTTGAGTACCGTCGCCAGCACCGCGAGCAGGCCGGCGCCCGCTGCCGCGCCCCACCACACCGGTTGCCGCGTGCCCAGTGCCCGCAGCAGGACCAGCGCGAACAACAGCAACGACGACCAGCGCGGCTCGAAACGGCCCATCGCCAGATAGACCAGCAGCGGATAGGCCAACGAGATCGCAGCCACCGCCACCGTGCGTGCGCGTGCCATGGGAACGGCGCCCGCGCTGCGGTCAGGCGGCCGCCTGGTCCGGTAGCAGGCCATGCGTCACATCGACGATGTCCTGCACCGTACGCACGGCCTTGAATGCTTCCGGCTGCAGGTTGCGACCCAGCAGCGGCTTGAGTTGAACGATCAGATCGACCGCATCGATGCTGTCGATGTCCAGATCGTCGTACAGGCGGGCCTGGGGCGTGACCCGGGCCGGTTCGATCTCGAAGCTGTCGGTGAGGATGGAAACGATGCGATCGAACAGTTCATTCTTGGTCATGGCAGTTCCTGGCACCGGTTACGACCGATGGGCGGCGACGAACTCGCCAAGCGCGCGCACGCTGGAAAAATGGCGGCGGGTCTCTTCCGAGTCGGATGACAGGCTCACACCGTACTTCTTCTGCAGCGCCAGGCCCAGTTCCAGCGCATCGATCGAATCCAGGCCAAGGCCCTCGACGAACAGCGGCGCAACCGGATCGATATCCTCCGGCGTGATGTCCTCCAGTGAAAGCGAGGAAATGATCAATACCTTGATCTCGTGCTCAAGTGCTTGCACGGGTGGGGTCTCCAGACAGGTCGAAGTAACGGGAAAGGTGCTCGCTGACGCGACGTGCCGCCAGGGCATTCCCTCCTGGCGAGTCGTCTTCGACCAGAAATGGCGAGATCGGGATATCTTCGCCGATCTGCAGCCGAACGTGAAAGCAACGCGAGGGAATACGATACCATTTCTGCCCTTTGGCCAGGGCTGGCGGCGTACAGGTGATCCGCACCGGCGTGATGTCCAGACCGCCGCGGACGGCGATGTTGGCGGCGCCGCGCTGCAGCCGCAGTGGCTGCCCGGGCACGCTGCGGGTGCCCTCCGGAAAGATGACCAGGCTGCCACCTGCACGGACCGCCTTCACGCAGTCATCGACCAGGCCGGGCCCATCGTCGTTGGCAATGTAGCCGGCGGCCCGCACCACACCGCGCATGAACGGGTTGCTGGCCACCGCGCGCTTGACCACGCACTCCGCGTTGGGCAGCAGTGACACAAGGCAGACCACATCGATGAGCGTTGGATGGTTGGCCAGCACCAGCAGACCGTCGCGCTGCAGGCGTTCGCGCCCTTCGATCTCGCAGGTCATCACACCCAGGCTGCGCATCAGCCGCAGCTGGCCGGCGAAGGCGAGCTGGACCAGACGGCGGGCACGGCGGCGGCGCGCGAGTGGGTCGCGCATCAACAGCAGCAGCGGCATTACCACCGTTCCCAGCACCAGCCCGCCCAGGCCAAAAGCAAGAAAGCACAGCGCCGTGCCGAACACACGCCACGCATGATCGAGGCGGCGCAGCCCCTCAGCCACGGCGGCCCCAGGACCAGCGTTGTCCCTGCGTTACATGCTCAAGCGCCGGCATTCCCGACAACAGGAAGCGATGCAGGTCCAGTGCGTGCGGCAGATGGCCCGGCACGCCCTCGGTGGCACTCGCCGGCTCCCAGCGCAATGACAGGGTCGGGCAGCCTTCGCGAGGCTGGGTGAGACGCCAGCACCATGCGAAGAACACGTCGGGTTCGTCGGCGAACGGCGCGTATATGCCCGGCAGGGGCGATTCGTACACCACCACACGCACCTCACGGGCGCCGTCGGCCAGCAGGCCGACCGCTTCCAGGCAGGCGGCTTCCGCCGTGGCCTGGCCCGCGGCCAACGCCAGGTAGTTGCCCCGGTGACCGCGGGCAATCGAATACAACGCTGCAATGGCGTTGTGCACCGACAGCCCGAAGGTCGTGGGCGACAGGGGTTCTCCGCTTGCCAGCGATGCCAGCAGATCCATCGAGCGCGTCACGTCGCCATGGCGGCTGGCGAAAACCAGCGGCACCTGGCTGTCGGCACCCTGCGCGTCCTCGCACCAGCATGCGGCCTGGATCGCCATCCGGCCCAGCCGTTCGATACGCCGGCGTTGCATCGCCGGGACTTCGGTGAGCGCTGGCGCGCCCTCGCCCACGGGCAGGAACGGCGCATCGGCCCAGCGCAGCCATTGGCTGCGCTCGGTCAGGCCAGGCGCCCAGGCGGCCCAGTCGACGACGGAGAATTCAATCATCTAGCGGTGCTGTTTCACTGGGGGAACGATAGGCACGGGCCACTCAAGGCGACGCGCGGCTCCCCCTTCCTGCAGCCGTGCGTCCGTCCAGGACGTTGCCGGCTACCCCCTTGGCTGCCGGAAAGGAGCGCACGCTATCACGTCCAACGCAGGGAATGCAGTCTTCACAAACAACAACGCGGGAACTACCAGCCGCAGTTCCCGCGCAGGATTCTCAGTGGTAGCCGGCGTCAGCGTGCACTTTGCCGCGGAATACCCGGTAGGACCACGCTGTATAGCCGAGGATGACTGGCAGCAATATGACCAGCCCGACCAGCGTGAAGCCCAGCGAAGACGCCGGCGCGGCGGCCTGCCACAGCGTCATCGACGGCGGCAGCAGGTACGGCCACATGCCCAGCACCAGGCCAAGGAAGCCGAGCACGAACAGGGCCAGGCTGAGCAGGAACGGCGGCAGGTCGCGGCGCGGGTGCGTTGCACTGCGCCACAGCGCGGCAGCCACCGCCAGGGTCAGCAACGGCACCGGCGAGAGCCACCAGAAGTTGCCGCCGCTGAACCAGCGTTCCATCAGGCGCGAATCGAGGAACGGCAACCAGCTGCTGACCAGGCCCATCGCCGCGATCACCGCCACCACCAGTGGCCGGGTCATCTGCCGCGCCAGCGCCTGCACGCGCCCTTCGGTCTTCAGGATCAGCCAGGTGCTGCCGAGCAGCGCGTAACCGGCCACCAGCGCGGCACCGGTCAGCATCGCGAAGGGGCTGAACCAGGCGAACGGGCCGCCTTGGTAGACACCGTCCACCAGCGGGATGCCCTGCACCAGGGTGCCGAGGATCACGCCCTGGGCGAAAGTGGCCAGCAGCGAACCGAGGCCGAACGCCACGCTCCACAGCCGGCGCGAACGATGCGCCTTGAAGCGGAACTCGAAGGCCACGCCGCGGAACACCAGCGCCACCACCAGCAGCAGCACCGGCAGGTACAGCGCCGACAGCAGCACCGCATACGCCTTGGGGAAGGCCGCCAGCAGGCCGGCGCCGCCCAGCACCAGCCAGGTCTCGTTGCCGTCCCAGATCGGCGCGGCAGTGTTCATCATCAGGTCCAGCTGTTCCTCGTCCTCGGCGAACGGGGCAAGGATGCCGATGCCGAGCACGAAGCCGTCCAGCACCACGTACATCAGCACGCCGAAACCGATCACCGCGAACCATGCCACCGGCAGCCAGGTCATCAGGTCCATGTCAGCGTTCCTCCAGCGGTTCGTCGGCAGCCGACAACGGGCGTGCCGGGGTGTGGCTGCCATGGTCCAGCGATGGTCCCTCGGCATACGGCTGCGGCCCATGGCGCAGGATCTTCACCAAGTACCAGATGCCCCAACCGAACACGAAGGCGTAGCCAACCACGTAGACGCCCAGCGACAGCGCGGTCATCCACGCGCTCTGCGGCCCCACCGCATCAGCGGTGCGCAGCACGCCATACACCACCCACGGCTGGCGCCCCATCTCGGTGACGAACCAGCCCGACAGCAGCGCGATGAAGCCGCTCGGCAGCATCCAGTTCCAGCCCCGCAGCAGCCACGGCGAATTCAGCAGCTTCTTCCGCCAGAGCTGGAAGGCCGACACCCAGGCCAGCAGCAGCATCAACGTGCCCAGCCCAACCATGATGCGGAAAGCGAAGAACACCGGCGTCACCGGCGGCCGCTCGCTGGCGGGTACCGAGGTGAGCGGATCGAAGGTGCCGTCCAGTGAATGGGTGAGGATCACGCTGCCCAGCTTCGGGATGGCAACTTCGAAGTCGTTGCGCTCTTCCTTCTCGTTCGGCAGCGCAAACACCACCAGCGGCACGCCCTCGCCTTCCCTGGTTTCATGCCAGTGCGCCTCCATCGCCGCGATCTTCATCGGCTGATGCTTGAGCGTGTTCAGGCCATGCATGTCGCCGACGAAGATCTGTACCGGCACGGTCAATGCGGCGAACGCCACCGCCGCGATCAGCATGCGCCGACCGGCTTCCACGTGCGTGCCCTTGCGCAGGTACCACGCGCCCACACCACCGATCACGAAACAGGTGGTGATGAACGAACCCAGCGCCATGTGGGCCAGGCGATAGGGGAACGACGGATTGAACACCACCTGCCACCAGTCCACCGGATGCACGATGCCATTGACCATCTCGTAGCCGGCCGGCGTATGCAGCCAGCTGTTGGACGACAGGATCCAGAACGTGGAGAACAGCGTGCCCAGCGCCACCATGCAGGTGGACAGGAAATGCAGGCGCGGCGAGACCCGGCCCCAGCCGAACATCATCACGCCAAGGAAGCTGGCTTCGAGGAAGAACGCGGTCAGCACCTCATAGGTCAGCAGCGGGCCGATCACCGTGCCGGCGACCTCGCTCAGCCGCGGCCAGTTGGTGCCGAACTGGAAGGCCATGACGATGCCGCTGACCACGCCCATGCCGAACGACACCGCGAAGATCTTCTGCCAGAAGAAATACAGCTCGCGCCACACGGGCAACTTCGTGCGCAGCCAGCGCCATTCGATGAAGGCCAGCCAGCTGGCCGTACCGATGGTGAAGGCGGGGAACAGCACGTGGAAACTGATGACGAATCCGAACTGGATCCGGGACAACAACAACGCGTCCAAGGGACGTCTCCTGCCGGCTACGGGTGGGATACCGGACCACTTTAGGAGGATTTCGTTAAGGTGGGATGCGACCGGGTGACGCGCTGCTTCACTTTGTCGCAGGTGGAGCTGGATGACAGGATGAATGGGCTACAGGGGCTTCAGCAAGGTCAAGGGCGGCTCCTTGGCGATTCGCAGGGCCCTGGGTACCAGTGCAGTCAAGCAGGCCGCCATCACCAGCACGACAGCGATCGATATCGAGAACCACAGTGAACCTGTGATGCCATCCTGTGGCGGCCCTATCCACTGCAACGACGACGCGCCGAGCAGGGCGCCCAGTGTGGTGAACAGTGAAACTTCGAACATGATTTCGGCAAAGATCACGGAGCCGCGAGCACCCAGTGTCCGTCGAACCCCAATGGAGTGCCTGCGCCGATCAAGCCATGCGCCTACGACTCCGGAAACTCCGGCCATCAGCACACCGAGAACAACGGCCGTCATGACCGCGAGCACGGTCGTAGCGAAGCGATCAGCTTTGACGTAGGCGTCGCGATATCCCGCCAGCGTCTCGACACCGGTCGGATTCACGATCCGATAAGGCCGCTGCAGCGCATCGACAGTGCGATCAAGCGATGAACGATCAACCTCCGACGTCCACTTCGCCAGATAATAGCGACTGGCGCCCATGGGAAGGCCCGGAAGCAGCGCCCACTGCGAGTCCCGCTCATTGCCTCCTGGTACCGGTCCTGCAACAGACGCAAATACGCCCACGATGACCCGGCTGCTGCCGGGGCCGAAATACAGGTGGCGACCAACAGCACTCTCCGTTCCGAACAGACGGGCAGCCAGCGCTTCACTGATCAGCACTACCGGAGCACCTTCAGCCATGTCGTCCTCTGTGGCATCCCGTCCCAGGACGATTCCCGCGCCCAGCATCGCCAGCAAGCCAGAGCTGGCAGTTGCCACGGGAATGCGATCACATCCAGCAACATCTGTCGTACCCGCGTTCATCGAGTACGCCATGGCCGACTCGCTGGTGCACACGCCGTATCGATGGGCTCTTCCCCCGAACGGAACGGAGTCGCTCACAACCGTATCCTGAACACCAGGCAGCCGGATCGCAGACAGGTCCGACCGCAGCACTGCAGCATCCGCGCCTTCATCGACATCCGTGACCCTGACCACACCAATCGATACTGCCTCCTGGATGCTCCCGGTGCTCAATCTGGCGAAGCTGTCCAGCGCAGATTGCAGTGCGAACGCACATGCCAGGCTTGCAAGCGCTGCCTGCACCGCAAGCAGTGCAGCGCTTCCCAAGTGCCGTCGGGTCTCCCTCATCGATTCGAACATTTCAGGCAGCTCCCTTCGCGAAGGCTCTCGACAGTGAGCTGACCCTGCAGATTTCAAACGATGGGACCAATGAGCAGAGCAACGTCGTGATGACTCCCAGGGCAGCCGCCATCAGCATTGCCCCAGCATGCATCGCTGTTATCGCGCTGGGCAGAACGTCTCCCGCAGCAACCACCCGGATTCCCAGCGCATAGGTGACGACAGCAAGCGCACTGCTTGCGAATCCCGCCGCGATGGATTCCCACATGAGCTGGATGAACACATCTCTACGTCGCGCTCCCAGCGCACGTCGTATCGCGAGCTCCCGCCTACGGCGCCCCAGACTGAAGCTCAGCAGCGCCCCCGCGTTGACGATGCACACACCGAGAAGGATCAGTGACAGCCGAAGCTGCATCCTGGCCCGCTCCGGAACCAATCCCAGCCTGTCCAGCCAATCCATCAACGGCCAGAGTGCCACCTGCTGCGTATCTGGTTCGATCCGAAGGTCCTTTGCCTGCGCATAGGCGTTCAGACTCGCGCGGTAGGCGGCGACATCATCTGCGGTAGGCAGCCACGCCCACAGTTGAAGCCATGAAACGTTGCCCCCTGCAAGATCCGTGTCCTGGTCCCCCCCCCAGATGGCCGTCCCGTCCACAACAGTCAACTTGTCCGCGATTGCGGTTTCAACTGGCAGGTAGATCTCGTCAGGCTCCACAAACGGCCGGCGTGTGAGATCTCCCTGAAACATCGGCACCGGATGCCAATCCTCTGCGACACCCACAACGGTATAGGTGCGTCTGCCCAGTTCCAACGGATGACCAATGCAATCCTGTGCACACTCACGCTGGGCGAGCGCACGCGACAGCACCACCATTCGACTCGCAGCATGTCCCTCCTCGGCAGTCCATGCCCGCCCTTGAACAACGGCAATGCCAAGGACACTGAAGACTTCGGACGTGGCGAACCTGGCGCGCAGTCTTGCGCTGGACTCTCCCGGCCGGGTGAGCGTCACCGCCCCCCTGCCATAGCTGCCTGTTTCCACGTCCGGCCTTGATTCAGAAGCGCCTTCGCGTCTGGCCAGGTCAGTGCCTGACCAGGATCCGGAGAGCCACTGCGCAGTGCATCTGGACGCGCGTCAAGGTACGGGCGGAACAATGCCGAGCTCCGGCCTGGCGCGGGATCGGACGATGCCTGGAGAACAATGGAGAGCATCACAGTTGTGATCCCTACCCCTGCACCCAGCATGAGAGCGATTGCCAGATGAGTGCCGATTCGCTGTTTGAATCGAGAAATCGAAAGCTGGATGTAATAGAGCATCATCCAACTGCGTCCGGCATTGTTCTACTCGCGCACCCGTCCATGTGGTTCTCACTCCATACCCTTGGAAGCTGATGGTTGAGAATCTCTGATTGTGAAACTCCGCCTCAAGTGGAGGCATGTAATTTGCAACTTTCCTCAGGAAACACACGCAGCTCGTAGGCCCTGGATAGAACCACCGCCACTGACGACGAGACCGTCGTGACGGAATCTGACGGAGAAGGCCAACTGTCGATTTGCAGATGACACCCGATGCCTGGCCATCTGATCGGGTGTTGGAGGAAGAAACGTCCAGAAGCAGGTGCAGGCGTCAGCGTTTCTCTAGACCCAGAAGTACCAGACAGCTGCCGCCACCAACGCACCCAACAACAGCACCTGCACCACCACATAGCCCACACCACTGTCGCGCGACTCAGCGGCAATGCGCTTCTGCAGCGCCTCGCTCACATCCGGTGTTTCTTCCTGCTGCGCCTGCTTACGCAACGCCTGCGCCAGTGCGCGCTCTTCCGCATCACGAGGGTCGGTCGATTGGGTCACAGCGGTTCTCCGGCGGCGGCATGCCGCGTCAGTTCCTGCTTCAGGACGTGGCGCGCGCGGTGCAGGTGGCTCTTGATGGTACCGCGCGCCAGCCCCGTCACCTGCTCGATCTCAGCCAGATCGAAATCCTCCAGGTAATGCAGCCCGACGATCAGGCGCTGCGGTGCACTCAGTCGCTCCAGCGCCGCGCCAAGCTGGCGCCCGGCCTGCAGCGCCTCGCTCAACTCGGCGGGGCCCGGGCCCTCATCGCCGATTCCCAGTTCCTCCGGCACCTCCACCGCTACCATCCATTGCGCCTCCAGCCGCCGCCGGCGCAGGTGCTGCAGCGCCGTGGTGTAAGCGACCCGGGATACCCAGGTACGCAGCGAGGATTCAAAACGAAAGCGGTGCAGCTGGCGGAACACGGCAAGGAAGGTTTCCTGCAGCAGGTCGGCCACCTGATCGCGGTCGCTCACCATGCGCCCGATCACATGTGCGCAGGTGCGCTGGTGGGTCCCGACCAGTTGCGAAAAGGCCGCCTGCGAGCCGTCGATGATGGCCCGCACCAGGGCCTGGTCCGCATCCAGCGGTGCGGCGGGTGCCGCCGTCGCCGCTGCTTCGTGGCGACGACGGCCCCGCAATGCTGACAGTGCTTCGCCGAGCAGGCTCATGCGCGGGGCGCTCCCTGTGCCCGTGGCATATCCTGGCTCAGCCCTTGCGTGCGACGGGACGGGTGAAGTGCCAGGCCAGCAGCTGGCCCAGGCCGGCGCTGCCAACCAGCGCGGCGGCGGCACCGAAGGTCAGGTCACGCGCACCGATGGCTTCCAGCAGGGCCATGGCCAGCGCCAGGCAGACCAGGCTGATGCCCCAGCGCAGCGCACCCTGGCGGCGGCGCTCTTCTTCCAGCACGGCCAGCGAGCGGATCACTTCCTCCGGCACGTGCGGGGCCACCAGCTTGCTGCGAGCGCGGGCATCGGCAATGGCGTGGATCGCGTAGGCGATGCAGATGAAGAGGGTGATCGGGATCAGTTCCTGCATGGTCGGGCTCCTGTTCGATGGATGATGCGGGTTCAGGAGAATGGATGCGCGAGGCCGGCCACCGGTTGCACCACTTTGCCAATCCCGCTGCCATGACCTGTGGCCCCTGCCCCGGGCCCTTGCGGCTGCTACGCTTGGCCGGTTTCCTCAACTGGTGCCGTCCGCCCATGTCCCGAGTGCTGCCCCTGTCCCTCCTGCTGTCGGCCGTGCTGGCCGCACCGGCTGCGCATGCCGCGCCGACGCCGATCACCATCGAACAGGCCATGGCCGACCCGGACTGGATCGGTCCGCCGGTCGAGAAGGCCTGGTGGTCGTGGAACAGCCAGCAGGTGGAGTACCAGCTCAAGCGCAACGGCAGCCCGGTGCGCGATACCTTCCGCCAGCCGGTGGCCGGTGGCGTGGCCGCGCAGGTGGCCGATGACCAGCGCGGCACCCTGGACGTGGCCGAGCCGGTCTACGACCGCAGCCGCAGCCGCAGCGCCTTCGTGCGCAATGGCGATGTGTTCGTGCGTGACCTGCGCAGCGGCGCACTGACCCAGCTGACCCGCAGCAACGAGCGCGCGGGCAACGTGAACTTCGCCGCCGACAACGGCGTGATCTGGCGGGTCGGCCAGAACTGGTTCCACTGGACCGCCGCCAGCGGCGTGCAGCAGGTGGCCAGCCTGAAGGCCGAGAAGGACCCGCGTACGGCACCGAAGGCCGACGTGCTGCGCGACCAGCAGCTGCGCACGCTGGAAACCCTGCGCCGCGACCGTGACCAGCGCGAAGCACTGAAGGACCAGGACCAGCGCTGGCGCCAGGCCGACCCGACCCGCGCGCCGGGCCCGGTGTATCTGGGCGCCGACGTGGAGATCGCCGATAGCGTGCTGTCGCCGGACCTGACCCACCTGATCGTGGTGACCAAGCCGAAGGACTTCGATGACGGCCGTGGCGGCAAGATGCCGCTGTACGTGACCGAATCGGGCTACGAGGAAACCGAAGACACCCGCACCCGCGTCGGCCGCAACGGCTTCGAGCCGCACACCCTCTGGTACATGGATGTGCGCACGGGCAAGGCCGAGAAGGTTTCGCTGGCCGGCCTGCCGGGCATCAACACCGATCCGCTGGCCGAGCTGCGCCGCAAGGCCGGCAAGGACGCGCTGAAGGGCGAGCGCAGCCTGCAGGTGATGAGCGACTTCATGGGCGGTGGCATCCGCTGGAGCCCCGATGGCCAGCAGGCCGCGGTGATGCTGCGTGCCAATGACAACAAGGACCGCTGGATCATCAGCGTCAACGCCGCCGACGGCCGCGTGCAGAACCGCCATCGCCTGACCGACAACGCCTGGATCAACTGGGGCTTCAATGATTTCGGCTGGATGGCCGATGGCCGCACGCTGTGGCTGCTGTCGGAGGAAACGGGCTTCTCGCACCTGTACACCCAGGCCGGCACCGCCAAGCCGCAGGCACTGACCAGCGGCAAGTGGGAAACCTCGGCGCCGGTGCCGTCGGCCGATGGCAAGGGCTTCTACTTCGTGTGCAACCAGCAGGCCCCGCATGATTACGAAGTCTGCGCGGTCGACACCGGCAGCCGCCAGGTGCGCGAGCTGACCAGCCTCAACGGCGTGGAAGACTTCTCGCTGTCGCCGGACGGCCAGCAGCTGCTGGTGCGCTACTCCGGCGCCTACCTGCCGCCGCAGCTGGCCGTGCTGCCGAGCACCGGTGGCCAGGCCCGCGTGCTGACCGACACCCGCACCGCTGACTACAAGGCACGCCAGTGGATCCAGCCGAAGCTGGTGGCAGTGCCGTCCAAGCATGGCGCCGGCGTGGTCTGGGCCAAGTACTACGAACCGGAAAACAAGGAACCGGGGAAGAAGTACCCGATCGTGATGTTCGTGCACGGCGCCGGCTACCTGCAGAACGTGCACCAGCGCTACCCGGCCTACTTCCGCGAGCAGATGTTCCACAACCTGCTGGTGCAGAAGGGCTACATCGTGCTGGACATGGATTACCGCGGCAGCGAGGGCTACGGCCGCGACTGGCGTACGGCGATCTACCGCAACATGGGCCACCCGGAACTGGAAGACTACAAGGACGGCCTGGACTGGCTGGTCGATACCCAGCAGGGTGACCGCGATCATGCCGGCATCTACGGCGGTTCCTACGGCGGCTTCATGACCTTCATGGCCCTGTTCCGCTCGCCGGGCACGTTCAAGGCCGGCGCCGCGCTGCGCCCGGTGGTCGACTGGCACCAGTACAACCACGGCTATACCAGCAACATCCTCAACACCCCGGACATCGACCCGGAGGCGTACCGCGTGTCCTCGCCGATCGAATACGCGCAGAACCTGCAGGACAACCTGCTGATCGCCCACGGCATGATGGATGACAACGTGTTCTTCCAGGACTCGGTGAACCTCACCCAGCGCCTGATCGAACTGCACAAGGACAACTGGTCGATCGCACCGTACCCGCTGGAGCGCCACGGCTACGTCCGCGCCGATTCCTGGCTGGACCAGTACAAGCGCATCCTCAAGCTGTTCGAGCAGAACCTGAAGTGAGCAATGCCGCGGCCACGATCCACATCGTGGCCGCGGTCATCCTGGATGACCGCGGCCGGGCGCTGGTGGTGCGCAAGCACGGCGCCACCCGCTTCATCCAGCCCGGCGGCAAGCCCGAACCCGGCGAAGCACCACTGCAGGCACTGGCGCGCGAGCTGGACGAGGAACTGCGCGTGCAGCTGCGCATCGCTTCGGCCATCGCGCTGGGTACATTCGAGGACTGGGCAGTGAACGAGCCCGACCACCGCGTGCAGGCGCAGGCCTGGTGGGTGCAGGTGGAGGGCACGCCGCAGGCACGCGCGGAGATCGCTGAACTGGCCTGGGTGCCGCTCCAGCCACCGCACGGCCTGCCCTTGGCACCGTTGAGCGAACACCATATCCTGCCGGCCGTCGCCACCCGGGTGACGGCCCGCTGATCGCGCGGGCACCGATTGCAAGGACACCGGATGTCAGTGCCGCCCTCGTCGCAGCCTTCGCCCTACCACGCGTGGATTCGGCCACTGGTCCAGGCCTCCTTCTGGCTGTCCGCGCTGCTGACCGGCTATTTCGCGCTGCAGGGTCTGCTGGTGTGGCCGCTGCACGACGCTCCACTCTGGCAACTGCTGGCGGGTGAAGCACAGCATCGGCAGATGCACAGCTTGACCTGGCTGCTGGCGCACCCGGTGGGTGCCTCGATGATCACCGCACTGCTCTGCCTGGTCTCGGCCGTGGCCAGCTGGGGGCTGCTGCGCGAGCGCCGCTGGGGCCTGTGGAGCTTCGTGGTGATGCTGCTGTTGAGCGCACTGGCCAATTTTGCGATCACCTGGTGGCTGGACGTGTTCATGCGAGACATGATCGTGCTGCTCGCCGATCAGCCGGACATGCAGCAATCGCTGCAGCCGCGTCGCTGGATGATGACCTTCACCCTGCTCGGCACCTCGGTGCTGTTCCTGGGTCTGCAGGGCTGGCTGGCCTGGCGCCTGTTGCGGCCGGACATCCGCTCGCGCTTCCACTGAGCCCCGTCCCTTTCCCGCACGACAAGGACCGTCGCATGCGCTTGCTGACCCTTCTCCCCGCGCTGCTGCTGTTCGCCGCGCTGCCTGCCGCCGCCGATGCGCTGCGCTGTGGCGAATACCGCAGCACCGACGGTGGCATGGCGCTGATATTCACATCACCCAGCACCGGCTACCGCCGCGATGACGGCAGCGAGCCGGAGCCGCTGTGGGTCGATCGCAGTGCGGCGCAGACACGCCTGGTCATGCTCGACGATGGCGTGGCGGAGCCGATCCGGATCAGTGCCGATGGGCAGCGCATCGAGGACAGCGTGACGGTGGTCTACACCCTGCGCCAGTCCCGGGCCTGCACCGCCGAACCCGGCGCGGTGGCCGGCAGCTGCCGCGCTGCTGGCAGCTACTGCATGGTGCAGCTGCCAACGGCCTCGCCCAGCCATGCCCCGCGCGCCTGCGACGAGGGCGTGGGTGCGGGCTGCTCGGCGCTGCTGCGGCTGATGCGTGAGGGCAGTGCGGCGGATGCTGCCGATGACGCCGGCCCGGCCGTCTTCGAGCGCCCGCCGCCGTGCCGCGAACACACCGCCGGGCACGATCGGCAGGCCTGCGAAGCCATGACCGACGATGCACTGGCCACTGCCATGCGGCGGGTGGCCCAACGGCTGGCACAGGAAGACGAAGACACGCTGGATGCGCCGCTTCCGGCCGCTGCACGCGATCGCCTGCAGCAGTTGTGCCTGCAACACCGTGGTGGGCGCTTCTGCGTCGAAGTGGCCGCGCAGCAGCTGATCGCGCTGGAGCCCGCATTGGCGGTGCAGGCCCTGCAGGTCACCTGCGATGGCGGCCGCGTCAGTGCCTGCGAACGTACCGCACCATTGCGTGAACTCGGTGCCGACCTGCGCCTGGTGGCGCTCCAACATGTGCCGTGTGGTCGCTACCAGGCTGACGGTGGCGTGATCGACATGCTCGACTTCGGCGATGGCACGCAGGCCCGCCTGCACGAAGACGCCGTCCAGCTGCAGCAGAACGGCGAAACCCATGTCCTGCGCCAGCTCGGCAATGGCGACCTGCTCGGCATGGATACCCACACCGGCTACCAGCGTTACCGGCCACTGCCCGACGCGGCACAATGCACGCCCCCGCGCGAGGGCCAGGGTTCGCCGTAGCGCCAGGAGCTTCCCGTTCGATCGTCAAGGAGACGACATGCATTCACCCGCACCGCGCCGCCGCTGGCTGGCCTGGGCCCTGCTGCTGGCCGCGCCGATGGCTGCCGCACAATCGCCGCAATGCGGCCTGTTCAAGGCCGATGAAGGCAGCAGCACGCTGCGCATCAGCTCACCCAACCGTGGCGAGCAGAAGCACTTCGGCAGTGCGCCGTCTCCGGTCGTGTTCCAGCAGATTGACGGAAAGCTGCAACTGGTGAATCTGGAGTACGGCCTGCCCAGTGCGCTGCAGGTGCGCGATCGTGGCCGCAGCGTCGAGGTGGATGGCACGGTCTACCTCCTGCAGGCCCCCGCACAGTGCGCCGCAGCCGCCACGCCGGCTGCAGGCAGCTGCCTGGCTGATGCGACGGCGTGCCTGGACAACCGTCGCGAAGCGACCCCGACCGCGCTGGAAGCAGGGTGCCGGGAAGGCGTGCCCGGCATGTGCCTGCAACTGGCTGATCGTTGGCATGAGGAGGCCAAACCCACGGTCGAGGCCGATCCCGCCTTGGCAAAGGCAGCGCTCGACGCCGCCCTGTCCGGCATCAAACTCCCCGCCGCCTGTGACGATGGTGGCTTCGAACGGGGAACCCCGGCGTGTGCCGCCGCGCTCGAGGCCGACCCCGCAGTGCAGGAGCAGTTGGTCAAGGCCGCGATGACGGCCGCCATGACCGAAGCCATGGTGACGATGACGGCGCCGACCGTGCCGGTGATCATTCCGACTGAGCGGCGGCAACAGTTGTTGCGGCTGTGCCGCGAGGTACCGCATGGCGGCTTCTGCACCCGCGTGGCTGAGCTGTCCTGGGAGGCGGGAGATCCCCTGCAGGCAGTGCAGGCCCTGGCTGCGGCCTGCACCCCCGGCAATGACACCGTCACCTGCGAGCGCCTGCCGGCACTGCAGGCGGTGGGTGCATCGTTGCAACCGCAGCCGGCAACGGTCCTGCCCTGCGGCAATTACCGGGCCGACGGCGGCCTGATGGACACGCTGGACTTTGGTGACAACGGCTTGGTCGGCGTTGGCTGGAACAGCCATCTTCGCGCGCGCGTCGAAGAGGGCGACATCCGCATCCGCCACGACCGGGGCGGCGACTTCGTGCTGCGCCCGCTGCCTGGCGGCCAACTGCTGGGCCTGGATACCTGGACCCGCTTCCAGGTGTTCGTCCCCACTGGCGAGGGCTCGAGCCGCTGCAGTGCACCGAAGCAGTTCAAGGTGCTGCCACTGCCACAGGATTGCCCGCTGGCGTTGGCCAACGAGGACGGGGCCGAAGCCTGCTGCGCACAGGGCAAGCTGCAGGGCTGCAACATTCTCGGCAACCGCCTTGCGCTGTCCGGGAACTGGTTGCAGGCCGCCGGGCACTACACCACGGTCTGCCGCGCTGGCGTCCGCGAGGGCTGCGAGAACCTGGTCACCGCTCAAGGCAACGGTGCGGATGTGGACGCACGGGCAACCCTGGAGCAGCTGTGCAAGGCCGACCGCAGCGGCCTGCATGTGGCCTGCGACGTACTCGGCACCCAGAACTGGGAGCTGATCACGCTGGATGGTGCCCTGCAGAAGGCGGTTGACGAGGCGGCCGTGGACGACGCTCCGGCGCCGCGCAATTCCAACCGCAAGCGCTGAGCCCGCCAGGGCCTGTCCGCAGCTTCGGGCGGGCCCTGCGGTAAAGTACGCGCCATGAACGAATTCGAGCGCGTGCGCGCCTACCTCACCGACCTGCAGGACCGCATCTGTGCGGCGATCGAGGCCGTCGATGGCCAGGCCCGCTTCCAGGAAGACCTGTGGCAGCGTGCCGAGGGCGGTGGCGGGCGTACCCGCGTGCTGCGCGACGGTGCGGTGTTCGAGCAGGCCGGCATCGGCTTCTCCGACGTGGCCGGCAGCCGCCTGCCGCCGTCGGCCTCGGCCAACCGTCCGGAACTGGCCGGCGCCTCCTGGCGCGCCACCGGCGTGTCGCTGGTGTTCCACCCGCTCAACCCCTACGTGCCGACCACCCATGCCAACGTGCGCTTCTTCCAGGCGCAGCGCGACGGCGAAGTGGTGGCCAGCTGGTTCGGCGGCGGCTTCGACCTGACCCCGTTCTATCCGTTCGACGAGGACGTGCAGCACTGGCACCGGGTCGCGCGCGACCTGTGCGCACCGTTCGGCGATGAGCGCTACGCCGCACACAAGCGCTGGTGCGACGAGTATTTCTTCCTGCGCCACCGCAATGAAACGCGCGGCGTCGGCGGCCTGTTCTTCGACGACCTGCACGGCGATTTCGAGCGCGATTTCGACTATCTGCGTGCGGTCGGCGATGGCTTCCTGGATGCCTACCTGCCGATCGTGCAGCAGCGCAAGGACACCACCTACGGCGGGCGCGAACGCGAGTTCCAGCTGTACCGTCGCGGCCGCTATGTGGAGTTCAACCTGGTCTATGACCGCGGCACCCTGTTCGGGCTGCAGAGCGGTGGCCGCAGCGAAAGCATCCTGATGAGCCTGCCGCCGCGGGTGCGTTGGGAGTACGGCTTCAGTCCGGAAGCGGGCAGCGCCGAGGCACGCCTGGCCGATTACCTGGTGCCGCGCGACTGGCTCTGATGGATGTCGTCGCGCTGGGCAAGGGCCTGGTGGGCACGCGTAGGCGGTGAAGGGCGGCCGAGCCTGGGCCCGGCGCTACAAGATCAGGTGTGCTTCCGCGCGATGATCGTGATGTGCCCGGTCGTCTCCAGCAGCGCGACCTGCACGTCTTCGATCCGCAGCCCGCCCTGCTGGCGCAGCGCGGCATCGAAATCGGCCCGGCTGATCAGTTCGCGGCGGAGAACGCCCTCCAACAGCCGGCCATCACGCGCGATCACGGTGGGCTCTCCTTCGATCATCCGCTCCATGCGCCGATTCCGGGTGGTCAACCAGCCCACCCCATAGTTCAGCACGATCAGGGTGGCCGCCAGCAGCAGGCCACCGCCCAGCGAGGTGTCGGTGCCCAACAGCGCGTTCTGCACCGCGTTGCCCAGCAGCACGATCAGCAGCACGTCGAAGGGCGTGATCTGCCCCAGAGCCCGCTTGCCACCGAGCCGGACCATGCCCAGCACCACGACATACACCACCACTGCGCGCAGGATGAACTCCCACCACGGCATGGCCAGAGCGAACAGGTCGGGCATTGTCTTCCCCTGCGGAGCGGTGGCCCAGCGTGGCGCAGGCCATGGCGTCTGGCAACGGCACAAATAAAAAGCCCCGCTGACCAGGGGGAGGTCAACGGGGCCGGGGAACGGGCACTTGGGGAGGAGTCCCCGTTCCGAGATCTGCTCCAGGGGATGGGAGAGATCCACAACAGGCATTGCGCCTGTCGGGAGTTATAGAAGCACTCCGAACACTAACGGTTCGTGAAGGGGCCCAATTTAATGAACCTCCATCAGGGCAACATTCATGATCGAGTCAGAAACCTCTGACAGATGAACGAATTCACGTCGTTTTCGGCCTGAAACACCCTCAATGCGCTTCGTCCCAGTTGTTGCCAATGCCGGTATCGACCACCAGCGGCACTCGCAGTTTGGCCGCTTGCGACATGCGCTCGACTACCTGCAAACGCAACTCCTCGACGAAACTGCTTTCGGTTTCGAACACCAGTTCATCGTGCACCTGCAGGATCATCCGCGCCGGTGCGCCGCTGTCACGCAACCACTTATCCACGTCCACCATCGCGCGCTTGATGATGTCGGCGGCGGTGCCCTGCATCGGCGCGTTGATCGCGGCACGCTCGGCACCGGCGCGCAGGCCCTGGTTACGTGCATGAATGTCGTTCAGGTACAGGCGGCGGCCGAACAGCGTTTCCACATAGCCCTGGTCGCGGGCCTGCTGGCGCATCCGCTCCATGAAGTCACGCACGCCCGGGTAGCGGCTGAAGTACAGCGCCACGTAGTCCTGCGCCTGGCCGCGGTCGATACCCAGGTTGCGGGCCAGGCCGAAGGCGCTCATGCCGTACATCAGGCCGAAGTTGATCGCCTTGGCGGCACGGCGCTCGTTCGGGGTCACCTCCTCCAGCGTGCGCCCGAACACCTCGGCGGCGGTGGCACGGTGCACGTCGGCGCCCTGCTCGAAGGCACGCACCAGGCCCGGGTCTTCGGACAGGTGGGCCATGATCCGCAGCTCGATCTGCGAATAGTCGGCCGCCAGCAGCTGGAAGCCCTCCGGGGCGATGAACGCGCGGCGGATGCGGCGGCCGTCCTCGGTGCGGATCGGGATGTTCTGCAGGTTCGGGTCCGACGAGGACAGGCGGCCGGTGGCGGCACCGGACTGGTGGTAGCTGGTATGCACCCGGCCGGTGTCCGGGTTGACCATCTCCGGCAGCTTGTCGGTGTAGGTGCTGCGCAGCTTGGCCAGGCCCCGGTAGTCGAGGATCACCCGCGGCAACTCGTGCTGGTCGGCAATCGCCTCCAGCGCCTCTTCATTGGTGCTGGGCTGGCCCTTCGGGGTCTTCACCACCGCCGGCAGCTTCAGTTCGTCGAACAGCACCGCCTGCAGCTGCTTGGGCGAATCCAGGTTGAAGCTGCGGCCGGCCAGCTCGGTGGCCTTCTGCTGTGCGGCCAGCATGCGCGAGGACAGGTCCTGGCTCTGCCGGCGCAGTTCGTCGGTGTCGATCCGCACGCCGTTGGCTTCGATCGTGGTCAGCACCGGCACCAGCGGCATCTCGATGTCGCGGTACACGCTGTCCAGCGCCGGCACGGCCAGCAGCTGCGGCTGCAGCGCCCGGTGCAGCCGCAGGGTGACGTCGGCGTCCTCGGCCGCATAGCGGCTGGCTTCATCGATGCCCACCTGCGAGAACGGAATCTGCTTGGCGCCCTTGCCGGCCACGTCCTCGAACTTGATGGTGTTGTAGCCCAGGTAACGCAGGGCCAGCGAATCCATGTCGTGGCGGGTGGCGGTGGAATTGAGCACGAAGCTCTCGAGCATGGTGTCCTCGTGGTAGCCCTGCACCTCCACGCCGTGGCGGCGCAGCACATGCAGGTCGTACTTGCCATGCTGGCCCAGCTTTTTCTTCGCCGGGTCCTGCAGCACCGGGCGCAGTGCATCCAGCACCTGCTGCATCGGCAGCTGGGCCGGCGCACCCGGGTAATCGTGACCGACCGGGATGTAGGCGGCCTTGCCCGGCTCGACCGCCAGGCTGATGCCCACCAGGCGTGCGCGCATCGCGTCCAGTGCATCGGTTTCGGTGTCGAAACTGATCAGGTCCGCCTGCTGCAGACGCTCGACCCAGGCCTGCAGCTGCTCGGCCGTCAGCACGGTCTCGTATTCACCCGGCACGGCCAGCGCCGGATCCAGCGTGCCCGCTGCCGGTGCCTCAGCGCTGCCACGGGCGAAGCCAGCAGCGGTGCCACGCAGGCTTGGGGTGGCTTCGCTGGCGGCGGTCGGCGCCGGCAGCGGCGCACCTAGCTCCTTCAATGCCTGGGTGAAGCCGTAGCGCGCATACAGCTCGGTCAGCTCCGGCACGTCCTGCTCGCGCAGGGCCAGCGTGGTCGGGCTGGCGTCCAGCTCCACGTCGGTGCGGATGGTTACCAGCTCGCGGTTCAGCGGCAGGCGCTCCAGCGCCGCGCGCAGGTTCTCGCCGATCTTGCCCTTCATGGTCGGCGCGGCTGCCATCACGCCGTCCAGGTGCTGGTACTCGGCCAGCCACTTGGCGGCGGTCTTCGGCCCGCATTTCTCCACGCCCGGCACGTTGTCGACGGTGTCGCCCATCAGCGCCAGCAGGTCGATGATCTGGTCGGCGCGCACGCCGAACTTGTCCATCACCGCCGCATCCGAATCCATGCGGCTGCCGGTCATGGTGTTGACCAGTTCGATGCCCGGGCGCACCAGCTGGGCGAAATCCTTGTCGCCGGTGGAGATGGTCACCTTCAGGTCCTGCGCCAGGCCCTGCAGGGCCAGCGTGCCGATCACATCGTCGGCCTCCACGCCAGGGATGCGCAGGATGCTGATGCCCAGCGCTTCGACGATGCGGCACATCGGCTCAACCTGGCTGCGCAGCTCATCGGGCATCGGCGGGCGGTTGGCCTTGTACTGGTCGTACAGGTCATCACGGAAGGTCTTGCCCGGCGCATCGACCACGAACGCCACGTAGGCCGGGCGCTCCTTCAGTGTCGAGCGCAGCATGTTGACCACGCCGAACAGCGCGCCGGTGGGTTCGCCCTGTGCATTGGACAGGGGCGGCAGCGCGTGGAACGCGCGGTACAGGTAACTGGACCCGTCGATCAGGACTAATCTGCTCATGGGTCGATTCTACGCGCCCGTGCCTGCATCGCGGCGACACGGCAGGCGCCCGGCGATGGGGCATAATCAAGGCTCTTTCCAGGCAAAGGCCCCCGCCGATGAAGACCCTGATGCTGGCTTCCCTGCTCCTGCTCGCTGGCTGCGCCAGCATGGGTGGCGCGGGCGCTCCCCCGGTGGACGTCAAGGGCGCGGATGTGTCCAAGCGCACCATGGACAACGGCGATGTCATCGAGGAATACCGCGTATCCGGCCAGCTGCGCATGGTCAAGGTGACCCCGTCGCGCGGTGCCCCGTTCTACATGTACGACAAGAACGGCGATGGCCGTTTCGACAACGACAAGGACGGCGTGTCGCCGGTGTACTGGAAGCTGTACAGCTGGTGATGTGGCCGGGGTCGGATCCCTTTCCACAGGAAAGGGCTCTGACCCCATCAAGGCGATCGGCACGGCCCCCACAAAAAACAACGCCGGCGCGCATCCTGCGGCCGGCGTCGGGTCCCCTCCCCGGGAACGCTTGAATCAGCGGATGACCAGCACCGGCAGCGTGCTGCGTGCCAGCACTTCGGCGGTCTGGCTGCCCAGCAGCACGCGGGTCACGCCACGGCGGCCGTGCGAGGTCATCACGATCAGGTCGCTGTTGCGCTCGCCGGCGGTCTCGATGATGCCGTCAGCCGCGTAGCGGTCCAGCACGTGCACCGGATTGGCCGTGATGCCCTGTTCGGCCGCCTTGGCCAGCGCCGGCTGCAGCACCTTCTGCGCACCTTCCTCGCGGTCGGCCTTGTACTCGGGGCTGTTCATGTAGCCCACGCTCCAGCCCATGGCGTCGTACATGCCGACGGCCCACGGCTCGGAAACGGTCACGATATCGACCTCGGCGTTGAGGTCCTTGGCCAGCTCCAGGCCCTTGGCCAGGCCCTTGTCGGCCAGCTCGGATCCGTCGGTGGCAATCAGGATGCGCTTGTACATGATGGGGCTCCGTGGCGGTCTGCCAGATGGGAACAACACCATTGCACACCGGATGTGCAGGGCGCGCCTTGAGCAGGATCAATCCAGCGCCGCGCATTGGCCCGTGCGCATCGTCACGTGGTATCGGGACAGGCTCGGCCCGCCCTCTTCTGTAGCAACTGTCTTGTCAGGCGGAGGCCATCTGGGCCTCCGCATCCCTTTTGCGGGCGTTGAGGATCACCAGCATCTTGCGCATCACCGCGACCAAAGCCACCTTGCCCGGCTTGCCCTGCTTGACGAGGGATTCAAAAAATTCCTTGAGCCGAGGCTCATAGCGTTTGGCGGTCAGCGCCGCCATGTAGAGCGCTTCGCGTACAACGGCGCGGCCACCGCTAATGCTCCGTCTCCCTTTCCAGGTGCCGCTTTCGCGGTTCATGGGGGCAACCCCTACCAAGGCCGAGATGGCTTTCCCGCTGAGCTTGCCCAGCTCCGGGAGCTCGCAGGCTAGGGTTGCCATCAACACCGGGCCGGCACCTTTGAGCTTGGCAAAGTCACGCCATCCTTCCTGTTCGGCCAGCAGCGCTGCGATGGTGGCGTCGAGCTGCTTGATGCTTTTCTGGATCTCGCGCAGGTGCTGATTCAGCATGGAAATCAGGCCGGGTTCGCTGAACGCGCGCATGCGCTGATGCTCGCTCACCCGCATCTGGACCAGGTGGCGACGTCGCTGGCACAGCTCACCCAGACGGCGCTGCCAAGCCGCTGGCGGTACGTAGCGGGTCAGCTTTAGGGCATCGGCCATGTGGGCCAGCACCATGGCATCAATACGATCGGTCTTGGCCTGCTTTCCCGTGGCTGAGGCAAAGCTGCGGCCACGGCCAGGATTGATTCGTACCATCGGCAGGCCTGCTTCATGCAACGCATCCAGTGCCTTTTGCTCGTAGCCGCCACTGGCCTCGAGCACGACCTGCTTGGCTGGCCACTGCTGCAACCACCGGATCAGGCTATTCCAGCCACGTTTGCTGTTCTTGAACTGGCGAAAGGCCTGTTCATGGACGGCAACATCCAGATTCTCACCACTGACATCGATCCCGATCCCAAACATGAGGTAACTCCGCTAGGCTGACAGGGCCGAGAGCTCCCCCCGCTTGCCCAGTCTTATCAGTGCGAGCGCCAACTCGATCAACTGTTCGGGCGGATCAGGGAGAAACCGGCGCGGAGATCCTTGCTACAGAGCGATCGAAAAGACCTAGAGCCGAACGGTCGTCCGCGCCGGGCTCTCGGCACCTAAGGTGCCAGAGTCGGAAGAGATAAGAGCCGAGCCCATGCTCGGCTTCGGATGCATGAGCCGAGCATGGGCTCGGCCCTACAACAATGTCGCTCAGGCGATCTGCACCACGCGCGCGTTCTGGCACAGCGGGTAGCTGGCCACGAATTCAGCGATCGCATCACGCATCGCCTCGAACGATTCGCCGTACATGTACAGCGCGGTCTCGGTCGGGCCCTGCCACCAGCTGCAGATCTCGCCCAGGCCGTCGATGTTCTCCGACAGCTGCTCGAACACGTGGTTGGAATCGCACTGTTCGTAGACCTCGTCCGGCAGGTTCAGGCCATCCAGGTAGATGCCCAGCCCCTCCGTCACGCCGAAGCTGCGGTCGGCCTCGCCCGCACCCTGCAGCTGCGAACCCTTCGGCGCACCCAGCTGCTCCAGCAGGTCGATCAGCTTCGGCACGCCGGCTGCATCGACCAGCGCCACTTCGATATCGCCGTATTCGACCTCGCCGAGGTCGGACATCGCGGTGCCACCGCCAGTCAGCTCGCCCACCTGGGCCGCCTGCAGCAAGGCGTCAAGCGGATCCTCGAACAGTTCGTGGCGATGCTCCGGCTGCAGCCGGGCGTTCAACTTCACGGTGACGTGCAGCGTGGGTTCGGTCATGGGGGCGTTCCTGGAAGATGTCAGGCCCCATTGTAGAGTCGAAGGTAGCGGCAGGAGCCGCTGCCAACGTCGCTTGCGACGGCCCGAAGGGTGCCGGTCAGGACGACCGGCATAGCCATGCTCGGCGGACCTTTGCGCACCCCTGTAGAGCCGAGCCCATGCTCGGCTGTTCTTCCAGCCAGAAGCAGCCGAGCGTGGGCTCGGCTCTACAACAGCCCGTCAACGCAGGAACGGCGTCACCTTGCGCTTGAGCAGCTCCACCAGCACCGGGTCCATGTAGTCGTAGTCGTCCGGGATATCCAGGCAGATCACCCGCTTGTCCTTCAGCCATGCTTTGTAGCGGCTGGACAGCCGATTGCGGTGGGCGCGCTCCATCACGAACACCAGGTCCGCCCACTGCAGCAGCTCGAGGCTGAGCACTTCTTCGGCGTCGGCCAGCAGCCCGGCCGAGGCGGTTTCGATGCCCGGCCAGTCGGCGAATACCTGCTCGGCCGTCGGGCTGCGCAGGCGGTTCTGGCTGCAGAGGAAGAGCACGTTGCGTGTCATGGCCGCAGCCTAATCGGGGTCGGATCCTGAGGTATCCCCACGTTTTCCTCAGACAGAGCAATGGCTTACGTATCAGGCTCTGGAAACAAGTGCGCGCATGCCGCAGCCTTCAAGGTGACTAAACCAAAAGAAGAATGCGGTCATGCGCGCCAGCCAAGTATTGCAGAAGTGCTTGCCCAACTCACTATCGGCCATGCATGTCCTGCGCATGCGGGCCCTTCTCAGCGCGGTGCAAGCGCTGATCGTTGGGCGACGGTTGACCTTGACCGATATCGCTCGAGCGTGGCCTGGGGCCGAGCGTGTACGAGCTCCCCTCAAGGCGTTTGATCGCCTGTTGGGAAATCGGCATCTACATGGCGAACGCGGTGCCATTGAGGCCGACATGGCTCGCTGGCTGCTACGTGGCCCACAGCCGGTCATCCTCATCGATTGGTCTGACTTGAAGCCGGACAAAAGCTGGTGCTTGCTTCGCGCGGCGGTTCCCGTGGGCGGCCGCACGCTGACGCTGCTGGACATGATTGTTCGCGGGAAAGAACAAGGCTCCGCCGAGGCCGAGAGGCATTTTCTGCAGCAATTGCGCAAGCTCATTCCAGAAGGGGTAACTCCGATTCTGGTGACCGATGCTGGGTTCCGGACCCCTTGGTTTCGCGCGGTTTCTGCGCTGGGCTGGCACTGGGTGGGGCGTCTGCGTGGAGCAACGCGCATCAAACTTCAGGAGGCCCCCAACTACCCGGAACACTGGCATGACAGCCGCACCCTGCACGCCAGAGCCAGGACCGTGCCACGCGAGCTCCCGCCAGCGCTGGTCAACCGCAGCTCGCCGCTGGCCTGCCGCGTGGTGCTGTGTTCCAAAACGCGTAAGGGCCGCAAAAAATCCACCCGCCGTACTCCACAGCAGGCCTCTCGTTCGGCGGTGAGCCTGAAGGCTGCCGCTCGTGAGCGAGAGCCTTGGCTTATCGTGGCCGCGCCCGAATTGAGTCAGGCCAGCGCCCGACAGTTGGTTAACCTCTATGCCCGCCGGATGCAGATCGAACTGGCCTTTCGAGATCTCAAATCACACCGCTACGGGCATGCCCTGGAAGACAGTCTGACCCGGCAAGGGCCCAGGCTGCAGATCCTGCTCCTGATCAGCACGCTGGCCACCTTCGTCAGCTGGCTGGCCGGCTTGGTGTGTGAAGCGGCAGACATCGCCCACTGGCTTTGGCCCAGCAAAAGCACCCGCAAACGCTATTCCACCCCACGCGTTGGGCGCGAGGCACTAGTCAGAGGCTGGCCCCTAGGACCACCGGCACGGTGGCTTGATCTTCTGCGCTCGCCCCCAGGGAAGGCCTTGGACCAAATGACGTTGCTGCCATGAAAACGTGGGGATACCTCAGGGTCGGATCCCTTTTCCAACGGGAAAGGTCTCTGACCCCACGCCGTGGGCGCTTCTACTGATCGACGGTGAAGAGAACGAATCGCTTGCTGTTTGCTGCCGTCCTGAACAAGTCTCGTACACATTGGAACCATTCCCAGGTGTACTGAAAGTCCTCTTCACTTGGCAGCTCACCATATTCCGCAGGATCGATCATGAAATATCGATTACGGAACGCGCTGATGTCGATGTTTTCTATGATCGTTGCCACCAGTGCAACCTGATCCGGGGTCTTCAAACTGAGAATGAAGTCGTCACCCGAGTTCAAGGGCTCACCGTCGACCACCAGGTAGCGGAGCACCCCATCGGGATCCAGGGAATCATCCAACTTCACCGTCATCGCACGATCCATGGCGTCCCAAGCCTTTGCACTCTCCGCAGCGTAAGGCGACTCATCCCCCAGATAGACCTCCTCGAATACTTCTTTGACGAAGTTCACCCGAATCTCGCCATCGGGCTGTGCGCGAAGTAGCGATACCTCCTCGGCGGTCAATGCGAAATGAACACCAAGACAAGACATCTACACTCTCCGGAGATCAACAGAACCGAATGAGAGTAGCCCCGGAGACCAGCACTTCCTATCGGAATAGTTGTAAACCCGGCCGCCAGGACACGTTTCCTTCGGGAAAGGCGAATCGCGTCCTACGTGATTGAAGTGCTCTCGGACAAGTTGCATGGTCGGAGAACACTCGAAAGGCCATCATGGGCTTTTCCACCGCCCAGATTCCCATGATCACCAAGGATGACCTGTTAACGACGTTCGGAGAGGTGGCCGAAGTCCACGGCTGCTACTTCAGCAAGTACGTAGTCGCGACGTACGTACTCTATTGCTGCATGAGGAATGCCAAGGGACATGACCTCGCGATCGCGTCCAAGAATGTCGATGATCCGGAATTCGCCGCCAGCGTTGTACTGAACGCGCCGCCCCGTCTTTCACACGATGGGCCAACGATCTTTGAAATTCCTTCCAACGCCTATGGGTTCACTCATGCGATGGCGGTGCCCAGCACGTATCACGGGCTTCTGAACCGGATCGAGAAGCGCACGGGTCTGTTCCTGTGCCTGCCGATCTTCCGGTGTGAGTTCAACGGCAACGAATCAGAAGATGACTTCAGGTGGTCCACACATCACATCGTTGACGTCAACAACTGGCATCGGACCAGGCAGCCGAAGATAAGCGTGTACTTCGACAATCCCCGCACTGGCGGCGGAACGGACAAGGGCGGCGCCATCGTGAGCCTGGAGACGTTGATAGCAGAGATCGACAACCTCAACGGCGTGGGCAACGGCTTCATTGAGATCACCAACTACCGCGGCGAGGTGATCGAGGTGCTGTCGCCGGCAGAAAGCCACTACGTGTTGATCCGCAACCGCCAGGATGAAGAAGCGATGGATCGCGCGCGATTGGTGGCAGCCGTGGAGACGTTCACCGGCTGACGGCCGACCGTAGCTGTTGCGCCGAGCCCATGCTCGGCTGGGCTTTCCCGCGATGGGGTCAGAGCCCTCCCTGCGGGAGGGATCCGACCCCTCGATGGCGATCAGATCACCGTCAGGTTGGCATACGCCATCACCAGCCACTTGCTGCCGGCGTCGGCGAACTCGACCTGCACGCGGGCGTGGGCACCGTTGCCTTCGTAGTCGGTCACCATGCCTTCGCCGAACTTGGGATGGGTGACCAGTGCGCCGAGCTTGATCGGCGGTGCCTCGATCGAGGCATGGCCCATCACCCGGCTGGCGCCCATCGAGGCCGGCCGCGAGACCTGCACCTTGGGGCGGACTTCGTGCAGCAGCTCGCGCGGGATCTCGCGCAGGAAGCGCGACGGCAGGCTGTAGTTGTCCTGGCCGTGGATGCGGCGCGATTCGGCATAACTCAGCACCAGCTTCTGCCGCGCGCGGGTGATGCCCACGTAGGCCAGGCGGCGCTCTTCTTCCAGCCGGCCGCTTTCCTCCAGCGAACGTGCGCTGGGGAACAGGCCTTCTTCCAGGCCGGCCAGGAACACCAGCGGAAACTCCAGGCCCTTGGCCGAGTGCAGGGTCATCAGCTGCACACCGTCCTCGCCCGCCTGCGCCTGGCCCTCACCGGCCTCCAGCGCGGCATAGGCCAGGAACGCGACCAGCTCGTCCATGTCCTCGCCCACTTCCTCGATGTCGTCGGCGCGGCGCACGAAGCGCGAGGCCACCGAGACCAGTTCGTCGAGGTTGTCGGTACGCGATTCCGAATCCAGCGAATTGCGGCTTTCCTTGCTCCAGTGCTCGCGCAGCTGCGAGCGGGCCAGCACGTGGTCCACGCGCTCGGCGAGGGTCATGTGCACGGTCTGCGCCTGCAGCTCGTTGACCAGCCCCAGGAAGCCGGCCAGTGCATTGCGCGCGCGTGCGGCCAGCGCGTTGCCCTGGGTGACCAGCATCGTTGCTTCCCACAGCGAAATACCCTGCGCACGCGCCTCGCGGCGCACTTCGTCCAGCGTGCGGTCGCCGATGCCACGCGTCGGCGTATTGACCGCGCGCTCGAAGGCGGCGTCATCGTTGCGGTTGGACAGCAGGCGCAGGTAGGCCAGCGCATCCTTGATTTCGGCACGCTCGAAGAAGCGCATGCCGCCGTACACGCGGTACGGCACCTGTTCGCTCAGCAGCGCCTCTTCCAGCGCGCGCGACTGCGCGTTGCTGCGGTAGAGCACGGCCACTTCGGTATAGCTGCCACCGTCTCGCACCCACTGGCGCGCGCGCTCGACGATGTAGCGCGCCTCGTCCATCTCGTTGTACGCCGCGTACAAGTCGATCGGCTCGCCGTCGCCGCTGTCGGTCCACAGCTGCTTGCCGATGCGGTCCGGGTTATGCGCGATGACCGCGTTGGCGGCGCCGAGGATGTTGGCCGTGGAGCGGTAGTTCTGTTCCAGGCGGATGGTCTGCGCACCCGGGAAGTCGCGCAGGAAGCCCTGCACGTTCTCGACCTTGGCACCGCGCCAGCCGTAGATGGCCTGGTCATCGTCACCGACCACGAACACGTGGCCGGAATCACCGGCCAGCACGCGCACGAAGGCGTACTGGATGGCATTGGTGTCCTGGAACTCGTCTACCAGGATCTCGCGGAAGCGCGCGCGGTAGTGCGACAGCAACGCCGGGTTGTCGCGCAGCAGCTCATGCGCGCGCAGCAGCAGCTCGGCGAAGTCGACCAGGCCGGCGCGGTCGCAACGCGCCTGGTACTCGATGTAGGCCTGGCGCATGGTTTCCAGCCACGCGTCGTGCGGTTCGGGCTGGATGTGCTGAGGGCGGCGGCCTTCGTCCTTCTGCGCGTTGATCCACCACGCGATCTGTTTGGCCGGGTACTTGCCGTCATCCAGTTCCAGCGCCTGCACCACGCGCTTGACCAGCCGCAGCTGGTCGTCCGAGTCCATGACCTGGAAGCCTTCGGGCAGCTTCGCGTCCTGCCAGTGCAGGCGCAGCAGGCGGTTGGCCAGGCCGTGGAAGGTGCCGATCCACATGCCGCGGCTGCCGTTGGGCAGCTGTGCGTCGATGCGGTGGCGCATTTCGCCGGCCGCCTTGTTGGTGAAGGTCACCGCGAAAATGCCGTGGGTCGGCACGCCGTCGACTTCATGCAGCCAGGCGATGCGGTGGGTGAGTACGCGGGTCTTGCCGGAACCGGCACCGGCCAGCACCAGGTGGTGGCCGGGGGGAGCGGAGACGGCTTCGCGCTGGGCCGGGTTCAGGCCATCAAGCAGGTGGGAGACATCCATGCCCCCATTTTACGGCATCGCCGTCGCGGCTCCTGCGACCACCTGGGTGGCCAGTGCGTGCGCCTGCTGACGCAGTTCAGGCACCGCCAGGCTTTCCCACAGGCTGCCGATGCGCAGGCTGCCGAGCACGCCCAGCCGTGCCTGCGGCTGGCCCCCTGCTGCGCGCAGGCGGTCGCCCGGCACCGTGCTGTCCAGGCCCAGCCCGTGCGGGCCGGGGCGGGCCAGTCCATCAGCCTGCAGCTGCTGCAGCAACGGATTGCGTAGGGCGCTGGCGCGGGTTTCCACGCCGGTGGCGTTGATCACCCCGCCGATCGTCCACTGCTGTTCATTGCCCGAGGCATCGCGGCCGGACAGCTGCAGCGCATCGGCCTCGCGCCACACACGTTGCAGGCGGCTGCGGTGGATGCGCAGCTGCCCGCTGTCCTGCAGGGACTGCAGCTGCGCGTCCACCTCTTCGGCGATGCGGTGGCGATGCACGTCCCAGTAGCGCACCACATGGCGCAGGAAACGACGCTGGTCGGCCTCATCGAGGCTGCACCACAGCGCCTGCCCGTGCGGGCGGATGCGATCCATCACGCCCTGCCAGGGCAGGCCGTCGGCCTGTGCCTGGCGTGCGAACCCACGCAACGCGCGCAGGCGCTGGCGCAGGTTCATCGGCAGCAGTAAAGCCGGATCGAACGTGGGCAGGCCGCCATGCGCATGCGGCAACGGCAGCAGGCCGTGGCGCGAGATCACGTGCAGCGGTCCGGTGTGGCCGGCGGCGACCAGCGCCAGCACGGTGTCGGCCATGCTCAGGCCGGACCCGACAATGGCCACGGCCTGTTCGCCGGCCAGGGTACGCACGCCGTCGTAGTCCCAGGCCTCGATCACGTCATCGGCAGGCAGCGCCTCGGCACCGGCAAGCGGCAGCGGACGCATGCTGTTGCCAGTGGCGAGCACCGCCTGCGCGGCGTGCAGCGTGTGGCCATCGCCGAGTGTCAGCTGGTAGCCGTGGTCATCCGGCTGCAGGCCCAGCACCGGCTGCGCGATCACCTGCAGCTGCGCCGGGCTGGCGGCGGCGGCCTCCTGCAGGCGCTGCTGCAGATAAGCCGCAAAGTAGTGGCGGCACACGTAACGCTCGCCCAGCACCTCGCGCGCCTCGCCCGGGTAGGCGTTGGCGGCCATCAGGTAATCGAGGAAATCGCCGGGCTGGTCTGCAAACGCACTCATCTTCGCCGCCGGCACGTTCAGCAGGTGCTCCGGCCACGGCGTGGCATAGGCGATGCCCTGGGCCAGCTGCGAGGCCGGTTCGAAAATGGCCAGCGCCAGCGGCGCGTGGGCCTGGCGCAATACCTGGATCGCCACCAGCACCCCGGCCGCACCACCACCGATGATCGCCAGGTCCAGTTCGCCATTACGCGGTGAATCAGTCATGTGCCGATTGTAGGCCATCGGCGATGACAGGCCGGATTGCCGAAATGGGCGGCCGGCCTTGCCTCACATCAACGCATCGGCCAAGCGTGCGATGCCTTCGCGGCTGCGCCGCCACGTGGGGCGGCTGCGCCACTGCTGCAGGTCCAGCTGCCGCGACTCGCGCAGGTAACCGTCCTCGATCGCGCACAGCTGCTGGACCAGCGCGCGGTCGTAGCAGATCAGGCCGATTTCGGCATTCAGCGCGAACGAGCGGATATCCATGTTGATCGAGCCGAGCACGGCGATGTCCTCGTCCACGCTCATGTGCTTGGCGTGCAGGAACTGCGGTTCGTACAGGGCGATGCGCACGCCACAGCGCAGCAGCTCGTCGTAGTACGCCTCCTGCGCCCACGAGGTCAGCCGCTGGTTGTTGCTGGCCGACAGGATCAGCTGCACCTGCACGCCAGACAACGCCGCGATGCGCAGTGCGCTCAGCGTGGCTTCGTCGGGCACGAAGTACGGGGTGACCATCACCAGCCGCCGCCGCGCCAGGTGGATCAGTGCCGCCACCGCGTCGCGTGCGTTGCTGTACGGGTAGGCCGGGCCGCTGGGCAGCAGCTGGGTGGCGATGTCGTCGCTGCACTCGGGCACATCGGCGATCACGTCCAGGCGCTGGCCGGTTTCCATGTACCAGTCGCTGGCGAACACCGCTTCCAGATGCGCCACCGCCGGGCCACGCACGCGCGCCACCAGCTCGCGGTTCGGGTGGCCGGGCACGAACTGCGGGCCCGCCAGGTTCTGCGAGCCGACGTAGGCCACCTCGTTGTCGATCACCGCGATCTTGCGGTGGTTGCGCAGGTCCATGCGCCCGCTGCGGCGCCAACGCAGGCCACCGGGCAGCATCGCGCGCACTTCGATGTCGCGCGCTTCCAGGCGCTTGCGATAAGCGCGCAGGCCGCGCTTGGCACCCACTGCGTCGAGCAGTACACGGCACTGCACGCCACGTGCGGCGGCACGCTGCAGTGCCTCGACCACCGCCTCGCCCACCGCGTCGTCGAACATCAGGTAGTACAGCAGGTGCACGCGGTCCTCGGCCTGGTCGATGTCGGCGATCAGCGTGTGCAGCGATTCGTCGTAGTCGGTCAGCAGATCGACCGCGTTGCCGTGCACCGGCATGAAGTCGCCCTGGCGCTGCACCAGCGGCACGATCTCGGCGCTGGCGGTGTCCGGCTGCGGGGTCCAGCGCAGGCGATGCTGCAGCGCCTGTTCCTCGCGGATCACCTGCGACGCCTCGGCCTGGCGGCGGATGCGCTCGCGCGATAGCCACGGGTGGCCGAACAACAGGTACAGCGGCAGGCCCAGCAGCGGCACGAAGCCGACCAGCAGCAGCCAGCTGCGCGCCGCCCCCGGCGTGGTGCGGGTGGGGATCCAGCACAGCGCGACCAGCCGGATCAGCCAGTCGATCAGCAGCAGGTACGAACCCAGCAACCACTCGAACAGCATCGCGTCGCCCGTCGGGAGGTGATGGGCCATTCTGCCCAGCGGGGTGTGTAGAGTCGAGCTGCGCTCGACTGCTTTGAAGCAGTGTGCCAACCAAGGTTGGCACCTACCGGGTGAGGGGACAGCGTGTCGACCAGGGTCGACACCTACCGGTCGTGGGGACAGCGTGTCGACCAAGGTCGACACCTACCGGGGGCGGGATAGGTGTGCCAACCAAGGTTGGCACCTACCATCTGGATGCCAGGCATGAAAAAACCCGCCACTAGGGCGGGTTTCTTCGGAGGCGATCAGCAATCCTTGCGGATTACTTGATCTTGCCTTCCTTGTACGGGACGTGCTTGCGCACGACCGGATCGTACTTGGAGAATTCCATCTTCCCCGGGGTGTTCTTCTTGTTCTTGTCGGTCGTGTAGAAGTGACCGGTACCAGCGGTCGAAATCATACGGACCTTATCGCGCTTGCCTGCCATGATCGTCTACTCCTCAGACCTTTTCGCCGCGCGCACGCAGCTCAGCCAGAACGGAATCGATACCGTTCTTGTCGATGGTGCGCAGTGCATGCGCGGAAACACGAAGCTTCACCCAGCGGTTTTCGCTGGCAACCCAGAAGCGGCGCTCGTGCAGATTCGGCAGGAAACGACGACGGGTCTTGTTGTTGGCGTGCGAGACGTTGTTACCCGTCTGCACTCGCTTGCCGGAAACCTGGCATACGCGGGACATTGCGCACCTCGATAGTAAGTTGTGTCAGCCCGTAGCCCGGGAGACGGCGGCCTCGATGGTTGCCCACCACACGTCAAGAGAATCAAAGGGTTACGCTGGCGTTGGGCGGCCGGGGACGTGCTCCCGGGGGCGCCGCCCGGTAGAAAACCGGACACAGCGAGCCGCGCATTATGCACGGGTTCAAGCGCTTGCGCAAGTTACCCACAGGCCGGGACTGAACCGGGAGGGCCGGGAGCCCACCAACCGGCATACTGGCCCGGTTCACTGCGGAGCTTTCCATGCGGCTGCTGGCCCTGACCTACGGAACCGAAGGCGATACGCGTCCGCTGGCCATGCTCTGCCATGGGCTGATTGGCGCAGGCCACGAGGTGACACTGCTGGCCGATGGCGGCACGCTGGGCAGCGCGCAGGCGCTGAATGTGCCCCATGCGTCCCTGGAAGGTGACATCCATGACGAAGTGGTCGCGCTGGTCTCGCGTGGCAACGGTGTTGCCGCCGCCAGTAGCGGACTGGCACGGATGGCGCTGCAGCATGTCACTGGCTGGATGCGGCAGGCGGACGCGGCGGCCGAGGGTTGCGACGCGATTCTGACGGGTGGGCTGGCGGCCTTTGTCGGCATGAGTGTGGGCGAACGCCGGGGTCTACCGGTGATCGGGACCGGCATGATTCCGCTGACCCCGACGCGCGCCTTCCGCTCCCCGTTCCTGCCGCCGGGACGCTCGCCGGGCTGGTTGAACCGGGCCAGCTATGGGCTGGTCAACGGCCTGATCTGGCGCCAGTTCCGCCAGCCGATCAACGAGGTCCGCAAGCAGCTGGGGCAATCGCCGCGCCGCTCGCTGTGGTCCGGCCTGCCGATGCTCTATGGCATCTCGCCGCAGCTGCTGCCGCCACCGACGGACTGGCCGGCCGACCACATCGTCTGTGGCCAATGGCGGTTTCCTGATGCGCCCTGGACGCCGCCGGCCGATCTGCAGGCCTTCCTCGACGCCGGGCCGCCGCCGGTCTATCTGGGCTTCGGCAGCATGACCGGCTTTGATCGCGAACGCGTGTTGCCGGCCCTGCTGCAGGCGTTGGCACCGCGCCGTGTCCTGCTGTTTCCCGGCTGGGTGGGACTGCCTGCGATGCGCTTGCCCGATTCTGTCTTCGTCCTGGGCCCGACCCCACACGAAGCGCTGTTCCCGCGTTGCGCATTCGCCATCCACCACGGTGGCAGCGGCACCACGCATTCGGCCTGCCGCGCCGGCATTCCTTCACTGGTGATGCCGTTCGCCGCAGATCAGTTCTTCTGGGCCGATCGCCTGTATCGGTTGGGCGTAGCACCGGCACCGTTGTCACCAAAGCGACTGGATGCAGCAACGCTGGCAGCAGCCATCACCTTCGCTGAAGCCGAAGCTACACGCGCACGCGCAGCGGCCCTGGGCGTGACGATGAGCAGTGAGGACGGGGTGGCATGCGGCGTGGCAATGATCGAGCGCTGGTTGCGGCCCATGTAACAGCAGCCAGGCCTCAACGCAGGTACGGAATCACCTGGGCCAGCAGGTGCGCATCCTTCAACGCGCCGTGCAGGCCGCGCTGGCTGGGAATGCGCAGGCGCTGCAACACATCGTCCAGTTTATTGCCCTGGCCTGGCCAGCGCCCGCGCGCCAGCTTCAGGCTGCAGGTAATGCGGCAATGCTGGGCCAGCGTGCCGGGGATGCCCGCCAGGCGCAGCTCGTTGTCCAGGAAACCCACGTCGAAGGTGGCGTTGTGCGCGACCATCTCGCTGCCACGCAGGAACTCCAGCAGCTCGGCGGCCTTGCTGGAGAACAGTGGCTTGCCCACCAGCATCGCGTCGCTGATGCCGTGCACGCGCTGCGCGCCCCAGTCCACCTTGCGCTGCGGCTGCAGGTAGGTGTGGAACTGGCGGCCGGTGAGCTGGCCATCGATCAGTTCGACGGCACCGATTTCGATCACCCGGTGCCCCAGGCGGTGGGAGATGCCGGTGGTTTCGGTATCCAGTGCGACGATGCGGCTCATCAGGGTGTGCGTTCTCCAGTACGTGCAGCCGGATTTTCGCACGCGACCGATGCACTCACCCCAACGCTTCCACCACCCAATCAATGAACACCCGCAGCCGCTGGCTCATGTGCCGGTTGGGCGGGAACATCACATGCATCGGCATCGGTGGCAGCTGCCAGTCCTGCAGCAGCGGCAGCAGCTCACCACGCGCCACGTGCGGTTTGGCCATGTAGCTGGGCAGCGCCACCACGCCGAGCCCCGCCAACGCAGCCGCCAGATAGGCGTTGCCGTCGTCGAAGCCGACCGTATAGCGGCCCTGCACCTCAACGCGCTCATCGCCACGCTGTGCAGTGAACACGCGGGCGCGGCCACTGCGCGGGCTGAGGAAACCGACCATGTGGTGATCCGGACCTTCCAGCGCGCGCGGGTCGGCTGGCAGCCCGAAACGCTGCACATAGCCCGGGCTGGCATGGAAGCCGATCGGCAGCGCGCCGAGCGGCCTCGCCACCAGCGCCGGGTCGGCCGGGGTGCCACCACGGATCACGCAATCGACGTTGTCGGCGATGACGTCGACCTCGCGGTCACTCACGCCGATGTCCAACTGGATCTCCGGGTAGCGCGCCTGGAAATCCGGCAGCGCCGGTACCAGCCGCAGCCGCGCGTAGGGCCCCGGCACATCCACGCGCAGTCGCCCACGCGGCTGCGTGACGGCATCGCCCAGTCCGCCCTCCACCTCTTCCAGCTCAGCCAGCAGGCGGGCGATGCGCGGGTAGTAGGCCGCGCCATCGGCGGTGACGCTGACCCGGCGCGTGGTGCGGTTGAGCAACCGCAGCCGCAGGTGCGCCTCCAGCTGCTGCACCAGCTGGGTGGCCGTGGTGCGGCTGATCTGCAGGGTCTGCGCGGCGCGGGTGAAGCTGCCGGTTTCCACTACCCGGGCAAAGGCCCGCATCGCCTCGAAACGGTCCATGGTGGGTCATGATTGTTTGGAATTGGCGATCAATCTAGGCCGATCATCGCGGTTTATCCAGACAGCGCTGGCGCGGAGGATGGGCGTTCTCTCCCACGGGATCTTCCCATGTCACAGCGTGATGTCGTTTTCCCCGCCGGTCGCCAGACCCTGTACGAGCGCAACCGTTACTCGCCGGCGATCCGATCCAACGGTTTCCTGTTCGTCTCCGGCCAGGTCGGCAGCCGCGAGGACGGTTCGCCCGAGCCGGACTTCGAGGCGCAGGTGCGCCGCGCCTTCGAGAATCTCAATGCGGTGTTGGCTGCTGCGGGCTGCACGTTCGATGACGTGATCGACGTGACCGTGTTCCTGGTCGATCCAGAGAAGAACTTCGAGAAGGCCTGGGCGATCGTGCCCGAGTACTGGGGCGAAGCACCGCACCCGACCCTGACCGGTATCGGCGTGACCTGGCTGTACGGCTTCCAGTTCGAGATCAAGGTGATCGCGAAGCTGCCTGCAGACCGGTAGTGCCGGCCGCTGGCCGGCACTACCCAGACGAAGGGCACTGACCCCGCGCGGCCATCATTCCGCAGCAAATTCCAGTGTCCGACGCCAACGCAATGGCTTGGTCGCACGCGCCGGGTCAGGGCCGAACTGGCTCAACCAGCCAGCGGCCATTGCACGGGTACGCAAGCGTTCGCCAACGCCTTCGGCGACTTCCACTTCAACGCGGGTTACCTTGCCTTCGGCATCCACGTCCAGCACCCAGACCAGCTTGCCCACCCATTCGGCCGCCGGGACGGACGGGTCGTAGTTCGGGCGACCAGCAACGTAGGGGCCGTCGTGCCCTAGATACAGCGGAGACTCCTCCAAGCGGTGATCGACACGAACGGCAGCTTTGCCGGTCCGGCCGTCGCCAAGAACGGCATCCACCGTCCACGTGCCGGCCGTCCCCGCAGTGCCAAGGTCCGCCGGGAAACAGGTCTTGCGGCCACGGAAGCCGTCATGCCGGACCTGCGAGATGCGAACGCCATTGGCGTCGCGAATGGTGAGTTCCAATCCGCCCACATCGGCGTCTTCTCCACCGGCGGCAACGCAGATGCGGTGGTCGTGCAGTCCATCGGCAACGAACTGGTAGGCCACTGATCGCGCGATGGCGTCCGCGGGTGTCGGCAACCACAGTAACTCGACGTAGACGTCATCCGAAGCTTGGACAGCGGGGCTGACCAACACCATCAGCAGCCCAACAGCAGCGACGCGTGCGTTCATCGTTCCCTCCCTGGTGACGAATCCCGATCGTCACCGAAGGCGTTGCAAGGTGCAATGGACCGCCCGTGCAACGGGCAATCCGCAGTGCAGGACCCACCTGAACGGGAGATTCCGACGAATTCCCGAAGCGTCCATTGATATTGTATCCGGCGAAAACCGCTTGCTAGCCTCCCCTCCATGCGCCGGATCACCCGCCACCTTCGCTCGTACCTGCTGATGCTGCTGATGGCGGCATTCGTGGTCGTGCCGGTGGCCGACGCACTGGTGTGTGCGGTGGAACCGCATGCCAGCACGGTGCACGTGGAGTCCGCACCGGATGCCGATGGCGATACCGACGGCAAGCACGTCGGTGCCTGTGGCCACAACCACTGCCACCACTCCAACCTGAGCCTGCCGGCACACACGCTTGCCGCCTTCGGCGCGCCACTGCCGGCGCGCTGGATGAATGCCGGCGACGTGGCGACCTATGCGGTCGCCCAGGATGAATTGACGCGTCCCCCCCGGGCGTGAGTTGAGCGCGTCCCGCAATCGCGGGCTCCCGTTTCACTCACAACCGGAATCCCCCTATGTCGATCCTGACACCTCGGTCGCCGCGCGCGGCCGGGCTGGTCGTCGCCGTGTTGCTGGGCCTGGCCCCGGCGGCGTCGGTGATGGCGCAAGCCGCCCCCTCCTACGACACCCTGCTTGAACGCCTGGACCAGCTGCCCGGTACCCGTGTGGGTACGGCACTGGCCGAGGCCGCCGATGCGCGTGCCGACCAGGCCCGTGCGTTGCCCAATCCTTCCCTCTCCTACTCCGCCGAAAACGCCTGGGGCACCGGCTCCTATGGCGGCATGGGCAAGGCCGATACCGTGCTCACCCTGTCCCAGCCGCTGGAGGTCTGGGGCCAGCGTGGCGCGCGTGTCCGTGCCGCCCGCGCCGAGGCACAGGCCGCCAACCTGCGTGGTGCCCAAAGCCGCAGCGATGTGGCCAGCCAGCTGGCGGTGGTCTATGCACAGGCGGAAAGTGCACTGCGCCGCTATAGCCTGGCCGAAGAAGCACTGACCCTCACCCGCGATGACGCCAACGCCGTCAACGCGATGGTCAGGCAGGGCCGCGAACCGCAGCTGCGCGCGGTGCAGGCGCAGAGCGAAGTGGCCAATGCCAGCGCTGCGCTGGATGAAGCGCAGGCGTTCCGCGACGCCGCGCTGGCCCGCCTGGCCGGTGCCGCGCTGCTGGATGCGCCGGTGGAGTCGATCGACGACAGCCTGCTCGACCGTGCCCCGCCGCTGCCGCGTGGCGCCACCGACGTTGCGTTGGCAGTGCGCATCGCCGAAGCCGAAGCCGATGCAGCCGGCAAGCTGGTCGACGTGGAGCGCAAGCGTGCCCTGCCCGATCTGAGCGTCACCGCCGCGCAGACCCGCTTCCGCGAAGGCGGCGAGCGTGCCTACAACCTCGGGGTCAGCCTCAGCATCCCGCTGTTCGACCGCAACCGCGGAGGCATCCGCGCCGCCAGTGCCGACCAGCGTGCGGCCGAGGCCCGCCTGGACCAGCAGCGCCGCGACAGCGAGGCCGAGCGCCTGTCCGCCGTGGCCAGGCTGAAGGCGGCCGGCAGCCGCACCCGCGCCGCCGATGAAAGCGTGGTCGCCGCCGAAGAGGCGTATCGCCTCGCACGCGTCGGCTTCGACGCCGGACGCATCTCGCAGCTGGAACTGCGCAGCACGCGCAGCGCCCTCATCGCCGCCCGCGGCACCGCCGTGGATGCGCGCCTGTCGCGCGTCGGCGCCGAAATCGATCTTGCCCGCCTTGAAGGGCGCGCTCCTTTTGTGGAGGCCAAATGACTCTCTCCCGTACTTTCCCGCTGATCGGCGGCGTGCTGCTGACCGTCCTGCTGGCCGGCTGCGCCGGCAATGCGCAGACGCCTGCCAATGAAGACCCCGCTGCGGCCAAGGCCGGCACCGACGATGGCCACGGCCATGCCGCCGACAGCAAGGAGGCCAAGGCGGAAACCGCGAAAGCCCCCGCCGACGCCGACGAAGGCGTGGTGCAGCTGACCCAGGAGCAGATCAAGGCCTCCGGTATCGAAGTGGTCGCGATCGGTCGCGGTGGCGGTGGCTCCACGCGCCTGTCCGGCCGGGTCGAGCCGTCGGTGGGCGCACGCGCGTCGGTGGCGTCCACGGTGACCGGTCGCGTCGAGCGCGTACTGGTGGCGCCGGGCACGGCGGTGAAGCAGAACCAGGCGCTGGCCATCGTGGTCAGCGGTGAGGCCGCGGTGTTCCGCGCCAATGCGTTGGCGGCCTCGGCCGAAGCCGAAGCTGCGCGCCTGGCCTATGGCCGCGACAAGGCGCTGGTCGACCAGGGCGTGGTCGCGCGCCAGGAACTGGAGGCCTCGCGCGCCCGCTCGCTGGCGGCACAGGCCCAGGCCGCTGCCGCGCAGGCCCAGGCCGCCGCCAACGGTGCGCCCGATGCCAGTGGCCGCGTGCGCATCACCAGTCCGGTGGCCGGCATCGTCGGCAACGTGCAGGTCACCCCGGGCGGCGTGGTCGCTGCCGGCAGCGCAGTGGCCGATGTCGCCGACCCGGCGATGAACGAACTGGTGTTCACCGCGCCGCCCGCGCTGGCCGCACAGGTCACGCCCGGCATGAAGCTGGAAGTGAGCGTGCCGGGTGGCAGCTTCACCGCCACCGTCACCGGTTCGGCTGCCGATGTGCGCCAGCAGGGCGGCGTCGCGGTGATCCGTGCCACGCCGGTGGATGCTTCGCTGCCGCCGGCCGGTTCGCCGGTCTCGGCGGTGGTGGTCACCGAAGGCCAGGACGGTTCGCTCAGCGTGCCCGCCGATGCGGTGCAGAACGTTGATGGCAGCAGTGCGGTGTTCGTCGCCGTCGACGGCGGCTTCAAGGCGCAGCCGGTGCTGGCCGGGCGCCGTGCCGGCGACCGCATCGAGATCCTCGGTGGGCTGACCGGCAACGAGCGCATCGTCGGTGCCAGCGCCTTCCTGCTCAAGGCCGAACTGGCCAAGGGCGAAGCCGAGCACGGCCACTGAGGAGGCGACCATGTTCAAGCTGATCATTGAAACAGCGGTGCGCCACCGCTGGCTGGTGGTGTTCATGGCGGCGCTGATCGCTGCCGTGGGCCTGTTCCAGCTGGGCAAGCTGCCGATCGACGCGGTGCCGGACATCACCAACCGCCAGGTGCAGATCAACACGGTGGCACCGGCACTGACGCCGGAACAGATCGAGCGGCAGGTGACCTACCCGCTGGAAACCGCGCTGGCCGGCATTCCCGGCCTGACCACCACGCGTTCGCTGTCGCGCAATGGCTTCTCGCAGGTCACCGCGATCTTCACCGATGCCACCGACATCTACTTCGCGCGCCAGCAGGTGGCCGAACGCATGCGCGAGGCATCCGAAGACCTGCCCGATGGCGCGTCGCCGATGCTGTCGCCGGTCACCACCGGCCTCGGTGAAGTGCTGATGTGGACCGTGGACTTCACCACGTTCGATCCGGCCAGGCTGGCCAAGCCCGGTGAAGCGGGCTGGCAGGCCGGCGAGGTCTACCGCACGCCGGAAGGCAACCTGCTGCGCACGCCGGAAGAACGTGCCACCTACCTGCGCACCGTGCAGGACTGGATCATCGCGCCGCAGATGCGTTCCAGCCCGGGGCTGGCCGGCGTCGATACGGTCGGCGGCTACGTCAAGGAATACGGCGTGCATCCGGACAGCGCCAAGCTGGCCGCGCACGGCCTCGGCCTGGCCGATCTGGTCACTGCTCTGCAGCGTTCCAACGTGCAGGCCGGTGCCGGCTTCGTGCAGCGTGCCGGCGAAGGCCTGGTGGTGCGTGCCGATGGCCTGGCGCTGACCACCGACGATCTGGCGCAAGCCCCGGTGGCCACCCGCAATGGCGTGGTGGTGCGCGTGGCCGATGTGGCCGAGGTCGAGCTGAGCCGCGCACCGCGCCTGGGTGCGGCCAGCCGCAACGGCCATGAAGCCGTGCTGGGCACCGCACTGATGATTGCCGGCGGCAACAGCCGCACCGTGGCCCAGGCCGCAGCCGCGCGCCTGGAACAGGTGAACAAATCGCTGCCGGCCGACATCGTGGCGGCACCGGTGCTGGACCGCAGCGTGCTGGTCAATTCCACCATCAAGACCGTGGCCAAGAACCTCACCGAGGGCGCGCTGCTGGTGGTGGTGGTGCTGTTCCTGCTGCTGGGCAACCTGCGCGCGGCAACGATCACCGCGCTGGTGATTCCGCTGTCGTTCCTGTTCGCGGTGATCGGCATGAACCGCTTCGGCATCAGCGGCAACCTGATGAGCCTGGGTGCGCTGGACTTCGGCATCCTGGTGGACGGTGCGGTGATCGTGGTCGAGTCGACACTGCTGATGCTGGGCCAGCGCCGCGCCGAACTCGGCCGTGCGTTGACCGCGATGGAACGCCTGCGCGTGGCCGCCGATTCGGCCATGAAGATGGCGCGCCCTGCGGCCTTCGGCCAGCTGATCATCCTGCTGGTGTTCGCGCCGATCCTTACTTTGGAGGGCGTGGAGGGCAAAACGTTCCACCCGATGGCAGCCACCTTCATGCTGGCCCTGGTCGGTGCCTTCATCTTCTCCTTCACCTTCGTGCCGGCGATGGCCGCGCTGCTGGTGCGCGAGCCCAAGGTGAAGGACGGCGATACACATACTGACGATGGCGAGCACGAAACCAAGCTGATCCGCGTGCTGCGTGCCCGCATCGAGCCGATGGTGCGCAAGGCCGTGGCCCATCCGCGCACGGTGCTGGCCGGTGCGGTGATGATGGTGGTGGTGGGCATCGGCTCGTTCTCACTGCTGGGCCGCGAGTTCATGCCGACGCTGGACGAAGGCAACGTGGCGATGCAGGCCCTGCGCGTGCCGTCGACGTCGCTGGAGCAGTCGTTGGCGATGCAGCTGGCGCTGGAGAAGGCAATCGCCAAGCAGCCGGAAGTGGAAACCGTGTTCTCGCGTACTGGTACCGCCGAGGCAGCGATCGACCCGATGCCGACCAACATCTCCGACAGCGTGATCGTGCTGAAGCCACGCAAGGACTGGCCGGATCCGAAGCTGGGCAAGGATGCACTGGTGGCCCGCTTCGAGAAGCTGGCCGGGCAACAGCTGGGCAACAGTTTCGAGTTCAGCCAGCCGATCGAGCTGCGCTTCAATGAGCTGATTTCCGGCGTGCGTACCGACCTGGCGGTGATGATCTTCGGCGATGACTTCAACCAATTGCAGAAGGTGGCCGACCAGGTGGCACTGAAACTGCGTGCGGTGAACGGCGCGGCCGACGTACGGGTGGAACAGATCTCCGGCCTGCCCACACTCAACGTGGCCATCGACCACGTGGCAGCGGCACAGTACGGGCTGACCGCGGCGGACGTGAGCGACGCACTGTCCACCGGCATTGGTGGCACGGCGGCGGGCAAGATCTTCGAAGGCGATCGCCGCTTCAACGTGGTGGTGCGCCTGGACGATGCCTCGCGCAACGATCCGGACCAGCTCGCTTCACTGCCGATCGCCACGCCCTCGGGGTTGGTGATTCCGCTGTCGTCGGTGGCGCGCATCACGGTCAGCGAAGGACCGAACCAGATCAGCCGCAACAACGGCAGCCGCCGCGTGGTGGTGCAGGCCAACGTGCGTGGCCGCGATCTGGGCGGCTTCGTCGGCGAGGCACAGGCAGCGGTGGCTGACGTGGCACTGCCGCCGGGCGCCTACCTGACCTGGGGGGGCCAGTTCGAGAACCTGCAGCGCGCCGAGAAGCGGCTGGCAACAGTGGTGCCGGTGGTGTTCCTGCTGATCGGCAGCCTGCTGTTCATGGCCCTGCGCAGCGGCAAGGAAGCCATTCTGGTGTTCAGCTGCGTGCCGTTGGCGCTGGTCGGCGGCATCCTCGCGCTGCTGCTGCGTGGCATGCCGTTCTCGGTGTCGGCGGCGGTCGGCTTCATCGCCGTCTCCGGCGTGGCCACCTTGAACGGTCTGGTGCTGATGCAGGCGATCCGCGAGCGCCTGGATGCCGGCGACCTGCCGCTGCAGGCGGCGATCAACGGTGCATCGAGCCGTATCCGTGCGGTGCTGACCACGGCGCTGGTGGCGATCGTCGGCTTCATTCCGATGGCGATCGCCAGCGGTTCCGGTGCCGAGGTGCAGAAGCCGCTGGCGACGGTGGTGATCGGTGGCCTGATCACCGCCACGGTGTTGACCCTGCTGGTGCTGCCGACGTTTGCGGCGCGGGTGGCCAAGCCACGGGCGGTGGGGTGATGTGATGCCGGGGTCGGAGCCCTTTCCGTGGGAAAGGGATCCGACCCCATGATCGGGTCGGATTGCCGGCCAGCGGCCGGCACTACCCTGGTGAGGTCAGGCCTTCTTGCGTTCGGCGATGTAGGCCTGGATCTGCTGTTCCAGCACCGGCAGCGGCACCGAGCCCTGCTTGAGCAGGGTGTCGTGGAAGCCCTTGATGTCGAACTTGTCGCCCAGTTCCTTCTCGGCCTGCGCACGCAGGCGCACGATGGCGATCTCGCCCAGCTTGTAGCTCAGCGCCTGGCCCGGCCAGGAAATGTAGCGGTCCACTTCGGTGGTCACTTCATGCTCGCTCAGCGCGGTGTGGTCGCGCAGGTAGGCCAACGCCTGCTCGCGGGTCCAGCCCTTGCTGTGCACGCCGGTGTCGATCACCAGGCGCGCAGCGCGCCACATTTCGTAGGTCAGGCGGCCGAAATCCTCGTAGGGGGTTTCGTAGATGCCCATCTCCACGCCCAGCTTCTCGCAGTACAGCGCCCAGCCTTCGCCATAGGCGGAAATGTAGGCGTTGCGGCGGAACTCGGGCAGGTTCTTCTGCTCGGCGGCGATCGCGCCCTGCAGCGCGTGGCCCGGATCGGACTCATGCAGCGTCAGTGCCGGCAGGTTGTACAGCGGGCGCGACGGCAGGTTGTAGGTGTTGAGCCAGTAGGTGCCCATGCCACCACGGCCGGCGGTCCAGAACGGTGCGATGTCCGGCGGCACCGGCACGATGGTGAAGCGCGCGCGCGGCAGCGTCATGTACTTGCCGAGCTGGCCATCGGCCCGCTTGGAAATCCACGCCGCGCGCGACAGCAGCTCTTCCGGGGTCTTGGCGTAGAACTGCGGATCGGTGCGCAGGAAGGTCAGGAACTCGGCGAAGCTGCCCTTGAACTTCACCTGCTTGATGATGTCGTTCATCTCGCCCTGGATGCGAGCGACTTCGTCCAGGCCGATGCGATGGATCTCGTCCGGCGACAGGTCCAGCGTGGTGTACTCGTGGATCTGCTGCTTGTAGTACGCCTTGCCGCCCGGCATCGCTTCGGCGGCCAGCGTGGTGCGCGCCTGCGGCACGTACTCGTTGACGAAGAAGGTGCGCAGCTGCTGGAACGCCGGCACCACCTTGCCACTGATCGCTTCACGCGCCTGCGCCTGCAGCCTGGCCTGCTCTGCGGTCGGAATGCTGTTGGGCAGCTTCTTGAACGGCGCGTACAGCGGCGACTCGGTGGGATCCATCAGCTCGGCGACGGTGGCGATGGAGACCTCGCGACCATCGAGCACGGCACGCGGCACACTGAAGCCACGCTTCAGGCCGGCGCGCATGTTCTCGGTCTGCTGGCCGAAGTAGCGCGGCACATCATTCAGGCGGGCGATGTAGTTCTGGTAGTCCTGCACGGTCTTCATCTCGCGCCGGGCCATGAAGGACAGGTTGGACCAGAACGAGGAGTCGGCGTTGAACGGCATCTCGTAGCCGCGCAGGCGCGTCTCTTCGGCCAGGTTGAACACCTGGTCGCGGTAGATCGCGTAGTTGACCTGGTTGTCCGGCGACAGCGTCTTCGGGTCGATCTTCTTCAGCGCGGCGAGGGTCTCGTCCCACACCTTCAGGCGCGCCTGCTGCGCGGCCGGGCCGACGTCGGGCATGCGGGTGGCGTTGGCCGGGGCGTCTTCGTCCTCGCTGGCCTCGCCGCCGCCATCCTGGCGCCACTTCCATTCCTTCTCGTACAGCGCACGGAAGGCGGCGTCGGCGGGCGATTCGGTGGCCACGCTGGCCGGTGCGGCGGTGGCGGGCGGCGCGGCCAGGGCCACGGCAGGGGCGGACAGGGCGATCAGCAGGGCAACGGCAAGACGGGTTTTCACGAGCACAGGTTCCCGGGAAGGCAGACCCCGATGATGGCACCGCTCACCGTCCGTGGCATGGGACGAAGGTCCTGCCTGCAACGCAGGCAGGACCGGGAACCGGCCGCAGGCCGGGGCCCCAGCGCCGAAGGCGCGCGGTAGCGCGGGGCCATGCCCCGCGAGCGCGCAGCGCGGCCAACGGATACAGCCGCCAGGCATGGCCTGGCGCTACCGGGCCTCAGTGGCTGGCCTTGTCCCGCTTCCAGCCCCGGTGCTTGATGTCCAGCTGCAGGCTGTACAGCGCGGTGAACGCCGGGAACAGGTTCTGCAGCACACCCACCGAGTCCTGCTTGGCCGAGAACAGGAAGTAGCTCAGCGTCATCAGGCTGCCGACCACGCTCATGTACCAGAACAAGCGCGGGATGACCGGCTTGCCGGCGCGCTTGGAGGCGATGAACTGGACCAGCCAGCGGCCGCCGAACATCAGCGCGCCGGTGTAGCCGATCAGTTTCCAGCCGGTCACATGCAGGCCGGTCCAGTACAGCCAGGTCAGCGGCTGGTCCAGCCAGTGCAGTTCCAGGCCCATCACCGCTCTTCCACCGCGGTGCGCTTGCTGCGGGTGATCAGCCAGGCCACGCCGCGCAGGTCACGAATGCCCACCAGCGCGCGGCCCAGGTTGTTGTACTTGGAGACGCCGGCGGTACGGTGGCGGTGGTTGACCGGCACGCTGGTGGTCTTCCAGCCGGCGCGCTGCATCAGCGCCGGCAGGTAGCGGTGCATGTGGTCGAAGTACGGCAGATCGAGGAACGCACTGCGCTCGAACAGCTTGATGCCGCAGCCGGTGTCAGGCGTATCGTCGCGCAGCATGCGTGCACGGATGGCGTTGGCCCAGCGGCTGGCCCAGCGCTTGCTGCCGCTGTCCTGGCGGTTGACGCGCCAGCCGGCGAACAGCTTCACCTGCGCCTCGGCGGCGTCACGTGCGGCGAGCAGCTTGGGGATATCGGCCGGATCGTTCTGGCCATCGCCATCCAGGGTGGCGATCCAGGCTGCACGCGCGTGCTTCACCCCGGTGCGCACCGCCGTGCTCTGCCCGCTCTGGTTCACGTGGTGCAAGACCCGCAGTTCCGGGGTGGTCGCCTTCAGCCCCTGCAGCACCGCCAGGGTGTCATCGCGCGAGTGATCATCGATGTAGACGATCTCGAACGGCAGCCGGCCACGCAGCGCAGCGGTGATTTCGGCGACCAGCGGGGCGACATTGTCGCGCTCGTTGAACACCGGGACGACGACGGAAAGCTCGGGTTGGCTCATAAGGCACTCGGCCAAGGGGGACAAAGACCGCGCATTCTCCGAAACCGAGGTTATCCGAAGATGAATCCGGCCGCGTGAGGATTGCGGCTCAGGCGCGGTCGCCAAAATACTCGCGGCACCACTGCACGACGGGGGGCAATCCCTCTTCGATCGGGGTCACCGCGTCGAAGCCGAATGCGTCATGGGCGCGCCGGGTATCGGCCATCGTGCGCACCATGTCGCCCGGCTGCATCGGCTTGTAGACCTTCTGCGCGGGGCGACCGGCGGCCTGCTCGATCACGCTGATGAAGCGCTCCAGCTCGACCGGCGTATGGTTGCCGAGGTTGAACACCCGGTGCGGTACCGGACCATCGGCCGGATGCGCGAGCGCGCCGAGAATACCGGACACGATGTCGGAGACATGTGTGAAGTCGCGCTGCATGCGGCCTTCGTTGAACACGTCGATCGGCCGCCCGGCCAGCACCGCGCGCGAGAAGAGCAACGGTGCCATGTCCGGCCGGCCCCACGGGCCATACACGGTGAAGAAGCGCAGGCCGGTGGCATGCAGGCCGTACAGCTGCGCGTAGGTGTAGGCCATCAGCTCGTTGGCCGCCTTGGTCGCCGCATACAGCGAGCGCGGCTGGTCCACGCGCTGGTCCTCGGAGAACGGCGGCGTGGCCGAATCACCGTAGACCGAGCTGCTGGAGGCATACACCAGGTGCTGCACGCCACGATGGCGGCACAGTTCGAGCATGTTGACGAAGCCGACCAGGTTGCTGTCGACGTAGGCGTGCGGATTTTCCAGCGAATAGCGCACACCGGCCTGCGCGGCCAGGTGGATCACCGCGGTCGGCTGCACTTCATCGAACAGCGCGGCAAGGCCCTCGCGGTCGGTCAGGTCCAGTGCGCGCAGGTCCAGGGTCGGGCACAGTGCGGCCACGCGGTCACGCTTGATCTGCGGGTCGTAGTAGTCGTTGAAGTTGTCCAGGCCGACCACGGGCTGGCCGGCCTCCAGCAGCGCGCGGGCGGTGTAGGCACCGATGAAGCCGGCAGCGCCGGTGAGCAGGATGGTCATGGCAGGGGCCCGGAAGCAGAAATTCAGGCCCCTGATGTTACCGGTCTCAGAACAAACCGAAACGCTTCCTGGCGACGTTGACCCGGTCCGGCTCGATCACATCGTTGATCTGTTTCGCATCGAAGCGGTCGAGCAGGACGTCGTCGCCCTTCTTCAGCTTCAGGTCCATCTCTTCCGGATACAGCGGAACCAGGCTCATGAAGCTGATGATCTTGCCGTCGTCCAGTTCCAGCGTGGCGAAGTCCTCCGGGGTAGTCACCGGGGGCAGCACGATGGCGCCGTCGAAGCCCACGCCGGGCGCATAGGGCTCGCTGGGATGGCCGTTGGGAATGGTGTGGCCGAAACCCAGCCACGTGTCGTACTCGTGCGGCAGCCGCGCCATGCCCTTCAGCAGGCGCACCGGCCAGTAATTGCGTTCGTCCTCGAAGGCGTCCTGGGACATCGGCCAGTCGGCCGGCAGGGTCACCATCAGCTCCATGTAGCGCGGCACATCCGCGTCCACGTCGGCGGGCACGGTCATCGGCAGGTCGCTCATGCCGGAGGTGACCAAGCGCAGGTACGGGCAGTGGTCATTGGCCGGCACCACGTGCACGTCAATGTGCACCAGGTCGGAAATGAGTTCGTGCAGGACCGTGGCGATCGGTCCGAGATAGCGCTCGATATGGCCGCTGATCGCTTCGATGTGCTGCTCTTCGCCGATGGCGAGCACAAAGTCCTTTTCGCGCCGGTGCCTCAGTATCTGGGTACCGTCCGGGCTGACGTCCTCGTACTCGTATTCGTTGCTCATGTCCTCTCCCTGGATGGGCCACGGGCCGGAGAGCAGTGCATCCCCCGGCGCGCGCGGCGGTGCGTTCCCTGTCAATTACAGGACGCGGCAGGAACAGGCCGCCCCCCCTGTCTTTGCGCCGGGCTCAGCCCTGGCGCGTACGCAGCTTTTCCAGCACACCGTCCAGGGTATCCAGGTCGGTGTAATGGATGATCAGCTTGCCCTTGCCACCGCGGCCGTGGCTGATCGCCACCTTGGCCCCCAGCGATTCGGACAGCTCGGTTTCCAGCGAGGCGATGTCGGCCTGCTGCACCTTCGGCGCGGCCACCGGGCGATTGCTGGGCACCTTGCCGGCGGCGAAGGCCTGCGCACGGCGCTCGACCTCGCGCACCGACCAGCCTTCGTCGGCCGCTTCCTGCGCCAGCTTGCCGGCCAGTTCGGGGGCCAGGGTCAGCAGCGCACGGGCGTGGCCCATTTCCAGGCGGCGGGTTTCCAGCAGCAGGCGGATCGCCACCGGCAGCTCCAGCAGGCGCAGCAGGTTGGACACCGCCGCGCGCGAGCGGCCGACGGCCTCGGCGGCCTCGGCATGGGTCAGGGTGAATTCGCTGATCAGGCGCTGCAGCGCCTCGGCTTCTTCCAGCGGGTTGAGGTCTTCGCGCTGGATGTTCTCGATCAGCGCCATCGCGATGACGGTGCGGTCTTCCAGCTCGCGCACCACCACCGGCACTTCGTCCAGGCCGGCCAGCTGCGAGGCGCGCCAGCGGCGTTCACCGGCGACGATTTCGTAGTTGCCTGCCGGCAGCTGGCGCACCAGGATCGGCTGGATCACGCCCTGCGACTTGATCGAGTCGGCCAGCTCGGACAGCTTGCCCTCGTCCATCTCGCGGCGCGGCTGGTACTTGCCCGGCTGCAGCTGGCCCACGGCCAGCTTGCGCAGCACTTCACCCGGCAGCGGCTCGATCACCGCGGTGGTGGCCTGCACCTGGCTGACCGCCCCCTTGGGACCCAGCAGCGCATCCAGGCCACGGCCGAGGCCTCGCTTCTTGGCTGCCGGCTTGCTGCTGGTCATCAGACGGTCTCCACGGCCTTGGCGGCCTTGTTGCGTTCGTTGTTGCGGCGGATGATCTCGCCGGCCAGGCCCAGGTAGGCCACGCCACCGCGCGAGGCGCGGTCGTAGCCGACGATGCTCTGGCCATGGCTGGGCGCCTCGGCCAGGCGCACGTTGCGCGGCACGATGGTGCGGAACACGCGGTCGCCGAAGTGCTCGGTGAGCTCGGCCGAGACCGCGTTGGCCAGGTTGTTGCGCACATCGAACATGGTGCGCAGCACGCCTTCGATCTCCAGCGCCGGGTTCAGACTGGTGCGCAGCGCCTCGATGGTCTCCACCAGCGCGCTCAGGCCTTCCAGCGCGTAGTACTCGCACTGCATCGGCACGATCACCGAGTCGGCGGCGGCCAGCGCGTTGAGCGTCAGCAGCGACAGCGCCGGCGGGCAGTCGATCAGGATGTAGTCGTACTCGTCGCGGATCGGCGCCAGCGCGCGCTTGAGGCGCTGCTCGCGCTCGCTCTGGCCCATCAGCTGGATCTCGGCGGCGGTCAAGTCGATGTTGCCGGGCAGCAGGTCATAGCCTTCGGCGGTCTGCACGCGTACATCGACGGCGCTGGACTCGCCCAGCAGCAGATCGTAGGTGGAGGAGACCAGCTCACGCTTGTCCACGCCACTGCCCATGGTCGCGTTGCCCTGCGAATCCAGGTCGACCAACAGCACGCGCTTGGGTGCGTTGGCCAGGGAAGCGGCCAGGTTGACGGCGGTCGTGGTCTTGCCGACGCCACCCTTCTGGTTGGCGATGGCGATGATGCGGGCCATGCGGGTGTGCCTCGTCGACGTGTGCTGGGACCGGTCATTATGCGTACAACCGGCCCCTTGCGGAAATCGTGAATCGCCAACCCGTTGTTCCACAAGGGGCTGGCGGCGGGAATCAGGGACCTGTAACGGTGACCAGGTGGCGTTCGCCGGCCAGGCCAGGCACGCTCAGCGGGGTCACCTCACGCACCTGCCAGCCATCCGGCAGGTCCGCGATCTCTTCATGCGGGTAGACGCCCTTCATGGCCAGCAGTACGCCGCCGGGGCGCAGCAGGTGGCCACCGACGCGGACGATCCCCGCCAGGGTGTCCATCGCGCGCGCGGTCAGCTGGTCGTAGCGGCCGGCCTCGTCCAGCGCCTCGGCGCGCGATTCGGCCACGCGGGCGTTGCCCAGGCCGAGCTGGCGCACGGCCTCGCGCATGAAGCGCGCCTTTTTGCCGTTGCTTTCCACCAGGGTGACCTGCAGGCCCGGGCAGGCGATCGCCAGCGGGATGCCGGGCAAGCCGGGGCCGGTACCGAGGTCGGCCAGGCTGCCATCAGCCACGAACGGCTGCATCGCCAGCGAGTCGAGCAGGTGGCGGGTGACCATCTCCTGCGGATCGCGGATGGCGGTGAGGTTGTAGGTGCCGTTCCAGCGGTGCAGCAGGGCCAGGTAGCGCAGCAGCGGCGGCGCCAGCGCGGCGTCCAGGCCCATGCTGGCCAGGCCCTGTTCCAGCGTGGCAGCCACGCTGGCGGGAAGTGGGTGTTCGCTCATGCCGACATTATCGCCGGTTTTGCGCGCTGATTCCCCGCTTCAGTGTGGATACCAGGCCAATGCCGCACGGAACTGGCCGGTGGCCTGCCATTCGTGCAGGTGCCAGCGCGCGGCCTCGCCCAGTTCCGGGTCGCACCAGCGCAGGTGCAGGGCGCCATCGGCCCCCGGCGCCAGCTGCAGGCGGTGCAGGCCGAACGAGATGCCCTGCCCGTGCGCCTTCAGCATCGCTTCCTTGGCGCACCACACGCGGAAGAACCAGTGCTCGCGCCCGGCCTCGTCCAGGCTTTCCAGCCAGGCCACTTCCTCGGGGTGGAAGAAACGCTGCACGATCTCCAGCAGACGGGCCCGCGGCCGCAGCAGCTCCAGGTCCACGCCCAGCCGCACGCCTTCGCCCAGCGCCACCAGCAGCACCTCGCCGCTGTGGCTCCAGCCGGTGCCGTAGTGGGCCAGCGCACCGCTCAGCTCCGGCCGGCCCTTGTCATCACGGACCAGTGGCAGCGTCTCCGGGTCGGCGCCCAGCGCCTGCGCCAGCACCTGCCGCGCCTGCGGTTCGCCGCGCTGGCCCGGCACGTGCGGGCGCCGCCAAACCGTCACCGGACCGAAACGCCACGGGCCATCGAGGGTGGCTGGCAGGCTCATCCGCACGCGCCCGTCACGCAATTCCACGACGGGTTCACGGCCATGCGCGTCAACTGGTCACAGTTCCCCACCGGAGGTTCGATCATGGGCATCATCATCTGGCTGATCGTCGGCGGCATCGTAGGCTGGCTGGCCAGCATCATCATGAAGCGCGATGCCCAGCAGGGCATCATCCTCAACATCGTGGTCGGCATCGTCGGCGCGCTGATTTCCGGCTGGCTGTTCGGCGGCGGCATCAACGAAGCGATCACCATCCGCACCTTCCTGTTCTCGCTGATCGGTGCGGTGATTCTGCTGGCGATTGTCAACCTGTTCACCCGCAAGAGCATACGCTGACGCGGCAGTCGTGCCGGCCGCTGGCCGGCAGATGTTTCAGGACGGGCCCGGCAATCGCCGGGCCCCGTTCGTTCAACCCAACTGCACCCATGCCGGCGCGTGGTCACTCGGCCGTTCCCAGGTACGCGGCTCGCGGTCGATGCCCGAGGCCACCGCGCGGACCTTCAGCGCATCTGAGACCAGGGTCAGGTCGATGCGCAGGCCCAGGTTGCGGCGGAAGCCGGCGGCACGGTAATCCCACCAGCTGAAGGTGCCCGCCTCGTCGTTGTGCAGGCGGAAGCCATCGTGCAGGCCCAGCTGCAGCAGCTTGTTGAGCGCGCCGCGCTCGGCGGTGGAGGTCAGGATGTGGTTTTCGTTCCACACCTCCGGGTCGTGCACATCGCGCGCGTCCGGGGCGATGTTGAAATCGCCCATCACGATCAGCTTCGGGTGCCGCTGCAGTTCTTCGGCGATCCAGGCATGCACCGCCTCCAGCCAGCGCAGCTTGTACTCGTACTTGTCGGTGCCGATGTCCTGGCCGTTGACCACGTACAGGTTGATCACCCGCAGGTCGCCGAAGGTGCCGGCGATAACGCGCTTCTGCTCGTCCTCGAAGCCGGGAATGCCGATCTGCACGTCCTGCGCCGGCTCACGCGACAGCAGCGCCACGCCGTTGTAGGTCTTCTGGCCGGCGAACACGCTGCGGTAGCCCGCGCCGATCAGCGCCGAATCGGGGAACTTGTGGTCCTCCAGCTTGGTTTCCTGGATGCCGACGATGTCCGGGCCGAACGCCTTGAGCCACTGCTCCAGGTGCGGCAGGCGGACATTGAGCGAATTGACGTTCCACGAGGCGATCTTCATGGGGGCCATTCTACCCGGCCCAGGTTTGGTAGACGCCAACCTTGGTTGGCGTATGGGGTTCACGCGTGCCAACCAAGGTTGGCACCCACCGGAAGGGGCCGCGCGGGTTGGCACCTACCGGGTAGTGCCGGCCGCTGGCCGGCAACCCCATGAACCGTCGGCAAGACCCTCCAGTTGCCGGCCAGCGGCCGGCACTACCGCAAGAGGAACTTCAACAACCCCGCAATCTTCGAATACGGCGGCCGCAGCCGGTCGCTGGCCGCCCAGCGCGACTGCCACAGCACCGGCAGCCGCTTGCTCATCGCATCGAACCCGGCCCGGCCGTGGTACGCCCCCATGCCGCTGGCCCCCACCCCGCCGAACGGCAGGCCATCGGCCGCGAAATGCAGCAGCGTGTCGTTGACCGTCACCCCGCCCGCCACGACCTGGGCGAGGATGCGCTCCACCGTCGCCGTGTCGTGGCTGAAGGGATACAGCGCCAGCGGCCGGTCGCGCGACAGCACGTCAGCCAGCGCAGCCTCCAGGTCCGGGTACGCCCGCACCGGCAGGATCGGCCCGAAGATCTCCTCGCGCATCAGGTCCAGGTCGTCCGGCGGGTCCAGCACCACAGTGGGCACCAGCAGCCGCTCACGATCAGCGCGCGCATCGTCCACCTGCGCCAGCGGAATCACCGGCACGCCGCGTTCGCGCGCCTGCGCCAGGTAGCCCTGCAGGCGCCGGTACTGGCCTTCGTTGATGATGCGCGTGTAATCGTCGGCATCGCTGAAGTCGCCGTAGCGCTCGCGTACCTGCTGCTGCAACGCCTGCACGAACTCACGCTGGCGCGCGGTGTCGATCAGCACGTAATCCGGCGCGATGCAGGTCTGGCCGGCGTTGAACCACTTGCCGGTGGCCAGCCGCGCGGCGGCTTTGTCCAGCGGGAAGTCGCGGCAGACGATGGCCGGCGACTTGCCGCCCAGTTCCAGCGTGACCGGCACCAGATGCTCGGCGGCCGCTGCCATCACCTTGCGGCCCACGGCCGTCGAGCCGGTGAACAGCAGATGGTCCAGCGGCAGCGACGACACCGCTGCGGCCACGTCCGCCCCACCCTGCACCACCGCCACCCGATCGGGCGGGAACACGCTGGCCAGCAGATCGGCCAGGAACGCACTGGTGCGCGGCGTGTGTTCGGAGGGCTTCAGCAGTACGTGGTTGCCGGCGGCGATGGCGGTGGCCAGCGGCACCAATGCCAGCGTGACCGGGTAGTTCCAGGGGGAGATCACCCCGACCACCCCCAGTGGCGTCGGCCGCAGTTGCGCGCGCGCCGGCCACAGCCGCCAGCCGGCACCGACCCGCTGCGGCTTCGACCAGCGCCGCAGGTGACGGCGCAGGTGGTCGATGGCCGACAGCACGCTCATGCCATCGGCCAGCTTCGATTCGGTGTGGGCGCGGTGGCCGAAGTCCTCGGCGATGGCCTCGGCCATTTCGTCCAGGCGCGGCTTCAGCGCCTCGCGCAGGCGGCGCAGGTCATTCTCGCGCTGGTCGAGCGTGGGGCGCTGCGCCTGCCAGGTGCTGCGCAGGGTGTGCAGGATGGCGGGGAGGTCTGCCGGCGTGGTGGTGGTCATGAGCCGACTATACGGGGTGCTGCGCAACGCAATGGTAGTGCCGGCCGCTGGCCGGCAGCCCCATGGATCTCCGGCAGGCATCGTGCATTTACCGGCCAGCGGCCGGCACTACCAAACAAAAAGGCCGCGGTCTGCACCGCGGCCCCTGAAACCCGGTGGGTGCCGACCATTGGTCGGCACGCCGGTTACTTGGTGATATCCACGTCCTTGGTCTCGCGCAGGAACAGGCCACCGATCACCACGGACATCAGCGCGATGATGATGGGGTACCACAGGCCGTAGTACAGGTTGCCGGTACCGGCCACCAGCGCGAACGAGATCGCCGGCAGAAAGCCACCGAACCAGCCGTTGCCGATGTGGTACGGCAGCGACATCGAGGTGTAGCGGATGCGGGTCGGGAACAGTTCGACCAGGTAGGCGGCAATCGGGCCGTAGACCATGGTCACGTACAGCACCAGCAGCCACAGCATGAAGATCGTGCCGGCGATGTTGATGCGTGCGCCATCGGCCTTGGCCGGGTAGCCGGCGGTGGTCAGGGCGGTCTTCAGTTCCGCACCGAAGGTATCGGCCTTGGCCTTGCCGTCTTCCTTGGTCAGGCCGGCGGCCTCATACGAGGTGACGCTGGCGCTGCCCACGTTCACCATCGCCAGCGAACCGGCGGCGGCGGGCTGCACGTCGTACGGCACACCGGCCTTGGTCAGCGCGGCGGTAGCCACGTCGCAGGAGCTGGTGAACTTGCGCAGGCCAACCGGATCGAACTGGAACGAGCAGGTGGCCGGATCGGCCACGACCAGGGCCGGCGAGCTGCTGCGGGCTTCTTCGATGGCCGGGTTGGCGAAGTGGGTCAGGCCCTTGAAGATCGGGATGTAGGTAACAGCCGCCAGCAGGCAGCCGGCCAGGATGATCTTCTTGCGGCCGATGCGGTCGGACAGCCAGCCGAAGAAGATGAAGAACGGCACGCCCAGTGCCAGCGCGGCCGCGATCAGCAGGTAGGAGGTGGTGGCATCGACCTTCAGCATGCTGCTGAGGAAGAACAGCGCGTAGAACTGGCCGCCGTACCAGACCACCGCCTGGCCGGCTGCAGCACCGAGCAGGACCAGCAGCATCAGCTTCAGGTTGCCGCCCTTCAGGCTGTCACGGAACGGCGTCTTGGAACCCTTGCCCTCGGACTTCATCTGCTGGAACAGCGGCGATTCGCTCAGCTGCAGGCGGATCCACACGGACACGCCCAGCAGCAGGATCGAGACCAGGAACGGAATACGCCAGCCCCAGGCTTCGAAGGCTTCGTTGCCGAGGAAGTAGCGGCACGCCAGGATGATCAGCAGCGACATGAACAGGCCGAGCGTGGCGGTGCACTGGATGAAGCTGGTGTACAGGCCGCGCTTGTCGTCCGGCGCATGCTCGGCCACGTAGGTGGCGGCACCGCCGTACTCACCGCCCATCGCCAGGCCCTGGGCCAGGCGCAGGATGATCAGGATCACCGGAGCGGCGAAACCGATCGAAGCGTAGTTGGGCAGCACGCCGACCAGGAAGGTCGAGATGCCCATGATCAGGATGGTGACCAGGAAGGTGTACTTGCGGCCGATGCGGTCGCCGAGGCTGCCGAAGAAGGCCGCGCCGAACGGACGCACGAAGAAGCCGGCAGCGAACGCCAGCAGGGCGAAGATCATGCCCGTGGTTTCATTGACGCCACTGAAGAACTGCTTGGCGATGATCGCCGCGAGCGAGCCGTACAGGAAGAAGTCATACCACTCGAAGACCGTACCGAGGCTCGAGGCGAAGATGACCTTCTTGTGGCCCTTGGTCAGGGTGCCCGCTGGATTGTGCGGGCTTGATGCAGTGCTGGACATGGGACGTTTTCCCTCTGTAGATGCCGGCCTTGGCCGGCATTCAATCTAGGTGGGTGCCGACCGTTGGTCGGCACTCGATCAGAAGCTGTACTTCGTGGTGAACTGCAACCGGGTGATGTCACCCTTGTTGCCGTTCTCCACTTCGCGACGGCCATACATCAGCTCGGCACCGATATCGACCTTGGGCAGCGGCGAATAGAAGATGTTGCCGCGGATGCTCTGCACGCTCTTGGTCACCAGCGGGCCGAGGATGCTGTCGTTGTCGTAGTCGCTGCGCGCGTAGATCAGGTTGGTGCGCAGCTTCGGCGAGAACGCATGCCGCCAGCCCACGTAGCCGGCAAGCACGCCGGTCGGGTTGAGCTCGTCGCGGGCCACGTCGTAGGCGCTGTCGGCGGTGATACCCAGGCCGATGTAGCGGGCGATGCCTTCGCCGCCGGTCAGCTGGTAGTGCAGCGAGTCGCTGTCACCCATCACCCACTTGCCGCCCAGGGTCAGGCCGCCGGCCACCTTGTCGGCCTTGGCGCCGGTGGCCTGGTTGTCGACCTTGAGCTGACGGACGATGCCGCCGACACCGAAGGTGCCCCAGTCGCCCTTCCAGCCATAGCGCATCGTCAGATCAGGCAGGCTGCCACGGTCGGAGTTGGCGCTGGTGTTGGTCCAGGCGCCGGTGACCGGGTTGCGGGTACCGGTGAGGGTGGTGGTTTCCGGGTTTTCCAGCGCGACGCTGAAGCCACCCTGGGTGTAGCGCACCTGGGCCTGGCGCACGAAGATCACGCCGTCGGTGGGGCCGACGAAGTCGACCGCTTCCGGCAGTGCGGCCGCGTCCATGAAGTTGGACCAGGTCTGGCCGGCCATCCAGTTGTTCCAGTACATGTAGGCGTGGCGCAGGGTCACACCGTAGGTATTGGTGGCGGTCTGGTTGCCCAGCGAGTTGCCGAAGAAGTCCATCTCGAAGAACGCACCGGCCTTGTTGCCCGATTCGCTCACGTTGTCGATGCCCAGGTTGAAGCGCGAGAACTTGGCGTGGGCGTTGAAGTCGGTACCCGAACGCTTGCCGCTGCCGCCGGCGCCTTCCACCGGGGTCTGGCCCGGCAGGTACAGCGAGCGGCCGGTGGCGTCGTCGGCCAGCTGGCCATCGCTGGTCTGGGTGGCCAGGAAGTCGGCCTTGATGAAGCCGCCGATCTTGACCGTGGTGCCCGGCGCCGCGCCCGGGGTGATGGTGGTGACCTGGATCGGCTGCTTGCCGGCCGGCACCTGTGCGACCGGCTTCTGCTCGGCCTGCACCGTGCGGACTTCGGTCACCGCCTGCTGGGTCTGGCTGATCTGGGTCTGTTGTTGTTGCTGCGAAGACAGCAGCAGCTGGACCTGGCGTTCCAGTTCGGCAACGCGTGCTTCCAGTGCTTTCTCTTTGGCGGTCTCTGCGAACGCCATGCCCGGTGCGACCAGGGCGACCAACAGGCAGGCCGCCAAAGGTGTGCGCACGGCTTTCAACGTACGGTGGCTCATGTTGCCCTCTCTCCCAAGTGGCAAGGTGATGCCGCGCGTGGGGCACGGTCGAGCCGAGACTGCGGGGCGATTATGTATAGCGGCTATTCGCCATTGGTCGAACCCGGCCCTGCTGGGCGCTCACTTTCGACCATGGTCTAACCAGAGTGGTGACGCGGCCGGGGGTGGATGGGGCAAACTGAGGGGGATCGGTCGCCGCAATGCTGCGACCGCACACACAAAGTCAACGTGCAAGTGAGGGTGCCATGGCTGATATCTACCCCGTCGATCCGCAGTTCGCCGCCAAGGCACGCATCGACAAGACGTCGTACGAACAGCAGTACCAGGCTTCGGTGACCGACCCGGATGGTTTCTGGGGCAAGGCCGCCGAGCGCCTGCAATGGATGCGCAAGCCGACGAAGATCAAGAACGTCAGCTACGACCTGTCCGATTTCCACATCAAGTGGTTCGAGGATGGCGAGCTCAATGCCAGCGTGAACTGCCTGGATCGCCAGCTGGAGAAGCGTGGCGACAAGACCGCCCTGCTGTTCGAGCCGGACGGCCCGGACGCACCGGCGCAGCACGTGACCTATCGCGAGCTGTACGAGCGCACCTGCCGCCTCGGCAATGCGCTGCGCAACCTCGGGGTCAAGAAGGGCGACCGGGTCACCATCTACCTGCCGATGATCGTCGATGCCGCCGTGGCCATGCTGGCCTGCGCGCGCATCGGTGCGATCCACTCGGTGGTGTTCGGTGGCTTCGCGCCGAACTCGATCGCCGACCGCGTCAGTGACTGCCAGAGCAAGCTGATCATCACCGCCGACGAGGGCCTGCGCGGTGGTCGAAAGATTCCGCTGAAGGCCAACGTCGATGCCGCGCTGAAGCTGCCCGGCACCAATACCGTGGAAACCGTGCTGGTGGTGCGCCACACCGGTGGCGCGGTCGACATGCAGGCCCCGCGCGACCGCTGGTTCCACGACGTGGTGGACAGCCAGCCGGCCAGCTGCGAGCCGGAACGCATGAACGCGGAAGACCCGCTGTTCATCCTCTACACCTCCGGTTCCACCGGCAAGCCGAAGGGCGTGCTGCACACCACCGGTGGCTACCTGCTGTACGCGGCCTACACCCATGAAGCGGTGTTCGACCTGCGCGAGGACGACATCTACTGGTGCACCGCCGACGTCGGCTGGGTCACCGGCCACAGCTACATCGTGTACGGCCCGCTGGCCAACGGCGCGACCTCGCTGATGTTCGAAGGCGTGCCGAACTACCCGGACACCTCGCGGTTCTGGAACGTCATCGACAAGCACAAGGTGAGCATCTTCTACACCGCCCCGACCGCCATCCGTGCACTGATGCGCGAAGGCGAGGAGCCGGTGAAGAAGGCCTCGCGCGCGTCGCTGCGCCTGCTCGGCAGCGTCGGCGAACCGATCAACCCGGAAGCCTGGCGCTGGTACTACGAAGTGGTCGGCGACAGCCGTTGCCCGATCGTCGATACCTGGTGGCAGACCGAAACCGGCGGCATCCTGATCTCGCCGCTGGCCGGCGCGATGGACCTCAAGCCGGGCTCGGCCACGCTGCCCTTCTTCGGCGTGCAGCCGGCGCTGGTCAATGCCGATGGCGAGATCCAGGACGGCCCGACCGAGGGCAACCTGATCATCCGCGATTCCTGGCCGGGCCAGATGCGCACGGTGTACGGCGACCACCAGCGTTTCATCGATACGTATTTCCGCACCTACCCGGGCAGCTATTTCACCGGTGACGGTTGCCGCCGCGACGAAGACGGCTACTACTGGATCACCGGCCGCGTCGACGATGTGATCAACGTGTCCGGCCACCGCATCGGCACCGCCGAAGTGGAAAGCGCTCTGGTCTCGCACCCGAAGGTGGCGGAAGCGGCCGTGGTCGGCTTCCCGCACGACGTGAAGGGCCAGGGCATCTACGCCTACGTCACCCTGGTGGCCGAAGAGGCTCCGAGCGACGAGCTGCAGAAGGAACTGGTCGCCTGGGTACGCAAGGAGATCGGCCCGATCGCCACGCCGGACCACCTGCAGTGGGCGCCGGGCCTGCCGAAGACCCGCTCGGGCAAGATCATGCGCCGCATCCTGCGCAAGATCGCCGAGAACGCACCGGACCAGCTCGGCGACACCTCGACCCTGGCCGATCCGTCGGTGGTGGCGTCGCTGGTGGACGAGCGCAAGGTGCGCTGACGTACGACCCGGGGTCAGATCCCTTTCCGCCAGGAAAGGGCTCTGACCCCATAGAGTTTCCCCCCACGGTTCCCCCCGACCATGACCACCCTCCTGATTGCCGATGACCACCCGCTGTTCCGCGAAGCCCTGCGCGGGGCGGTGCAGCGGGTCATTCCCGGCGTGCAGCTGTTCGAAGCCGACAGCGTGGAAGCGCTGTATGCACTGGCCGACCAGCACAACGACGCCGACCTGGTCCTGATGGACCTAAACATGCCCGGTGCGCAGGGTTTCAACGCCCTGGTGCACATGCGCTCACTGCACCCGCACCTGCCGGTGGTGGTGGTATCCGCGCGCGAAGAAGCCACGGTGATGCGCCGTGCGCTCGACCACGGCGCGCTGGGCTTCATTCCGAAGTCGGCCGACTCGGACACCATCGGCCACGCACTGGGCACCATCCTCGATGGCGAGACCTGGGCACCGCCGGAAGCACACAACGTGCCGCCCACCGGCAGCGAGGAACGCGAAGTCGGCCAGCGCCTGCGCGAGCTGACCCCGCAGCAGTTCCGCGTGCTGCAGATGCTGGGCGCCGGCCGCTTGAACAAGCAGATCGCCTACGACCTCAACGTCTCCGAAGCGACGATCAAGGCCCACGTCACCGCCATCCTGCGCAAGCTGGGCGTGACCAACCGCACCCAGGCCGTGCTGATGGCCGGCAAGCTGGCGATCGACGACGACGCCATCGTGCTGCCGCCGGAAGAAGATTGAGGTAGTGCCGGCCGCTGGCCGGCAATCGCCTGAACCGCATGAAGCGCTCTGGTAGGTGCCAAGCTTGCTTGGCACGCTTTTGACGTTGCACCTGCCGGCCAGCGGCCGGCACTACCAGGCGCCGCTGCGCTCTCGATATAGCCATCGCTATACAAACCAGCCCTGCCTGCGCGTTTCGCTGGAAATGCGCCGTGCGTGAATCGCGATGCTAAGCTGCGCGTCCCCTTGGGGAGTAGCCGGATTCCTACGCAGGAATCGTCCACGTCAACATACTCGGCCAGTGCGCCGTGGCGTGGACAACCATGATGGTTGGCGAGACCAGCGGCCCGCGCGCGCAACGTCAGGTTGGGCGCGAGCGCAGGCCGTGCGTCCGTCCTAGCCCGACCTCAGCGTCCGCCCATGTCCCCCATTTCGATCCTCCTGATCGGCTTTGCCATGTCCACCGATGCCTTCGCCGCTGCAATCGGCAAGGGCGCGGCCATGCGCAAGCCGGTGTTCCGCGACGCACTGCGTGCCGGCATCATCTTTGGCGTCATCGAGGCGATCACGCCCATCATCGGCTGGCTGCTCGGCCGCGCCGCCCTGCAGTACGTCGAAGCCTTCGACCACTGGATCGCCTTCGGCTTGCTCGGCGCACTGGGCATCCACATGATCTACAACGGCCTGCGCCCGGACAGTGCCGACGAAGACGAAGACCCCTCGCAGCACCACGGCTTCTGGAAGCTGGCGCTGACCGGTTTCGCCACCAGCATCGACGCGATGGCGGTGGGCATCGGCCTGGCTTTCATGGACGTGCATATCGGCGTGATGGCAGCGGTCATCGGCCTGTGCACGCTGACCATGGTCACCGTCGGCATCATGCTCGGCCGCGTGCTGGGCAGCATGGTGGGCAAGCGCGCCGAGATCATCGGCGGCGTGATCCTGGTGATCATCGGCGCGACGATCCTGTACGAACACCTGCACGGCCTGGGGTAACGCTTCCGCGATTACGTGGTTGCCGGCCAGCGGCCGGCACTACCAGACGTCACATCCACGCATGGCGTGGATCTACTGTCGGGTGTCGGCGGTTGCCGACTATGCTCCGGCGCTACTGTGCATCGCGCAGCGCGCCCAGGAAGGCGCGCAGCGAGGCCGGCTTGATCGGCTTGGTCAGCACGCGGTAACCCCGTTCGCGCGCCATCCGCTTCAGCTCATCGCGGCCGTCGGCGGTCAGCAGTGCGCCCGGTAGCGGGTAACCGGCCGCCTCGCGCAACGCCACCAGCGCGTCCAGGCCATCCATGCGGTCGTGCAGGTGGTAGTCCACCAACATCACCTGCGGGCGCTCGGCAATCTTCTCCAGCGCCTGGTCGACGGTGGCAGCGGTGATCACCTGCACCTGCCAGCGGCCCAGCAACGCGCGCATGCCGTCGAGGATCTCTTCGTCGTTGTCCACGCACAGCACGCGCAGGCCAGCCAGCGAATCGCTGCGTACCGGTGCGGCCACCGCCTGTACCGGCGTGGCCAGCTCGGTGTAGCCCGGCAGCGGCGCCACCCGCGGCAGGATGATCGAGAACATCGAGCCCTTGCCGACCCGGCTGCGTGCGTTCAATCGATGGTCGAGCAGGCGCGAGATGCGCTGGCAGATCGACAGGCCCAGGCCCAGGCCCTGCTCGCCCCAGTCGAACGGCTGCTGGTAGCGGTGGAACTCGTCGAAGATCTGCCGCATGTGGTGCTCGGGAATGCCGGGACCGGTATCCCAGACCTGCAGCTCCACTTCGTCGCCGCGTTGGCGCACGGCCAGCACGATGCGACCCTGGCGGGTGTAGCGCAGCGCATTGGCCAGGAAGTTCTGCAGCACGCGGCGCAGCAGGCGGCGGTCACTGCGCACCCATGCCGGGCGTGCGAACAGGTCCAGGCGCAGGCCACGGCCGGCCGCGACCGGGGTGTACTGCGCGGCCAGTTCGCGCATCAATGCGCTCACGTCGAACTCGCCGATCACCGGATGCAGGCCACCGGCATCCAGACGCGATACATCCAGCAGGCCATCGAGCAGTTCCTCGGCCGCGCGCAACGAAGCGTCCACACGCTCGGCCAGATGCTTCTGCTCGTCACTCACGTGATCACTGTCGCGCAGTGCCGAGGCGAACAGGCGCGCAGCGTTCAACGGCTGCAGCACGTCGTGGCTGATCGCCGCCAGGAAACGGGTCTTCGACTGCTGCGCGACCTCGGCCTCATGCGAGCGCTCGGCCACGCGCTGTTCCAGCGTCTCGTTGGCTTCCAGCAGTGCTTTTTCCGCGTGCTTGTAGTCGGTGATGTCGTTGTAGCTGGTCACGTAGCCACCACCGGGCAGCGCCTGGCCACGCATCTCGATCACCTTGCCGTCGCTGCGCGTGCGCTCGAACACGTGCGGTGAACCGGCGCGCATGTAGCCGATGCGGCGGTTGATCTGCACCTCGATATCGCCCTCGCCCAGCTCACCGCGCTCGGCGTTGTAGCGGATCAGGTCGGCCACTGGGCGGCCCACGTAGAGCATCCCGTCGGGGTAGCCGAACATGTCCTGGTACCGGCGGTTCCATGCGGTCAGGCGCATGTCCGGATCGACCACGCTGACCCCGGCGCTGATGTTCTCCAGCGTGGTCGACAGGATCTCGCGGTTGAAGCGCAGCTCCTGCCCGGCTTCGTCCAGCACTGCCACCACTTCGCCCAGGTCCATGCCCGAGCCACGCAGCAGGCTGGTCAGCAACAGGCGTGCGGATGCCGCGCCGATCGACGCGGCCAGCAGGCGTTCGGTGAACTGCACCCACGGGCGGTCTGCAGGCGCGGAGGATTGCAGTTCACGGCCCAGCGACTGCGCCTGCTCGAAGAACGAACGCCGCGCATGGCGCTCGCCGACCACGCGCGAGGCCAGTGCCAGCAGATCGCCCACATGCACGTGGCCGGGCCAGCCACCGGCCACCGACGGGCGCTCGGCATAGGGGTCGAGGAACGGCGCGGCGCGCAGCCGCTCGTCCACACCGGGGCGCCAGCGCGCGGACACCAGCATCATCGTCGCTGCGTTGACCAGCAGCGACCAGAACGTACCGTGGGTCAACGGATCCCAGCCGGTCATGCCGAACAGCTGCTGCGGCCGCAGCCACTCGATGCCGAACGGGCCGTGCTGCACCCAGCCAGCATCGACCCAGCCGGCCATGGTCATCGCCGGCAGCAGCAGGGTGTACAGCCAGGTGGCGAAGCCCAGCAGCATGCCTACCTCGACGCCGCGACGGCTGGCACCGCGCCAGTACAGGCCGCCGATCAGGCCGGGCGCGAACTGCGCCACCGCCGCGAACGCCATCAGGCCGTACGAGGCCAGCGTGCTGTCGTTGCTGCTGGTGCGGTAGTAGCTGTAGGCCATCAGCGCCAGCAGCAGGATCGCCAGGCGGCGGATCCACAGCACGCGCGAGGCGACGTCGGCGGCTTCCTGATGGTCGCCACTGCGGCGCAGCAGCACCGGCATCACCAGGTCGTTGCTGACCATGGTGGCCAGCGCGATGGACGACACGATCACCATGCCGGTGGCCGCCGAGAAGCCACCCACATAGGCGATCAGGGCCAGCGCGTTGCGGCCTTCGGCCAGCGGCAGGGCCAGCACCATCGAGTCGTCGGCGACGCTGCCGCCGGTACCGAACAGGGTCACGCCGGCGGTGGCGATCGGCAGCACCATGCCCGAGATCAGCACCAGATAGCCGCCGAACATCCAGCGCGCGCGGCGCACATCGCGCACGTCACCGCACTCGACCACGGCCACGTGGAACTGGCGCGGCAGGCAGATGATGGCAAGGAAGCTGAGCAGGGTCTGCGAGATGAAGCCCACCGGCGGCAGGCCGGTGAACAGCGTATGCACCGACTCGACCACCGCGTCGGTGCGGTTGCTCAGCCACAGGTAGGCGAACACGCCCACGGCCAGCATCGCCAGCAGCTTGATCACCGATTCGAAGGCGATCGCCAGCATCATGCCGTGATGGTGCTCGGTGGCATCTACCTGGCGGGTACCGAACAGGGTGGCGAACAACGCCATCAGCAGCGCCACGTACAGCGCGGGATCGGTGAAGAAGCCGGTCGGGCCGGTGTTGCCGGTCAGCACCTGCAGGCTCATCGCCACCGCTTTGTACTGCAGCGCCAGGTACGGAATGATGCCGATCAGCGCGATGATCGCCACCAGCGCCGCCAGCCGCCGCGAGCGGCCGAAGCGCGAGGAGATGAAATCGGCGATGGAGACCACGTTCTGGCTGCGCGCGATCAGCGCCAGGCGCTCGATGATGCGCCAGCCGAACAACAGCAGCAGCAACGGACCGATATAGATCGGCAGGTAGCCCACGCCGTTGCGCACGGCGGTGCCGACCGCGCCGTAGAACGTCCACGACGAGCAGTACACGGCCAGTGCCAGGCTGTAGACCACCGGCCGCAGCCACGGCCGGTCGGGGTACATCGGCCGACGGTCACCCCACCACGCCACGCCGAACAGCAGCGCGGCATAGGCAACCGAGACCAGCAGCAGGATCCAGCTGGAGACCACGCGCGCGTTTCCGTCAGGACAGGGGCCAGTAGATCACGACCGTTGGTCGTGATGGTAGGTCACGGCGGTGGGTCATGGCGGTGGGTCACGACCGTTGGTCGTGACGGAGGCATCCATGCCCACCAACGGTGGGCACCCACCGGTGCGCACCCACCAGGAACCGCCCTTATTCCGCCGGCACGCCCATTTCCTTCAGCAGTTCCGGTGCCGGGTAGACCTTGGCCAGCAGCCAGCGCAGGTAGCGCATGTCCACGTGCACGGCGCGCTTGTAGCGCGGGTCGAACCACCAGCTGGCGCTGACCGATTCCCAGTTGCTGTCGAAGTTCAGGCCGATCAGTTCGCCCTTGGCGTTGAGCACCGGCGAGCCGGAGTTGCCGCCGGTGGTATCCAGGTTGGTCAGGAAGTTGACCGTCTGGGTCTTCAGCGCCGGATCGGCGGTGCTGCCGAAGTCACCCTTGGCGATCGCGGCCAGCAGCGGCTTGGGGGCATCGAACGGATAGGCGTTGGTGTTCTTCTCGACGATGCCGGCCACGGTGGTCACCGGCGAGTAGGTCACGCCATCACGCGGGTGCAGCGCCTCGACCTTGCCGTAGCTGATGCGCAGGGTGCGGTTGGCATCCGGGTACACCGCACGGCCCTGCTTGGCACGCCAGGCGAACAGCGCCTGCATGTAGGCCGGGCGCAGGCGCAGCTGCTCGCCTTCGCGGGTCTTGCTCTCGTTCTCGATGCGCAGCTGCGCGGCCACCAGCGGGCCGGCCACGGCGATCAGTGGATCGGCGGCCAGTGCCTTGCCTTCGCGGGCCGCAGCGAAGCGGGACAGGCGCTGTGCCTCGTCACCCAGCTGGGTGCCGGCGTACAGCGTGTCCAGTGCCTTCGCCAGCTGCTCCGGGGTACGGCCGAAGGCGGCGTCGAACTCGGCCACGCGCTGCGCGTCAGGCAGCTTCTGGTAGCGGGTCAGCAGGGTGGTCAGCAGCGCCTTCTCGACTTCCGGCGCGTAGCGGCGCTGGACCTGCTTGAGCACGCCTTCGATCATCGCCTGGTCGCGCTGCTGGAAACCGCTCTCGCGCTGTGCGTCCGGCTTGGTCGATTCGATGCGCAGGCGTTCCAGCAGCAGCGCCGAGCGCAGCAGCTGGCTCTGCGCGGCCATCTGGTCCAGCAGCAGGTCGCGCTCGCCCACCGCCGCGCCCTGCGACAGGTTGGTCAGCAGCGCCTTGATGTCGCCCTGGTACTTGCGGTCGGTGGCAGCCAGCATCGCCGTCTCGTCGGCGGCACGCTGGGCCTTGGCGTCGCTGCGCAACAGGCCTTCCAGCTCGCCGGCGGCGCGCTTGCGGTTGTTCTTCAGCGACTGCAGCTGCGAGGCGTAGCGGGTGCGCGCCTGCGCATCCTTGGCGCTGGCGGCTTCGATGGTGTCGATCATCTGCTGGAACACCGACACGCGGCGCGGCAGCACGGTATCGATCTGGCCGGCGAACTCGGCCGCGGTACGGTGACGGTAGGTGATGCCTGGGTACCCGGCCAGCATCGCGTAGTCGCCTTCCTTCGGGCCTTCCACCGACATCTGCAGGTGTGCCGGCGCCTGGTAGGGCACGTTGTCCTTGCTGTACGCGGCCGGCTTGCCGTCCTTGCCCACGTAGGCGCGCAGCAGGGTGAAGTCGCCGGTGTGGCGCGGCCACATGAAGTTGTCGATCTCATCGCCGTAGTTGCCGATCGCACGCGGCGGCGCATACACCAGGCGCACGTCGCTCAGCTCCAACTGGGCAATGCGGTAGAAGTCGGTGCCGTAGTACATGTTGGCCACCGAGCAGCGCACGCTGCCGTCCTTCTCGCACTCGGCCACGATCTGCTTGCTGGCCGCATCCACCGCATCGAAGTAGGCGCGACCGGTCTTGCCACGCGCCTGCGCCAGCACCTGGTCGGTCACCTTGTCGAAGCCGACGGTGACCAGCACGCGGAAGTCCGGGTTGGCCGGACGCTCGTCGGCACGGTCCTTGGCGATGAAGCCACCGTTGATCAGGTCGTGCTCGGGCGAGCTGTTGTACTGGATCACGCCCATCGCCACGTGGTGGTTGGTCAGCAGCAGGCCGTCGGCGGACACGAACGAACCGGTGCCGCCACCGGCACGCACCACCGCGCTCAGCGGCGGCGCAGTGACGTTGGCCAGGTCGGCCGGATTGCCCTTGAAACCGGCTGCCTGCAGCGGCTTGGCCAGTTCCGGCAGCTGGGTCGGCATCCACATGCCTTCGTCGGCGTGGGCACCGGTGGCGAGGGTCAGGCCCAGGGCCAGGGCGACAGGAAGGGTTTTACGGGCAGACATCGGCGTTTCCGGCAATACAGAACAGCCGGGGACCATAGCCGCTGGGGGCCGATGGGGCAACGGCCGATGGTTGGGGGCACCGATGCTGGCTAGAATCAGGCACGGATACCAGGGAAGGACCGATGATCGCAGGAATCGATCTGGGCACCACGCATTCGACAGGGCCATCTGCCGCCGAGGCGCTTGCCGACCGCATCGTCCGCAACGGTCAGCAACGCGATCCGGCAGACTTCGCAGCCTGGCTGCAGCGGTCCCCGGAACTGCAGCCCACTGCGGATGCTGGCGCGGTGAACCTGGCAACCTGGCAACGGCTGATGAAGGGCACTACGCCGTTCCCGCAAGCGAACTTCGAGCAGCTGGCCGACCGCTTCCAGTGGTATGACCGGGACAGTATCCGCGAGTGCTACGACATGGCCGCCCTCGGCCACAGCATGCACCTGTGCTGGTTACTGGTGCCAGGCAACGAGACCGCGCTCGCCCGTTACATGCATCTCGAGAATGCGCCGGTTTCGGTGGTGCAGGCCCGCACCCGTGTCGCCCGGCTCAGTGGCCCCTGGCACCCACTGCGCGCGCGCATCCAAGCGCTGTCCGCGCGCACGCGGCACGAAATGCGTGAAACGCTGCATTACCTTGTCGGTGTGCCTGTGATGGCGCACGTGGCGCTCCCACCGCCATTGCAGCGCAGGCAGGTCATGTTCTGGGCGGCCGCATGCGACGCCCTGCACCATTTCGTGCCGTCACGCAGACGCTTCACGCGGCGAACGGTCGCTTTGGCACTGCTTCTGACGTGCGCCCTGCTGGCCACCATCGCAATCCTCCGCGGGGCATTTTCCAGCTCCCCCGGCAATGCAGACAGTGATCGTTCAAGCCTGCAGCCCCCACACGAGGCAAACCCATGAGCAACTGGATGGACCTGCTGGAGCGCGCCAAATCCACCGACCCGCAGCCTTTCGCGGTGTACCTGCAGGGCCTGCGCAGCCAGTGGTCCCTGGACGAGCGCGCTGAAGCCAGTGCCAGGGTGCTGCAGGCGCTGCGCGCGCGGCAGGCGCCCATGAACCTGTCCGAAGCCGCGGCGCTTTACCAGGCCTTCGGCTGGGACGACGCGGGCTGCGGCCTGGCACCAGGCGAACTGCGCGAGCTGGCCGAACACGCCTGGCAGGACTGGCTGCAACTGCCCGCGCAGACCGATCTGCTGGCCCAGCAGATGGAGGCGCGTGGCGGGCGCTGGACCAGCCACGATGACGCTGCCAGCCGCCTTCAGCAGCTGCGCGAACCGCGTTCGCACCTGCGCAACCTGATGTCCGCGCTGCCGCTGCGCGTGCCGCGCCAGGCCGCAGCGTTGATGGACGTACTGGGCTGCCAGGAGGACCGTCCTCTGCCGCCCGGCATCGATGCGGGCCAAGCCCGTTTCTGGGCCGGCGCCAGCGATGTCACCCGCCTCACCGCGGCACAGTTGTCATTGCTGCGTGCACTGCTGGCAAGCGTGGCGCTGACGTTGATGGCCTTCATCGCGTTGGCCACCACCCAGATCGCCAGCACGCTGCTGCCCTACCAGTCGGAAGAGCAGCGCAGGGCGATCGTGCTGGGCACGGCAGCGCTGGCGCCACTGCTCGGCACGCTGCTGGCCATTGGCCTGCGTCATCTGTTCGTCTGGCAGAGCGCCCCTGAAGACCCGTCCGTGCCGCCTTCCCGGCTGCGTTGGCTGACCGTGCCGGTCGCCTGCGCAGCCATCGCAGCGGTCGGTACCGCCGTCTACCTGTGGGTGCCGTCGCCTTCGCTGTGGTTGGCACCGCTGTGCTGGCTGCTGGCCTGGACCGTGCTGGCCACGGCATGGATCCGCTACCAGCTGCGCCGGGGCAAGCCCGCCCGCATGGAATTGCCAGTGTCATTCCTGGTGATGCTGTCCGTGCTCAGCGTGCTGCCGGCGCTGCTGGGTGCGCTGCTGCTGTGGAGCATGGACCTGTCCGGGCACCGCCAGCGGCTGCGCCGCAGCTGAAGAAGCCGGGGGTCGGACCCTCTCAACGAAAGGGCACCGCCCCCGACCCGGTTATTTCTCCCGCCGCCAGTTGATCGACCCACGGTTTTCCACCGTGCTCGATTCCACTTCCACGTCGAAGCCGCGGCGCAGCAGGTACTTCAGCGTGATCACCGAACCGGCACCGACCAGCGACACGCCGTAGCCGACGTACAGCTTGGGCGAGATGTACTTGCCGACGCCGATCACCGAACCACCCAGCGCGCGCGACTGGCTCACGCCGGCATCGTCCAGGCCCAGCTTGGCACCCAGCTGCGAGGCCAGCAGTCCGCTGCCGGCCGACAATGCCGCCGAGGCCGCGTTGACCTGCTGGGTCTGGTCGCTGCTGGCGCCGGTCAGGCTGCGACCCAGCACCAGGTAGGCCAGCGCTTCGGACTGCGACATCGCCGGATCGGACCACACGTCCGCACGCGGCTGCTGCGCACGTCCGGTGACGTCGATGCCGGCGGTGACATCACCGACCCGGCGCTCGGCACGGATGTTGACGCGCGGGTCGGACACCGCGTTGTAGTTCCAGGTGAGGTTGCCACGGGTGATGGTCAGGTCCTGCCCATACGCCTTGTAGCGACCACTCACTTCCAGCCCGCCATTGGCGGTCATCTCGCGGCCGGGCTTGGCCCAGACCTGCATCTTGCCGGTCAGCGCGCCCTTCAGCCCGAAGCCGGTCATCTTCACCTTGTCGCCGAGGCTGACCACAAGGTCCATATCCAGCGGCGAGGTGCGTGACTCTTCCGGGTCGGCCGGATCGAGCACCACCACGTCTTCGGACACCGAGGTGCCGCGGTCCAGGCGCTCGATGTCGATGTCCGCTTCGGGCACGTGCACGGTACCGCGCAGCTCCATCGCCGCCTTGGCCAGGGTGAAGTCGAGGTTGGGGTTGGCGACGATGCGCAGTTCGCTGGTGTTGGACAGCAGCACGTTCTCGCCATGGATCTTCAGCTGCAGCGGCTGTGCATCACCGAACCACGACAGGCCACCGTCGACATACAGCGTGCCCTGGCCTGAGTTGGCCTGCGCGGTGATCTTGGCCGAACCATCAGGCTGGGCCACGAAGCTGCCCTTGCCCTGGTCGAAGGTCAGGCCCAGCGCGGGGAACTCGCCCTTGAAGTTGCTCAGCTGCGCGTCACCGCCCAGCGACGGCTGGCCGCGCGTACCGCGCAGGCTGACGTGGCCTTCGATCAGCCCGGTCGGGCGCACGATGTCCGGCGAGAACAGCTCCAGCCAGTACAACCGCGACATGTTGAGGTAGAGCTCGCCGTTCAACGGTGCGCTGGCTTCCCAGCCGGTCTGCATCCTGGCGTCGACGAAGCCGTTGCCCTGGAAGCCCATGCCCAGGTAGCCCTTGATGCTGGCCGGGGTCATGTCGAGCTTCAGCGAGAACTGGTCGTAGCGCACCAGCTCGCCACGGGTGTTGTCCCCCACGGCATTGCGGTTCTCACCCAGGCGCACGCCACCTTCCTTCGAGCGCACTTCCACATGGCCTTCCCAGGCATTGCCGCGCGGGCGGATCTGCGCGTCCAGACTGACATCGCCGCGCAGGTAGATGCGGCGGCCGGACTGCGGCGGCAACCACGGCTGCACCAGCGCCAGCGGCAGCGCGTCACTGCGCACCACCAGGCCCTCGCGCGGCCAGTTGGCCTGTGCACACAACGCACCGCTGCTGGCGGCGGCCAGGCAGGCTTCGCCCAGCGTGTAGGTGCTGCCGTTGATCGCGAACGCCGCCGGTGCACGCAGCGACCAGGCATCGCCCTTCACCGGTGCGATGCGCAGCGTGGCCAGCTCGCCGCTCCACTTCGCACCCTGCTGGCGGACGCTGCCCTGCAGCTCGATCACGCCCATCTCGTTGCGGGTCTGCGCCGCCAGGCGCAGGTTGGACACACTGCCTTGCGCATCCACGTTCAAGCGTTCCAGCAGCATGCCGGCGTTGACCTGCTGGCCCTGGATCGCCAGCGTGCCGCTGTCGCCACGCCACGGCAGGTGGCCCTTGATGCTCACGCTCTCGGCGCCGTAGCCGTCCCAGTTGAGGTTGTTGCCGACCAGGTCGGCGGTGATGTCCGGCGCATCGCGCGGGCCTTTCACCTGTACCTGGCCGCGCAGGCCACCATCGGCGCCCGGCAGCAGGTCACTCAGCTGCAGCGGCTCGAAGCGCGCATCGATGTCGAGGCGATCACCGACCTTGCCGGAAGCGGTCACACGGCTGCTGCCCAGCGACAGCTTCAGATCGCCCTGGGCCTGCGTGCCCTGCAGCGCGAACTTGCCCTGCGCGTCGAGGTTGCGCTGACGCAGCACGCCCTTCAGTGACGGCAGATCCACCGTGGCTTCCAGCGTGCCAGCGGTGCCCGGCGGCGCGTTTGCCGGCGGCGGCAGCTGGCGTCCCTTGGAGGCCAGGTTGCCGGACAGACGACCGTTCCAGCCCGGCGCGAAATAGCCGGGATCGAAATCTTTCAGCGTGGCCTTGGCATCCCAGTCCAGCTGCGGTGCCCAGGCCACCTGGCCTTCCACCTGCAACTGGCCACCCGGGGTCTGCGCCTGCAGTTGATGGATCGACGCGGCCTGGTCGTTGCCACGCACATCGAAGTGCAGCTGCGCCTTCTGCGCGTCCCGCTCGACCTCGGCGCGGCCGATCGCCGCCCAGGCCTTCAGGGTACCGGCCAGACCGAAGCGTGCTTCCTTCAGGGTCACCGGCACCGGCGCGCTGCCGGCGGTGTTCGGATCGGGCGCCGGTACGTAGGTCAGATCATGGGCGACCACCGAGAAGTTGAGCTTCTGCTGGTCTTCCTGGCTGAAGTCGGCGGTGCCCTCCAGCCGTGCTTCGCCACCAAGGCCCTTCACCAGCAGCGGCGAGACCTTCAGGACCTGGTCCTGCAACGACACCACCGACGGTGCCAGTTCCAGTTCCTGATCGCCCTGTTTCACCTTGCCACGCAGGTTGGCGTTGCCGCCCTTGCCGGCGGCGGTGAAGTCCAGCGCCAGCGGCGCGATCGCCGAGCTGGCCAGTGCTGGCGACAGCAGCGCCAGATCCAGTTCGTCACTGCGGATGCTGGCATTCCAGCTCGGATCGGTGCGGCCATCGAACACCAGCATGGCGTGCAGCGGCTTCGGCGCACGCCCGGCCACCGCCACTTCCATGTGCGACAGGTCACCGCGCGCGACCAGACCAAGCGTCGCGGCGGTACGGCCACGCGGGGCCGGCAGCACCGCGGTGACGGTCACGTCGGTGTCGTAGTCCTTGGCCGGGATGTAGCGGCCTTGGGCGGTGAAGTTGCCCATGTCGCTGTCCACCACCAGCTTGTGCGCCTGGAACTCGCCATTGGCGATCTCGATGCCACCACGCACGCGGCTGATGTCGATCACCGGCTCGTTGGCCTGGCTGATGCGGAAGCCGTCAATGGCGATGGCATCGGCCTGGATGGCCAGCGGCATTTCGATCTGCGGCAGCGAATCGGGCCACGACGGCAGCTTGAACGGCTCGTCACTCTTGGCCAGGTTCAGCGTCGCGTTGGTCAACTCCAGCTTGTCCAGCAGCAGCTTGCGGCCCAGCAGCGGGCGCAGGTCCGGCTCCAGGTGCGCGCGCTCGGCGTGGAAATGGATGTCGTCGTAGCGGAAGTCGACGTTGTACAGGGTCAGCGGGCCGGCCACCGGGCCGTCCACCTTGTCCCAGGTGAAGCTGGCGCCCACCGGCAGCCGTGCGACCACCTGTGCCAGCAGCACGTCACGGCCGGCCACGGTCTGCAGCAGCCAGTAGACCGCCAGCAGGGCCAGCAGCACCAGGCCGATCACGCCGGCGCCGGACCACGCCCAGAAGCGGCGGCGACGGTAGAAGCGCACGCGCGGCGGCGGCGTGTTCGGGGTCGGAGTGGGTGCGGGCGTGCTCACAGGTCCGCTCCGATGTTCAGGTACAGCTGGAACTGCGAATCCGGGTTGTTCAGGCCGTGCGCCACGTCGATGCGCACCGGGCCCACCGGCGATTTCCAGCGCACGCCGAAGCCGACGCCGGTATGCAGATCAATGGTGTTGTCGAAGGCGCTGCCGGTATCGACGAACACCGCCGCACCCCAGGGGCCGCCATTGAAATAATGCTCGTATTCGGCCGAGCCGATCACCAGGTTCTTGGCGCCCAGCGCGTACTTGTCCGGGGCCGGCGTGCGCGGACCGACCTCGCGGTAGGCATAGCCACGGATGCTGCGGTCACCACCGGCGAAGTAGCGCAGGCTCGGCGGCATTGCCACCAGGTCGCTGGTCCAGGTGGTGCCACCCTCGCCGCGCAGGATCAGGCGATTGCTTTCGCCCACCGGGATGTACCAGCGCAACACCGCGTTGGCCTGCACGAAGCTGGTATCCGAGCCTGCGCCTTCGACGCCGGCACGCATCGTCGCAGTGCCGCTGATGCCCTTGCGTGGGAACATCTCGTCGTCGACGTTGACGTAGTCGGCAACCATCTGCGGGTAGACCAGCGTCGAGGTGTTGTAGACCGCGTCGGTGAATTCGGTGCCGGACGCATAACGCCAGCGCTCGCGCAGTGCGTTGACCGAGGCGATCGCGGTCCAGTGTTCGTTGATCTCGCCGCTGCGGCTGGCGATCAGCTTGAAGTTGCGCAGGTCGATGTAGTCGGTCTGCTCGTCGTAGGCGCTGGCAGCGAAGGTGTACCAGCCATCAAGCCAGTTGAACGCCGGAATGCGGTAGCTGGTGACCAGGCTCTTGCGCTTCTGCGCATAGTCCAGCTGCGTGTTCATCTTGTGGCCACGGTTGTTCAGGAACCGCCGCTCGATGCCACCGCGCACACCCGGGCCGCTCTCGCTGCCGTAGCTCAGGCCGGCGGTGTAGATGGTGCGCTTGGCCCGGGTCAGCTTCACGTCCACCGGCACATCGCCGTTCTCGTCGGCCTGGTCCGGGCGCGGCTGGATGTCGATCACGCTGAAATAGTCCAGCTTGGTCAGCGACTGCCGCAGGCGGTCCAGCTTGCCCTCGTGGTAGTAGCTGCCCTGGTCCCAGTACACCAGCGGGTCGAACAGCTTGTCGACGAAGTAGTCCTGCTCGAAACGCACCGGGCCCATGTTGTAGCGGCGGCCGCTGTCCCAGGTCAGGTCGATGTCGGCGGCATTGTCGGCGCGGGTGATCTGCACCTGGCGCTGGGTGTAGTCGGCATCGAAGTAACCACGCTCGGCCAGGCGCCGGGTGATGGTGATCTTGCTGGCTTCGTACTGGGTGTGCTCGAAGCGCTGGCCCTTGCGCGGCTTGAACGCGGCCAGGTCATCCTGCAGGTACTGGTCGTATATCGCCGGGCCGGTAATGTCGATGTGCTCGCGGCGCACGGTCACCGGGGTGCCCTTGTCGACGTGGATCAGCACACGGACGTGCTCGTCCTCGCGCGGCGCCTCGACCTTGATCACCGGGTTGTAGTAGCCGAACGGTTCCAGTGCCTGGCGGGTCTGCCGCTCGGCCTGTGACAGCAGGTACTCCAGGCGCGATTCGCCCTGTTCCTTGCCGATCGTGTCGTACAGCGACAGCGATTCCTGGATGTTCTCGATGATTGCGGCGTCGTCGCCCTTGTCCAATCCCTTGATGTCCACCTTGTCGATGGTGCCGCGCGCGTGGGCCACGGTGGTGGCGGCCAGCGACAGGACCATCAGCGGCAGGGCGTATTTCTTTGGCTGCATGCGGCACAGCATACCGACCGAAGGTGACGATGCGAAATGCATCACGTCATTCGGGATCGGTTGTTAAGTGGCGGTCAAAATACGCGCCTTTGTGGCGATCATCGTGATCGCAGGCGAGGATGCCGGCATCGTGCGTGGTGCCGGCAATGACCCCGATGGACATCCGCCGTCGATTCGGTGCGCGGTGGCAATGCCGGCCAGCGGCCGGCACTACCGGTACGGGCATCAGCTCGACAGATGCTCGATCGCCGCGACCTTGCCCAGGCGCTCGCCCAGCATCGTCAGCAGCGCCAGGCGGTTGCCACGCAGCGCCGGATCTTCCGCATTGACCATCACGCCATCGAAGAACGCGTCGACCTGCGGGCGCAGGCGCGCCAGGCGTGCCAGCACGGCCACGTAGTCCTTGTGCTGCAGGCTGGCGCCGGTGTCGTCGATGGCCGCGGTTACCGCTTCGGCCAGTGCGCGTTCGGCATCTTCCTGCAGCAGCGCCGGATCGATCTGGGTCGGAATGTCACCCTCGGCCTTGCGCAGGATGTTGCGGATGCGCTTGTTGGCCGCGGCCAGCGCCTCGGCTTCCGGCAGCGCAGCGAAGGTGCCGATCGCATCCAGGCGGCGGTCGAAGTCGTACAGCGAAGCCGGCTTCAGCTCGGCCACGGCGTTGAAGTGCGTGGCCGGCACGCCCTTGTCAGCGTAGTAGCCCTTCAGGCGGTCGAGGATGAAGTCGTACAGTTCGCCGATGTCGACCTGCACGTTGCGCGCGACCAGGCCAGCGTTGGCGCTGGCCAGCAGCGCGCGCAGGTCCAGCTCGAAGCCGCTTTCGATGATCGTGCGGGCCAGGCCCAGCGCGTTGCGGCGCAGGGCGAACGGATCCTTGTTGCCGGTCGGCTTCAGGCCCGCGGCGAAACCGCCGGCCAGCGTGTCGACGCGTTCAGCAATGGCCAGTACCTTGCCCAGCGGCGACAGCGCGATGTCATCACCGCCGAAGCGCGGCTGGTAGGCCTCGTCGATGGCCAGCGCCACATCGGCCGATTCACCACCGGCCACGGCGTAGTGGCGGCCGGCGATGCCCTGCAGCTCCGGGAACTCATTGACCATGCGCGACTGCAGGTCGTTCTTGGCCAGCTCGGCCGCACGTTTTGCCTGCGCAGCGTCGGCGCCCACCTGGGGTGCGATCACTTCGGCCAGGGCGGCCACGCGCGCCACCTTGTCGGCCACGCTGCCCAGCTTGGCCTGGTAGGTCACCGTCTTCAGGCCCTCGCCCATCGATACCAGGCCCTGCTTCAGGTCTTCGTCGAAGAAGAACTTGGCGTCGGCGAAGCGCGGGCGGATCACGCGCTCGTAGCCCTTGGCCACTTCGGCCACGTCCTTCGATTCGATGTTGGCGATGCCGATGAACTTCTCGGTCAGGGTGCCGGCGGCATCCAGCACCGGGAAGAACTTCTGGTTGATCTCCATCGTCTCGATCAGCGCTTCCTGCGGCACCGCCAGGAACGCACGCTCGAAGCTGCACAGCACCGCCGACGGCCACTCGACCAGGTTCACCACCTGCTCCAGGTTGTCTTCGGTGATGCGCGCACTGCCACCGGCCTTGGCCGCGGCGGCCTCGACCTCGGCGACGATGCGCGCGCGGCGCTCGCTCGGATCGACCAGCACGAAGGCGGCGCGCAGGGCTTCAACGTAGTCCTGCGGCTGTGCCAGCGACACCGCCTGGTCGTGGTGGAAGCGATGGCCACGGCTGACGCGGCCGGCCTGCAGGCCGAACAGCTTGGCCTCGACCACAGTGGCACCGTGCAGCAGCACCAGCCAGTGCGCCGGGCGCGCGAAGCCCCAGGCGTGGTCGCCCCAGCGCATCGGCTTGGGAATCGGCATCGCCGCGATCGCCTCGCGCAGGATCTCCGGCAGCAGGCTGGCGGTGCTCGCGCCCGGCGTCACCGCGCGGTGCACGAAGCGCTCACCCTTGCTGTCGGTGGTCTTCTCCAGCGCGGTCCAGTCGATCCCGGCCTTGGCGGCGAAGCCCTGCAGGGCCTTGGTCGGCTGGCCTTCGGCGTCCAGCGCGATGTTCAGGTACGGGCCCAGCACTTCGCTGTGCTGTTCCGGCTGTTCCAGGCCGACACCCGGCAGCAGCACGGCCAGGCGGCGCGGGGTCGATAGTGGACGCGCATCACCCAGTTCCAGCGCGACGCCGCGCTTGCGCAGGCCGTCGACAACGCCATCGAAAAAGGCCTGGGCCAGGCCCGGCAGCGCCTTGACCGGCAGCTCCTCGGTGCCCAGTTCGATCAGCAGGGGGGACAGTTGGCTCATCGTTTCAATCCTGTGGTGGGGGCGCAGCGCGCGACGCGTCCGGCGCCCCGGAGTAAGGGGGAGAGCGGCCGTCAGGCCTTCTTCGCGCCCGGGAAGCCCAGCTTCTCGCGCTGTTCGTAGTACGCCTTGGCCACCGCCTGGGCCAGCGCGCGCACGCGCAGGATGTAGCGCTGGCGCTCGGTCACGCTGATCGCGCGGCGCGCATCGAGCAGGTTGAAGGTGTGGCTGGCCTTCATCACCTGCTCGTAGGCCGGCAGCGGCAGGTTCACTTCCACCAGCTTCTGCGCTTCACGTTCGCAGGCATCGAAACGGTGGAACATCTCTTCCACGTCGGCGTATTCGAAGTTGTAGGTGCTCTGCTCCACCTCGTTCTGGTGGTAGACGTCGCCGTAGGTCACCGGCTGGCCGTCCGGGCCGTAGGTCCAGACCAGGTCGTAGACGTTGTCGCAGTTCTGCAGGTACATGCACAGGCGCTCGAGACCGTAGGTGATCTCACCCAGCACCGGGCGGCACTCCAGGCCACCGGCCTGCTGGAAGTAGGTGAACTGGGTCACTTCCATGCCGTTGAGCCAGACTTCCCAGCCCAGGCCCCAGGCGCCCAGCGTCGGCGATTCCCAGTTGTCCTCGACGAAGCGCAGGTCGTGCACCAGCGGGTCGATGCCCAGTGCCTTCAGCGAATCCAGGTACAGCTGCTGGATGTTGTCCGGCGCCGGCTTCATCGCCACCTGGTACTGGTAGTAGCGCTGCAGGCGGTTCGGGTTCTCGCCGTAGCGGCCGTCGGTCGGGCGGCGCGAGGGCTGCACGTAGGCCGCGTTCCAGCTCTCCGGACCGATCGCACGCAGGAAGGTGGCCGGGTGGAAGGTACCGGCGCCCACCTCCAGGTCGAGCGGCTGGATGAGCACGCAGCCCTGCTGGGCCCAGAACTGGTTCAGGGTCTGGATCAGGCCCTGGAAGGTGATCGGAACGGTCGGGGTCGCGGACATGCGTACGAGTCTTGGCCGGCAAGGGGGTGCGTTAGTATAACGGCCGACCTGCGGGGCATTCCGTACCCGGGAGGAGCAGGCAGATGGAACATCGGCTGCCGGTGGGCACGCCCGGCGAGGCTGGCGGCGTACCGCTGCCGTGGGGCCGCCTGCAGTTCGAACAGATTGCCGCGGCCCTGATCGCCGATGGCCTGGTGGCCGAGCAGGACCGCGAGCGCATGCGCTTTTCCGCGCAGGGCGCACGCAACGCCAGTGAAGTGCACCCGCTGGTGCTGCTGTCCAACCTCAAGCTGGCCGCCAACGGCGGTGGCGAACTGACCCTGGAGCGCCTCACCGAGTGGCTGGCGCAGCGCACCGGCAGCCGCTACCTGCGCATCGACCCGACCCGGGTCGACGTCGCCGCGGTCACCGCGCTGGTCTCCCATGCCTACGCGCGCCGCCACCGTTTCCTGCCGTTGGCGGTGGATGCCGAGCGCGTGCTGGTGGCCACCAGCGAGCCACTGGTGCAGGAATGGCGCCGCGACCTGCAGCACCTGACCCGCCGCCGCATCGAGCTGGCGGTGGTCAACCCGCTGGACCTGCACCGCTACACCATGGAGTTCTACGGGGTGACCCGTTCGGTGCGCGGCGCCCGTGGCGACGTGCGTGGCGAAGCCAATACCACCCTGCCCAGCTTCGAGCAGCTGGTGGAGCTGGGCCGCACCGGCGACGTCAATGCCGACGACCAGCACATCGTGCATATCGTCGACTGGCTGCTGCAGTACGCCTACGAGCAGCGCGCCTCGGACATCCACCTGGAGCCGCGCCGCGAGATGGGACGCATGCGCTTCCGCATCGACGGCGTGCTGCACAAGGTGTTCGAGGTGCCGCCAGCGGTGATGACCGCCGTGGTCAGCCGCATCAAGGTGCTCGGCCGCATGGACCTGGCCGAGCGCCGGCGCCCGCAGGATGGCCGCATCAAGACCCGTTCGCCGGGCGGCCGCGAGGTCGAGATGCGCCTGTCGACCATGCCCACCGCCTTCGGCGAGAAGTGCGTGATGCGCATCTTCGACCCCGATGCTGCCTTCAAGAGCATCGACCAGCTCGGTTTCAGCCCGCAGGAAGCGGCCGGCTGGAATGCGCTGGTCGAGCGCCCGCACGGCATCGTGCTGGTGACCGGCCCGACCGGCTCGGGCAAGACCACCACCCTGTATTCGACGCTGAAGCGGCTGGCCACGCCGGACGTGAACGTGTGCACGGTGGAAGACCCGATCGAGATGATCGCACCCGAGTTCAACCAGATGCAGGTGCAGACCAACATCGACCTGGACTTCGCCAGCGGCGTGCGCACCCTGCTGCGGCAGGACCCGGACATCATCATGATCGGCGAGATCCGCGACCTGGAGACCGCGCAGATGGCGGTGCAGGCCTCGCTGACCGGCCACCTGGTGCTGTCCACCCTGCACACCAACGACGCGCCGTCGGCGGTCACCCGCCTGCTCGACCTGGGCGTGCCGCACTACCTGCTGGTCAGCACCCTCAACGGCATCCTTGCCCAGCGCCTGGTGCGCACACTGTGCCCGCACTGCAAGCAGCCACACAGCCTCGGCGCCGCCGACTGGGCGGTGCTGGCTGATAGCCATGCTGCATATCCAGATGCCGCCACGCCCTGTCGGCCGGTCGGTTGCCTGGAGTGCCGGCGCACCGGATTCCTTGGCCGCATCGGCCTGTATGAGTTGCTGCCATTGGGCTCGCGGCTGCGCGGGCAGATCCGCGCCGACATGGATCTGGCCGGTTTCAGTCGGGCTGCGCGGGCTGAAGGCCTGCGAACCCTGCGCCAGGCCGGGCTTGAAAAGGTGGCGCAGGGGCTGACTACAATCGAGGAAGTCCTGTCAGTCCTGCCGCCCCCGGATGAACCCAGCCCCGTTCCTGATCCTTGAAACCGGCCGCCCGGTACCGTCACTGCGTCGCTACGGGCGCTTTCCGCACTGGATTCGCGTCGCCGCCGGGCTGGAAGAGCACGAGACGGTGGTGGTCGATGTCGAACACGGTGGCGCCCTGCCCGACCCACATGCCTTCGCTGGCGTGCTGGTGACCGGCTCGGCCGCCTTCGTCACCGACCACGCCGAGTGGAGCGAGCGCAGCGCCGCATGGCTGCGCCAGACCGTCCACGACGACCTGCCCGTGTTCGGCATCTGCTACGGCCACCAGCTGCTGGCGCACGCGCTGGGTGGCGAGGTGGCCTACAACCCGGCTGGCCGTGAGTCCGGCACGATCGAGCTGGAACTGCAGCCGCAGGCCGCGCAGGACCCGCTGTTCCAGGGCCTGCCGCAGCATTTCGCCGCCCATGCCACCCACCTGCAGACCGTGCTGCGCGCACCCGACGGCGCCGAAGTGCTGGCACGCTCGCCGCTGGACGGCTGCCATGCCTTCCGCTGGGGCCGCCAGGCGTGGGGCGTGCAGTTCCATCCGGAATTCGCCACCCACCACATGCGCGGCTACGTGCGCGCCCGCGCCGACTGCATCGGCCGCCACGGCGGCTGCGCCCGCAGCATCGAGCGCGCGGTCAGCGCCGCACCGCTGGCCCGCCAGCTGTTGCGCCGCTTCGTCCGCCAGGCGCGGCTGTCTTCAGCCCAGCCGGTGGCAAAACAGGGATAATCGGCGGCACGGGCAACCGCCCGGCCCCCTCCTGTCCTTCCCGGATGTCCATGAAAGAGATTCGCAAGCTGCCGGCCTCGGCGGGCGCCCAGTGGTTGCTGGATACGTTCTCGCTGTACCGGCGCGCGCCGCTGCAGCTGGCCCGGATCGGCCTGACCTGGCTGCTGGTGAGCTGGGTGGTGACCCTGCTGTCGACCTTGATTCCCGGCGCCGCCGGCATGGCCGTGCAGCTGATGACCCTGGCCATTTCGCCGATCATGTTCGGCGGCATGTTGTACGCCGTGGGCGAGATCGACGAAGGCCGCCCGGGGCTGGCCTCGCACCTGCTGCAGCCCATCCGCGACCATCGCGTCAGCCACCTGCTGGTGCCGCTGGCGATCCAGGTGCTGGCGGTCCTGCTGCTGGGCGCGCTGCTGTTCATGATGATCGGCCGCGAGGGCTTCACCGCCTTCAGCGAGGTCATGACCAAGATGGAAGAGATCAGCCGCAGTGGCCAGCAGATCAAGCCGGATGATGCGGCCGCGCTGGTGGCCAACCTGCCGGCCAAGCGCATCGCACTGTGGATGCTGCTGGTGTTCCTGAGCGCGGTTGCGCTGTCGCTGGCGATGTTCACCCAGCCGGCGCTGGTGGTATTCGACAAGCAGAGCGGCATGCACGCGCTGCGCCTGAGCCTGCAGGGCTGCATCGAGAACATCGGCGCGATGATCGTGTTCGCAGCGCTCGGCCTGATCGCCGCGTTCTGCATGTACATCCTGTTCGTGATCGTGATCCAGATCGCGATGCTGATCGGCGGCCCGCTGGCCGCCGCCTTCATCGCCCAGCTGGTACTGACCACGGTGCTGATGCCGCTGTACGTCGGCGCGGTCTACGCCGCGTGGAAGCAGATGTTCGTGCACCGCGGCAGCCGCGCCGCACCGCCGATTCCGACCACGCCGACCTCGAGCGACGTGTTCCACGCCTGACGCAAAAGGGGACGGAGGGGATTAAGTCGTTAGCCGCACAGTGGCACAAACGACTTAATCCCCTCCGTCCCCTTTTTTCAGGCAGCGGGTTTCTTTACTGCAGACGATGGCACCAGCCAGCGCGCGGCGTGGATGCCCAGCTCGTAGAGCAGGCACATCGGGATCGCCAGCATCAGCTGCGAGACCACGTCCGGTGGGGTGAGCACGGCGGCCAGCACGAAGATGCCGACGATCGCGTAACCGCGGCCTTCCTTGAACTGCTGCGGCGTCACCCAGCCCAGCAGCACCAGGATCACCATCGCCACCGGCAGTTCGAAGCTGCCGCCGAAGGCGAAGAAGATCGCCAGCACGAAATCCAGGTAGGCATTCGCATCCGGGGTGATCGCGATCACGTCCGGGCTGAAGGTGGTCAGGAAGTGGAATACCGCCGGCAGCACCAGGAAGTAGGCAAAGGCACAACCGGTGTAGAACAGCAGCACCGACGACACCAGCAGCGGTACGGCCAGGCGTTTCTCACGCGCGTACAGGCCCGGGGCAACAAACGCCCACAACTGGTACAGCAGCCACGGCACCGCCACGAACAGGGCGACGAAGAAGGTCAGCTTCAGCGGGGCGAAGAAGGCGCCGGCCGGGTTGGTGGCGATCATCGTCTGCCCGTTCGGCAGCTGCGAGACCAGCGGTTCGGCCAGTGCGTTGTACAGCTTCTGGGTAAACGGCAGCAGCGCCAGCAGCACCACGCCCAAGCCCAGCAATGCGCGCACCAGACGGCCGCGCAGTTCCACCAGATGTTCAACCAGCGAGCTTTCGCCGAAATCCTGTTCACTCATGGCTGGCGCTCCGGGCTGCTCTGCGGCGGCGGCGCACCGGCTTCAGGGGGTGTCGCCGGCGTCGGCTCGGGAGCAACGCTCTCCTGTGCCGGCGCATCGACGTCGGGCGCGGCGCTCATATGCGGCGGCAGATCCGCAGGCGCCGGTGCGCGAACCTCCTGCGCCAGCGTATCGCCCTGCTGCTGGGCCTCCTGCGCTTCGCGACGGATCGCTTCACCGCTGGCGCGCAGCTGGTTCTCGGTGTCCTGCATGCCCTGGCGAACGTCCTGCATCTGCCGCTTGATCTCCTCGGCCTGCAGTTCGCGTTCCAGTTCCTGTTTCACCGAATCCCATTGATTGCGGGCACGACGCACCCACAGGCCGGCGAAGCGGGCCGCCTTGGGCAGGCGCTCGGGACCGAGCACCACCAGGGCGACCACCGCGATCACCAGCAGTTCGCTGAAGCCGATATCAAACACCGCGACCGCTCCGGATCAGCGCGCGTTGCGGTCGTGCTCGTCCTGCGCGGTGCGAGAGGCGTCCTGGCTGCGCGACTCATCGCCCAGCTGCGCCGACGGCTTGTCATCGTCGCGCATGCCCTTCTTGAATTCCTTCACCGCCGAGCCGAGATCCTTGGCGCCACTGGTCAGCCGCTTGGTGCCGAACACCAACAGAACCACGGCCAGGACAATCAACCAATGCCAGATGCTGAAACTGCCCATAAAGACGCTCGTTACGTTAGTGATCAGGCTGTCGAGCATAGCGCACCGGCTGTTAGCCGGCGCGCGTGACGAAAGTCAGTTCCCGCCCAGCGTCTCGGTGCGGATTTCGCCGTCGTTGACCGGCTGGAAGCCCTGCTGCTGCGGCGGCGGATTCTGCGGCACGTTCTGCAGCGGCGCAGTGGTGGCTTCGGCCGGGGCCGCCGGCGCTGCCTGAACAGGCGCAGGAGCTGCCGCCGGGGCCGGGGCCGGACGCGGTGCGCTGCCACCGTTGCCGTTGCCGTTGCGGTTGTTGCGCGCGGCATAGGTGGCTTCTTCCAGGCGATCGCGGAAGGCGACCACGTCCATCGACGGCGAACCGACGGCGCGACCTTCGAAGATCATGCGCGGGGTGGTGTTGCTGCCGTAGGCGTCCAGATTGGCGGCATCGTCGATCTGCAGCACCGCGCCATCCAGCGCGACACCGGCGAACAGGCCGCGGGCGCGCGACCAGGACCATATCTCGGCCTTCAGCTGGCCGTCGGTGGCAGCGGCAGCATTGCGGCCGACCGGGCCGGCGGCGACACCGGCATCGGCGCCCAGCGTGAACTTGCCGTTGACCAGGTTGTCCAGGCTCCGGTCGTTGCGGAACACCAGCACCACATCGGAGGACTGCACACCGGCCTGGAAGCCGATGCTGCCGCCGGTGAGCTTCACGAACACCGGATTGGACCAGGCGCCATTGGGCATGCGCACCGACATCAGGCCATGGCCACGACGACCGCCAATGACCAGGCCGGCCTTGATCGTGTCGGGAATGACGATGACCGCGCGGCCTTCGTCGAGCAATTTGTCTGGAATTCCCTGTTCAGGGATTTCCTGGATTTCAGCCAGCACGCGCACGGCATTGCGCGCACGCTGGTCTTCCTGCGGTCCGGCCATGGCCTGGCTGGACAGCAGGCTGGCGGCGATCAGCAGGGCTTGGATCGGGCGACGCATGGCAGGCTCCAGAAGTCAGTCCATAGGAAGATATAGCAAGTGACTGAAATTAGTAGTGTTGTCATGAATCGCCAATGAGCGCTCCCTGCTCACATAGATGCGCGCTATGCCTGCAATCCGAACCCTGCATCCCGACAGGGCACGCGATCGGCGACAATACCGCTCATGCTCGACGCACCCGATACCGCCGTGCTGGCGGTCAACCTAGGCACGCCCGAGACGCCGACGGCCCCCGCCGTACGCCGTTACCTGGCTGAATTCCTGTCCGACCCCCGCGTGGTCGCGATCCCGGCACTGCTGTGGCAGCCGCTGCTGCGCGGGCTGATCCTGCCGCTGCGCAGCAGCCGTTCGGCGGCCAAGTACGCCCAGGTCTGGCTGCCGGAGGGCTCTCCGCTGATGGTGCATACGCGCCAGCTGGCGCAGGCCATGCAAGCGCTGTTGCCGACCCTGAAGGTTCGCCATGCAATGCGCTATGGCGAGCCGGCGCTGGCCAGCGAGCTCGACCGCCTGGCGGCCGACGGTGCGCGCCGCATCGTGGTACTGCCGCTGTACCCGCAGTACTCGACCACCACCACCGCCTCGGTCGAAGATCGCGTCGATGCCTGGCAGCGCCGCAATCCGGGCGTGACCGTCAGCCTGGTGCGCGACTATTCGGTCGATCCGGGCTGGGTCGACGCCGTTGCCGGCTCGATCCGCCGCTACTGGGAACAGCACGGTCGCGGCCAGAAACTGATGTTCTCCTTCCATGGCATCCCGCAGCGCCTGGCCGATGCAGGCGATCCGTATCCGCAGCGCTGCGAGGCCAGTGCGCAGGCCATCGCCAAGGCACTGGAACTGGGCAGGGACGAGTGGCAGATGGGTTACCAGTCGCGTTTCGGCCGCGAGCGCTGGCTGCAGCCCTATGCCGAACCCGGCCTGTGGGCGCTGGCCGAATCCGGCGTGAAGCAGATCGATGTGGTGTGCCCCGGCTTCGCCACCGATTGCCTGGAGACGCTGGAAGAGGTCGCCATGGGCTTCACCGAAACGCTGGCCGAGCGCGGCGCGACGATGCGCTACATCCCCTGCCTCAACGCCGAACCGGAGCACGCGCGTGCGCTTGCGCGGCTGGCCGTGGCCTCGCTGGCATGAGCCTTCAACCGTTTGAACTGGAGGTCGGTGGCGCGCGCGTCGCCGGCCTGCGCAACCACGGCGACGGCCCGCGCGTGCTGGCCCTGCATGGCTGGCTCGACAACGCCGCAAGCTTCGTGCCGCTGGCGCCGCATCTGTCATCGCTGCAATTGGTGGCGATCGATTTGCCTGGCCATGGCCACAGCGCACATCTGCCGGCGGGTGCCAGCTACACCACGGCCGCCGCGATCTGCCACGTACTCGATGTGGCCGATGCACTGGGTTGGGACCGTTTCAGCCTGCTCGGCCATTCGATGGGCGCCGGCATCGCCAGCCTCACCGCCTCGGTCAGCGACCGTGTGGAACGGCTGGTGGCGATCGAAGCACTCGGCGGCCTGCGCGGTCCCGAGGAAGAGACCGCCAACCGCCTGCGCGAGCATGTGAATGCCACGCGTGGGCTGGCACGCAAGCAGTTGCGCGTGTTCCCCGACCTCGCTGCGCCGATCCGTGCGCGGATGATGACCAACCAGCTCAGCGAACGCTGCGCACGGCTGCTGGTCGAGCGCGGCGTGGAGCCGGTCGAAGGCGGCTACCGCTGGTGCAGCGACCCGCGCCTGATGCTGCCCACTGCGATCCGCCTCAGCGAAGGCCAGATCGACAACCTGCTGCAGGCCATCGCCTGCCCGACGCAGGTGATCTATGCCACGCCGGCGCAGTCGTACTATCCCGAGCCGATGCGCAGTGATCGCCTGCAGCATCTGCGCGATGGCCGTCTGGCGGTGTTTGCCGGCAACCATCACCTGCACATGGAAGAGCCGGAACAGATCGCGGGCGTGATCCTGCACTTCTTCAACAACGACAACGCCGGCTGAGCGCAAGCACCGACGCGCTTCACTCTGCGCGTCTGCGGCCGATACATCAGTTGCGGGCCCCTGCGTCCGCAGCACGCAGGTCCGGTCGGGTCTGCGGCGTGTGTCTGGTTCTGCAAGGAAGTCCGCATGCCCGCTCTGCTGCACCGTCACCCACAGGATGTGGTCACGGTGCCCCGTCTCCGCGTCGCTGATCGCGTCGCATTCCCCGAATTCCCGGCTCGCGCCCTGGTCACGCACTCCTGCGTGCGCCGCGGCGTGGCCGTTGTCGTTTGTTGATCCAGGAGTCGCCGATGTCCGTTGCATCCTCCCGTCCCCCCGATACCGCCCGCCTGCCGCATCTGCAGCAGCTCGCCCGCCGCGCTGACCGCCGTCTGCTGATCGGCAGCGCGGCGTTGGCTGTGGCTGGCCTCGTGCTGGGCCTGCGTGGGCCCCACGTACCGGGCGCTGCGTTGGCCGCGGCCGCCGTGCTGCCCGCCCTCTGGCTGGCCGGTCCACAGGCGGGCCGCAGCATCGCCCGCAACGGCCTGGCGTTGCTGCTGTCGCTGCAGTTGGCATTGCTGTGCACGATCGTCGGCCTGTCGCCAGCGTTGCCGATCGCGTTGCTGCTGGGCGTGCTGCTCAGCCACCGCGATCGCCTGCCGGTATGGCTGGCCGGTGGTGTTGGCACCCTTGCCCTGCTGGTACCGCTGCTGCACGGCGCAGCCGTGGGACCGACGTTGCTGCAGGCCGGCCTGTTCGCCAGCCTGACCGTGTTCCTTGGCCAGGTCGCGCTGCGCCTGCGCCAGCAGACCGAGGCGCTTGGCCACGGCCCACGCCGCCTGGCGGCACTGGCGCGCGATATCGCTACGGGCACCGATCTGAGCGCACATGCGGATACCGCGGCCTATGCACCCGGTTCACTGGCCCATGCGCTGGCCGATACCGCCCGCCACGTGCAGGCTCAGCGTGGACGCGAGGCCGCGTCGCACGCCGAGAACGCGCAGATCCGCCAGGCGCTGGATGTCTCGCGCACGGCAATGATGATCGCCGACAACGACCATGTGATCCGCTACGTGAACCGCTCGGTGGTGGCACTGCTGCGCAACCAGCAGGCGACATTGCGGCAAGCGTTCCCCGATTTCGATGCCGAGCGCCTGGTCGGCAGCAGCATCCATCGCTTCCACGCCAACCCGGACCGCATCCGCGCGATTCTCAACGGTCTGCAGGTCACGCACAACGGCAAGGTGCAGATCGGCCCGGTGCACTTCGCGCAGGTGGTCACCCCGGTGTTCGACGCGCAGGGCGTGCGCCTGGGCTTCGCCGTGGAATGGCATGACCGCACCCATGAACTCGCGCTGGAGAACGCCGTGGCCGGCATCGTCGCAGCGGCAGCGGCCGGTGATCTCGACCAGCGCCTGCAGGCCACTGAAGGCGCCAGCTTCCTCGATGGCCTGACCGGTGGCATCAACCAGCTGCTCGATACGCTCGGCAGCACCGTCAACGACGTGCGGCAGATGCTCTCGGCACTGGCCAATGGCGATCTGGATCGGCGCATGCACGGCGAGTATCACGGCGCCTTCGCTGCCATCCAGCGCGATGCCAATGCCACGGCCGGGCAGCTGGCACGCATGGTCGGTCGCATCAAGGAATGTGCGGCGTCGATCAGTACCGCCGCCAGCGAGATTGCCGCCGGCAACGGCGCATTGTCCGAGCGCAGTGAGCGCCAGGCCGCACACCTGCAGGAGACCGCAGCATCGATGGAGGAACTGACCGCCACCGTGCGCCAGAACGCCGCCCATGCGCGTGAGGCCAGTGCGTTGGCGGCCTCCACGCAGAGCGCTGCCAGTGACGGCAACACGGCCATGCAGCGGGTGGTGGATACCATGCAGGCCATCGAAGGCGCCTCGAAGCGGATCGGTGACATCACCGGCGTCATCGACGGCATCGCCTTCCAGACCAATATCCTGGCGTTGAACGCAGCGGTGGAGGCGGCACGCGCCGGCGAGCAGGGCCGGGGCTTTGCTGTGGTGGCCAGCGAAGTGCGGGTACTGGCGCAGCGCTCTGCGGCAGCGGCCCAGGAGATCAAGAAGCTGATCGACGAAGCCGGCCGCCAGGTGGGCGAAGGTGCCCAGCTGGTAGCCGACGCCGGCCAGCGCATGCAGGGCATTGTTGGCGGCGTGGAGGATGTCAGCCACCTGATGCGCGAGATTTCTGCAGCGTCGCAGGAGCAGTCGATCGGTATCGAGCAGATCAACCAGACCGTCGTGCAGATGGATCAGGCCACGCAGCAGAATGCGGCGCTGGTGGAAGAAGCCACCGCGGCCGCACGTGAGCTGCAGTCGCAGGCGGGGACGCTGACTGAAGCGGTCTCGGTGTTCCGCCAGCAGAAATCGCACGAGGTCTCGCAGGCGGCCTGATCCGGACCTTCAGTTCGATCCTGATCAAGACGGCGCCCGCAGGGCGCCGTCTTTTTGTTACGTAGGCCTTGCTGCCAGTAGCTGCCAACCTTGGTTGGCGCCGTGGTTCGTCGCGGAGGGCATCCACGCATGGCGTGGATCTACTGGTAGTGCCGGCCGCTGGCCGGCAAACGACCATTCCGTGGGCCTGCTGCGGGGGGAGGCCAACCTTGGTTGGCACCGTGGTTCCGCGCTGAGAGCATCCACGCATGGCGTGGATCTACTGCTGGCCAGCCTGCCATCGGTAGTCGCCAACCTTGGTTGGCGCCGCCACTCGCGGCGGTTCCATCAACGCGCCTGCCGGCCAGCGGCCGGCACTACCCGCATTTTCTGCGCACAAAGAAAAACCCCGCTGCGTGAGCAGCGGGGTTTTGGGTGTAAACCCTGGCGATGACCTACTCTCGCATGGCTTGAGCCACACTACCATCGGCGCAGCTGCGTTTCACTTCCGAGTTCGGGATGGGATCGGGTGGTTCCACAGCGCTAATTTCACCAGGGAGGCTTTTGGAGAGTCGCACTCGTCCCGGGGGACAAGGCGCCAGCCTCGCATAGTTCTTGTGACGTAGCGTGCACTTGGATGCTCTTACGACGTTGTCGTAAAGCCAAGGCAACTTGAGGTTATATGGTCAAGCCTCTCGGATCATTAGTATCAGTTAGCTCAATACATTGCTGTACTTACACACCTGACCTATCAACCACGTAGTCTACATGGTTCCTTCAGGGGGCTTGTGCCCCGGGAGATCTCATCTTGAGGCGCGCTTCCCGCTTAGATGCTTTCAGCGGTTATCGCTTCCGAACATAGCTACCCGGCAATGCCACTGGCGTGACAACCGGAACACCAGAGGTTCGTCCACTCCGGTCCTCTCGTACTAGGAGCAGCCCCTCTCAAATCTCCAACGCCCATGGCAGATAGGGACCGAACTGTCTCACGACGTTCTGAACCCAGCTCGCGTACCACTTTAAATGGCGAACAGCCATACCCTTGGGACCGACTACAGCCCCAGGATGTGATGAGCCGACATCGAGGTGCCAAACACCGCCGTCGATATGAACTCTTGGGCGGTATCAGCCTGTTATCCCCGGAGTACCTTTTATCCGTTGAGCGATGGCCCTTCCATACAGAACCACCGGATCACTAAGTCCTAGTTTCCTACCTGCTTGATCCGTCGATCTTGCAGTCAAGCACGCTTATGCCTTTGCACACAGTGCGCGATGTCCGACCGCGCTGAGCGTACCTTCGAGCTCCTCCGTTACTCTTTAGGAGGAGACCGCCCCAGTCAAACTACCCACCATACACGGTCCCCGACCCAGATAATGGGCCCAGGTTAGAACGTCAAGCACGACAGGGTGGTATTTCAAGGATGGCTCCGCCACAGCTAGCGCCATGGTTTCATAGCCTCCCACCTATCCTACACAGACGAACTCAACGTTCAGTGTAAAGCTATAGTAAAGGTTCACGGGGTCTTTCCGTCTTGCCACGGGAACGCTGCATCTTCACAGCGATTTCAATTTCACTGAGTCTCGGGTGGAGACAGCGCCGCTGTCGTTACGCCATTCGTGCAGGTCGGAACTTACCCGACAAGGAATTTCGCTACCTTAGGACCGTTATAGTTACGGCCGCCGTTTACTGGGGCTTCGATCAAGAGCTTCGCCTTGCGGCTGACCCCATCAATTAACCTTCCAGCACCGGGCAGGCGTCACACCCTATACGTCCACTTTCGTGTTTGCAGAGTGCTGTGTTTTTGATAAACAGTCGCAGCGGCCTGGTTACTGCGACCCTCTTCAGCTATAGCTCGCACGAGCCACCAAAAAGGGTGCACCTTCTCCCGAAGTTACGGTGCCATGTTGCCTAGTTCCTTCACCCGAGTTCTCTCAAGCGCCTGAGAATTCTCATCCTACCCACCTGTGTCGGTTTACGGTACGGTCTGCGTAAGCTGAAGCTTAGGAGCTTTTCCTGGAAGCGTGGTATCAGTGACTTCGCCATAAAGGCTCGTCTCGGTGCTCGGTCTTGAAGGATCCCGGATTTGCCAAAGATCCAAACCTACCGCCTTTCCCCAGGACAACCAACGCCTGGTACACCTAACCTTCTCCGTCCCTCCATCGCACTTACGCGAGGTGCAGGAATATTAACCTGCTTCCCATCGACTACGACTTTCGTCCTCGCCTTAGGGGCCGACTCACCCTGCGCCGATTAACGTTGCGCAAGGAAACCTTGGGCTTTCGGCGTGCGGGTTTTTCACCCGCATTATCGTTACTCATGTCAGCATTCGCACTTCCGATACCTCCAGCAGACTTCTCAATCCACCTTCAACGGCTTACGGAACGCTCCTCTACCGCGCATAACAAAGTTATGCACCCCAAGCTTCGGTTCACTGCTTAGCCCCGTTAAATCTTCCCCGCAGACCGACTCGACCAGTGAGCTATTACGCTTTCTTTAAAGGGTGGCTGCTTCTAAGCCAACCTCCTGGCTGTCTGTGCCTTTCCACATGGTTTTCCACTTAGCAGTGAATTTGGGACCTTAGCTGTGGGTCTGGGTTGTTTCCCTTTTCACGACGGACGTTAGCACCCGCCGTGTGTCTCCCATACAGTCCGTCTCGGTATTCGGAGTTTGCAATGGTTTGGTAAGTCGCGATGACCCCCTAGCCATAACAGTGCTCTACCCCCGAGAGGATACATATGAGGCGCTACCTAAATAGCTTTCGAGGAGAACCAGCTATCTCCGGGTTCGATTAGCTTTTCACTCCTAATCACACCTCATCCCCTACCTTTGCAACGGGAGTGGGTTCGGGCCTCCAGTGCGTGTTACCGCACCTTCACCCTGGGCATGACTAGATCACCCGGTTTCGGGTCTACTGCCCGCGACTATGCGCCCTTATCAGACTCGGTTTCCCTTCGCCTCCCCTATACGGTTAAGCTTGCCACGAACAGTAAGTCGCTGACCCATTATACAAAAGGTACGCAGTCACTCCTTGCGGAGCTCCTACTGCTTGTACGCACACGGTTTCAGGTTCTATTTCACTCCCCTCTCCGGGGTTCTTTTCGCCTTTCCCTCACGGTACTGGTTCACTATCGGTCGGTCAGTAGTATTTAGCCTTGGAGGATGGTCCCCCCATGTTCAGACAGGGTTTCACGTGCCCCGCCCTACTCGTCTTCACTGAAATGGCCCTTTCAGATACAGGGCTATCACCTTCTATGGCTGCTCTTTCCAGAGCATTTTCCTAGAACCAAATCAGCTTAAGGGCTAGTCCGCGTTCGCTCGTCGCTACTTACGGAATCTCGGTTGATTTCTTTTCCTCTGGTTACT